>NZ_CAXWGY010000017.1:0-507149 GCF_964266735.1 Rhodoplanes sp. P11
GCGACCAGGGAAAGCCCGCAAAGGTCGCCCTCATCGCCGTCGCCAGGAAGATCCTCGTCGTCGCCAACGGCCTCGTCAAAGCCGACGTCGTATACGCACCCGCTTGACATCCAAGACAGTCGCCGGATAGCCGCTTCGCGGCTTCCGGAATGACCACCAAATGGATCGGCCGGATCTCGTATCACAAGCCGCGCCGGCGAAAGACGTCGCGTGTCTCGTGGCGCGCCGCCGTGCCGTAATGCGAGGCGCTCGCCACCAGCCCGTGCTGCCAGCGGCCGCCGAGCGCCATCGTGTCGTAGGACAGGAGCAGCAGCACCATCACCAGCACCACGAGGAAGAGGCGCATGGGCCGGTCCTCCGAAAGCGGGCCGCGGCGGGCCTTGTGGTTCGTCTCGCCGATGATCCGTCGCGATGCAGACCGCGGCCTCGGCGCGCCGCCGCGCGCCGTTGGGCCGTTCAGCCGCTGCGTCGCGTCGAGGTCCGGTCTCGATGGACTCTAGCACCCGGCCGTGGTGCGGCGGTTAGGGTCCGCCGCGGGTTTCGGCCTCATCGATTCCGGAAAAGTCTCGTCGAATGCGGCGGATCGGACGTCGCCGCGGCGGCCGTCACTCCAGCGCGATGTTGGCGGCCTTGATCACCTCGGCCCAGCGCACGCGATCGGTGTCGACGATCTCCTTCAGCCGCTCGGGCGGGCCGCCCATGGCGGCCTGGCCTTGGGTCTCCATCGCCTTCTGCACCTCGGGCAGCCGCAGCACCTCGTTGACGCGGGCGTTGAGCTGCTTGACCACCTCGGCCGGCGTCCCGGCCGGCGCGAACATCCCCCACCAATTGTCGACGTCGACATCGGTGATGCCCTGCTCGGCGAAGGTGGCGACGCTCGGTGCCACCGGATTGCGGGCGCTGCCCATCAGCGCCAGCACCCGCACGCGGCCGTCACGGGCCAGCTCGGTCGCGGCGTTGATCTGCATGAACATCGCGCTGATGTGGCCGCCGGCGAGATCGGCGACCGCCGGCGCCAGGCCGCGATACGGGACGTGCTGGAGCGCGATGTCGGCCTTGCGGCGGAACAGCTCCATGCAGAGGTGATGCGGCGTGCCGATGCCGGGCGAGCCGTAGTTGATCAACGTCGGCGCCGCCTTGGCCTTGGCGACGAACTCGGCCAGCGTCGCGACGCCGAGCCCTGCGTTGACCGTGAGGGCGAAGTTGGCGTTCACCAGCGCGGCCACCGGCTCGAAGCTCTTCACCGGGTCGTACTGGAGCGACTTGAACAGGCTGGGGTTCATCACGATGGTGTTGGCGGTGACCAGCAGCGTGGTGCCGTCCGGCGCCGCGCGGGCGACGCTGAGCGTGCCGAGATTGCCGCTGGCGCCGACCCGGTTCTCGACGATGATGGTCTGCCCCGAGAGCTGCCGCATGTGCTCGACCAGCAGGCGGGCGAACAGGTCGGGGGCGCTGCCGGCCGTGTAGGGGACCACCACCGTGATGGGCGCCGCGCCGCGCTGGGCGTGAGCAGCGCCGGAGAGCGCCGCGGGAGCGACCGCGAGCAGCGCGAGGCCGGCGGAGCACACGGAACGTCGCGAAACCGATCGGGTCATGGCCTGTCTCCTCGCTGGGTCAAGGGCCGATATCGATGCCGTAGAGTCGCGACGCATTGCCGGCCAGAACGGCGGTTCTCTCATCGTCGGTCAGGAATGTGGCGTCGCGCACGAAGGCGACCGGCTGCGGATCGCCGACCGGATAGTCCGAGCCCAGCAGCACCCGATCGGCCCCCACCACCTCGACGAGATGGCGCAGCACGCGCGCGTCGTAGACGCAGGTGTCGTAGTGGAGCATGCGCAGATAGTCGGCCGGCGGCTTCGTCATGTTGCGCCGGGTCGCCGGCTTCTCGGCGTAGTTCCGCGCGATGCGGCCGGTGTAGAACGGCATGTAGCCGCCGCCGTGGGAGATGCAGATGCGCAGGCCCGGGAAGGCATCGAGGATGCCCTCGTAGAACAGCGAGGCGATCGCGAAGGTCTCCTCGATCGACTGGCCGAGGCTGTTCCACATCATGTAGGGGCGCAGGCGCGGGTCGGGATTGCCGGCCGGATGCACGTAGACGACGGCGCCGAGCGCCTCGGCCGCCGCCCAGAACGGCCGCAGCCCGGCGTCGCCGATCTCGCGGTCGCCGACCCGGGTCGGGATCGCCACGCCCTTCAGGCCGAGGGTGCCGACACAGCGATTGAGCTCGGCGGCAGCGCGGTCGGGCGTCTGGAGCGGCACGCTGCCGAGCCCGACGAAGCGGGTCGGCGCCGTCGCCACCAGCGCCGCGATGGTGTCGTTGGTGCGGCGGTCGAGCGCAAGCGCCGCGTCCGGCGGCAGCCAGTCGCTGCACTGATGAACGAGGCTCGGGCTCAGCACCTGCACGGCCACGCCGGCCGCGTCCATGGCGGCGATCCGGTCGCCGACGTCGGCCATGCGGCGGACCACCGCGTCGTTGCGGGCCGCGATGGCGGCGCGTTGCGTCTCGGTCAGCGACGGGTCGGCCTCGGCGCGCGCGAACAGGCTGTGCGGCCGCGTCGCCGCGAACACCTCCGGCACGACGACATGCGCATGCACGTCGATGGCGGTGAGCCGCACAAGGGAGGTCGGGGCGGACGTCTCGAGCATGGACCCACCGGCGAGCGAGCGGCGGAAGGAACCTCAAAGTCGCCAAGTCTAGGCACGAGACGGTAGTGATCACAATCGGAACGAGGCCCACGGCAGGGGTGCCCCGCGGCGGACGCATGCATATTAAGTGCGGGGCGGCGCCTCCCCGGTGCCGCTGGTTTCGGATGGCGTTCCGAAGCGGCCGCTGATGGTCGCCCCGCACTCGACCGTCGCGTCTTCTCACCTTCGCGCCAAGGGGCTTACGACGGCGCCACGCCTGGGCGTCCGCCAAGCCGGCGGCTGTGCGGTTCGGGAGCGCGGGTGGGCCGGCGCCCCGGCGGGATGCTCAGGGAATGGTGCGGGTGATCGGCGGGATGGCGAAGTCGAAGTCGCAGCCGCGTTCCGCCTGGGTCACCGTGTCGAGATAGAGCTTGGCGTAGCCGCGCCGGCCCTCGCCCGTGGGGGCGGGCGGCTGCTCGGCGGCACGCGCCGCCAGCGTCGCGTCGTCCACCTCGAGCGACAGCGTGCGGCCGGCGGTGTCGAGCCGGATGGTGTCGCCGTCGCGGACCAGGCCGAGCGGCCCGCCGATCGCCGATTCGGGCGAGACGTGCAGCACGATGGTGCCGAAGGCGGTGCCGCTCATCCGCGCGTCGGAGATGCGCACCATGTCCTTCACGCCCTGCTGGAGCAGCTTCTTGGGGATCGGGATATAGCCGGCCTCCGGCATGCCGGGAGCGCCCTTGGGGCCGGCGTTCTGCATCACCAGCACGTCGTCGGGGGTGACGTCGAGGGCGGGATCGTCGATGCGGGCGGCGAGATCGGCGAGCGACTTGAACACCACGGCACGGCCGGTGTGCTGCAACAGCGAGGGCGTCGCCGCCGCCTGCTTGATGATGGCGCCGTGGGGCGCCAGGTTGCCGCGCAGCACCGCCATGGCGCCGCCCGAGAAGATCGGATCGGCGAACGGCCGGATCACCGACTGTGGGAAGGGCGGCGGCGCCGCGTCGAGATTCTCGCCGAGCGTCCGGCCGGTGACGGTGAGGCAGGACAGATCGAGCAGCGGCGCGATCTCGCGCAGCATGGGGACGAGCCCGCCGGCGTGATACAGGTCCTCCATGTAGCCCTGGCCGGTCGGCTTCAGGTCGATCAGCACCGGCGTCTCGCGGGCGATGCGGTCGATGCCGTCGAGGTCGATGCCGATGCCGAGCCGGCCCGCCATGGCGGCGAGGTGGATCAGCGCGTTGGTGGAGCCGCCGGCGGCCAGCACGGTGCGCAGCGCGTTGGTGAAGGCGGCGGGGGTGAGAATCTGGTCGGGCGTCAGCCGCTCGGCCGCCATGGCGACCGCGCGGGTGCCGGTCAATTCGGCGAGCCGGCGCCGCTCGCCATGCACGGCCGGCACGCAGGCGCCGCCCGGCAGCATCATGCCCAGCGCCTCGGTGGCGAGCGCCATGGTGCTGGCGGTGCCCATCACGCCGCAGAAGCCGACCGTCGGGGCGAGCTCGCTGTTGACCTCGGCGATCTGCTGCTCGGTCAGCTCGCCGGCCCGGTAGCGGCCCCAGAAGCGGCGGCAATCGGTGCAGGCGCCGAGCCGCTCGCCGCGCCAGCTCCCCGCCAGCATCGGGCCGGAGACCAGCAGGATCGCCGGCACCCCGGCGCTCGCCGCCCCCATGATCAGCGCCGGCACCGTCTTGTCGCAGCCGCCGAGCAGGATCACCGCATCCATCGGCTGGGCACGGATCATCTCCTCCACGTCCATCGCCATCAGGTTGCGTAGATACATGCTGGTCGGATGCGCGAAGCTCTCCTGTATGGAGATCACCGGGAAGGGGATGGGAATGCCGCCTGCCAGCATGACGCCGCGGCTCGCCGCCTCGATCAGGTCGGGCAGGTTGCGGTGACAGGCGTTGTAGCCCGAATCGGTGTCGACGATGCCGATGATCGGCCGGTCGAGGGCATCGTCGGTGTAGCCCAGCGCCTTGATGAACGCCTTGCGCAGGAACACCGAGAATCCCGCGTCGCCATAGCCCGCGAGATTGCGCCGCATGCCCACCGACTTTGTCATGATCCGCTCCGTGGTTCATGCCAGTATTGACTCACTGACAGGATTGTCAACAATCTTGGTAACGGAGATCGTCAGATGACCTCGCCCCCTGCGGCCAGCCCGGCGAACGAGCCGCCCTCGCTCGTCGATGTTCTCGAGGAGGAGATCGTTCTGGGCTATCTGCTGCCGCGCGAGCGGCTGGTGGAGGAGGAGGTGGCGGTGCGCTTCGGCGTCAAGCGGCACGTCGCTCGCGACGCCATCCTGCGGCTCGAACGCATGGGGCTGGTCGATCGCACGCCCAACAAGGGCGCCGTGGTCCGCATGCTGACGGCGCGCGAGGTGGAGCAGATCTATGCGGTGCGCGAGGTGCTGGAGACGCTGGCGGCCGCGCAGATCCCGCTGCCGGCGGCCCCGGCGCTGGTCGAGCGGCTGGCAGCCGTGCAGGCACGCTACGCCACCGCGGTCGACGCCGGCGACCCGCGCGCCGCCTTCCGGGCCAACATCGCGTTCCATGACGTGCTGTTCGGAAGCTGCGGCAACCCGCATCTGGCCGAGGCGATCCGGCTGTTCGTGCAGAAGGTGCACGGGGTGCGCTCCAACACGGCCGCCGACCCTGCCCATCTGGCGCGCTCCCGCGCCGAGCACGAGGCGATGATCACGGCGCTGCGCGACGGCGACCGCGCCCGCCTGGTGCAGCTCTGCCGCGACCATCTGGTGCCGTCCCTCACCGCCTATGTGGCGGGGCTGAAGCGGCGCGGCCTGGCCTGAGGTGGCGTCGGCCGATGGCCTGTCGCGACCCGCGATCCCTGTTCGGAGACCCCCCATGGCGCTGATCGAGACCGCCCGCAAGCAGACCCTCGGCCCGTTTCTCCGGCTGCATCCGAACGACAACGTGGCGGTGGCACGCAGCGCCGTGACGGCCGGCACGCCGGTCGGCGACACCGGTTTGGTGACGCGCGAGGCCGTCCCGGCCGGCCACAAGGTGGCGCTCGCCGACGTCGCCGCCGGGGCGCCGTTCCGCAAATACGACGTGGTGATCGGCTTCGCGGCCGCCGCCGTGCCGGCGGGCAGCTACGTGCACAGCCACAACATCGCGTTCCGCGACGTGGCGCACGACTACGCGCACGCCTCGGAGTTCCGGCCTCTCGATCTGGTGCCCGAGCGCGAGCGCGCCAGCTTCCGCGGCATCGTGCGGCCGGACGGCCGCGTCGCCACCCGCAACTATGTCGGCGTCGTCTCCACCGTGAACTGCTCGGCGACGGTCGCCAAGCGGGTCGCCGCCTGGTTCACGCCGGAGCGGCTCGCCGCCTACCCGAACGTCGACGGTGTCGTGGCGCTCACCCACGGGCTCGGCTGCGCCATGGAGATGACCGGCGAGCCGATGGCGATCCTGCGGCGCACGCTCGGCGGCTACATCCGCCACCCCAACATGGCGGCCGCCGTGGTGGTCGGGCTCGGCTGCGAGCGCAATCCGGTCGACGAGCTGTTCGCCGACGAGGGCTTGTCGGCAGGCCCGCTGCTGGGCCGCTTCGTGATGCAGGACGCCGGCGGCACCCGCAGCACCATCGAGGCCGGCATCGCGGCGGTGCGCGACATGCTGCCGGTGGTCGACCGCGTGGTGCGCCAGCCGGTGCCGGCCTCTCACCTCGTGGTCGGGCTCCAGTGCGGCGGCTCCGACGGCTTCTCGTCGATCACCGCCAACCCGGCGCTGGGCGCCGCGGTCGACATCCTGACCCGCCACGGCGGCACCGCCATCCTGTCGGAGACTGCCGAGATCTATGGCGTCGAGCACACGCTGACGCGGCGCGCCGCGACGCGCGAGATCGGCGAGGCGCTGATCGCCCGCCTGCGCTGGTGGAAGGACGAGTACTCGGTCGGCCGCGACACCCAGATCAACGGCCGCGTCACCCAAGGGAACGCCGCCGGCGGCCTCGCCAACATCCTGGAGAAGTCGCTCGGCTCCGCCATGAAGGGCGGCACCGGCCCGCTGATGGCGGTCTACCGCTATGCCGAGGCGGTGCGCGCCGCGGGCCTCGTGTTCATGGATACGCCGAGCTTCGACCCGATCTCGGTGACCGGCCAGGTGGCGGGCGGCGCCAACCTGATCGCCTTCACGACCGGGCGCGGCTCGTGCTTCGGCTCGGTGCCGGCGCCGACCCTCAAGCTCGCCACCAACACGCCGATGTATCGCCGGCTCGCCGACGACATGGACATCAATTGCGGCGCGATTCTCGACGGCGACGAGACGATCGAGTCGATGGGACGGGCGATCTTCGAGCGCTTCCTGGCGGTCGCCTCGGGCGAGCGGACGCGCAGCGAGGAGCTCGGCGTCGGCGCCGACGAGTTCGTGCCCTGGCAGGCCGGGGTGATGAACTGACGGGCGGACGGGCCTGGCGGCCTCAGCCTCAGCAGCAGGAGGCGTACCAACCGGGGCCGCAGCCGCATCCGATGCCGATGGTGGGGCGGTACACGTAGCCGCGCACGGCGTCGCCTCCCGGGCCGTACGGATAGACGGTCGTGCGAACGGCGCGGCCGAAGACCACCGGCGCCGCATAAGGGCCGGGGCCGTCGTCGAGGCGCCAGCCATCCCCCGGATGCGCCCCGGGCGTGACGATCACCACGGGCCGGCCGGTCCCATGGGCGCCGCGCCATCCGGCGATGGCCTGCGACGACAGTGTCGCGATCGCGAGAGCCACCAGCACGACGCGACCCGCCTGTGTCATGCTTCGATCCTGTCTCGATGTCCGCCCGTGGCGGACAACCGAGAGTGATGCGGAAGGTTCCGAGATGGGTCGCGGACGATCGGCCGCGCAGCAACAGGCGACCGCATCTGTAGATGCGTATGACGCGAAGAGGATGGATGTGCCGCTCAATCGGCAGAGTCCGAGCCAGAGACCTGTTCGGGCGACAAGATGGTTGCGGGCAGCGGGATGGTGCCCAGGGGCGGAATCGAACCACCGACACCGTGATTTTCAGTCACGTGCTCTACCAACTGAGCTACCTGGGCGTGCCCGCGAGTGCGCGATGCCCGAAGGCATCGGCGAGCGCGGGCGGTTATAGAGGCTCCCCGGGCCGATGTCCAGACGCCGTGACGCGGTTGTCACGAAGCCCCAAAACCCTTGCCCGAGCGCGCAAATCTGATGCGTCCCCGGCCGGCCAGCGGTCCCGTGAAGACCCCGGCGGGTCGCGGCGCATCGCCGCCCGCGGCGCCGGGCCGGGGCGTCAGGCCGGCGCCACCGCGTCGGTGCGCACCGCCGGGGTGGGGGTCTCGTCGGGCGGTCCCATCAGGACGGTGAGGGCGCGTGGCCTCACCCCGTAGTGCAGCGGCATCTTGGCCCGCACCAGCTCGCCGTCGGTGGTGGTCCAGGCGCGCCGGCGCACATGCGAGATGGTGACGCTGGTCGCCGTCATGCTGCGGATGCCGGGATTGTCGCGCCAGCCGCCGGTGAGAAGGTCGGCCCCGGCGCGGGCGAGCCCGAGCGTGCCGGCATCCTCGGCGATGTGCAGCTCCAGCAGGCCCTCGTCGAGCCGCGGCCGGCGCCAGTCGAGGCCGAAGCGGTTGTTGGTGACGAGCACCGCCACCGCGTCCACGGTCTCGCGGCGGCCGTCCACCGCCACCTCGAAGCGGAACCGCCCGCTCCGTCGCAGCGCCCGCAGCGCCGCCACCGCGACGCCGAGGAAGCGGCCGAGCGGATGGCCGCGGGTCTCCTCCCGGGCCCGTGCCATCTGGCTGAAGAAGCCGATGCCGGAGAGCGAGTGGAACGGCCGGCCGCAGAGGGTCGCGAGGTCGACCTCCTGCGGGGCGGCGGCGCCGAGCGCCGCCACGGCCTCCTCGATGTCGGCCGGCATGCGGAGATCGCGGGCGAACAGGTTCATGGTGCCGAACGGCAGCACGCCCAGCACCTTGCCGGTGCCGGCGAGCGCGCTCGCCGCGAGATTGGCGCTGCCGTCGCCGCCGCCGACCACGAGGGCGTCGTGGGACGAGCGGGCCGCTTCGGCGATCGCCGCCGGCATCGCCTTGGGGGCGACGACATGGATGTCGACCTGGCGGCCGCCGGCGCCGAGGGCGCCGAGCGCCGCCCTCACCGGCTCCGGTCCGTGATCGACCAGGGTGCCGGCGCGGGCGTTGAGCAGGACGAGAATGCGGCGCATCGCGGGGTCCGGGTTGGGGCGCGTCGCCCACCGGCGTCGCGGTCGAGCCCTCAACGCCGTCCGGCGCCTTCGGTTCACCGCTCCAACGCGAATGGCGCGCGATCTTTGGCCGCAGCCGTCCCGGACAGGGATCCGTTGGGGACCGATCGCGCTCCTAGGGGGCGCTGGCCGCGTGACCGCAGACCGCGCGCCGCCGTCGTGCTATGACGCCGGGCTCGCCGTCGCCGTGCCCGGGCTGGGCGCGGGCTGCGATGCGCCCGGACCGGGAGGGGGGATGCCCGATCGGCTGATCTACAAGATTTGTCCGGCCACCCTGTGGCGGGAGGCGGAGCGCGCCGGCGTGTTCGACGGCGCCGCCGTGGACCGCGCCGACGGCTTCATCCATTTCTCGGCGGCCGATCAGGTGGCCGAGACGGCCGCCAAGCATTTCGCCGGGCAGAGCGATCTCGTGCTGGTGGCGGTTTCGTCGGCGGCGCTGGGCGACGCGCTGCGCTGGGAGCCGTCGCGCGGCGGCGCGCTGTTCCCGCATCTCTACGGCCCGCTGCCGCTCGCCGCGGTGCAAGCGGTGACGCCGTTCCGGCACGCCCGCGACGGCACGATCGACGGTGTCGTCCCGGACTGACCTGAACCGCCCCGTTCCCCGGGGCGACCAAGGAGGCGGACGGATTTGGGGAGAATTCGACTTCATCTCGACTCGATTGTCCGGACCGCCGCGGCGCTCGCCCGCGGCTCCCTCTTCATGCCGAGGTTGCTCCGATGCCAGACGTCGTTCGCCGGCCCCTGATCGCGGGGGTGGTTCTCGTCGCGCTCGCCGGCGCGGCGTCCGCCCAGATCGGTGATTGGGTGGAGGACAGCCGGCTGAGGGCCCGGCTGCCGGCATCGACCGACACCGTCATGCTGTTCAAGGTCGTCACCGTGCGGGACGATATCGTCATCGGCCTGTCGACCGTGGAGCTCGATGCGCTCGGTGGCCGCGATGTCGGCGCCGTCGCCCGTGCGCTCAAGGAGCGCGGCACCCTGACGGCATGGCAATACGCGGCCCGCAAGGCGGTGACCGGCGAGCTCGAGCAGGCGCCGCGCCAGCAGGTCGGCCTCTTGGCCCACGACACGCTGCGGGTGGAGTCGTACCAGACGCCGCTCGCCGTGCTGCCGCACAACTGAGCCGGCCTTTATCGCGCGGTCGCCCGATCGCGAAATCGCGCTATCATGGTCCGGTGACGGCGCCGTTCGCCGCCACGGACGAGAGGACCGACATGGATACGATCGTCGAGCGACGCGCCGACGTGCAGCGAGAGGCCGAGTTCTCGCCGGAGGAGCGCGATGCCGTCTATCGCTGCATCGCCACCCGGCGCGACGTACGCGGCCAGTTTCTTCCCGATCCCATTCCGGACGACGTGCTGGCGCGCCTGCTCGCCGCCGCCCATCGGGCGCCGTCGGTCGGCTTCATGCAGCCGTGGGACTTCATCGTGGTGCGCGACGCCGAGGTGAAGCGGCGCGTCCACGCCGCCTTCGCGGCCGCCCACCACGAGGCCGCCGGCATGTTCGACGGCGGTCGCGCCGAGCGCTACCGCCAGCTCAAGCTCGAAGGCATTCTGGAGGCGCCGGTCGGCCTCTGCGTCACCTGCGACCGGGAGCGCACCGGCTCCGTGGTCATCGGCCGCACTCATCAGCCCGAGATGGATCTCTACAGCGCGGTGTGCGCGGTGCAGACGCTGTGGCTCGCCGCCCGCGCCGAGAATCTCGGCGTCGGCTGGGTCTCCATCGTGCGTTACGAGGATCTGCGCGCCGCGCTCGGCATTCCGCCGCGCATCCAGCCGATCGCCTATCTGTGCATCGGTCGGGTGTCGCACTTCTTCGCCAGGCCGGAGCTGGAGACGGCGGGCTGGCTGCCGCGCCTGCCGCTGCGCGACCTCGTGTGGTTCGACGGCTGGCACCGCCGCACCGGCGACGAGCCGCTGCTCGACGCGCTCGACAGGAGCACGCTGGAGACGAACAGACCGGAGTGACGCGGCCCGCAGAACCGCGACCTTCGCGGCGGGTTGTCGAGACGGCATCGCCACAGGAGGACGCCATGGGTCGGATCGGGGACGCATTTCGGGCCGAGCGGCGCGACACCGCAGCAGCACCGTCGGCCGGCGGCGCCGGCACGGCGCCGTTCGATCGCGGTGCTGCCTGGGTGCGGGACGTGCTGCTGCCGGCGCTCGCGCAGGCCGACGCGGAGCTCGCCGGCGACGGCGTCGCCGTACGCCTCGACAGCAATCTCGATCCGCGCTCGACCAACCACGCCCATGTGGACTTCTGGCTCGCGCCGCGCGACGACCACGGCGGGGTGCCCCACGGCCCGCGTCACTCGATCAATGTGCGCGAGGGGCGCGACGTCTGGCTGTTCCGTCCCGGCGAGCCGGGCCGCGTGCTCGGCCCCATCGAGGCTGTCGATGCGGCCGCCTGCGAGGAGATGCTGGCGAACGCCGCCGCCGAGTATGCCCGCATGCTGGGCTGACGGGCCGCGCGGCGACGCCGCGCTCAGCGCTCGGTGACGGCGAGGCGGAGGCCGAGCCCGACGAAGGCGGCGGCGAACACCCGCCGTAGCCACATCAGCACCGCCGGGCGCGCCACCACATGGTCGCGCACCGCCGCGGCCGCGATGCCATAGAGCGCGAACACCACGAACGTCATCACCATGAACACCGCCGACAGCGCCACCATGCGGGCGAGCGGCGATGTTTCGCCGGCGCCGACGAACTGCGGCAGGAAGGCGAGAAAGAACAGCGACAGCTTGGGATTGAGGATGTTGATCAGGACGCCGGTCCGCACGATCTCGCGGGCGGGGCGCGGATCGGCGCGGGTCTCGATGCGCATCACGCCGCGGTCGCGCAGGGTCTGCCACGCCATCACCAGGAGATAGGCGACGCCGGCGATCTTCACGGCGTGGAACAGCAGCGCGCTGGTGTGCAGCACGGCCGCGAGGCCCAGCATGGCGGCCGCCATGTGGGGCACGATGCCGAGCGTGCAGCCGAGCGCTGCCGCGACGCTGGCGGCGCGTCCGCGTGCGAGGCCGGCCGCGAGCGTGTAGACGACGCCGGTCCCGGGCGAGGCCACCACCACGAGCGAGGTGATCAGAAATTCGGGCGCGAGCAGCTCGGACATGATCATCGACCACTCCAGGGTGGCATGCGGGCTGCCGGAGTCCGGTCGGGAGGCGAACGCGTCGCGCGCCGCAACCGTGCAGCCCATGGCGTCCCGATCCACCTGCGCGCTTCTAGCGTGGCGCGATATCACCACGCCACCCGATTTCCGAGTGGCGTTCCCTTACCGAAGTTTCACGAAACTTCGGCCGTGCCCCGATGTTATTGGACCGACATTGGAGTCGCATGGAGTGAACACGATGATCGCCAAGACCGTATCGGGTGCTGTCGCCCTCACCACCGCGCTGCTGATCGCCGCCGCGCCGGCGCAGGCGCAGCACTGGGGCCACCGGCACGGGCATTGGGGCGGCGGCTACCACCATCACCGCCACGGCGGCGCCGGGGTCGCGGCGGGCATCGCCGGCTTCGCGGCGGGCGCGCTGATCGGCGGCGCCATCGCGTCGCAGCCGCGCTACGCGCCCGGTTACGCGCCGGCTCCCGTCTACGGCGGCAATGCCGACGCGATCGCCTACTGCCAGTCGCGCTTCCGCTCCTACGATCCGGCCTCGGGGACATATCTGGGCTACGACGGGCAGCGTCACGCCTGCCCGTGACCGACGAGACGGCGGGGTGCGCCGGCCGTCCCGACCGGCCGGATGGAACGCAACCGCGATATCGTCGTTGATGCGGCGCCGGCCTCTCCGGCCGGCTTCGATGCGGATGGCGAGTCCTTCGCCGCCGCCTTTGTGTCCGGGGCGACCTCGTCGTCCCGGATGTCGTTCTCGTCGACGTCTTCTTCTTGTCCTCTCCCGACGTCGCCCACCTGCCGAGGAGTTTCGTTCATGCGCCTTGCAACTGCGACCGCCGCGGCGGCCGCCGCTCTCGCTTTCGTGGTGGCGGCCGAGCCGGCCAGCGCCCGGTTCTTTGATCCCGCCACCAAGTCGTTCGAGCCGACGGCCGAGACGGTGGCGTGCCGGATGGTGCGCGAGCGCGTGATGCGCCCCAATGGCCGCGTCATCTACAAGACGCGCCAAGTGTGCACGCCGGGCTTCCGTCCGGGCTTCGCGGCCGGCGGCTGCCGGATGATCCGCGAGCGCGTCGTGCGGCCGAACGGCGCCGTCGTGTATCGCAGCGTGCGCCGCTGCGGCTGACGCAGCCGCCGCGGCCGATAGAGCCGAATCGTCAGGGGAGCGCGGCATGCCCGCGCTCCCCGTTCTGATTAGACCCGCCCGTGGCTGGGCGCTCCGCTCGTCGCCGGCAAGCCGGTTCCCACCCCACCACCAAATGCGCTAGGAACCTCCCGCGCGCCGCCCCGGCTCGGACCCGATCCGCTGCCGATCCGCCCCGATCCGCCGGTCCGTGCGCCCCACCTGCCCGTGGCCCCGGCCGCTGCCCAGATTCGCGGATCGTCCCATGCTCGATCGCCGCCGTGTCGTTCTCGCCGCCCTCGCGGCCGCCGCCGCTCCCGCCGTCGCCGGTCCTGCTGCCGCGCAGGCGACCTATCCGGCGCGGCCCGTCACCGTCGTGGTGCCGTATCCGCCGGCCGGCTCGGTCGATCTGGTGGCGCGCGCCATCGGCGAGCCGGTGAGCCGCAGCCTCGGCCAGCCGGTGGTGGTGGAAAATCGCGGCGGCAGCGGCGGCTCGGTCGCGGCGCAGGCGGTGGCGCTCGCGGAGCCCGACGGCTACCGGCTGGTGCTCGGCACCCAGCAGACTCACGCCACCAACGAGGCGCTGTTTCCGTCGATCGGCTACCGCGCCGTCGAGAGCTTCACCCCGATCTGCCAGGTCTGCACGGTGCCGCACGCCCTGGTGGTGAAGAAGACGCTGCCGGTGGCGAGCGCGGCCGAGCTGGTGGAGCTTCTGAAGCGCGAGCCGGGCCGGCTCAACTACGGCTCCACCGGCAACGGCTCGTCGTCGCATCTCGCCTGCGAGCTGTTTCAGCTGCGGGCCGGCGTCAAGGCGCAGCACGTCCCCTATCGGGGCGGCGGCCCGCTGGCCCAGGACCTGATGGCGGGGGTCGTCGATTTCGGCTTCATCGCGGTCGCCAACATCCGCGGCCCGCTCGAAGGCGGGCTGGTGCGTGGGCTGGCGATCGCCTCGGCGAAGCGCATCGCCCTGATGCCGGAGCTGCCGACGCTCGCCGAGACCGGGCTGCCGGATGTCGACGCCGATGCCTGGTTCGCCTATTTCGCGCCGGCCCGCACGCCGCCGGAGCGCATCGCGATGCTTGCCAAGGCGATCGAGGAGGCGCTCGCGGCCGACAGCGTGCGCGAGACCTTCGACCGCAACGCCGTGGTGGCGCGCTTCCGCCCCTCCGCCGAGATGCCGGAGTTCGTCGCCGCCGAAGTGCGCAAATGGGCCGAGGTGGTGCGCCTCGCCAACGTCAAGGCGGAGTGATTCTGTCTTCGGCTGATCAGTTCGCCGTCGATCCGGGGTGCGGCACCCGGATCGGCGCTTCGCCGTCCGGGCGCCGCGAACCCGGAACCCAGCGGCAGGCTCCAAGCTCTCGGTTGGATTCCGGATAGCCGCTTCGCGGCTTCCGGAATGACCATCGAGTGGATCAGCCGGATCTCGTATGAGGCGCCGCGGCTCAGCGCGGCGTCAGCGTCTCGGTGCCGAAGCCGTCGTTGCCGCGCACCGCCCAGATGCCCTTGAGCACGCCGCCGTCCTGCACCTGGTACATCACCAGCCCCGGCTTGCCGTTGAGCGTGTAGGTGGCCGACAGCGCGTCGTTCATCCGCATTCCGAAGCCCGTGTAGGTCTCGCCGGCGATCGACCAGCGTACCGTGTAGGTGGTGTCCGAGATGATCTGGATCGCGAGGGTCCCCGAATAGGCCGAGCCGTCCGGATTGGTGCCGGCGACGGTGTAGCTCTTGGCGAGCGTCAGCGTGTCGGCGGCGGCCGGAAGGCTCGGCGCGGCGACCAGCACGAGCAGGGCGGGCACAAGGGCAGCAAGGAGGAGGCGACGCATGCGGGGGCTCCGTCGACCCGGCGCCGGGATTGGCGCGGGGTCGGCAGCATTCCGGCACCGCCGCCGCCTGTCAATCGGGAGCGGCCGCCCTCCGTGCGCGACCGTTCGGCCGTCAGCCGGCCCGTGAGGCAGGATGGTCGGCCGTGCAGTCGTGCTCCGGCACGATCGGCGGCGCCGCCACCACCCGGCGCAGCAGCCGCGGGCGCCAGCGGCGCGCCAGCCGCCGCTCGGCCGAGCGGCGCACCAGCAGCTCGGTCGGGTCGCGCCACGGCGGCTCGGCGAACGCATCGATCACATCGCCGCGCGACAGCCCGATGTCGGCCAGCATGCGGTCGTTGAAGCCGCCAAGCGCGGCCGCCTCGCGGCGGTGGCGAATGGTCTCGGCCATGCGGCGCACCCGCATCTCAATCCCGGCCGCCGCCACCGCGAGCGACCGCGGCAGGAGCCGAGAAACGAGACGAGTGGGCGACAGCGCCGTCATGGCGACCTCCTGTGGTCGGTGGTGCGACAAGGTCGACGCTCCCCTCCGAGGGCGCCACCCGAAAAGCCGCTGAACCGTGGCCGGGAGAATGCCATTCCGCCATTGATGAATGAAACGAATGTTTTTAATCTGATCGATAAGCGGGGCTGATGGTTTCGGCCCCTCTGCACCGAGGCTGCCATGTCCGTCCTGCTCGATGTCGACCAGCTCCGCACCTTCGTGGTGATCGCCGAGACCGGCTCGTTCACGCGGGCCGCCGAGGTGGTGCACAAGACCCAGTCGGCGGTGTCGATGCAGATGAAGCGGCTGGAGGAGCGTATCGAGCGCCCGCTGTTCGTCCGCGACGGCCGCGTCTCCAAGCTCACCGAGGACGGCGAGCGGCTGCTCGACTACGCCCGGCGCATCGTCAAGCTCAATGTCGAGGCGGTGGCGGCATTCGGCAGCGAGGAGCTGACCGGGAGGGTGCGGCTCGGCGTGCCGGACGATTACGCGGACCGCTATCTGCCCGACATCATGGCGCGTTTCTCGCGCGTCTATCCCGGCGTCGAGCTGACGGTGTTCTGCGAGCCGTCGATCGAGCTGCTGGGCCGGGTCGAGCGCAACGAGATCGACATCGCCATCGTGACCAGCAGCGGCGTCCATCGCGCGTCCGAGATCTTCCGTCAGGAGCGGCTGCTGTGGGTGACGTCGAGCCGGCATGCCACCCATCTCGACACGCCGCTGCCGCTGGCGCTCGGACGGCCGACGTGCCAATGGCGCGCCGCCGCCATCGACGGCCTCGACTCCATGGGGCGCGCCCACCGGCTGCTGTTCTCCAGCGGCAATGCCGGCGCCATCTCGGCCGCCGTGCTGGCCGGGCTCGCGGTGTCGGTGCTGCCGACCTCGGGGCTGCGGCCGGGCATGCGGGTGCTGACACCGGCCGAGGGCTTCCCGGAGCTGTCGCCCTGCCGGATCGGCCTGTTGCGCAATCCGCACGAGCGCTCGGCGCTCGCCGATGCGCTCGCCGGCCACATCATCTCGTCGCTCGACAACCTGTCGGCCGGCGCCGCCGCGGCCGAGTGAGCAGGGCCGGTGGCCGGCAGCGGCGCTCCCGCCGCCGGCCCTTCGCGCGCAATCCTCAGGCGGCGCGGACGGTGGCCAGGAAGCGGTCCACCTCCAGTCGCAGCCGGCTGCTCTCCTGGGAGAGCGACTGCGCCGCCGACAGCACCTGGCTCGACGCCGAGCCGGTCTCGCCGGCGCCGCGATTGACCTGGACGATGTGGGTGGCCACCTCGGTGGTGCCCTGGGCGGCCTGCTGGACGTTGCGGGCGATCTCACGGGTTGCCGCGCCCTGCTCCTCGACCGCCGCCGCGATGGCGGACGCGATCTCGGCGATCTGGCCGATGGTGCCGCCGATCGCCTTGATGGCGTCGACCGACGCCTGGGTGGCGTTCTGCATTCCGTTGATCTGAGCACCGATCTCGCCGGTGGCTTTGGCGGTCTGGGCGGCCAGCGCCTTGACCTCCTGGGCGACCACCGCGAACCCCTTGCCGGCCTCGCCGGCGCGGGCCGCCTCGATGGTGGCGTTGAGGGCGAGGAGATTCGTCTGCTCGGCGATGTCGGTGATCAGCTTGACCACGTCGCCGATGCGGTTGGCGGCGTGCGACAGCTCGTTGATCTGCCCGTCGGTGGTCTCGGCCTGGCGCACCGCCGCGCCGGCGATGCGGGTGGCCTCCTGGACCTGACGGCCGATCTCGCCGACCGACGAGGACATCTCGTTGGTGGCCGAGGCGACGCTCTGGACGTTGGTCGATGCCTCCTCGGAAGCGGCCGCCACCGTCGACGACAGCTGCTGCGTGCTCTCGGCGGTCTTCGTCAGCGTGCCGGCGGCCGCCTCGAGCTCGGTCGAGGCCGACGAGACGCCGCGCACGATGGCGCCGATCGCCGCCTCGAACGCATCCGCGAGCCGGATGGTCTCCGCCCTGCGTTCCGCCGCCACGATCTGGTCCTGCGCCGCTTTCTCCTCGGCCTCCCGGCGTGCCTTCTCGGCCGCCTTGATCTTGAACGTCTCGACCGCCTCGGCGATCTCGCCGATCTCGTCCTTGCGGCCGACGCCGGCCAGCACCACGGTGAAGTCGCCGTCGGCGAGCCGGCGCATCCCGGCCGTCAGCGCGGAGATCGGCTTGGCGATGCCGAAGTGTGCCACCACGACGCCGAGCGCCACCGCGATCGCGATGCCGATGCCGACCGACAAGACGATCTGAAAGATGACCGCCTGGGTGGTGGCCGTCAGCTCGGCCGAGCCCTGCTTGAGATCGCGATCGAGCGCGAGCACGATCTCGCGCGTGTCCGCCAGCAGCTTGCGCAGCGGCGGCTCGATCGTCGTGCGCATCGTCAGGTGGGCCTGCCCCGAGGCTCCCTGGCTGGCGAGCGCGATGATCGGTGCCGTCTTGCCTCGCACCTCGCCTAACACCCGCTCCACCTCGTCGAGCCGGGCGGCAAGGCGCGGCAGCTTGGCCTTGGCGTTGGCGGCGAAGCCCAGCGCTTCGTCGAGCGCCTGGCCGGCTCGCGCCGTGGTGTCCTTGCGCTCCGTCTCGTCGGTGTCGGAGATCGCTCGGTAGGCGAGGAACGCATACTGATAGATCGCCCGGTTCAACCGCGCGATCGACACGGCCGCATCGGCGTCGGTCTCGATGAAGCGGGTGTTTCGGACGTCGATCTCCTTCATCTTGTCGGCCGCATACCAGGTGGCAAGCCCGGCGATGCAGCCGAGCAGCAGGATCACGCCGAGGATCTTCGGCAGCGTTCTGATTCGGGTCAGCAGGGACATGTTCAGCATTCCTGGATGAGACGTCGGGACCGGCGGGCCGTTCGGCGGGGTCTCGGTCTGAGCGATGGAGACGCGACGTGCGTCTAGCCGATTCGAGTTACGCCTCATGCTCTCCAGGAAACCGCTAAGTTTATATTAAAAACTGGCACAATTGATGATAGTCCATAATCCGCAGAATTATCCAAAATGCGAAGAGCGCCGGCCGAATTGTGTATAGACTTGTGTGTTGTCTCGACCTCTCATTGTGAAAGGGGGTGACATCCCACGACGATATGTTGAATCGCTTCCGTCTGTTCAGCGCCGAGGACATCGGCGATCATCGAGCGCTCGTCCGCGCACGGGTTCCGGACTGCCTGTCCCTGGAGCCTATCGACGACGGGCCGTTCCGCAGCGACGTCGCCGCGTTCCCGTTCGCTGGCGAGCCGGACAGCTCGTGGCTCGCCTCGGTGTTTCACGCACCCGGCCTCACGGTCGAGTTCGACTCGCGCGCCGCGGTGTGGCTGATGGTGCCGTTCAGTGCCTGGATCACCGTCGCGCTCGGTCGTCGCATGCGCGAGATCCGCGGTGGCGGCGTCGGCGGTCTCCTGCCTGTCGAGGAGCAGCGCATCCGCCGCACCGCCGGTCATCATCTGATGCTGCGGGTCGACCCGTCCCGCCTGGCGAACGCCATGGCGGCCTTCGAGTGCGACGCGGCGATCGCGTCGATTCTCGACGAGCAGTTCTTCGAGCCGCGGCTGACCGGCCTCCAGGAGGCCGTCGACGAGGTGCGCCGTCTGGTTCACAGCCTCGACCGCGAGCCCGACGAGATCCTCGACCTCGCCACGTTCCGCGCCGCCTCCGATCAGCTCCTGGTGCTGCGGCTCGCCTATGTGCTGGCCGTCGCGGCGGCGCCCGACGGCCGGCCGGCGATCCATCGCCACGATCCGGCGCTACGGCGCGCCGACGAGTACATTCGGGCGCATGCCGACGACAATGTCGATCTGATCCGGCTCGCCCAGCATGTCGGCCTGTCGCTGCGCTCGCTCCAGGTGATGTTCCGCAGAACGTTCGACTGCACCCTCGTCCAGTACATCAGGCGCCACCGGCTGGCGATGGCGCGGCGCCGCCTCGAGGCCGCGTCGGATGCGACGATCGCCGAGATCGCGCGCAGCTCCGGCTTCGCTCACCTCGGCCGTTTCACCGCGGCGTATCGGGCCGAGTTCGGCGAGTTGCCCCGGCAGACGCGGCAGCGGTCCCGGCGCACGCTGTCGACCGACGGCTGACCACTTCGGGGTGCATCACCCCGAAGCGTCCCGTCACGTCGGAACCCTCCGGCGGCCAGATGTTTGTTCCTGGCGTGCGGGCGGTCTCGCGTGAAGCGCGTTCTCGACGTGACGCAGGCGTGTGTCAGCCCGAGCTGACAGATGACCCCCGGCGAGAGCCGCCGCAAGGCGCGCCGCGACGCGATATGCCCGATCTCGCCATCGCAACTCGAATGGGCCGTATCTGGAGCCGAACGCATGCTCGATCGTGTGACCTCCTCCATCGACCATGGTGACGACGACCTCGCGTGGATGAGCACGGCCGAGCTGAAGGCCCGGCTGCTCGCGGCCGTGGAGGGGCGCCACGACGCCAAGCAGGGCGACAAGCTGAAGCTGTTCGATCAGGAGCTGGCGCCGCTGTTCGCCGCGCTGGCGCGCCGCAACCCGACGCCGCGCGTGGAGGATCAGGTCGTCGCCGTGCAGGGCGTGTGGACGCCGGTGTGGTCGACGATCCCGTTTCACGACGCCATCCCGGGCCGGGTGTTCGATCAGTCCTATCAGATCTTCCGCAACGACGGGTTCTACGCCAACATCGCCCATCACGCGCCGGGCCGGAACGGCGGTCTGCTGGAGCGCCTGCGCTCCGTGCTGGCCGGCTGCAACCTGATGATCATCCAGCATTACGAGATCGCCGATGGCCGCTGGCTGATCGAGAATATCGGCATCGAGGTGGCGGTGGTGCGGGCCGACCGCGGCCTCGACATCCCGGCCGCCGAAGCGTGGTTCGCCGACGTGATGGCGCGCAAGGGCCGTCGTTATCAGGAGGCGGCCGACTTTGGCGCGCCCGATCTCTCGCAGCTCGACGCCGCCGCCGCCAAGAAGCTCGGCAAGACCTTCAAGGCCAAGCCGGTGATGGAGAACATCTACATGGACGCCGATTTGCGCCTGATCACCAGCCGGCGCGAGGCGAACCAGCGGCCGTCCTACACGATCGGCGTGCGGCGGATGTGATCAGCTTCGCCGGGCTGCGGCCGGGGATGTCTCGGCGAGGCCGAGCTCGCGGCGCCGCTTGCCGGAGAGGCTGCCGGCGACCATCTGGTAGGAGTGGCGGATGTAGTCGCACAGCTCGGCATCGGACAGCCCGGGCCGGCCGTGATGCTGAATCCAGGTCAGGCCGCGTGAGGCGAGATAGGGCGCCGGTCGCAGGCCGGGCCGGTCCTTCAGCAGCTCGTAGGCGATGCCGGTGACCTTGAAGGTGATGCCGGCGTCGCCGCCGTTCCAGCCGCCGATCGCGAACACCTTGCCGCCGACCTTCCAGACATCCGCGCCGCCCCATTGCACCACATGGGTGGTGGCCGGCAGGGCGCGGCAGACGTCGTTGAACTCGTCGGAGGTCATCGGATCGCTCTGCACTCGTCCGATCGCGGCTCTCGCCGGCCGCCGTCGCCGTCGAGCCCGGCCGTGGCCGGGCTCGACGAGAACGCATCGGTCGCGGTCGGGCTCACTCCGCCGCGGCGATGTCGGTTTCGCTGTCGCGGTTGGCGGCGAAGAACTTCAGCGCCACCTCGGGGAACAGCGCGAAGGACAGCACGTCCTCCAGGCTGGCGTCCGGATAGCCCTTCTCGGCGAGCTTCTTCTTCAGCATCTCCATCTGCGGCGCGATGTCGTCGGCCGGCCGGTGATCGATCATGGTCTGACCGGCGATCACCTCCTTCATCACGTCCTGGATCGGCGCCGGGGTGCGGCCATAGGCGCCGCGGGCCAGATCCTTGATCTCCTGCGGCACCACCTTGTAGCGGCCGAGGATGACGTTGAAGGCCGCCATCGAGCCGACGATCTGGCTGGTCGGGGTGACGAGCGGCGGATAGCCGATTTCGGCGCGCACCCGCGGCAGCTCCTCGATCAGCTCCGGATACTTGTGGGCCTTGCCCTGCTGCTTGAGCTGGTTGAGGAAGTTGGACAGCATGCCGCCCGGGATCTGGAAGGTCAGCACCTTGGTGTCGATGTCGATCGCGGTGTCGAGCTTGAAGGTCGCGGCCAGATCCTTCTTCACCTTCCGGAAGTGGTCGGCGATCGGATAGAGCTTCTCCTTGTCGATGCCGGTGTCGCGCGGATGGCCTTCGAGCGCCGCGACCAGCGCCTCGGTGGCGGGCTGCGAGGTGCCGAGCGCGAACGGCGACAGCGCGCAGTCGACCACGTCGGCGCCCGCCTCCATGGACTTCAGGTAGGTCATCGACGCCATGCCGCTGGTGTAGTGGCAATGCACGTCGACCGGGACGTCGAGCTTCTCCTTGATGGCCTTGACCAGGTCGTAGGCCGTGAAGGGCGCCAGCAGCCCGGCCATGTCCTTGATGCAGATGGAGTCGGTGCCGAGATCGACGAGATCCTTGGCGACCTTCAGGAAGTTCTCGGTCGTGTGATACGGGCTGATGGTGTAGACGATGGCGCCCTGCACATGCGCGCCCGCCTTCTTGGCCGCGCGCATCGAGACTTCGAGATTACGGGTGTCGTTGAGCGCGTCGAAGATGCGCACCAGCCCGATGCCGTTCTCGACCATCCGCTGCACGAAGGTCTCGACCACGTCGTCGGCATAGTGATTGTAGCCGAGCACGTTCTGGCCGCGCAGCAGCATCGAGATCGGGGTTTTCTTGATGTAGGTCTTGAGCGTGCGCAGCCGCTCCCAGGGATCTTCGTTGAGGAAGCGCAGGCAGGAGTCGAACGTGGCGCCGCCCCAGGCCTCGAGCGCGAAGTAGCCGATCTCGTCGAGCTGCTCCAGCATCGGCACCATGTCGGAGGTGCGCATGCGGGTCGCCGCCAGGGACTGGTGCCCGTCGCGGAGCACCGTTTCGACGATCTTCAGGGGCTTGTTGTTGGTTGTCACGAGGCACTCCCGGGTTGCGAGTCGTCACGAACGGGCCGCGCCGTCTGCCTGCTCCGCAGGCGGTGTCTGGTCCGATCCAATGTCAAGACGCCGAGATTGATACCCGGAAACCGCCGACTGGCAATCCGCATGGCCGCGCTCGGAGCCGGAGGGCGGCCGCGTCGCCGGCGCATAGCAGCTTGCCTCGACGACAGATTTCGACATCGTGCCGGCGCCCCGGCGACCAATCGGCGCAAGCGCTCGGTGCAGTGCATCATGCGGGGGTGAAGCTGTGCAGGACGGCGGACCCGAGGGGCGAAGGCCGGGCGGACCGAGAGGCGAGGGCCGGCACGTCGGACCGGAATCAACAGCGCGGCCGCGAGCGGTGCCGGCGGGCGGTGTCGTCGTCATCCACAGGGACATGCGCCCCGGCCGGCCTCGGCCCGTTCCGGCGCGCCCTGCGCCGGCAGTAGCAGCCCGCGTTCGGGCTGCTCGTCAAGGTTGCGGTTCCGGCTGACTTTTGCTGCAATGCAATGTCAGCGGTCCGTCCATGGTGCGATGCGATGAGGCCTCGGGCCGCCGCTCACGGGGCGCCGTTGCGGCCCGTCTTGACGCTGTCCATGGCGGTGCGCGTCGCCGTCTCGCCGAGGTCCTTGATCTGCTCGCTGAGCACCTGCATCTGGGTCTGGACGAACTCGGTCTGCATCCGGATCAGCTCCTGGATGTCCTTCGCCTGCACGACCTTCTGGGCGAACTCGAAGGCCGACACGACATTGCGCTCGGCGAAGTTCATCGCCTTCTTGCTGATGCCCTGCGCGCCCACCTGGCTGGCCTTCACCCGCTCCTCGAACGCCGAAACGGCCTCCTGGGCGGCCTGCATGTAGTTGTTGAAGGCGAGCTTCGCCTGCTCGACGCTGCGCTCAGCCACGGCCCGCATGTCGGCCGGAATCTCGAAAGGCGGTGTAGTCCCCTTGATCATCGTCCTCTCCTGGTTTCGACGGGGCTCGACGGCGGCCCACCGACGGGAGAATTATTGCACTGCAACATAAGCGATGCAAATGGAAACAACCCATACGGGATTTTCCGGGGGCTTGGGGCCGCCCACCGGGACCGGGCCGTTAAGCTTAAGGGCCGAGTTGCCGGGGACGGTGTCGCGGCGGCGTGGACGCCTCAGGGTAGGACGGATTATTAGGGATTTGTTTACGATAGACGGGAGCGGCGACGCAGGCGGGAACGGATGGGACAGGAGTCGGACGAGCTCGCGCCCTTGCGGAACGACCGTTTGGCCGCCCATGCGGTGCAGGCCGCGCCGGTCTGGCTGTGGAGCACCGACGGGCGCCGCGTCCTTTGGGCTAATTCGGCCGGCCGGGCGCTGCTCGGCTATGACGATTCTGCAATAATCGGATCTGCAACGCGCGGGTCCGCACCCAGTGAGTTCGCCGGTCGCGAGCGCCGTTCGGCGCCTCCGGACCTCTTGGCGGCCCAGGTCGCCCGGCTCGGCGCGACTCTCTACCCGACCGGGGTGACCAGCTTGCAACGCCTGCGCGGTCTCGGCTGGCCGCTCGGCGGCAGGCCGCTCGGTCGGCCGCTGCTGTGTGCCTGCACCCGGCTGGCTTTGCGCGAGGGTGCCGCCATGCTGGTGGTGGCGCAGGAGCCGGTCGGTCGGCCGGTGCCGCTCGCCGAGCGGCTGCGCCGCCTGTGCGAGGGCGTCTCCGGCCCGGTCGCGGTGATCGGCCGCGATGGCCGCCGGCTCGCCGCCAATGCGGCGGCGGTGGCGCTGCTGGGCGACGACGCGGCGCCCGACATCGCCCTGGTGCCGCCGTCTCTGGTGCCGCCGTCGCTCGTGGCCGCCGCCCTGGCCGGCTCCGTCGCGACCGGCGATACGCCACACGGCCCGGTGGAGCTCATCCGCCTCGGCGGCGACGGCGAGACCGTGCTTCTGGTCCGCCTCCCGCCCGCCCTGGTGACGCCGCCCTCCGTTCCAGAGGCGGCCGGTTCCGCTCGCCCCGAAACCTCCGCATCCGACGTCTCCCCTGCGGTCGCGCCCGAACAGCCTGCCGAGGCGCCGCCGGCGGAGCCGGCCGGGCCGGCGGCTCCTCCCGTCGAGGCGACCCCAGCCGATCCGACCCCAGCCGAGACGGCCCAACCCGAGACGGCCCAACCCGAGATGGTGGCGGCGGAGCCGGACGGCGCGGCGCCGCCCGCCTTGCGGATCGACGCGCCGGTGGCGGACCGCCGCCAATCGTCGCTGCGCTTCGTCTGGCGGATGGACGCCGACGGCCGCTTCACCCTCGGCTCCGATGCGTTCACCGACGCCATCGGGCCGCGGGTCGCGGTCGCCCTCGGGCGGCCCTGGGACGAGATCGCCGCCGTCCTCGGGCTGGACCCGGAGGGACGGGTGCAGCGGGCCGTCGAGGCGCGCGACACCTGGAGCGGTATCGTCGTCTCCTTCCCGGTCGACGGCAGCGACGAGCGACTCGCCGTCGAGCTGTCCGGCCTGCCCGTCTACGACCGCGAGCGCCGCTTTCTGGGCTATCGCGGCTTCGGCGTGTGCCGCGACACCGGCCGGCTGGCGACCATCGGGCGTCTCCGCCGCGCTCCCGACCTGGCGCCGACCGAGCCGTCCGGAGCGGGCGGGGTCGCCTATGGGCGCCGCGCCGGTGACCATGACCCGGTCGAGCCGGTGCCCGAGCAGCCGATCGACGGCGGGCGGCTCGACGGCGCTGCCGCGGCGCCCTGGCTGCTCGGGACGGGCGCGACCGCGTCCGCGGCTGCGGCCCCCGAGAGCCCGACCCCCGAGAATGTGGTGCGTTTCCCGGCGGCCGCGGCGGCTTCGCCGGGTGCCGGCGCCGAGCCGCGCCAGGCCGCCACGCCCGGGCTCAGCCTCGGCGAGCGCGACGCCTTCCGCGAGATCGCCCGCCAGCTCAACGCCCGCCTGGCCGGCGAGGCGATCCCGCCGCTGCCCGATCCGAGCGAGCCGTTCCTGCCGGGCCTGCTGCGGGACACCCCGTCGCCGCCCCCCGACGCGGTGCCGACCGGGCTCCTCGACCGCCTGCCGGTCGGCGTGCTGCTCTATCGCTTCGACGAGCTGCTCTACGCCAATCGCAGCTTCCTGGAGACCACCGGCTACGCCGATCTGGCGGCGCTCGCCGCGGCCGGCGGCCTCGACAGCCTGTTCGTGACCGGCGACGCCGATCTCGCCGCCGCCCCCGGCCCGGCCGGGCAGTCGCTCGCCATCCTGACCCGCCGCGGCGACCGCAAGCCGGTGGCGGCCCGGCTGTTCACGCTGCCGTGGAACGGCGAGACGGTGTTCGCCCTGGTGCTCGCCACCGCCGCCGGCGACGAGCGCAACCGCGCCGGCGACCTCGCGCTGCGCCGCGCCGAGGCGACCATCCGGGAGCTGCACGGGCTGCTCGACACCGCCTTCGACGGCGTCGTCGTCCTCACCTCGGACGGCCGCATCGTCTCCGCCAACCACAGCGCCGAGGTGCTGTTCGGTGCCGATGCGGGCGGCCTCGTCGACCAGCCCTTCGAGGCGCTGTTCGTGCCGGACGGCCGCAAGCCGGTGCGCGATCTGCTGGCGCGGGTGCGCGGCACCGGCCGCATGCCGATCGACGGCGCCCACGAGGTGGTCGGCCTGGTGCGCGGCGGCGGGGCCCTCCCGCTGTCGCTGGCGCTCGGCCCGATGGCCGACGGCAGCGACCGGCTGTGCGCGGTGTTCCGCGATCTCACGCCGGCGCGCCGGCTGCCGCCGGCGACCCCGCTGCGGACCGCCCCGGCACGCCCCGAGGCCGGGGCCGCCGCCGACCGGGACGAGTTCCTGGCCAAGCTCGGCCACGGCCTGCGCTCGCCCTTGACCGTGGTGCTGGGCTTTGCCGAGCTGATGCTGGAGGAGCGCTTCGGGCCGATCGGCAACGAGCGCTACCGGGCCTATCTGCGCGACGTGCGCACCGCCGCCCAGCAGATGACGGCGCTCATCGACGACATGGTCAATCTGACGCGGGCCGAATCCGGCACGCTGGAGCTGACCTTCGTGTCGGTCGACCTCAACGACGTCGTCCAGGCCGCGGTGAAGACCATGCAGCCGCAGGCCAATCGCGAGCGCATCATCATCCGCAGCGCGCTCGCCCCGCGCATGCCGCCGATCGTCGCCGATCTGCGCTCGCTCGATCAGATCATCGCCAACCTGATCGCCAACGCGATCCGGCTCACCGGGCCGGGCGGCCAGGTGATCGTGTCGACCGGCGTCGATTCCCAGGGCCGGGTGGTGCTGCGGGTGCGCGACACCGGCGTCGGCCTCAGCGGCAAGGAGCTGGAGACGGTGCTGCATCCCTTCGCCCGCCAGGCCACCGCGCCGGCGACCGGCGACGGGGTCGGCCTGCCGCTCACCAAGGCGCTCGCCGAGGCCAATCGCGGCACCTTCCACATCACCAGCCGGGCCAATGACGGCACCCTGGTGGAGGTGACCTTCCCGCGGCCCAAGATTCCCGCCGAGTAGACGGGCCGCCACCGCTACGCTCGGTCAGAAGCCCACCAGGCCGGTCGGCAGTGGCACGTCGAGGGCGACGCGGAACAGCAGCACCGAGACGCCGACGGTGCCGACGGCCAGCAGGCCGGCCGGCCGCGCCGGCAGGTCGAGCGCCCGCGCCGCACCCCATACCAGCGCCACGGTGGCGATCGAGAAGCCGAACCAGGCGAGCGCGGCCGGATAGACCAGCACCAGCGCGGCGACGACGAGGACGGCCCGGGCCGCGGCGCCGGCCGGCGGCTCACCTTCGTCGGCCCGCCGCCGGCCGACCAGCGCCGTCACGGCGGCGAGCCCCAGGAAGACCGCGGAGACCAGCGGCACCACGCCCGGCCCGGGCTTCTGGGTGGTGCCGAGCGAGAGCTGAAGGCTCGCTGCGACGAAGGTCGCCGCGGTGGCGAGCAGCAGCAGGGCGACGAGGCGGGCGACGCCGCTCCGGCGCGGCCTCATCGGGCCGGCTCCCGCACCAGCAGCAGGCGCAGCAGCCAGCGCGACAGCGGCCACAGCACCGCGACGAGCATCAGGCCGAGCAGGGCGGCGCTGAGCGGGCGCTGGAGCATGGCGCTCCACTGGCCGTCGAGGATCAGCCCGGTCTGGGTCAGGCTCGCCTCCAGCAGCGGCCCGACGATCATGCCGAGCACCAGCGGCGCCGGCTCGTAGCCGGCCTTGTGCAGCAGATAGCCGACGACGCCGGCCACCATCAGCACCACCACGTCGAACACGCTGTTGTTGAGCGAGAAGGCGCCGATCACGCAGAACACCAGCACGACCGGCGCCAGCAGGTTGGGCCGCAGCAGCGAAATGCGGGCGAACAGCCCGACCAGCGGCAGGTTGAGCACCAGCAGCACGACGTTGCCGACATACATGCTGGCGATCAGGCCCCAGAACAGCTCGGGATGGTCGCTCATCAGGCGGGGACCGGGAACGATGCCGTGCAGCATGATGCCGCCGAGCAGCAGGCCGGTGATGGAGGAGAACGGGATGCCGAGCGCCAGCAGCGGCACGAGCTGGCCGGCGGTCGCGGCGTTGTTGGCAGCCTCGGGGCCGGCGACGCCCTCGACCGCGCCGCGGCCGAACTCGTCGGGCTGCTTCGACAGGCGGCGCTCGAGCACGTAGGAGATGTAGGTGGAGACGATGTTGCCGGGTCCGGGCAGCAGCCCGACCAGGAAGCCGATCACCGCGCCGCGGCCGGTCGGGCCGGCGGAGCGGCGCAGATCGTCACGGTCGGGCCACAGCCGGCTCAGGCGCGGCACCGCCATCATGTCGGTCTTGTCCGTCCGCGACCGGCCCATCCACTCCTCGGCGGTGCGCAGCACCTCGGCGACGCCGTAGAGCCCCATCACCACCGGCACGAAGTCGATGCCCTTGCTCAGCGCCGGCACCATCTGCGGAACGAAACGGACGAGGCCGCCGGTCGGGTCCTGGCCGACGGTGGCGATCAGCACGCCGAGCGCCGCGAGACCGTAGGCTTTGGCGACCGACGATCCGGTCACGGTCGGCAGTGTCAGCAGGGCCAGCGCCGCGAGGCAGAGCTGCTCGGGCGGCCCGAACGCGAGGGCGAAGCGAGCCAGCGACGGCGCCACCAGAGTGAGCGCCAGCACGCCGAGCGTGCCGGCCACCCACGAGGCGAGCGCCGCGATGGCGAGCGCCGGTCCGGCGCGGCCCTGGCGCGCCATCTGGTAGCCGTCGAGGCTGGTGACGACGCTCGCCGCCTCGCCCGGCACCCGCACCAGGATCGAGGTGATCGAGCCGCCGTACATCGAGCCGTAGTAGATGCCGGCCAGCATCACCAGCGCGGTCGGGGCGTTCATGCCGAAGGTGATCGGCAGCAGGATCGCGATGGCGCCGGCGGGGCCGAGGCCGGGCAGCACCCCGACCACGGTGCCGACCAGGGCGCCGAGGAACGCGGCGAGCAGGTTCTCGGGTTGCAGCGCGACCGAGAAGCCGAACAGAAGATCGTGCCAGATGCCCACCGTGGTCTCCTCCCTGGCGGCCGCCGGTCGGTGAGGATCACTGCTTCTTCTTGAGCATTCCCAGCTTGCCGTAGAGCGTGCCGGCGGTCTCGTACCAGCGCGTCAGCTCGCTGCGCGCCACCGCGGCGTCCTGCACGTCGGCCTCGAAGGCGATCGCCTCGGCGGCCTTGACGTAGGCCGGATCGGCGAGCACCGGCTTCAGCCGCTTCTCGATCGCCGCGACCACGGCGTCCGGCGTCTGCTTCGGCACCGCGATGTAATGCGAGATGGTGCCGACGAGGTCGACGCCTTGCTCGCGCGTCGTCGGGATGGTCGGGATCGAGGCGACGCGCTTGGCCGAGAACACCGCGAGGCCGGCGATCTCCGAGCCGTCCTTCACATGCGCCCGAGCGTCCGGCGAGTTGACCAGCCCGGCCTGGATGTGGCCGCCGAGCAGGCCCTGGACGACGGCGGCGTTGCCGTTGAACGGCACCATCACGAGATTGATGCCGGCGGCCGCCGCGAGCTGCTCGCCCATCAGGCGATTGAAGCTGGCGTCTCCCGGCGTGCCGACCTTGACGGCGCCCGGATTGGCCTTGGCGTGGTCGATGAAGGCGGCGAGGGTCGGCCAGCGCGGGTCCTTCTTGACCAGCAGCACGGTCGGCATGTTGCCGACCTTGAGCACCAGCCGGTAGCTGTCCATGGTGTAGGGCGCCTCGACGGTGTGCAGCACCGACGACAGCTCCGAGGTGCCGCCGTAGATCCAGGTGTAGCCGTCGGGCTCCGACGAGACCCCCTGATAGGTGCCGGTGGTGGCCGAGCCACCCGGCACGTTGGTGACGGCGATGCCCTTGGGGAACTGCGCCTTGGCGTGCTCGGCGATCAGCCGCGCGTTGACGTCGCTCGGGCCGCCGGGACCGAACGGCACGATCACCTTCACGGCCTTGGCCGGATAGTCGGACTTCTCGGCGCAGCCGGCCGACAAGAGGACCGTGCCGATCGCTGCGCCGAGCGCCGCCGCGACCGCGAACCTCGTCCGGCGGGGGCCGGACCGATGGGCCTTGGACATGGGCATCCTCCCTGGGCGATCGCGGAGGGGGTCCGCGTCGCGCCTTGACTATGAAGGATACACTTCAAAAATCAAAAAATATGTAGTACAGGCTCCAAAGAGGTGCATTTTTTCGATGTGCGGACTTCGGGCCGGCGGGTGGCGAGGTGACGGGCTTGGGCAGTCGGGACGAGTTCGTCGAGGCGATCCGGCGCAAGCAGGAGTTGCTGACCCGCTCGCAACGGCGCGCCGCCGACTACATCGTCCGCAACTTCGACGACTGCGCCTTCAAGACCTCGGCCGAGATCGGCGAGCAGGCGGGGGTGAGCGAGACGACGGTGTTCCGTCTCGCCGCCACCCTCGACTTCCCCGGCTTCGCCGCGATGCAGAAGTTCATCCGCAGCGGGCTGGTGCGCCACCGCATCGAGCGGGTGGCACGGCCCGGTGCCGGCGCCGGGGACGAGGCGGCACTGCTCGCCCGGGTGGCGCAGGCCGACGCCGACAATGTCCAGCAGACGCTCGCCCGCCTCAACGCCGCCGACCTGCGCCGGGCCGCCGAGCTGATCCTGGCGGCGCCGCAGGTGTGCACCATCGGGATGCGGTCGTCGACGGCGACCGCCTCGTATCTCGCCGCGGCGCTCAACCAGCTCTTCGGCAACGTCACGCCGCTGCCGCTGCCGATCGGCGACAGCATCGACCGCCTGCGCGGATCGCCGCCCGGCACCGTGGTGATCGGCGTGTCGTTCCTGCGCTACGCGCGGCCGACCGTCGAGGCGATGCGTTACGCCCGCGAGCTCGGCCTGCCCACCATCGTGATCACCGACAGCGTGACGGCGCCGCCGGCGCGGTTCGGCGACGTGGTGCTGCTGGTCGCCACCGCGTCGATCCATTTTCTGCCGTCGCAGACGGCGGCGCTGGCGGTGGTCAACGCGCTCATCGGCGCCGTCGCGCTGCGCGACCGCGCCCGCGTCGCCGCCGCGCTGAAGCGTTTCGAGGATACGCTGATCGACGTCGACGTGTTCTGGGAGCGCGGCTGACGCGCTCCATCCCGCCCTCGCCCCCCGGCCCCCAAGGAGCCTGCCGCATGACCTACGAGTGCATCCTCGTCGACACCGACGGTCCGATCGCCACCATCACGCTCAACCGGCCGGAGGTGCTCAATGCGATGAACTGGCAGCTCCGCTTCGATCTGGAGAAGGCGCTCGACGCACTCAACGAGGACGCCGCCGTCAAGGTGGTGATCCTGCGCGGCGCCGGCCGGGCGTTCTGCGCCGGCGCCTATGTCAAGGGCCAGACCGAGGTGTCACCGATCGGCTTCTACTCGCGCCACACCTACCTGCACCAGCTCTTCTACAAGTTCACCCGGTTCCGCAAGCCGATCATCGGGTCGATCCACGGCTACTGCCTCGGCATGGGGCTGGAGTTCGCGCTGCTGTGCGATCTCCTGATCGCCAGCGACGAGGCGAAGTTCGGCGAGCCGGAGATCAATCTCGGAGAGTCCTACGGCTTCGTCCGGCTGCCGCGGCTCGTCGGCGAGAAGCGCGCCATGTGGATCAGCCTCACCGGCGAGATGTTCTCGGCCGCCGAGGCGAAGGACTGGGGCATCGTCAACAAGGTGGTGCCGCGCGACCGGCTGGAGGAGGAGACCCTGGCGCTCGCGCACCGGCTGTCGAAGCAGAGCGCCAGCGCCATGTGGATTCTCAAGGAAGGCATGAAGGCGTCGCTCAGCATGGACCCGCAGAACGCCTTCGTGCTCGAGTCGATGGCCGAGGCGCTGTCGCAGACCAGCGCCGACTATCGCACCGGCGTCTCGGCCTTCTTCGCCAAGACGGAGCCGGATTTCGACGCGCCGTTGCCGGGAACGCGCTTCGAGAACACCGGGCCGAAGCCGTGACGACCGCGGCCCCGGCGCCGACCGCACGGCGCGATCGGCTCGACGCGCTGCTCCGACCGCGCGCTGTCGCCGTCGTCGGCGCCTCCGAGCGGCTCGGCAACGGCCGCAACGCGGTCGAGAACCTGATCGCGGTCGGCTATCCGGGCGCCGTCTATCCGATCAATCCGCGCTACCGCGAGGTGCTCGGCCGGCGCTGCTATCCGTCGCTGGACGATCTGCCGGAGACGCCCGACGCCGTCTATGTGGCGGTCGGCGCCGCTGCGGCGGTGGAGGCGGTGCGGGACGCGGGGGCGCGCGGCATCGCCGCCGCGGTCGTCCATGCCGGCGGTTTCGCCGAGAGCGGGGAGGCGGGGGCGGCGCTGCAAGCGGCGCTCGTCGCCGCGGCCGAGGAGTTCGGCATGGCGGTCTGCGGGCCGAACTGTCTCGGCCTCGTCAACGTGCACGACCGCACCATGCTGTACGGCGCCTCGATGCCGCGGGCGCTGGAGCCGGGCGGCATCGGCGCCGTGTTCCAGAGCGGTTCCACCCTGCTGGCCCTGATGAATGCCGGGCGCGACCTGCGCTTCAGCCATCTGATCTCCAGCGGCAACGAGGCGGTGCTCGACGCCACCGACTATTTCGATGTGCTGATCGACGATCCCGACACCCGCGTCGTCATCGGCTTCATCGACGGCTTCCGTCAGCCGCAGCGCCTGCTCGCCGTCGCGGCGCGCGCCGCCGCCGCCGGGAAGCCGATCGTGCTGCTCAAGCCGGGACGCTCCGAGGCCGGCCGCAAGGCGGCGCTCGCCCACACCGGCGCTCTCGCCGGCTCCGACCAGGTGCTGGAGGCGGTGTTCCGTCGCCACGGCATCGTCCGGGCGCACGATCTCGACGAGCTGACCGAGATGGCGACGCTGTTCTCGTCGTCGCGGCGGCCGGCCGGGCGCGGCGGCCTCGTCGTCACCGCCGTGTCGGGCGGCGAGATGGCGGTGGTGCTCGACGCCGCCGCCGACGAGGGCCTCACGCTGCCGCCGCTGTCGGATGCCGTCACGACGCGGCTGCGGGCGGCGCTGCCGCCGCATGTCGCGGTCGCCAATCCGCTCGACGTCACCGCCACCGGCCTCTACGAGCCGGATCTCTACCGCGACGCGCTGGTGACCCTGGCGTCCGACCCCGGCTGTGCCGTGCTGGCGGTGTCGCAGGACATGCCGGGTGCGATGGGCGACGTCCAGGCGGAACGCTACCGCCGGGCCGCCCGTGCCTTCGTGGCGGCGGCCGCGCAGGTCGACAAGCCGGTGGTCGTGTTCAGCAACCTGTCGGGCGACACCGATCCGCAGGTGCGCGCCATCCTGGCGGCGGGCGGCGTGCCGTTTCTGCTCGGCACCCGCGAGAGCCTGAAGGCGATCGCCCGCTTCCTCCGCTTCGCCCGGCCGCCCGCGGACCCCGAGGCGGCTGCCGCCGCGGTCGGCCCGCCGGTGCGGCTCGATCCCGCCGCGGTGGCGGCGGCGCGGTCGCTGCTGCGGCGTGCCCCGGGGCCGCTGTCGGAGCAGGACAGCAAGGCGGTGCTGGCCCGGTGCGGCGTACGGGTGCCGGGCGAGATCGTGGCGACCAGCGCGGCGGAGGCCGCTGCCGCGGTCGACCGGCTCGGCGGCCCGGTGGTGATGAAGATCGCCTCCGCCGACATCCCGCACAAGACCGAGGCGGGCGGAGTGCGGCTCGGCATCACCAGCCCGGCCCAGGCGGCGGCTGCCTTCGCCGAGATCGTCGCCAGCGCGCGGACCCATGCGCCGGCCGCCCGGATCGACGGCGTCGCCGTCCAGGAGCAGGTGGCGGGCGGTGTCGAGATGATCGTCGGTTGCAGCCGCGATCCGCAGTTCGGGCCGGTGATCCTGCTCGGTCTCGGCGGCATCCTGGTCGAGGTCCTCAAGGACAGCGTGCTGGCGCTGGCGCCGGTCGGCCGGGCCGAGGCCGCCGCCATGGTAAGGTCGCTGCGTGGCCGCGCGGTGCTCGACGGCCCGCGCGGGCGGCCGCGCGCCGACGTGCCGGCGCTGATCGACACCCTGGTGACCGTCTCGCATCTCGCCGCCGCGCTCGGCGACGACCTCGACGCCCTCGACGTCAACCCTCTGCTGGTGCTGCCGGAGGGCCGCGGCGTGGTGGCGGCCGACGCCCTGCTGGTGCCGGCACGGGCCTGATCCGGCGCGCGCCTGCCGGCAGGCCCGGGCCGGATGCTGCCGTCGACCCTCGGTTCCAGGGATCGTTCGGCTCCCGCCTGCGTTATGCTGCTGCATGCGGACGACCCGGCCGCGAGGCCGCGCGGGACGGCCGGTCCACGAGCCCCCGCGCGGACCGCTCCGAGCCTGCTTCGAGGTCGGCGCGGCCCAGCACGCCGGCGGGGAGCGGAGGCGGCGATGCGCGGCATCTCGTTGCTCGGCATCTCGTGGCTCGGCATCTCCATGCGCGGCATCCGGCGGGCGGTCCTCGGCGCGGTGGCGGCGCTGTGGATCGGTGGTCCGGCCGCCGGGTGGGCCGAGGAGCCGCGGGTGCCGGCACCGCAGCCGGTGCAGCAGTCCGCCGGCGAGGAGGTCGACCTGCTGCTCGCGCTCGCCGCCGACGTCTCGCGCAGCGTCGACGGACCCAAGTTCCAGCTCCAGCGCGACGGCTACGCGGCCGCCCTGACCGATCCGCGGGTGCTGGCCGCGATCGCCGGCGGCACGCTGGGGCGCATCGCGGTCGCCTATATCGAGTGGTCGGGGGCGGGCAACCAGAAGGTCGTGGTGGACTGGGCGGTGATCCGCGACGCCGACAGCGCCGGCCGCTTCGCGGCCCAGCTGGTGGAGAGCCCGCGCGCCTTCGCGGACCGCACCTCGATCTCGGGCGGCATCGATTTCGCGGTGGCGCAGCTCGATCGTGCTCCGTTCCAGGCGCGGCGCCGCACCATCGACGTGTCGGGCGACGGCACCAACAATTCCGGCCGCGACGTCGCGCTCGCCCGGGACGAGGCGGTCGGGCGCGGCATCACCATCAACGGCCTCGTCATCCTCACCGAGCAGCCGCTGTCGTGGAACGCCGAGCACACCAACCCGGCCGGCGGCCTCGACGCCTACTATCGGGCCAACGTGATCGGCGGGCCGGGCGCCTTCGTGATGACGGCACAGAACTTCGAGTCGTTCGGCCAGGCGCTGATCGGTAAGCTCGTCGCCGAGATCGCCGGGACGCCGCCGCCGACCCGCGCGGCCCTCATGCTGTCGACCGGTGATGCGTCGCCTTGATCTACCCGGCGAGAGGGGTGGCGGGTCTCGCAGCGCCCGCGGCGTGGCGCCGCGGGCCGATGCCCGTGGTGGGCCTGCTGTGGCGCGGCCCGGTGATCGCACAGCGGAATTCCGGCGAACCTTCGAACGGTTCCAGACTCGGGGCTCCCTAGAAGGCTTCTAACTTATTGATTACAAGCGCGAAATTGTTGACGGCCGGGACCCCGCTCCCCTACCTGTCCGGGCAGTCGCGGACTTTGACCCGCGACCTGACAGGAGCTTTCGATGCTGCGTGCCCCGTCCTGCCGATCCGGTCGCCTGCTGGCCCTCGTGATCGCCTGCACCGCCGCCGCGCCGGCCGCGAGCCTCGCCCAGGCGGGCGAGGTGAATGTCTACACCTATCGCGAAGCCAAGCTGGTCGCCCCGCTGTTCGAGGCGTTCACCAAGGAGACCGGCATCAAGGTCAACACCATCTCGGCGAGCGCCGGCCTGGAGCAGCGGATCGCCACCGAGGGCGCCAATAGCCCGGCCGATGTGCTGCTGACGGTGGATATCGGCCGGCTCAAGGAGGCGGTCGACCTCGGCATCGCCCAGCCGCTCAAGTCCGACGTGCTCGACAAGGCGGTGCCGGCGCAATACCGCGATCCGGGCGGCCTCTGGTACGCCGTGTCGGCGCGCGCCCGCGTGATCTACGCCGCGCGCCAGCGGGTGACCGAGAGCGAGATCACCTACGAGGAGCTGGCCGATCCCAAGTGGAAGGGCCGCATCTGCATCCGCTCCGGACAGAACATCTACAACAACGCGCTGTTCGCCGCCTATGTGGCGCATCACGGCGACCAGAAGGCCGAGGCGTGGCTCGCCGGTCTCAAGGCCAACCTGGCGCAGAAGCCGTCGGGCGGCGACCGCGAGGTGGCGCGCGACATCGCTGCCGGCAAGTGCGACATCGGCCTCGGCAACACCTACTACTGGGCGCTGATGAACGAGCGCGAGCCCGACAAAAAGCCGTGGGCGGAGGCCACCAAGGTGATCCTGCCGACCTTCCAGGGCCACGGCACCCACATGAACATCTCCGGGGTCGTCCTCGCCAAGCACGCGCCCAACAAGACGAACGCCGTCACGCTGATCGAGTGGCTGGTCGGTGAGAAGGCGCAGAAGATCTACGCCGACATCAATTTCGAGTACCCGATCCGGGCCAGCATTCCGCCGCATCCGACCATTGCGGCCTATGGCGAGCTGACCGCCGATCCGCTGCCGGTCGCCACCATCGCGGCCAACAAGAAGAAGGCCGCGACCCTGGTCGACAAGGTGGGGTTCGACAACTGACACCGCCGCCGGCCCTCGGTCTCGCACCTCGTCATGGCCGGGCTCGCCCCGGCCATCCTCGTGTCGGCGCGGCGTCGGGCCGCGGGCCGGAGGCTCGGCGCACGGCGGGGCACGAGGGCGGCGTGATCGAGACGATGGGCCGCGCTGCCGGCGGCTCGCCGCCGGCGCTTCGTGCCGCGGGGCTCGCCCCGCGCGCGCTTCGTCGGCTCCGTCCGCGCCATCCGCTCGCCTGGGGGCTCGTCGTCGCCGTCGCGGCCCTGGTGGTGACGCCGCTGGCGAGCCTCGTCGCCATCGCGCTGCGCGGCGATCCCGACCTGTGGGCGCATCTCGCCGCCTATGTGCTGCCCGACGCCCTCGTCACCACGCTGGCGCTGCTCGCCGGCATTGCGGCGCTCACCACGGTGATCGGCGTCGGCACCGCCTGGCTGGTGGCGCTCTACGATTTTCCCGGGCGTGGCGTGCTGGTGTGGCTCTTGCCGCTGCCGCTCGCCTTCCCGACCTACATTGTCGCCTATGTGTATGCCGACACGCTCGACGCGCTCGGGCCGGTGCAGACGGGACTGCGCTGGCTGCTCGGGATCGAGGCCCCGGCCGGCTCGCTGCTGCCCGAGATGCGCTCGCTCGGCGGCGCCGTCGTGGTGATGAGCCTGGTGCTCTACCCCTATGTCTATCTCGCCATGCGGGCCTCGTTGCAGGCGCGCAGCGCCGTGCTGGTCGAGGCGGCGCGCCTGCTCGGCGCCGGCGCCTTCCGGATCGCTCGCGTCATCACGCTGCCGATGGCGCGCCCGGCGCTCGCGGCCGGCCTCGCTCTGGTGCTGATGGAAGCGCTCAACGACATCGGCGCCAGCGAGTATCTCGGCGTCCGCACCCTGACGCTGACGGTGTTCACCACCTGGCTCAACCGCGGCAGCCTCGCCGGCGCCGCCCAGATCGCCTGCGTCATGCTGATCGTGGTGGCGGCGCTGATCGCGCTGGAGCGCCACGCGCGGCGCCACCGCAGCGTCGCGGCGGGCGGAACCGACGTCCGGCTGTGCGGCCGCACCCGGCTCGCCGGCGCCCGCGGGCTGGCGGCGCTCGCCGCCTGCCTGGTGCCGGTGGCGCTCGGCTTCCTGGTGCCGTTCGGCTTCCTGCTGCACGAGGTGATCGCCCGCGGCCTGGTGGTCGGCTTCGACCCGGATCTCGTCCGTCATGCCGGCTCGACCGTCATGCTCGCGGGGGCCGCTGCCGTCCTCACTCTGGCGCTCGGCTTCGGCGCCGCTTTCGCGGCCCGGCTGGTGCGTCGCCGGCGCGCGACCGCGCTGCTCGGCCTCGCCGGGCTCGGCTACGCGGTGCCCGGCACCGTGCTGGCGCTCGGCCTGCTCGGGCCCCTGGTGGCGGTCGACGAGGCGATCGGCGGCGTGGTGCGGGCCGTCACCGGCCACGGGCCGGGGCTGCTGCTCGCCGGCTCCGGTGCCGCCGTGGTGATCGCCTATGTGATCAGGTTCCTGGCGGTGGCCACCGGCTTCGCCCAGGCCGGGCTCGCCCGCCTGCCGGTCGAGCTCGACGACGCCGCCGCCTCGGTCGGGGTGCGGCCCGGCCGGGTGGTGCGCGCCATCCATCTGCCGCTGACCCGGCCGGCGCTGTTCGGCGCGGCGCTCCTGGTCTTCGTCGACAGCCTCAAGGAATTGCCCGCCACGCTGCTGCTGCGACCCCTGAATGTCGAGACGCTGGCGACCTATGTGTACCAGTTCGCCGCCCGCGGCAGCTTCGAGGAGGGGGCGCTCGCCGCCCTGCTGATCGTCCTGGTCGGCCTCCTGCCGGTGATCCGGATGGTGCGCCTCGCCGACGATCTCGACCCGAAGCCGCCGCTCGCGTAGCATTCCGCCGTCAATCGTCCGCGGTCCTGCGACGTCCGGCCGCCACGCGCGCCGCGCGCGGCGGGGCGTGCGCCAGTGCCGGGGTCGTCACGTCACTTGACGGACCGTGACATAGAACGATACGGCCATGCTACTTTAGAACGAGAAGGTGCTTCCAAAAGCGAGGGACGACGGTGCAGCAAACGGCGGTGGGACCATGAGGAAAGTCTACAAGGACCCCTCCTCGGCCCTGGCGGGGCTGATCCAGGACGGGATGACCATCATGTCGGGCGGCTTCGGCCTGTGCGGCATCCCGGAGAGCCTGATCCTGGCGGTCCGCGAGTCGGGCGCCAAGAACCTGACGGTGATCTCCAACAATGCCGGCGTCGACGGGATCGGCCTCGGCATCCTTCTGGAGAGCCGCCAGATCCGCAAGATGATCTCGTCCTATGTGGGCGAGAACAAGCTGTTCGCCCAGCAGTTCCTCTCCGGCGAGCTGGAGCTCGAGTTCAATCCGCAGGGCACGCTGGCCGAGCGCATCCGCGCCGGTGGCGCCGGCATTCCGGCCTTCTACACCAAGACCGGGGTGGGCACCGTGATCGCCGACGGCAAGGAGGTGCGCGAGTTCGGTGGCGAGAAGTATGTGATGGAGACCGGCCTGGTCGCCGACATTTCGCTGGTCCATGCCTGGATGGGCGACAGCGAAGGCAACCTGATCTATCGAAAGACGGCGCGCAACTTCAACCCGATGATGGCGACCGCCGGCAAGATCACGATCGCCGAGGTGGAGCATCTGGTCGAGCCCGGCTCGCTCGATCCCGACCGCATCGTCACGCCCGGCATCTACGTGCAGCGCCTCGTGCAGGTGCACGCCGAGAAGCATATCGAGCAGCGGACCACGCGCAAGCGCGGCGAGATGGAAGTGCCCGCCGGCGCCGGGGAGGAGGTGTGATGGCCTGGACTCGTGATCAGATGGCGGCGCGCGCCGCCCGGGAGCTGCGTGACGGCTTCTACGTCAATCTCGGCATCGGCATCCCGACCCTGGTGTCGAACTACATTCCGCCCGGCGTCAAGGTGCAGCTCCAGAGCGAGAACGGCATGCTCGGCATGGGGCCGTTCCCGCTGGAGGGCGACGAGGACGCCGACCTCATCAACGCCGGCAAGCAGACCATCACCGAGCTGCCGACGACCAGCTACTTCTCGTCCGCCGACTCCTTCGCGATGATCCGCGGCGGCCATATCGACCTGTCGATCCTCGGCGCCATGCAGGTGGCCGAGAACGGCGACCTCGCCAACTGGATGATCCCCGGCAAGATGGTGAAGGGGATGGGGGGCGCCATGGACCTGGTTGCCGGGGTCAAGAAGGTCGTGGTGGTGATGGAGCACGTCGCCAAGGACGGGCCGAAGCTCCTGAAGCGCTGCAACCTGCCGCTCACCGGCGCCAATGTGGTCGACATGGTGATCACCGATCTCGGCGTCTTCACCATCGACAAGCACGGCCCCGGTGGCATGACCCTGATCGAGATCGCCGACGGCGTGTCGCTCGACGAGATCGAGGCCAACACCGAGGCGAGCTTCAAGGTCGCGGTGGCGCAGGCCGCGTGAGGGCTGGCCGGTGAGGGGAGCCGTGTGAGCGCAGGCGCTGCCGGCGTCTCACCTCTCTCCCCAACCGGGTCTCCGCAAGCGGGATGGCAGGCGCCGGTCGCGTGCCATGCCCGGGAGCCGTCATGCGCGGGCTGCCCGCGCATCCGGGCTCGTCACGCGGGTGCGCGTCCGGGTCGGGCCCGGCGACGACGCCGCGTGCGGCAGGAGGCGCGAGCGGCCCGCCTACGGGGTCCCGATTGCACGAGAAAACCCTTGACGAACCGAATCTTGCGGCCACGAAAGGGTCATGAAGATCGCGCAGGGTCCGGGCTCGTCCGCCGGCCGTCTGCCGGCCCCAAGCCCGTGACTGGATGCGCCGTCCCGTGAGTGCTCCCGCCGGATTCAAGCGTCTCGCCGCCGCCGTCGTCGCGGTGGCTGCCGGCGGGCTCGTCCTGCTGGGGCTCGCCTCCTATCTGGTCTCGGTCGAGGTGGCCCGCGATGCCGTCACGGCGGAGGTGCGGGCCGTCACCGGGCTCCAGCCGAGCGTGCGCGGCGCCTCGACCCTGTCGATGTTCCCGTCGCCCCGCGTCAGCCTCGGCGACGTGGCGCTGGCCGGTTTCGCGGTCGACGAGCAGCCTTTCGTGGCCGACGCACTGGTCGCCAACCTGCGCTGGCTGCCGCTGCTCGCCGGCCGCATCGAGATCGCCGACGTCGCCCTGGTGCGGCCGCACATCACGGTCCGCGTCGGCGCCGACGGCCGCTCCAACTGGTCGCCGCTGCTGGAGACGCTCGCCCGCACGCTGCGACCCGGGCCGGAGCCCGACCGGCGCACCCTGTCGTTCTCCGAGATCCGCATCGCCGACGGCGTCGTCGTGCTCCAGGAGGCCGGGCGCGACACCTCCGAGGTGCTGGAGGGCGTCGCGCTGTCGCTCGCCTGGCCGTCCATCGCCAAGAGCTTCGCGGCCACCGGCCGGGTCACCTGGCGGGACGAGCCGCTCGACGTCTCGCTGGCGATCAGCGACTTCCGCGCCGCGCTGGCCGGCGAGACCTCCGGGCTCAAGCTGCGGATCGGCGGCACCCCGCTGAAGGCCGCCTTCGAGGGCACCATGGGGGTCCGGCCGACCCTCAAGATCGACGGCACGCTGGCGGCCGACGCACCGTCGCTGCGCGCCGCCATGAGCTGGATGACGGGACGGCCGCTCTACGGCGTCGGGCTCGGCCGCTTCGCCCTCAAGGCGCGCACCAATGCGGTCAGCGGCAGCGTCGCCTTCTCCAATCTCAACATCGAGCTCGACGGCAATGCCGCAGAAGGCGTGCTCACCTATGCCCAGCGCGGCCGCTCGACCTTGCAGGGGACGTTGGCGGTCGACGCCCTCGATCTCACCCCGTACCTGTCGGCGATCCGCCTGCTGGGCTCCGACGCGCGCGACTGGAACCGCAAGCCGTTCGACCTCGACTGGTTCGACGACATGGATCTCGATCTGCGGGTGTCGGCCGCCCGGGTGCTGACACCACAGACCCGGCTCGGCCGCACCGCCGTCGCCGCCACGCTGCGCGACGGCCGGCTGGTCGTCACCGTCGGCGAGAGCCAGGCGTTCAACGGCCTGGTCAGCGGCTCGGTGGCGCTCGCCCGCGTGCCGGCCGGCGCCGACCTGCGCTCGCAGCTCTCCTTCGTCAATGTCGATCTCGACGCCTGCCTGTCCGACCTGATCGGCGTCCGCCGGCTGGAGGGCAAGGGCGACATCTCGTTCGCGGTGGAGGGCAGCGGCACCAGCGTGCTCGGCCTCACCCGCACGCTCGCCGGCCGCGTCTCGCTGAAGGCGTCGAATGGCGGCCTGGTCGGCGTCAATGTGGAGCAGCTGCTGCGCCGGCTGGAGCGCCGCCCGCTCGCCGGCAGTGCCGATTTCCGCAGCGGCCGCACCCCGTTCGACAGCCTGGCGGTGGTGCTGCGCATCGCCCAGGGCACCGCCTATGCGGAGGAGGTGCGGTTCGACGGCGCCAAGGTCCGGCTCGCGGTCGGCGGCACCGCCTCGGTGCCGGCCCGCGAACTCGATCTCACCGGCACCGCCAGCCTGCTGGCGGCGGCCGACCAGCCGCCCGCCTTCGAGCTGCCCTTCTTCGTCCAGGGGAGCTGGGACGATCCGATCATGCTGCCCGACACCCAGGCGCTGATCCGCCGCTCGGGCGCGGCGGCGCCGCTGCTCGACGCGGTGTCGGACAAGCGCGCCCGCGATGCCATGCGCTCGGCGATCGAGCGGCTCGGCGGACCCGACGGGGCCGCGGCGCTGCGCCGCTTCGGCATGCCGTCGGCCGATCCGGCGCCGGAATCGGCTCCCACGCCGCCGGTGGCCGGTCCGGCCGCCGATCCGGCCCCGGTCTCGGCGACGCCGGAGCCGGCCCCGGAGCACGCCGCCGAGGTCCCGACCCGCTGATCGGCCTGCCGGCCCGGTGGTCCGGTGCGGCCCGGTCGGGCCGTTCGACTCCCTGCCTTGCTGTATGATGGCCCGCCGCGAATCAGCGGCCGCCTGCCGCGGCCGCCGGTGGCGCGGCCAGCGGTTCGCCGCCGATCGAACGAGCACGAGAGCCAGGCCGCAGCGCATCCGGGGTTCCCTCCGACCGGACCGCCCGCGCGGCCGCGGGAGCGCAGGCGATGTGGAGAGTGCTGCACACCGTGGTGAAGATCGCGGTCGCCTCGCTGATCGTCGGCACCATCCTGGCCCATTTCGGCATCACGCTGGAGACGCTCGCGGGCGAGCTCGGCATCTCGCCCGAGCGCCTCGCCGAGCTGGTCCGGCAGGCCGCCGCCGTGGTGGTGCCCAACCTGCTGCTCGGTGCCGTGATCATCGTGCCGCTGTGGGCCTTGATCTACATCCTCCGTCCGCCCGGCCAGAGCAGCGAGTGATCCGAGATCCGGCTGGTCCATTCGGTGGTCATTCCGGGGCGGCGTGCAGCGCCGAGCCCGGAATCCAGCCGCGAGCTCTGAGTTCGCCGCTGGATGGAGTGTGTCGCTGGATTCCGGGTTCGCGGCTTCGCCGCGCCCCGGAATGACGGCCAACTGATCACCCGGAAACAGCAGGAACGACCGTCTGGACACTCCGACGGGGCTACGCCGGAGTGTCCAAACGGGCCCTGAGGTCAGCCCGCGGCGCCGTGGCGCTCGCCGAGGCGGGTGACCAGCGAAGCGAGGATCACCACCACGGCGATCACCGCGATGAAGATGGTGCACACCGCGTTGATCTCCGGCTTCACACCGAGGCGGACGTCCGAGTAGATGCGGATCGGCAGCGTGGTGGCGCCCGGCCCGGTGGTGAAGCTCGCCAGCACCACGTCGTCGAGCGACAGCGAGAAGGCGAGCAGGAAGCCGGCCACGATGGCGGGCGCGATCACCGGCAGGGTGACGGTGAGGAAGGTCTTCAGCGGCGGGCAGCCGAGATCCTGGGCGGCCTCCTCCAGGCTGCTGTCGAAGCTGCCGAGGCGCGACTGCACCACCACGGCGACGAAGCACATGGTGAGTGTCGTGTGGGCGATCGTCACGGTGAGGAAGCCGCGGTCGAGCTCGACCGCGACGAACAGCAGCAGCAGCGACAGGCCGGTGATCACCTCCGGCATCACCAGTGGCGCGTAGATCATCGCCGAGAACGGCAGCCGGCCGCGGAAGCGGCCGAGCCGGGTCAGCGCCAGTGCCGCCAGCGTCCCCAGCACGGTGGCGAGCGTCGCCGATGCGACCGCGATGCCGAGCGACGTCAGCGCCGCCTCCTGGAGCGCGTGATCCTCGGCGAGCTGCACGTACCAGCGGGTCGAGAAGCCGCCCCAGACGGTGACGAGCCGCGAGTCGTTGAACGAGTAGATCACCAGGATCAGGATCGGCAGATACAGGAACGCCAGCCCGAGGGCGAGCGAAACCAGGTTGAATGCGGACAGCCGGCGGCCCATCTCAGCGCCTCCCGTCCATGGCGCGCGATTGCAGGGCCTCGTAGGCGGCGATCGGTCCGACCAGAAGCACCAGGAGCACCACCGCGATGGCGGAGGCCACCGGCCAATCCTTGTTGGCGAAGAACTCCGACCACAGCGTCTGGCCGATCATCATGGTGTCGGAGCCGCCGAGCAGGTCCGGGATGACGAACTCGCCGGTGATCGGGATCAGGCACAAGAGCGAGCCGGCCGCGATGCCGGGCACCACCTGCGGCAGCATCACCAGCCAGAACGCCTTCCAGCGCGGGCAGCCGAGATCGGCGGCCGCTTCGATCAGGCTCTCGTCGAGCTTCTGGAAGCTCGCATAGAGCGGCAGCACCATGAAGGGCAGGTACGAGTAGACGATGCCGATGTGCACGGCGGTGTCGGTGGCCAGCCAGGTGATCGGCTGATCGATCAGGCCGAGCGTGTGCAGCAGCCCGTTGAGCAGGCCGTCGCGCTGAAGGATCGTCATCCAGGCATAGATGCGGATCAGGAACGCGGTCCAGAACGGCAGCATCACCAGCATCACCAGCAGCGGCTGGAGCCGCGCCGGCGCCCGCGCCATCGCATGGGCGATCGGCACGCCGATCACCAGCAGGATCGCGGTCGACACCACGGCGACCCGCAGGCTCTTCAGGTAGGACAGCCAGTAGAGATCGTCGCTCGCCAGCAGCGCATAGGTCGAGGTCGACAGCTCGCGCACGAAGGCGGCGAGGCCGTCGAGCCCGGCCGCGAGGTCGAGCACCGGCGTGTAGGGTGGCTGCGCGATCGCGGTTTGCGACAGGCTGATCTTGGCGACGATCAGGAACGGCACCACGAAGAAGGCGATCAGCCACAGATAGGGAAGGGCGACGATCAGCATCTCGCCGGCGGACCGGCGCGGCGACGGGTCGGGCGATGCGGTCGGCGATGCGTGGGGCAACGCGGGGGACTCTTCGGTCATCGACGGCTCCGCTGCGCTCATTCGCCCAGCACCACGGCGGCCTCGGGGGCGAACGACAGCCACACCGCATCCTCCCAGTCGATCTCGCGGGCGGCGTGACGGCGGATGTTGGTGACCGACGCCTTCACCAGCGTGCCGTCGTCGAGCCGCACCTTGTAGATCGACAGGTCGCCCAGATAGCCGATGTCCACCACCCGGCCCGACAGGCCGTTGACGGTGGCGTCGGCCGGCGGCGTCGTCGACACGCGGAATTTCTCGGGGCGCACCGCCAGCGCCACGGTGCCGCCCGGCGCCGCGGAGAAGGACGCCGCCTCGGCCAGGAAGCGGCGTCCGGCCCGATCCTGCACCACCGCACCGTCCGGACCGGCCGAGACCAGCTCGCCTTCGATCAGGTTGACGTCGCCGATGAAGCCGGCGACCCAGCGCGAGCGCGGCTGCTCGTAGATCTCCGACGGCGTGCCGACCTGGACGACATGGCCCTGGTTCATCACGGCGATGCGGTCCGCCACCGTCATCGCCTCTTCCTGGTCGTGGGTCACGATCACGAAGGTGGTGCCGAGCCGATCTTGAAGCTCCATCAGCTCGAACTGCGTCTCCTCGCGCAGCTTCTTGTCGAGGGCGGCCAGCGGCTCGTCGAGCAGCAGCACCTTGGGGTGCTTGGCCAGCGCCCGGGCGAGCGCGACCCGCTGGCGCTGGCCGCCGGAGAGCTGGTGCGGCTTGCGGCCGCCGAGCCCTTCGAGGCGGGCGAGGCGCAGCATCTCGGCGACGCGCGTCTCGATCTCCGCCTTGGGCAGCCGCTCCTGCTTGAGGCCGAAGGCGATGTTGCCGGCCACCGTGAGGTGGGGGAACAGCGCGTAGCTCTGGAACATCATGTTGACCGGCCGGCGATAGGGCGGCACCGGGACGATGTCCTCGCCGGCCAGAAGGATGCGCCCCGCGTCGGGCCGCTCGAAGCCGGCCAGCATGCGCAGCAGGGTCGACTTGCCGCAGCCCGAGGGGCCGAGCAGCGCGAAGAACTCGCCCTCGCGGATGTCGAGGCTGAGCCGGTCGACCGCGGTGACGTCGGCGAAGCGCCGCGTCACGGCGTCGAACCGCACCATCGGTCGTGGGTCGGGGTCGGGCGGAGGAGCAGGGTCAGGGGGCATGGCGCGGTCCCGGCGGCGAGAGAGCTGATCGTGGTCCCCGTAGAGGCGGCGGGCGTGGCGATCAACCGGAAATTTCTCGCCGCCGCCGGCCTGGGGACGGGCGGGCCGGGCGATGACGCCGGCGCGAGAATCCCCCATGGTGACGCGCCGCCGCCAGGTGGGCGGGGCGGGCGCGGCGGCGCCCGAGAAGGAGACCGGGAATGGACTTCAACGGACGTCATGTCGTGGTCACGGGAGGCGCCGGAGCGCTCGGCGGCGGGGTGGTGGCGGCACTGCTGGAGGCGGGCGCGGTCTGTCACGTTCCCACCACGGGCGACGGCGGGACGATTCCGGCAGCGCTGCGCGAGAGCACCAGGGTGTTGATCCATCCGGGCGTCGATCTCGCCGAGGCCGAGGCGGTCGATCGCCTGTACGAGCGCCTGCCCCCCTTGTGGGCCTCGATCCATCTGGCCGGCGGCTTCGCGTTCGGCCCGCTGCGCGACCTCGACGCCGCGGTGCTGCATCGTCAGATCGAGATCAACCTGGTCACCTGCGCGCTGTGTTGCCAGGCGGCGCTGCGCGCCTTCTCGCGCGGGCGGAACGGCGGCCGCATCGTCAACGTGGCGGCGCGGCCGGCGCTCGAATGGCGCACCGGCGCCGGCATGGCGGTGTACGCCGCAGCCAAGGCCGCCGTCGCGGCCCTGACGGTGGCACTCGCCGAGGAGGTCGCCAAGGAGGGCGTGCTGGTCAACGCCGTGGCGCCCTCCATCATGGACACCCCGGCCAATCGCCAGGACATGCCGAAGGCCGACCTCTCGGCGTGGCCGAAGGTCGAGGAGGTGGCGGCCACCATCCTGTTCCTCGCCTCGCCGGAGAACCGCGTCACCCGCGGCGCCGTCGTCCCGGTCTACGGCAAGGCGTGAGCGGCGCCCAAACGGACTCTCAGGGTGGCGGGCTCGCGCCGGCCGCCTCGTCGGGAAGATCGGCGGCGACGCGCCGCGTCAGCCACTGCACGAACGCCGTCAGGCCGGCCGTGGCCGCCTTCGACTTGAGCGCGGTGAGCCAGTAGGCGCCGAGATCGACCTCGGCGGCGAACGGCCGCACCAGCCGGTCCTGGCGCAGCGCGTCGGCGAACATCGCGACCGGCAGAAGCGCGACGCCGATCCCCTGGGCGGCCGCCGCCGCCATGGTGACCGAGGAGTCGAACACCGGGCCGCGCAGCGCCGGGCAGGGCGCGCCGGCGGCCGCGAACCAGCGCGGCCACTCGTCGCTGCGATAGGAGCGCAGCAGCGTCTCGCGGGCGAGGTCGGCGGGGTCGCGCAGGCGATCCGCCACCGCCGGGGCGCAGACCGGCGCCAGCGGCGCCCGGCACAGGAAGGTGGCGTCGGTGCCGTGCCACGAGCCGTCGCCGAAGCGGATCGCGCAGTCGAGCCCTTCGCCGGCGAGGTCGACGCGATTGTTGTTGGTGAACAGGCGCAGGTCGACATAGGGATGCGCCTCGGCGAACCCCTTCAGGTTCGGCAGCAGCCAGCCGGTCGCGAAGGTGCCGACGGCGCCGACCGTGACGGCCTCGCGCACATGGCCGTCCTCGAACTGGTCGAGGGTGGCGCGGATGCGGCCGAAGGCGTCGGCCAGCACCGGCACCAGGGCCAGCCCCTCGTCGGTGAGGGCGAGCCCCCGCGGCAGCCGACGGAACAGCCGAACCCCCAAGATTTCCTCGAGGCCGCGGACCTGATGGCTCACCGCCGCTTGGCTCACGCGCAGCTCCAGCCCGGCCCGGGTGAAGCTGAGATGGCGGGCGGCGGCCTCGAAGGCCCGCAGCGCGTTGAGGGAGATGTGCGAGACCGTCATGGGCCGCCGGGGGCGAGGGAAGTCGGGACCCGCCCGCCCGGAGGTGCGGACGTGCGGGCGGGAGCGGATCGAGATTTTCTCATGACTCGTGCGAAAATCCATCCTTTGTCAACAGCCACGGGCCGCGGCTTTCTGGTCTCCGCAACTCCAGGGGAGCCCCCGATGATCACCCGCCGTCGCTTCGCCGTGTCCGCCGGCCTCGCCGCCACTGCGGCCGTCTTCGCACCCGCCGTGCTGCGGGCCGCCCCGCCGTCGGCTGAGACCCTCGCGGCCGCCTTCGCTCGCATCGAGCGGGAGAGCGGCGGCCGCCTCGGCGTCGCGGTGCGCGACACCGGCTCGGGCCTGCGGGCCGGCCATCGCGAGGACGAGCGGTTTCCGCTCTGCTCGACCTTCAAGCTCGTCGCCGCCGCTGCCGTGCTGGCCCGGGTCGACGCCGGGCAGGAGCGGCTCGATCGCCGGGTGGCGATCCCGCCGCGTGACGGGCTCGTCACCTACTCGCCGGTCACCGAGCGGCATGCCGGCGAGGAGATGACGCTCGCGGCGCTGTGCGAGGCCGCGATGGTGCTGAGCGACAACACCGCCGGCAACCTGCTGCTCGAGGCCATCGGCGGGCCGGCCGGCCTCACCGACTTCGCCCGCTCGCTCGGCGATCCGGCGACGCGGCTCGACCGCATCGAGCCGTTCCTCAACGAGTCGGTGCCGGGCGATCCGCGCGACACCACGACGCCGGCCGCCATGCTGGAGACCGTCCGCCGGCTGGCGCTCGGCGATGCCCTGGCGGCGGGGTCGCGTGAAAAACTCGTCGCCTGGATGGTGGGCAACCGCACCGGCGACGCGCGGCTGCGGGCCGGGGTTCCGGAAGGCTGGCGGGTCGGCGACAAGACCGGCACCGGCGACCGCGGCACCGCCAACGATGTCGGCGTGATCTGGCCGCCCGGCCGGCCGCCCGTGGTGGTCGCCGTCTATCTGACCGAGACCGAGGCGGCGCCGGCCGTCCGCAACGGCGCCCATGCGGCGGTCGCCCGCGCGGTGGTCGCGGCGCTCGGCACCTGACCGCCTCGACGCGGCGCCTGAGCGCGCCGATACGGCGCGCCGCCCGGGCGCGCCGCTCAGGCGTACAGCGTTCAGGCGTACAGCGCCTTGTTCTGCTCGCGCAGCACGTTCTTCTGCACCTTGCCCATGGTGTTGCGCGGCAGCTCGGAGACGAACAGCACGCGCTTGGGCAGCTTGAACTTGGCGAGGCGGCCGTCGAGCGCCGCCATGATGTCGGCCTCGCTCACGGTGGCGCCCGCCTGGCGCACCACCACGGCGGTGACGCCCTCGCCGAAGTCGGGATGCGGGCAGCCGATGACGGCGGATTCGACGACGCCCGGAAGCGCGTCGATCTCGCTCTCCACCTCTTTCGGATACACGTTGAAGCCGCCCGAGATGATCAGGTCCTTGGCGCGGCCGACGATGTGGACGTAGCCACGGGCGTCGATCTTGCCGACGTCGCCGGTGATGAAGAAGCCGTCGGCGCGGAACTCCTCCTTGGTCTTCTCCGGCATCCGCCAGTAGCCGGCGAACACGTTCGGCCCCTTCACCTCGAGGACGCCGATCTCGTCGGGGCCGAGCAGCTCGCCGTTCGCCGGATCGGCGACCCGCACCGTGACGCCCGGCAGCGGAAAGCCGACCGTTCCGGCGAGGCGGTCGCCGTCGTAGGGATTCGAGGTGTTCATGCCGGTCTCGGTCATGCCGTAGCGTTCGAGGATGGCGTGGCCGGTCTTCGCCTTGAAGGCGTCGTGCGTCTCGGCGAGCAGCGGCGCCGAGCCCGCCGTGAACAGCCGCATGTGGGCGGTCGCCTCGCGGGTGAGGCCGGGATGCTGGAGCAGCCGCGTGTAGAAGGTCGGCACCCCCATCATGGTGGTGGCGCGCGGCATCAGGGCCATCACCTGGTCGGCGTCGAACTTCGGCAGGAACAGCATGCTGCCGCCGGCCAGCATCACCACCAGCGCGGCGGTGAACAGGCCGTGGGTGTGGTAGAGCGGCAGCGCGTGCAAGAGCACGTCGGTCTCGCCGAAGCGCCAGTAGTCGACCAGCGTGTCGGCGTTGGAGGCGAGATTGCGGTGGGTCAGCATGGCGCCCTTGGAGCGCCCGGTGGTGCCCGACGTGTAGAGGATGCAGGCGAGGTCGTCGTCGGTGCGGCCGACGTCGTCGAACGCCTCGGGCAGCGCCGCGGCCAGCTCGGTCAGTGAGCCGCTGCCGTCGGCCGCCAGGGTGTCGAGCGTGGCGCCGTGGGCCTCGGCGACTGCGGCGAGCGCGTCGCGCCGGGCCGGGTCGCAGACCACCAGGCGCGGCTCGGCGTCGCCGACGAAATAGTCCACCTCGTGGGTCGTGTAGGCGGTGTTGAGCGGCAGGTAGACGGCGCCGGCGCGCGCCACCGCCAGGAACAGCATCAGGTTGTCGGGCGACTTCTCGACCTGCACGGCGACCCGGTCGCCGGGGGCGACGCCGCGCTTCACCAGGGCGTTGGCGAGCCGCCCGGTGCGGGCCAGCATGTCCGCATAGGTCAGGGTCTCGCCGGCCGGCGTCTCGATCAGGGTCTTGCCGACCGAGGGAATGCGGCTGCGGACGAGGGCGAACAGGCTTCCGGACATGGCGTGGACCCAAGCTTGCTGACGGGGGGAGGGACGACGATCGCCTCCTCCCCTCCCATGCCGGGCGGGCCGAGTTCAAGGGGCTCGGCGATGGGCCGATGGCTCCACGCAGCCGGCCATACCGCGGCACCGTCTGCCGTCTCGTGCCGCTGTCTCGCGGCCTATCGGCCGAGGAGGTCGCGGAGAAACTCGCGGGCGCCCTGCTCCAGCTCGCGCACGGTCGGCTCCGGCGGTGGCTTCGGGCGGGTCTCGCGGGTGATCGGGCCAGACGGGGGCGGGCTCGGGCTCGGCGCGGGACGCGGGGCCGTGCTCTCGCGCGGCGGTGCCGCCGCGGCGGCCGGAGGCGGCACCGCCGGCCGAGCGGGCGGCGTGATGGTGTCGCGACCCGCCGGGGCGTCGCGGGCCGCGGGGGCCGGGGTCTCGCCCTTGAGGGCGCGCAGGATGTCGTCCGCGAGGGCACCGGGCTCGCGCGGCGGCTCGCCGCCGGGGGCGGGCGCCAGGCCCTTCAGCCCCTCGATCACCTTGCCGAGCTGGCCGCCGCCGCCGATCGCGTCGCGCAACGCCTTGAGGGCGCCGTCCGGGTTGGCGAGGACGTTCGGGGTATCGGCATAGATGCGCGGCGCCGACCACGGCCCCTGGATCGCCACCGGCACCCCGATGCCCCAGACGCCGGGGCGCTGCCCGGGCGTCTCCGGCGCCGAGACGAGGCGCGGGTCGGCCCGCAGGTCGAGGGTGCGGTCGCGCAGGTCGATGTTGCCGGCGGCACTCATCACCATGTAGGGGCCCGCGAAGGCGACGTCGGTGGTGCGGGCGACGCCGCCGTCCACCGTGAAGCTCGCCTTGAAGGTGGAGAAGCGAGTCTGGCCGGAGCCCTTGTCCTGCCAGCCCGACAGGATGGCGTCGAGCACCGAGCGGACCATGGCGGGCATGTCGATGCCGCGGATGGCGCCGTCCTCCAGCATGAGATCGCCGCGGCCCGTCAGGCTGGCGACGATGCGGCGCGGGCTCATGCCCTGTCCGCGCACATCCAGGCTGCCGCGGGCGCGGCCCTCGACATACTCGAAGGCGGCGGCGTCGCGCAGGAGCGGCAGGGCGGCCACCTGGGCGAAGCTGGTGCGCAGCCCGAGGGTGGGCTCGTCGCGGCTGCGGTCCAGCGTCGCCTCGCCGCTCGCCTGGCCGCCATAGAGGCCGGAGGGCGAGAGCTTGGCGGTCAGGCTGCCGTCGAGCAGCGTCGCCTCCACGGTGGCGGGCGCGATCTTCACCTTGTCGATCGCCAGCTCGCGGGCCGACAGCGTGAGATTGGCGTCGACGAGCCGCAGCCCGAACAGGTTCAGCGGCGTGTCGCTCCACGGTGAGGTCGCGGGGGCGGCCGGCGTTCCGCGGGGCCCCGCCGCGGGCGTCGCGGCGGAGCCGGCGACGGCGTCGACGAGGCCGGTGAGGTCGAGGCGCTCGGATTCGAGGCTGCCGTCGACGAACGGCTTCGCCCCGGCGAACGACACCGACACGGCACCACGCAGCCGGCCCTGGTCGACGAGGCCGTTGAGGCTGTCGAGCTTGAGCACCGGGCCGGCGCTGGTCAGGCTGGCGCTGAGCGTCGCCGGAGTGCGGAACAGGCGCGGCGCCTCGATGGTCGCCTCGATCGGGACGGCGCGGCCTTCGGCGAGGCGGGAGGGGGCGTCGGCGGCGGCGGTGAGGCGCACCGTCGCGGTGCCGAGACGGGCGTCAAGATGCAGGTTGGAGCGGCCGCCGGCGGCCGGCAGCGAGGCGGCCCGGAGCTGGTCGACGCGGATCTCGGCGGTCTCGCCGCCGTCGCGCACCACCACGGTGCCGTTGTCGAGCACGAGCGTCCCGACCGAGACCGGCGCATCCTCCGGCAGCAGGCTCTCGTTGGCGCCGCCGAGGCCGCGGGTCTTGCGCTGGGCGGCGGCGCGTGCCGCCCGGGCGAACAGCGGATCGGTGCGCAGGACCGGTCGGGTCAGCGTCAGCTCGGCGATGCGCAGCCGGCCGCCCCACAGGTCGCCGAGCCCGATGGCCGCCTGGACGCGATCGATGCGGGCGATCTCGTCGGAGCCGACGGCGTCGCGCAGGCGCACGTCCGCGAGGGTCAGCCCGGTGGACGGCCACAGGGTCAGGCGGGCGTCGCCGGCGACGTCGAGCGCGAGGTCGTGGCGGGCGAGGGCGTCACGGCCGAACCTGTCGATCAGCCCGGCGGCCGGGATGCCATGGAGGGCGGCGAGCGCGATCACGATCAGCACCGCCGCCGCCGCCAGGGCCGCGATCTTCCTCGGGACCATGTCCGGTGCCTCCTGCGCCGGGACGGCGCATCGAACTCGGAGAAACGACGGATTCAAATAGAATGGGGATCGATCGACTGATGTGATCTGTATCACTTTCGGCCCGGCCGTTTCCATGCGAGACGGCCGGCGTGCACAACTTGGCGAGCGAATGCGGCCGTCCCGCGACGGCCGCGACGGCAGGGCCACCACGGCAGGGTGGCCCGGACCGGGCTCTCAGGCCCGGTCGCCGCGAAGGCTAGTCCGGGCGTGGCAGAGCGCCGACAGCACGAACGCCGAGGTCACCTCCGGGCCGCCGACCAGGATGCGGGTCGGCGTCTTCATCTTGTTCCACTCGTAGGCGCGATACGGGCCGTGCCGGCCGCCCTCGCCGAAGCTCCTGACCAGCACGTCGAGCGCCGGCGCGAAGCGCGCCGGCTTGGCGCCGAGCTTGGCCATGGCGAGGAGGGCGAGTGCGGCGTCGAACGGGTTCATCTCGTGGGCCGCGAGATCGTCGAGCACATAGGCCAGCACGGTCTCGCGCATGCGGGCGAAGCGGTCGTCGGGATCGACGGTGGCACGCACATCCGCCGGCAGCGCCCGGAACGCCGCATGGCAGCGGCCGAAATAGGCCGCGTACAGCTCCGGCAGATAATAGATGTGGGCGCGCGGATCGGCGAACAGGCCGGAGCCGATCAGGCGGTCGTGGAACGCCACGATGCCGCGGACGACGTCGCGGCGCTGCTCGGTCTCGACGATGCCCCAGCGGGCATGATTGCGGAATGCCGCCTCCAGGACGTCGAGATTGAGGGTGGGGTCGAGGTCGTTGCCGAACGGGCGGTCGCCGCCGGCGCTCTCGATCCAGGTGACGATGCCGCCCTGGAAATCGAGTGGCGTGTTGATGTCGACCGAGGGCGGCGGCCGGTTGCTGCCGGGCCGCACCTGGTAGCCGGCGTAGAAGTCGAGGAATGGCTGGTCCAGCATCGGGTCGAGCGAGCCGAACTGGGTGGCGGCCGACAGCGCGCAGGCGGTCGTGTCACAGTCCGGCACGTAGGTGCCGAAGCCGAGATCGCTCTTCAGCCGCCAGAAGAACCCGCTCATGCGGGCGTGGGGCGGCGGCACCAGCGCGGTGACCACGTCGAAGGGCGTGCCGTCGACCGGGTGCTTCACCGTCTCGCGGCTGGTCCGCAGGCAGAAGTCGACCATGGCGGCGACCGCGCTCCGGGCCTGGGCGGCCTCGTCGCCGGCGGCGAGGCCGGTGCCGACATAGTCCATCAGCGCTTCGGCGAAGAAGGCGTCGTAATAGGCGGAACGGTGGCGGATCTGCACCGGCTCCCACATCGGCTCGGCGAAGCCGGTCCATGGCGGGTTCAGCAGGCCGGCGATCGGCGCATTGGGCAGGATGAAGGCGCGCGCCAGGTTGAACACCAGCGTGGCGTTCTTGTAGGTGCGCGCCTGAAGGCCGGTCAGCGCGGTGACCAGATCGCGGCCGTGGAAGTCGGGATCGCCGACCAGGTTGAAGGCCGCCCAGGCCGGGAGGAAGCCCTTGTTGCGGCCGAAGGCGCCGAGCAGGTGGCTGGCGCAGCCGCGCAGCACCCGATCGATCTCGGCGGTCGACGGCATCGGGGCGACCGCGGCCAGCCGCGGCCGACGCGGATGCTGTTGCGGGGCGGCGTCGATCAGCGGCGCGACCTCGCGGCCGATGGCGGCCCAGTCGGGACGGTCGTCGTCGCGGGCCGAGCGGATCGCCCCTTGCAGGGCGGCGAAGCGGTCGGGATCGGCGAGCGCCGGCAGGCCGGCGCGGCCGAGGAGCGGGCGCAGCGCGACGTTGGCCACCGCGGTCTTGTAGAAGGTGCGCAGATGGGCGTCGCCGGGGCCGCGCCCGCGCAGCAGCGGATCGCACAGGTCGTAGAGGGTGGGGCCGGTCTTCTTGGCGGTGAGTGCCGCGGCGGCGGCCTTGATCAGATCGATGGCAGGCAAAGGCAGTATCCTGAACAACGCGGCATCGACGGTCGCTCGTCCTGCCGGGCTCGACCCGGCCATCCACGCGCGTCGGACTTGCGGGTCGTCATGTGAATGAAGGCGCGGGCGCGCCCGCACGTGTCGGGCCGGGACCGTCGCGAGGTAAACCGTCTACTCGGCCGGCACCGGCACCTCCTGCGGGCGGGCCGAGTAGTGCGACGCCTTCTGGCGCCCTTCCGCGGCATCGCGAGCCGACATCACCAGATGATGCGCCATGACGCCGATCCGGATCAGGTGCTCGATCTGGCCGCGCCGCAGGCAGGCACGGGCGACCTTCCAGAACTCGCCGCGATAGTCGGCCTTGACGCCGACCTCCCACAGCACGGCGCGCAGCATGCGCAGGCCGCGGACGACGTCACGCCACGGCACATGCCGCTGCCGCCACGGCACCCGCAGCCGGTTCGGATAGGTGTGATCGAGCTGATGACGGTAGCGCGCCAGCACGGCGGCCGGTGCGAAGGCCTGCGCCATGCAGGCGCGCCACATGGCGAGCACCTCGTCGTAGGGCATGACGAAGTCGACGTTGGATTCGCGCTCGTCGTCGTCGATCAGGCGCCCCGCCTTCTCCAGCCGGTCCCACAGCGGCGTGCGTGGCAGCGCCTGGAGCAGGTTGATGGTCAGCATCGGGATGCGCGACCGCTCGATGAAGTCGACGAGGCGCGGGCCGGTCTCCGGCGTGTCGGTGTCGAGGCCGAGGATGATGCCGGACACCACCTCGAGGCCGTGGCGATTGAGCGTCGCGACCGCCTCCAGCGGCGGCACCATCATGTTGTGGTCCTTGGACATCGCCTCGAGCGCCTCGGGCTCGGGGGTCTCGATGCCGCAGAACACCGTCTCGAACATCGCCTCGCGCATCAGCGCCAGGATCTCGGGCCGCTTGGCGATGTTGAGGGTCGCCTCGCACGAGAAGATGAAGGGATAACGGCGCGCCTTCTGCCAGGCGATCAGCGCCGGCAGCAGCTCGCGCGCGGCGCGGCGGTTGCCGATGAAGTTGTCGTCGACGAAGTAGACCGGCCCGGTGAGGCCGCAGGCGAGCAGCTTGTCGAGCTCGGCCGTCACCTGGGCGGGCGTCTTGAGGCGCGGGTTGCGGCCGTAGAGGGCCGGGATGTCGCAGAACTCGCAGCTATAGGGGCAGCCCGAGGAGTACTGGATGCTGCCGGTGAGATAGCGCCGCAGCTCGGCCAGCTCGTAGGCGGGCAACGGGAAGTCGGTCAGCTCGCGCCGCTCGCGGGTGGTCAGCACGATCTGCCGCTCGGGACGGGTCGGGTCGCGGGCGAGCCGGGCGAACAGCTCGTCCGTCGCATCGCCGAGCTCGCCGACATGCAGATAGTCGAACTCCGGATAGTTCTCCGGGCAGGCCGACACCGAGGAGCCGCCCAGCACCGTGGTGCGGTCGAGCCGGTGGGCGCGGTGGCAGATGGTCTCGATCTGCCGGCGCTGGGCGTGCATGCCGGTGACGAACACCACCTCGGCCCATTCGAACTCCTCGCGGGTCGCGGGGCGGATGTTCTCGTCGACGAAGCGGACCTGCCAGCCGGGCGGCAGCGCCGCGGCGATCACCAGGAGGCCCTGCGGCGGCATCAGGGCGCGGACGCCGTCGGTGAGCGGATAGGCATGCTCGAACATGCCGAACGACGAGGTGTAGCGCGGGCAGACGCAGAGGATGCGGCGGGCGCCGTCGTCTCCTGCCGCGCGTGTGGCGTCCGCGCGTGTGGCTTCCGAATGAACGATCGGCATTCCCAAGTCCTGCGGCGCGACGCGGGGGTGTTTCGGGGGTCGGGGTCGCGTCCGTGCTGTGACAACGTGCGAGACCACGGAAAGACCTGTCAAGCTGGGCGGTTTTTTGGCCGTACGGGCGGGCCACGGCGCCCGGCGGGTGGTCACGATGCCGCGGGCCGGCAGAGGGGGTGCGTGCCGGGACGGGCGAGCCCAGGAAGCGTGCGAGCGCGGGTGTATTGAGATTGCAAGGGGAGGTAACTAAGGTGTCTGCGCGCAGTTTCTGGGCGCAGACGTTGCTCCCACAGCCGCGATCCGGTGCGCTCGCCCGTGCGCGCGAGCCTCGCATCCGCGGCGCGAGGTCCGGTCATGAAGCACTGGGTTCCTGCCGTCGTTCTGCTGCTCGCCTGCCTGGTTCCGATCGCGGCCCGCGCCGAGGCGCCGGCTCCCGCCACCGCCGTGGCCGAGACAGGGTCGATCGCCTCGGCTCCATCGGGCGCCGCGGTCGCACGCGGCGGCGAGGCGCCCACGGGGCTGCGGCTCGCTCAGGCGGGCGCCGGCGGGGGGCGGGTCGCGCTGGTGATCGGCAACGCCACCTATCCGGACGACAATCGGCCGCTCGCCCAGCCCATCAAGGATGCCCGCGCCATCGCCGAGGAGCTGCGCCGCGCCGGCTTCGACGTGACCACCGGCGAGGACCTGACCAAGCAGAAGCTCAAGACGGCGCTCGACGCCTTCCGGGCCAAGATCAGGCCCGGCTCGGCCGCGCTCCTGTTCTTCAGCGGCTACGGCATCCAGACCGGCAAGCAGTCCTACATCATCCCGGTGGATGCCCAGATCTGGACCGAGGGCGAGGTCCGGCGCGACGGCGTGAGCATCGAGTCGATCCTCGCCGACATGAACAGTGCCGGCGCCACCGTGAAGGTGGTGATCGTCGACGCCGCCCGCCGCAATCCGTTCGAGCGGCGCTTCCGCGGCTTCTCGGCCGGCCTCGCCTCGCTGGCGGCGCCGGCCGGCACGCTTGCCATGTACGCGGCCGCCACCGACAAGGTGGCCAACGAGTCCGACGGCGAGAACAGCCTGTTCGTGGCCGAGCTTCTGAAGGAGATGCGCTCGCCCGCCCTCAATGCCGAGGCGATCTTCAACAACACCCGGATGGGGGTGTCGCGCGCTTCCAAGAACGAGCAGGTGCCGTGGGTCTCGTCGTCGCTGGTGGAGGAGTTCTTCTTCTCGCGGGCGCCCGGCGGCAGCGTGGCGCCGCCCCCGACCCCGGTGGTGGCGCCCGAGCCGGTGCGTCCGCCGCCGCCCCCGCCACCCCCGCCGCCGCCGACAGTGACGCCCGAGCCGCCGCGCCCGCCGCAGGTCTCCACCTACACGCCGCCGCCTCCGCCCCCGCCGCCCGCGGTGACGCCGGAGCCGGTGCGGCCGCCGCCGCCCCCGCCGGTCGCCGAGCGGCCGGTCGCCCGCGACCAGGTGATCCGCGATCTCGATGCCCGCCTCGACCGCGACCCGCGCGATGCCGACGCCTATTACAAGCGCGGCCAGGCCTGGGCGGAGCGGCGTGAATACGCCATGGCGGCCGAGGACTTCGGCCAGGCGATCCGGTTCAATCCCAATGATCCCGAAGCCTTCAACAACCGCTGCTTCAGTCGCGCGGTGCTGGAGCAGCTCGACGCCGCCCTGTCGGACTGCAACGAGGCGCTGCGGCTCAAGCCGCAATATCCGGACGCCCTCGACAGCCGCGGCCTCGTCCATCTCAAGCTGGGCAATGCCGACAAGGCGATCGCCGACTACGACCAGGCGCTGCGGATGAACCCGCGCATGGCCTCGGCGCTGTTCGGCCGCGGCAAGGCCAAGCTGCGCAAGGGCGACCGCAGCGGCGGCAATGCCGACATCGACCGCGCCAAGGGGCTCGACCCGACGGTGGCCCAGGAGTTCGAGAGCTACGGAGTGCGCTGAGCGACCGTTCGGCCTGGAGCCGAACGGGTGTGCGGCGTCGCCGAGGACCGGGCCTGATCAGGTCGCGGCGGCCGCACTATGCGTTGTGCTTATCATCTATTTCTCTCGTGTATCGTTCGCGGGGGGGCCGAAGCTCGGATGGAACGCTGCTCCTCTGGCCACCATGATTATTCATTTCCCGCTGGAAATAATCACAGTGCGGGTCGAGCGCCTGGCTGGTTCACCGCCTGAAACGGTGGCCCCGGCGAGCGCGCGCCCCCCGTACGGCACGATTCGCCACCCCTGCGGGGAGCCGGCCGTCGCGGCTCTCGCCCGAACGACATAGCCGGACCTAATCAGGTCGTCTGATCCGACGTTTCGGTGGTCGATACCTGCTCCCGAACTCTCGTTTCGCCCCTCTGGTGTGTTGCGGAATCGGCACACGCGGATCTCAAAACGTGCGGTTGAGGCTGTGGAGGGGCTCGTTTGTGTTCCCGGTAAGGCGAGTTCCTGCTTAATTGGAATCGAGAATTTTCAGTTGGCGACTTCGTCGGGGGACGGGGGGACGGCAATGCAAAAGACAGTTTCGGCGCCGCGGCGCTTCAATCCGAAATCCATTCTTCTCGGTAGCTCGGCCCTTCTGGTCGGTCTCGCCATATCGAGCGGCGCTCAGGCGCAGTGCGTCTCGACGGGATCGGGGGCCGAGTATTTCGCGCCGTTTGCGCGCGGCAGCTCGGTCAGCTCGCTGATCTCGGTGCTGAACACCTCGACGAGCGTGTTCCAGGCGCAGACCGGCTCGGCCTTCGTCAGCAGCCCGGCCAATCCGGCGCCCGGCGAGAACGGCGGCGGCGTCTGGGGCCGCGCGCTCGGCGGCCAGGTCGAGACCAAGAACACGAACTCGGCGGTCGTGAATGCCACCCTGTTTGTTCCAGGCACAGGCCCCGGCACCGGGTCGGCCACCGCAGCTGCGACGGTGAACTGCGACACCAAGACCCGCCAGGACTTCGTCGGCTACCAGGTCGGCCGCGACATCGCCAAGCTCAACTGGAACGGCTGGAACGTCCACATGGGTGCGACGGCCGGCTATCTGACCTCGCAGGCGCGCGACAAGACCGCCGACGTGGTGCCGCCGACCTTCAATTCGGTGACCGAAGTGCCGTTCATGGGCAGCTATCTGGCGGTCACCCGCGGCGGCTTCTTCGCCGATGCCCAGGTCCGCTGGGACTTCTACAACATGAGCCTGAACGACACCGGCAACGGGCTGTTCAATCAGCAGCTCAATGCGCGCGGCTGGTCGGTCGCCGGCGGTCTCGGCTATAACTTCTCGCTGCCCAACAACTGGTTCATCGAGCCGTCGGCCGGCTTCACCTACTCCAAGGTCGAGGTCGATCCGCTCAACGTGACCGGCACGATCTTCACCACCGGCTTCTCGCTGCCCGGCACCGTTCAGATCGACGACATCAAAAGCGAGCTCGGCCGTGTCAGCCTGCGGGTCGGCACCAACTTCACCACCCAGTATGCGGCGGTGCAGCCGTTCATCACCGGCAGCGTGTTCCACGAGTTCGCTGGCGACGTCACCACGCGGATCAATTCGGGCCTGAGCTTCCAGGGTTTCGACATCACCGCCAATGGCGTGATGACCACCAGCCGGATCGGCACCTATGGCCAGATCTCCGGCGGTTTCGCGGCGCAGGCGCTCAACACCGGATGGCTCGGCTACGTCCGCGGCGACTATCGGTTCGGCGAGAACATCGAAGGCTGGGCCCTCAATGCCGGCCTGCGCTATCAGTTCATGCCGGAGGTGGCGCCGCTGCCGCAAGTGGCGCTGTCCGGCAAGAGCCCGGTGTTCAAGGCGCCGCCCGCACCGATCGTGGTGCCGGTGTCGTGGCAGGGGCTGTATGTCGGTGTCCATGCCGGCACCATCTGGGGCAAGACCACCGAGGACTATCTGCCGAACGTCGCCAGCGCCGACATCAAGTATGGCGGCGCGCTGCTGGGCGGTCAGGCCGGCTACAATTTCCAGTGGGGTCCGTGGGTCGTCGGTCTCGAAGGCGACATCGCCTGGAGCAACGCCAAGGGCTCGGTCGGCAACCCGCTGTTCGGCGGCCAGCTCGGCTTCTTCGCCACCGACGAGACCAACCTCGCCTGGTTCGCGACCGTCACGGGCCGCCTCGGCTACGCCTGGGAGCGGACCCTGTTCTACGTGAAGGGTGGCGCCGCCATGGCGGACGTCACCCAGCAGACCCGGTCGAATTTCGACGGCAGCATCGTGTGGAGCGCGTCCAAGATCGCCACCGGCTGGACCGCCGGTCTCGGCGCCGAGTACGCCCTGACGAGCAACTGGTCGGCCAAGGCCGAGTGGCTCTACTACGATCTCGGGACCGACACCTATGCGGTGGACTACGACGCGCATCTGCGCGGCGGCCTCGCCCGGGTCGGTGTCAACTATCGCTTCACCCCGGTCCCGGCTGCGGTGATGGCCAAGTACTGACGTCCGAGCACGGATCGTCGAAGGCTCGGCGCGGTCGCCGCCAAACCCGACCGCGTCCCCGAAGGAAGCCCGGCCTTTCCGCGAAGGCCGGGCTTTCGTCGTTATGGGAGGGCCGCTGGCCCGATGCCGCCCCTCGGCAGCGGCCGAGTGATGCCGCCGCTCTCGGCCGCCCGGTCCTGCTTCCGCCCGCTCTCGCCCGTTCGTCGACGCCGTGGCCGTCAGGCGCCGCCCGGAGGCTCGCCCTCGTTCTGGTGGTCGAAATGCCTGCTGGACGAAATGCCAACGGTCGAAATAGCGGGCCGAATTGATCGCCCGCAAGGTGCCGGTCGAACCCGGTGATCTCCTGGATTCACCAACTCCCGGGAGAAAGGGTCACAAACCCGTGAGTGTCTTGGCGGGTCGTCGACGTGGAGCGTAGGCTGCGTGAGATTGCTCACAGTCCCAGGGCCCCGTTCGCTCTACTCTCGATCCCAACAGGTAGAAGACACTCAGGGCGAAGCCGGAGGAACCGAGATGACACACGTTCTGACACGATGGCAGAGCAGATGGCAGAGGATCGGGGCGGCGGTCGCGTCGGTCCTGGTCGCCGGCGCTCTCGTCGCGACCGCCCCGTCGGCGTTCGCGCAGCAGCGGCCGAGCGAGAGCGATATTCTCAACGCGCTCAAGCCGGCGCCGAAGACCCGCGGCCTCACCACCACGCCGAAGCAGATGGAGGACCAGAAATTCCTCCAGACCATCCGCGGCAAGACCCGGGCGCTGACGCTCGACGAGCGCACCAAGGTGGCCGACATCGCCAAGGACAAGCAGAAGATCGATCTGGAGATCTACTTCGACTACAACTCGGCCGAGATCGTCCAGCGCGCCGTTCCCGATCTGATGGAGCTCGGCAAGGCGCTGAGCAACCCGGATCTGCGCGGCAGCACCTTCCTGCTCGGCGGCCACACCGACGCCAAGGGCGGCGAGGAGTACAATCAGAAGCTCTCCGAGCGCCGCGCCACGGCGGTGAAGCGCTTCTTGCTCGACCGCTTCCAGCTTCCCGAGGAGAGCCTGGTGACGGCCGGCTACGGCAAGGAGCAGCTCAAGAAGCCGGAGCAGCCCTTCGCGGCCGAGAACCGCCGGGTCCAGATCGTCAATCTCGAGGTCAAGCAGTCGGCGGCCCGGTGAGGGACATCGCGGACCGGACGTCGCCGGCGCGACGTCCGGCCTCGATATCGGCCTGATATACGAAGTCGATATACACGAAGTCGATGACATGCGAATGCGACGGCGCCGCGCCGGGCGGTCGAAATTGCCAGGGACATCGACCAAGCGTATAATTTCGTCCGTGGCCAGCCGGCCCTGCGTTCGACGAACGGCCCGAAGCTCCCGGGAGCAGCGAAGAGTGGAGCGGTGGTGACGGGACGCGGGAGGCGACAGATGACCAGGCGAATGCTCTCGATGGTCCTGCCCGAGGTCCTGCGGGCCGCGGCTCCTGTGGTCTCGTCGGCGAAGACCGGAGCGCAGAAGACGGCGCCAGTTCGGCGGCCGGTCGCGACGCCCGATCACAAGCAGCCGCGTGCCGTGCTGTCGCGTTTCGTACACCGGACCGCAAACCCTCCGCGATCCCTGTGGCGGTCGCTGGTGCTGGCGGCGATCATCGTGGCGGCCGGCGTGCTGGTCGCCGGGGCGGCGCAGGCCGACAAGCGCGCCGCCCTGATCATCGGCAACTCGTCGTACCAGAACGTCGTCAAACTCGACAATCCGTTCAACGACGCCTCGGCGATCGCCGAGATGTTCCGCAAGGCGAACTTCGACTCGGTCGAGCTGAAGCTCGATCTCGGCGTCATCGAGTTCAAGCGCGCGCTGCGCGACTTCTACAACACCACCCGCGATGCCGACGTCGCGGTGGTCTATTATGCCGGCCACGGCATCGAGGTCGGCGGCGTCAACTACATGGTGCCGGTCGATGCCAAGCTGCGCAGCGACTACGACGCCGAGGACGAGGCGGTGGCGTTGGAGCGCATCTTCCGCTCCATCGAGGCGACGCGCCGGCTGCGGCTGGTGATCCTCGACGCCTGCCGTGACAATCCGTTCGCCCGCACCATGCAGCGCCAGATCGCCAGCCGGGCGGTGACCCACGGCCTCGCCAAGGTCGAGCCCATGGGCACCGACACGCTGGTCGCCTACGCCGCCAAGGCGGGCTCCACCGCCGAGGACGGCGCCGGTCGCAACAGCCCGTTCACGCAGGCGCTGGTCAACAATCTCACCACGCCGGGCCTCGATATCCGCATCGCGCTGGGCCGCGTCCGCGACGAGGTGCTCAAGCGCACCAACAACCGCCAGGAGCCGTTCGTCTACGGGTCGCTCGGCGGCGCCACCGTGTCGCTGGTGCCGGAGCCGGAGAAGAAGCCGGTGGCGAGCGCCGCCGATGCGCGCGGCGATTACGAGTTGGCCGAGCGGGTCGGCACCGTCAGCGCCTGGGACTCGTTCCTCGCCGTGCACGGCACCGGCTTCTACGCCGAGCTCGCCAAGCAGCAGCGCACCAAGCTGTCGGCCGGCGCCGCCAAGCCCGAGGCCAGCGTGGTGGCGGCGCTCGACCGCTCCACCCCGCCGCCGCGACCGCCCGAGGAGGCGATGTCGCCGGACCGGCTCGCCTGGGACAAGCTCCAGGATTCGACCGATCCGGCCGCCATCCGGGCCTTCATCAAGAAGTACCCGACCTCGCCGCTCGCCGTGGTGGCGCAGACCCGGCTCGAGATCATCGAGCGGGCGATCGCCGACCGCAAGCGCGAGGAGGCCGACCGCGCGCGCTTCGAGCGGGAGGCGGCGCGTCAGCGGCAGGAGGAGGAGAAGCGCGCCAAGGCGGCCGTCGAGGCCGAGAAGAAGGCCGCCGCCGAGGCGGAGGCCAGGGCCCAGCGCGAAGCCGCCCGTCAGCGTGAGGACGAGGAGCGCCGCGCCAAGCTGTCGGCGGCCGAGCGCGAGAAGGCCGATCGCGAGGCCGCCCGTCGCCGCGACGAGGAGGAGAAGCGCGCCAAGGCGGCCGCCGAGGCCGACGCCAAGGCCGCCGAGGCCGAGAAGAAGGCCGCCGAGGCCGAGAAGAAGGCCGCCGCCGAGGCGGAGACCAAGGCCCAGCGCGAGGCCGCCCTGCGGATCGAGCAGGAGCGGGCCAGGGCCAAGCCGCTCGACGGGGCCGAGGTGGTCCGGTCGGCCCAGATCGAGCTGCGCCGGCTCGGCTGCTACGAGGGCGACGACAACGGCGTTCTCAACGACGCCACCCGCCGCGCCTTGCAGGCGTACCGGCTGTCGACCGGGCACGGCCGCGGCGACATCGGTGTCACCGCCGCTTTGGTGGAGGACCTCCAGCAGCAGCGGCCGATCAAGAACTGCCTCGCCGCGCTCGAGCCGGCCAAGCCGAAGCGCGACGCCGAGACCGAGCGGCCGGCGCGCGAGAAGAAGAAGCCCGAGGTCGCCACCCGGCGCGAGAAGCCGGAGCCGAAGCGCGAGGCCCGTCCGGCTCCGCCGAAGCGCGAGGCGCCGCGGGCCCAGGCGACGGCGGCACGGCCTGCCCCGGCGCGTGGCGGCGGTGGCGCCGTGATGCACGGAATCGGGTTCTGACCGGAGCACGGCGGGATTCGCGAAAAATGAGCCCGGCCGCTCGAACGGCCGGGCTTTCTGCCGCACTAACCGACGACCGATCCTCCGTCCGGCTCGTCGCCGCGGCGGAGGCCCGAACCGGACGGAGGCCATCCCGGCCCACCGCCAGCCGACACGGAGCCGACCATGTCCAAGCAGTTCCGGGTGTTCACGTCGCTCGCGATCGGCCTCCTGGCCGTCGGGATGCTGACCGCCGGTGCCGCCGGCCCGGCCGACGCCCTGCCGGGCGACGGCTTGCCGGCGGCCGTTTCGCGTCCCGATGGGTTGGCGCAAGCCCCGGCCGCGAGCCCGGCCGCCGGACCGACCGAGACACCGTCCGTGCCCGCCGAGCGTCCGGCAACGGCGGCTGAACCGCCGCGCAGCGGAGGTGCCGCCGTTCCGATCCCGGCCACGAGGCCTGAAACCGCCCGGCCGGATGCCGCCAGAACCCAGGCGACGGCACCGCATCGGCCGGTCGTCTCGACGCCTCGCCGGGTGGTCCGGACCTCACCGGCGGTGCATCGTCATCGGGTGGTCCGTCCGGCGTCGCCGCGGCTCGTCGCGGCGCCGCCGTCCGATGGCTACCGGCTCGCCGCGCGCCTCGATCGCGTCTGGCTGCCGCTGTTCCTCGGCATCGGCTTCTGAGGCGGGGTGACGGTGCCTGATCTGGAGAGGGCGCCCACCGTCGCGGCGCGTCTCAGATCGCGCCGTTCCGCCGCATCGCCACCCGGCAGGCGGTGCTAAGTTTGACCCGCTCGGTCTTCAGGCAGGCGATGACCCGGTCGGCGTCCGGGATGGCGGCGCTGCACAGCCGGAAGGCGTCCGGGATGCAGGCGGCGCGATCCTCGGCGGTGCCCATGGCGCTGCTCGGAGCGCTCGACAAGCCGACCATCACCACCGCTGTCGCGACGGCGGCCGGCACGGTCCCGCGATAGCACCGGCCGGCGAGACGGCGCAGCGCCGCGCCGGCCTCGCAGAATAGACCGTGCCACAGCGCCCCGGTCACGGAGTCGATCGGCGCCGTCGTCCGAGTCCGCCTGGCCATGGTGTCCTCCTCCGGTTCGCCGGCTCGTCGGCCGGCGTGTCTGGAGGCAGGATCGCCGCGTCGAGCGGTCATGACTGTGCGGGATCTCACACCGGCGCCGCACCGGCCCGCCGCGCCGGCGTGGCGCGACCGTCAGGGGCCGCGGCCGCCGATATCGACCACCTCGACGGCGACCTTCACGGTGCTGCGTCCGCGCAGCACCTCGAGCTCCAGGCGGTTGCCGACACCGGCCTGCTCGAGCTCGTCGGTGAGGTCGACCAGCCGGCGCACCGGCGTGCCGTTGACGCTGACGATGACGTCGCCGACCAGTCCGCTCATGCGGTCAACGCCGCGGAGGCCGGCGCGGTCGGCCGGCGAGCCCGGCACCGTGCGCACGACCACGAGCCCCTCGATGCCGAGCCGCGTCGCGAGCGACTCGGGCGCCGCCACGATGCCGATGCCCGGCGTCGGCACCCGGCCGCGGCTGATCAGCCCCGGCACCACGCGGTTGACGGTGTCGACCGGCACCGCGAAGCCGATGCCGGCGTTGGAGCCCGAGGGCGAGAAGATGGCCGTGTTGACGCCGATCAGCCGGCCGGCCGAGTCGAGCAGCGGCCCGCCCGAGTTGCCCGGGTTGATGGCGGCGTCGGTCTGGATGACGTTCGAGATCTCGCGGCCCGCGCTGGTCGGCAGGCGGCGCTTCAGGGCGCTGATCACGCCCGTCGTCAGCGACTGGTCGAGGCCGAACGGGTTGCCGATCGCGAACGCCGCCTGGCCGACCTTGAGGTCGCCCGAGCTGCCGACCGGGATCGGCGGCGGCAGCGGCCGGCTGGTCGACACCCGCAGCACCGCGAGATCGTAATTGGGGGCGATGCCGCGCAGCTCGGCGCGGGCGACGTCGCCATTGGCGAGCCGCACCGCGATCTCGGTGGCGCCCTGCACGACGTGAGCATTGGTGACGATGTGGCCGGCCGCGTCCCACACGAAGCCGGTGCCGGTCTGGGCGCCGCCGCTGCCGTTCTGCTCGTCCGGCTCGGCGCCCGCGAAGGCATCGCCGCCGGCGCGGCCGGCGACCTGGACGACCGACGGCGACACCCGGTCGAAGATCGCGATGGTGGTGCGTTCCCACTCGGCGAGGTCGCCGCGCGGCTCGATGGCGCGCGGCTCGGTGGCCGAGAAGAACTGCCGTTGCAGCCAGGGCTGCGCCAGCATGACGCCGAGCACGGCGAGAATGGCGATCAGAAGGAAGCGAACCGACCTGTCCAACGATGTCTCCACTCGGGCGATGCGAGCCGCGGCGGCGCGGCCCGGAGGCCGGCCGCGGCGGCCACGGGGGCACGACGCGATGGCACCATAGGACCACGCCGCCTCCGGGTTAAGGCGGGCGGCGGGGTCCGGTTCCGGCGCGGCCGATCGCGGCCAGGGCGGGCGCCGGTCGGGACGGCGCCAGCTTGACGCCGGCGGTCCGCCATGTCCGAATCTCCGGGTGTTCCCGTGCGGAACGCCCGATCGCCTCTGGCCGCCCGCGGCCGGTCAGCCGCGCTCGGTCTCCCGCTCTCTCACGACATCACGCCGAGGCGTCGCGCCCGTGACGCCGTCACGAACGGGGCAGGCCATGATCAGGACCGGCATCGCGGGTCTCGGCTGGTGGGGCAGGACGCTGGTCGAATCGGTCGACGGCTCGGATGCGATGACCGTCGTGGCGGCGGCGCAGCCCACCCTGCGGCCGGACGCGGCCGCCTTCGTGGCACAGCGGCGCCTGCGCCACGTTCCCTCCCTCGATGATCTCCTGGCCGACCCGGAGATCGACGCCGTCATCCTGGCGACGCCGCCGTCGGGCCACGCCGCCCAGGTGACGGCCGCGGCCCGGGCCGGCAAGCATGTCTTCTGCGAGAAGCCGTTCACCTACGACAAGGCGTCGGCGGCGGCCGCGGTGGCGGCCGTCGAGGCGGCCGGGGTCGCTCTCGGCATCGGCTACAACCGCCGCTTCCATCCGGAGATGACCGGCCTGCGCGAGCGCATCCGCGCCGGCGGGCTCGGGGTGCTGGAGCACATCGAGTGCACCATGACGGTGCCGAACGCCCTGGTGATGCCGCGCACCGCGTGGCGGGCCGACCCGGTCGAGGCGCCGTGCGGGGCGCTGGCGCCGCTCGGGGTCCACGCCGTCGATGCCTTCATCGATCTCGCCGGCACGATCGAGACCGTCTACGCCCAGAGCGGCCGGCGGGCGGTCGACCTGCCGACCGACGACACCACCTCGGTGCTGTTCCGGATGGCGAGCGGCGCCACCGCCTATCTGGGCATGATGATGGCCACTGCCCCGACCTTCGTGGTCCAGGTCTACGGCTCCAAGGGTTTCGTCCGCCTCGACGGGATGACCCATGTGGCCGGCGCGTCGTCGGAGGAGCGGCGCACCGGGCTGTTCGGCACCTGCCGGTTCCAGCCCGTGCAGGGGGCGGCGGAGACTTGGGAGGCGGCGCGGGTCGATGTCGGCCGCGCCTGCCTGGAGGCGTTCGCGCGGGCCGCCGCCGGCGGGCCGCCGTTCCCGATCCCGCCGGCCGAGATCGTCCATGGCGCGGCGGTGTGCGAGGCGCTGATCCGCTCGGCGACGACCGGGCAGGCGCAGGCGGTGTCATAGAGACGGGGCCGGCACGAGACGGTCGGGACCGGACGGGCCGGCATGGGACCGCAGGGGCGGCCGTCGCCGCGATGGGCTGTCCGCTCTCAGCCCATGCTGGTGCGGCTGCGCACCGCGGTCGTCAGGGTGCCTTCGTCGAGATAGTCTAGCTCGCCGCCGACCGGCACGCCATGGGCCAGCCCGGTCACCTTGACGCTGGCATCGGTCAGGAGGTCGGTGATGTAGTGGGCGGTGGTCTGGCCGTCGACGGTGGCGTTGAGGGCGAGGATGACCTCGCTCACCGCGGGGTCGTGCGCCCGCGTCAGCAGAGCCGCAATCGACAGGTCGTCGGGGCCGACGCCGTCGAGCGGCGACAGCGTGCCGCCGAGCACATGATAGCGGGCGTTCACCGCCTTGGCCCGCTCCAGCGCCCACAGGTCGGCGACGTCGGCGACCACCACGATGATGCCCGGATCGCGTCGCGGATCGGCGCACACGGTGCATGGATTGCGGCTGTCGAGGTTGCCGCACACGGTGCACACCGTGATGGTGTCCATGGCGGCCTGGAGGGCCGCGGCGAGCGGCGCCATCAGCAGGTCGCGCTTCTTGACGAGAAGCAGGGCGGCGCGCCGAGCCGACCGCGGGCCGAGGCCGGGCAGCTTGGCGAGAAGCTGGATCAGCCGCTCGATCTCGGGTCCGGCGGTGCTCATGCGGTTCGTCTCGTCGGGGCGGGCGGCGGGGATCGGTCGTGATCATCGTGCCCGCGCCGGTCGCGGGCATCCGTCTCGTCCGGCGACGGGGATGGCCGGGACCAGCAGCCCGGCCATGACCGACGATGCGGCGTCGTCGGTCTCAGAACAGCTTCATGCCGGGCGGGATCGGCAGGCCGCCGGTGAGCCCCTGCATCTTCTCGGCCAGCAGGGCGTCGGCCTTGCGCTTGGCGTCCGCGTGGGCCGCGACGATCAGGTCCTCCAGCACCTCGACCTCGTCGGGCTTCACCAGCGAGGGATCGATCCGCAGCTTCTTCAGCTCGCCCTTGGGGGTCACGGTCATCTCCACCATGCCGCCGCCGGACGAGCCCGACACCTCGATCTGCTCCAGCTCGGCCTGGAGAGTCTCCATCTTGCTCTTCAATTCGGCGGCCTGCTTCATCAGGCCCAGGAAATTCGCCATGGTGGCCTCGTCTGATGCGAGGCGCGGAGGGCCGCGCCGGTTGCGATGCGGACGCGGAGGGCCGCGCCGGTTGAAACTCACCGTCGGTCCGGGCGAGCCACGGGCCGTTCGGGCGTGCGGATCGACATGCGTGTGGCGGCTCGGGCCGCTCTTGTCAAAGCGCGCGGCGATCAAAAGTCGTCGTCGATGTCGTCCGGGTAACCGTGTGCCCCGAAGGCGCCCTCGTCGTCCACCGGCGGCGGCTCGCCGGGGTCGTCCTCCGGCTCGGGCACCGGCGGTAGCCCGGCGGCCGGCTCGGCCACGCGCGGCCGCACGTCCATCACCTTGGCGCCGGGGAAGCGGGCCAGCACCTGCTGGACCAGCGGATCGGCGAGCACGCCGCGCTTGACCTCGGCCTCGCGGGCCTGCTGCTGCGACCGCACCGTCGGCTGGCCCGGGGCGGACGACACCACCACGATCCAGCGCCGCCCGGTGAGATCGCCGAGCCGGCGCGACAGGTCGCCGATCGCCGCCTTGGACACATCGGGCTCCAGGGCGATCTCCAGATGGCCGTCCTCGAAGCGCACCAGCCGGACGTCGCGCTCCAGCACGGTCTTGAGCTGGATGTCGCGCCGCGCCGCGGCGAGCGCGATCAGGTCCTCGAAGCGCGCGAGGGTCGGCATCGCCGGGGCGGCGGGTTGCGCGGCGACCGGCCGCCCGGTCGCCACCGGCCGGGGATCGGCGGCGGTGGCGGTCCGCAGCGGCGGCCGCATCGCCCGGGCCCCGAGCGCTCCGGCGGGCGCCCCGCGTCCCTCGGCTCCGCCGCCAAGGCTGGACGCCCCGGCACCGGACGGCCCGGCACCGGGAAGGCCGCCGCCGGTCGGGCCACCGGGGCCGCTGCCGGGTGCTCCGAGCGAGCGGATCACCTCGTCGGGGGTCGGCAGGTCGGCCGCATAGGCGATGCGCACCAGCACCATCTCGGCGGCGGCGATCGGCTTGCTGGCGGCGGCCACCTCGCCGAGGCCCTTGAGCAGCATCTGCCAGGTGCGCGACAGCACCCGCATGGACAGGGCGGTGGCGAGCGCCCGGCCGCGGGTCCGCTCCGCCTCCGACAGCGCCGGGTCGTCGGCGACCGACGGCACCACCTTCACGCGGGTGACGAAGTGGGTCAGCTCGGCGAGGTCCTCCAGCACCGTCGCCGGGTCGGCGCCGCTGTCGTACTGGTCGCGCAGCTCGGTCAGTGCCGCCGCGATGTCGCCGCGCATCAGCGTCTCGAATAGGTCGATCACCCGGCTGCGGTCGGCGAGGCCGAGCATCGCCCGCACCCCGGCGGCATCGACGCTGCCGGCTCCCGCGGCGGCTCCCGCATGGGCGATCGCCTGGTCGAGCAGCGAGAGGGCGTCGCGCACCGAGCCTTCGGCGGCCCGCGCGATCAGGGCAAGTGCCGCGGGCTCGATGGTGACACCCTCGCGCGCCGCGATGCCGCCGAGATGGCCGACCAGCAGGTCGGCGTCGAGCCGGCGCAGGTCGAAGCGCTGGCAGCGTGACAGCACGGTTACCGGCACCTTGCGGATCTCGGTGGTGGCGAACACGAACTTGGCGTGCGGCGGCGGCTCCTCGAGGGTCTTCAGCACGGCGTTGAAGGCCGCCGTGGAGAGCATGTGGACCTCGTCGAGGATGTAGACCTTGTAGCGGGCCGAGACCGGCGCGTAGCGGATGGCGTCGTTGATCTGGCGGATGTCGTCGACGCCGTTGTGCGAGGCCGCGTCCATCTCGATCACGTCGAAATGGCGGCTCTCCATGATGGCGGTACAGTGCAGCCCGAGGCTGGGCATGTGGATGGTCGGCCCGGTCACCGAGCCGTCCGGCAGCGCGTAGTTGAGGGCGCGGGCGAGGATGCGGGCGGTCGTCGTCTTGCCGACCCCGCGCACGCCGGTGAGAATCCACGCCTGCGGGATGCGGCCGGTCTCGAACGCATTGGAGATGGTGCGCACCATCGCGTCCTGGCCGATGAGGTCCGCGAAGGTCGACGGGCGGTATTTTCGGGCCAGCACCCGGTAGGGGCCGACGGGCGCGGACGCAGGGGCGGAATTCGTCGGGGCGATCGGGGGCGGGGAGGGGAACAGGCCCGAAGACGCCGGCTCGGTCGGGGCGGCGGCCGGCGGGACCGCGAGCCCGGATGTCTCGGCGTCGTCCATCGCTCGGCCGGGCCCTCGCAGCAGCGCAATGACGGAATGGCAGCGACCGACTACCCCGCGACCGAGAATCCAGTCACCTGAATAGCCCGTCGCCCGAACAGCAGGTCACGAAGTGGGAGGCTGACAAGCGACCCGAACCGGGGCTCGTTAGGGCTGCTTCCTTCCGGACCTGACCCGGTTGGCGAGTGGCTCGTCCACCGCCAACCTCCCGCCCCCTATATCGACGGGACGGGACCGGATTGCAAGCGTCTCGGCGCCGGTCGCGGCGACGGTCGCGGCGTCGCTCCCGGGCAGAGCCGGGGGCGCTTCGACCCGACGGGTCCGCCTGCTAAGGTGGCGGCCGACGGTGCCGCGTTCCGGTGCCCCCGGATTTTCCTCATAGCTTCTGCCCGCAGGTTCCCGATGCCCGATCCCGCCGCCGGCTGGTCGCTGCACCCGCAGCTCGCCAAGGACACCATCAATATCGGCGACCTGCCGCTGTCGCGCGTGCTGGTGGTGAACGACGCCAACTTCCCGTGGCTCATGCTGGTGCCGCGCCGTCCCGAGGTCTCCGAGATCATCGATCTCGACGAGGTCGCGCAAGCTCAGCTCATGGTCGAGATCGCCCGCACCGGCCGCGCCCTCAAGGCGGTGACCGAGTGCGACAAGCTGAATGTGGCGGCGCTCGGCAACGTGGTGCCGCAGCTCCACGTCCATGTCGTCGCCCGCCGCACCGGCGATGCCGCGTGGCCGCGGCCGATCTGGGGCCAGGTGGCGCCGGTGGCCCATGACCCGCAGGAGCGCGATGCCTTCATCCGGGCGCTGCGCCGCAGAATTTGGCTTGCGTCGGACTGAAGCCTCGCCCTTATTGGCGCCATGACGTTTGAATCCGGCCGAGTCGGGTCCCCGCCCGCTGGCGCGCGAACGAGGCGCCGGTCGCCGATCGGAAGCCCCCACGCGGCCCGGCGGGCCTCCCTCCGGCCATTGCCGGAGTGACGATGCTCAATCGCGCCGCGCCCAATCACGTCGACCCTGATCACGTCGCCCCCGATCGCGTCGCCCCCGATTGCGCCGCCCCCGATCGCGCCGAGCCCCGTGCCCGGCGCCTCTGGCTCGGCTACACCGGCGGTCTCCTGGATCGTCAGCCCGCCGTCCGCCACGATGCGGCCCGCGCGGCGGCGCTGGCGGCCGACCCGGCGGCCCGCGCCTATGTGGTGGCGGGTGAGCTCGTGGTGCTTCGGCGTGGCGTCGACCTGGCCGATCCGCTGTTCACCCTCGCCGAGGCCGAGCGGCTGGCGCCGCCGCACGAGCGGGTGTGGCTCGGGCTCGACGGGACGGCCGGCCGCTTCGGCGTCGGCATCGATCCGGCGGCCGCCGAGGCGCTCGCGGCCCGCCCCGACCTCATGGTGACCGACCTGCGCAGCATCGCGGTCCAGGGCCTGGTGGCGGGCGAGCACCTGCCGGCGCTCGCCGCCGTCAAGGCCCTGCTGCTGTGGCACGCCCGGCATCGCTTCTGCTCCGCCTGCGGGTCGCCGTCCGCGCTCGCCGATGCCGGCTGGCGGCGCCGCTGCCCGGCTTGCGGGGCGGATCATTTCCCGCGCACCGATCCCGTCGTCATCATGCTGGCGGTCGACGGCGACCGCTGCCTGCTCGGCCGCCAAGCGCGCTTCGCCCCCGGCATGTGGTCGTGCCTCGCCGGCTTCGTCGAGCCCGGCGAGTCGATCGAGGAGGCGGTGCGGCGCGAGACCCTGGAGGAGGCCGGCATTCGCTGTGGCCGCGTGGGCTACGCGGCCTCGCAGCCGTGGCCGTTCCCGATGTCGCTGATGATCGGCTGCTACGCCGAGGCGCTGTCGACCGACCTCACGATCGACCGCACCGAGCTCGAGGATCTGCGCTGGTTCGGCCGCGACGAGGCTGCCGCCATGCTGGCCCGCCGCCATCCCGACGGCCTCACCACGCCGCCGCCCATCGCCATCGGCCACGCCCTCATCCGCGGCTGGGTCGAGGGGATCGCAACCGGCTAGCGCGCCCTTCGAAGCCGGCGTCCGCGGCGGCGTCGGCTTGCCCGAGACGGCTCGCCCAAGACGACTTGCCCAAGACGATCCGTCACCACTCCTCCCACGCCACGGCCCCGCATGGACGCCATCGACCACAAGATCCTGCGCCTTCTCCAGGAGGACGCCTCGCTCTCGGTGCAGGAGATCGGCAGCCGGGTCGGGCTGTCGTCGACGCCGTGCTGGAAGCGCATCCAGAAGCTGGAGGCGCAGGGCGTCATCACCCGGCGGGTGGCGCTGGTCGATCCGGACCGGGTCGGGCTCGGCGTCACCGTGTTCGTCTCGGTGGAGACCGCCGACCATTCGCAGGCGTGGCTCGACCGCTTCGCCCAGACGGTCGCCGCCATGCCGCAGGTGATGGAGCTGTACCGGATGGCGGGCGACGTCGACTACATGCTGCGCGTCGTCGTGTCGGACATGCAGGCTTACGACCGCTTCTACAAGCAGCTCATCGCCGCGGTGCCGCTGAAGAACGTGACGTCGCGGTTCGCTATGGAGCGGGTCAAGTCGACCACCGTGCTGCCGATCGAGTGACGGCGATCAACCGGCGGGATGGCGCGCCGGTCACGTCTTGGTGATCTGGTTGGTGAGCCGCGGCTTCATGAAGATCACGTCGCTGAGCGTCAGCATGCCGGTGATCACGTAGCCGATGGTCGGCTTGTAGTCGTAGGTCGCTTCGCCCCAGATCAGCGTGCAGGCGGATGTCGCGGTGGCACACGGCTCGCGCAGCGCGGCCGGTATTCGCGAGGTCATGTCGGCGCCCTTGGCGTAGGGCGTGCCGCCCGCCAGGTTCCTGCTCCAGTCGACGGTCGCCCTGAGATTCTTGTCGATGACGATGCTCGACACCGTCACGTTGAGCGGGGTCGAGGTGTACGGCACGATCACCGCCTTCGAGGCGCCCAGATAATTGTCGAGATCCTCGTTCCTCACCGTGCTCGCCTGAGCGGTCAGGTCTGCCACCGTGCGGGCCACCAGCGTAACCTTGCGGTCGATGCTGACCGCCTGGGTGACCTCGACACCACCGAGATAGAGGGTGAGCATGAGCGGCAGGATCAGCGCGAACTCCACCGCGGAGACGCCGCTGTCGTCGCCGGCGAAGCGGCGGGCCGGGCCGGCCAGAGTGCGGAGCTGCGGCATGGCGCGCCTCAGAACGGTTCGTTGCGGAAGGCCGCAGTGGCGACCAGCATGCGGGTGGTCGAGGAGGGCTCGGCCAGATACATCTGCGCGAGCGGCGTGGTGATCGGCCAGCGGTAGATCAGCCGCACCACCACGATGTCGCCCTTGGCGCCGGGCTGATACTGGGTCACCGGCTTGCCGTCGGCGTCGACCGCCACGCTGGTGCCGATCGAGGAGAAGTTCGAGTACTTGCTGACGTCGACATAGAGGCCGTTGGTGCAGTCAAACAGGGCGACGATGCGGCCGCACACCGCCGTCTTGAACTGCGCAGCATCGTACTTCGCGCTCTGCGCCTGGCCGGTCATGATCAGCCGCGCCGAGTCGGCGACCGCCGTCTCCAGCGTCTGCTGGGCGAAGAAGAACAGCGATGTCTCCATGATCATCAGCAGGATCGACAGGAACGGCAGCAGCACCAGGCCGAACTCGACCACGGTAGCGCCGTCCTGGCGGCGCACGAAGCGACGCAGCAGCAGCACGCCGAGCCGGCGTGTCAGCCATCCCTGCGGTCGCGGCGGTCCGGTCCTTGTCGATGGAACGATCACCCTGCTCGATCGGCGCATGGGCGTACCTCTCGTGAACGAGCTATTTTAGGCAAAGGCCCGTTGTGAAACCCTTGCAGGCAGCGGAGAGGCGGGCGGGGCCGTCGTTGGCGATCCGTTAACCCTGCGGGGGTCGCGCGGCCTCCGGCGCCGACCCGTGTCCCGGTCAGCGCGGCGCGAAGCCGCCGGTCGCCCCGGCCTGAGCGCGGCTGTTGCGCGAGCCCGTCTGCGCGATCGTCTGCTCGAAGAACAGCGGCATGTCGCCGAGCGTGATGCGGCGATTGCAGTCGGGTGTGCAGCTGTAGGATTCACGGTTGATGCCGCGATAGACCACGACGGTGTCGGGAGCTCCCTGCACCTGCACGTTCTCGGTCATCAGCACCTTGCCGTTGCGATCGAGCGCCATCAGGTTGGTGATGCCGTAGCCCTTGCCGGTCACCACCATGACGCCGCCGGACTGCACCGAAACATCGGCGATCAGCGGGTTTCCGACCACGATGGTGGCGACGTTCTCGGGCATGCGCACGAGGCGCGCCTGATCGAGCATGACGACCAGCGGGTCGCCGGGTGGGCTCGGCTCGGCGGCCGCGACGCCGCAGGCCAGCGCGAGAGCAAGCCCCGAGCTCCACGAGACCCAGCGCCGCCGCGATCTGAACGTCATCGGAACTCTCCACCAACACCACGGACGACCGTTGCGACACGGCCGTTCTCGAGCCTCGACCTTGCCGCGGAAGTGGTGAACGAAATGCCAATCGACGCCTTGTGGGCGGTTCCCAGAAGGCTGAAATTTACCTTTCTTTTCAGTGATTTGAACACGATCCGGAAAGGCCGTGTTAACCACGCGATGAAGGATCGTTTCGAGGCGATGTTTAGACGATCCGATTAACCGGCCCGCAACGCACATCCGCTAGGTTGTCGCCATGGTCCGGATCGGCCGGGGCACAATCGGCTCGGCGGACCGAGCTCAGACAGCAAGCGTGGAATCCAGGAGCAGCCCATGAACACCCTTGTGAAGCGTTTCGTGAAGGACGAGTCCGGTGCGACCGCCATCGAGTACGGCCTGATCGCCGCCGGCATCTCGGTCGCCATCATCGCGGTGGTGAACTCCCTCGGCAGCGGTCTGAAGACGACGTTCTCGACCGTCTCGTCGAAGCTCAACACGGCTCAGTAACGCGACCGACGAATGAACAGAAGGCCCCGGACCTCAGGTCCGGGGCCTTCTGCTGTTCGGAGCACCCGGTCGCGCGTCCACCACGCGCGTCGCGCCGCTTGCGCGATGCCCGCCATGGGTAAGCCGACCTTAACGGCCCCGGCCGCATTCGACACGAAATCGGAGACGACTTTCGAGATGAGGTCTTAGCGCATCGTCCAGAGCCGGCTGCGATGGTGGTCGTCGCCTACCACGCTCTCACGTCAAGGACCTTGCAATGAACCTCATCAAGCGTTTCGTCTCCGACAATTCGGGCGCCACCGCCATCGAGTACGGCCTGATCGCCGCCGGCATCTCGGTCGCCATCATCGCGGTGGTGAACTCGCTCGGCAGCGGCCTGAAGACGACGTTCTCGACTGTCTCGTCGAAGCTCAACACGGCCGAATGAGTTGACGCCCGTCCGAACAGATCGAATGGCAGGCTCCGGACACCGGGTCCGGGGCCTTCTGCTGCCCGGAGGTGGTCGGTAGACCGCGGACGCCGCCGCTGTGGATTGCGCTGCGGCCACTGCGGTCCTCGCGTCCAGAGTGGCTGCAAGTTACTCGCGCTTAATCCCTGCGCCGTATTCTGCGCGTCCAACAGGATGGCCCGAGGCAGGCATGCTCGATGTATTGAAGCGTTTCGCGGCTGATCAGGCGGCGGCGACATCGATCGAGTACGCGCTCATCGCCGCCGGTGTCTCGATCACCGTCATCGCCGCCGTCCAGGCGGTGGGCACGAGCATGAAGGACCGCTTCGTGGACGTCTCGGACAAGCTCGCGACGGCGGGGAGGTGACGCCATGCTGCTCGACGCGGCGTTGCTGCTGATCTTCCCGGCGCTCATGGCCTTCGCGGCGTCGAGCGACCTGTTCACCATGACGATCTCCAATCGCGTGTCGATCCTGCTGGTGGCCGGCTTCGCGGTGCTGGCGTTCGCGACCGGCATGCCGGCCGCGGTGGCGCTCCAGCATGTCGGGGCCGGCGTTCTCGTGCTGGTGATCGCCTTCGTGTTCTTCGCCCGCGGCTGGATCGGCGGTGGCGACGCCAAGCTCGCCGCCGCGACGGCGCTGTGGTTCGGCTTCGGCTTCCTCTACGAGTACCTGCTCTACGCCTCCCTGCTCGGTGGCGTGCTCACCCTGACGCTGCTCGAGTTCCGCAAGTACGCGCTGCCGGGGCGGTTGAGCGGGTCCGACTGGATCGAGCGCCTGCATCGCCGCGACGGCGGCATCCCGTACGGCATCGCGCTGGCGGCGGCGGCGCTGCTGATCTATCCGTCGACCCCCTGGATGACGACGCTCGGCTGAGCCTACCGGCCTGGGCTGGCGCACCGTCCAGGCCCATGGCTCGCGCGCGATCGCGCCCCCCGGCGAGGCACGTCCCGCCCGTGGCGAAGACGCAGGGCCGGCCCGCTCGATGACGGGTGGCGCGCCGCCGGCCGCACGCGCGCCCGGATACCCCTCATTAACCATGAATTGACCATTCCCTGCTGAAATCACCGCAGGACGGCCGCCTACGCCGTCGCGTGTCTCGGAAAGTGAAGCGTATGAAAGCCGCCCGCCTGATCGTTCTCGGTATTGCGGTCGCCGCTGGCGGCCTAGCGGCCTTCTTGGTCGGCGGCCTCGATCGAGCGGAGCCGGTGCCGGTGGAGCCGGTGGCGAAGCTCGACACCGTCGAGATTCTCGTCGCCAAGTCCGATATCGGCATCGGCCAGACGCTCGCCGAGGCGGACGTCGCCTGGCAGCCCTGGCCGACCGCGGCGCTGAGCCCGGCCTTCCTGCGCCGCAACGAGCGGCCCGACGCCATCCCCCAGCTCGTCGGCGCCATCGCCCGGACCCCGATCGCGGCCGGCGAGCCGGTGCGCGAGAGCAAGCTGATCAAGGTGAAGGGCTCGGGCTACATGGCGGCGATCCTGCCGCCCGGCATGCGCGCCGCGTCGACCGAGATCTCGCCGGAGACCGGCGCCGGCGGCTTCATCCTGCCCAATGACCGCGTCGATGTGCTGCTCACCCGGCGCGACCGCGAATCCGAGCGGGCGACCGGCGTCGAGTCCCATGTCAGCGAGACGGTGCTGCCGGATGTCCGGGTGCTCGCCATCGATCAGCTCGTCGAGGAGAAGGGCGGCCAGAAGGTGGTGGTCGGTCGCACCGCGACGCTGGAGCTGACGCCGCGCCAGGCCGAGACCCTGGCGGTCTCCAAGCAGATGGGGTCACTCTCGTTGGCGCTCCGCAGCCTCGCCGACTCCGATCCGACCCGGGAGAAGGACCGCGGCGAGGTCGTCGAGGTGGAGCGCGGCGGCAACCGTCTGAACATGGTCCGGTTCGGTGTGACCAGCACCGTGATCTCGAAGTGAGGGGCGCGTCCGCGCGCCGCGACGGGGGGGTTGAGATGTCCATCAGGACGACGATCCGGGGGCTGGTGCTCGGCATCCTGCTCGCCGGCGCGGCGATCGTGGCGGCCGGCACGGCCGGCGCCGCCGATCCGCGCGGCGTGCCGCCTCCGGCGCCTCTCCCCGTCGACCCGGTGGCCCTGGAGGGCGGCGCCCAGCCGGTACAGCTCGGTATCGGCAAGTCGGTGGTGATCGATCTGCCGCGCGACGTGAAGGACGTGCTGGTGTCCGACCCGCTGATCGCCAATGCGGTGATCCGCTCGTCGCGCCGTGCCTACCTGATCGGCGTCAAGATCGGACAGGCCAGCGTCTACTTCTTCGACGACGCGGGCGCCCAGATCGCCGGCTTCGACATCGCGGTGACGCGCGACCTGAACGGCCTCAAGGCGACGCTGCGGCGGATGTTTCCGGCCGGCGACGTGTCCATCGAGGGGGTCGGCGACGGCGTCATGCTCACCGGCTCGGTGTCGAGCCCCGGCGAGTCGCAGCAGGCGTTCGATATCGCGACGCGGCTGGTCGGCTCCGACACCAAGGTGGTCAACGCCATCAGCATCAAGGGCCGCGACCAGGTGATGCTGAAGGTGACGGTGGCCGAGATCCAGCGCGACGTCATCAAGCAGCTCGGCATCGATCTCAACGGCCAGATCGGCGGCGGCAACGCGGTGCTGGACTTCAACACCTCGAACCCGTTCTCGGCCTATGGCCAGCAGCTCAGTCCGACGGCGCTGACCGCCGGCTTCGGCGGCAAGGTGACCGCGACCCTCAAGGCGATGGAGCGGGCCGGTGTCATCCGCACGCTCGCCGAGCCCAATCTGAGCGCGATCTCGGGCGAGAGCGCCTCGTTCCTGGCGGGCGGCGAGTTTCCGATTCCGGGCGGCCTGACCTGCGACCAGACCGGGCGCAACTGCCAGGTGTCGGTGCAGTTCAAGAAGTTCGGCATCGGCCTGTCGTTCACGCCGGTGGTGCTGAGCGAGGGCCGCATCAGCCTCAAGGTGATGACCGAGGTGTCGGATCTCTCCAACGAGGGCTCGATCACCTTGCAGCCGACCATCGGCGGCCCGACCGTCACGGTGCCGTCGATCCGCACCCGGCGGGCCGAGACGCTGGTCGAGGTGCCGTCCGGCGGCATGCTGGCGATGGCCGGCATGATCCAGGAGCAGACCAAGCAGCAGATCAACGGCTTTCCGGGCCTGTTGCAGCTTCCGGTGCTCGGCACGCTGTTCCGCAGCCGCGACTACGTGAATCGCCAGTCCGAGCTGGTCATCCTGGTGACGCCCTACACGGTGCGCGCGGTCGCGCCGAAGGAGCTGTCGCGTCCCGACGATGGATTCGCCGACATGTCGGACCCCTCCTCGGTGCTGATGGGGCGGCTCAATCGTCTCTACGGCGTCCGCGGCAGCGTCGATGCGCGCCGAACCTATTTCGGCAAGTACGGCTTCATTCTCGATTGACCGGCACGGACCGGAGAGCGCCCCATGACCCGAGCCGATCCGATCACCCCGCCGCGCCGCCGGCCCCGCGCGGTTCTGCTGCACCGCCTCGCCGTGCTGCTGATGGCGGGCTTCGTCGGCGCCTGCACCACCACGGCGCGCGAGCAGACCGGCAGCGTGCCGTCCGACTACCGCCTCCGGCATCCGATCACCGTGCAGGAGGGCGACCAGGCGATGGAGCTGTTCATCGGCACCAATCGCGGCGGGCTCAACCCCAACCAGCGGGCGCAGGTGCTGTCCTTCGCGCGCTCCTGGCAGCGCGAGGCGACCGGCGGCATCGTCATCGAGCTGCCGGCCGGAACCCCGAACGAGCGCGCGGCTGCCGATGCGCTGCCCGAGGTGCAGGCGCTGCTGCATGCCGGCGGCCTGCCGCCGAACGCCATCGCGGTCCAGCCCTACCGGCCGCGGCTCGCGACCCAGCTCGCCACCCTGCGGGTGCGCTACCCGCGCATGGTGGCCTCGGCGGGGCCGTGCGGCCTGTGGCCCGACGATCTCGGGCCGAACTACGCCAATCCCGAGTACATGACCAACCGGCCCTACCACAATCTCGGTTGCGCCACCCAGCGCAACCTGGCCGCCATGGTCGACGATCCGCACGATCTGGTGCAGCCGCGCGGCAGCACGCCGATCCCGAGCGCACGCCGCTCGGTGGTGCTCGACAAGTACCAGAAAGGCCAGCCGACCGGAGGCGAATACCCGAAGGAAGACAAGGGCAAGATCAGCGATCTGGGCAAATGATCACGTATCCTCGACAAGCGGCCGCCGCTCCGGAAACCATCGTCGCCGCCAGCGACGACGATTACATCGCGCCGGTGCCTCGCGTTTCCGTGCAGGCGTTCTGCGAGACCGCGGAGTCGGCCGCGGCCGTGCAGGCCGCCGCCGGTGACCGCCGCATGATCAAGGCGCATGTCCGCGTCCAGATGGGCGGCATGGCGGCCGCCATCGAGGCGTATCGCAACGCCCCGACCCCCAACGTGATCATGCTGGAGACGGAGAACCGTGGCGAGGAGATCCTGGGCTCGCTCGACGACCTCGCCGAGGTCTGCGACGCCGCGACCCGCGTCATCGTGGTCGGCCACCATAACGATGTCGGCCTCTACCGCGAGCTGGTCCGGCGCGGCATCAGCGAGTACCTGATCGCGCCGGTCGCCCCGGTCGCCGTGGTGCGGGCGGTGAGCACGCTGTTTCACGCCCCGAGCGCCAAGCCGGTCGGCCGCATCGTCGCCGTGGTCGGTGCCAAGGGCGGCGTCGGCGCCTCCACGGTCGCTCACAACATCGCCTGGGCGGTGGCCCGCGATCTCGCGCTCGACACGGTGGTCACCGATCTCGATCTCGCTTTCGGCACCGCCAGCCTCGACTACAACCAGGACCCACCGCAGGGCATCGCCGATGCGGTGTTCTCGCCCGAGCGCGTCGACACCGCCTTCATCGACCGGCTGCTGTCGAAGTGCACCGATCACCTCAGTTTGCTCGCCGCGCCGGCGACCATCGACCGAGTCTACGACTTCCCGCCCGAGAGCTTCGACCCGGTGATCGACTCGCTGCGCGCCAGCGTGCCCTGCGTGGTCCTCGACGTGCCGCATCTGTGGTCGGCCTGGACCAAGCGCGTGCTGGTCGGCGCAGACGAGATCCTGCTGGTCGCGGCCCCGGATCTCGCCAGCCTCCGCAACGCCAAGAACATCGTCGACATGCTCAGGAGCGCGCGCCCGAACGACCGGCGCCCGCTCTACTGCCTCAACCAGGTCGGGGTGCCGAAGCGCCCCGAGATCAAGCCGCCGGACTTCGCCAAGGCGCTGGAGGACGAGCCCGTCGCCATCATCCCGTTCGAGCCGCAGCTGTTCGGCACCGCGGCCAACAACGGGCAGATGATCGCCGAAGTCTCGTCGTCGCACCGCACCGCCGAGACGTTCCGGCAGCTCGCTCAGATTCTGACGGGGCGATCCGATGCCAAGAAGAACCGGGCCGGGCGGCTGACGCCGCTGCTCGGCAAGCTGTTCAGTCGCTGACAACCCACCGGAGTGCGCGCGTGTTCGGAAGACGGTCCGGCCTGCCGACGGAAGCCAGGGATGTGCCGCGGATGACGCCGGCGCCCGTGGCGCCGCCGCCGCCCGAGCGGACCGAGGCGGGGCCTGCCCCATTCCCGTCCAGCGGCCTCGCGGCCCCGATGGTGCCGCCGCCCGCCACCGTGGGCGGACGGGTGCCGACACTCGCCGACGCGCCGTCCCCGGTGCGGGCCCCGGCGGCGGTCGATTCGCGTCGCTCGGATTCCTATTACGAGACCAAGAGCGCCATCTTCGGGGCCCTGATCGAGGCCATCGACCTCGCCCAGCTGGCCCGCCTCGACGTCGAGTCGGCGCGCGAGGAAATCCGCGACATCGTCAACGAGATCATCGCGATCAAGAACATCGTGATGTCGATCGCCGAGCAGGAGGAGCTGCTCGACGACATCTGCAACGACGTGCTCGGCTACGGCCCGCTGGAGCCGCTGCTGGCGCGCGACGACATCGCCGACGTGATGGTCAACGGGTCGGGCACCGTCTACATCGAGGTCGCCGGCAAGATCCAGAAGACCGGCATCCGCTTCCGCGACAACCAGCAGCTCCTCAACATCTGCCAGCGCATCGTCAGCCAGGTCGGCCGGCGCGTCGACGAATCCTCGCCGATCTGCGACGCCCGCCTGCCGGACGGCTCGCGCGTCAACGTCATCGTGCCGCCGCTCGCCATCGACGGGCCGGCGCTCACCATCCGCAAGTTCAAGAAGGACAAGCTCACCCTCGAGCAGCTCGTCCGTTACGGCACCATCTCGCCCGAGGGCGCCGAGATCCTGAAGATCATCGGCCGCTGTCGGGTCAACGCCATCGTGTCGGGAGGCACCGGCTCCGGCAAGACGACGCTGCTCAACTGTCTCACCCGTTACATCGACGACGACGAGCGGGTGATCACCTGCGAGGACGCGGCCGAGCTTCAGCTCCAGCAGCCGCATGTCGTCCGCCTGGAGACGCGGCCGCCCAATCTGGAGGGCGAGGGCCAGGTGACGATGCGCGACCTGGTGCGCAACTGCCTGCGCATGCGGCCCGAGCGCATCATCGTCGGCGAGGTGCGCGGACCCGAGGCGTTCGACCTGTTGCAGGCGATGAACACCGGCCATGACGGCTCGATGGGGACGCTGCACGCCAACAACCCGCGCGAGGCGTTGTCGCGTCTCGAATCGATGATCACCATGGGTGGGTTCTCGCTGCCCTCGCGCACCATCCGCGAGATGGTGTGCGCCTCGGTCGATGTGGTGATCCAGGCGGCGCGTCTGCGCGACGGCTCGCGCAAGATCACCCACATCACCGAGGTGATGGGGCTCGAAGGCGACGTCATCATCACCCAGGATCTGTTCCTCTTCGATCTGCTCGGCGAGGATGCCAATGGCCGGCTGATCGGTCGCCATCGGTCGACCGGCATCGGACGGCCGCGCTTCTGGGAGCGGGCCCGCTATTTCGGCGAGGACGTCCGCCTGGCGGCGGCGCTCGATGCCGCGGAGCGGAGCGGAGCCGCCTAGCGGGGCGGCGCGCCGTCGTGTCGTGTAACGGGCCGTCCCGCGTCTCCGGCAGGGGAGGGGGCGGCACGAGGAGTAGCGTCATGTCCCTGCAAGCGATCGCGCTCGTGTTCCTCGTCACCGTCTCGGTCGGCGGCGTCGCGTGGGTGTTCCTGTTCCCGCTTCTCTCCGGCGAGAAGGCGGCGGAGCAGCGGGTCGGCGCCCTGGCGCGGCCCGAGCCGGCGCGGCGGCAGGCGGCGCGCGGCCCGCAGCGCGCCCGCCGCGAGCAGCTCGAGGAGACCCTCAAGGAGATCGAGGCGCGGGGCCGCAAGGTCAACAGGCCGTCGCTCTCGGTGCGCATCGCCCGCGCCGGGCTCGACTGGTCGAAGCAGAAATTCATGGTCCTCAGCGGGGTGCTCGGGGTCTCGGTGTTCGCCCTGGTGCTGCTGGTGGGGGGCGGGCTCCTGCCGGCGATCGCGCTGGGCTTCGCGGCCGGCGGTGGGCTGCCGTCGTGGCTCCTCTCCTACCTGCGCAAGCGGCGCGAGGCGAAGTTTCTCCAGCACTTTCCCGATGCGGTCGACGTCATCGTCCGCGGCATCAAGGCGGGGCTGCCGCTGTTCGACTCCATGAAGGTGATCGTCGCCGACTCCGACGAGCCGATCCGCAGCGAGTTCCGCGCCATCCTGGAGACCCAGGCCGTCGGCATGCCGCTCGGCGAAGCCTGCGGCCGCCTCTACGATCGCATTCCGGTGGCCGAGGCGAACTTCTTCGGCATCGTCGTGGCGATCCAGCAGCAGGCCGGCGGCAATCTCTCGGAAGCCCTCGGCAATCTTTCCAAGGTGCTGCGCGATCGCAAGAAGATGAAGGAGAAGATCGCCGCTATGTCGATGGAGGCGAAGGCGTCGGCCACCATCATCGGGGCGCTGCCGCCGCTGGTGATGCTGACCGTGTTCATCACCAGTCCCGATTACATCTCGATCCTGTGGACGCATCCCACCGGGCACTTCCTGCTGGCCTGCTCGGCCATGTGGATGGGGGCCGGCATCCTGGTGATGCGCAAGATGATCAATTTCGACTTCTGAACCCGTACGGTCCGAGGCTGCGTGCCATGCCCGACTTGGTCGATATCCTCCACGACAGCCGGCTGCTGCTGATGGTGCTCTCCGCCATCGCGGCGGGAGCCACCGTCCTGACGCTCGCCATGCCGCTGCTCGCCACCGACACGCTGGAGAAGCGGATGAACGCGGTGGCGATCGAGCGAGAGCGCATGCGCCAGCGCGAACGCGAGCGGCTGGCGCGCGGCGATCGGGTCAAGCTGCGCGCCTCGCCCAAGCAGTACATGCAGCGCGTGGTCGAGCAGTTCAATCTGAACAAGTGGCTCGGCCAGGAGGAGGCGCGCGTCCTTCTCACCCAGGCCGGATATCGCGGATCGGCGCCCTATGTGGGCTTCCTGTTCTTCCGAGCGGTGGCGCCCCTGGTGATGCTGCTGGCGTCGATCCTGTACGTCTTCGTTCTTCTCGATCTCGACCAGCCGACGACGGTCAAGCTGGGTATCTGCATCGCGGCCACCTTCTTCGGCATCCAGCTTCCACCGCTCGTCCTCAAGAACAAGATTCAGAAGCGCCAGCTCTCGATCCGGCGGGCGTTTCCGGACGCCCTCGATCTGCTGCTGATCTGCGTCGAGTCCGGCATGTCGATCGAGGCGGCGTTGCGCCGGGTCGGCCAGGAGGTCGGCGCCCAGTCGATCCCGCTTGCCGAGGAGCTGATGCTGACCACGGCCGAGCTGTCCTATCTGCCGGACCGCAAGCAGGCGTACGAGAATCTCGCCAAGCGCACCGGCCTCGACGGCGTCAAGTCGGTCTGCCTGGCGCTGCAACAGTCGGAGCGCTACGGCACCCCGATGGCTCATGCGCTGCGGGTGATGGCGCAGGAGAACCGCGACATGCGCATGGCCGAGGCGGAGAAGCGCGCCGCCGCGCTGCCGCCCAAGCTCACCGTGCCGATGATCGTGTTCTTCCTGCCGGTGCTGTTCATCGTCATCCTGGGGCCGGCCGCCATCCAGGTGATGTCGCTGAAATAGAGCATTCTTCGGCGACGTGGCCCCGGTCGGCCGTCTCTCTCCAGGGGGAGGTGAAGACCGGGGAAGCCGGCCGCACGCTCACGAGCGGCCGCGCGCCGCGATCGGGGCCGGGCGGCCGATCCGCTTGATGTCGCCCTTCTCGGCCAGCATCTCGCGCAGATAGGCGACGTTGGCGGACGCCTCGTCGGCCGGCAGGTCGGCGCGGGCCAGATCCTCGGCATCGGTGAAGCGCCCTTGCAGGCCCACCACCAGGGCGAGGTTCTGCCGCACCCGCGGGTCGGCGTCGGGCCGCCCCACGGCCTCGCGCAGCGTCGCCTCGGCGCGCCGCAGGTCCTTGGCGAGGGCATAGGACAGCCCGAGATTGGACAGCACGGTTGGCTCGCCGGGCACGATCTTGAGGGCGCTGGCGTAGTAGGCCTGCGCGTCCTTGTGGCGGCCGAGCTGGTCGAGCACGGCGCCCTGCGCCGACAGGATGCGCCAGTCGGGTCGGTCGGGGCTGTGGGCGCGGCCGAGCACGTCGAGGGCCTGCTCGAAGCGGCCGGCATCGGCGAGAGCCCGGCCATAGGCGCCGAGCAGCGCCGGGTCCTTCGGGTTGCGCAGCGAGATCTGCTCCAGCACCGATACCGCCTCGGCGCGCCGCTCGGTCGCCGACAGCGCCTTCGCATAGGCCATGGCGGTGGTGCGGTCGGAGGGGTCGGCGCGGTAGCGCGCCCCCCAGGTGTCGACCTCGCGGCGCCAGTCGGCCTCGCTGCGCGCCACTGCGGGCGTGGTGGCGACGCGCTCGGCGCTCCCGGTCGCGCGCAGCAGCAGCGGCCCGCCCGTGGTGGAGCAGCCGGCGGTGGCGAGGGCGAGCACGCCGGCGAGGGCGGCGGAGGTGAGCAGACGGTGGGGGGAGCGCGGGCGGCGGGACACGGTGAAACCTCACTCGGGCCAGCCGTGACCAGGGCCGGCACGAGACCAGAAGTAGACCGTTAACCCTAACACCCGGTTAAAGTATTCCGCTCCTTCAGAATCACGCGGTGACCGACTCGGGGCGACGGGCCGGTGCCCGCCCGCTACTTCAGCGGCACCGCGAAGCCGCGCGCCACCGCCGGCCGGGCCATCATGGTGTCGTACCAGCGCCGCACATTGGGATATTGGGCGAGATCGACCTGATGGCGCTGGTGCCGCCAGGCCCAGCCCACGATGGCGAAATCGGCGATCGAGATGTCGCCGGCGAAGAAGTCGCGGTCCGCCAGGCGGCGGTCCATCACGCCGTAGAGCCGGTGCGTCTCCTTCTGGAAGCGGGCGAGGCCGTAGCGGCGGTCCGCCTCGCTGTCGAGGCCGATGAAGTGATGCACCTGGCCCGGCATCGGGCCGAATCCGCCGACCTGGAACATCAGCCATTCCAGCACCGGCACCCGGGCGCGGAGATCGCGCGGCAGGAAGCGGCCGGTCTTCTCGGCCAGATAGATCAGGATGGCGCCCGACTCGAACACGCTGATCGGCTGGCCGTCCGGGCCGTCGGGATCGACGATCGCCGGGATCTTGTTGTTGGGGCTGATCGCCAGGAAGGCGGGGGCGAACTGCTCGTCCTTGGTGATGTCGACGACCTTGACGGTGTAGGGCAGCGCCATCTCCTCCAACGCCACGCTGATCTTGCGGCCGTTGGGGGTGTCGAAGGCGTAAAAGTCGATCGCCATGCGGGGTCCTCGCGATGCTGGCGCGTCCGGTCGCGCCTGCGATCGCATAGTCGAAGGCCGGCCGGGCGTCCACGCGGGTTCGCGCCGGTCTGCCACCCGCGCCGGTCTGCCACCCGCGCTGGTCTTGCGCCCGCGCCGCTCTGGCGCCCGCGCGGCGGGCGGCTTCAAGTCACCCCGGTCGCGTGCTAGCAGGGCGATGACCGAGATGAACACGGCGGAACGGGCACGGGCGGACATGCAGCCGGCATTCGCGAGCAACGACACGACCGCAACCCCGATCTGGCTGGTCGATCCCGGCACCTGGCCGGCGCTGCGGGGGCGGCTCGATCCCGCCGCGGTGGCGTTCGCCGATGCGGTCGGGTTCGAGCCGAAGCCGGGGCGGCACCTGCTGGTCCCGGACGGGCAGGGGCGCCTCGCCGGGGTGCTGTTCGGGATCGAGCCGTCCGGCCAGGCGGGCCGCGACCCGTTCCAGCCCGGGCGGCTGCCGGGGCTGCTGCCGCGCGGCACCTACCGCTTCGCCGAGCCGCCGGCGGATGCCCGGCTCGCGGCGCTCGCCTTCGCGCTCGGCGCCTATCGGTTCGGCCGCTACCGCGACGGTGGTGACACGGCCGGCGAGGTCCGCCTGGTCCCGCCCGAGGGGGCGGGCCACGATCTCGCCTGTGTGGCGGAGGCCGTCTATCTGGCTCGCGACCTCGTCAACACGCCGTCGAACGACATGGGGCCGGCGGAGCTGGAGGAGGTGGCCCGCAAGCTCGCCGAGCGCCATGGCGGCCGCCTGCGCAGCGTCGTCGGCGAGGCGCTGCTGGCCGAGAACCTGCCGCTCGTCCATGCGGTCGGCCGCGCCTCGGCGCGGGCCCCGCGGCTGATCGACATCGTGTGGGGCGATCCCGCCGCCCCCAAGGTGACGCTGGTCGGCAAGGGCGTGTGCTTCGACACCGGCGGCCTCGATCTCAAGACTGAGGCCGCCATGCGGCTGATGAAGAAGGACATGGGCGGCGCCGCCAGCATGCTGGCGCTCGCCCACATGATCATGGGCCGCGGGCTGCCGGTGCGCCTGCGCGTGCTGATCCCGGCGGTGGAGAACGCCGTGTCGGGCGACGCCATGCGGCCGCTCGACGTCGTCCGCTCGCGCCGCGGCCTCACGGTCGAGATCGGCAACACCGACGCCGAAGGCCGCCTCGTGCTCGCCGATGCGCTGGCGCTCGCCGACGAGGAGGCGCCCGACCTGCTGATCGACATGGGCACGCTGACCGGCGCCGCGCGCGTCGCGCTGGGGCCGGAGCTGCCGCCGTTCTATACCGACGACGACGCGCTCGCTCACGACCTCGCCCGCCACGCCGCGGCCGAGCACGACCCGGTGTGGCGGCTGCCGCTGTGGCGGCCCTACGAGTCGATGCTCGATTCCAAGGTGGCGGACATCAACAATGTCGGCACCGGCGGCTTCGCCGGCTCGATCCTCTGCGCCCTGTTTCTCGCCCGCTTCGTCGCCGCGGCGAAGAGCTTCCTGCATCTCGACATCTACGCCTGGACGCCGTCGGCGCGGCCGGGCCGGCCGGAGGGCGGCGAGTGCCAGGCGGCGCGCGCCCTCTACGCGCTCCTGTGCGAGCGGTACGGATGACGGGGCTCGAGGTTGTCCCACGCGCACTGACACGCCTGTGAATTGGCCGACGACTAAACTGGCCGATTGCGGTTGCGGTGCGGTCTGATGCGATGTAGGGTTAAGATACTGTTTTATTAGGCAGAAGAGCGATGCGACCCAGAGTTTTCGTCTCGATATTATTCATTGTAGTTTGTAATCATCCTATTTTTGCCCAGGATTCTCTAGTTTCGAATCCGAAAACGAAACTTGAGGCTTTTACGGGGGAAGTCGGCTCGGTAATCGTCAAGGGATATGCCGAGATTGGTGTTGTGAAAGCACAGGGCGAGGTTTCGGTCACCGCGATGACATTCAAAAGCGCGAAGACTGGATCAGAAACTAAAGGATTAGTTCTTGAGATTTCCGAGTATGGAGGGTACGGAAAGCATGTCAGTCGATCTTTTGTGGACTATGATGAAATTGGTGAGCTTTTAGAAGGTGTCGACTATATAGCAAAGGCCAATGAGAGCGTAACTCCGTACCCGTTCTTCGAGGCGAAGTATGCGACGCGCGGTGGCTTGAGCTTCACTGTCTTTAATGATTTGAGCGGAAAACTGAATGTAGCGATCGCCTCTGGTTCTGTCGGGGCTAGGTCTGCATACCTGAATTCCGAGCAGTTTTCAAAGCTTCGCTTGTTGATAGTAAAGGCGCAAGAGGTTCTGAATAATCCTGCCCTTGCTGTTGTGAAGCGGAACGCCCCTGAACCCTCGGTGATGGCGCCTGTTCGGAGCGGTGAAGGTTCCCCCGCGCGGGCGGTTCAATCTGCCAAGCCTCTCATTCTAAATGAAACTCCTAAACCCGCACCTGCTGCGGGGGGTAGGCAGCCGAGTGAGCGACCGAAATAGGCGTGAAGGAAGTTTATTTGCAAAGGCCATCAGTGTGCATATGGGCGATGGCTGAGAATACGAACACGCTCGATCCCCGGCTCACCCCGGCGCGGCCGGACCTCGCGGCGGCGCATCTGCGCGGGCGGGTCGACGCGGCGCGCTTCGTCGACGGCGTCGTGCGCGCCGTGGTGGCGCCGCAGGCGCCGCTGCGCCGCCGGCCGGAGCACGACGCGCCGCTCGACACCGAGGCGCTTTTCGGCGAGCGCGTCACCGTCTACGAGGAGAACGACGAGGGTTGGACCTGGGGCCAGCTCGCCGACGGCTATGTCGGCTGGCTGCCGAGCGAGGCGCTGGGGCCCGACGGCCCGGCGCCGACCCACCGGGTGGCGGCGCTGCGCACCTTCGTGTTCCCGGCTCCTTCCATCAAGACGGCGCCGCTGGCGACGCTGTCGCTCGGCGCGCGTGTCGCGGTGATGCGCACGGAGGGGGTTTTCGCGGTGCTGGCCGGCGGCGGTTTCGTGTTCGCGGCGCATCTCGCGCCGGCCGGCACGAGCGAGCCGGATCACGTCGCGGTGGCGGAGAGGTTCGTCGGCACGCCGTATCTGTGGGGCGGCAAGACCAGCCTCGGCCTCGACTGCTCGGGGCTGGTGCAGGTGGCGCTCGCGGCCGCCGGCGTCACCGCGCCGCGCGACAGCGACATGCAGGAGCGGGCGCTCGGCGCTCCGCTCGCCGATCCGCACGCTCAGGCGGCGTACCGCCGCGGCGACCTGATCTTCTGGCCGGGCCATGTAGCGATCGTGCGCGACGCGACCACGATCCTGCACGCCAATGCCCACCACATGATGGTGGCGGTGGAGCCGACGGCGGCGGCGGTGGCCCGCATCGCCGCGGCGGGCAGCCCGATCACCAGCGTGCGCCGGCTGCGGTGTGATTAGAGCATTTTCCGGCGAAGTGGACGCCGGTTCGCCGTCGAAAATTCGACCGCGCAAGGACTTCTAGAGTGGTGTCCGATCCAGTTGGATCGGATTCCGCTCTAGAAATCCGGCTGAACCATTCGGTGGTCATTCCGGAAGCCGCGAAGCGGCTGTCCGGAATCCAGCCGAGAGTCCAAAGTTTGCCGCGTCATGACGTGTTTCGCTGGGTTCCGGGCTCGCGGCGCCCGGACGGCGCGACGCGCCGATCCGGAGGCCGCGCCCCGGAACGACGACGAAGTGATCACCTGGAAACAATGTGATCAGGCCGGCACGCCGGCGGCGTGACGGCGGCCGCGCCGCCGCTCACTTTCCGTCGCAGCTCGGCGCGTCGCAGCGGCGGATCGCGGCGACGATACCCTCCAGCGCCTTGCGACCCGGATGGCCGAGCACCGCCACGCCCTTGACGATGTAGGACGGCGTCGCCTGGAGGCCGAGGGCATCGCCGAGGCGCACATGCGACAGCATCGTGTCGGTGATCGAATCCTCGTCGGCCGCGGCCGTCACCTTGGCGATCGGCAGGCCGACATCCTTGGCGGCGGCGAGCGCGCGCTTGCCGTCGATGGTGCCGCGGCCCGCATAGACCTTGCGATGGAAGGCCATCACCTGGGCCGGGGTGGCGAGCTTGATGACCGCCAGCTCGACCCGTGCCGCCTGGATGGAGGCGACGCCGAGCACCGGGAACGGCACCAGCACCACCCGCAGCTCGCGGTCGGCCTCGATCATCGCGGCGATATCGGCGGAGGCGCGGCGGCAGAACGGGCAGTTGAGATCGTAGAACTCCGCGATGGTGACGTCACCCTTCGGGTTGCCGACCACCACGACGCCGGCAAGCTCCTCGATGCGGCTCTCCAGCTCGACCGGGACCTTGTAGTTCAGCACCGGCTTGCCGTCCTCGCCCTTGATCGGATGCAGCGCGCCCTCCTGCGCCCGGGTCGGCGACACGCCGGCCGCGACGGCACCGATCATCAGGACGAGCGCCAGCAAGCCCGCCACCGCGGCGGGGCGATACGGAATGGTCATGGGGGTCAGTCCTCTCCGAGCAGAACCGCGAGGCGATCGCGGTTGAGCGCCAGCCATTGCAGCGCCAGCAGCAGATAACCGTTGTAGAAGGCGCCACTCCGCAGCCCGGCGATCGCCTCGTCGATCGGCACGCGGATCGGGCGGGTGTGCTCGATCTCGTGGTCGGCGCCGGCGCGCGGCGGCACCGCGGTGGCATCGACAGAGACCAGGAAGATGGTGGCGAACTCCTCCAGCATTCCGGGCGCCGGCAGGAAGCGGAAGATCTCGCGCAGCGCCCGCGGCGGCACGCCGATCTCCTCCTGGCATTCGCGCGCCGCGGCCACGGCCGGCGCCTCGGCGGCCTCGATGTAGCCGGCCGGAATTTCCAGGATCTCGCCGAGCCCGGTGGCGAGATGGGCGGCGAGGCGGAACTGGCGGATCAGCACGATCTCGTCGCGGGCGAGATCGACGGCGACGATGCCCACCGTGCGGCCGATGCGCAGGATGTCGCGCGACAGCGTCACCGGCGTGTCGTCGCCATGCGACAGAGTGACGGCGTAGCGCTCCAGCCGCCGGAATCCGGGGCCGATCAGCTCGGGTCCGTCGAGCCGCACGTCGGCGGGCTCGTCGGCGAGAAGGACGGGACGGGACTGCTCGTTCATCGCCGCCTCATAGCACAAGATGGTGCGATGCAAGACCGCACTCTCGCAGCAGGGCCGGAGTTTTTCCGTGCCGCGGGCCATGCTCTCGACGCATTCGTCCGGCCCGGTGCCGCGAATCCCGGCGCCGCCGTCACTGCGCCACCACGCCCTCGGGCGCGATGTCGAGATTGAACGCGGCGGCGAACAGGGCGCGCGTATAGGCGCTCCGCGGCGTCTTGAACAGCGTCGCGGCGGGGCCTTCCTCCACCACCTTGCCGTGCCGCATGACGATCAGCCGGCTCGCCAGCGCAGCGACGACGCGCAGGTCGTGCGAGATGAACAGGTAGGTGAGGTTGCGCCGCTTCTGGAGATCGCGCAGCAAGTCGACGATCTGCGACTGGATCAGCATGTCGAGGGCGCTGGTCGGCTCGTCGAGCACCATGAAGGTCGGCTCCAGCACCAGCGCACGGGCGACCGCGATGCGCTGGCGCTGACCGCCCGAATATTCGTGCGGATAGCGGAAGCGCGACTCCGGATCGAGCCCGACATCGGTGAGCGCGTTGATCACCCGCTGCTCGCGCTCGGCCTCCGGCATCTTCGGATGATGCACCCACAGGCCCTCGGCGATGATGTCGGCGATCGACATGCGCGGCGAGAGCGAGCCGAACGGGTCCTGGAAGACGATCTGCATGTCGCGGCGGAACGGCCGCATCTGCTTGAACTTCAGCCCTTGCAGCGGGCTGCCTAGAAAGACGATCGGCCCGTCCGAGGAGATCAGCCGCAGGATGGCGAGGCCGAGCGTCGTCTTGCCGGAGCCGGACTCGCCCACCACCCCGAGCGTCTCGCCCTTGCGGACCGCGATGTCGACGCCGTCGACCGCCTTGATGTGGCCGACCACCCGGCGCAGCACGCCGCGCTTCACCGGGAACCACACCTTGAGGTCGCGCGTCTCGACCACCACCGGCGCATCGGGTTGCAACGGCGCCGGATCGGGCTTTGGCTCGGCGGCGAGGAGCTGGCGCGTATAGGGGTGCTCGGGCGCGGTGAACACCTGCTCGACCGGACCGTGCTCGACGATGCGGCCCTGCTTCATCACGCACACCCGATCGGCGATCTTGCGGACGATGCCGAGATCGTGGGTGATGAACAGCATCGCCATGCCGAGCCGCTTCTGAATGTCCTTCAGGAGCGCGAGGATCTGCGCCTGCACGGTGACGTCGAGCGCGGTGGTCGGCTCGTCGGCGATCAGCAGATCGGGCTCGTTGGCGAGCGCCATGGCGATCATCACGCGCTGGCGCTGGCCGCCGGAAAGCTGGTGCGGATAGCTGCCGAGGCGGCCTTCGGGGTCGGGGATGCCGACCTGGGTCAGCAGCTCGACGATGCGCCGCTGCGCCGCTTCGCCGGTGAGGCCGCGGTGCAGCAGCAGGATCTCGGCGATCTGCTTCTCGATGGTGTGCAGTGGATTGAGCGACGTCATCGGCTCCTGGAACACGATGGCGATGTCGTCGCCGCGCACCCGCCGCATCTCGTGCTCGGCGCGGCCGAGCAGCTCCTGGCCCTTGAATGTGATGCGGCCTGACGGATGGCTCGCCGCCGGATAGGGCAGCAGCTTCATCACCGACAGCGCCGTCACCGACTTGCCGGAGCCCGACTCGCCGACGAGCGCCACCGTCTCGCCCGGCGCGACGTCGAACGACACCCGGTCGACGGCGAGGATCTGGCGTCCGCCCTGGCGGAACGCCACCGACAGATCCGTCACGGAGAGGAGGGGAGTCAAGCCAGCGTCCTCAGGAGTTGGTCGATCTCGGTCGTGGTGGGGCGGATTCGCTTCATCGCCGCCGGGAGCGACTGGAAATCGTCGTCGCCGCAGACGAAAAAGCCACACCGTGCATGGATGGCCGTGGCCAGATGGATCGCATCGGGCAGCCTCAGGCGCGCGGTGCTTCGAACGTCTGCCGTTGATACCAGAATGTCCCGACTCACGGGCACCAGCTCCACTAGGCCACTCCAGGCCAGCATGTCGAGGTAGACTCGCCGCTTCACGGCGACGGGCAGCGCATCGGGCCGCCGCGGCGGCGCGAGCACCTCGGCCAATGTGATCTCGCTGGAGACGGCGGTGCCCGGTCGGCCTCGAAGCGCTGCGAGCAGGGCACGCGACGGCGGAGCCGTGGCGGCTTCGCCCTCCACGGCGTAGATGAAGATGTTCGTGTCTATGTAGATCCGCGGGCGCGGCTCAGTGGTCCCAGTCATCTCGGTCCCGGCGAACGTCCTCGTCGATCTCCCGCTTGGACCGTCGGCGAAACCCCGTCAGTGAGAAAATTTCCTCGAGGCTCATCGTCGGTTCGGGTCTCTGTGAAAGGGGCGCGGTGGGCTCCTCGATGGTCACCCGCACCCGGGCATCCGGATCACTGCTCGGTCGCAGCTCCTCGGGCAGCTTCGCAGCCGGATAGTTATCGCGCACGATCCTGTTCATGCCAGCCTCCTCGGGCCGCATCGCATCATAGCGAAATCTCACCCGTAGGTCTTGCGCGGGTCGAAGGCGTCGCGCACCGCCTCGCCGATGAAGATCAGGAGCGACAGCATCACCGCCACGGTGAAGAACGCCGTCAGGCCGAGCCACGGCGCCTGCACATTGGCCTTGCCCTGGCTCAGCATCTCGCCGAGCGAGGGCGAGCCGGGCGGCAGGCCGAAGCCGAGGAAGTCGAGCGCCGTCAGCGTCATCACCGAGGACGACAGGATGAAGGGCAGGAACGTCAGGGTCGCCACCATGGCGTTCGGCAAGAGGTGGCGGAACATGATCAGCGTGTTGGAGACGCCGAGCGCGCGCGCCGCCTGGACGTACTCGAAGTTGCGCCCGCGCAGGAACTCGGCCCGCACCAGGCCGACCAGCGACACCCAGGAGAACAGCAGGAGAATGCCGAGCAGCACGAAGAAGCCCGGTACCAGCACCGACGAGATGATCAGGAGGAGATAGAGTGACGGAATCGAGGTCCAGATCTCGATGAAGCGCTGGAACAAAAGGTCGGTCCAGCCGCCGAAATAGCCCTGCACGGCGCCGGCCGCGACGCCGATGGCCGAGGACACCAGGGTGAGGCACAGCCCGAACAGCACCGAGAGGCGGAAGCCGTAGAGCAGGCGGGCCACCACGTCGCGGCCCTGATCATCGGTGCCGAGCCAGTTGTATTCGAGGTCGCGGCAGCCCGAGAGGCCCTTGCGCTCCACCACCGCCTTGCATTGGGCCTCGGTGAGCATCCAGGTCGGCGGCGAGGGGGCCGGCGTCGGCAGGTCGAGATTGTGGGTGTTGTAGGAGTAGCGGATCGGCGGCCACCACAGCGTGCCGCCCTTCTCGGCGATCTGCTTCTGGAGATAGGGATCGCGGAAATCGGCGCGGGTCTCGAAGTCGCCCCCGAAGGTGGTCTCGGGATAATCGACCAGCACCGGAAAGTACCAGCCGCCGTCGTAGCGCACCAGGAACGGCCGGTCGTTGGCGATGAACTCGGCGAACAGCGAGAAGACGAACAGCACCAGGAACAGCCACAGCGAGACGAAGCCGCGCCGGTTCGCCTTGAAGTTCTGCCAGCGCCGGCGGGTGATCGGCGACACCGCGAGCGGCCGCATCTCGGGCAGCACGCTCAGGCCGCTCGGGCCGACCGCGGTGGTGTCGGGTGTGGTGGCGGGGGCGGCAGCCGGGGTGCCGGCCGGCTCGGCGGCGCGCGGCGGTGCGACGGTCGGGGCGTCCATGGTCACACCTCCCGGGTCTCGAAGTCGATGCGCGGATCGACCCAGGTGTAGGTGAGGTCGGACAGCAGGTTCACGATCAGCCCGACCAGCGAGAAGATGTAGAGGGTGGCGAACACCACCGGGTAGTCGCGGTTGAGCACGCTCTCGAAGCCGAGCAGGCCGAGGCCATCGAGCGAGAAGATGGTCTCGATCAGCAACGAGCCGGAGAAGAAGGCGTGCACGAAGGCGCCCGGAAAGCCGGCGATGATCAGCAGCATGGCGTTGCGGAACACGTGGCCGTACAGCACCTGCCGCTCGGTGCAGCCCTTGGCGCGGGCGGTGAGCACGTATTGCTTGCGGATCTCGTCGAGGAACGAGTTCTTGGTCAGCAGCGTCATGGTGGCGAAGGCGCCGATCCCCATCGACAGGATCGGTAGCACCAGGTGCCAGAAGTAATCGAGGATCTTCTGCCACCAGGCGAGGCGGTGCCAGTTGTCGGAGGTCAGGCCGCGCAGCGGGAACCAATCGAAGAACGAGCCGCCGGCGAACAGGATGATCAGCAGGATGGCGAACAGGAAGCCCGGGATGGCGTAGCCGATGATGATGATGCCGGAGGTCCAGGTGTCGAAGGGCGTGCCGTCGCGCACCGCCTTGCGGATGCCGAGTGGAATCGAGATCAGGTAGGTGAGCAGCAGCATCCAGATGCCGAGCGACATCGAGACCGGCAGCTTCTCCTTGATCAGGTCGATCACCCGCACGTCGCGAAAGTAGCTCTTGCCGAAGTCGAAGGTGAGGTAGTTCTTCAGCATGATCAGGAAGCGCTCGTGCGCCGGCTTGTCGAAGCCGAACTGGCGCTCGAGGCTCTTGATGAACTCAGGGTCGAGACCTTGGGCGCCACGGTATTTCGAGGTGGTCGGGTCGAACTGGTTGGCGCCCTGCATCTGGGCGCGCGAACCGAAGTCGCCGCCGGCCGAGCCCGAGATGCGCGAGGTGGCGCCGGTGTCGGAGCCGGAGATCTGGGCGATTACCCGCTCGACCGGGCCGCCGGGCGCGAACTGCACCACCACGAAGGACACCAGCATGATGCCGAGCAACGTCGGGATCATGAACAGCAGGCGGCGGACGATATAGGCGGTCATGGGGTTCGATCAGCCTCGACAGGTGCGGAAGGTGCTCCGCTGTTCACCGCTCCCCGCATGCGGAGAGAGGAGAGCCGGCGTCCGGGCACTCTACCCTTTTCCCTCGGCCTTGGCGGCCTTGGCCGGGTCGGTCCACCAGGTCTCCAGCACGCCGCGGGCATAGCGCGGCTTGGTGGCCGGGCGGGCGAACACGTCCCAGTAGGCGAGCCAGTGCGAGGGCTTGTACCAGTGCGGCACCCAGTATCGCCCGGCCCGGATGACGCGGTCGAGAGCGCGCGCCGCCACCACCAGGTCGGCGCGGCTGTTCGCCGCGATGACCTCCTCGATCAGCGCATCGACCACCGGATCGGCGATGCCGGCGAGGTTCTGGGTGCCCTTGAGGGCGGCCGCCTGGGACGAGAAATAGGAGCGCAGCGAGTCGCCCGGCGTCGTCGAGAAGGCGAAGCGCTGGATCACGGCGTCGAAGTCGAAGGCGTCGATGCGCGCCCGGTGCTGCACCGGATCGACCATGCGCAGCGTGGCCTCGATGCCGATCAGCCCGAGGTTCTTGATATAGAGCATGTGGTGCGGCTGGAAGGCCGGCTCGTCGAGCAGGAACTCGATGGTCAGCGGCTCGCCGTTCGGCATCACCCGCTTGCCGTTCTTCACCGGGTAGCCGGCCTCGTTGAGAAGCTGCACGGCGCGGCGCAGCAGGGCGCGGTCCTGGCCCGAGCCGTCCGAGACGGGCGGCACGAAGGGCTCGCCGAACACCTCGTCGGCGATGCGGCCGCGGAACCGTTCGAGCAGCGCCAGCTCGGCGCCCTCGGGCTTGCCTTCGGCCATCATGTCGGAGTTCTGGAACACCGAGTGGGTGCGCTGATAGGAGCCGTACATCAGCGAGGCGTTGGCCCACTCGAAGTCGAAGGCGACGATCAGCGCCTCGCGCAGCCGGCGATCCTTGAACTTGTCGCGGCGGGTGTTGAGGAACCACCCCTGCGCCCCGGACGGCGTCTCGTCGGGGAGTACGTCGCGCTTCACCCGGCCGTCGCGCACCGCCGGGAAATCGTAGCGGGTCGCCCAGATGCGCGAGGTGAACTCCTCGCGGAACAGGTAGCTACGGCCGGTGAAGCCCTCGAAGGCGACGTCGCGGTCGCGGTAGAACTCGTACCGGATGGTGTCGAAGTTATACTGGCCCACCATCGCCGGCAGTCCCGCGCCCCACCAGTCGCGCACGCGCTCGTAGGCGATGGTGCGGCCCGGCTCGAAGCGGCCGACCCGATACGGACCCGAGCCGAGCGGCACGTCGAGGGTGGTCTCGTCGAATGGCCGGTTGGCATAATAGGCGCGCGAGAAGATCGGCAGGGCGGCCACAAACAGCGGCACGTCGCGGGCGCGGCCCTTGGCGAAGGTGACGGTGATGGTCGTGTCGTCGTCGGCCTCGATCGCCAGCACGTCCCGCATGAGCTGGCCGATCACCGGATGGCCCTTGGTCTTCAGCGTGGTCAGCGAGAAGACGACGTCGTGCGCCGTGATGCGGGTGCCGTCGTGGAAGCGTGCCTCGGGCCGCAGCAGGAACGTGTAGGCGAGCCCGTCGGGCGCGACCCGCACGGCGCGCGCCGCGAGCCCGTAGAGCGCGTCCGGCTCGTCGGCCGCGCGTGTCATCAGGCTGGTGAAGGTCAGCTCCATGCCGAGCGCCGCGTCGCCGCGCAGGATGTAGCTGTTGAGCGAGTTGAAGGTGAGGAAGTTCTGGTTGAACTGCCGGGTCGAGCCGATCAGCGAGAGCAGGCCGCCCTTGGGGGCGGCCGGGTTCACGTAGTCGAAATGGCGGAAGTCGGCCGGGTATTTGAGGTCGCCGAAGGCCGAGAGGCCGTGGCTCTCGGGCGCCTCCACCGCGGCGGCGCCGGCGCGGCGCGGCACGAGCCCGGCCGCGGCGGCCAGCCCGGCGGCGCCGGAGAGGATCAGCAGCGCGCGGCGATCTGGCACTGCGCCGGCACTCCCTCTCCCCGCTTGCGGGGAGAGGGGTGGGGTGAGGGGATTCCGCGCCGACGCGCGGAATCCGACCTCTCCCCGCTCGGCGGGGAGAGGTGAAGGAGCATCGCCGCGGAGGCGCCTCACGAGCGGCCGCCCGTCTTGGCGGCCCGGGAGGCGTCCCACCACCAGATGGTCGGGAAGGCGGCGAGGCCGTACTCGGGCATCCGCTCCGGCCGCCCGAAGCGGTCCCAGCGTGCCGTGCGGACCTTGCCGTAGGTCCACTGCGGCACCACGAAGTCGTGCGCCAGCAGCACCCGGTCGAGCGCCCGGGTGGCGGCGACGAGGTCGGCCCGGCTCTCGGCGAAGATCACCTTGTCGATCAGGGCGTCGATGCCGGCGTCCTGGATGCCGATATAGTTGCGCGAGCCCGGCTGATCGGCGGCCTGCGAGCCCCAGAAGCTGCGCTGCTCGTTGCCGGGCGACAGCGACTGCGGCCACACCGCCGTGATCACGTCGAAGTCCCAGTTGCGCAGGCGGTTCTCGTACTGCGCCTCGTCCACCGAGCGCACCGACACGACGGCGCCGAGGCGCTCCAGCGACGGCTTGTAGAACAGCACGTAGCGCTCCGAGCTCGGATCGGAGACCAGGAACTCGATGGTGAAGGGCTCGCCGGTCTTGGGATCGATCAGCCGCTGGTTCTTCACCTCGTATCCGGCCTCGCGCAGGAGCCGCATGCCTTCGCGCAGATTGGCGCGCACCGCCTCCGGATTGCCGGCCACCGGGTTGGTGTAGGGGGTGGTGAACACCGCGGCCGGGATCTTGTCGCGCACGCTTTCCAGGATCTCGCGCTCGCGCCCTTCCGGCAGGCCCGAGGAGGCCAGCTCGGTGCCTTCGAAATAGCTGGCGATGCGCTTGTACTGGCCGAAGAAGATCTGCTTGTTCATCTCCTCGAAGTCGAACGCGAAGTTGAAGGCGCGGCGCACCCGCCGATCCTTGAACTTGTCCCGCCGGGTGTTGAACGCGAACGCCTGCATGATCCCGAGATTGCGGATCGGGAACTCCTCCAGCACCACGCGCTTGTCGCGCGCCGCCGGGAAGTCGTAGGCGGTCGCCCAGTTCTTGGCGCTGTTCTCGCTGCGCCAGTCGAGCTGGTCGCCCTTGAACGCCTCCAGCGCCACCGTGGTGTCGCGGAAATACTCGAAGCGCAGCTCGTCGAAATTGTCGCGGCCGACATTCACCGGCAGGTCGCGGCCCCAGTAGTCTTTCACGCGCTCGAACGTGATGGTGCGGCCCGGCACCACGTCCTTGATGCGATAGGCGCCGCAGCCGAGCGGCAGCTCCAGCGTGGTGGCGCCGACATCGCGCCGCCGCCCTTGCGCGTCGGTGCCCTCCCACCAGTGCTTGGGCAGCACCGAGAGCTGGCCGACGATCTGCGGCAGCTCGCGGTTGCCCGGCTGGTCGAACATGAAGGTCACGTCGCGCTCGCCGGTCTTCTCGGCCTTCACGACGTGGCGGTAGTAGGCGGAGAGCTGCGGGCTGTGCTTGCGGAACGCCTCGAACGAGAAGATCACGTCCTCGGGGGTCACCGGCCGGCCGTCGTGCCAGCGCGCCTCGGCACGCAGCCGGTAGGTCACGAAGGCGAAGTCGTCCGGGTGGCGGGCCGCCTCGGCCAGAAGCCCGTACTCGGTCGACACCTCGTCGAGGGCGCCGACCATCAGGGTGTCGTAGATCAGGTCGACGCCGCCGGCGATCGAGCCCTTCACGCCGGCCACCACGGTGTTGAGATTGTCGAAGGTGCCGAAGCCGCCGAGACGGGCGACGCCGCCCTTCGGGGCCGCCGGGTTCACGTAGTCGAAATGCTTGAACCCGTCCGGGTATTTCAGCTCGCCGAACAGCGACAGGCCGTGCCGCCAGGCCGGAGCGCCGGCCGCCGGGGCGGCGGCTTCCGCCGCGGCGGTTCCGGCGGGGGGCGCGGCCAGGGCGGCGGTCACCGGGCCGGCGAGCGGCGCCAGGGCCGGCGCGGCGGCGGCGGTCACGGTGGAGCGGAGCAGGTCACGGCGGGTCAGGCGCAAGAAACATCTCCATGCAGGCTCGGCCGACGGTTCCGACCGAATACGTCGGTTTTGCGATAGGAGCCAGTGTGTCGCAGCCCCCCGCCCGCCCCGACGATCACGTCGTCGTGCGCACCGACGACGGCCCGGAAAGACGAACGGCCGGGCGAGCCCGGCCGTTCCTCAGGAGATGCGATCACTGCCGCGGTGGCGCCGCCTCCGGCGGCGCATTGGGCTGGGCGCCGGCATTGCCCGGCTGCGGCTGTGCCGGCTGTGCCGCGGGCTCCGTCGGGGGCTGGCCCGGGGATGCCGCGCCCGTGGTGCTGGGCAGGGGGGCAGGCGCGTCGGACTGCTTGTTCAGGTACGCGATGATGTCGGCCCGCTCGCTTCCCTTCGGCACTCCGGCGAATGCCATGGTGGTGCCCGGCACGGCGCTTTTCGGGCTGGCGATGAAGGCGTTCAGCTCCTCGATGCTCCATTCGCCGCCCTTCGCGGTCATCGCGCCAGAATAGTTGAACCCGGCATGCGACGCACGTGCCCGGCCGACGACGCCCCACAGATTGGGGCCGACCTTGTTGGCGCCGCCCTTGTCGAAGGTATGGCAGGAGGCGCATTTGCGGGCCGCCGCCTCGCCGCGCTCGGCACTGGCGGTGGCCAGCAGGGTCGCGATGGATTGCTCGGCGGCCGGCGCCTCGCCGGCCTTCGGAGTCTCGGGGGCGCCCGCGACGGCGATCACGTAGCCCGGCTGCTCCGGCTTCTCGGGCGAGAAGATGAGGCCGGCGGTGATGTTGAGGGCGACCAGGCAGACGCCGCTGAACAGCACGGCACCGGCGATCTTGTTGAGTTCGTAGGAATCCATCGCACTGGGGCTCCGAAAGCGCGAGCATACGGCGGGGGTAGCCGGACGAGGTTCCGGCCAGACATAGCGGGTTTGCGGCCGCCCTGGCAACTCGTATAAGCGCCGCCGAAAGCGGCGGTTCGCGCCGCCGCGGCGCAGCCTTTCCGGCGGTACCCCATGCCCGACACCGACGTCGTCGTCCTCATCCCGGCCCGGCTGGCCGCCACCCGCCTGCCCGACAAGCCGCTCGCCGACATCGGCGGCCGGCCGATGATCGCCCATGTGCTGGCCCGCGCCGAGGAAGCCGGGGTCGGCCCGGTCTATGTGGCGACCGACTCGGAGGCGATCCGGGATGCCGTCGTGGCGGCCGGCGGCCGCGCCGTGCTCACCCGGCCGGACCATCCCTCGGGCTCCGACCGCATCTTCGAGGCGCTGGGCCGGATCGATCCGGAGGGGCGGTTCCGGGTGGTGGTCAATGTCCAGGGCGACCTGCCGACGCTCTCGCCCGGCGACGTCGCGGCGGCGCTCGCCCCGTTCGCCGACCCGGCGGTCGACATCGCGACGCTCGCCGCCGTGATCCGGCGCGACGAGGAGCGGACCAACCCCAATGTGGTGAAGGTGGTAGGCACCCCGGTCGGGGAGCGGCGCTTGCGCGCTCTCTACTTCACCCGCGCGACGGCGCCCTATGGCGACGGCCCGCTCTATCACCACATCGGCCTGTACGCCTATCGGCGGGACGCGCTCGCCCGCTTTGTGGCGCTGCCACCGTCGACGCTGGAGCGGCGCGAGAAGCTGGAGCAGCTGCGGGCGCTGGAGGCCGGGATGCGCATCGACGTCGCCGTGGTCGATTCGGTGCCGCTCGGGGTGGACACGCCCGCGGATCTCGCCGCCGCACGGGAGATCCTCGCCGGCGCGCATTGACTCGGGCGGAGCCGAGCGCGTAACCCAAGCCGCATGACCAGCCAGCGAAAAATCGTGTTTCAAGGCGAGCCCGGCGCCAACTCGGACATCGCCTGCCGCGAAGCCTATCCGGACTACACGCCGTTGCCGTGCCCGACCTTCGAGGACGCCTTCACGGCGCTCGCCTCGGGCAAGGCGGCGCTCGGCATGATCCCGATCGAGAACTCGGTCGCCGGCCGGGTCGCCGACATTCACCACCTGATGCCGACGTCGCGGCTGCGCATCGTCGCCGAGTGGTTCCTGCCGATCCGCAACCAGCTCCTCGCCGTGAAGGGGGCCACCCTCGACGACCTGGAGACGGTCGAGAGCCACATCATGGCGCTCGGCCAGTGCCGCCGCTACCTGCGCAAGCTCGGCCTCAAGACCCGGGTCGCCGCCGACACGGCGGGCGCCGCCCGGATGATCGCCGAGGCCGGCGACAAGACCCGCGCCGCCATCGCGTCGCGGCTCGCCGCCGAGATCTACGGCCTCGACATCCTGGCCCAGGACATCGAGGACGAGTCCCACTCGACCACCCGCTTCATCGTGCTGGCGCGCGAGCCGGTCGCGGTCGCCCCGGGCAATGGGCCGGTGATCACCACCTTCGTGTTCCAGGTGCGCAACATCCCGGCGGCGCTCTACAAGGCGCTCGGCGGCTTCGCCACCAACGGCGTCAACATGACCAAGCTGGAGAGCTACATGCTCGAAGGCACCTTCTCGGCGACGCAGTTCTACGCCGACGTCGAAGGCCATCCCGAGGAGCCCGGCCTCAAGCTGGCGCTGGAGGAATTGGCCTTCTTCTCGCAGCCGAAGTCGCTCAAGATTCTCGGCGTCTATCCGGCGCACCCGTTCCGCGCTACGGTCGCGCAGCGGTCGCACACGGAGGCCGCCACGATCTGACCGGCGGGGGGAGCCATGGCGGATGCGGACGGAAAAGTGCGCAGGGTCCTGGTCCTCAAGGTGACGCTGCCGTCGGCCGATCCGGCCTATGTGCGCACCGTCGTACAGGCGACCGCGCCGTTCTACAGCCTGCTCGGCGGCACCAGCATCCGCCTGCTGCGCAACGTCGACGATCCCGCCCAGTTCATCCAGGAGATTGCCTACGAGGCGCCCGAGGCGCTGGAGCTGAGCCGTCAGCGCATCGCCTCCGACCTGCGCATCCAGAGCTTCCTCCAGGCCTGGCGCCAGATGCTCGGCGGCGCCATCGAGGTCGAGGTCTACGAGGATCTGACCGCGGCGTCGTGAGGCGCCGATCGCCCTGCCATCACGCCCGGTAGAGCATTGTCCGGCGACGTGGGCTCCGGTCTTGCCAGAACAAGATCGTGGATGGCCGGACAAGCCCGGCCATGACGGCGGAGAGGCGGTCGTTATCGACGAAGCTTGGTATAAGGACTTCTCGAGCGGAGGCCGATCCAGTCGGATCGGATGCCGCTTCAATGAGAAATGCCCGGCGCGGGCCGGGCATCGGTCTCGTCTCGGGTCGGGGACGCCGCGAGCGGCGCCCCGCGGGCGGCAGGCCGTCAGGCCGCCTTCTTCTTGGGCGTCAGCAGATTGCGCTTGAGCAGGCACTCGGCGATCTGCACCGCGTTGAGGGCGGCGCCCTTGCGCAGGTTGTCGGACACGCACCACAGCACGAGGCCGTTCTCCACCGTCGCGTCCTCGCGGATGCGGCTGATGTAGGTGGCGTCCTCGCCGGCGCTCTCGTAGGGCGTCACGTAGCCGCCCGGCTCGTGCTTGTCGATGACGAGACAGCCCGGTGCCGTCGACAGGATCGAGCGCGCCTCGTCGGCCGAGATCGGCTTCTCGAACTCGATGTTGACGACCTCCGAATGGCCGATGAAGACCGGCACCCGCACGCAGGTCGCGGTGAGCTTGATCTTCGGGTCGAGAATCTTCTTGGTCTCGACCATCATCTTCCATTCTTCCTTCGTGTACCCGTCCTCCATGAACACGTCGATATGGGGGATCAGGTTGAAGGCGATGCGCTTCGGGAACTTCTTGGTCTCGATCTCGCCGAGCGTGAAGACCGCCTTGGTCTGCGCGAACAGCTCGTCCATGGCGTCCTTGCCGGCGCCCGAGACGGACTGATAGGTCGCCACCACGACGCGCTTGATGCCGGCGCGGTCGTGCAGCGGCTTGAGCGCCACGACGAGCTGCGCGGTCGAGCAGTTCGGGTTGGCGATGATGTTCTTCTTGCGGAAGTCGACGACCGCGTCGGCGTTGACCTCGGGCACGATCAGCGGCACGTCGGCGTCGTAGCGCCAGGCCGACGAGTTGTCGATCACCACGGCGCCCTGCGCCCCGATCCTCGGCGACCACTCCTTCGACACGCTGCCGCCGGCCGACATCAGGCAGATGTCGACGTCGGAGAAGTCGTAGTGATCCAGGGCTTTCGTCGTCAGGGTTTTGTCGCCGTAGGAGACCTCGACGCCCAGGCTGCGCCGGGACGCCAGCGGCACCACCTCGTCGGCCGGAAACTGCCGCTCGGCGAGGATCTCCAGCATCGCGCGGCCCACGTTCCCCGTGGCACCGACAATCGCGACCTTGTAACCCATCGTTAACTCCCAGGATCGGAATTCGCCCGGCCTCTCCTACGGAGACACCGCAGCGCAACCGCTTTTAAGCGAGAACCATCGGCGAGACAACGCATGCCTCGTCCGCGATCCGCGCCGGCGTCGGCGGATCGAGGGGGCGACAGGGGGGCGGGATGGCGTCGTATTTCGAGTCCGACAGGGGCCGCGATCCACTGACCACGGCGGTGTCGACCGTCGGAATCGTGATCCGCTACGGCTTCCATCTGGTCGGCGCCCTGGTGCTGGGCCTGATCGGCCTCGGCCTCTTCACCCTGTGGGGCTATTGGCCGACGGTCCGCGAGCAGGCGCCGTCGTTCCGGCTCGCCGATCCGGCGCTCGAACGGTTGCCGGTGCGCGCCCTGGTGGCCGAGAGCCGCGGCCTCGGCCGGGTCGAGATCCGCCATTACGGCCAGGTTCACAGCCGCGGCCAGGACATCACGGTGGCGCTGGTGCTGCCGCCACGGCCGGGGTTCGGCGCCGGCAGCATCGCCGGAGAGGTCAGGGACCTGCCGGATCTGCGGCGGTTGCCGACCCGGTTCGGCTCGACTCACTGGGACCTGGAGACGCGCCACGGCGAGGTGCGCGCCGTCGATCTGGCGGTGAACGCCGACGGCCTGCGCAAGCAGTGCCTCGCCTTCCTCAGCCGCTTCGACACGACGGCCTTCTACATCAAGGGCTGGTACTGCGAGGGTGACGGCAGCCGGCCGTCGCCCGGGCATCTCGCCTGCCTCATCGACCGGCTGGAGCTGATCCGGCCGCTCGCCGCCAAGGACGCCGACGCGGCCCTGCGGGCCGGCATGACGCGCCCCATGCGCTGCTCCGGCAGCCCGGTGGTGCAGACCTCGGACCCGCGCGGACCGAACCCCTCCGTGGCCCGCAAGGCCAACCCTTACGCGCCGCCGCGCTATTGAGCGGAGGAGCCGCCGGCCCGGCCGATGGTGTGCCGGACCGTCGGCGTGTCGGCGTCAGCGCAGAAACGGGTTCTGCCAGCCGCGCTGGGCGGCGGGGGCGCGCGGCGGGAACGCTCCTTCGAGATAGCTCAGCACCCGCTCGCGCTCGGCGCCGGAGAGCTCGGGCATGCCGTGCCGGCGCACCATCCAGTCGAGCGAGTCCTCCCACTGTCGCCGGCTCATGCCCTGGGCCGCCACGAGCTTGAAATTGTGGCAGCCGGTGCAGCTCGCGAAGGTGTCGTCGCGGCCCTCGCCGGGCGGGAACTGCTCGGGCGTCTCCTCGCTCGGCGTGAAGGCCGGCGGCTCGGCCGGCAGCTCGCGCGGCGCCGGCGGTGCGGCGCCCGAGGTCTGGGCCGCGGCGCCCGTGAGGCCGAGCCCGGCCCCCGCCAGGAGCCACAGGGCGACGGCGATGGCGCCGACCCGTCGGCCGGGGACGGCGCCGGCCCGGGTACGGCCGGCGCGGGCGCCTCGCGGTGTCCCGCTGCGCGCCGAGGCATCGAGGCGGCTCATCCGACCAGCACCGCGACGCGGTGCATCGGGTTCGCCCCGTAGCCCTGCGGGTTCCAGTTGCCGGCGATGTGCGGCTGCATCACGCCGTTCGAATCGGTCGCCCGCGCCCACACCTCGAAATAGCCGTCGCTCGGCAGGGCGACCGAGGCGGTCCACCGCTGCCAGTCGTACGGATTGCGGGGCGCCTTGAGGTCGGCCCGCTGCCAGCTCGCGCCGTAGTCGAGGGAGACGTGGACGTCCTTGACGGTGTGGTCGCCCGCCCAGGCGGCGCCCCGCAGCTCCACCCGGCGGGTGCCGGCGGGCAGCCTTGTGCCGTTCGCCGGGCTGGTGACGATGGAGCGCACCGGCATCGACTCGAGATCGCGGAAGTTCTTCTCGTCCGGCTTGCCGCCCGGCACCATCGGGTTGACGGTCACCCGGTAGGAGGTGCCGCCCATCCCGGCGCCGTCGTGGACCTTGTCGCGGACCCAGATGCGGGTCAGCCACTTCGCCGACACCGAGCCGGGCCAGCCGGGAACCAGCAGGCGGACCGGCCCGCCATGGATGGTCGGCAGCGGCTCGCCGTTCATCGCCCAGACGATCAGGTTGTTCTCGTCGAGCAGCTTCTTGATCGGCACGCCGCGGGACAGCGCCTGGCGGCTCGTATCGCCGGAGAGATGCGGATCGGCGCCGTAGTGCCCGCTGAACACCGCCGACGGCTTGACGCCGGCCTCCTTGAGCACGTCGGCGACCCGCACCCCGGTCCATTCGGCGCAGCCGGCGCCGCCGTTGGTCCACTGGTTGCCGCGGCCGGGCGGGCTGAAGAAGGCGCGGCCGTTGCCGCCGCATTCGAGCACCAGGAAGCGGGTCACCGGCCGGAACCGCGACTTCAGCTCGGCGAGCGTCAGGGTCAGCGGCTTCTCGACCTCGCCGTCTACGGTGATCCTCCAGGTCTCCGGATCGGTCGGCGGCTCCGGGATCTGGCCGTTGTTGCGGACGAAGAACAGGTTGGTCGGGGTGGTGTCGGCATCGAGCAGGTGCTCGGGCGTCTCCGCCACCAGCGGGCGGTCGCCGAGCAGCACCAGCTTGTCGCTCTTGCCCGGGTAGCTGAGCTGCTGCGGCCCCTTGGCGGCCGGCGGGCTCGCCGGTGCGGCCGGTGCGGCCGGCGCGGCCGGCGCGGCGGATGAGCCGGTGGCGCCGGGGGCGGAGCCGGTGCCTTGGGCGGCGGCCGGAGTGATCGCGCCGGGGCCGAAGGGCACCGCGCTGCCGATCACGGCGCCTGCGCCGGCCAGTCCGGCCCGCGCCAGAAAACCGCGGCGATCGGGGCCGGATCGGCCGCCCGTGTCCTTGTCGTGCTGCTGCGGCATGGTCGTTCTCCTCCCGATAACGGGTTTTTATCGTTGATCAGTGCAGTCTAGGCCGAGTGGGGAAGGCGCGGCAATGTGTCGGATCGGCCGCCGCCCGTGCGGACCGGGTGCAGCAGCGCCGCCACAGGTCTCGCGGAACCGCATCGCGGTCCGGCGTTTCCCTTGTGGGGAGCCGGGGATAGGGTCTAAGACTGAGAACCGGGTTTCGACTGAGAGCGAGGTCTCATGCGCCTGACGACACTGGTTGCCTTCGCGGCCGCTGCCGGGCTGACGGCAGCGCTGTTCGCCGCTTCGCCGGCCGAGGCTCAGTCCAAGCGGCGCGTGGCGCGCGCCTATGATCCGGTCGAGGTCTACAACGGTCGGCCGTCGGCCCGCGTCACCGTGCGGCGGCGCTCGTTCCTCGATCCCGGCCGCGAGCCGCTGCCCAATAGCCAGCACTACCGCGACTATGCGGTGTCGCCGGCCTACTCGATCTTCCCGCGGTCGTTCGACTATTCGTCGGCGCCGGGGTCGTGGTCGCGGATGCCGCTGCCGGGGGATTTCGACATCCCGGGCTACTCGCGCTACTGAGCGACGATCGCGATCGTCCGGCGCTCGCGGGTCGCGAGCGTTGCGGGCCGGTGCGTCCGCGGGCGGACGTCGCCGTGTTCCGCCGGACTCGAGATGGTCAATACGAAGAAAGGCGCCGGGGCCGCCCGGCGCCTTTTCGTCGTCCGGAGGCCGCCGTCGCGGCCGACTTATGCGCGGACCGGGTGATCGGCTCGCCGTCGGTCCGGGGCGCGGCGACGCCGCGAACCCGGACTTCGGCGGCCACGCGAATCAACGGCCACGCGAATCACTTGCCGGCCAGCCGCGCCACCTCGGCGATCACCGCCTCGCCCATCTGACGGGTGCCGACCACCGTGGTGCCCTCCGACTTGATGTCGGCGGTGCGCAGGCCCTTGTCGAGCGTGTTGGCGATCGCCGTCTCGATCAGCTCGGCCTCCTTCAGCCGGCCGAACGAGTAGCGCAGCGCCATGGCGAACGAGCCCAGCATGGCGATCGGGTTGGCGACGCCCTGGCCGGCGATGTCGGGAGCCGAGCCGTGCACCGGCTCGTACAGCGCCTTGCGGGTGCCGGTCGTCGCGTCGAGATCGCCGAGCGAGGCGGACGGCAGCATGCCGAGCGAGCCGGTCAGCATGGCGGCGATGTCCGACATGACGTCGCCGAACAGGTTGTCGGTGACGATGACGTCGAACTGCTTGGGCCAGCGCACGAGCTGCATGCCGCCGGCATCGGCCAGCACATGCTCCAGGACGACGTCCGGGAACTCGCGGGCGTGCAGCGCGGTGATCACCTCGTTCCACAGCACGCCCGACTTCATCACGTTGCGCTTCTCGAACGATGCCACCTTGTTGCGGCGCTTGCGCGCCAGCTCGAAGGCGACCCGGCCGATGCGCTCGATCTCGTAGGTGTCGTACACCTGGGTGTCGATGGCGCGCTTCTGGCCGTTGCCGAGATCCACGATGGTCTTCGGCTCGCCGAAATAGACGCCGCCGGTCAGCTCGCGGACGATGACGATGTCGAGCCCGTCGACCACCTCGCGCTTGAGCGAGGAGGCGTCGGCGAGCGCCGGGTAGCAGATCGCCGGGCGCAGGTTGGCGTAGAGGCCGAGGTCCTTGCGCAGCCGCAGCAATCCCGCCTCGGGCCGCGCCTCGTAGGGCACGTTCGCCCATTTCGGGCCGCCGACGGCGCCGAAGATGACCGCGTCGGCCGCCAGAGCGCGCGCCATGGTGGCGTCCGAGACGGCGACGCCCTCGGCGTCGTAGGCGGCCCCGCCGACCAGTCCCTCCTCGGTCTCGAAGCTGCCGAGCCCGTTCTGGTTCATCCAGGCGATCAGCCGCTTCACCTCGGCCATCACCTCGGGGCCGATGCCGTCGCCGGGCAGGAGGAGGAGCTTGTGGGTCGCCATGGTCGCGGTCTCGTTCGGTTGTTCGGACAAAAAGAGGCGGGCGGGGATGCGGCTGTGCTAGAGCCCGCGCCGCCCGATGGCAAGGGTGCGCGTCTTGCGCCGGCCTCGTGCCTCGGACGCGGTGCAGCGCCCGGGACACGAGGCTGTGTTCCGCCTAGATCTTCGGCGTCGGCAGCCCGGCGGCCGCGCAGGCGGCCCGCACCGTGTTGACCAGAAGGAACGCGATGGTGGTCGGGCCGACACCGCCCGGCACCGGCGTGATCGCGCCGGCGACCGCCACCGCCTCGTCGAAGGCGACGTCGCCGACCAGCCGCCCCTTGCCGTCGGCGGTCGGCACCCGGTTGATGCCGACATCGATCACGGTGGCGCCCGGCTTGATCCAGTCGCCGCGGATCATGCCCGGCTTGCCGACCGCGGCGACCAGGAGATCGGCGCGCCGGCACACGGCGCGCAGGTCGCGGGTGCGCGAATGGGCGATCGTGACGGTGGCGTTCTCGGCCAGGAGAAGCTGCGCCACCGGCTTGCCGACCAGATTGGAGCGGCCGACCACCACGGCGTCGAGGCCGGCGAGGGAGCCGTGCAGGCTCTTCGCCAGATGCAGGCAGCCGAGCGGCGTGCAGGGCACGAGCGCCGGCAGCCCGCTGGCGAGGCGGCCGGAGTTCATCGGGTGGAGGCCGTCGACATCCTTGGCCGGATCGATGGCGAGGATCACGGCGAGCGGATCGATGTGCTTCGGCACCGGCAGCTGGACCAGAATGCCGTGCACGGCGGGATCGGCGTTGAGGCGAGCGATGAGGGCGAGCAGCGCGTCCTGCGTGGTCTCGGCCGGCAGCCTGTGCTCGAACGAGCGCATGCCGGCCGCGATGGTCGCCTTGCCCTTGCCGCGCACATAGACGGCGCTCGCCGGGTCGTCGCCGACCAGCACCACGGCGAGGCCGGGCACCAGCCCGTGCGCCGACGACAGCCGCGCCACCTCGGCGGCCACCGCCGCCCGCACGGCCTCGGCGGCCGCCTTGCCATCGATCGTTCGCGCACTCATGCGGCTTGCACTCCGGACAGTCGGGCGAGGGCGTCCGCCAGGGCGCGCGCGTCGCCACCGATTTCGATTCGCTTGATTCGGGCGGTGTCGCCGGCCACCAGGGTGACGGCGCGGGACGGCACCCGCAGGGACTTGGCGAGAAACGCCAGCAGGGCCGCGTTGGCCTCGCCGTCGGTCGGCGCGGCGCGCACGCGGATCTTGAGGACGGTGCGGCCGTCGGCCAGCCGTTCGACACCGTCGATGGCGTCGCGTCCGCCCCGCGGCGTCAGGCGGACCGTCACGGAGAGCCCGTCGCGGACCGGGGTCCAGGCGGCCGGGTCGTCGGCTCCGCTCAATAGAACGCCTTCGCCAAGTTCTGGAGCACGACCGACTGGATGAAGAAGATCGCCAGGATGACGATCACCGGCGAGATGTCGATGCCGCCGAGGTCGGGCATCATCCGGCGAATCGGCCGCAGCACCGGCTCGGTGATGCGGTAGAGGAATTCGCCGATGGTCGACACCGCCTGATTGCGGGTGTTGACGACGTTGAAGGCGATGAGCCAGCTCAGCACCGCGGCGGCGATCAGGACGTACACGTAGAGCGTCAGCAGCGTGCTGATGAAACTGAGGAATTCCAACATCTCGCGGTCTCGTCAGGTGACAGCAATACGTCTGCTGGGAGGGCGGGCGGGCAGCCTGGCCGAGCGACGTGTACCGTTCCGCCAAACGAGCGGCAAGCACCAAGACTCCGTTTGGTCAACGCCCGCCGCCCGGCCCGACGGGCCGGGATGTCGCCGTCGTCCGCCCGGTATCGTCCGACATGCCTTGACACTCCCCGGAGTGCCCCCGTAAATGGCGCCACCTGATGGCTCGCCGCCCTTGCGGCCGCGAGCGGCGGGGCCGTAGCTCAGTTGGGAGAGCGCCGCAATCGCACTGCGGAGGTCAGGGGTTCAAATCCCCTCGGCTCCACCATCCGGTCCGACTCGATCCGTCGCGCACTCCGTCGCGCACCTCCGATCCGCCGCCGCCCGGCGCGGATCGCGAAGCGGTGACCTGGCGCCCCGGAGTCTCGGGTCGGCAGCCTGCGCGCGTGCCGACGTGCGTGGGGGACGACGTCTGCCGACCTCCCGATCCCGACCTATTCCGAACGAACCATTTTGGAAGGAAACGACAATGCCGACTCGCGCGGGGGCCAAGACCCTCACGAAGCTCGTGGCCCCCAGCCCCGCGGCATCCGAGCCGCCCTCGCAGAACCGCAAGCCGGAGAACGGCCGCTACCTGCTCCAGGTGGACCGCCAGACCAAGGGCTCCTACGCCACCGTCGAGGCCGCCGAGGCGGCCGGTCGGGTGATCAAGAAGGGGTTCCCGATCTTGCAGGTGACCGTGTACGACCCGGTCGAGTGCGTCGCCCGCCACGTCCAGGCCGAGTGACCGGCACCGCGTGGCCGTCACCGCGTGACCGGCACCGAGTGACCGACACCGGGCGAGCCGCGGCCGGCCTCAGGGGCGACCCGAGGCGCGCTGTGGACGCAGCGCTTCGGCGGGAGCGGACGGCGGCTCGGGCGCGGCGAACATCGCCCGCACCACCGCGCGGATCGCGAACGCCAGCGCGACGCCGGCCCCGATGACGCCGAACACCAGCAGTCCCACCGTGAGGCCGGTGATCACCGTGCCGAGGACTCGGTTGTCGAGATAGAGCAGCACGCCGGTGCCGATGGCGACACCGATCGAGACCACGACGCGCACGACATTCACCAACATGTCAGTTCCAGTGCAGGGGCCGCGCGGGCGGTCCACGAGGATCGATCGCGCGCGGCACGGCCTCATCGCCGTCTTGCTAGGGTGATCGGCGGTCGATCGCAAGCCCGAACTGCGACCGGCGGTCGCAGTCGGGTGCGGGGCGGAGCGTCTCACGGCAGACGCCCGAGCGTCCGCGCCGGAGCCTTGACAGCCGGCGGGCGGGGCGGCACGTCGCCGGAGCGGTGCGTCGGTGTTGCATGGCGTGTCGCGCCGGGCGAGCAAACGTCCCGGTCGGATCAGGCGGCGTCGGAAATCGCGAGGCGCAGCTCGACGACAGCATGCGTCCGCGATCGAGTCGTGAATGACCGTCGAGTCTGCTCTTCCCATCCTGTCGGTGCTGCTGCCTCTCGTGATGCTCGGGTCGCTGGCCCGACGGCTCGGCGCGATCGACAACCGGCGCCGCCGCGGCGAGCGGGCGGTCGTCGCCGTGCTGGTGTTCGCGGCCACCACGGCGGTGCTTCAGCGTCCGATCCTGGCGTCGGTCGTGACCGACCTCACGGTGGCGACGATCGTCGCAGCGCCCGGGCTGATCGCCGCCGGGCGCGCCGTGCTGCGCGGGCGACCGAGGGCGGATGCTCCGATCGGGAGCCGGAGCGCGGCCCGGGCGGCCGCAGGCGTCGCGGCGCGGCTCGCTCTGCTCGCCGCCGCTCTCTGGTGGGAGCCGCCGGCGGGCGCGCTCGGTGCGTGGATCGGCGCGGCGCCGGGGCTGCCGGCCGCCGTCGCCCTCGCGGCTGCGATCACGCCGCATCTCGGCTGGCTGGTCGCTGCGGCTGTCGGCTACGTGGTGGCGCGCCGCTTGGCGCGTAGCGAGCCGGCGGCGGTCGACCGTCACTTCGCGCTGGCTGTCGTCGTGCTGCTGTGGGCCGTCGTTCTCGTCGTCGGCGGCCGCCCGGCGACGGCGGCCGTCGCGGTCGCCGAGACGGTCGCGCTTCTCGCCGCTCTGTCGGCCGAGAAGCACCGCTACACCCACATGAACCTGCACGCCTACGATCTCGTGGCGTTCCTGCGCGATCGCACCGCGCTGCGGTTCTTGATCGACGCTCAGCGTCCCCTGGTGGTCCGCATGCTGGGCCGGCTGGGACTGGCGTTCGGGCTGGTCGGTGCCGTCGCCCTGGTGGAGCCGGTCGCGATCGGCCCGACGAGCGCGGCGTGGCTGGTGGCGGTGGCCGCCGTGCTGGTGGTGACGACGCGGCGGCGCCTGCCGCTGCGCGACTTCCTGGTGCACTTCTCGCGGCCTGTGCATGTCGCCCGGTTGTTCGAGACGGTGACCGATGCGGGGCGGGCGTGGTGGCGCGGCGGCGTGCTGGAGATCGCCGCGTCGCCGTCGCTCCCGCCGCTTCCGCCGTTCCCGCCGCCGTCGGCACCGGCTCCGATCGCGCGTGCCGAAACGCCGCCCGACATCGTGCTCATCCTCAACGAGTCGACCTTTCCGCCGTGGCTCTATGTCGACGGGGCGTGCGACCCGGAGGTCGCCGCCTTCTTCCGCTCGGCCGACGGGCGCACCCGCGGCCTGCGGGTCGAGACCTTCGGGGGCATGTCGTGGAAGACCGAGTTCTCGGCCATGACGGGGATTCCGGCGGGCGCCTACGGGGCCTTCGGCACCCATGTGTTCCATTGGGCGACCGGGCACATCCGCCACAGCCTGCCGGGGGTTCTCGCGACCCACGGCTATCGCGGCGCGGTTCTCTATCCGTCCGCCGGCGACTTCGCCGGTGCCGATGGCTTCTATGCGTCGATCGGCATCGACACCATGCTGGACCGTGCCGCCCTCGGCCTCGGCAGCGACTGGGCGCCGGACCGCGTCTATCTCGACCGCGGCCTCGCCTGGCTGCGACGCCACGCGGAGACCGGCGGTGGCCCCGCCTTCCTGTTCGTGCTGACGATGGCGAACCACGCTCCCCACGATCGACGCTATCGTGGCGACGATGCTCCTCCGACGGAGCCGATCGCCGATCGCGAGCTCGACGAGTATCTGCGGCGGCTGCGGGCGACGGTGCGTGACTACGCGGCGTTCCGCGATGCGCTCGCCGCGGCGCTGCCGTCGCGGCGGTTCGTGATCTTGCATTTCGGCGACCACCAGCCGCCGTTCACGGCGGGCCTGCTCGGCCATCACACGCCGTGGGGATCGGTGCCCGAGCAGTTTCCGCGCGAGCATCTCGCCTACCGCACCTATGTGGCGATCGACGGCGTCAACAGGGTGCCGACGATCGCGCCCGATCTGCCCGACGAGATCGAGATCGCCTATCTCGGTACGGTGGTGCTGGAGGCCGCGGGCCTGCCGCTGGACCCGCTCCACGCGCTGCGGCGCGACCTGATGCGGCGCCATGGCGGCGCACTGTGGTTCGCCGATGGCGGGCGTCTCGCCGCCGCGATCAACCGGCGCATGCTGGAGCGCGGCCTTCTCGTCCGCCATTGACGACGCACGTTTTGCGAGGTGCTGCACGCTGGGCGCGCGACGGCGTCTCGACTCGCCGCTGCATGCGACGTATGGCTGCTCGGCGCGACGGCATCGCGACTCGGCTCGCCTTTCGGGGCATGTTCGAATTGCCGCTCGTCTCGACCGCGACGCCTCGTCGTGGGCCCGACCCCGCGGGCTACGACGGCGATCCGCCGCCTATCGATCTCCGGACGCGAACCCTCATCCGGTCACGCCGGGCCTGCCGTTTCCGCGGCAGTTTCATGTGCCCATCTCAATCATCGATCTCGAGTCAAAAACAGACAATGGTCACTCTCGACGAAAAGCTAGAGCCTCTCTACGCGCAGGTCGTCCGACGCAACGCGGGTGAGGACGAGTTCCACCAGGCCGTCAAGGAAGTTTTCGAGAGCCTCGGTGCCGTGATTGCCAAGCGGCCCGATTACGCCGAGGACGGACTCATCGAGCGCATCTGCGAGCCGGAGCGCCAGGTGATCTTCCGCGTGCCGTGGACCGACGACCGCGGCCAGGTCCACATCAACCGCGGCTTCCGGGTCGAGTTCTCGTCGGCGCTCGGCCCCTACAAGGGCGGCCTGCGCTTCCACCCGAGCGTCTATCTCGGCATCATCAAGTTCCTCGGCTTCGAGCAGGTGTTCAAGAACGCCCTCACCGGCATGCCGATCGGCGGCGCCAAGGGCGGCTCCGACTTCGACCCCAAGGGCCGCTCGGACGCCGAGATCATGCGGTTCTGCCAGTCTTTCATGACCGAGCTGTACCGCCATCTCGGCGAGCACACCGACGTGCCGGCCGGCGACATCGGCGTCGGCCAGCGCGAGATCGGCTACATGTTCGGCCAGTACAAGCGCATCACCAACCGCTACGAGGCGGGCGTGCTGACCGGCAAGGCGCTGGCCTATGGCGGCTCGCAGGTGCGCACCGAGGCGACCGGCTATGGCTCGGTGTTCTTCGTGCGCGAGATGCTGCGCACCCGCAGCGCCGACTTCGACGGCAAGAAGGTCGTGGTGTCGGGCTCCGGCAACGTGGCGATCTACACCATCGAGAAGATCCAGGAGCTCGGTGGCAAGGTGATCGCCTGCTCGGATTCCGACGGCTACGTGGTCGACGAGGGCGGCATCGACCTCGCGCTGCTCAAGGACATCAAGGAGCGGCGCCGCGGCCGCGTCGCCGACTATGCGGAGGCGCTCGGCAGCACGGCCACCTACGTGCCGCAGGGCTGCATCTGGGACGTGCCGTGCGACATCGCGATGCCGTCGGCGACCCAGAACGAGCTCAACGGCCGCGACGCCCGCGTGCTGGTCGAGAACGGCGTCATGGCGGTCGGCGAGGGCGCCAACATGCCGTGCACGCCCGACGCGATGCGCATCTTCACCGACGCCGGCGTGCTGTTCGGCCCCGCCAAGGCGGTGAACGCCGGTGGCGTCGCCACCAGCGCGCTGGAGATGCAGCAGAACGCCTCGCGCGACTCGTGGACCTTCGAGGCCACCGAGGAGCGGCTGGCGAGCATCATGCGCGGCATCCACGATCGGTGCAGCGAGACCGCCGAGGAGTACGGGGCGCCGGGCAACTACGTGGTCGGGGCCAACATCGCCGGCTTCATCCGGGTCGCCGAGGCGATGCGGGCACTCGGCGTGATCTGATACGAGATCCGGCAGATCCACTCGGTGGTCATTCCGGAAGCCGCGAAGCGGCTGTCCGGAATCCAGCCGAGAGCTTGGAGTCTGCCGCGGGATGACCTGTTTCGCTGGGTTCCGGGTTCGCGGGCTGAGCGCCCGCGCCCCGGAACGACAGCGAACTGATCATCGGAACCAGTTTGACGGATGACGAGAAGCGCGGCCGGGTTCGCCCGGCCGCGTTGTGATGTCCCCTCAGCCGGCCGCGAAGGGGCCGGCCGCGAGGCCGATCCCGGTCACCCGCTCGGCGCCGCGGCCCGGCCGGGCCTCGGCGCGAGCCTCGCTGTGCGCCGCGGGTTGTGCCGGCGCCAGCCAGGCGTCCAGGAACGCCGACAGCCAGGCCCGCACGGCGCCGTCGTAGACCGGACGGTCGGCAAAATGTGCCAGCCGCGGCTTGGCGCCCGGCAACGACAGCCGCTCGTGACCGCGGGTGGTCCAGCGGCACATCATGGCGTGCGTCACCTCGGGGTGGAACTGGAGCCCGTAGGCGGCCGGCCCGTAGCGGAACGCCTGGTTCCGGAAGGTGTCGCCCTCCGCCAGCAGGCGGGCGCCGGCCGGCAGCTCGAAGCCTTCGCGATGCCACTGGTAGACGTGGCCGGGCCAGGGGCCGCAGACGCGCCGGCCGTCGAGGGTGACGCGCAGCGGATAATAGCCGACCTCGACGTGCCCGTCGGGATGCGGCGCCACGCGGGCGCCGAGCTGCTTGGCCAGCATCTGGGCGCCGAGGCAGATGCCGAGCAGCGGCTTCTGCTCGGCCAGCGGCACCGCCAGCCAGTCGATCTCGGTCTTGACGAAGTCGTCGGGATCGTTGGCGCTCATCGGGCCGCCGAACACGATGGCGCCGGCGTGCTCGGCCAGCGTCTCGGGCAGCCGGTCGCCGTAGCGGGGACGGCGGATGTCGAGCGGGATGCCGCGCGCCTGCAAGAACTGCCCGACGCGCCCGGGCGTCGAGCATTCCTGGTGCAGGACGACGAGGACTGGATTCGGCATCGTTGGTCGCGGTCCCGTGCTGGCGGCGCGGTGTTCTGTGGCCGCGGCGTCACGCCAAGGCTAACCGCGGCCCCGATCGCGATGCAAGCCTCGCGCCAGATGCTCGGGCAGAAGAGACAGCCGCGTCCGGACCGCTGTCGCGACCGCAGCGTCGCTTCTCCCGCGGGGCATGGGTGGAGAACGATTTTATCCGCCTCACAGGCCGCCGCGATCGCCGAGCCGGCGGATCTGCGTCGCCGCAATCAGCGCCAGCATGGCGCGACGGGGCAGCAGGCGCACGACGAGCGGCACCAGCCGGGCGAGCCGGCCCGGGATCGCCAGGGGGCGACCCGCCATCAGGGCGTCGTAGCCGCTGCGGGCCGCCGCGGCGGCCGTCACCGTCATGACGCTCTGGAACCCGGTGGCGCCGACGCCGGCGCGCGCCTGGAAGCCGGTCGGCACCGGCCCGGGGCACAGCACGCTGACGCGCACGCCGCGCGGGCCGAGCTCCCGCCCGATCGCCTCGGTGAAGGACAGCACGAACGCCTTGGTGGCGTAGTAGACGGCCATGCCTGGTCCCGGCATGAAGCCGGCCAGCGAGCCGACATTGAGGAGCCCGCCGCGCTGGCGGACGAGGTCGTCGGCGCACGCCAGGGTGAGGGCCGTCAGCGTGCGGACGTTGAGGTCGATCATGGCGAGCTGCTGGTCCGCATCGAGCGAGGTCGCCACCCCGAGCAGGCCGAAGCCGGCATTGTTGACGAGATAGCGGACCGCGAGCCCCTGCGCCGTCAGCGTCTCGCGCAGGCGGGCGGCCGCCTCGGGCGCGGCGAGATCGAGGGCGATCACCACCGGGCGCGGCGCGCCGCGGCCGGCGATCTCGTCGGCGAGGGTCGTCAGCTCCGCTTCGCGGCGGGCGACCAGCACGACGCGGTGGCCGTCGGCCGCGAACAGCCGCGCCAGCTCCGCCCCGATGCCCGAGGAGGCGCCGGTGACGACGGCGACCGGCTCCGGGTGGGCCGGAACGGAGGGGGGCTCGTGCGCGGCCGCGTCGCTCACGTCGGCTCGTCCAGCGGGTCGCGTCCCGCCGCGATCTGGCGGCGCAGCTCGATCCGGTCGCGGTTGGGCACGGCGAGCAGATCGGCGACCCGCCACATCACATTGTCCTCGAACTCGGTGACGTCGCCGTCGGCGAACACCATCTGCCACATCATGGCGACGACCTTGCGCCGGCCCTCCTCGTCGAGGCTGCGCATCAGCAGGCGGGTGAACTGGTAGAAATCGACGGCCTCGCGGTCGGCCGCCACCGCCGCGTCGATCAGCGCGTCGGTATCGGCGGCGTCGAGGCCGAAGCGGGTCTCCAGCAGCGTGTGCAGCTTGGCGCGCTCGGTCTCCGACAGGTTGGCGTCGAGGGTCGCCACATGGACCATCAGGGCGGCGGCGGCGAGCCGGTAGTCGTCGGGCTCGAAACGGGTCGGGCTCTTGCCGCCGCTGGTCAGCTCGGCGAAGAACGTCTTGATGTCGTCGAACATGCGGTCGTGCTCCGGGGGCGGGGTCGCGTCGGTCGGACCGCCTTCTAGAGCAAATCCCCATGGCGGGGAAAGCGCGCCGGGACGACGGGGTCGGGGGAAAGCCGCGCCGGGTGGCCCGGTGCCGTCAGCGCACCCCCTCCTTGGTCCGGGTCACCTCGGCGAGCAGCGCCAGATTGTTCCGGATGAACGGGTTGGCCGGGTCGCCGGCCTCGGCGGCGAGCAGCGTCGCATGGGCCCGCCGGTAGTCGCCGCGCAGGATGTAGGAATAGCCGATGTTGTTGAGCACCGCCGGGGTGCGGCCGGTGATCTTGATGAGCTGGCCGTAGGCGCGGTCGGCGAGCTCGAAGCGCTTCAGCCGGTCGTAGGAGGCGGCGAGGCATAGCCACGCCTCGGCCGAGCGCGGCGCCGCCTCGACGGCGCGCCGGCACATCTTCTCCGCCATGCCGTACTGGCCCTGCCGGAAGTGCTCCTTGCCGACACTGAGATCGTCGTTCGGCAGGCTCGGCGTCATGTTGTCGGGCAGCAGCTTGGGGTCGGCTCCGGCGGTCGAGCCGGTGATGTCGACGTCGGCCACCGGGGCTGGCGTCCCCACCGCAACCGCGGCCGGCGCCGCGCCGGGCAGCTCCGGCAGCTTCACCGCCGTCGTCTCGCAGCCCGCGAGCCACAGGAGACCCGAGAGGGCGACGAACGCGAACCGATGGACCTCGATACTCATGACTCGCCCGGGCGGGACCGGCGGTTCCGGCCGGGCGATCGACTGCGATGCACGACTCGGATGTTGGGTGGCCTGCCGGCGAGACTAGAAAGCGGGAGTTAAGAATTCGCTTGCAACGCCGAAATGGTCGTTGACGGCTCGTCAACCCTGCGGCGTTGAGCGGCGGTGCGGTGCTCACAGACCGGGATCGGACCCCTCCGCCGTGGCCGTGGCGGCCTGGGGCTCCGGCTCGGCGGATCGCACCGCCGGTGGGCGGGCGGCACCGGGCGTCGCACAGAAGCGGGCGAGCGCATCGATCTCGTCGGCACCGTCGGCCGCGGCGAGCCGGGCGTAGAGCCGCGCCATCGCGTGGTAGATCTCGCAGGACGGCCGGTCGGTGTGGAGGAAGTCGGCGATCTCCTCCATCTCGGCCACGAACCTGTACGCCTTGGGGAACATGGCCGGCACCTGGCGGCCGAGCCAGCCGGCGAGATGCGGCTGGCTCTCGGCCAGCTCGGCGGCGAGATCGGCGGCGCAGCCGGCCCGCGTCGCGCCAAGCACCATGGCGGCACCGATCGCGGTGAGACCCTTGGTGATGCCCGAATAGGACATCTTGAGCGCCGAGGCGGCGCCGACCGGGCCTTCCAGCACCCGGACGTCGAGACCATGCTGGCGCAGCTTGGCGACGTCGGAGGCGGCCGCGCCGGCGACGTGGAAGACGGTTCGGCGGCCCGGCCCGGGCGGCGGCCCGATGATGCTGCCGTCGACGAACGGCGAGCCGGTGCCGGCCAGCGCCGCCGCGATGTGCCGCACGGTGTCGGGCGACACCGCGTTGAAGTCGACATAGACGGGCTTGCGGCCGGCGCGGGCGAGCTCCGGCCGCAGCCGCTTGGCGACCGCCACCGCTTCGCCGGGCGGCACGATGGAGAGCACGATGTCGGCCTCGGCCACCAGGGCGGCATCGCCTTCGGCGACCGCCAGCCCGGCCGCCTGGGCACGCGCCGCGGTGGCGGGGCTGCGGCCGGCCAGTGAGGTGGTCACGCGGGCGCCGGCGGCGACCAGTCGCGCGCCGACGGCGGCGCCCATCTCACCCGGTGCGAGGATCGCGATGGTGATCGGCATGGCGGGGGTCCCGTGCTGATCGAGCACTATTTCGCAACCGGCGCAGCCACGCCACTGATTTCGTGACGGCCAGTTTGTGACGGCCGGTTTCGCCACGGCCAGAGCCTGCGAGCGACGCCGCCCCGCATTCCCACCCATCGAGACACCAGGGGGCTGGACGAGGCTGCTCACCGGCGGCGGCCTGTGGCGCAAACGCGCCGCCCGCCGCCATTCGCGGCACATGCTTAAGGGGCGCCACGAGTTCGCCGCGGGTGTGAACGGTTCGTCAACAATATCTCTTCAGGCGGCCTAAAGCATATCGGGAGAAGCGCCGTTCGGTTCACGAATTCAATACTTTCGCAGCTCCTAGTAAGTCCGGAGGGACGCCGTTGTCGCGTCCCGAGAGGACCAGAACGGTGCGGACCAGCACAGTCATCATGATCGCGGTGGCGGCCGTCTTCGGGCTGCTCGCCGTGTTCGCGACGCGGAGCTGGCTCAACAGCCAGGCCGAGGCGCGGATGCGCAGCCTGGAGGCCGGCCGCGGTGCACCCGCGGTGGCGTCCCGCACCGTCGTGGTGGCGGCCCGTCCGCTGCGGTTCGGCCACGAGCTGTCGGCGCAGGTGCTGCGTGAGGCGCCGTGGCCGGCCGATGCGCTGCCGCCGGGCGCCGTCGCCACCATTCCGGAGCTGCTGTCGAGCGGCAAGCGCGTGGTGCTGTCGCCGATGGAGCCGAACGAGCCGGTGCTGGCCATGAAGATCACCGGGCCGGGCCAGCGCGCGACGCTGTCGGCGCTGGTCGGGCCGGGCATGAAGGCGGTGACCATCCGGGTCAACGATGTCGACGGTGTCGGTGGCTTCGTGCTGCCGGGCGACCGTGTCGACGTGGTGCTGACCCGCCAGGTCGACAAGGACAACGCCTCGACCCAGGTGCTGCTGCAAGACGTCCGCGTGCTCGCCGTCGATCAGATGGCCGACGACCGCAGCGCCAGCCCGACGGTGTCCAAGGCGGTGACCCTCGAGGTCGACACCGCCGCCGGGCAGAAGCTCAGCCTCGCCTCCTCGGTCGGCTCGCTGTCGCTGCTGCTGCGCAAGGCCGGCGAGGTGAGCGAGACGAGGACCTCGCGGGTGACCCTCAAGGATCTGTTCAGCGACCTGATGGGCACCGACAAGTCCGACAAGACCGACAAGCCGGCGGCCCGCAAGGAGGTCGCCACCGTGGTGGTGACTCGCGGAGCGCAGAAGCAGGAATACCAGGTGCCGCACGAGGCCGGAAACGCCGCGGCCTACGCGACGGCGCAGTGAGATCGACGGCGCGTCATGCCGGGGGGCGTGGAGCGCCGAGGGACATCGGGGGCTCGGAATGGACGGGGACGACATCATCACGACCGCGACGGAACCGCGGTCCTCCCAGCGCAGAGCCGGCCGGCGCCGGACCGCCTGGCGCTCGCTCGTCATCTCCCTCGCCGTCGCGCTCGGCGCCACGCTCGCCACCGCGACGCTGCCGCTGGTGGCCGGGGCCGCGCAGGCTCAGAAGGTGGTGCAGCTCGGCGGCGGCAAGCGCACCGCCGCCGTGACGGTGCCGGTCGGCAAGTCGCAGGACGTGCGCACCGACGCCCCCTTCATGGAGGTCACCCTCGGTGACCCGGAGATCGCCGACGTCAATCCGCTCACCGACCAGTCGCTGTCGATCCTCGGCAAGAAGATCGGCACCACCCGCGTCTCGGTGTATGGCGAGGGCAAGAAGCTGGTCGGCCTGTTCGACGTCGAGGTGTCCTACGACGTGTCGGCGCTGGCCTCCGAGCTGGCTCAGCGCTTCCCGGGCGCCAAGTTCCGGGTCTCCAGCGTCAACGGCCGCATCCTGCTGGCCGGCTCGGTGCAGGATGGCGTGACGCTCGATCAGGCGCTCTCGATCGCCCGCCAGTTCGGCCCCGAGGTGATCAACGCCGTGCAGGTGGCGGCGCCCCAGCAGGTGCTGCTCGAGGTGCGCTTCGTCGAGGCGACCCGCTCGGCCGGCCGCGAGCTCGGCGTGCAGTGGAACGCCTGGAGCGAGAACCGGCGCTTCATCGGCAATGTCGGCAGCGATCGCACCGCCTCCGGGCTGCCGGTGCCGCGCCCGCCGACCTTCGGCACGGTCGGAACGGCGGCGGCCGGCGTGCTCTCCGGCGGCAATCCGTTCGGCTTCATGGTCGGCAGCCTGCTGCTCCAGGGCATGCAGATCGACGTCGCCCTCAACGCGCTGGAGGAGCGCGGCCTGGTGCGTCGCCTCGCCGAGCCGAACCTCGTCGCGCTGTCGGGCGACACCGCCAACTTCCTGGCCGGTGGCGAGTACCCGATCCCGGTGTCGGGCACGCTCGGCCAGATCTCGGTCGAGTACAAGCGCTACGGCGTCAGCCTCGCCTTCACCCCGACGGTGCTGGGCGGCAGCGTCATCAACCTGAAGATCGAGCCCGAGGTGAGCCAGATCGACCGCACCACCACGGTGTCGGTCGCCAACGGCATCTCGGTGCCGGGCCTGACGGTGCGGCGGGCCTCGACCACGCTGGAGCTGCGCGACGGCCAGAGCTTCGCGCTCGCCGGACTGTTGCAGAACGACAGCAGCACGGCGCAGGAGCAGCTGCCGTGGATCGGCGACGTGCCGGTGCTCGGCGCGCTGTTCTCCAGCCGCTCCTACATCAAGAAGGAAACCGATCTCGTCATCATCGTGACGCCGCGGCTGGCGCGTCCGGCGCGGCCGGGCGACCCGCTGCGCACGCCGCTCGATGCCACGGTGCCCGCCAACGATCTCGACCTGTTCGCCGGCGGCAAGCCCGAGCTCGCCCGCACCCCGGCGGTGCGCGGCGAGACGGCGGCGCTGCGACCCTATACCGGCCACATGCTCGAGCTGCCCCAGGGAGGCACCCATGTCGTGCTGCAATAACCGGCTCCGGCGTGCCGCGCTCGCCGGCGCGCTGCTGCTCGCCGCCGTCGTGGCCGGCTGCTCGGACATCTATTACGACCGGCGCGAGACCGTCATGTTCGGCGCCCAGGACGCGGTCGCCACCAACGTGGCGATCCACACCATCGACCCGTGGCCGCCGGCCGCCGCCAACCGCAACATCCCGGGCCACGGCCCCAATGTGGCCATCGCCCAGGAGCGCTACCGCACCGGCCGGGTGATCAAGCCGCAGGGTCTCGGCACCACCTCGACCTACAAGCAGTCGCAGACGCCCGACGGCGCCCCGACCGTCGCGGCCCAGAGTTCGGGAGGTGCGGCCGTCAAGGACTAGAGCATTGTCCGGCGAAGTGGACTCCGGTTCGCCGTCGAAAATGCGATCAAATAAGGACTTCTAGCGCGGAGTCCGATCCCGTTGGGTTGGATTCCGCTCTAGGCGTCGCCGCACCCGACCCCGGAACGTGGAAGATCCCCCGACATGCGAAGTCCCCGTGCCAAGCCGTCCAGCAGTCGAACCCGGGTCGTCGTGGTGACGGCCGACCCGCCGTTCGCCGATCTGGTTCGCGACACCTTCCGGGCCGCGCCGCAGATCGAGCTGGAGGTGATCGACGGTGCGCTGGCGGCGCAGGCCGATGCCGTCGCGGCCGCCGACGCCACCGTGGTGGTGATCGACCTGAATGTTGCCGGCGCCGACGACATGGCGGCGCTGGAGGCTCTGACGGCGCGGCTGGACGGCTGGCCGCCGGTGGTCACCGTCACCGATGTCTTCGACAAGGAGGTCATGCGGCAGCTTCTCAAGCTGCGCATCGCCGATTTCCTGGTGAAGCCGGTGCAGCCGGTGGAGCTGGTGCGCACCTGCGCCCGCGTGGTGCAGACGCCGGCCGCCGGCGACACCAGCGAGGCCGAGATCTTCACTTACCTGTCGGCGGTGGGCGGCGCCGGAGTGACGACGCTCGCCATCCAGACGGCGCTGCTGCTGCTCGGCAGCGGCACCCAGAAGACGCGGCCGGCGACCTGCCTGGTCGATCTCGACTTTCAGCACGGCGCCTGCGCCGACTATCTCGATCTCGAGCCGCGGCTCGACCTCGGCGAGATCGAGCCGCGGCCGGAGCGGCTCGATCGCCAGCTCCTCGAGGTGATGCTGTCGTATCACGCCTCCGGGCTCGCGGTGATCGCGGCACCCTGCCGGCCGGCCGAGATGCGCTCGTTCGATCCGGAGATCGTGACGCGGCTGCTCGATCTCGTCTCGTCGCACTTCAACTACGTCGTCATCGATCTGCCGCGCACCTGGTTCCCGTGGACCGACAACGTGCTGCTCGGCTCCAACCGGGTCTATGTGGTGAGCGAGCTGACGGTGCCCGGCATCAAGCACGCCAAGCAGTTGGTCGGCGCCATCCGCGAGCGGCTGGACGAGGGGCCGCGCCCACAGGTGCTGATCAATCGCTTCGAGCAGTCGCTGTTCGGCACCGGGCTGCGCAAGCGCGATCTCGATCAGGCGCTCGGCGACGACCTGCTGGCGACGATTCCCAACGACTACCGCCTGGTGCGCGAGGCGATCGATCGCGGCGTGCCGCTGGACGAGGTGAAGCCGGGCAACCGGATCTCCGCCCAGCTCCGCAAGATCGTCACGCCGGCGCAGGCGACGGAGCGGGCCGTCGAGCCGACCGCCAAGCGGCGACTGGGGTTGTCATGGGCCCGCGGCTGACCACCGGCCCCGCCGAGGGGAGCTGACCATGGGTGGACGCTTCAGCTTCCGCCGTCTCGCCCCCGCGCCGGCCGCCGAGCCGCCGGCGGCGGCGCCGGCGCCGCTGCCCGTCATGGTGCCGGCGCCCGGCCCGGCGCCGCTGCCGGCCGACCACGACACCACGAGCGCCCGCGGCGACGAGGCGATGACCCGGACCGCGGCGCCGGCCGTCGATGCTGCGTCCGCGCCACCGAGTGTGGCGCCGTCTCCGGCGCCGGCGATGCTCTCCGCGGCGACGTCCGCGTTGCCGGCAGGGCCTGTGCCGGCGAGCCCGGCGATGCGCGAGAAGCTGCTCGACGCCAAGGTGCGGCTGCACCGCAAGCTGATCGACGAGATCAACCTGTCGGCGCTGGAGAAGCTGCCCGAGGAGGAGATCCGCAAGCACATCCAGCAGCTCGTCGCCCAGTACGTGCTGGTCGAGCGACTCGCGCTGAACACCCGCGAGCTCGGCGACTTCGTCACCGAGATCCTCGACGAGATGACCGGCCTCGGCCCCATCGAGCCGCTGCTGAAGGACGCCAGCATCAGCGACATCCTGATCAACGGCCACGAATGCGTCTATGTCGAGCGTGGCGGCATGCTGGAGCCGACCGAGGTGCGGTTCAAGGACGAGGCGCATCTTCTGCGCATCGTCAATAAGATCGTCTCGGCGGTGGGGCGTCGGGTCGACGAGTCGCATCCGCTGTGCGACGCGCGCCTGCTCGACGGCTCCCGCGTCAACGTGGCGATCCGGCCGGTCGCCGTCGACGGGCCGCTGGTGTCGATCCGCAAGTTTTCCAAGAAGCCGCTGCACCTGAGCAAGCTCGTCGATGTCGGTGCGCTGCGGCCCCAGATGGCCGAGCTGCTCGCGGCGCTGGTCAAGGCGCGGGTGACCACCATCATCTCGGGCGGCACCGGCTCCGGCAAGACCACGATGCTGAACGCGCTGTCGGCGTTCATCTCCGACAAGGAGCGGCTGATCACCATCGAGGACGCGGCCGAGCTCCAGCTTCAGCAGCCGCATGTCGCCCGCATGGAGACGCGGCCGCCCAATGTCGAGGGCAAGGGCGAGATCCGCCAGCGCGATCTCGTCAAGAACGCGCTGCGCATGCGGCCCGAGCGCATCATCCTCGGCGAGTGCCGTGGCGAGGAGGCGTTCGACATGCTCCAGGCGATGAACACCGGCCACGAGGGCTCGATGGCCACCATCCACGCCAACAATCCGCGCGAGGCGATCTCGCGCCTGGAGCAGATGATCGGCATGGCCGGCCTGCCGATGACCATCGCCTCGGTGCGCGGCCAGATCGCCGCCGCGGTGCGCATCATCGTGCAGCTCTCCCGCCTCTCCGATGGCAAGCGGAAGGTGATGAGCATCGCCGAGATCACCGGCATGGAGGGCGAGATCATCCAGATGCAGGAGATCTTCAAGTTCGTCCGCACCGCGACGCTGGAGGACGGCACCGTGCAGGGCCACTTCGTCGCCACCGGGGTGCGCCCACGGGTGCTGACCGAGCTGACCGCCAAAGGCATCAAGATCCCGTCCAGCTATTTCGATCCGGGGCATCCGCTGTGACGGCCGGGCGCGCATCGCGAGACGGATGGGATCGGCGGGGCCGGAGCTGAGCGCCATGCCCGACATCGATCCGCTCTATGTGATCTACGGCCTCGCGGCGATCTCCGCCATCCTGTTCGCCGAGGCGATCTATCTGCTCGGCTTCTCGACCACGTCCTACCGCAAGAAGGTCAACCGGCGGCTCGCGCTGCTGAACGGCAATAGCGACCGGGAGGACATCCTGATTCAGCTCCGCCGCGAGCGCGGGCTGACCGGCAGCGGCGAGCTGACTCTTCCGTTCCTGTCGCTCAACCGGCTCCTGCTGCAATCCGGCATGGCGGGCGGCATCACCCGCCTCGTGCTCTACGCGCTGGCGGCGGCCGTGCTGGCCTTCGGCAGCGTGGTGGTGCTCCGCGACAGCCTGGTGGAGGCGACCCTGGCGGCTCTCGCCTGCGTCAGCGTCGCCCCGGTGCTAGTGCTGCGCATGCTGCGGGCGCGCCGGCAGAAGCGGTTCGGTGCTCAGTTTGCCGATGCGATCGACATCATCGTGCGCAGCCTGCGGGCCGGCCATCCGGTGCCGATCGCCGTCACCATGGTGGCGCGCGAGCTGCCCGACCCGGTCGGCACCGAGTTCGGCATCGTGGCCGACGAGATCACCTACGGGGCCGATCTCGAAACCGCCATGCGCAACCTGTTCGACCGCGTCGGCCAGGACGACCTGCCGCTGTTCGTCACCGCCGTGGCGATCCAGGGCTCGACCGGCGGCAATCTCGGCGAGATCCTGGAGAATCTCTCGTCGGTGATCCGCGACCGCTTCAAGATGCGGCGCAAGATCAAGGCGCTGGCGTCGGAGGGCAAGATGTCGGCGATGCTGCTGTCGGCGCTGCCGATCGCCATGTTCTTCATCATCCAGGTGGTGTCGCCGGACTTCTACGGCAGCGTGTGGAAGTACGATCTCACCAAGCTCGGGCTCGGCGGCGCCGCGCTCTGGATGGTCACCGGAAATCTGCTGATGTTCCGCATGGTCAACTTCAAGATCTGAGCACGCCGGATGGCCGATCTCATCTCCGACAACATGGATCTGCTGATCACGCTGTTCGTGTTCGTGGCGGCGGCCGCCGCGACCTTCGGCATCATGGCGATGGTGCGGGTGCGCGGAGCGGTGCGGCGGCGCGCCGCCGGCATCGTCGGGGGCGGTGATCTCGACGACGGCGCCGGCGGGCGGCGCTCGTTTCGGCAGGCCAGCGTCGAGGCCGTGCAGCGCCTGATCGACTACACCACGCGGCACTATGCGAGCTTCGACGACGGGAGCATGAAGCTCCTGCGCCAGCGCCTGGTGCAGGCCGGCATCTTCGATCCGCGGGCGGTCGGCTTCTTCTTCCTGGTGCGCGGAGTGTTGGCGGCGGGACTCGGGATCGCCGCCTTCGGGGTGTTGCCGCTGGTCTCCACGCTGAGCGACTCGACGGTCTGGGCGCTGGTCGGCGTCGCCGGTCTCGCCGGCTATCTGGGGCCGAGCCTGGCGCTCGATCGGATCGTCAAGAAACGCCGCGACGAGTACCGGACCGGCTTTCCGGATTTCATGGACCTCTTGGTGGTCTGTGCGGATGCCGGCCTCGGCATGGAAGGCTCGCTGGAGCGGATCGGCCGGGAGCTGGCCTCGTCCTATCCGGCGCTGGCCCAGAACATCCACATCACCAACCTGGAGATCCGCGCCGGCCGCACGCTCACCGAGGCGTTGGAGCACTTCGGCGATCGTCTCGGGCTGGAGGAGGTGCGCTCCTTCGCGACCCTGATCCAGCAATCGGACGAGCTGGGCTCCAGCATCACCGACGCGCTGCGCGTCTACAGCGAGGACATGCGCCACAAGCGCCTGTCGCTTGCCGAGGAGAAGGCCTACAGCCTGCCCGTGAAGCTGTCGGTGCCGCTGATGGTCTGCGTGTTCCCGGTGCTGTTCGTGGTCATCCTGCTGCCGGTGTTCGTGCGGGTGAAGCTCGGCGCCTATTGAGCATGGTCCGGCGACGCGAATCGGCGCGCCGTCGTCACGATCGTCGTGATGGATCACGAGCAGAACCCGATGCGCGCCGAGTCTCGCCACGACGCCGTATGATGCAACCTCATTGATTGTCGCGCCGGTCGCGGAGCGGAGACGCGGCGCGTATGCCGATCATGTCCGGTGGGCTGAGAAGCGCACGGGCTAGCTCGACCGGGCGAGAGAGCGCGATCGGCGCATGAGAACCATGCCGCGGCAGCTGCATCGCGCGCCGAAACGCGCCGTCGGACGCATGAAATATTAGGTTTTACCGGCCAGTATCGACGAAGCACAACCCCTCGGCCCACCATCGCCCCGAGCCAGACGATGCCCCGACCACGGACATTCCGCGCGCTGTCCGTCGCCATCGGTCTGGTGCTCGTCCTGGCCATGGTGGCCACCGCCGCCTCGCTGTGGAACGCCCGCGAGCACGACCTCCAGTCCGGCGTGCGCGAGGCCCGCAACACGGCGGTGGTGCTGGCCGGCCAGCTCACACGCGCGCTGAATGCGATCGACATCGCGTTGCACGAGCTAGCGTCGCGGATCGAGGCGGAGAACGGGCCGGATACCGAAGGAGCACCGCGGATCACCGATCCGAAGGCGCTGCGCGAAGCGATGCTGCACTGGCGCAGTCGGCTGCCGCAGGCGTTCAACATCGCGGTCGCCGACAGCCAGGGCCGGATCGTGCTGTCCACCGCGGGATGGCCGGCCCCCGACATCAACGTCGCCGACCGCGAGCACTTCCAGGACCTCGCCGCCAACGACGATGGCCGCATGAGCGCCTCGTTGCCGTTCCGCAACCGGGTCGACAACGAGCCGGCAGTGGCGTTCGCACGGCGCATCAACAGCAACGATCACCGCTTTCTCGGAATCGTCTTCGTCAGCCTCAGCCTCCGCTACTTCGAGCAGGTCTACCGGCCGATCGAGGCGCTGGCGCATCAGACCTTCATGCTGGCGCGCTCCGACGGTCGGGTCTACCTCCGTCATCCGGACACGCTGGATCGTGCCGGCTCGCTGGTGCCGTCTGGGTCGCGATGGTACGAGGTGGTGGCCAAGGGCGGCGGCAGCTATCGTTCGCGGGGCATATTCGACAACGTCGCCCGCTGGGTCGCGGTCGAGTCGTTGCAGGGCCACCCCCTGGTGGTCAGCATCGGGGTTCCCGAAGACGTGCTTCTGGCGGAATGGCGGGCGCACGCTCTCGTGGTCGGTGTCGTCACCGCCAGCTTTCTGGCGGCCGTCCTGTTCTTTCTCACCCAGATGACGCGTCAGTATCGCCTGCTCAGTGCATCGGAGATCTCGCTGGCCGAGAAGTCGGAGGCGCTGGTTCGCGAGCACGGCGAGGTGATGGCCCACAAGGCGGAGCTTCAGCTCCGCAACCGCAGGTTCGATGCCGCCCTCAACAACATGAGCCAGGGGCTGGCGATGTACGACGCGCAGGCGCTGCTCGTGGTCTGCAATGCGCGCTATGGCGAGATCTACGGCATCCCGCCCGGCGTCACCATGCCGGGTGTCCCGATGGCGGAGGTGCTCACCGCCTGCTCCAATCTGGTGATCCCGCCGCTGGAGGCCGAGCACATCGTGGTCCAGCGCATCGATGCGGCTGCTCGGGAGAAGGCGTGCTCCTACGAGTACCGGCTGCGCGACGACCGCATCGTGGCGGTCACCAACCGGCCGATGCCGGGCGGCGGCTGGCTGTCGACCCACGAGGACGTCACCGATCGCCGGCAGGCCGAGGAGCGGATCAAGCGGCTCGCCCACAGCGACCTGCTCACGGGCGTCGCCAACCGCTCGCACTTCCTCGAGGAGATCGCGGTGGCGCGCCGCCGGCTGGAGATCGAGAAGCGGCCGTTCTCGGTGCTGATGCTCGATCTCGATCATTTCAAGCACGTCAACGATTCACTCGGGCATGCGGCCGGCGACGCCCTGCTGAAGGAGGTGGCGGCCCGGCTTCGCGGAGCGCTGCGCGCCGTCGACGTGCTGGCCCGGCTCGGTGGTGACGAGTTCGCCGTGATCCAGACGCCGCCGCGCGAGTTCGTGCCGGAGGAGGATGCCTCCGACGTGATGGCGGAGAGTGCCATCGTGCTGGCCGGTCGCATCATCGACCTGATCGACCAACCCTTCGACGTCGACGGCCACAAGGTGGTGGTCGGCGCCAGCATCGGCATCGCCATGGCGCCGAAGGACGCCGTCGATGCCGACGAGCTGATGAAGAAGGCCGATCTCGCCCTCTACACGATCAAGGCCGGCGGCCGGAACGGCTTCGCCTTCTTCAATCAGGCGATGGCGGCCACCGCCGACGAGCGCCACCGGCTCGAGGTGGATTTCCGCGAAGGTCTCGCCCGCGGCGAGTTCGAGCTGTACTACCAGCCGCTGGTCGATGCGGTGACCCAGCAGCTTCGCGCCATGGAGGCTCTGGTGCGCTGGAATCATCCCGACAAGGGCTTGATCGCGCCCGATCGTTTCATCGCCATGGCGGAGGACACCGGCCTCGTCGGGGCGCTCGGCGAGTGGATCTTGCAGACCGCCTGCGCCGAGGCGGCGACCTGGCCCGACCACGTCAAGATCGCCGTCAACATCTCGCCGGTGCAGTTCCGCAAGACCAACCTGCTCGACGTGATCATGTGCGCGCTGGTGGATTCCGGGCTGCCGCCGGAGCGGCTGGAGATCGAGATCACCGAGCGGGTGCTGCTCGAATGGCAGGCCGATCATCTGTCCATCCTGCACCAGCTCAAGAATCTCGGCATCTCGGTGGCGCTCGACGATTTCGGCACCGGCTACTCGTCGCTCAGCTATCTGACGACGTTCCCGTTCGACAAGCTGAAGATCGATCGGTCCTTCACCCGCGACCTGCTGGCCCGTGACCATTGCGGTGCCATCGTCTGCGCCATCGTCAATCTCGGACGCTCGCTCGACATGCTGACGCTGGCCGAGGGGGTGGAGAGCGAGGCGCAGCTTCGCATGCTGCGGGCGGCCGGCGTCGATCAGGTGCAGGGCTACTATATCGGCCGGCCGGCGCCGGCCCGCGATCTCGTCTTCGAGACAGGGCGGCGGCAGCAGGCCGGCGCCCGGGACACCGACACGATCAGACTCTCATGAGTGACAGCCGGACCATCATCGAGGAGCTGGAAGAGGCCCTGTCGACGCGCCCCATCGGCTACCGGGCCGAGGCGTTGCGGCGGATCACCGATCTGTTTCTCGGCAGCGCATCGACCTATGACGAGCACGAGGTCGCGCTCTACGACGACGTCATGGTGCTGCTGATCGGCGAGATGGAGACGGCGGTGCGGGCCGCGCTCGCCCGGCGGCTGGCCGCGATTCCCAATGCGCCGCAGAACCTCGTCCGCAAGCTGGCCCAGGACGAGGCGATCGACGTCGCCGGGCCGGTGCTCACCACGTCGCCGCGGCTCGACGACGACGAGCTGGTGGCGGCGGCCAGCACGGCGAGCCAGGATCATCTGCTGGCGATCTCCAAGCGGGCGGTGGTCAGCGAGGCGGTGTCGGACGTGCTCGTCACCCGCGGCGACCGCACCGTCGCGTTGTCGACGGTGGCCAACAAGGGCGCGCGGTTCTCAGCGCGCGGACACGATATCCTGGTCGAGCGATCGCGCGAGGACGACGAGCTGGCGGCCGGCGTGTGGACACGCCAGGACATCCCGCGCCATCATCTGCTCAAGCTGTTCGCGGTCGCCTCCGAGAACGTGCGCCGCCGCCTGGAGTCGGTCGACGGCCAGTCCACGCGGGTGTTGCGCACCATGCTGTCCGAGGTCTCCGGCCGGGTGCAGGAGACCGTGCGGATGCGGTCGAGCGACTATTCCGAGGCGTGCCGCATCGTCGAGGCGCTGCGGCGCGCCGGCGAGCTCGACGAGGCCAAGCTGCGCGAGTTCGCCGCCACCGGGCGCTTCGACGAGACGACGGTCGCCTTGTCGGTCTTGTCCGATCTGCCGATCGGGGCCTGCGAGCGCGCGCTGGTGCAGCCGCGCGCCGAGCTGGTGATCCTCGTCGCCAAGGCGATCGGCCTGTCGTGGAACACCACCAAGACCATCCTGCGCCTGCGCGACGGCCACAATGCGCCGGACCGCAATGCCGAGTATCTCGCCGCCTACAGCAAGCTGCGGCCCGAGACGGCCCGCAAGGCGATGAACTTCCTGCGGCTGCGCGAGCGCGCCGCCCACGCTCAGGCGCACGCCCAACCTCACGCCCCGGGCCGCGAGTAATACGAGATCCGGCTGATCGATTCGTCGTCGTTCCGGGGTGCGGCATCCGGATCGGCGCGTCGCGCCGTCCGGGCGCCGCAAACCCGGAACCCAGCGAAACACGTATCACGCGGCAGACTTTTGACTCTCGGCTGGATTCCGGACAGCCGCTTCGCGGCTTCCGGAATGACCACCCACTGGATCAGCCGGATCTCGTATGACGGGCGCCGGCCGCGGCGTCGGATGTCGCCGCGCTCACGCCGGCGGCGCGCCGGGGCTGCGGGGGAGAGCGAACGCGCGCGGCGGCGGCGCGGCGGCATGCAGAGCGAGCACGCGGTCGACCATCACGCCGGCGGCGCCCGTGTAGGCGGCCGGATCGCACAGGCGCTCCACGGTGTCCCGATCGAGCTGCGCCGTCACCGTCTCGTCCGCCATCAGCAGCTCGGCCAGCGGCCGGCCGCGCGCCGATGCGGCGCGCGACAGCGTGGCGACGAGATGGTGCGCCTCCGCCCGGCCGAGGGTCGGGGCGAGCCCCATGGCGACCGCCTCGGCGTTGATCAGCCCGCCGGTGATGTCGAGATTCGCGCGCATGCGCGCCGGGTCGACCGTCAGGCCGGCGGTGAGCGCCCGGGTGTGGGCCAGCACGCCGGCGGCGAGGCAGAAGATCTCCGGCACCACGATCCACTCGCTCTGCCAGGCGCCGCTCGTCCGCTCGTGATCCGCGATCATCGCCTCGGCGAGCACGGCGGCGAGCTGGCGCACCACCGGCACGGCGGCGAGAACGAGCACCGAGGAGACCGGGTTGCGTTTCTGCGGCATGGTGCTGGAGGAGCCGCGGCCGGGCGCCGCCGCCTCGCTCGCCTCGGCCACCTCGGTCTGCATCAGCAAGGTGACGTCGCGGGCGAGCTTGCCGCAGGTGCCGGCGACGAGCGCCAAGAACCCGCCGGTCTCGGCGATGCGGTCGCGCGCCGTGTGCCAGGCGATCTCCGGCACGCCGAGGCCGAGCTCGGCCATCAACGCCTCGTGCACGGCTGGCCCCTCGTCGCCGAGCGACGCCAGGGTGCCGACGGCGCCGCCGAGCTGGCCCACCAGCACGCGCGGCGCCAGGGCGGCGAGCCGCTCGCGGTCGCGCAGCACGGCGGCGAGCACCCCCGCCATCTTGAATCCGAAGGTGGTCGGCACGGCGTGCTGGAGCTGGCTGCGCGCCGCCATCGGGGTGTCGCGATGGGTGCGGGCGAGATCGGCGAGGGCCTCGGCGATGGCGACGAGATCGGCGTCGATCAGCGCGAAGGCGTCGCGCATCTGCAACGCCGTCGCGGTGTCCATGATGTCCTGGGTGGTGGCTCCGTAATGGACCCATTGGCCGAGATCGTCGCGGCACAAGGCGCCGAGCTGGGCCACCACCGGCTGCACCGGGGCGCCGATCCGCTCGGTGTCGCGCTTCAGCCGGTCGAGATCGAACTCGTCGAGGGCGGCGTGGCGGGCGATCTCGTCGGCCGCCGCGGGCGGGATCACGCCGAGCCGGGCCTGGACGCGGGCGAGCGCCGCCTCGATGTCGAGATAGAGCCGAAGCCGATGCTCGTCGGAGAACAGGTGGCGCATCGGCGCGGTGGCGACGACGTCGCGCAGGATCATCGAGTCGAGGGCGGAGGCGGGCATCGCGGGGGTCCTTCTCGCGGGCGCGGGCCGGACGGGGGTGCCGGCGCACCGTCCGGCGCGGACGGGGCGCGGTCCACCTCACGGATAGACCGGATTGGCGAGCGTGGCGATCCGTGCAAAGTCGTTCCATGCCCGAGACGCCAGAGATCCGGCTGCTGCCCCCTGCGCCCGACCGCGGGGCGAACCGCCGTGGCGGGTCGGGACAGCAGGCCGCTCCGGAGCTGCGGATCGTGCCGGGGGGGCGGCCCGCCCCGCCGTCCGGGTGCAGCGGGGAGCCTGCCGACGTCGGCGCGCCCGCGGCGCCGCCGCTCGGTCCGGCGGTCGCGCCGGAGGCCGGGCCGCAGGCCGCCAAGGTGGTGCCGTTCCGGCAGCGGGGGGGCCGCGGACCCGTGGCCGTGGCGGCACCGCCGGTCGCCGCGGAGCGGCCGGCGCCCCCGCGTCCGGACGCCTCGCGGGTGACGGCGCTGACCGCCGCCCTGTTGGCCTCGATGGCCGCCCATGCGGCGCTCTATGTCCTGATCAGCCGGCCGCCGCCGCCGCTCGCCAGCATCGGGCTCGAAGCCATGTCGGTCGAGCTGGTGCTCGGCGCCGATACCCCGGCGGGCCTGGCGGCGGTGCCCAGCCCGCACGAGGCGGAGGCGGTCGCCGGGGCGCCGTCGCCTGGTCCTCCGGCGCCCGAGCCGCCCACCGAGACGTCACCCGGCGAGACGCCGCCGCCGGGGCAGCCGCCCGAGCCTGCGGCCGAGGCGCCGCCCCCACCCACCGATTCGCCCTCCGCCGCCACGGCCGAGGCGGCACGGCCGCCGGCGCCTCCGGACGACGCCGAGCCGCTGCCCGCCACCGCGGCGACGCCCGAGCGCCCGCCCGAGCCCGCCATCGCGGCGCCGCCGAAGCCGGCCGATCCGCCCGCCGCCCGGCCGCCGGAGAAGCGCATGGCAGCGCGCTCCGTCACGCCCCGGGCGGAGACCCGGACGCCTGCCCGTGACAAGCCGGCCGGTCGCGACGGCGAGCGCCGCGCGGCGGCATCGTCGCCGTCGGCGCCGGGGTCGAGCGGCATCGGGATCGGCCGTTCCGCCGCACAGTCCAACTATCCGGGGCTGGTCGCCGCGCATCTCGCCCGCTTCAAGCGGTTTCCGGCCGAGGCCCAGGCGCGCGGCGATGCCGGCGTCGCCATGGTGCGCTTCGCGCTCGACGGCGGCGGTCGGGTGGTCTCGGTCGCGCTGGTGCGCGGCAGCGGCAACCCGGTTCTCGATCGCGAGAGCACCGACGTGGTGCGGCGCGCCTCGCCGTTTCCGGCACCGCCGGACGGCCGGCCGCACAGCTTCACCCAACCGATCCGCTACAACATCCGGTGACACGGATCGCGGCCCCCCCACCACCGCGCGCCCGGCTTGCCGCAGATCGTGAAAAGCCCTTACTGAACCGTCGGTTACGTAGTCGCACGGAGGGGTCCGCGAGCGGTTGTCGCAACAGACGACCGGAAGTCGAGCCGGGGCGTGAGCGTGGTCTTCGGCGTGCCGGGTCGGTGATCGCCCATCACGATCGCTGATGTCGCGGGACGCGCCATGTAATTCCAAAGACAAAAATTTTGTTTCCGGAGATCGAATTCGGTCAGTTTTGAGAGATTCTGAGGTGAGCGCATGCAAGTAACCATGTGCCTCGCATTGTATCACCTGTTCGACATGACAATAACACTCGGTTTAGAACGCTTAAAAAGTGCTGGTTTCTTTTGCAATCGAGCCCTGGTTGCCCTATGTCGATGTTGTTCCGCCCGGCGGCCGACGAGACCCTTCGAGAACCCGGAAAACTACCGTCGTCATGATCGTCTGTTCCTGCAACGTTCTGTCTGATCGCCAGATTCGCGAAGTGATGAGCGAGCAGGCGCCGCGCATGACCAGCCAGGTCTATGGTTGTCTGGGGTGCAGCGCCCAGTGTGGCCGCTGCGCCCGCACCATCCGCCGGATCATGGACCAGGCGCTGGCGGCGAGCGGCTGTCCGCGGGCCTGCGCGTGCTGCCCGGCGGCGGCGAGGGACGACGCCGACAGCCAGGCGACCGCAGCGCCGCTCGGCGCGATGGGCCCGGCGGATGCCGGCCTCCCTGGCCAAGTATCCTAAAAATCACATGAAATCCGCGGCCGGCAGGGCCGCCTCTCGGGGCCGTGATGCAGCCGCGGCCGTGCCCCTTGCCTTGGCGGGGCCGTTCCCCCAGTTTGTGGCGGCACGACGGACGCGCCGGCGCGGCACCGCGCCACGAACCACCGCGCCATGAACGGAGCATGCAGGATGAAGGGCGACGCGAAGGTCATCGAGTACCTGAACAAGGGGCTGCGGAGCGAGCTGACTGCGATCAACCAGTATTGGCTGCACTACCGCATGCTGGACAATTGGGGCTTCAAGGACCTCGCCAAGAAGTGGCGCAAGGAAGCCATCGAGGAGATGGAGCACGCCGACAAGTTCGTCGATCGCATCCTCTTTCTCGAAGGGTTCCCCAACCTCCAGGTGCTCGACCCGCTCCAGATCGGCCAGAGCGTCAAGGAGGTGCTGGAGTGCGACCTGGCGGCCGAGCAGGGCGCCCGTGCGCTCTACCAGGAGGCGGCGGCCTACTGCCACAGCGTCAAGGACTATCCCTCGCGTGACCTGTTCGAGGAGCTGATGGCCGACGAGGAAGGTCACATCGACTTCCTGGAGACTCAGCTCGAGCTGATCGCCAAGATCGGCGTGGAGCTGTACTCGCAGCACCACATCGGCGAGCTCGACGAGGACTGATTGGTCGCTTCCGACCGTCTCGGCCGGACGCGGGCGCGGCGGCGCGCCCGCGGGCCGGTGCCTCGCCGCGCGGCGGCGGGGCCGCCGTCGGTATTCCTGTCGTATTTGTAATGACGCCTACGGGTCGGTGCGGCACTACAATCGCCTGAAATCGAGTCCAAGAGCATGCGGCCCCGCCGAGTGCCGATCGGTGGCCCGGTGGTTCATCCGACGACCGGCGCCGATTCCGCACGCCGGCGCCAGCCAGGCGACGCGCGCCCCGCGCGCCGGCCGCAGAAGAGGAGGTCGGTCCGTGGCGACCGGCCGAGCGACGTGAACGAGTTCCGATCCGAGCCCGTCTCCTCCTCCCGGCCCCGACGCGGGCGGGGCGGGCGCACGGTGCCGTCTGTCGTCCCGTCCACCGTGGCCGTGCTGCTGCTGCCGCTGCTGGCCGGTTGCTTCGTCGACACCGAGAAGCCCGAGCTCGCCCTCGACGTGCCCGGCCGCTACGTCGAGGGACGGGGCACCGCCGAGGTAGGCCCGGCGCTCGACTGGTGGCGCGGCTTCCGGTCCGGCGAGCTGACCCGGCTGATGGAGGAGGCGCAGACCTCCAATCTCGACATCGCCGCGGCGGTCGCCCGCATCATGCAGGCCGATGCCCAGGCGCGGGTCGCCGGCGCGCTGCTGCTGCCCGCTCTGTCGGGCGCCGGCAGCGCCACCCGCACCCGCTCGGCCGGGGCGGCGAGCGGCAGCGGCATCAGCACCGAGCGCAGCCTGTACAGCACCTCGCTCAGCGCCAGCTACGAGCTGGACTTCTGGGGCAAGAACCGCGCCGGCCAGCTCGCCGCCGACGAGATCGCGGTGGCGACCCGCTTCGACCGCGACACCGTGGCGCTGACCGCCATGGCGAGCGTCGGCAACGCCTACTTCCAGCTCGTCGCCGCCCAGGACCGGCTGCGCATCGCCCGTGACAACCTCGCCGCCGCGAACCGTATCCTGAGCCTGATCCGCGAGCGCTTCGCCGCCGGCACCGCCAACAGCCTCGACGTCTCTCAGCAGGAGTCGCTGGTCGCCACCATCCGGGCCAATCTGCCGGCCTTCGAGATCACCATCCGGCAGAACGTCGCGACGCTGGCCGTGCTGGTCGGCCGCACGCCCGAGCACTTCGCCGTCAAGGGCGGCACGCTCGACGCCGTCGCGGTGCCGCGCATCGCCCCCGGCCTGCCGTCCGACCTGATCAACCAGCGGCCCGACATCCGCGCCGCCGAGGCCCAGCTCGTCGCCGCCAACCACTCGGTCGAGCAGGCGCGCGCCTCGTTCTTTCCCAGCATCCGGCTGACCGGGCAGAACGGCGTGCAGAGCGCCGCGCTGGCCAGCCTGTTCGGCCCCGGCGCGTGGTTCTACACGGCCGCCGCCTCGCTGAGCCAGCCGATCTTCGACGGCGGTGCGCTGCTCGGCCAGCTCGAAGGCAGCCAGGGCCGCCAGCTCGAATCGCTCCAGCTCTACCGCCGCGCCGTCATCAACGGCTTCGCCGATGTCGAGCGGGCCCTGGTGGCGTTGAAGCAGCAGACCGAGCGCGAGCGCCTCCAGACGGCGGCGGTGCGCGCCGCCCGCGAGGCGTTCTCCATCTCGGAGCAGCGGCTGCGCGAGGGCATCGTCGATTTCGTCACCGTGCTCAACACCCAGCAGACGCTGTTCACCGCCCAGGACGTGCTGGTGCAGGTGCGGCTCGCGCGGCTGCTCGCGGCGGTGAGCCTGTATCAGGCGCTGGGCGGCGGCTGGCCGCCGCGCATCGGAGGCAATCCCGCGTGATCAGCGGACCCGAACAGAGAGCGGACACGACGGCCGAGACGCCGTCGCCGTCCGAACGGCCGCGCCGCCCGCTGCGGCGCATTCTCGGCTATGCCGTGACGCTCGCCGTGATGGGCGGCATCACCTGGCTGATCATCAGCCAGAGCGGCTATCGCCCGGGCGGCGACGGCGCCGGCCCCGGCGGCCCGCCTGGCATGATGCGCGGCGGCGGGGGTGGGCGGCTCGGCCGCGACCAGCCGGTGCCGGTGCTGGCGGTTGCCGCCAAGGCCGCCGACGTGCCGGTCTACTATGACGGCGTCGGCACCACCCGGGCGCTCAACACCGTGACGGTGCGGCCGCAGGTGGACGGCCGCCTGCTGCGGCTCAACTTCAAGGAGGGCGAGGACGTCGAGAAGGGCTTCGTGGTGGCCGAGATCGACCCCACCATCTATCAGGCCCAGTACGACCAGGCGGTGGCCAAGAAGGCCCAGGACGAGGCGCAGCTCGCCAATGCACGGCTCGATCTCGAGCGCTATGTCCGCCTCGCCCAGACCAACGCGGCGACCAAGCAGCAGGCCGATACCCAGCGCGCCACGGTGGCCCAGCTCGAAGCGCAGGTGAAGGCCGATCAGGCCGCCATCGACAATGCCAAGGCGTATCTCGACTACACCAAGGTGGTGGCGCCGATCTCCGGCCGCACCGGCATCCGGCTCGTCGATGTCGGCAATCTGGTGAAGGCTGCCGATACCACCGGCATCGTGGTGATCACCCAGATCCGGCCGATCTCGGTCATCTTCACGCTGCCGCAGCAGCAGCTCGCCGCCGTGGTGAAGGCCGCCGACGAAGGCCGCCTGCCGGTGCTGGCGCTCGGGACCGATCGGCGCGGAACGCTCGACCGCGGCGTGCTCCAGGTGATCGACAATCAGGTCGACCCGACCACCGGCACGGTGCGGCTGCGCGCCGAGTTTCCCAATGCCGACCTCCAGCTCTGGCCGGGCCAGTTCGTCAGCGTCAAGCTGCTGGTCGACACGCTGGAGAAGGTGGTGACGGTGCCGACCGCGGCGGTGCAGCGCGGCCCCAACGGCACCTTCGTGTATGTGGTGCGCGAGGGCGACACCGTCGCGCTGCGCCCGGTGACGGTGACCCAGCAGGACGACACGACCGCGGTGATCGCCAGCGGCGTCGCGGCCGGCGACCGGGTGGTGACCACCGGCTTCTCGCAGCTCGCCGACGGCAAGCGCGTCACGCTCTCGTCGGGTGATCCGGCGGCCCCGGGCGGCGCACCGCCCGCCGGCGAGCGTCGTCGGCGGCCGTCGGGTGCGGCCCCGCAGGCCGATGCGCCGGCCGCGCCCCCGACTGCGGCGCCGTCGGGCGCCGCATCGCCGAGCGCGACGCCGCCCGGCGCGGCCTCGCCGCCTGCGGCCGGCTCCACCGGCGCCGCCGCGGCCGAAGGCGAGCCCCCGCCCGCCGCGTCGCCACGGCGCCGGAGCGAGGGGGCCGGCGGCGGGAGCGCGGTGCGATGAGCGTCTCGACCCCGTTCATCCGGCGCCCAATCGCGACCTCGCTGCTCGGGGTCGCCGTGATGCTCGGCGGTCTGCTCGGCTACTGGCTGCTGCCGGTGGCGTCGCTGCCGCAGGTCGACTTCCCCACCGTGCAGGTGACGACGCGGCTGCCCGGCGCCAGCGCCGACACCATGGCGGCCCTGGTGACGGCGCCGCTCGAACGCCAGTTCGGCCAGATCCCGGCGCTCGACTCCATGGTGTCGTCGTCGTCCTACGGGATCAGCCAGGTCACCCTGCAATTCGATCTCGGCCGCGACATCGACGCCGCTGCCCAGGACGTGCAGGCCGCCATCAACGCGGCCGGCTCGACGCTGCCACGCAACCTGCCGTACCCGCCGGCCTACGCCAAGGTGAACCCGGCCGACGTGCCGATCGTCACCATCGCGCTCACCTCGCCGACCATCCCGCTGCGGCAGATGAGCGACCTCGCCGACACCATGATCGCGCAGCGTCTCTCCGAGGTGAGCGGCGTCGGCCGCGTCTCGGTGCAGGGCAATCTCAAGCCGGCGGTGCGCATCCAGGCCGATCTCGCGCGGCTCGCCGCCTACGGCATCGCGCTCGAAGATCTGCGGTCGACCATCATCAACGCCAACGTGGCGAGCCCCAAGGGCTCGCTCGACGGCGCCCACCAGTCCTACACCATCGCGGCCAACGACCAGCTCGCCGCGGCGGACGCCTATCGCAACCAGATCGTCGCCTGGCGCAACGGCGCCCCGGTGCTGCTGCGCGACGTCGCCGACGTGGTCGACGGGCTGGAGAACAGCAAGGTCGCCGGCTGGTACCAGGACAAGCCGGCGGTCGTCATCGACATCCAGCGCCAGCCCGGCGCCAACGTGATTCAGACCGTCGGCCGCATCATGGCCGAGCTGCCGCGGCTGCGCGCCGCCATGCCGGTCGGTGTCGATCTCCAGGTGGTGAGCGACCGCACCGACACCATCCGGGCCTCGGTGCGCGACGTGCAGTTCACCCTGGTGCTGGCGATCGGCCTCGTCGTCCTGGTGGTGCTGCTGTTCCTGCGCAGCGTGCGGGCCACGCTGATCGCCGGCGTGGCGCTGCCGTTGTCGCTGGTCGCCACCTTCGGGGTGATGTGGTTCTGCGGCTTCAGCCTCAACAACCTGTCGCTGATGGCGCTGACCATCGGCACCGGCTTCGTCATCGACGACGCCATCGTGATGATCGAGAACATCGTGCGCCATGTGGAGGACGGCGAGGACCCGTTCCAGGCGGCACTCGACGGTGCCCGCGAGATCGGCTTCACGGTGATCTCGCTGACGCTGTCGCTGATCGCGGTGTTCATCCCGCTCCTGTTCATGACCGGCATCGTCGGCCGCATGTTCCGCGAGTTCGCGCTGACGCTGACCATCGCGGTGGTCGTCTCGGCGGTGGTGTCGCTGACGCTCACGCCGATGATGTGCTCGCGGCTGCTGCGCCGCCACGACGCCGGCGGTGGTGCCGTCGGCCGCGCCTTCAACCGCGCCGTCGAGGCGACGCTCGCGGGCTATCGCCGCAGCCTCGACTGGGTGCTGGAGCGGCAGACCGCGACGCTGGTCGTCACCGCGCTGACGCTCGCCGCCACCGTGTGGCTCTACCTGATCGTGCCCAAGGGCTTCCTGCCGTTGCAGGACACCAGCCAGATCGTCGCCGTCACCGAGGCCGGGCCGGACGTGTCGTTCGCCGAGATGGAGCGCCTCCAGGCCCAGGTGGTCGCCGCCGTGCGGCGCGATCCGGACGTCACCGGGGTCGTCTCGGTGATCGGCGTCTCGACCATGAACCCGACCCCCAATGCGGGCCGGCTCGCCGTGATGCTGAAGCCGCGCAGCGACCGCGCCGCCTTCGTCGACGCGGTGATCGCCCGATTGCAGGCCGCGGTGGCGCCGATCCCCGGCATGGTGGTGTACTTCCAGCCCGTGCAGGACATCCAGATCGGCACCCGGGCGAGCCGCGGCCAGTACCAGTACACGCTGACCGGGGTCGACGCCGCCGAGGTGACCGGCTGGGCCGACCGGCTGGTCACGCGGCTGCGTGAGGACCCGCGCGTCGTCGACGTCGCCTCGGAGGCTCAGGACGGCGGCCTGCGGCTGTTCGTCAACATCGATCGCGAGAAGGCGGGCCGCCTCGGCCTCTCCATGCAGTCGATCAACGATACGCTGTACAGCGCCTTCGGCCAGCGCCAGATCTCGACCATCTACGGCCAGGCCAACCAGTACCGGGTGATCCTGGAGGCCAAGCCCGAGTACCAAACCGATCCGAGCACGCTGTCCAAGCTGTTCCTGCCGGTGGGCAGCACCACCGCGGTCGGCTCGGTGTCGAGCTCGACGGCCGCGACCTGGACGGCGCCGTCGCTGTCCACCAACCTGGTGCCGCTGTCGGCGGTGGCGACGCTGGAGCGCACCACGGCGCCGCTCGCCGTGATGCACGACTCGCAGTTCCCGGCCGCGACGCTGAGCTTCAATCTCGCGCCGGGCGCCGCGCTGTCGGATGCCGTCGCCGCCGTCGAGGCGGCCGAGCGGGCGATCGGCATGCCGGCGACCGTCTCGGGCAGCTATTCGGGCGATGCGGCCGAGTTCGCCAAGTCGCTGGCCGGCGAGCCGTGGCTGATCCTCGCCGCCGTGGTGGCGATCTACATCGTGCTCGGCGTGCTGTACGAGAGCTACATCCATCCGCTGACGATCCTCTCGACGCTGCCGTCGGCCGGCGTCGGCGCGCTGCTGGCGCTCCTGCTGTTCCGGCAGGATCTCTCGGTGATCGCCCTGATCGGCATCATTCTCCTGATGGGCATCGTCAAGAAGAACGCCATCATGATGATCGACTTCGCGCTGGACGCCGAGCGCCACGAGGGAAAGTCGCCGCGCGACGCCATCGTCGAAGCCTGCATGCTGCGCTTTCGCCCGATCATGATGACGACGCTGGCGGCGCTGTTCGGCGCGCTGCCGCTGGCGGTGGAGCAGGGCACCGGGGCGGAGCTTCGCTTCCCGCTCGGCATCACCATCATCGGCGGCCTGCTGCTGAGCCAGCTCCTCACGCTCTACACCACGCCGGTGATCTATCTCGCCATGGAACGGTTGCGGCTGCGGCTCGGCGGCGCTCCGGTGGTGCCGGTGGCGCGGGCGGAGGCCGCTGCGCCCGGGGCGGCGGAGTAGGGGAGATGTGGCACGTGCCTTCACCCCCCTCCCTGTCCCTCCCCCACAAGGGGGGAGGGAACGCCGGAGCCTCTGGCTCGTCGCGTCCGGGACGCAGCATCCCGCGGGTTCGGTCATCTGCGGTGTCGCGAGCCGCAGCCTGCTCCCTCCCCCCTTGTGGGGGAGGGCTGGGGAGGGGGGGCGCGGCGCGGCGACAAAGCACGATCCACGGCATGCGTCTCGCCGGAGCGCCGCCATGAATTTTTCGGCGCCGTTCATTCACCGGCCGATCGGCACCACGCTGCTGGCCATCGGGCTGTTCCTGATCGGGCTCGTCGCCTACCAGCAACTGCCGGTGGCGAGCCTGCCGGCGGTCGACCTGCCGACCATCCGGGTGGCGGCGAGCCGGCCCGGCGCCGACCCGATGATCATGGCGGCGACCGTCGCGGCGCCGTTGGAGCGGCGGCTCGGCGAGATCCCCGGCGTCACCGAGATGACGTCGACCAGCTCGCTCGGCACCACCTCGATCGTCGTGCAGTTCGATCTCGGCCGCAATGTCGACGGCGCCGCGCGCGACGTGCAGGCCGCCATCAACGCGGCGCTCGCCGATCTGCCGGGCGACATGCCGGCGCGGCCGACCTTCCGCAAGCTCAATCCCGCCGCGGCGCCCGCCCTGATCCTGGCGCTGACCTCGCCGACCCTGCGGCCGAGCGCCATCTACGACGTCGCGGACACGGTGATCGCCCAGCGCATCGCCCAGGTGGACGGTGTCGCCGAGGTCAACGTGTCGGGCGCCGAGCAGCCGGCCATGCGGGTGCGGGTCGATCCCGTCGCGCTCGCCTCCATGGGGATCGCGCTGGAGGATGTGCGCAACGCCATCGTCGACGCCAACGCGACCGGGCCGCTCGGCACCTTCGACGGCCATCGGCTCGGCGAGACCATCGGGCTCAACGCCCAGCTCCGTGACGTCGCCGACTACGAGAACATCGTGGTGCGCGCCCGCGACGGCGCCGTGGTGCGGCTCTCGGCGGTCGCGACCGTCGAGCAGAGCACCCGCAACAGCCGCTCGGCCGCCTGGTTCAACCGGCAGCCGGCGGTGCTGCTGATCATCACCAAGCAGGCGGACGCCAACGTCATCGCCATGGTGGACCATATCCGCGCGCTGCTGCCCGAGCTGCGGCGCTGGATTCCGGCCGATCTCGAAATCTCGGTCCTCACCGACCGCACCGAGACCATTCGGGCCAGCATCCACCACATGCAGGTCACCCTCGCCGTCACCATCGCGCTGGTGATGCTGGTGGTGTTCGTCTTCATCCGGCACGGCGCCGCGACCATTGCGGCCGGCATCACGGTGCCGCTGTCGCTCGCCGGCACCTGCGCGGCCATGTGGGCGCTCGGCTACTCGATCAACAACCTGTCGCTGATGGCGCTGATCGTCTCGGTCGGCTTCGTGGTCGACGACGCCATCGTGATGATCGAGAATGCCTTCCGCAACCTGGAGAAGGGCCGCTCGCCGCTCGCCGCGGCGCTGGAGGGGGCGCGCCAGATCGGCTTCACGGTGGTGTCGATCAGCCTGTCGCTGATCGCCGCCTTCATCCCGATCCTGTTCATGGGGGGCATCGTCGGCCGCTTCTTCCGCGAGTTCTCGGTGACGCTCGCGGTCGCCATCGCGGTGTCCACCGTGGTGTCGCTGTCGGTGACGCCGATGATCTGCGCCCACCATGTCCGCCGCGGGCCGGGCGGCGGTGGCACCCGGCTCGACCGCGTCGTCGACGGCACCATGGGGGTGCTGATCCGCGCCTATGGGCGCAGCCTCGACGTGGTGCTGCGCCATCGCTTCATGGCGGTGTTGTCGCTGCTGCTCACCATCGGGCTCACTGTCTATCTCTACGTGGTGACGCCGAAGGGCTTCATCCCGCAGGACGACTCGGGGCTGATCTTCGGCGGCGTCACGGCCGCGACCGACGTCTCCTATCAGGAGATGCTGCAACTCCAGCAGCGCGCCACCGAGATCGTGCTGGCCGATCCGGCGGTCGCCGGCGTCGGGTCGTCGGTGGGCGGCTCCGGCTGGAGCGGCTCGGTCAACAACGGCCGGCTGTTCATCAGCCTCAAGCCGCTCGCCGAGCGCGGCGTGCCGGCCCAGCGCGTCGTCGACCGGCTGCGCCCGAAGCTGATGGGCATTCCGGGGGTGCGCGTCTTCATGTTCGCGGCCTCGGACGTGCGCGTCGGCGGCCGCTCCAGCCGCTCGCAGTATCAGTTCACGCTGTGGGGGCCGAACTTCGACGAGCTGCAAGCTTGGGTGCCGAAGGTGCAGGAGCGCATCGGCCGGGTGCCCGGCGTCATCGACGTGTCGACCGACCGCGAGCAGGGCGGCCTCCAGGCCGACGTGGTGATCGATCGTGTCGCCGCGGCGCGCCTCGGGGTCGACGTCAAGGAGATCAGCGACGCGCTCAACAACGCCTTCTCGCAGCGGCAGGTGTCGACCATCTTCACCCAGCGCAACCAGTACCGCGTCGTGCTGGAGGTCGATCCCGCGTATCAGCGCGATCCGTCCGATCTCGACCGCGTGTACGTGCAGGCGTCGCGCGGCGTGCAGGTGCCGCTTTCGGCGGTGGCCCGCTTCGAGCGCGGCCTGGCGCCGCTGGTGGTCAATCACCAGGGGCCGTTCCCGGCCGTCACCATCACCTACAACCTCACCGCCGACACGCCGATCGCGGTGGCGACCGCCGGAATCCGCCAGGCGGTGGCCGAGATGCATCTGCCGGATTCGCTGCGCACCGACTTCGCCGGCGACGCCAAGGCGTTCGCCCAGAGCACCGGGGCGCAGCCGCTGCTGATCCTGGCGGCGCTGCTCGCCGTCTACATCGTGCTCGGCGTGCTCTACGAGAGCCTCGCCCACCCGCTGACCATCATCTCGACGCTGCCGTCGGCCGGCCTCGGCGCGCTCTTGGCCTTGCAGCTCTTCCGCGCCGAGCTGACGGTGATCGCCTTCATCGGCATCATTCTGCTGATCGGCATCGTCAAGAAGAACGGCATCATGCTGGTCGACTTCGCCCTGGAGGCCGAACGCGCCCGCGGGCTGCCGCCCGAGCGCGCCATCCACGAGGCGTGCATCGAGCGCTTCCGGCCGATCCTGATGACCACCATGTCGGCGCTGCTCGGCGCACTGCCGCTGGTGCTCGCCACCGGGCCAGGCTCGGAGCTGCGCCGCCCGCTCGGCATCACCATCATGGGTGGCCTCGTGGTGTCGCAGATCCTCACGCTCTACACGACGCCGGTGATCTACCTGATGCTCGATCGCCTGCACCGGCGCTGGTGGGGTCGCGGCCAGGCGGCCCGCGCCGGCGGGCCGTCGACAGTGCCGGCCGAGTAGCGCCCCCCGCTCCCCGCAGTCGCGCGCCTTTCATCCGAGAACCGGCTGATCCGTTCGGCGGCCGCCGCCCCCCAAGGTGCGGCGTTCGGTCGCTTTTTGCAAATCATTTGCAAGAGCGTTGACTCGCGTGGCGGGTTGCTGCACTCTTGTTGCGAACAGTTTGCAATAGGTAGTGGCGCATAGGGCCGGGACCACGGGAGAGCTTCGATGACAATGAGAGCCGGGAGAGCGCGCCGGCCGGCCGGGTGCGTCGGCGCCGCCCGGGGGATGGCCAGGGGGTGGGGCATGGCCGTGGTCTCGGGGCTCGTGCTTCTGGCCGCCATCACCGTCGATCCTCGCGCCGCCGCGGCGCAGACGCCGGAGCGCAAGCCGTTCCGTGTCGTCACCACCTTCACGGTGATCCAGGACATCGCCCGCAACGTCGCCGGCGACCGTGCCGAGGTCGTGTCGATCACCAAGCCGGGCGCCGAGATCCACGACTACCAGCCGACCCCGCAGGACATCGTGCGCGCCCAGAGCGCCGACCTGGTGCTGTGGAACGGCTTCAATCTGGAGCGCTGGTTCGAGTCGTTCTTCGCCAATGTGCGCGAGGTGCCGAGCGTGGTGGTGACCGACGGCATCGCGCCGATGGGCATCCGCGAGGGGCCGTATTCCGGCAAGCCGAACCCGCACGCCTGGATGTCGCCGACCAATGCGCTCGTCTATGTCGAGAACATCCGCAAGGCGCTGGCGACGCACGACCCCGCCAATGCCGCCGTCTACGACGCCAATGCGGCCGCCTACGCGGCCCGAATCCGGGCGCTCGACACGCCGCTACGGCAGCGCCTCGCCGGCATCCCGGAGGCGCAGCGCTGGCTGGTGACGAGCGAGGGGGCGTTCAGCTATCTGGCCCGCGACTACGGGCTGCGCGAAGCCTATCTGTGGCCGATCAACGCCGACGAGCAGGGCACGCCGCGCCAGGTCCGCAAGGTCATCGATCTCGTGCGCGCCAACAAGGTGCCGGTGGTGTTCTCGGAGAGCACCATCTCGGATCGTGCCGCCAGGCAGGTGGCGCGCGAGACCGGCGCCCGCTACGGCGGCGTGCTCTATGTCGACTCGCTGAGCGCCGAGGGCGGCCCGGTGCCGACCTATCTGGATCTGCTGAAAGTGACGGTTGACACCATCGCCAAGGGGTTCGGCCAATGAGCGCTCCCCGCCGCGTCGATGTCCCGCCCGCCGCCGCATCGGACCCGCGCGGCGACGGCCTCCTGGTCGACCGCCTGACCGTCACCTATCCGAACGGCTTCACGGCGCTCCGCGACGCCTCGCTGGCGCTCGATCCCGGCACCATCTGCGCTCTGGTCGGCGTCAACGGCAGCGGCAAGTCGACCCTGTTCAAGACCATCACGGGCTTCGTCCGACCGTCTGCCGGCCGCGTGCGACTGGGCGGGCTGCCGGTCGCGGCGGCCCTGAAGGCCAACCTCGTCGCCTATGTGCCGCAGAGCGAGGAGGTCGACTGGAGCTTCCCGGTGCTGGTCGAGGACGTGGTCATGATGGGCCGCTACGGCCACATGAACCTCTTCCGCATCCCGTCGCGGACCGACCGCGCCGAGGTCGACGCCGCGCTGGCCCGGGTCGGCATGACGGCGTTTCGCCGTCGCCAGATCGGCGAACTGTCGGGCGGGCAGAGGAAGCGGGTGTTCCTGGCGCGCGCCCTCGCCCAGAACAGCCGCATCGTGCTGCTCGACGAGCCGTTCACCGGCATCGACGTCACCACCGAGGCGGCCATCGTGGCGCTGTTGCGCGAGCTGAGGGACGACGGGAAGCTGGTGCTGGTCTCCACCCACGATCTCGGCAGCGTGCCGACCTTCTGCGACCGCGTCGTCCTGCTCGACCGCACCGTGGTGGCGGCGGGCCCCACCGCCGAGGTGTTCACCGAGGCCAACCTGATGCGCACCTTCGGGGGCGCGCTGCGCAATCTCCGCCTCGGCGGTGCCGCGCTGCATCGCGATGCCGACCGCCGCCGCCTGACGGTGCTGACCGACGACGAGCAGCCGCTGGTCTTCTACGGCGAGGCGGCACCCGACGACGACACGGCGCCCGCGGCCGCACCGCGCCGCAACGGCCACGCCTGAGGAGGCGCCCATGGACGGGCTCGTCGCCGAGCTGCTGGTGCCCTTCGCGTACGACTACATGCGCAAGGCCATCTGGGTCAGCGCGCTGGTCGGCGGCACCTGCGCGTTCCTCTCCGCCTTCCTGATGCTCAAGGGCTGGTCGCTGATGGGTGACGCGCTCGCCCATTCGATTGTTCCCGGTGTCGCCGTGGCGGCGATCGTCGGCGCGCCGTTCTCGGTCGGGGCCTTTGCGGCAGGGCTTCTCGCCGCGCTCGCCATGCTGTTCGTCCGCCGGCAGACGCGGCTGCGCGAGGACGCCGTCATCGGCCTCGTCTTCACCACGCTGTTCGCCCTCGGCCTGCTGATCGCCTCGATCCGGCCGACCGCGGTCAGCATCCAGACCATCGTGCTCGGCAACATCCTCGCCATCGCGGACGAGGACGTGGTGCAGGTGGTGATCATCGCGACGGTCTCGCTCGCCGTTCTGGCGGTGATCTGGAAGGACCTGATGGTGACCTTCTTCGACGAGGCGCATGCGCGCAGCATCGGCCTGCCGGTGACGGCGCTCAAGGTGGTGTTCTTCACCCTGCTCGCCGCCTGCACGGTGGCGGCGCTCCAGACCGTGGGCGCGTGCCTGGTGATCGCCATGGTGGTGACTCCTGGCGCGACCGCCTACCTTCTCACCGATCGCTTCGGCCGGCTGATCGGGCTCGCCGTGGCGATCGGTATCACCACCAGCGCGGTCGGTGCCTATCTCAGCTATTTCCTCGACGGGGCGACCGGCGGCGTCATCGTGTCGTTGCAGACGCTGCTGTTCCTCGCCGCCTTCCTGCTGGCTCCGAAGCACGGCCTTCTGGCGGCGCGCCGCCGCGCCGCCGCGCAAGACGTCGCCTCGGTGGGGGGTGTGCGATGACGACGATGCTCGACTGGATCACCGGCCCGCTCGCCTATCCGTTCATGCAGCGCGCCCTCGCGGTGTCGGTCGTGGTCGCCGCCGTGTGCGCGGTGCTGTCCTGCTATCTGGTGCTCAAGGGCTGGTCGCTGATGGGCGACGCCATCTCGCATGCGGTGCTGCCCGGCATCGTGCTCGCCTATGTGGCGGGCCTGCCGCTCGTGCTGGGCGCCTTCGCGGCCGGGCTCTCCTGCGCGCTCCTCACCGGCTATCTGAAGCAGAACAGCCGGATCAAGGAGGACACCGTGATGGGCATCGTGTTCTCCGGCCTGTTCGGGTTCGGCCTGGTGCTGTTCACCAAGGTGGACACCGACCAGCATCTCGACCACATCCTGTTCGGCAATGTGCTCGGCACCAGCACGCGCGACCTGATCGAGACCGCGATCGTGGCCGGCGGCACGCTCGTCGTGGTGCTGGCGCGGTGGCGCGACCTGCTGGTCTGGTGCTTCGATCCCGGCCACGCCCGTACCATCGGGCTGCCGGTGCGGACGCTGCATTACGGCCTGCTGGTGCTGCTGGCCCTCACCATCGTGGCGTCGCTGAAGGCGGTGGGCATCATCCTGGTGGTCGCCATGCTGATCGGCCCCGGCGCCACGGCGTACATGCTGACTGATCGCTTCGGCCGCATGCTGGTGATCGCGGCGTCGACGGCGGTCGCGTCGGCGATCATCGGAACGCTGGTGAGCTTCCATGTCGACGCTGCGCCCGGCGCCGCGATCGTGCTGGTGCAGGCCGCGCAGTTCGTCGCCGCCGCGCTGCTGGCCCCGCGTCACGGCATGCTGGCGCGCCGACGCACCGCGCCGGCGGCGAGCCGCAGCCCTGCCGAGTAACCCGGAGGATCGCCTTGGACTAATTCCAACCTATTGACCTTAAAGGTATTATAATTGACGCGAGCGAACCGCTCGGTCACGCATCGGAGCCGCGGGCCACCGCATGGTCCGCATCGAGGGGGACGGGGGATGACGAGCAAGCGCAGCAACGGGAGCGGACCCGCGACACGGGGGCGAGGCAGAGGGCACGCGCGACGGCGCGTCGGGACGATCGCCGGGGTCGCGCTGCTGTGGAGCGGTGGCGTCGCGGTCGCGGCGGCCGCCGGGAACCATCACGACGAGGTCGACACCGAGCACATCTTCGGCATCACCATGGGGTCCGACATCGGCGACAAGGGTGATCTGGAGCTGGAGCTGGAGACCTTCTCCGGGATCGGCAAGCGGTTCGGGACGTTCTTCTCCACCGGCACCCATGTGCACCTGAAATACACGGTCACCGACAACCTGCGCATCGCGCCGGGCTTCACCTTCGGGTCGCATCGCATCCGCGGCGTCCCCGGCATCGACGACCATGGCGAGGCCGGTCTGCACGAGGCATCCGTCGAGGTCCGCTACAAGGTGCTGGACCGGCATGTCGCGCCGTTCGGCCTCACCGTCAATGTCGAGCCGATCTGGGGCCTGATCGACGAGATGACCGGCCAGCGCACCGAGAGCTATGGCATTGTCGCCTCTCTGCTGATGGACAAGGAGATCATTCCGGACAAGCTGTTCGGCGCCGTCAATCTCGGCTACGCGGGCGGCGCGTCGCGGTTCCTCGGCACCCGGGCGTGGGGGCACGATTCCGAGGTGGCGATCCATGGGGCGCTGTCGTGGCAGCTCATGCCGAACGTGCTGATCGGCGGCGAGGCGCGCTATCTGCGCGCCTATGACGGCATGGGCATCGACCGGCTGTGCGGCGAGGCGCTCTATGTCGGCCCCACCTTCTCGATGAAGCTGTCCAAGGTGCTCGGCCTGTCGGGCACGGTGAACTATCAGGTGGCCGGCAAGGCCGTCGGCGATCCGGCCTCGCTCGATCTCGTCAACTACGAGCGGGTGCAGGCGCTGCTGCGGCTGACGGCGCATTTCTGAGCTGTGACGGGTGGTCGCGGTCGTCCGCGGCCACCGCTCAGCCGATCGGACCGGCCTCGACGATCGGCACCACATGGAAGGTGAGGCCGCGACCCGGGAAGGTCTCCCGCAGGGAGGCCAGCAGGGCGCGGATCTCAACCTCCGGCAGCCCGATGGTGATCTCCACCATGCGGGTATAGCCGCGCACCTGCTCGATGATGGTCTGATAGGCGGCGGCATCGCCGTGGAAACGAACGTCGCGCGACACGAAGCCGGCGCTCGCGGCGGCGTCGTTCTCCAGCAACAGGCCCTCGATCGCCTCTTCGAGGGCAGCCGGCACACGCAGGATGAGGGCGAGATGAGTCTGGGTCGGGCTCATGCGCGGCGCTCCTTCGGCAGGCCGAAGCGGCGATAGAGGATCGGCAGGATCAGCAGGGTCAGCGCCGTGGAGCTGACCAGACCGCCGATCACCACGACGGCAAGCGGCCGCTGCACGTCGGAGCCCGGCCCCTCGGCGAACAGCAGCGGCACCAGGCCGAAGGCCGTGATGCTGGCGGTGAGCAGGATCGGCCGCAACCGCCGCCGCGCCCCGGTGACCACGATCTCGTCGATCGCCATGCCCTCGTCGCGGAGCTGATTGAAGCACGACACCAGCACGAGGCCATTGAGCACCGCGATGCCGAGCAGTGCGATGAAGCCGATCGACGCCGGCACCGACAGGTACTCGCCGGAGGCGAGCAGGCTGAACACCCCCCCGATCAGCGCGAACGGGATGTTGACGAACACCAGCACGGCCTGACGCACCGACACGAAGGTGGCGAACAGGAGCAGGAAGATCATCACCAGCGCGATCGGCACCACGATGCCGAGCCTCGCGGCGGCACGTTGCTGGTTCTCGAACTGGCCGCCCCAGGTGAGGGTGTAGCCCTCCGGCAGCGGCACCTTCTCGGCAACCAGCCGCTTGGCCTCGTCGACGAAGCCGACGAGATCACGACCGCCGACATTGCTCTGCACCAGGGCGAGCCGGCGGCCGTTCTCGCGGTCGATCTTCACCGGCCCGTCGACGCGCTCCAGCTTGGCGACGCTGGTCAGCGGCACCGCCTTGCCGTCGGCGAGCACCAGGCTGATGTCGCCGAACCGCACCGGCGACTCGCGCAGCGCCTCGGTGCCGCGCAGCAGCACAGGCGTACGCCGCCCCTCCTCGACCACGATGCCGAGCGTCTTGCCCTCGATCTGGGTGCGCAACGCCTCGGTGAGACCGTCGACGTCGAGCCCCAGCCGGCCGGCGCGCAGCCGGTCGATGCGGGCGCCGAGATACTGGCTGCCGGTGTTGAGGGTGGTGCGGGCATCCTGTGACCCGGGGATCGCCTTGAGGACGTCGGTGATACGCTCGGCGAGGTCGTTGAGCACCGGGATCTCGGGACCGAAGATCTTCACCACCACGTCGCCGCGGGCGCCGATGATCATCTCCTGCACGCGCATCTCGATCGGCTGGGTGAAGCTGAAGCCGACACCCGGCATCTGGGAGAGTGACTTGCGCAGCTCGCCGACGAGCCACTCCTTGTCGCCCGGTCGCCGCCACTCCTCGGTCGGCTTGAGCAGCAGATAGGTGTCGGTCTGGTTCAACCCCATCGGGTCGAGCCCGAGCTCGTCCGAGCCGGTGCGCGCCACGATGCCGGTCACCTCCGGAACATCGGCCATGATGGCGGTCTGGATCTTCAGGTCCATCGCCAGGCTCTGGTCGAGCCCGATGGACGGCAGCTTCTCGACACCGACGATGGGGGTGCCCTCCTCCATCACCGGCATGAAGGTCTTGCCGAGCTGGCCATAGGCGAAGGCGGTCGCCACGAAGGCCACCACGGCGGCGATCAGCACGGTCTTCTCGCGGCGCAGCGCGAAGCCGAGCACCGGCTCGTAGAGGGCGCCGGTGCGTCGCACCAGCCAGGTCTCGCCATGGCCGCCGGGACGCAGCAGCAGCGAGGCGAGCACCGGAATCACGGTGAGGGACAGCAGCAGCGAGCTGGCCAACGCGAACACGATGGCGAGCGCCACCGGGATGAACAGCTTGCCCTCCAGGCCCTGCAACGACATCAGCGGCAGGAAGACGATGATGATGATGGTGATGCCGGAGGTGACCGGCACCGCCACCTCGCGCATGGCGTGGAAGATGCGGTGTAGGAAGGGCACGCGGGTGTGGTGCTTGTCGTGCTCCAGATGCGCCACGATGTTCTCGACCACCACCACCGAGGCATCGATCAGCATGCCGATGGCGATGGCGAGGCCGCCGAGGCTCATCAGGTTGGCCGACATGCCGACCTGACGCATCAGCACGAAGGTGGCCAGCGCCGACAGCGGCAGGGTGGCGGAGACCACCAGGGCCGCCCGCCAGTCGCCGAGGAACAGCACCAGCAGCACCATCACCAGCACGATCGCCTCGATCAGCGAGCGGGTGACGGTGCCGACCGCGCGCGAGACGAGGTCGCCGCGGTCGTAGAAGATGCGCAGCTCGACCCCGGCCGGAAGTGTCGGCTTCAGCTCGGCGAGCTTGGCGCGGACGCTCTGCACGACGTCGCGGGCATTGGCGCCGCGCAGGCCCAGCACCAGGCCCTGCACGGCCTCGCCGACACCGTCGCGGGTGACGGCGCCGTAGCGGGTGATGCTGCCGATGCGCACCTCCGCCACGTCGCCGACCCGGACGATGCCGCCGTCGCGGGCCGCCACCACGATGGCGCGCAGATCGTCGAGCGCCTTGACACCGCCGTCGACGCGCACCAGCAGAACCTCCTCGCCCTCGGCGAGGCGGCCGGCGCCGCCGCTGCGGTTGTTGGCACCGAGCACCTTCTGGAGCATCTCGACCGAGATGCCGCGCGCCGCCATGGCGAGATTGTCGGGCACCACCTCGAAGCTGCGCACATGGCCGCCGAGCGAGTTGACGTCGGCGACGCCGGGCAGGGTGCGCAGCGCCGGCCGGATCGTCCAGTCGAGGAGGGTGCGACGCTCGGCCAGCGACAGGTCGCCGCCCTCGATGGTGAACATGAACATCTCGCCGAGCGGCGTCGTGATCGGCGCCAACCCGGCATCGACCCCGGCCGGCATGTCCTTGACGACGCCGGCGAGGCGCTCCGCCACCTGATTGCGGGCCCAGTAGATGTCGACACCCTCCTCGAAGTCGACGGTGACGTCGGCGAGCGCGTATTTGGTGACCGAGCGCAGGATTCTCTTGTGGGGGATGCCGAGCAGCTCCAGCTCGAGCGGAGCGGTGACGCGGGTCTCCACCTCCTCGGGCGTCATGCCCGGCGCCTTGGCGATGACCTTGACCTGGACGGGCGACACGTCCGGGAAGGCGTCGATGGGAAGCTGCTGGAACGCATAGGTCCCGGCGCCGATCAGCACGATGGTTGCGAGCACGACCAGCAGGCGGTGGGCCAGCGAGAATTCGACGAGGCGGTCGAGCATCAGTCGACGCCCCCGAGACCCTGCCAGGCGCCCTTCAGCGCCGCCAGACCGCGGACCGCGATCTTCTCGCCACCCTGGAATCCGCCGCTCACCACGGTGAACTCCGGCATCTCCTCGTGCACCACCACCGGGGTGGCCACGAAGCCGGTCGGCGTCTGCACGAACACGAAGGTGTCGCTGCCACGCCGAACCACCGATCCCGCTCGCACGCGCCATTCGGCTTCGCTCCCGCCGTTCGGCGCGATCCGCGCCTCGATCACCTGGCCGGGCCGCAGCGTGTCGCAGGCGGTGGTGCATTCGGCCCGCACCGTCACGGTCTGGGCGGTCTGATCGACGGTGGCGCCGACCGAGACCACGCGGCCCTGGACGGTGCTGTCCTCGATGGTCACGGCGGCGCCCGCCTTGAACTTCGCGGCGCGGGCCGCCGGCACTTGGATCTCCATCCAGAGCTGATCGAGCTGAGCCAGGCGATAGAGCGAGGCGAGCGCCTCGACGGTCTGGCCGGGGGCCGCCATCGTTTCGATCACCACGGCGTCGGCCGGCGCGGTGACGACGAGCCGCGAATCGAGCGCGCGGGTCGCGGCGATCTCGTCGATCGCCGCGTCGCTCATCCCGTAATGGCGCAGCGCCTGCCGGCGCTCGGCCGTGGTGGCGCGCGCCTGGGCGTATTCGTTCCCGGTGGCGATCACCTGCTTGCGTGGCACGGCGCCGGCCGGGGCGAGCGACTGCTCGCGCTCGAAGGTCTCGCGCAAGAGCTGCTCCTTGCTCGAGGCCACCAGGAACTCGGCCTGTGCCTGCGCCAATGCCGGGCTCTGTAGTTCGGCCAGCACCTGGCCGGTTCGCACCGGCTCGTCGATGCGCACCGCCATGGTCTCGATGCGGCCGCCGAGCGGCGCGTTGATCAGCCTGGTGCGATTGGGTGGCACCACGACGCGCGCCGGAAACCGCAGGCCCAGCGACGCCGCGCGCTCCTCGACCCGGGACGTCTCGATGCCGACGCGCTCGATCTGGGTCTGTGACAGGTTGATGTCGTCGCCCGCCCAGGCCGGCGCGGCGGCCAGCAGCAGGGCGGCCGCAGCGAGTCCGAGGGGGGCGCGAGGCAAGGCATTCCGCATGGAAATCAATCGCATTGTGAGTTGGGTGTCGGCCGATCGAGATCCGATGTGGCCGATCGATCGTCGGGTGCAATCTGCGACTGGACGGCTGACAGGAGGCTGACGCCGCCGGCGTCGCGGCATTGTCGTGCAATCGTCATATCGGAGTCGTAGGCGTCCCGCCCCGTCGCGGAGGGACTTTCACGCTGTTGCGACAGGTGGGAGAGCGTGTCGACAGGCGCCACGCGCAGTGGTCCTGTTGCGTCCGCGACACATCACGACCGAACGCATGTCGTGCTGCCGTGCCATACTGGCCAACGGCAGCCGGCCATGTCTTAGGTCCCCGCAAGACTTTGTTTCGTCGAGGGTGTCATGCTGGTGACGCGACGCATTCTCAACACGGCTTCAGGTCTCGCACTGCTCGTCGGCGCGTCCAACTTTGCGTCGGCGGCCGATCTCCAGCCGCGTCCGTCATGGTTACCGTCTTCGCCGGCGCCGTACGATTGGAACGGCTTCCATCTCGGCGCTCATTTCGGCTACGTCACCGGCCGCTCGGACTGGTCGGCGGTGGATACCGCCGGTGGCGTGTCGGCCGGCACCGTCGACATGTTCAATGCCTACGAGGCGTTCAAGGGCACCGGGAGCTACAGCCTCGGCCTGCAAGCCGGCTATACGCATGTGCTCCCGTCGCGGCTGATGCTCGGCATCGAGGTCGACGTCTCGGCCCCCAATCTGATCGGCGGCGCCCGCCCGTTCGAGACCTCCGCGGCCGGCCCCGTGGAGCTGACCGCGCGATCGATCCTGTCGGGTACGGTGCGGGGGCGGATCGGCTACGCCTTCGATCATTGGCTCCTCTACGGCACCGCCGGCTTCGCCTGGAGCTACGACCGGCTGAGCCTCACCACCAATCCGGGCGCGGCGCTCGGCGAGGAGGAGGCCGACGGCACCGTGGCGGCGCGGTTGTGGCGGCTCGGCTATGCGGTGGGCGGCGGCGTCGAGATTCCGCTGTCGCCGGCCTGGACGGCGCGGGCCGAATATCTCTACACGGGCTTCGGCGCCCAGCAGGTGGCGTGGCCCACGGTCGGCCACATCGTCTCGTCGGACCTCTCGCTCCACAGCATCCGGCTGGGGCTGAACTACCACATCGGCGAGGCCACCAAGATCCCGAACCTGCTGTCCGACGGCCTCTTGCCGCTGGAGCAGGACCGCATCCGCGTCCATGGCCAGAGCACCTTCACGATCCAGTATGCGGCGCCGTTCCGATCGCCCTATTCGGGGCCGAACAGCTTCCAGCCCAACATCGGGCGGCAGACCTGGGACGTCACCTTCTATCTCGGGGCGCGGCTGTGGGAGGGCGCCGAGCTGTGGGTGAACCCCGAGATCGACCAGGGCTTCGGCCTGAGCAACACCTTCGGCATCGCCGGCTTCCCGAGCGCCGAAGCCTACAAGGTCGGCTCCGCCTATCCGTATGCGCGACTGACCCGGACGTTCCTGCGTCAGACCATCGATCTCGGCGGCGAGATCGAGAAGGTCGAGGGCGGAGCCAACCAGTTCGGCGGCAGCCAGTCGTCCGACCGCCTGGTGTTCACCGTCGGCAAGTTCTCCAGCGTCGACATCTTCGACACCAACAAGTATGCGCACGATCCGCGCACCGACTTCCTGAACTGGGCCGTGGTCGACACCGCCACCTTCGACTATGCGGCCGATGCCTGGGCCTTCACCTATGGGGCGGCGGTCGAGTGGTATCGCGGGCCGTGGACCGTGCGGGCCGGCGTGTTCGACCTGCCGAAGGTCCCCAACAGCACCGATCTCGATCCGACCTTCCAGCAGTTCCAGCTCATCGGCGAGGTGGAGCGCCGTTACACCTTGTGGGGGCGGCCGGGCAAGCTCGCCGTCACCGGCTTCCTCAGCCGCGCCCGGCTCGGGCGCTTCGAGGACGCCGTGCTGCTCGGCCAGGCGACCGGCACCACACCGGAGCTTGCCGCGGTGCGGCGCTACACCGGCAAGACCGGCCTCTCGGCCAACCTGGAGCAGCAGATCACCCGTGACATCGGGGTGTTCGCCCGCGCCGGCTTCAACGATCGCGAGCTGGAGACCAACGCCTTCACGGACGTCGACCGCACCGCCGTGCTGGGCGCCGCTCTGTCCGGGCGGCTCTGGGGGCGGCCCGACGACACGGTCGGCATCGCCGGCGTGGTCAACCAGATCGGCGCCTCGCACATCGCCTATCTGGACGCCGGCGGGCTCACCGCCATCCTGGGCGACGGCAAGCTACCCAATCCGGGACTCGAGAAGATCGTCGAGGTCTATTACAGTCTGCCGGTGGCGAGCTGGCGCGTGACCCTGGATTATCAGTTCATCGCCAACCCGGCCTACAACACCGACCGCGGGCCGGTGTCGATCTTCGGGACGCGGCTTCGCACCGCGTTCTGAGGGCGACAACGTGGGTTCTTCCTGAAGAAACGTTCAGCTTCGCCCCGGGCCCGGGGTCGCGGCCCCGCCGGCCGCCGTCGCCGCGGTGATGCATCGCTGCGGCGCGTCGCCGCTGCGCCCCTATGCAGGGCCGCAGGACGCCGTCGTCAGCTCGTTGTAAGGTTCGTGTAAGGCGAGAGGGTTAGCGTCAGCCTTATGTAAGACGGCCGGCTGCTGGGGGATGGCCGGCCGCTCTTTCGATCCGCCGGCGCGGGCTCGTCTCGACATCGGCATCTCACCCGAACGTCCAATCAGCGGAACGCGCAGCATGCCATCGACCGTCCCCTTGCGGCGCGTCTCGTCGGAGGCCGTGACCGTTCGGCCCGACCGGGCGTGCGTCTCGGCGCCGGGGTCAGCCCGGCAAATCGCGCCATGACGGAGGTGCGCCTCGTTCCGGGCGGTGCGCCGGCCCGTTTCGCCTGGCAGTGGCGGATCGGGGGCGTGGCGCTGCTGCTCGCGGTCGCGGCCGGTGCTGGCGCGACCTGGCGGGTGACGAGCCATCCGGTGGGGTCGGGCGCCGCCGTGGTGCCGGGCGTCGTCGCGTCGCTGCAACGCACCGGCTTCTACCGCCCCAAGGACGCCGAATGGGCCACCCTGACGGTGCAGCCGGTGGCCGAGCGGGCGTTCCGCTCGCAGCACGTCACCGAGGGCAAGATCCAGATCGACGAGGACCGGACCACTCCGATCTTCTCTCCCTATGCGGGGCGGGTGACCCGCATCGACGTGCGGATCGGCGACGCCGTCACGCCCGGCCGCACCCTGTTCGTGGTCGAGGCCAACGACATGGTGCAGGCTCAGAACGCCCATGTGGCGGCCGTGACGGGTCTCGCCAAGGCGCACGCCGCGCTCGACTTCGCCCGCATCGCCGACCGCCGCAGCCGCGATCTCGTCGAGGCGCGAGCGGCGCCGCTCAAGGAGGCGCAGCAGGCCCAGGCGACGCTCGCCGCCGCGCTCGGCGATCTGCGGGCCGCCGAGACGGCGCGCGACGTCGCGCGCGATCGCCTGCGGCTCCTGGGGGCGGACGATGCCGCGGTGGCGCGGCTGGAGGCCGAAGGCCGCATCGATCCGGAGATGGCGGTGCGTGCCCCCCTGTCGGGCGTGGTGATGCAGCGCCGCATCGGCCCCGGCCAATACATCACCGCGGGCGCCAGCGAGCCGGTGCTGGTGATCGGCGATCTCGCCACCGTGCGCCTGTGCGCCTATGTGCGCGAGACCGAGGCCGGCAAGATCCGCGTCGGGCAGCCGCTCTCCTTCACGGTGCCGGCCCATCCGGACCGCGTCTTCACCGGCCGCATCGACTACGTGGCGGCGGAGATCGACGGCGTCAGCCGGCGGCTGCTGGTGCGCGCCGACATCGACAACGCCGACGGGCTGCTCAAGCCCGAGATGCTGGCGAGCGTCACCATCGCGACCAACGGGATCGTGCTCGCCGCCGGCGTTCCCCAGGATGCCGTCATCGTCGAGGGTCACGGCGCACGGGTCTGGGTGGCGCGCGACGACCGCACCCTCGAGCTGCGGCCGGTCACGGTCGGCGCCGTCGATCAGCGCATGGTGCAGATCGTCGAGGGCCTCGCCCCCGGCGAGCGCGTCGTCACCGGCGGCGGGCTGCTGATCGACCGCATCGCGAGCGGACGCTGATGAGGCCCGGTCGTCGATGCCCGATCCGGCCCCACGGCCCGCGTGCCGTCGCGACCGCGATGCTGGTGGCCGCCGTCGCCTGCGGCTGGGCCGCGGCCGCGATCGCCATGGTGGCCGGCAAGAGTGGCGACCGCGTTCGCGTGATTCCCGACCAGATGCATCAGATCGGGCTCGCCAAGGTCGAGCCCCACCTGTTCCGGGTGCGCAAGACCGCGATCGGCCAGATCGGCTACGACGAGGATGCCACCACCGTGGTGTCGTCGCCGTTCTCGGGCCGGGTGGTGCGCCTGGTCGCCCGCCTCGGCGAGACGGTGGCGGCCGGCGCGCCGCTGGTCGAGATCGACAGTCCGGACGTGCTGCCGCCGCAGAACGATCACGTCGCCGCCGTCTCGGCGCTCGGCAAGGCGCGCAGCCAGCTCGATCTCGCCCGCACGGCGGAAAGCCGCAGCCGCGGCCTCTATGAGCAGAAGGCCGGCGCCCTCAAGGACTGGCAGCAGGCGCAGGCCCAGCTCGTCGCCGCCGAGAACGATGTCCGCGCCGCCGAGACGGCGCTGGAGGCGACGCGGCAGCGGCTGCGCATCATCGGTCGCAGCGATGCCGAGATCGGCGAGCTGGCGGCGCGCGGCGTCACCAGCCGCCTGGTGGTGATCCGCGCCCCGATCGCCGGCACCGTCACGGCCCGCAAGGTGGCGCCCGGCCAGCATGTGCGCGGCGAGCTGTCGGAGCCGCTCTACGCGCTCTCGGATCTCTCGACCATGTGGCTGAAGGCGCTGCTGCCGGAGGCCGATCTCGCCGCGGTGACGCCGGGCGACCGTATCGAGGTCACCGTCTCGGCGCTGCCGGGGCGCACCTACGAGGCGCAGGTGGCGGTGATCGGCGCCGTCTCGGACCCGACCACCCACCGCGTCGTGGTGCGCGCCACCCTGCCCAATCAGGATCGCGCCCTCAAGGCCGAGATGTTCGCCACCGTGCGGATCGACACGGCGGTGGTGCGCACCGCACCCGCGGTGCCGACCCGGGCGGTGATCCGCGAGGGGGTGCGCGACGTGGTGTGGGTGGAGACCGAGCCGCTGGTGTTCCAGCGTCGCACCGTGGTGCTCGGGGTGGAGCAGGACGGCTTGTTCGAAATACGCCAGGGACTCGGGCTCGGTGACACGGTGGTCGGGGTCGGGGCCATCTTCATCGAGAACGAGTGGCAGCAGTAGAGCGGCTCTCGCCGGCGCGCGCGGGCGCCGCCGGAGAGGGAACCATACGGGGACAGCGAGGGGCGAGGTTCGGGCACACCGGCTTCGCTCCAGAAGTCCATACGACATCGCATTTTCGACGGCGAACCGGAATCCGCTTCGCCGGAAGATGCTTCAGCAGGGCACGGGTTCGTCGGTTCGATGTTGCGCCAACTCATCGCGTTCTGCTTGTCGCGCCGCCCGCTGGTGCTGATCGCCTATGTGGCGTTCGTCGGGCTCGGCGTCGCCGCCTTCATGGGCCTCAACATCGAGGCCTATCCGGACCCGGCGCCGCCCATCATCGAGATCATCGCCCAGCGGCCCGGCCAGTCGCCCGAGGAGATGGAGCGCTACGTCACCATCCCGATCGAGGTGGCGGTGGCGTCGACGCCCGGCCTCAAGTTCATCCGCTCCAACACGGTCTATGCGCTGAGCTTCGTGCGGCTCCAGTTCGAGTATGGCCGCGACTACCACTTCGTCCGTCAGCAGGCGCTCAACCGCCTCAAGGACGCCGACCTGCCGGCCGGGGTGCAGCCGGTGATCTCGCCGGCCGGCACCATCAGCGAGATCTTCCGCTACGAGCTGGTCGGCCCGCCCGGCATGAGCGTGATGGAGCTCAAGACGCTCCAGGACTGGGTGGTGGAGCGGCGCCTGCGCATCGTGCCCGGCGTCTCCGACGTGCTGGTGCTCGGCGGCAAGACCAAGGAGATCCAGGCCGAGATCGACATGGTGCGGATGATGGCGCACGGCATCACCATGCCGCAGATCATCGCCGCCATCTCGGCCGGAAACTCCAATGTCGGCGGTCGCACCATCTCGATGGGCGAGCAGCAGGTCAATGTCCGCGGCATCGGTGTCGCGTCCTCGCTCGACGACATCCGCAACATCGTGCTGACCCAGCAGGGCGGCGTGCCGGTGATGCTGTCGGACGTCGCCAACGTGCAGATCGGCTTCGCGCCCCGGCTCGGCATGGCGGGCCGCGACGACAAGACCGACGTGGTCACCGGCATCGTGCTGATGCAGAAGTTCGAGCGCACCATGGAGGTGGTGACCCGGGTGCGCGAGGCGGTGGAGCGGCTCAACAACGACGGCAGCCTGCCGCCCGGCGTCAAGATCGTGCCGTTCTACGACCGCGGCGACCTGGTCGCCGTCACGGTGCGCACCGTGCTGCACAACATGCTGTTCGGCATCGCGCTGATCTTCGTCATCCAGTGGGTGTTCCTCGGCAACCTGCGCAGCGCCATCATCGTCGCCGCCACCATCCCGGTGGCGCTGTTCCTGGCCGTCATCATCACGGTGCTGCGCGGCGAATCCGCCAACCTCCTGTCGGTCGGCGCCATCGATCTCGGCATCATCATCGACGCCACGGTGATCATGCTGGAGAACATCTACCGGCACCTCTCCCACCAGCGGGACGGGGTTCTGCCGTCGGCCTCCGGCACCGCACTGCGGTTGGGCGACCGCCTGCACCGCATCCTGGTGGCGGCCGTCGAGGTCGACAAGGCGATCCTGTTCTCGGTGCTGATCACCATCGCGGCCTTCCTGCCGCTGTTCGCCATGCGCGGCGTCGAAGGGCAGATCTTCGGGCCGATGGCGCGCACCTATGCCTACGCGCTGATCGGCGCCGTCATCGCCACCTTCACGGTGACGCCGGTGCTGTCCAGCATCCTGCTGCCGGAGCGGGTGGCCGAGGTGGAGACCCTGCTGGTGCGCGGGCTGCGCCGGATCTATATGGCGATCCTGCCGCGGGCCGTGCGCTTCTATCGGGTGTCGCTCGCGGTGGCCGCGACCTTCCTGGTGCTGTGCAGCTTCGCCGGCCTGCGGCTGGGCACCGAGTTCCTGCCCAAGCTGGAGGAGGGCAACCTGTGGATTCGCGCCATGATGCCGCCGACCATCACGCTGGAGGCCGGCATCGAGACGGTGGCGCGCATCCGCGACGTGATCCGCAGCTACGAGCCGGTGCGCACCGTGTTCTCCGAGCAGGGGCGCGGTGACGACGGCACCGACCCGGACGGCTCGTTCCTGGCCGAGTTCTTCGTGCCGCTGAAGCCGGCCGACGAGTGGCCGGCCGGCATGACCAAGGAGAAGCTGGTGCGCTCGCTGGGCGAGCGGCTCAACCGCGAGTTCGTCGGCATCGACTTCAACTTCTCGCAGTACATTCAGGACAACATCGAGGAGGCCGTGTCGGGCGTGAAGGGCGAGAACTCGGTCAAGATCTTCGGCCGCGATCTCGTCGAGCTGGAGCGCCTGTCGAAGACCGTCAAGGCGGAGATCGGCCAGGTGCCGGGCGTCACCGATCCGGCCGCCTTCAGCCTGCTCGGCCAGCCCAATCTCGTCATCCGCATCGATCGCGCCAAGGCGGCCCGCTACGGCTTCTCGATCGCCGACATCAACGCGGTCGTGCAGGCGGCGATCGGCGGCCAGGAGGTGGCGCGCGTCTACGAGGGCGAGATGAACTTCGCCCTCACGGTGCGGCTGGCGCCGGAGTATCGCCGCAACATCGATGCCATCCGCTCGATCCCGGTGGCGCTGCCGAGCAGCGACCCCAAGGCGCCGACCCCCTATGTGGCGCTCGGCGAGCTGGGCGACGTCCGGCTGATCACCGGGGCCGCCTACATCTACCGCGAGAACAGCCAGCGCTTCGTGCCGCTGAAGTACAGCGTGCGCGAGCGCGACCTCGGCTCGACGGTCGCCGACGCCCAGCAGCGGATCGCCGACAAGGTGCCGCTGCCGCCCGGCTACCGGCTCGACTGGGCGGGCGAGTACGGGGCGCTCCAGGAGGCCAAGGCGCGCCTCGCCCTCATCGTGCCGCTCAGCCTGCTGATGATCGTGATGCTGCTCTACAGCCTGTTCAACAGCGTGCGCGACAGCCTCCTGGCGCTGTCCGGCATCCCGTTCGCGGTGGCCGGCGGCATCATCGGGCTCTACGTGGCGGGGCTCAACGCCAGCGTCTCGGCGGCGGTCGGCTTCATCTCGCTGTTCGGCGTGTCGGCGATGGACGGCATCCTGCTCGTCTCCTATATCCGCCGCGCCGTCGACGAGGGGCAGGACACCGAGAGCGCCATCATCGGGGCGGCCGAGACCCGTATGCGGCAGATCTTCATGACCGGCTTCTCGGCCTGCATCGGCCTGGTGCCGGCGGCGGTGTCGACCGGCATCGGCGCCCAGGTGCAGCAGCCGCTCGCCGCCGTCATCGTCGGCGGCATGTTGCTGTCGCCGATATGCAGCCTGCTGGTGATCCCGAGCCTCGCCCGCCTGGTGCTGCCGAATGTCGGCCGCAGCGAGACCACCGTGGTGGCGCACTGAGCGGTGCGCAGCCGCGGCCGGGCGCGTCAGCCGTACTCGTTGTCGATCGCCGCCCGCGTTCAGCGGCCGTCCGGCGTGCGCAGGCCGTGCCAGGCGTCGCGCACCTGCTGATAGTGCACCTGCGGCTCGTAGCTCGGCGTCGTCAGGCCGAGCGACTTGTGGTCGAGCCGGCCGATGGTGCCGAGCAGCGTGTAGGAGGCGACGACGCGGTCACGCTGGGCCAGGATCAGGCGGGTGCGGGCGGCGTTGAGGTCCTGCTGCGAGTTGAGCACTTCGAGGGTGGTGCGCTGGCCGGCCTGGGCCTCGCGCTGCACGCCGGCGAGCGCGATGCCGGCGGCCCGCACCTCGGATTCGGCGGCCGTCACCGCGATCTTGGCGCCCTCGTGGGTGACGAAGGCGGCGACCGCCGCCGTGTTGGTCTGCGTGCGCACGCGGTCGAGCACGATGCGGGTCTGGCCCAGCACCTCCTTGGACTGCCGCACCTGGGCGGCCGCCTGGCCGCCGTCGTAGAGCGGCAGGTTGAGGGAGCCGACCAGGGCGGCCTGATCGTTGCCGGAGGAGCCGAGCGTCGTATCGGTGTTGCGGGTCGAGGCCAGCGTGCCCTGCACCGCGATGGTGGGATAGAGCGCGCCCTCGGCCACCTTCACGGCATAGACGGCGACATCGGTGTCGAACTGGGCGCCGCGGATCGCCGGGTTGTCGCGGCGGGCCAGGGTGATGGCCTCGTCGCGGCGCTTGGGCAGCAGCCGGTCGATCGGCTCGGCCAGTGCCAGCCGGCCGGGCGGGGCGCCGATCACCTGCTCGTAGGTGGCCTGGCTGATCGCCAGCGCCACCTCGGCGGCGTTGAGGTCGGCGGTGCCGCGGGCGAGCCGCGCCTCCGCCTGGGCCACGTCGGTCGGCGTCACGTCGCCGGCGTCGAGGCGCTTGCGGGTGGTGGCCAGCGTCTCGGTGAGGAAGGTCAGGTTGAGGCGCTGCGTCTCGACCAGCGACTGGTTGGCGACGACGCTCATATAGGCCGTCACCGCATCGAGCAGCACCGATTGCTCGACCCCGCGCAGCGCCTCGCGGCCGGACTGGACCTGCGACTCCGCCTGGCGGACCTGGTTGCCGGTGCGGAAGCCGTTGAACAGGATCTGCGTGATGGTGAGCTGCGCCGTGTAGCCGCGCAGCGTCGCCTGCTCGGTGCCGCCGCCGGGGACGAGGTTGCGCAGCGCGATCAGGCTGGGGCTCAGTCCCAGCTCGATCTGCGGGCGATAGCCGGACAGCGCGATGGAGACGTTCTCGTCGGTGCCGCGCTGGCGGGCGCGCTCGGCATTGAGCACCGGGTTGGTCTGATAGGCGCGCACCAGCGCCGCCTGAAGGGTCTCGGCCGCCGAGGCCGGCGTGACTGCAAGCATCAGCACCGCGGCGACGAGCCCGAGCGCGCCGCCCCGGGAGCGCCCGCGCCGGTGGCGCTCGGCGCGGCCCCCCGGCTGTCCGCCGCCCGTCCTGCTCGTGCCGCCGATGGCGTGTTCTTTCGTTGACGACTCCATGCCCCGCACTCTCGTCGTAACGCCCCCGCGGCGGCCGGCCGGTCGCAGCGGGCGTGTCGCCCGTCGGGCCGGGCCGGCAGCCCGATCGAGGTGTTTACACCGATTTAACTGACAGGTCCCCCACGGCCGCCCGGGCGGCGAGGCGAATCCGGCCGGGCGTGGCCCGAATGCCGCGGCCATGAGGTGCCGGATGGATGCCGGGTTGGTGCCGAGATCGCGGCGGGTTGTCGCGGCGGGTGGTGGCGGCCGGTTCATCTGCGGCGGCGGCTATTGACAGGGTTCGTGGGCTCCGAATGATCGCCGCATGCCCGCCGGCCGCTCGTCGTCGTGGCCATGGAGGCTCGTTTCGCGGCCCGGCCCTAGCCGGTGGGTGCCGCCCGAAATCCGGAATCACACGCATGCGTCCGCAAGGCAATCTGCGCACCGCCGCCGAGGCGCTGGTCGACCAGCTTCTCGTCAACGCGGTGCGGCACGTCTTCTGTGTCCCCGGCGAGAGCTATCTCGCGGTGCTCGACGCCTTCCACGATCGCGATCTCGCCGTCACGGTGTGCCGCCAAGAGGGGGGCGCCGCCATGATGGCGGAGGCGATCGGCAAGGCCACCGGGCGGCCCGGCGTCTGCTTCGTCACCCGCGGGCCGGGGGCCACCAATGCGGCGCCGGGCGTCCACATCGCCCAGCAGGATTCCAGCCCGATGATCCTGTTCATCGGCCAGGTCGGGCGCGACATGCGCGGGCGCGACGCCTTCCAGGAGGTCGATTACCGGGCGATGTTCGGCGGCATGGCCAAATGGGTGGTGGAGATCGACGATCCCGCCCGCATGCCCGAGCTGGTGTCGCGCGCCTTCTATGTGGCGACCTCGGGCCGGCCCGGTCCGGTCGTGGTGGCGCTGCCGCAGGACGTGCTGACCGAGCGCATCGAGGCGCCGCCGGCGCCGCCGTTCCACCCGGTCGAGACCGCGCCCGGCGAGACCGATCTGGCGGCGCTGCGCGATCTGCTCGCCGGCGCGAAGCGGCCGGTGCTGCTGCTCGGCGGCAGCCGCTGGTCGGAGGACGGGCACGCCGCCATCGCGGCCTTCGCGACCCGCTTCGGCCTGCCGGTCGCCACCACGTTCCGCCGGGCCCACCTGTTCGACGCGCAGCATCCCTGCTACGCCGGCGACCTCGGCATCGGCCCCAACCCGAAGCTCCTCGCCCGCATCAAGGCGGCCGACCTGGTGCTGCTGGTCGGCGGCCGGCTCGGCGAATTGCCGTCGCAGGGCTACAGCCTGATCGACATCCCCGGCCCGCAGATGACCTTCGTGCACGTCCATCCGGGCGCCGAGGAGCTCGGCCGGGTCTACCGGCCGCACCTCGCCATCCATGCGGCGCCGGTCGCCTTCGCGCGCGCCGCCGCGGCGCTGGCGCCGCTGCCGGATCTGCCCTGGGCCGGTGAGGCGGCCCTCGCCCATGCGGACTATCGCGCCTGGACGGACCGTCCGACGGCGGTGCCGGGCGGCGTCAATCTCGGCGAGATCATGACGTGGCTGCGCGAGACCCTGCCGCCCGACGCGGTGATCACCAACGGGGCCGGCAACTACGCCGGTTGGATTCATCGGTTCTATCGCTTCCGTCGCTTCGCCACCCAGGTGGCGCCGATCTCCGGCTCCATGGGCTATGCGGTGCCGGCCGCCGTCGCCATGAAGCGGCTGCATCCGGAGCGCACCGTGGTGTCGATCAACGGCGACGGCGACTTCCTGATGAACGGTCAGGAGTTCGCCACCGCCGTGCAGTACGGCCTGCCGATCGTCGTTCTGGTCTGCGACAACGGCATCTACGGCACCATCCGGATGCATCAGGAGCGCGAGTATCCGGGCCGCATCTCGGCGACGACGCTGCGCAATCCCGACTTCGTCGCCTATGCGCGGGCGTTCGGCGGCTTCGGGGCGCTGGTCGAGCGCACCGCGGACTTTGCACCGGCCTTCGCGGCCGCGCAGGCGTCGGGCCTGCCGGCGATCCTGCATCTGCGCATCGATCCCGAGGCGATCACCCCGACCACCACGCTGTCGGCGATCCGCCAGAAGGCGCTGTCCGAGTCCGAGGGCTGAGACGGACGACGCCACCCCGGTCGCGACAGTGCGGGCCTCCGCGGCGGCCCGCACTTGCGCCCCGGCCGGCGGCGCGGCAGTGTCGTGAATCACGACTCATCGCTTGTCCGGCGGCCACCATCATGCCTTATCGACGCACCGAACGAGTCATCGAGCGCCTGGCCGCGCGCCGCGACGATATTCTCGCGGCGGCCCGCACGGTCGCCGCCGCGGAGGGGCTCGCCGGGGTGCAGATCGTCCCGGTGGCCGAGCGCGCCGGCATCGCGGCCGGCACGGTCTATCGCTACTTTCCGGCCAAGGCCGATCTGGTGGCGGCGCTGCTGGCGCAGGTCTGCGAGCAGGAGATCGCCGCGATGACGAAGGCCGCGGCGGCCGCGCCGGGGCCGCTGTCGGGGCTCGCCGCCGCGATGACCGCCCTGGCGGGGCGGGCGCTGCGCCAGCGCCGCCTGGTGTTCGCCGTGCTGGGCGAGCCGATCGAGCCCGACAACGAGGCGCAGCGCCGGGCGGCTCGCCGGGCCGTGGCGGCGGTCCTGGAGGACCGCATCCGGGCCGCCATCGCGACCGGCCGGCTGCCCGAGCAGGATGCCCGCATCGCCGCCGACGCCATCCTGGGCGCCCTGATGGAGGCGCTGATCGCCCCCTCGGCCGCCGACACCGGCGACCTCGCCCATCAGAAGGACGCCGTCCAGGCCATGGTGCTGCTGGCGCTGCGGGCGCTCGGTGTGGTCGACGCCCGGGCGCGCGGCCTCGTCGTCCAGGCGCCGTGGCCGGCGGGCGACGCCGCCTGACGGCGTCCTCACGGGGCGTGGCCCCGGGCGATACCCGCATAGGACAACCCGCATACGACGGTCGGGTGACGGGGTTTGCTCCAGATCAAATTGCCCCTTGTTCCAGATCAAGGACGGTGGTGTCCGGATCTTTCAAGGTCCTGCGCGATGTCGGCCCGGTTGTCGCCGGCATGGCGGAGACGACGATGCGCGATTTCGATAGGTTCGACCGATTTTCCGCCAATATCGGCGAGATGATGGAGCGGCTCGGCATCGAGTGCGACGACGAGGTGGACAGCTATTTCGGGCGGACGCTCGGCAGCGTCATCCGCTCCTGCCAGGTCTGTCGGTCCGCCGAGGTGTGCAGCAACTGGCTGGCCCGCGCGCCCGTCTCGGTCAGCCGGGCGCCGGCCTTCTGTCCCTATGCGGAGCGCCTCGACGGCCTCGCGCTCGACCAGGCGGTGCTGCCGCCGCGCCGTCATACGGTGCATTGAGGCGCCAACCGCGAGCCCCCGACATGCCCGGCCCTCGCGCCGGGCATTCGCTTATGAAGGCCTGAAACCAACCGGCCACGTGGCGCCATGCGCCCGTGTCCCGGACGCGCGTTCGCGCGGGCCGGGACCCATGGCGCCATGGGACCCACCGGCGCCACGGGACCATGGGCGCCAGGGGGCAGCGCGCCGAAACAATCGGCAGGCGCAGCTCCGCGGCCCATCAGGCCGGTGGCGTGCGGGCCTCGTCCGGGCACGCGATCGTGAGGGGGACCGACGTCCGCTCAATGCGACATCAGCACCGGCACCGTCATCGAGGCGAGAATGCCGCGCGTCGCCCCGCCGAGCACGAACTCGCGCAGCCGCGAGTGGCCGTAGCCTCCCATCACGATGAGGTCGCCCGACACGTCGGCCGCATAGGACAGGATGGTGTTCGGTACGTCGACATCCTCGGCGACGATGCGCTTGACCTCGACCTTGATGCCGTGGCGGGCGAGGTGGTGGCCGACATCGGCGCCCGGGATCTCGTCGCTCTTGGCCCGTCCGGTGGCGACGATCACCACGTCGACCTGCTTGGCGCGGGTCAGGAACGGCATGGCGTCGCCCATGGCTCGGGCGGCGGTGCGGCTGCCGTCCCAGCACACGAGCACCCGGTCGAGGCGCAGCCCGCTCGTCTGGATGTACGGCACCATCATGACCGGGCGGCCCGACTCGAACAGCGCGCCTTCGGCGAACAGGTCGGCCGGCGACATCCGGTCGGGCTGGCGCTGGCCGACCACGGCGAGGTCGAAGCGCCGCGCCATGCGGCCGAACAGGTCGGTGGCGCCGCCCAGCGTCGCCTCGATGATGCGATGGCCGGCCTGGACGCCGGCCAGTGATGCCGCCCGCTCGAACCGCTCGATCGCTGTCTTGGCCATCGTCTCGCTCTCGGCCCGCTGGGCGTCGATCCATTCGGCCGAGACGCCGTCCATGATGCTCGGAGAGATCACCGGGTCGTAGACGAAGACGACGCCGGTCAGGTTCGCCCCGAAGGTCTGGGCGATCGAGACCGCGTAAGAGGCCGCCGGATCGTGTGTCCCGACCAGCGCCAGGTTCACGACGATATCCTTGATCATGATGTCACTCCCGAAGAGCGCCGCCGGAGGGCTCCGGCCGACGTTCCTTATGGCCAGTCCAAACTAGAGGGTGGTGAGGGGTGGATGTTGACGACGGTCAAAGCCTAGGACGCGGTGGCGGTCCGCTCAAGCATCGCCGGCGTCTGGTCGCGGGACGCGCCTGCGGCGCCCGGTCGCCGCGATGCGATCCCGGCCGCTGCGTCGACGCCCTTACGGCGCGCCGCGTCCCGCGCTAGAACAACGACAACAACAGACCGGCACGCGCGACGCGATGGGCCGGCGACCATCAGGGAGGAGCGTCCGATGAGCGTGACGATGCCGCCGCGCGAGGACGCCGTGCTGGCACGGCGCGACGAGATCGTCGCGGCGCTTCGCCGCATCGTGCCGGGCGAAGGCGTGATCGCCACCGAGCGCGAGATGCGGCCCTACGAGTCCGACGGCCTCACCGCGTATCGCCAGCTGCCGCTCGTCGTGGTGCTGCCGAGCACCACCGAGCAGGTCTCACAGGTGCTGCGCTACTGTCACGACGCCGGCGTCAAGGTGGTGCCGCGCGGGGCCGGGACCTCGCTGTCGGGCGGCGCGTTGCCGCTCGGCGACGGCGTGCTGCTCGGCATGGCGAAGTTCAACCGGGTGCGCTCCATCGACTTCGCCGACCGCGTCGCCGTGGTCGAGCCGGGGGTGACCAACCTCGCCGTCACCAAGGCGGTGGAGCATGCCGGCTTCTATTATGCGCCCGACCCGTCGTCGCAGATCGCCTGCACGATCGGCGGCAACATCGCCGAGAACTCCGGCGGCGTGCACTGCCTGAAGTACGGGCTGACCACCAACAACGTGCTGGGCTGCGAGCTGGTGCTGATGACCGGCGAGGTGGTGCGGCTCGGCGGCGCCCACCTCGATGCCGGCGGCTACGATCTGCTCGGCATCGTCACCGGCTCGGAGGGGCTGCTCGGCGTCGTCACCGAGGTGACGGTCCGCATCCTGCAAAAGCCCGAGACGGCGCGCGCCATGCTGGTCGGCTTCGGCTCCACCGAGGCGGCCGGCGACTGTGTCGGGCGCATCATCGCGGCCGGCATCATCCCGGGCGGCATGGAGATGATGGACCGGCTCGCCACCGAGGCGGTGGAGCAATTCGTCCATGCCGGCTATCCGCTCGCCGTCGAGGCGATCCTGATCGTCGAACTCGACGGGCCGCGGGTCGAGTGCGACCACCTGATCGAGCAGGTGTCGGGCATCGCCCGCGACTGCGGCGCGCTGACGCTGCGGGTGTCGACCTCGGAGGAGGAGCGGCTCTTGTTCTGGGCCGGCCGCAAGGCGGCGTTCCCGGCGGTCGGCCGCATCTCGCCCGACTACTACTGCATGGACGGCACCATCCCGCGCGCCAAGCTGCCCTATGTGTTGCAGCGCACCCGCGCGCTGTCGGCCCAGTACGGGCTGCGCTGCGCCAACGTGTTCCACGCCGGCGACGGCAACCTGCATCCGCTCATCCTCTACGACGCCAACCAGCCGGGCGAGCTGGAGCGGGCCGAGGCGTTCGGGGCCGACATCCTGCGGCTGTGCGTCGAGGTGGGCGGCGTCCTCACCGGCGAGCACGGCGTCGGGGTCGAGAAGCGCGACCTGATGCCGACGATGTTCTCGGACATCGATCTCGCCCACCAGCAGCGGCTCAAATGCGCCTTCGACCAGAAGGGGCTGCTCAACCCTGGCAAGGTCTTCCCGGTGCTCAGCTCGTGCGCCGAGCTGGGCCGCATGCACGTCTCCGGCGGCCGCCTGGCGTTCCCCGACATCCCGAGGTTCTGATGGGTCCGACGGATCGTTTCGACATGCGACAGGCTCCCTGCATCGCCGTGACCGGGCTCGTCGCGGCGCTCAGACGGTGCGCGAGTGGAGGGCTCCGATGACCGACACGCTCGCGCCGCGCGACGCCGGCGAGGTCGAGGCGGCGGTGCGCTGGGCGCTCGGCGCCGGCAAGACCCTGGAGATCGTCGGGCACGGATCGAAGCGGGCCTTCGGCCGCCCGGCCCAGACCGACGCGACCCTCGATCTCGCCGCCCTGTCGGGCGTCACCCTGTACGAGCCGACCGAGCTGGTGTTGTCGGCGCGGGCCGCGACACCGATCGCCGAGATCGAAGCGCTGGTCGAGGCCGCCGGCCAGGCGCTCGCCTTCGAGCCGATGGATCTCGGCCCGCTGCTCGGCCAGCCACCGGGAGCCGGCACGCTCGGCGGCGTCGTCGCCACCAACCTGTCGGGACCGCGCCGCCTCAAGGCGGGCGCGGCGCGCGACCATGTTCTCGGCTTCACGGCGGTCTCGGGACGCGGCGAGACCTTCAAGGCGGGTGGCCGCGTGGTCAAGAACGTCACCGGCTACGACCTGCCGAAGCTGCTGGCCGGCTCGTTCGGCACGCTCGCGGCGATGACCGACATCACCATCAAGACGCTGCCGCGGCCGCAGACCGAGGCGAGCGTGCTGGTGCTCGGGCTCGTGCCCGAGCAGGCCGTCGCCGCCATGGCGGCCGCCATGGGGTCGCCCTTCGAGGTGTCGGGCGCGGCGCATCTGCCGGCCGCGGTGGCCGCCGCCGCCGGGGTCGCGGCGCTGCCCGGCGGTGTCGCCGTGACGGCGCTACGTCTCGAAGGTGTCGCTCCCTCGGTGGCGCACCGGCGCGAGAGCCTGCTGTCGCTGCTCGCTCCGCACGGGAGCTGCGCGGATCTCGACGCCGGAGCGTCGCGGACGCTGTGGCGGTCGATCCGCGACGTGACGCCGTTCGCGGCGAGCGAGGGCGGCGACGCCGCGGCGAGCCCGGTGTGGCGGGTCTCGACGGCGCCGTCGCGCGGGGCCGCGTTGGCGGCCGCCATCGCGTCGGCGTGCGACGCGCGCATTCTCTTCGACTGGGCCGGCGGGCTCGTCTGGGTGGCGCTGCCGCCTTCGCCCGATGCCGGAGCCGCGGTGGTGCGCGGCGCCGTCGCGCGCTGCGGCGGCCACGCGACGCTGGTGCGGGCGCCGGCCGCGGTGCGGGCCGTCGTCGACGTGTTCGAGCCGCAGCCGGCGGCGCTCGCGGCGCTCACCCGTCGCGTCAAGGAGAGTTTCGACCCGCAGGGTGTGCTCGGGTCCGGACGCCTGTGGGCGGGTGTCTAGGGGGTGCCATGAAGACCGAGTTCTCCCTCGCCCGGCTCGCCGATCCGGCCATCGCGGAGGCCGACAAGATCCTCCGCGCCTGCGTCCATTGCGGCTTCTGCACGGCGACCTGCCCGACCTATGTGCTGCTCGGCGACGAGCTCGATTCCCCGCGCGGCCGCATCTACCTGATCAAGGACATGCTGGAGGCCGACCGGCCGGCCGCCGTCGAGGAGGTGAAGCATCTCGATCGCTGCCTCTCCTGTCTGTCCTGCATGACGACGTGTCCGTCCGGTGTGCATTACATGCACCTCGTCGACCACGCTCGCGTGCATGTGGAGGAGACCTATCGGCGCCCGTGGCACCAGCGGCTCCTGCGCGGGCTCCTGGTCCGCGTCATCCCCAACCCGTCACTGTTCCGCCTCGCCAGCCGCGGGGCGGTGCTGGCGCGGCCGCTGGCGCCGCTCATGGAGCGGCTCGGCCTGGCGCCGTTCGCCGCGATGTTGCGTCTCGCGCCGACGCGGCCGCTGTCGGCACCGGCCGCGTCGGGTCGCGTCGTCGCGGCCGAGGGCGTGCGCCGCGGCCGCGTCGCCCTGCTGTCGGGCTGCGTCCAGCGGGTGCTGTCGCCGGAGATCAACGCGGCGGCGGTCCGGGTTTTGACGCGACATGGTTACGAGGTGGTGATGCCGGCCGGCGAGGGCTGCTGCGGCTCGCTCACCCATCACATGGGCGACGAGGCGCGGGCGCTGGCTTCGGCGCGCGCCAATGTCACCGCCTTCGCGGCGGAGCTCGACGGCGCCGGCCTGGACGCGATCCTGTCGACCGCCTCGGGCTGCGGCACCACGATGAAGGACTACGGCTTCATGCTGCGCACCGATCCGGCCTTCGCGGCACCGGCCGCGCGGGTCGCCGCGGCGGTGCGGGACATCGGCGAGTTCCTCTATGGGCTCGACGATCTCCGCGGTCGGCCGGTGCCGGCCGTGACGGTCGCCTACCAGGCGCCGTGCTCGTTGCAGCACGGTCAGAGGATCGTCCGGCAGCCCAAGGAGGTGCTGGCACGGCTCGGTTTCGTCGTGCGCGACGCCGCCGAAGGGCATCTCTGCTGCGGCTCCGCCGGCGTCTACAACATCCTTCAGCCGGAGCTCGCCGGCCGCCTGCGCGACCGCAAGATTGCCAACCTGGAGGCGGTGGGAGCCGACGTGATCGCGGCCGCCAATATCGGCTGCATCACTCAGATCGCCGCTGGCACCGCGCGGCCGGTGCTGCATCCGATCGAGCTGATCGACTGGGCGACGGGCGGCCCGGTGCCGGCGGCCTGCACGCATCTCGACGCCAGCCCGCGCGAGGTGCGCACGCCTGCGGTGGCGGCGACGTGACGGAACCACGGCGGCACGGTGGAGCGGCCTCGTTCGCGCCGTGCTCGCGGCGTTTCGCGCGCCGGCTCGCCGCGTTCGCGTGTCCTCCATGTCGCTGTGTTGCACTGCGCATGTGAGTGCGTGGCGACGAGCATTCCGGTCGTCGATCATGTGCGAAGCACGACCAACATCGCGAAACACGGTGCCGGAGTTGGCGAATCGGTTGCGCAAGCGCAAGATCGTGATTATCGAGAAGACTGCGCCCTGAGCGATCGTCGCCGACATCGTCGGTTCACTCCCTCCGATCGCCGCGGGCTTCGCAATCTCGGTCGTGCCGGTCGAGCGAAGGCATCGACACCAGCGGCCGGGGATCAGCGCCGAAGGTCATGGAGCAGCGGGGAATGGTCGAGCACGGTGTGACCGCGAGGAGCGCCGCCCGTTCGTCCATCGCGTCGTGTGCGTCCGTCGTCGGTCCCTCCGGTCCGCGGACCGGCCCGGGCCCGGCTCTCATGGCCTCGGCGTGACGTCGAGCTCAGCCCAGGATCGGAGAACCCAGCATGGCGAAGACAGCGAAGAAAGCGACCGCGACGAAGGCGAAGAAGCCGGCGGCCAAGAAGGCTGCGACGAAGAAGCCGGCGGCCAAGACGGCGGCGCCGAGCCGCGCCCGCACGGCGGCCAAGTCGACGACCCGGTCGACCGCCAAGTCGGCGACGAAGTCGACGGCGAAGTCGCGCGCCACCACGGCCCGCAAGCCGGCCGGCGCCCGCAAGGCCGCCACCGCCGCGAAGAAGACGACGGCGCGCAAGCCGGCCGCCGCCAAGAAGGCCACCACGGCGCGCAAGCCCGCCGCCGCCAAGAAGACCGCCACGGCGCGCAAGCCGGCCGCCAAGAAGGCCACCACGGCGCGCAAGCCGGCCGCCAAGAAGACCGCCACGGCGCGCAAGCCGGCTGCCCGCAAGGCGACGACCCGTCGCGCCGCGGCGTCGGCCCGTGGCACCGCCCGCAAGCCGGCCGCACCGCGCAAGCGTGCCACCGCGCCCGCCTCGGCGCCCGAGGTTCCCACTGCGCCCGCCGACACGGCCGGCGAGTCCTCCGGCGAGTCGGCACCAGGCGCGTCCTGATCACGCTGCTGCCGCCGTCCGGCTTCGCCGGAACGTCGGACGCGGCGCCACCCCCCGTCGCATCCCGCGCCCCCACGCGGTGACCGACGAGATCGAACAACCGGGCCGGTAAGGCAAAGACCAGTGTGAAGAGGTCCCATGGTCGGCAAGGCACCCCGTACCAAGAAGAAGACGGGCGCCAAGAGCGCCAGGCAGGCGAGCGCCAGGCAGGCGAAGGGCGCCCCCGCGTCCGAGCCGCGGAAGCCCAAGACGGGCGCCGCCGCGGCAAGCGCCACCAGCAAGACGGGCGCCGCAAAGGCGGCGGGGAGCCGAGCCGGCAAGCCGGCCAAGACTGCGTCCGGCGCCACCGGACGGAGCGCCCGCAAGGCTGCTTCGTCCAAGGCGCCGGCCGCCGCATCCCGCAAGGCGAAGCCGGTGACGTCGCGGACGACGAAATCGGCGGCCGCCAAACCGAAGCCAGCGAGGTCCGCGGCGTCCAAGTCGGCTAGGCCGACGTCGCCTGCGGCGAAGTCGCTCGCCCGCAAGTCGGGGGCGTCGAAGTCGCCCGCGGCCAAGTCCAAGTCGCCTGCGGCGAAGTCGCCTGCGGTGAAGTCGCCTGCGGTGAAGTCGGCGAAGCCGAAGTCGTCCGCAGCGAAGTCGGCGAAGTCCAGGTCGCCCGCAGCGACGTCGTCCACCCGCAAGTCTGCGGCGTCGACGCCGTCACGCCCGGCCGCGACCCGCGGCAAGGCGGTGGCGGGCAAGCCCGCGGCCAAGGCCGCGTCCCGCAAGCCTGCGGCCAAGGCCGCGACACGCAAGCCTGCGGCGGGCAAGCCCGCGGCGACGCGCCCGGCCCAGCCCGGCGGCAAGACCGTCTCCCGCGGCAAGGCCGTCTCCGGCGGCAAGACCGTCGGGCTCGGCCCCTTCGAGCTCGCTCGCGAGCGCGCCGCCGGCCGCGTCAAGCGGGCGGTCCGCCGCGTCGTCGCCACCGTCGCGGACGCCGCCGCGGCGGCTCTGAAGCCGGCGCCGCGTTCGGCGTCGGCCCTGCGTCCGTCGGTGAAGCCGCGCAGCGAGCGGCCGCGCGGCCGCGCCGCCACGCCGCCCGGCGTGGTGATCAAGGGCCGCATGGGGCCGCGCTATCCGGAGATCCTGTCGCCCGGTGCGCTCGCCTTCGTGGCCGAGCTGCATCGCCGCTTCGACGGGCGTCGCCGCGAGCTGTTGGCCGCCCGCGCCGAGCGGCAGGCCCGCTTCGACGCCGGCGAGCTGCCCGACTTCCTGCCCGAGACCCGCGAGGTGCGCGAGGGCGACTGGACGGTGGCGCCGATCCCGGCCGACTTGCAGGACCGCCGGGTGGAGATCACCGGGCCGGTCGACCGCAAGATGATCGTCAACGCCCTCAACTCGGGCGCGACGCATTTCATGGCGGACTTCGAGGACGCCAACGCCCCGACCTGGTCCAACAACATCGAGGGCCAACTCAATCTGCGCGACCGCTTCGAGGACAAGATCGACTTCACCGACGAGACCTCGGGCAAGCGCTACGCGATCGGCGACAAGCCGGCGGTGCTGATCGTCCGGCCGCGGGGCTGGCATCTGGTGGAGGAGCATCTGACCGTCGACGGCGAGCCGATCTCCGGGTCGCTGTTCGATTTCGGCCTCTACTTCTTCCACAACGCCAAGACGCTCGTGGCGCGCGGCACCGGGCCGTACTTCTACATCCCGAAGCTCGAGTCCCATCTTGAGGCGCGGCTGTGGAACGACGTGTTCCTCTACGCCCAGGAGAAGCTCGGCCTGCCGCGCGGCACCATCAAGGTGACGGTGCTGATCGAGACGCTGCCGGCGGCGTTCGAGATGGACGAGATTCTGTACGAGCTGCGCGACCACATCGCCGGGCTCAATGCCGGGCGCTGGGACTACATCTTCTCGTTCATCAAGAAGTTCGCCCGGCGCCCCGACTACGTGCTGCCCGATCGCGGCCAGGTGGTGATGGGCAAGGCGTTCCTCGGCGCCTATGCGACGCTGCTGATCAAGACCTGCCACCGCCGGCGTGCCTTCGCGATGGGTGGCATGGCGGCCCAGATTCCGATCAAGGGCAACCCGGAGGCCAACGAGGCGGCCTTCGCCAAGGTGCGGGCCGACAAGGAACGCGAGGTCAAGGACGGCCACGACGGAACCTGGGTGGCGCATCCGGACCTCGTGCCGGTCGCCAAGGAGGTGTTCGACCGGCTGATGCCACAGCCCAACCAGGTCGACCGCCAGCGCGACGACGTCACGGTCGGGCAAGCCGATCTTCTGCGCATCCACGAGGGCACCAAGACCGAGGAGGGCTTCCGCCTCAACATCCGGGTCGGGGTGCAGTACGTCGAGGCGTGGCTGCGCGGCCGCGGCGCCGTGCCGATCTACAACCTGATGGAGGACGCGGCGACCGCCGAGATCTCCCGGGCGCAGATCTGGCAGTGGCTCCAATACGGGGCCGAGCTCGACAACGGCGTCAAGGCGACGCCGGAGTTCTTCGAGCGGGCGCTCGGCGAGGAGATGGAGCGGGTGCGGGACGAGCTGGGCGCCGAGGTCTACGACGCCGGCCGCTTCCCCGAGGCGATCGATCTGTTCCGCCGCCTGACGCTGGCGCCGACCTTCGAGGACTTCCTCACGGTGCCGGCCTACAAGCTGATCGTCTGACGGCAGCAGGGCCGCGGGCGGCTGCTGGTCGCCCGGCGGCTGCCGTGGCCGGCTCGTTAACAAACCCTTAAAGCCCCCTCTATCCGGAGGGGGCTTTTTTTATATGGCTTTTATACCGGAGAGTCGGGCGTCTCGATCGCTCGGCATGACGGTCATCCGTAGCGGTTCAGAGGCCATAGCATCGCATTAATCCGGGGCGGTGGGTCGGGTGCGGCCCCATTGTGGCAGAAATGCAACTTCCCCCTTAAACCTATTTGGGTTGCCTAAGAAGGCGGCAATTGCCGCGCGAATGACCTTGCGACGCAGCGGGCCCTTATGAGTTTATGAACCACGAACTGCCGCCGTCGGGGGGCGACGGCCCAGTGAATGGGTACAGGCGAGCGCCGCCGCTCGGCGCGTCTCGCGAGGGGAAGGGGGCTCTGATGAAGACGATCACTCTGGCCACGCTGGCCGCCACGCTCGTCGCCGGATCGGCACTGGTGACCGCCGCCCAGGCGGCCGACATGGCGGTGAAGGCTCCGGTTCTGGCCGCGCCCGCGCCGGTCAATCCGTGGGACCTGGCGTTCGGCGCCGGCGTCTACTCGGACTATAACTTCCGCGGCATCTCGCAGACCAATCGCGGCCCGGCCGTGAACGTCTATTTCGAGCCGCGTTACAACGTCAACGACATGCTTCAGCTCTACGCCGGCGTCGCCGGGTGGAACGTCGACTTCGCCAATCGCGCCCGCGGCGAGATCGACATCTACGGCGGCATTCGCCCGACCTTCGGCAAGCTCGCCCTCGATTTTGGCATTTGGTATTACTACTATCCGGGTGGCACCTGCTACAACGCCTCGGTTCCCGGCGAGTGCGCGCTCAACGGCAACCTCAATGCCGATCAGTGGAACCTCATCGTCGGTGGCGCCGGCGGCGGCAACGTCATCAAGAAGGACCTGAGCTTCCTCGAATACTACGCCAAGGCCAGCTACACCTTCACCGACAACATCGCGGCCGGCGTGGCGTTCTACTACGATCAGGACTGGCTCAATTTCGGCTTCGACGCCAAGTACCTGTCGGGCAACGTCAAGCTGACGGCCCCCAGCAACTGGCTGCCGACCGGCTACGGCCTGTATCTCTCGGGCGAGGTCGGCCGCTACTGGCTCGGCACCACCGACGGGTTCTACTTCAACACCCGCCTGCCCGACTACACCACCTGGAACGTCGGCATCGGCCTGACCTACAAGGTGTTCACCGTCGATCTGCGCTACTACGACACCGACCTGTCGGAAGGGCAGTGCAACGCCATCACCAGCGACTTCAACTCCACCTACAGCCCGGCCAACATTTCGACCATCAACCCGAGTGGCCTCGGCTCCAAGTGGTGCGGCCAGCAGTACGTGATCTCGCTGAAGGCCGACCTGACCTACGGTGCCAACATCAAGTGATCCGTGCCTCCACGGATGTTTGCCGGCGGGCGGTGCCTTCGGGTGCCGCCCGTTCCGCGTTCGGGGCGCCTCGATCGCCGGCGACGGAACGGCCGGAGCCGGCGCGGACGCAGCCCGGTCCGCAGTGGCGACCCCGCCCTCGGGCCGGCGCCCGGGTCGGTTCCCCCCTCGACTCCCCCGTGCGGCGGCGCTACACCGGGGCACGGCGGTTCAGACTCGCGCCGGCGGCAGGATTCTTTCGGAGAATTCGGTCGGGGGGCAGCCCGGCCCGCCCGCGCATGCCGTCTTCCGCCGGCTTCCGCGACAGATCTGTGATACCAACCCCGGCGAGGTCGATGCGGCCGGTGATGGCCGCTGCGCGGTTTGATGGCCGCCGCGCGGCCGAAGGACGACGGACGACCCGGTGCAGCCGGGTGGTCGAGGAACACGCCGCGGTCGTGGCGCCCGTCCCGGGCGCGGCGGCCCGGCCCGAAGGACAGAAGGCAGACATGGCGAACGTCGTGGTCGTCGGCTCCCAGTGGGGCGACGAGGGCAAGGGCAAGATCGTCGACTGGCTCTCCGAGCAGGCCGACGTGGTGGTGCGATTCCAGGGCGGCCACAATGCCGGCCACACGCTGGTGATCGACGGCGCCACCTACAAGATGTCGCTGCTGCCGTCCGGGGTGGTGCGCGGGAAGCTGTCGGTGATCGGCAACGGCGTGGTGCTCGATCCGCGCGCCCTTGTCGAGGAGATCGGCCGGCTCAAGGGACAGGGCGTGCCGCTCTCGCCCGACACGCTGCGGATCGCCGAGAACACCTCGCTCATCCTGTCGCTGCACCAGGAACTCGACGCCAACCGCGAGGCGGCGGCGAGCGCCGCGACGCGGCTCGGCACCACCAAGCGCGGCATCGGCCCGGCCTACGAGGACAAGGTCGGCCGCCGCGCCATTCGCCTGATGGATCTGGCCGACCTCGAGTCGCTGCCGCCCAAGATCGAGCGCCTGCTGGTGCACCACAACGCGCTGCGCCGCGGCCTCGGCCTGCCCGAGTACGACCCCAAGGCGATCTACGACGAGCTCGCCGCCGTCGCCCCCGAGGTGCTGCCCTACATGGACTCGGTATGGGTGCTGCTCGACCAGGTGCGGCGCGACGGCAAGCGCATCCTGTTCGAGGGCGCCCAGGGCGCGCTGCTCGACATCGACCACGGCACCTATCCGTTCGTCACCTCGTCCAACACGGTGGCCGGCCAGGCGGCGACCGGCTCCGGCCTCGGTCCTTCGGCGGTCGGCTACGTGCTCGGCATCTGCAAGGCGTACACGACGCGCGTCGGCGCCGGGCCGTTCCCGACCGAGCAGGACAACGACATCGGCCGGCTGATCGGCGATCGCGGCCGTGAGTTCGGCACCATCACGGGCCGGCGGCGGCGCTGCGGCTGGTTCGACGCCGTGCTGGTGCGCCAGACGGTGCGCACCTCCGGCATCCACGGCCTGGCGCTGACCAAGCTCGACATCCTCGACGGCTTGGACGAGATCAAGGTCTGCACCGGATACCGCCTCGATGGCCGCCCCATCGACTATCTTCCGGCGAGCGAACGGGCCCAGGCCGAGGTCGAGCCGGTCTACGAGACCATCCCGGGCTGGAAGGACAAGACAGCGGGCGCTCGCTCGTGGGCCGATCTGCCGGCCCAGGCGGTGAAATACGTGCGATGGATCGAGGAATTGGTGGGCTGTCCGGTCGCTCTGCTCTCGACGAGCCCGGAACGCGATGACACTATCCTGGTCCACAATCCGTTCGAAAGCTGACCCTCGGGGGCGAGGATCGCCGAGAACTGGGACCCGATGGCTGATTACTACCCACTGATCGCCAAGGCGGTCGCCGGCCTCGACAAGAACACCGGGGAAGCGCGGCGGGCGCTCTACGAGCGCGCCCGCAATGCGCTGGTGACGCAGCTTCGCGGCGTCACCCCGGCGCTCGGCGAGTCGGAGATCACCCGCGAGCGGCTGGCGCTGGAGGAGGCGATCCGCCGGGTCGAGGCCGATGCGGCCCGCAAGGCGCGCAGCGAGCAGCCCGCCGGCCGCGGCGAGCGGACATCGCCGTCGGCGGAGCGGTGGTCCGAGCGATCGTCCGCTGCGTCCCGCGCTGCTGCGCCGGGGACGGGGTCGACGTCGGCGTCCGGCTCGTCTCCGCCGGAGACGGCCGACCGCACCCCGCCGGGCGCCGCCGGCGGCCCGGCCACGCCGGTGCCCCCGACATCCCCGTCACTCCCGTCGTCCGCCGATTCGTCGTCTCCACCCGGCACGCCGGAACGGGGCGCCGGTTCTGCCCTCTCTGGTTCCGCCACGGCGTCGCCGGTGGCCTCGGGGAGCGAGCCGCGGACGCCGCGCCGCCTTCCTGGAGCCTCCCTGACGGACCGCGGCCTCAAGGGCTTCCGCGACGTGCTGGCCGAGGCCGAGAGCCTCGGCGAGGCCACCGCGCAGGCGTCCAAGACGGCGCGCGAGGCGTTCGCCGCCACGGCGCCGAGCCGCGACGGCACCCGCATCGAGCCGCATGTCGAGCCCGAGGCGCTGCGGCCGCGGCGCGAGCCGCCGCCGCTCACCCGCGAGCACCCGCCGTTCTCGCGCGAGCCGCTGCGCCGATCTTCGGCCGGGCGCGACGCGGCCGTGAAGGAGGCGCCGCCCGGTCGCGAGGCCGGCATGCCGCCGTCGGGGGCGCCACGCTCGACCGAGCCGGTCCGAGGCGAATCAGCCGATCTCGATTTCGCCGGCAAGGGGAGCGTGCGTCCTTATCTGGACGACCACGACCATCACCAGCAGTCGGGCGGGCGGCCGTTTCCGCTCCAGCCCGAGCCGCTACCTCCTCACCCCGATGGCGACCTCGGGCGGCCGCTGCGGGCTCCCCTCGGTGGCGGCCTCGTCAAGGCTGCGGTGGCGTTGGTCGCGGTGCTCGCCGTGGTCGGTCTCGGCTGGTGGGCCTGGCCGACGCTGTCCGGCCTGTTCGGTCCGTCGTCGCGGCCGGTCGCCACGGCGCCGGCCCCGGCACCGGCGGACTCCGGCAGCCGCGGCAAGATCACCGACCGGGTCGGCTCGCAGCCGCTGCCCGGCGCGCGACCGCAGCAGGACGTGCCGGCGGTCGCCCAGCGGGTGGTGCTCTACGAGGAAGACCCGGCCGATCCGGGCGGCAAGCGCTTCGTCGGCACCGCCGTATGGCGGACCGAGACGGTGGCGGCGGCACCCGGCCAGGCGCCGGACATGGTGGTGCGGGCCGACATCGAGATTCCGGAGCGCAACGCCTCGGTGCGCTGGTCGCTCCGCCGCAACAGCGACCGCTCGCTGCCGGCGAGCCATACCATCGAGATCATGTTCACGCTGCCGGCCAACTTCCCCAATGAAGGCATCTCGAACATCCCCGGCATCCTGATGAAGCAGGCCGAGCAGACCCGCGGCGTGCCGCTTGCCGGGCTGGCCGTGAAGGTGACCACCGGCTTCTTCCTGATCGGCCTGTCGTCGAGCGAGACCGACATGCAGCGCAACCTCCAGCTCCTCAAGGAGCGGGCGTGGTTCGACGTGCCGGTGGTGTATGGCAATGGCCGCCGCGCCATCATGGCGATCGAGAAGGGCACGCCGGGCGAGCGCGCCTTCGCGGACGCCTTCGCGGCCTGGGGCGAGTAGGCGGCGGGAGCCGAGCGCCAGACGCGGCTCGTCTGTCCGTCCGCTCTGTCCGGCCGCGGGCCAGGACTAGCCCGGCCTCGATCACGCCGGCGGCTGGCGACCGCCCGCTGGAGCGCGAATCCGGAGGATCAGTGCTCCGCGGGCGCGCCGAGACCGTCTCGACCCGCCAGCCATCCGGCGACGGCTCGGGTCTCGGATCAGTGAACCGGCGATGCGGCCTCGCGCTCCGCCGACGGCTGCTCCATGGCGGCGATGCGGTTGCGCACCGCCTTCTGGACCTTCTCGAAGGCCCGCACCTCGATCTGGCGAACGCGCTCTCGCGAGACGCCGAACTCCTCCGCCAGCTCCTCCAGGGTGACCGGGTCGTCGGCCAGCCGGCGGGCCTGGAAGATACGGCGCTCGCGATCGTTGAGCACCGCCATGGCCTCGGCCAGCGCCTTGCGGCGGTTATCCAGCTCCTCGCTCTCGGCCAGGCGCGTCTCCTGGCTGTCGCTGTCGTCGACCAGCCAGTCCTGCCACTCGCCCGAATCGCCGTCGTCGCGGATCGGCGCATTGAGCGAGGCGTCGCCGCCGAGGCGGCGGTTCATGTCGATGACGTCCTGCTCGCCGACGCCGAGGCGCTTGGCGATGATCTTCACCTGGTCGGGGCGCAGATCGCCTTCCTCCAGGGCCGAGATCTTGCTCTTGGCCTTGCGCAGGTTGAAGAACAGCTTCTTCTGGTTGGCCGTGGTGCCCATCTTCACCAGCGACCACGAGCGCAGGATATACTCCTGGATGGCGGCCTTGATCCACCACATCGCATAGGTGGCGAGGCGGAAGCCCTTGTCGGGCTCGAATCGCTTCACCGCCTGCATGAGGCCGACATTGCCCTCGGAGATCACCTCGGAGATCGGCAGGCCGTAGCCGCGATACCCCATGGCGATCTTGGCGACGAGGCGCAGATGGCTGGTGACGAGCTGCTGGGCCGCGGTGCGGTCGCCGTGCTCGCGCCACCGCTTGGCCAGCATGTATTCCTGCTGCGGCTCCAGCATCGGGAACCGCCGGATTTCCTCGAGATAGCGGGCGAGGCCGGATTCGCCGGAAACGACCGGCATGGATGCGGTTGGGGCCATGACAGCGCCCTCCATGTTGTGCCCCCGTGATGCGGCGGGCTAATCGGCGCCGCCGCTCCAGGAGCCGACGACGCCCTGCTGCTGACGATCGCGTCGCGATCGGGCGATGCAGCATACACGGGTGTGTCGTTTCGATAAACTCGGTGCGCCGTCACCGTGGCGTGACGAGCCTGTGACCAATCGACATACGGAAGACGTCTTCCGCACCGCGCCGGTTCACTCGGCCACTGCCTATTTGTCCACGGGTTGTCGGTCCGCGGCATGAGCGTCCGCGGCGCAACACGTCCCCTTGGGACGGCTGGCGGCAGGGTGTCGGTGGTGGCGTGGGCTCGTCCGAAACTGCGGCGCACGCCCTCTCAACGCCGGGCGAGGTCGATTGTTCCCCCACCCAGCGCCTTGTGCAGGCGGGCCAGGTCGGCAGGCAGATCCGAGCGGAAGACCAGGGCCTTCCTCGAGCTCGGATGCTGAATTCCCAGGAGATAGGCATGCAGGGCCTGCCTGCCAAGGGCCGCGAGGGCGCTCTGGGCCTCGGCCGGCAGCAGGGCCGCCTTGGTGCGGAAGCCCGGGCCGTAGACCGGGTCGCCGATCAGGGGATGGCCGATCGACGCCAGATGCACCCGAATCTGGTGGGTTCTGCCGGTCTCCAATCGGCAGGCGAGCAGCGCCGCCACCGGCTCGCCGGCCTTGCCGCGATAGGTCTGGACGGTTTCCCAATGGGTCACCGCCTCGCGGCCGGTCGCCTGGATGGACATCTTGTCGCGCGCCTGCGGATGGCGACCGATCGGCTTGTCGATGACGCCGCGCGGCCGGTCCGGCCCTCCCCACACGAAGGCCAGATAGCCGCGCTCCAGCGGCCCGCGGCGGCCGTGGTCGGCGAACTGGCGGGCGAGGGAGCGGTGAGCGCGGTCGCTCTTCGCCACCACCATCAGGCCGGTGGTGTCCTTGTCGAGGCGATGGACGATGCCGGGGCGGCGAACCCCGCCGATCCCCGACAGGCTGTCGCCGCAATGGGCCACCAGGGCGTTGACGAGCGTGCCGCTCCAGTGGCCGGCGGCCGGATGCACCACCAAGCCGGCGGGCTTGTCGATGACCAGCAGGTCGTCGTCCTCGTGGACCACCGACAGGGCGATCGGCTCCGGCTGCGGCTCGGGCGGTTCCGGAGGCGGCACCGTGACATGGACGCGGTCGTTCGCATTGACGCGCTGCCCCGGATCGCGGATCGTGCGGTCGCCGATGGCGACGTGCCCGCCGATGATCAGGGTCTTCAGGCGGGAGCGAGAGAAGTCGGTGAGGCGGGCGGCGAGCACACGGTCGAGCCGGTCGCCGGCCTCTGGAGCCGCGATGACGACCGTCTCGATCCGGCGATCCTCTCCCATCATGGCCCCGTCACAGTCTCCCGATACGCCCCCTGCGGCCGACACGCCGCTCGACCCCGAGCAGGCCCGCTTCATGGCGCGGGTGAAGCTGCTGATGGCGCTCTCCGGCGTCGCCACCCTGCTCGGGATCGCCGTCGTCCTCGGAGTCGTGGGCTACCGCGTTTCGAAGAGCGGGGGAAGCGTTTCCGACGCCGCCGCGACCGTGGTGCTGCCCAAGGGCGGCCGGGTGCTGGCCACCGCCGTGGCGGGCGACCGCATCGTGGTCACGGTCGAATCGGGCGAGGGGCTGGAGGTGCGCACCTTCGATGCCCAGACCCTCAAGCCGGCCGGCCGCCTGCGCTTCGCGGTGGAGCCGTGAGGCGGGCGGGCGAGCCTGTCCGGATGGTCGGCTTTCTCCAGGTCGCAGGCCGATTCGGTCGCTGTCGGCCGCCGCGCGGTGCTGCGGCCAGTGGCTCGGAGGAATCCGTCGCATCGGGCGGCGCACGAGGCCGCTTGCGCTCCGCTCCGAACGACGCTATGTCCTCGCGGCACGCTCCCTTCGTCTAGCGGCCCAGGACGTCGCCCTCTCACGGCGAAAACAGGGGTTCGAGTCCCCTAGGGAGCGCCATCTTCCCCCTAAGTCATTGAAAAGCCGATACTCCTGAGGTAGCAAGACCTTGGGAGTGCCGCCCTGGTACACACGTGGCCCACAGGGGTGGTACGCATGGCGGTCTTGACCTACATGCAGCGGCGACGATCCGGCATCTACGAGTTCCGCAAGCGACTGCCGCGCGATCTGGCCGGCAGGCCGGTTCCGGCCGCGCTGCGCGTCCGCTTCCCGGAGCTGGTCAACCCCGCCACCGGCTGTTTCAAGACCGAACTCACCATCTCCCTCGGCACGTCCGATACCCGGTTGGCCAAGCGCAAGGATCTTCGCGAGGCGGCCCGCATCGCCGATATGGTCGTGGTCGTTCAGGCTGCCTTGGCCGACCCGAGCGTGGTCGAGACTCCCTCGACGGCACCGGAGGAAATCGCTGCCGACATCGTTACGGATTGGCTGAAATGGGACGAAGCGCAGCGCGAAGACGGCGACGCGCGGCGGGACATCCACACGCAGGCGGATCGCGAACGATGGCCGGACCTCGCATTTCTGACCCACGGTCCGGGAAGCGAGGGGATGGAGCCGGACCATTTCCTTGCCTACGGCGATTTCATCGAGGAAGAGGCCGAGGTCCATCGGAAGGCGCTCGCCTCGCGGAACACGGCAATCATCGAGCCCGAGCTGAAGCTCTATCTGGCGCAGAAAGGGCAGCGGCTGCCCGAGGATGAGCTGAAGCGTCGTCGGCTTCTGCTGCGGGCGCTCCAGGCCAAGGTCGAGGTGCTGGACCGCATGCGGGCTCGCCAACGCGGGGACCTCGAAGTCGAGTTGCCGATGCCGTTCCAGCGCGGACCGAAGCTCTCCGAAGCGTTCGAGCGATGGAAGGTCGGAGGCGATGCCAAGGGCGCGAGGAAGCCGGGGCCAAATACCGTCCTGGAAGCCAATCAGGCGGTCGTCCGGTTCATCGAGTGGCACGGCGACCTGCGGCTTGGCGATATCACGAAGGCCAAAGCCCGGGACTTTCGAGATGCCTTGGCCAAGGTCCCGGCCGCGCTTCCCAACAAGCTCCGGAGGCTGCCGCTTCGGTCTCTGCTTCAGCGCGACCTCTCGAAATTCACGCCGCGTTCGGCCACGACAGTCAACAAGCTTCTCACGATCCTCGCCGCGATCGTCTCTCATGCCCAGCGTGACGGCCTTCTCGATGCGGTCCCTGGGTTCGGCAATCCGTTCGAGAAAGACATCAAGTTCCGTATCGATGCTCGGCAGGTCGACCCTCGCAAGATTTTCACGGCGAGTGATCTCGCGGCAATCTTCGGGACATCAGTTTTCACCGCAGGCGATCGTCCTAAGAGCCTGACTCGAAATTCGGCCTTTATTGACCGGGTCTGGCGAGGCGGCGGGTGAGGAGCCGAAGGTGTGCGACGAGGAGCCAAGCGGTCGCTGTTGCGATGGATCGCTCGAAGTCCTTCGCCAGGCGGCGGCAACGGCCGAACCAGGCGAATGTTCTCTCGACCACCCACCGGCGCGGCAGGAGCTGGAAGCCCTTGACGCCGCGCGGTCGCTCGACGATCTCGATGGTCCAGCGGCCGCAGGGGGCGAGCGCCTCGATGAGCTTCTTGCCGCGATAGATGCCGTCGGCGAGTACGAAGTCGAGCCCGGGGAACTTGATCCGCAGGCGCTCGAGCAGCGGCACCGCCCCGTGCACGTCCTGGATGTCGGCCGGATGCACCAGCACGGCGAGCAGCAGTCCGTTGGTGTCGGTGACGATGTGGCGCTTGCGTCCGTGAACGCGCTTGCCCGCATCGAAGCCCCGTGGGCCGCCGCTTTCGGTGGTCGGCGCGCTCTGGCTGTCGATGATCGCCGCGGTCGGCGTCGGCTTGCCCTCGCGACGAGCCGTTGCGTCGATCGGGTCGAAGACGAGCCCGCCGAGGTGGTGGAAGTCTCGACACCGGGCGAAGGACGAGCAGGGCTCGCGGATGGTCGCGAGCTGGCAATCGCGGATCGGAACGCCTCACGCCCCCTTCGCCCAGTTCGGGAACAGCTCCTTCAGGCGCTCGACCGTGTGCCGCCACTTCGGCGTCTTCGGTGCGCAGACGGTGTTCTGGTTCCCGAACATACCTGTCTCGTTGACGGCCTCGGACAGTGGCCGCGTCTCCGCCCAGTCGATCGGGACGAAAACCTCGCGCCGCTCGGGATCGTCGAGACTGTCGCGGAGATACGAGCCCTTGGTCAGGACGCTCAGGGCGGGTTGTTCGGTGCCGTCCGCGCCGATCAGCTCGAACTCCGCGGCCGGCACCGCGGCGCCTCGGACCCGACCGACGCCGACGAAGCCGCGGCCGGGCACCTTGACCCACACGAGATCGCCCGGCTTCAGCAGGCGTAGCGTGCCGCTGTACCAGGCGCCACCGCCGGCCGAGATGAAGCCGTAGCGACGGGCCTCGTCCCAATCGCGGTCGCTGTTCTGGCCGAAGCAGGCGTAGTATTCGCCGTTCCAGGGCTCGGACACGGTGCCGCGGCTGGTGGTCACGGCCGCCACCTGCGTCTCCACCGGGTCGAGTAGCCACGCCCGGCTGAGCAGCAAGCCGGCGCCGGTGTCGAAGACCTGGAAGCACAGAACGTTGATGGCGATGTCGCGCTGATTGAGATAGGCGACGATGCGCTCGCTGGCGGCGTCGAGGCTCGCGGCGACGATGACGATCTGGTGGCTCTGGTTCAGCGTCTCCGGGTCGAGCGCCTGGCCGAAGCGGGCCTTGAACGCCTCGTCCAGTGAGCCGCCGGGCTGGAAGCGGGCGAAGATCTGTGCAATGTCCTCGGTCTTCAGCGCGGTGACCCATGTCGCGTAGTCGAGCGCCTGCGCCACCACCTCGCGCGGCGTCTTGTCCCGCTTCAGCTCGATGAGGATCAGCGTGCCGTCCGGCGCTAGGGCGAGCAGGTCGATGCGGCCGCTGGCGCCGGTGTCGCATTGCCGGCCGATGATCATCCAGTCGGGTGAGAGGATTTCCGGCGTGGCGACGATCATGGCCTCCAGGTCGCGCTCGGCCGGCAGCACGGTGGTCGGCAGGGCGAGCGGCTCGTCGGCGACGTGCCAGAGACTGTGCTGGATCGGCATGGTGTCTCCTCTCTAGCCGAACACCTCGGCGGAAAGCGCGGCGGCCATCGCCTCGGCCTTGGCGGCGGCAGCGTCGAGGGCGCGGGCAATGGACTCAATACGAATGACTTGTTCGGCGAAGGTACGTTGAAGGGGCAAAGGAGGTACGTAGACCCTAAACGCTTTCAACTCCTTTGTGTTGATGTTGGCCTGCCCAATGGCGCCCCGTGCCGTGTTGAAAAGTACCTGCTTCATGAAGGACGAGTTCATGAACGCCCACAGAAATGTCGGGCACGTGAGTTTCTCGTCAACCCTCAGACGAATGAAGTAAGAAGCAAGAACTGCATCGAACCGTCCGTCCCAGAGCCCTGTTTTTCCAACCAGATCCTTGCTATTGGTCCGATTAAATAAAATGTCACCGTGCCTCAATGACACACGCTCCTGCTCCTCGGGCGAGAGAACGATATGCTTGAGGTCAGCGGTGTTGAGCTGTCCATCCATCAAAACATTACCCATGCGAATGACGGGAATGCCTTCGCCATTCTCGTTGGCTTTCTGGCTCGTCCCGTAACTCGCGGCCTCAAGAAGATCCCCGACCGATAGAACGGGCCACCCGTTCGGGTTCGTCGCTGGGTCGCCGAACATGTCGAGGAAGAGGGCGGGGATGATGGCGCGGGCCTTGGCGCGGGCGGCATCGGCGCGTCGCCGGATCTCGGCTGCCCGATCCAACAGCCCCACGATGCGGCGCTGTTCGTCGAGCGGGGGAACGAACAGTGGCACATTCTCGAGGAATTGACGGGGCACGCGCTGTTGGCCGGCGGTACCGGTGAAGTTCGCTTTGCACAGAGCGCGGAAGCTCGCTCGCCTGACGAAGTGGAAGACGAACTCCGGGAGGATTTCCTCACCCGGGCGAAGAACATAGAACTCGGTAGAGCCAGCCCCGAGCCCTCCCTCCAGGTCGCGGACAATCGCGGCCTTCCCATTCTCCATGCAGGGCGTGATCTTGGCGAACAGGACGTCGTTGTCGGCGAACAGCGTGTAGCCCTTGGCCACTTCCTCGAACGCACGCGTTGCCTTCTCGGTGATCGTTCCACTCGTTTCGGAGACCGCTGCCATCGGGACGAAGGAGACGGGCGTTGTCGGCGCCACGCTGTTCCAGCGACGCGGATTGATCTCGACGACCTCACCGAATCGCCGGACGGTATGAGTCTTCATCGGGTCGCCTCGGAAAATTCCGCCGTCAGCGCCTCGATGTCCGCCAGGATCGCCGTCACGTCCTCCTGCAGCTCCGCCAGCAGCTCGCGCGGGTCGCGGTGCGCGGCCGCTGCGCGGGTCTCGGGCCGGTAGCGCGAGGCCGACAGGTTCCAGTCCTCGGCCTCGATGCGTCCGGCGTCGGCGAACCACCAGTTTTGAGTCCACGGCGCGGCCGGGTCGCGAGCCTGCCAGTCGTCCCACAAATCGTCGCGGCTGTTGAAGGCGGCGACGAGGCCCGGCAGGTCATCGGCCTCTATGGGCTGGTCGTGGTTGGCGTCGAGCTTGAAGCCGTCGTTGGCGGCGTGGAGAAACAGCACCTTCTCGGTGCGCCCGCCCTGGCCGAACACCAGCACCGAGGTCTTCACGCCCGAATAGGGCTGGAACACGCCGCCCGGTAGCGACAGCACCGCCTCGACGCGGTTGTTCTGGAGAAGCTGGCGGCGCAGTTCCTTGTGCGCCCCAGTGGAGCCGAACAGCACGCCCTCCGGCACGACGACACCGCAGCGCCCGGCCTTGCTCGGGTCGCCTCCGGCGGGGCGCTTCAGGCTGTCCATCATGTATTTCACGAACAGAAGCTCGGTCGCCGTGGAGGTTCCGACCTTGACCTCGTCGACGATGCGGTCGCGGTCGAGCCGGCCGGAGAAGGGCGGGTTCGCCAGCACCACGTCATAGCCGTCGAGTGGCAAGCCGCGCTCGGCCTTGTCCTGGCGGTCGAGCGTCGAGGTCAGCACGTTGCGCTTCAGGATGCGGACGTCGGGCAGGCCGCGCAGCGCGAGGTTCATCGACGCGAGGCTGACCATCTTCGGGTCGACGTCGTTGCCGTAGAAAGTCTCTGTCCGAAGCCGGCGCCACTGCGCGTCGCTCAGCCGGTCGCCATAGCCGCGCTCGAAGGTCTTGCCGTCGAACTCGGCGACCTCGCGGCCCCGGTCGGAGGAGTTGGCGAGGCGGATGTGCTCGAAGGCGGCGACGAGAAAGCCCGCCGTTCCGGCGGCGGGGTCGTAGACGGTCTCGCCGATCTTCGGGTCAACGAGATCGACGATGGCGCGGATGACGTGGCGCGGCGTGCGGAACTGGCCGAGCTCGCCGGCCTGCTTGATCTGCTTCAAAACATGCTCGAACAGGTCGCCTTTGGTGTCCGGATCGGCTTCGTCCAGGCGCAACTGGTTGATGAGCGTCACCACCTGGGTCAGCACGGTCGGCTCGTCGATGACGAGGCGAGCCTGCGCCATGAAGCTCATGCCGAACTGGTCGCCAATGCCGGCGAAGAACGGGAACACCTCGTCGCGCACGAAGCGCACCAGCGGCTCCGCGGACATCGCCGAGGCCCATGACGACCAGCGCATCCGCTCGCACGGGATCGTCTTCACACCCTCCGCCGGGGCGTTCAGCGGGTTTTTCAGGGGCCAGTCGCCGGAGAACAGCGACGTGTAGGCGCGTCTGGTGGCGCGGGCCTGGCGCTGGTTGGCCGCGTCGATCCCCTCGGTCATGTAGAAGAAGAACAGGAAGCTGAGCTGCTCGGCGTTCGACAACGGGTCGGGGTAGCCGCCGCCGTAGAGGTAATCCCGGATCTGGTCGACCCGGCGGCGCATGTCAGGTGTGAAGGGCATTCCGGCTCTCTATCGCGTGGACTTTTCGTGCGGCGCCGTGGTGGCGTCGGCCGCCGAGGTCTTGCCGCCGAAGACGGCATGGTTCAGGCCGGCCAGGAGCTTCTCCAGCTCGGCCTCGCCCCCGAACACCGCGAGCGCACGGGCGAAGCCGCCGTTCATGGCGAGCGGCGGCTGGTCGAAGCGCCAGCTCTCGAACTGGTCGAGGCCGGCGGCATTGGCCTTGATCTGCTCCTTGACGAGGTGGAGAAGCCGGAGCTGGTCGGCGTTGAAGTTTTGATCGTCGAGCCACGTCTCGAACGCGGCACCGAGCGCCTCGGCCTGCGCCTCGTCGGCGTCCATGAATGCTTGACCGTTCTCGTCCACCGTGACCCATTCGCGGGTGGCCGGGTCGATCTCGTCATGGATGTCGAGGGTGACCATGCGGCGCGGCTGGCGGCGACAGTCCACGGCCGGACGGACCACCACCACCCCGCCGTCGCCGGGCTCCTCGTCATCGCCGTGGCGCAGCGTGACGCCGGTGAAGTCCCACATGGTGAACTTCGTCTTGCCCTCGGCCAGTCGGGTGCCGCGACCGCGCATCTGCTGATAGAGGATCGACGAGTGGGTGAAGCGGGCCATGACGAGGTTGCGCACCTCGGGGCAGTCGAACCCGGTGTCGAGCATGTTCACGCTGACGAGGATCTGCGGAAACTCTTCCTTCTTGAATCGCTTGATCTTCGCGGCACCGTCGACGCTGTCGTCCGGTCCTTGACCGGACACGACGAAGTCGGCGTAGCGGGTCGCCGGGGTGGGCTTCTTGTCGGCGAACGCCTCGTCCAACATCCGGGCCAGCGTCTCGGCATGGCGCTTGGTGACCGCGAAGACGATGGTCTTGCCCCAGTCCGGCGCCCGGCGGACGCCATTCTGCGCCACGTATCCCTTCTCCAGCACGTCGCGGAACTCCCGCACCATCGCTCGGTTGCGCTCGGGGATGGTAAAGCGGCGCTCCAGCGCGGCCGGATCGACGATCAGCGGGTCAGCGGCGCCGAACAGCGCTTCCAGCTCGGCTCGCGCCTCGCCGTCGAGTGCGTCCCAGTCGATTTCATTGCGGTGAACCTCGAAGCCGTCCTCGGCGGCGGTACGCACCGTCATGGCGCGATAGATCTCGTAGGGCACGAGATGGCCGTCCGCGATCGCCTCCCGCATGCTGTAGCTGTAGGTCGGCCGGTCGACCTCGAAGAACCGCAGCGTGTCGCGGATGGCGATGCGATCGTCCTCGTCGACCTCGGGCGCGTCCCGCATGACGCAGGGCGTGGCGGTGAGGCCGAGCTTGATGCCGTCGAAATGGTCCAGCGCCCGCTTCCACTGGCCGTAGATGCTGCGGTGGCACTCGTCGATGACGATGAAGTCGAAGTAGCCGGCGGAGTACTTCTCGTACTCGTTGACCAGCGTCTGGAGCGTGACGATGGTGATGCGCTTCTCGTCCTGGAAGCGGCGGCCGGTGCGCGGCACGCGGTAGCACGGCAGGTTGGGCAGGTGCTCGGCGAAGGCGTCCTCGGCCTGGATGGCGAGGGTGTTGCGGTCGACGACGAAGAGGGCGCGTGTGATCCACCCCGCATCGAACAGCCGCTTCAGCAGCGCGGCGGCGGTGCGGGTCTTGCCGGTGCCGGTGGCCATCTCGACGAGCAGCTTACGCCGACCGACGACGATCTCGCGCGACACCACGTCGATGCAGGCCGACTGGTGATGCCGCCCGCCGCCGCCGGCGATGCGGGTGTCGACGGGGACGTCGAGCAGCGGCCTACGGACCTCGCGGGCGGCACGACGCCGGACGAGGTCGTCCTGGCTGTAGAAGGTCGCCACGGGCCGGAAGTGGGCGGTCTGGTCGCAGTCGCGGAACCAGATCTCCTCGCCGTTCGACAGAAAAACGAAGGGGACGCCGAGCTGCGCGGCATAGCGCTCGCCTTGTGCCTCACCGGCGGTCAGGTTGACGCTGGTCCGCTTCGCCTCGACGACGGCAAGCGCCCGACCTTGACGGTCGAACAGCACGTAGTCGGCGCGGCCGCCATCGTCGAAGCTGTATTCGAACCGGGTGCTTCGGCCGTCGCTGAGGCTCCATCCGGCATCACGAAGGAGTTGGTCGACCTTGACCCGCGCGAAAGTTTCATTCTCCAAGGCCGCACCTTTATCGCCGACCGGGGACCTCGCCGACTCCGAAGTCTCGCCGACTCCGAAGAAAGCGTGTGCTTTTCGGAGGCCTACACGCAAACGGGGGGTGGATCGTGGGTGTATCTCATCGCGTGTGACCCGCGATTGTCGTGTCCGTATGCGTTAGACCGATCGATGTGCCGACACAATTCCTCTCTGGCCAGCTTTCACGATTTCCAACGGCTTGCCACTGAGGAACACATGGCGGCTCCGGCAGAATGAATTCGACGGCAAATTCAGGGGGGCCGAGCACCGAAGCCCGCCGGTTCGTGGCTCGCTTGCGGCCTGACCGCCCCTTCACCAGTGCCGAGGAAAGTGGTACACAGAAACGAAGCGGTGCGGCAATCATCGTGTTTCATCAATGACATCTGCGGGCGATCGTTGGCTCCCCTAGGGAGCGCCATCGGCCTTTAAGGCCTTGATCCTCCGAGAAATTCTGATCTATCAACGGCTTCGTCGGCCCGCTGCACCATGCGCTTGCACCATGCAGGGCCGGGCGATGGGCTTCATGACGTACCTGATCCGCCGCGGATCGACGTGGCATTTCCGCTTCCGCCTTCCCGACGATCTCCGCGGCCATGCCGTCCCGGACCAATGGCCGGGCAAGCCGCCAGGACCTGCGCAAAAAAAAGGCCGCGCGGCGAAGCCGGCGGCCCAAGTCTAGGGAGGAAACGCCCAAGGAGGGCAATGTCGCCGACCGTGGGCCAGCGACGCCGCCTTGATACCCAACTCGGGCCTCCCGGAGATCCGTAAAAAAACGCAGTGCAGGGCAGATCTGCACGATGTTGCATGATGTCGCGGGTCGCGTTGCGTGTGGCGGCGCGAAAGCTCTCCGCAGCCTTGTGCGACCATTCGGCCCACTTCTCGAGTTGCCCTGTGGCGATGCCGTCGCGGCGCTCGACCACGCGAAGGCAACGGGCCGCCGTCAACAGACCCCGCGCAGCTCGGCGAGGCGTCGGCGCTGCCGGCCTTCCGCGTCGAAGTTGTCCGGCGACAACCAAGCCGCGAAGGCGGCCCGCCGCGCCGGCCACTCATCCTCGATGATCGAGAACCACGCGGTGTCACGACCGCGGCCCTTGCGGATCATGTGGGCGCGGAACACGCCCTCCAAGGTGAAGCCGAGCCGCAATGCCGCCGCCCGCGACGGTGCATTGAGCACGTCGCACTTCCACTCGTAGCGGCGATAGCCGAGCTCGTCGAAGGCGCGGCCCATCATCAGCGCCATCGCCTCCGTGGCGCCGGGCGTGCGGGCGAGTGCCGGCGAGAAGAGGAGATGCCCGACCTCGATAGCCCGGTTGGCCGGATCGATGCGAAGATAGGAGGCGTGCCCGACGGTGCGGCCGCTCGTGCGGTCCACGATGGCGAACAGCAGCGGATCGTCCCCTCCGAAGGAGCGCGCCAGATAGGCTTCGAACGCGGCGCGGCTGTCGAACGGGCCGTCGCCGAGGTAGCACCACAGCCGCTCGCGCTCCGGGCCGTTGGTGGCCTCGTACAAATCGGCGGCGTGTGCCGCGGGCTCGAACGGCACGAGATCGACGAAGCGGCCCGGCATGGCGGTGCGCGACGGCCGTTTCGCCGGCGTGGCATCGACCGGCGGCCCGACCGGGAGGCGCGACCGCGCATCGGTCACGAAGCGCGGCGCGAACGGAGCGGGAGAGAGAGCGGTGGCGGAAGGCGGCGGAACGGGGGACATGAAGCACCTGTGAGGCCGCCCCGGGGGCTTTCCGTGCGGCTGCCTTGCGTATACCACGCGGCGACACGCCGAAACTCGTCCGCCGAAGGGCACGCCATGACGTCCGATGCCGCCACCCGCGCCGACCTGCGCACCGATCCCGAATTCTTCACGCTGCTGACCGGCAGCTACGCGCGCCTGGTCGGTCGGCCGCTGGTGCCGGCCGGCACCGATGCGGCGTGGCTGTACGAGGACGCCCCGTTCGTCCTGGTGGCGCACGACACTGCCGACGACCCGCGCTTCGTCTATGCCAATCGCGCGGCGCAGCGGCGCTTCGGCTACGACTGGGACACGTTTGTCGGGTTGCCGTCGCGGCTGTCGGCGGAGGCACCGGAGCGGGCCGAGCGCCAGCAGTTCCTCGATGCGGTCGCGGCGCACGGCTTCATGGCCGGCTATCGCGGTCTGCGGGTGAAGCAGTCGGGCGAAAAATTCTGGATCGAGGACGGCACCGTGTGGCAGCTCGTCGACGCGGCCGGCGTGCTGCGCGGCACCGCGGCGGCCTTTTCCCAGTGGACGGATCTGTAGGGCATCCCGCCCGCCGCCGGCCGCGCGATCACACCCCGAGATAGGCGGCGCGCACCTTGGGGTCCTGGAGCAGCGCGAGACCCTCGCCCTCGTGGACGATGCGGCCGACCTCCAGCACATAGCCGCGGTCCGCGATGGCGAGCGCCGCCGAGGCGTTCTGCTCGACCAGCAGCACCGTGATGCCCTTCTGCTTGAGATCGACCACCGCGGCGAGGATCTGGTCGACCAAGAGCGGCGCTAGGCCGAGCGACGGCTCGTCGAGGAGCAGCAGCTTGGGCTGCGCCATCAGGGCGCGGCCGATGGCGAGCATCTGCTGCTGGCCGCCCGACAGGCTCGACGCCGGCGTCCTGCGCCGCTCCGCCAGCACCGGAAACATCGTGTAGACCGCATCGAGCCGCCCCCGCACGGTGTCGTCCCAGCGGCGGAAGGCGCCGAGGCGGAGATTGTCCTCCACGGTCAGCGGGCCGAACACCTGCCGGCCCTCCGGCGACTGGGCGATGCCGCGCATCACCCGGGCATGCGGCGGCAGCGCCTGGATGTCCTCGCCCTGGAACACGATGCGGCCGGCGCTCGCCGGCTGCACGCCCGAGAGGGTGCGCAGCAGCGTCGTCTTGCCGGCGCCGTTGGAGCCGACCAGCGCGACGATCTCGCCCGCCGGCACGTCGAGCGATATGCCGTGCAGCACCTCGATGCGGCCATAGGCCGAGGACAGCCCGTCAACCGTGAGCACGATCGGCCTCCCGGGCGCCGTGCTCGCCCAGATAGGCGGCGATGACGGCGGGATCGTTGCGGACCTCGCGCGGCGGGCCTTCGGCCAGCCGGCGGCCGTGCGCCAGCACCAGCACGCGGTCGGAAATCTTCATCACCAGCTTCATGTCGTGCTCGATCAGCACCACGGCGACGCCGCTCTCGGCGATGCGGACGATCAGGCGATCGATCGCCTCGGTCTCCACCGCATTGCAGCCGGCGGCCGGCTCGTCGAGCAGCAGCACCTTGGGGTCGACGGCGAGCGCACGGGCGATCTCCAGCCGCTTGAGCACGCCATAGGGCAGCTCGCCCGCCACCGTCTCGGCATGGTGGGTGAGGCCGACGCGCTCCAAGAGCTCCATGGCGCGCGTCTGCGTGCGGCGGTTCTGCCGCGCCACCGTCGGCCACGCCAGCATGTCGGCGAGCAGCGAGGTGCGCTCGGAAAGGTGATGGCCCACCATGACGTTCTCGACCGCCGTCATGCGGAAGAAGATCTGGAGGTTCTGGAAGGTGCGGGCCATGCCCCGGCGCACCAAGAGATGCGGCGCCAGATGCGTCACATCCTCGCCGGCGAGCCGGATCGTGCCGCGCCCGGGCCGATAGATGCCGGTGACGAGGTTGAACAGCGTCGTCTTGCCGGCGCCGTTCGGCCCGATGATCGAGAACACCTCGCCGAGCGACACCTGGAACGACACGCCGTCGACGGCGCGCAGACCGCCAAACGTGATGCCGAGATCCTCCACCGCCAGGATGGTCATCGGACGCGCTCCAGGACGAGACGGCGGAGCGACGGCACGATGCCGGCCGGCAGCAGGATCATGAACGCCATGATCAGGAGGCCCAGCACCGCCTGCTCGTACTCATGAAGCATGGTCAGCGCCTGCGGCAGCACCACCAGGAAGGCGGCGCCGACGACCGTACCCACCACCGAGCCGAGCCCGCCGATGATCACCATGGCGACCAGCTCGATGGAGTGCATGAAGCCGGCCGCCTCCGGGGTGATGAAGCCGTTCATCAGGGCGAGCAGGCTGCCCGCCACTCCGGCATAGACGCCGCTGATGACGAAGGCGGCGAGCTTCTTGGACGCCACGTCGACGCCGACGCCGGCGGCCGCGATCTCGCTGTCGTGCAGGGCCCGGAAGGCGCGCCCGCTCGGGCTCGCCTGGATGTTGAGGGCGAGCAGCGCGCCGATCAGCAGTGCCCCGCCCGTGATCCAGTACCAGGTCTGAATGCCCGAGACGCGCCAGCCCAGCACCGTCATGCGCGGCACCTGCATGCCGTCCGGACCGCCGGTGATCGCTCCCTCGCTGGTCAGCACCAGGGCGACGATGAGACCGAAGCCGAGGGTCGCGATGGCGAGATAGTAGCCCTTGAGGCGCAGGATCGGCTTGCCGACCACATAGGCGACGAGCCCGCACAGCACCGCGCCGAGCACCAGCGACAGCAGCGGATCGAGCCCGAGCTTGGCGGGGCCGATCGCCACCGCATAGGCGCCGATGCCGAGGAAGCCGGCATGGCCGAGGCTGACCTGGCCCGCATAACCCATCAGGATCGTGAGGCCGAGCGCCGCCAGGGCGAACACCCAGACCAGCGCCGCCACCCGCAGATAGAACGACGACGGCGCCAGCACCGGCACGAGGGCGATCACGACGGCGAGCAGCAGCAGCACGGCGAGGCGGGAGGAGAGCAACGTCTTCAGCATCACACCCGCTCCACGGAACGGCGGCCGAACAGGCCCTGCGGCATCACCAGCAGCACCACCAGGATGGCGACGAACGCCACCGCGTCCTTGTAGGTGGAGGACAGATAGCCGGCCCCGAACGCTTCCATCAGGCCGATCAGCAGGCCGCCCACCACGGCGCCGATCGGGTTGCCCATGCCGCCCACCATGGCGGCCGCGAAGCCCTTCAGCGCGAACAGCGTGCCGACGTCGTAGCGGGTCAGCGTGATCGGCGTCACCAGCACGCCGCCGACGGCGCCGATCGCCGCCGACAGGCCGAAGGCCAGCGCCAGCACCACGGTGACGTTGATGCCGACGAGGCGCGCCGCGAGCCGGTTGGCGGCGGTGGCCAGCACCGCCTTGCCGATCAGGGTGCGCTCCAGGAACAGCCACAGCCCGAAGACGAGCGCCAGCATGCCGCCGATGACCCAGAAACTCTGCGGCAGGATGGTGGCGCCGCCGATCGCGATCGGGTCGGTGCCCGAGAAGGCGGGCAGCGAGTGGAACTGCTTGTCGAAGACGATCTGGGCGACGCCCTTGATGAAGATCGACGCCCCGATGGTGATCATGATCAGGGCGACCGGCGAGGCGCCGCGCGCCGGCTCGATGGCGAGCCGGTGCAGCAGCAGACCGACCAGCACGGCCGCCACCACCGCGATCAGCACCGCGAAGGGCAGGGCGACGCCGGCCGCCATCAGGAACACGGTTCCCATGCCGCCGATCATCACGAAGTCGCCCTGGGCGAAGTTGATGACGTCGGAGGCGTTGTAGACCAGCGTGAAGCCGAGCGCGACCAGCGCATAGACGGCGCCGACCGTGAGGCCGGAGAACACGAGCTGAAGGAATTCGGCCATGGCGGTCTCGTGCAGGACTTCGTTCGTCACCTCTCCCCGCTGTGCGGGGAGAGGTCGATGTTCGCGCGACTGGCGCGAACGTCGGGTGAGGGGGCGTCGCAGTTAAAGTCGAAGCACCCCCTCACCCGTCTCGCCACTTCGCGGCGAGCCACCCTCTCCCCGCCGTGCGGGGAGAGGGTGGGCTGCGCCTTGCTGCGAAGCCGCCCGACGTGAGACGGACGTCTTTCAGATCACTTCTTCTCCTGCGGAACCCAGTCGCCACCGCGGATCTCGAGCATGCGGAACGACTCGGTGCCCAGCCCGAGGTGATCGGTCGGCGACATGGTGTAGAGGCCGGTGGCGCCGACATAGCCCTTGGTGGCTTCGATAGCGTCGCGGATCTTCTGCGAGTCGGTCGACTTCGCCTGCTCGATCGCCTTGACCAGAATCTGGATGCCGTCGAAGCCGTAGCCCCCGAAGGTCGACACCGGCTGGCCGGTCGCCGTCTCGTAGGACTTCTTATATTCGGTCACGACCGCCTTCTGCGGGTCGGTGTCGGCGAGCTTGTCGGCGATGAGGAGCGCCGGCGCCGGCAGGCGCACGCCCTCGGCGGCGGGGCCGGCCAGATCCACGAAGCTCTTCGAGGCGACGCCGTGCGACTGGTAGAGCGGCAGGCCGATGCCGAGCTGGGCGTAGTTGCGGGTGACGATCGCCGGCCCCTGGCCGAACCCCGGGTTGAGCACCGCCTGCACGCCCGCGGTGTTCTTGATCTTGTTGAGTTGCGGCGTCATGTCGGCGTCGGTCGGGCCGTAGCTCTCGTCGATCGCGACCGTGATGCCGTAGTCGCCGACCACCTTGAGGCACTGCGCCCGCATCGACTTGCCGAAGCCGTCGGTGCCCGAGATCATGCCGATCTTGGTGAGGCCGCGCGCCTTCATGTCCTCGAAGATCTTCTGGCAGGCGGTCTTGTCGGTGTGCGGCGTCTTGAACACGTAGGCGCGCACCGGCTCGACGATCTCGATGGCGCCGGCGAGCGAGATGAACGGCACCTTGGCGTCCTCGAACACCGGGATCATCGCCATGGTGGTGCCGGTGGTGGTGCCGCCCACCATGGCGACCACCTTGTCGTCCTCGATCAGGCGGGTCGCGAAGGTGCGCGCCTTGTTGGCGTCGCCGCCGTCGTCGTAGAGCACCAGCTCGATCGGCCGGCCGAGCACGCCGCCCTTCTTGTTGAGCTGATCGACATAGAGCTTGAGCGTCTTCTGCTCCGGATCGCCGAGGAACGAGGCGGGGCCGGTGGCGGAGACGACGGAGCCGATCCGGATCGGATCGGCGGCATGGCTCGGGCCGGTCGGCACGGTGATCGTGGCGAGCGCGGCGAAGGTGGCGACGGCTGCGGCACGCAGCCCCCGAGACCCGGCGGTCTGTGGCATCTGGCGTTTTCTCCCAAGGTCGAGGCGTCGACGAGGCGGTTGATCCGCCTTCTGAAGACCGTGCCGGCGCGGGCACCGGAACGCTGATGGAATGAAGCCTAAGATTAACCGAACGATTGGTCAATGATTTCGTGCGTCCCGACGGGACGGCCGTTTCGTCGCAGGCCGACCCGCCGGGCCGAGCAGCGCGGCGAGCCGGACGACGACGGGCCACTCTAGCGACGGGGCCTCTCCAAGCCGAGAGCGACCTTCGTCGGCGCGTTCTGGCGATCAGAACGGCCGGCGGCCGCCGCAGCGACGACCGAAAGCATGCTCCCAGCCTCGACAGGTGTCTCGCCGAGACTTTTCGTTGATCGACCATCCGGTTAATGTATGACGATCGGCAGGGTGACGGCGCAACAGGCCGGCCGCCCGCAAGGGGAGTGGAAACTTCGGATGGCTCGCACGCGCGCCCAGGACTACGACGCCAAGCGTCTCGCGATCCTGCATCGCGCCGCCGAGCTGTTCGCGCAGCACGGCTATTCGGGCACCTCGATCACCATGATCGCGGCCGCCTGCGGCGTCTCCAAGGCGCTTCTCTATCACTACTACCCCGACAAGGAGGCGGTGCTGTTCGACATCCTGTCGGCGCACCTCCAGACGCTGATCACGGCGGTGGAGGCGGCCGCGCGGATCGAGGCCGATCCGGACACGCGGCTCCAGTCGCTCGCGGCGGCGCTGCTCGAGGCGTATCGCGACGCCGACGCCGAGCATCAGGTGCAGATCGCCAACCTCAAGCTCCTTCCCGCCGACAAGCAGGAGCAGCTTCGCGCCATGGAGCGGGTGCTGGTCGGCGTGTTCTCCGAGGCGATCGCCGCCGCGGTGCCGGCGGTCGGCCACGGCCCGCTGCTCAAGCCGATGACCATGTCGCTGTTCGGCATGCTCAACTGGCATTACCTGTGGTTCCGCCCCGGCAAGGGCCTCGATCGCGCCGACTATGCCCGCCTGGTCACTCGGCTGGTGACGGCCGGCGCCGCCGAGGCGGCCGCTGCGGTGGCGCCGGGGACCGCGTCGGTTGCCGCGCCGGCATCCGCCGTAACAGCTCGGACCGCGCGGACACGCCGCGCCCGCGGCGCATGAGTCCGCCGCGCGCCACCAAGACGACGGCCCGCCGGCCGCGCGGCACGCCGGAGCGGGGGCGGAGGCTGCCCCGCGGCGCGCTCGCGCCGATCCTCGACCAGCTCCGTCAGGAGCCGTCGCGCACCTGGTCGCTCATCGTCACCATCTACGGCGACGCCATCGTGCCGCGCGGCGGCAGCGTCTGGCTCGGGACCCTGCTGGCCTTCTTCCAGGCGCTCGACATCGGCGACGGCGTGGTGCGCACCGCGATGTCGCGGCTCGCCGCCGACGGCTGGCTGGAGCGCCACAAGGTCGGCCGCAACAGCTTCTACCGGCTCGCCGAGAAGGGCCGCGCCACCTTCGAGGCGGCGACCCGGCAAATCTACACGCTGCGGCCGCCGCGCTTCGCCGGCCATCTCGGGCTGGTGCTGCTGAGCAACGGACCCGAGCGCGATGCCGCCCGCGCCGTGCTCGAAGCGGCCGGCTTCGGCTCGCCGCTGCCGGGCGTCTTCGTGGCCGCCGGCGTGCCGATTCCCGATGCGGCGAACGGTGTCGTCGCGCTCCAGGCGACGGGCGGTGCCGAGGCGCTGCGCGATCTGGCGGCGCGGAGCTGGCCGCTCGACGCCATCGCGGACGGCTATGCGCGGTTCCTGGAGACCTTCGGGCCGCTGCGTGCCGCGCTGGATGCCGGCGCCGTGCCGAACGAGATCGACGCCATGGTGGCGCGCATCCTGCTCGTCCACGAGTACCGCCGCGTGGTGCTGCGCGATCCGGTGCTGCCGGCCGAGCTGCTGCCCGCCGACTGGCCGGGCCGCGCGGCGCGCAGCCTGTGCGCCGGCCTCTACACCGATCTGCTGGAGCCGTCGGAGCGCTGGCTCGATGCCCACGCCATCGACGACGGCGGCGCGCCGCTGCGACGCGGCGCCGCGGTGCTGCGGCGGTTTCGCGATTAAGTCGATAGAGACGACACGCTTTCGGCCGCCGAACCTGACATCACAAGCGCCTTATCGGGTATCGATCACCCACCAGGGCACCACACAGCGCACGGACATGTTACAGATCATCGTTGCAATCCCGATTCCTGTTACATATATTTTCTGACAATGATTGTGAGGAGCAAATCCTCCGACCCCCGGGAGACGCGCATGTACACGCAGGGCCTCGCCAGCGGAGTGGACACCAACGAGCGCCAGCTCGAAGACGCCGCGCTGCTGCAACGCTTCCAGGAGCGCATTGACGCCGAGGAGCGGATCGAGCCGAACGACTGGATGCCGGAGGCGTACCGCCGCACCCTGGTGCGCCAGATCTCCCAGCACGCCCATTCCGAGATCATCGGCATGCAGCCGGAGGGCAACTGGATCACCCGCGCGCCCTCGCTGCGCCGCAAGGCGGCGCTGCTTGCCAAGGTGCAGGACGAGTGCGGCCACGGCCTCTATCTCTACGCCGCGGCCGAGACGCTCGGCGTGTCGCGCGAGGAGATGGTCGACCAGCTTCTCGCCGGCAAGGCCAAGTACTCGTCGATCTTCAACTACCCGACGCTCACCTGGGCCGACATCGGCGCCATCGGCTGGCTGGTCGACGGCGCCGCCATCATGAATCAGATCCCGCTGTGCCGCTGCTCCTACGGGCCGTATGCGCGCGCCATGATCCGCGTCTGCAAGGAGGAGTCTTTCCACCAGCGGCAGGGCTACGAGATCATGCTGACGCTCTGCCGCGGCACCGCCGAGCAGAAGGAGATGGCACAGGACGCGCTGAACCGCTGGTGGTGGCCGTGCCTGATGATGTTCGGCCCGCCCGATTCCGCGAGCCAGCACACCGACACCTCGACGCGCTGGAAGATCAAGCGGTTCACCAATGACGAGCTGCGGCGGAAGTTCGTCGATGCGACGGTGCCGCAGGCCCATTTCCTCGGCCTCACCGTGCCGGACCCCGAGCTGCGCTTCGACGAGGCGACCGGCCACTGGGTGCATGGCGCCATCGATTGGGACGAGTTCAAGCAGGTCGTCGCCGGCAACGGCCCCTGCAACACCCAGCGCCTGGAGCGCCGCCGCAAGACCGAAGAGGACGGCGCCTGGGTGCGCGAGGCCGCCCGCGCCTTCGCCGATAAGAACTCGCGCCGCAAGGCGGCGGTGGCCACGGCGGCGTGACGCAGGCCGTCGTTCCGGGCCGGCGCAGCGCGCCGGACCCGGAAGCAAGCCCCGAGCGCCGGGCCTGCGGCTGGACTCCGGATCGCCTTGCTCCGCTCGGCGTCCGGAACGACTGGTGGCCGGATAACACATTCAGGAAACGCCCGAGGAGACTGCCTTGACCGAACCCACCAGGACGGAAGCAGCAATCCCACTGTGGGAAGTCTTCATCCGGGCCCGCAACGGCCTCGCCCACAAGCATGTCGGCTCGCTGCACGCGCCCGACGCGACGCTGGCGTTGCAGGCCGCGCGCGATCTCTACACGCGGCGCGGCGAGGGCTTGTCGATCTGGGTGGTGCCGTCGGCCGCCATCACGGCCTCCGACCCGGCCGAGAAGGGCATGATGTTCGAGCCCACCGCCTCGAAGATCTACCGGCATCCGACCTTCTACGAGATCCCCGACGAGGTCGGGCACATGTGAGCGGGCCGCGGCCCCTTCACCTCTCCCCGCATGCGGGGAGAGGTCGGAGGCCGAGCGTAGCGAGGGCTCCGGGTGAGGGGTGACGAACCTCGTCGCGAATTGAAACGCCCCCCTCACCCGACGTCCGCGCCCAAGGCGCGAACGTCGGCCTCTCCCGCCCGCGGGGAGAGGCGCAGAAGATCGTGACCATCCGGCCGCAGTCACATCGAGGCGCCCATGACCAGCATCCGCGTCACCGAAACCCCGCTCGTCACCTACGTGCTGCGCCGCGCCGACGATGCGCTGGTGCTCGGCCATCGGCTCTCCGAGTGGTGCGGCAAGGCGCCGATGATGGAAGAGGAGATGGCGCTCGCCAACATGGGCCTCGACCTGATCGGCCAAGCGCGCGCGCTCTACACCTATGCGGGCGAGGCGGAGGCCGCCGGCCACGACGAGGACGCGCTCGCCTACCGACGCGACGAGCGCGCCTATCGCAATCTCCTGCTGGTCGAGCAGCCGAACGGCGACTTCGCCGTCACCATGGTGCGTCAGCTCCTCTACGCCGCCTATGCGGACCCGTACTGGCGGGCGATGATGTCGTCGCGTGACGCGACGCTCGCCGCGATCGCCGCCAAGGCCGAGAAGGAGATGGCCTATCATCTGCGGCACTCGGCCGAATGGGTGGTGCGGCTCGGCGACGGCACGCCCGAGAGTCACGAGCGCACCGCCCGCGCGCTGACGATGCTGTGGCCCTACACGGGCGAGCTGTTCGAGACCGACTCGGTCGACGACTCGCTGATCGAGGCCGGCATCGCGGTCGATCCCGCGTCGCTGCGCGACACCTGGCGCGCCACCGTCGCCGACGTGCTCGGCCGCGCGACCCTGACGATGCCGGCGGACGGCTACATGCAGAAGGGCGGCCGCAGCGGCCGCCACAGCGAGCATCTCGGCCATCTGCTCACCGAGCTGCAATACATGCAGCGCACGATTCCCGGAGCGACCTGGTGACGGCGCCCCATCCCGACGATCTGCGCGAGGCGGCCCGCCGCATCGCCGGCGCGGTGCCGGACCCCGAGATCCCGGTGCTCACCATCGCGGATCTCGGCGTGCTGCGCGACGTGCGGGTGGGACCGTCCGGCATCGAGATCGACATCACGCCGACCTATTGCGGCTGCCCGGCGATGAGCATGATCGCCACCGAGATCGAGATCGCGCTGGAGAAGGCGGGGCTCGGCCGACCGAAGGTCGCCACCGTGCTGTCGCCGGCCTGGACCACCGACTGGATGACCGACGAGGGCCGCGACAAGCTGCGCGCCTACGGCATCGCGCCGCCACCGAAGGGCGCCGGCCGTCGCGCTTTGTTCGGGGTCGACGAGGTCGCCTGCCCGCACTGCGGATCGACCGACACGACGGCGATCGCCGAGTTCGGCTCCACCGCCTGCAAGGCGCTGTGGCGCTGCCACGCCTGCCGCGAGCCCTTCGACTATTTCAAATGCCATTGAGGTGAGGGATGACGATCGAGCACGACGAGCGGACCTCGCACGGCGCCTCTCCCTCTCCCCGCCAGCGGGGAGAGGAAGGGCGCACCGAAGGCCACGCCCCCCGCTTCCATGCGCTGACGGTCGCCGATGTGCGGCGCGAGACGGCGGACGCCGTCTCGGTCGCCTTCGTGGTGCCGCCTCCTCTCGTCGCCGATTACACGTTCGAGCCGGGCCAGTATCTGACGCTGCGCACCACCCTCGACGGCGAGGAGGTGCGGCGCTCCTACTCGATCTGCACGGCGCCCGAGAGCGGCGAGCTGCGCATCGCGGTGAAGCGCGTGGAGAACGGCCTGTTGTCGTGCTGGATCAACGACACCCTGAAGGCGGGCGACGTGATCGACGTGATGACGCCGACCGGGCGCTTCGGTCTCGCCCACAAGCCGGGCGACGGCCGCCTGCACGTCGCCTTCGCGGCCGGCTCCGGCATTACGCCGGTGATCTCGATCCTGCGCGGCGTGCTGGCGCGCGAGCCGGCGAGCCGCTTCTTCCTGTTCTACGGCAACCGCTCCACCGTCGACATGCTGTTCCTGGAGGAGCTGGAGGAGCTGAAGGACCGCCATCTCGGTCGTCTATCGCTGTTCCACGTGCTCAGCCGCGAGGAGCAGGATCTCGACGTGCTCAACGGCCGGCTCGATGCCGACAAGGTGCGCCGCCTGTTGTCGACCATGGTGCCGGCGGCGGCGATCGACCACGCCTTCGTGTGCGGCCCGACCGCGATGATCGAGGAGCTGGTGCCGACGCTGCAAGCGCTCGGCATCGCCGACGATCGCATCCACGTCGAGCGCTTCGTCTCGGCGCTCGGCGGCCGGCCGCGGCCGCCGGCGCCGGTCGCGCCCGACGCGCCGCCGGCCCACATGGCGTCGCTGATCGTCGACGGTAAGCGCCGCGAGGTGCCGGTCGCCGAAGGCGAGGCGATCGTCGACGCCGCGCTGCGCGCCGGCCTCGACCTGCCGTTCGCCTGCAAGGGCGGCATGTGCTCCACCTGCCGGGCCAAGGTGGTGGAGGGCACCGTCGAGATGGCAGTCAATTACGCGCTGGAGCCGTGGGAGCTGAAGGCCGGCTACGTGCTCACCTGCCAGGCCCGCCCGACCTCGCCGACGGTGGTGATCGACTACGACCAGGTGTGAGCGGCGGAGCAAGCCCGCTGCACCTATCCCCGCCGCGCGGGGAGAGCCTGCCCCGGACTTGATCCGGAGTCGACGTTCGCGCGTTCGGCGCGGACGTGGGGTGAGGGGACGCTTCCCACATCACGACGATACGACTCGTTGCACCGCCCCCTCACCCGTCTCGCCGCTTCGCGGCGAGCCACCCTCTCCCCGCAGGCGGGGAGAGGGCTTCGGCATCGACACGGTTTGCTTCTTCGCGTCGCCTGCACCGCGCCCGGGACACGGGGCTTTGGCGGACCTATCCCTTCGGCCGATGGTCGACGATGCGCTTGGCCTTGCCCACCACGGTGCGCTCGACGCCGCCGGGCGGATGCAGCACCAGCCGCGTCGTCACGCCGATCATGTTCTTGATGTGCCGGACGAGCTCCTTGGCGCTCGCCTCGCGATCGAGGCCGACGACGCGATCCTCGCGCACCTCGGCATGCACTGTCATCTCGTCGAGGCGGCCGTCGCGGGTCAGCTCGATCTGATAGTGGCCGGAGCAGAACGGGGTGGCCAGCAGGATCTCCTCGATCTGGGTCGGGAAGACGTTGACGCCGCGCAGGTTGATCATGTCGTCGGAGCGCCCCGTCACCTTCTCCATCCGCCGCATGCCGGGCCGCGCCGTGCCCGGCATCAGCCGGGTGAGATCGCGGGTGCGGTAGCGGATGATCGGGAACGCCTCCTTGGTGAGCGAGGTGAACACCAGCTCGCCCTTCTCGCCGTCCGGCAGCACCGCGCCGGTCGTCGGGTCGATGATCTCGGGGAGGAAATGGTCCTCCCAGATGTGCAGCCCGTCCTTGGTCTCGACGCACTCCTGGGCGACGCCCGGACCGATCACCTCGGACAGCCCGTAGATGTCGGTGGCGTCGAGCCCGAAGGCGCGCTCGATCTCCTCGCGCATGGCGTTGGTCCACGGCTCGGCGCCGAAGATGCCGAAGCGGAGCGACGACTCGCGCGGATCGAGCCCCGCCGCCGCGAAGCCGTCCAGGATCGTCAGCATGTAGCTCGGCGTCACCATGATGGCGTCGGGGCGGAAGTCGTGGATGAGCTGCACCTGGCGCTCGGTCATGCCGCCCGACATCGGCACCACGGTGCAGCCGAGCCGCTCGGCGCCGTAATGGGCCCCGAGCCCGCCGGTGAACAGGCCGTAGCCGTAGGCGACGTGCACCATCATGCCGGGCCGCACGCCGGCGGCGCGGATCGAGCGCGCCATCACGTCGGCCCACATGTCGACATCGGCCTGGGTGTAGCCGACCACGATCGGCTTGCCGGTGGTGCCGGACGAGCCGTGAACGCGCGCCAGCTTCTCCCGAGGAACAGCAAACAAGCCGAACGGGTAGTTGTCGCGCAGATCGTTCTTCATCGTGAACGGGAACTTCGCGAGATCGGACAGCTCGCGGAAGTCCGACGGATGCAGCCCAGCCTCGTCGAACGTCTTCCGGTAGAACGGCACGTTCTCGTAGGCGTGGCGGAGCGACCAGGCGAGCCGCTCGCGTTGCAGCGCCTGGATTTGGTCACGCGAGGCGCGCTCGACGGCGTCGAGCCCGTCGACGATCTTGCGGTCGAACGCGGCGGCCGGGGGTGCCATGGTCATCGGTCCTCCACTCGTTCTCGTCAGGGCGTGGGCGTTTCGGATGCGGGGTCGCCGCCGTCGATGAAGGAGCCGCCGACGGTGCGGGAATGGCCGCGGAACTCGGCGATCACCACGTCGCCGACACGGATCTGCGCGTCGTACAGGCCGGAGCGGGCCGAGCGCGACACCTCGCGGGCGGTGGCGACCAGACGGTCGCCACGCCGGCCCGGCCGGATGAAGGTGATGCTGCCGTGCGACGCCACCGTGGTGAGGCCATAGGAGTTGCAGGCATACGCGAAGGCCGAGTCGGCGAGCGTGAACAGGTAGCCGCCGTGCGCGATGTCGTGGCCGTTGACCATCGTGTCGGTCACCGTCAGGGCGAGCGTCGCGGTGCCGGGGCCGACCGCGAGGATCGCGATGCCGAGATTGCGGCAGGCGGCATCGCTCGCCCACATGGTCTCGGCGGCGAGCCGCGCGGTCTCCTCGGGCGAGCGGACGGGGGGCGGGGCGGCGGTCACGACGGCCTCCCGGTGAAGCGAGGCGCGCGCTTCTTCAGAAACGCCTGGACACCCTCGGCGTAGTCCGGCGTCGCGCCGGCCTTGCGCTGGAGGTCGCGCTCGAGATCGAGCTGGGTGTCGAGATCGTTGTGGGCCGAGGCGTTCATCGCCTCCTTGATCAGCGCCAGCCCGGCGGTCGGCTGGGTGGCGAGATGCGCGGTCAGCTTTTCGGCCTCGGGGCGCAGCGCCGCGTCGTCGACGACCTTCCAGATCATTCCCCAGGCTTCCGCCTGCTCGGCCGTCACCGGCTCGGCCAGCATGGCCAGGGCGCGCGCCCGCGCGTCGCCGATCAGGCGTGGCAGCGTGAAGGTGCCGCCCGAGTCCGGCACCAGCCCGATCTTGGCGAACGCCTGGATGAACTTGGCGGAGCGCGCTGCCAGCACGATGTCGCAGGCGAGCGCCACATTGGCGCCCGCACCCGCCGCGACACCGTTGACGGCGCACACCACCGGCTTGCGCAGGCCGCGCAGCCGCCGCACCAGCGGATTGTAGCGGGTCTCGATGGCGGCGCCGAGATCGGCGACCCCGCCGGCCCGGTCCGAGAGGTCCTGCCCGGCGCAGAAGCCACGCCCGGCCCCGGTCAGCAGCACGGCCCGGCAGCCGTCGTCGGCCGCCGCCGCGTCCAGCGCCTCGGCGAGACGGCCGTGCATGTCTTCGTTGAACGAGTTGAGCCGGTCGGGCCGATTGAGGGTGAGCACCACCCATCCCTCGCGGCGATCCACGAGAACCGAAGACTCCACGGGCCTCTCCCTCACTGGGTCCGCCGGCGCGATGCTCGCCGCGGGCCTCTTGAATTAACCGATCGATCGGTTAATCTTTCAACCAATCTAGCGCACGGGGCGCGCTTGTCAACGCCACAGCGACCGCGCCCGTCAACCACAATACCGCGCCCGCAGGAGGAGACCCCATGATCCCGACCCTGGAGAGCTATGTGCAGGACCGCTGGGTCACGCCGGCGCATGGTCTCGCCGAGATCCCGAGCGCTGTCGACGGCCGCCCGGTCGCCCGCGCGTCGAGCGACGGCGTCGACTTCGCCGACGCGGTGCGGCATGCGCGCACGGTCGGCGGTCCCGCTCTGCGGGCCTCGACGTTCCATGACCGCGCCGACCGGCTCAAGGCGCTGGCCGCCTTCCTGTCGGAGCGCAAGGACCGGCTCTATGCGCTCGCGGCCGACACCGGCGCGACCAAGCGCGACAATCTGATCGACGTCGACGGCGGCATCGGCACGCTGTTCGCGTATGCGTCGCGCGGCCGGCGCGAGCTACCGGCCGAGCGCTTCGTCATCGAGGGCGACACCGAGGCGCTGTCGCGCGGCGGCTCCTTCGTCGGCCTGCATGTGCTGACGCCGCTGGCCGGCGTCGCGGTCCACATCAACGCCTTCAACTTTCCGTGCTGGGGCCTGCTGGAAAAGCTGGCGCCGACCATCCTGGCCGGCGTGCCGGTGATCACCAAGCCGGCGACCGCCACCGCCTATGTGGCGGAGGCGCTGGTGCGGCTGATCGTCGAGGCCGACGTGCTGCCGAAGGGCGCGTTGCAGTTCATCTGCGGTTCCGCCGGCGATCTGCTCGATCATCTCGGCGGCCAGGACGTCGTGTCCTTCACCGGCTCGGCCGACACCTCGGAGCGGCTGCGCAACCATCCGACGATCGGCCGCAACGCGGTGCGCTTCATCGCCGAGCGCGACTCGCTCAACGCCGCCGTGCTGGGGCCGGACGCGACCGAAGGCACGCCGGAGCTGGACCTGTTCGTCAAGGAGGTGGTGCGCGAGATGACCGTCAAGGCGGGGCAGAAGTGCACCGCCATCCGCCGCGTCGTCGTGCCGCGCGCCATCGAGCCCGCGGTGACGCAGGCGATCGCCCGCAAGCTCGCCGAGACCACGGTCGGCGATCCGCGCCGCGACGATGTCCGCATGGGGCCGCTCGCCTCGCTGGCGCAGCGCGCCGCGGTGCGCGACGCAGTGGCGGCGCTCGCAGCCGAGGCCGAGATCGTCGCGGGCGACCCCGCGCACGCCACCCCGCTCGGCGGCGATCCCGAGACCGGCGCCTTCATGGCGCCGGTGCTGCTGCGCTGTGCCGATCCGCTGACGGCGACGCGGGTGCATGCGGTCGAGCCGTTCGGGCCGGTGGCCACGGTCATGCCCTACGACACGCTGGACGACGCCGTCGAGATCGTCGCCAAGGGCGAGGGCAGCCTGGTCGCCTCGGTGTTCACCCATGACGACCGGGTCGCCGACGCGCTCGTCCACGGCATCGCGCCGTGGCACGGTCGTGTGCTGATCGTCGATCGCGACTGCGCCAAGGAGTCGACCGGCCACGGCTCGCCGCTGCCGGGGCTCGTCCATGGCGGACCGGGCCGGGCCGGCGGCGGCGAGGAGATGGGCGGCCTGCGCGGCGTCTTCCACTACATGCAGCGCACCGCGTTGCAGGGCTCGCCGGCGCGCCTCGCGGCGCTGACGCGGCGCTGGACCAAGGGCGCGCCGGCACCGGGCGCCACCGTTCATCCCTTCCGCCGCGACTACGACGCCCTCGCGGTCGGCGACACCGTGGAGACGCCGTCGCGCACCGTCACGCTCGCCGACATCGAGCACTTCGCCGACTTCACCGGCGATGCCTTCTACGCCCACATGGACGAGGCGGCCGCGAAGGCCAACCCGTTCTTCCCCGGCCGGGTCGCCCACGGCTACCTGATCCTGTCGTTCGCGGCCGGCTTGTTCGTCGATCCGGCGCCGGGGCCGCTGCTCGCCAATTACGGGCTCGACAATCTGCGCTTCCTCAAGCCGGTGTCGCCCGGCGACGCCATCCGGGTGCGCCTCACCGTCAAGGAGAAGCGGCCGGCCCGGAAGGCCGAGTACGGCGAGGTGCGGTGGGACGTCGAGGTGTTCAACCAGGACGGCGAGACGGTCGCGCGTTACGACCTCCTCACCATGAGCGCCCGCCGCACCGCAAACGGCGACGCCGCCGCGGCCTGACGTTCCGCCGCGACCCCCGTGGCCTGCGCGGACGTCTCGGCGCCCGGCCGTGCCTACGAATGGTCCATGCCGGCGCCCCTGCCGCCGTGCAATCGGTCGATTGCACGGATGCCATGGGGCGCGGCCATTGACGAATGTGTGCACCGCACCCACGTCAGCATCGACGCCGGATACCCGGTTTTCCTCGATGTCCGCGCGACCCCCGCGCCGCGGCCAGCGGGCGTGCCCTCGGGCACGCCCCGGGCGGAGCTTGGTGTCCGATGCGAACCGAGAGGACCCCATGATCGACACGCAATCCGCCTCAGGCCCGCTGTTCGAGCCGTTCCGGCTCGGCGACCTGACCCTCCCCAACCGCATCGTGATGGCGCCGCTGACGCGCAACCGCGCCGCCCCCGGCAACGTGCCCGGCCCGCTCGCGGCCGAGTACTATGCGCAGCGCGCCTCCGCCGGCCTGCTGATCAGCGAGGCCAGCCAGGTGGTGCCCGAAGGGCAGGGCTACGAGGCAACCCCCGGCATCCACGCGCCCGAGCAGATCGCCGGCTGGCGCACCGTCACCGACGCGGTGCATGCCCGCGGCGGCCGCATCTTCCTCCAGCTTTGGCATGTCGGGCGCATCTCGCATGTCGCGCTTCAGCCCGGCGGCCAGCCTCCGGTCGCGCCCTCGGCGATCCGAGCCGCCACCAAGACCTTCGTGGGCGGTCGCTTCGTCGACACGTCGGAGCCGCGGGCGCTCGACATCGGCGAGATCCCGGGCATCGTCGAGGGCTTCCGCCGCGGCGCCGCCAACGCCATCGCGGCCGGCTTCGACGGGGTCGAGGTGCACGCCGCCAACGGCTACCTGATCGACCAGTTCCTGCGCGACAGCACCAACAGGCGCACCGACGCCTATGGCGGCTCCATCGAGAACCGCGCGCGGCTGCTGCTCGAGGTGCTGGAGGCGGTGGTGAAGGAGGTCGGCGGCGCGCGCCTCGGCATCCGCGTCTCGCCGGTGTCGCCCGGCAACGACATCGCCGATTCCGATCCGCAGGCGCTGTTCGGCTGGCTGGTGCCGCGGATCGACGCCATCGGCCCGGCCTATCTGCACGTCATCGAGGGCTTCACCGGGCTGGAGCGCGACCACGGCCAACCGTTCGACTACGGCGCCATGCGCCGCGCCTTCCGGGGCGCCTTCATCGTCAACAACGGCTACACCCGGGACCTCGCCACCGAGGCGGTGGCCGAGGGCCGCGCCGATCTCGTCGCCTTCGGCCGAGCCTTCATCGCCAATCCGGACCTGGTCGAGCGGCTGCGGCGCGGCGCCCCGCTCAACGAGCCGGATCGCAAGACCTTCTACGGCGGCGACGCCCACGGCTACACCGACTATCCGGCGCTCCAGACCGAGCCGGCCTGATCGGCACGCACGCACGCCGACGGCGAGGGCGGAGCCGGCACGGCCCGCCTTCGTCGCGTCCGCCTTCGTCGCGTCCGCCTTCGTCGCGTCCGCCTCGGCGGACCTCAGTGGATGGTGCGGCGGGGCGCCCCACGCGCCAGGATGTCGAGCAGGTCGGCGGGATCGCCGGCGAGATCGAAGCTCGCTGCATAGCCGGCCTTACGGATGGTCATCTGCGTCTCGGCGATGAGGGTCTCGCAGACCGACTCGGCGCCGACGACGCGGTGGTCGGCCAGGATGCGATCGTAGCGGAACGTCGTCAGGCCGCAGGAGCGCGGCGCCGTCGACCAGGCGAACAGCCCGCGCGACCGCCCCGCCTGCACCAGGAACACGAACAGCTCGCCGCCGCCCACATAGAGGCCGCGGCTGCCGTCGATGGTGGCGGGCGCCGGAAGCCAGCCCGTCCCGAGCCCCAGCACGCCGGCGACGACGCCGCAGAAATCCTCGCGGTGCGCGGCCAGCAGCGACTCGACCGAGCCGTAACGGTGGCCCGGCGCAAACCGGCACCATTCCTCGTGCGCCCGCAACAACATCGTCATGCTTGGTCCGCTCCGGCCCCGCCTGGAACCGAAACGATGCCCTCGGGGGCATGCTCGCGTTTTGATCGAGAACAAAAAAGTTGTGAGATCATCGGACCAGGCGCCGTCAGGCAGGTGGCCACGGGCGGTGTCCACTTCGCCGAAAAGCGCGCTACACCGTTTCGGTCGTCCGGATGGCCTCGATGATCAGGCGCCGGATTCGGTGTCGGCGCTGGTAGCGCGGCTTGCGCGACAACCCGATGAACGGGTCCTTCAATCGAACCTTCCACGCCCACAGCCGATCGCGCAGAGCGGTGAGGAGCGGCACATGGATGGGGGCGACGACGCCGTCCAGATCCGTGCAGACGCCGCGGAGCGCCGCGCGATAGTGCCGGCGGAACCCGCGGTCCTGGCTGCGGCAGGACGACGACCACGGCTTGCGGTGATCGGTGAAATGCCGAATGACCGGCCGAAGCGCGGCGAACTCGTCGACCGCATTGAGCACGTTGAAGCGGAGCGGCAGCCGCTTCCATCGGCCGCGCAGCACATGATTGAGCGCGTCCTGATCGGCATAGAGGCTGTCGATCTGCGCGAGGCGGTCGATGGCCTTGGCCATCACCTGTTCGGCACGCATGGCGGGCCAGTCGAACAGCATCACGCCGGAGTTGAAGTACGGGTCCTCCGGCGCCAGCCCGGCGCCGCGGCGCGCGGTCTCGCGGTTCGCCGGATCGCCGAACAACATGCCGACGTCTTCCACCGCCGCCACGATGGACGATCCGAGCGCGACGTCGAAGAGGCGATCGAGGCTGCGCAACACCAGGGTGTCGGCGTCCAAATAGAGAACCCGCTCGTAGCTCGTCGGCAGCAGCGCATCTAGCTTGAGGCGGTACAGCGCCGAGACATGGAAAAAGCCGACCGAGAGGCCGGTGAGCGTGCTCGCATCCAGGCAAGAGACCCGGATGGTCAGGCCGTGCTGTTGGCAGAAGCGGTCGATCAGAGCGCGATCGCCTGCGGCCAGCGGAAGGCTGGTGACCAGGTGCAAGTCGGTCTCGACGCGGCGGGCGCCGCCGAAATGGCGCCAGGCGGAGGCCAGCGTCACGCACGCGAACGGAATCCAGTCACCCGAGCAGCAGGTGACGACTGCAAAACGCTGAGCCATGAGGTGATCAATTTGCGGGATACGGTAGAATTGTCCTAGAGGCGAAACCGCGATCCAGCAAGCCCATCGTGGCGGCTGGCGGCGCGTATCGCGCCGGCGAGAGGGGAGGTCGGACGACGTCGCGCACCGCCGCCGGCAAGGCAGAGTCAGCGTGCCGCCGACGTCACAACCATCGCGGTATCGTTCGCGACGGCACGGCCGGCGTCCGCGCCGGCGATCGTGATCCGCGTCGGCGCCAGCATCTCCAGCCGCTCCGGCCCGGCTTCCAGCGTGTGGACGTAGACATGCGTCTCGCCACCGTCTCCCGCCGCCATCACGGGCGAGGGCGCCGACACGATGCGCAGCGCGCCGCATCGGCCGATCCAGTCGACATGGCGATGGCCGTGCATCACCACGGCGCCCGGCGCGATCGCCTGGAGGCGGCGGACGAACCAGCTCCCGTTGACGAGCGCGGTGCCGATGCGCTCGGACAGCGTCTTGGCCGGCATCGGATACTCGACCGGGTGGTGATGCAGGGCGATCAGCCAGCGCGCCGCCGGAAACGCCGCGCAGGCGGCGGCGACCGCGCCCATCTGGTCGGTCGTCATCAGGCCGAGCGCATTGGTGAAGGAGAAGTGGGTGTCGGCGTTGGAGTCGAGCAGCACCACGCCGAGCCCGTCGGGGGCCGCGGGCGGCCGGATCAGCGGAAACAGCGCCGGCCACAGGCCCGCGATGGTGCGCCCGCAACGCCGCGCGCCGGTGTCGGCGAAGGCCGCGATGGCGGCGCGGTGGGGCGCGAGCGCGGCCGCGAGCGTCGCGCCCGGCTTGCCGGTCGCGCGGTCGACGACATGGACGCGGTCGCCCTGCACGGCCGCCAATGCCGAGATCATCCGGGCCTGACGCAGCCGCTTGCCGGGGGCGAAGGGCAGATCGAGGCGCGCCGGATTGGCACGGTCGACGACGTTGACGTCGTGATTGCCGGGCAGGATCAGCAGCCGTTCGGCGAGCCGCGGATGCGCCGCCAGGAGATCGAAGAACACCGCCCATTCGGCCGAGCGCCCGGCATCGGTGACATCGCCGGTGAGGAGCACGAGATCGAGCGGCTCGCGGGCGTGGACCGCCTCCAGTGCCGCGAGCACCTGGGCGAGACGCTCGTTGCCGCGCGGGCCGGCGCGGCCGCACTCGATCCGGAAGCCGTAGGTCTCGCCGACGATGTGGATGTCCGACAGATGCGCGATGCGCCAGCGCGTCCGCCCCGGCGTCGCCTCCGGAAACGCCGTCACGGTGCGGGGCTGGTCCATCAGGGCGTCGGCGATGCCCCAGGTCAGCGCCGACGCGGCGAAATAAGAGGCGACCGCCACGGTGGCGTTCGCCGCTGCCGCACCGACCAGCGGCCAGGGGGCGGCGAGATCGGCGAGGCCCGCGCTCCAGCGGGTTGCCGGCCACAGCGCCGCGATCAGCCAGACGGTCGGCACCGCCACCGCGAGACCGGCGAGCGCCGCCATCACGGCCCGCAGGGTGGCGCGCGCCTCGGCGCTGGCGCTGCCCGGCAACGCCTTCTCGACCAGATGGCGTAGCGCCTCGCGGGCGATCGCATAGGCGGGCTGCACGGCAAGTGCCGTCAGCGACCAGAAGCTCCGCTCGGCGACCGGCAGCAGGCGGCGCCCGCCGAACCATCCGGCGCCGACCAGCAGACCGAGCAGCAGCAGCGAGCCGGCACCCGACAGCACGGTCGCGAGCTTGCTCGACAGGGTCGCGAACCACAGCGTGACGGCGAGCGGCGCGGCGCCGACCACCAGGGCCGGCACGGCGATCAGCAGCACCCAGGCGGTCGCGAGCTTGGGCAGGCTGATCTCCGCCAGCAGGCTGCCGGCCAGCGACACGAGCGAGTGCCGCTCGGTGCTCGACGCATCGTCCTCGATGTCGCCCCGACGCGGATCGATGATCGCGGTCATCCGCCCCTCGCCATCCGGCCTCGTGCCTCACCGTCGGTCGCCCGCGCGGCACGCGATGCCGCCGACACTGCACGCGGCGGGCGCACCGATGTCAACCGGATCGACAATCGCCCGGTCCGCCGATAGGCTGGCATGACGTCCCGATCGCATGTCGATCGTTCGGACGATGCGCGCGACGCCCGTCCGATGACGTTTCTGGTCCGCCTTCCGATCGAGCTTTATCCGGCCGATGCGCTCGCCGGGCTGTTGCACGAGGCCGAGCCACCGGCACCGCCCGGGCCTTGCGACCTCGGCGCCGCGCGCGCCGCCGTCTGGGCCGCCCAGCTCGCCTACGAGGACGAGCTCGACAAGATCGACACCGTCGTGTCGGGCTGGGGAGCGCGACGCCTCGTGCGGTTCGACGCGCCCGCGAGCCCGCTGCTGCCGATCACCGGCACGCGCGGCCTGCTGCTCGCCACCGGCGACGCTCGCATTCTCGCCTTCGCCGGCACCGATCCGCTCAACCTCGCCCACTGGCTGACCGACTTCGACATCGTGCAGACCCCGGAGGGCATCCATCGCGGCTTCGATGCGGCGCTCGACGCCGTGTGGGGCGCGGTGGCGATGGCGCTGTCGGAGCATGCCGGCGACGCGCGGCTGCTGATCACCGGCCACAGCCTCGGCGGCGCCCTGTCGGTGCTGGCGGCGCAGCGGCTGCTGATCACGTTCGGCCTGCGGCCGCAGGTGTGGACGTTCGGCATGCCGCGGGTCGGCGGCCCGCACTTCGCCGAGCGTTACGAGGCGGCGCTCGGTGCCCATACCGTGCGGCTGGTGCATGGCGAGGACATCGTCCCGACGGTGCCGCCGTCGCGGCTGGGCTACGGCCATGTCGGCCGGCGTCTCACTTGCGCACGCCACACCCGCTTCGACGCCGCCGCGCTGTGCGGCGAGCCGGACGATGAGCCGGCCTTCGTCCCGGCGCTGATCGGCGGCGTCAAGGAAGGGCTCCGACAACTGTGGTCGCTGTCGCTCGCGCCCGAGATCAGGCCCGACCCGATCGGGCAACTGTCGCGCGTCCTGCCACCGGCCTTCGGCGATCACCTGCCCGACCGCTATTGGATGGCGCTCGCGCCGCCATCGTGACGGGCCTCGTCCATCGACGCGGAGAACGTTGCGCGCGGTCGACACGATTCCGCCGGCGCGGATTTTTCTCCGCGGCCGCATGGCGCGGAAAACCACTCTTATGTTCGTCGCCCGATTGAACCACGCCGGACGGCGCTGTGTACTCGTCCTGATCACGATGGACGCGGCCCCCGACAGGTCCATCGCTCGCGTCGCTGTCACTCGGTTTGCCTGTCACTCGGTTTGCCTGTCACGGAGCCGTCATGCCGTCCCGTCCCGTCGTCGTCATCGCTGCCGCAGGAGCCGCCGTGCTCGCCGCGTCGGCGGCGCTCGCCCAACCCAAGTCCCACGCCACGCCGCATCAGCCGGTCGCCCCGCTGCACGCCCAGGCGTGCGCCGGCTGCCACGGCCAGAACGGTGCCGGCCAGGGCGGCACGCCGATCCTCGCCGGCTACGATCCGGCCGCCTTCGTGCGCGTCTGGGGCGAGTTCCGCAACAATCAGCGGCCGACCGCGACGATCATGAACCGCATCGCGCGCGGCTACTCGGACGACGAGGTCGCAGCGCTCGCTGCCTATTTCGCGTCCGTGAAGCGCTGAGGAGCCGTGATGCTGTCCCGTCGTGATCTCGGCCGCCTCGTCCTGTCGGCCACCGCCACCCTGGCCGCACCCGCCGTCGTCCACGCCAAGGCCAAGGCGCCGCGCCTCGTCGTCATCGGCGGCGGCTTCGGCGGCGCCTCGGCGGCGCGTTACGCTCGCACCGCCTTCCCGCACGTCGCCGTCACGGTGATCGAGCCGCAGAAGTCCTTCGTCACCTGCCCGTACGGCAATCTGCTGCTCGGCGGCAGCCGCAATCTCGCCGCCATCACGCATTCCTACGACCGGCTGAAGCGCCGCGGCGTCGACTTCATCCACGATTGGGCCGACGCGATCGACCCCGTCGCCAAGACCATCAAGCTCGGCGGTGGCGGCACGGTGCGTTACGACAAGCTGATCCTGTCGCCCGGCATCGCCATCAAGTGGGGGGCGCTGGCCGGTTACGACACCGGCGCGGCGCGCATCTTCCCGCACGCCTGGGTGCCCGAGAAGGGCGAGCAGGTGACGCTGCTGCGCAAGCAGCTCGAAGCGCTGCCGGACGGCGGCGTGGTCGCCTTCTCCATCCCGGCCAATCCGTTCCGCTGCCCGCCGGGTCCCTACGAGCGCATCAGTCTGGTCGCCGACTATCTCAAGAAGCACAAGCCGCGCTCGAAGATCCTGGCGCTCGACCACAAGGACGCCTTCTCCAAGCAGGGCCTGTTCCAGGACGCCTGGAACGAGCTCTATCCCGGCCTGATCGAGTGGGTGCCGGGATCGAAGGATGGCAAGGTGGTGAGGGTCGACACCAAGGAGAAGATCTTCGAGACCGAGTTCGGCACGAGGCACAAGGTCGATGTCGGCAATGTCATCCCGCCGCAGTCGGCGGCGCGCATCGCGGTCGACGCTGGTCTCGTCAACGAGACCGGCTGGGTGCCGGTGAACCCCTACACGTTCGAGGCCGTCAGGGCGAAGGACATCCACGTCATCGGCGACGCCAACATCCCGGGCGCGATGCCGAAGTCGGGCTTCATCGCCAACACCACGTCGAAGCAGGCGGTCGCCTCGGCGATCGCCTTGCTGGAGGGGCGCGAGCCGCCCAAGGACCCGATCTACTTCAACACCTGCTACAGCCATGTCGGCGACGACTACGGCATCTCGATCGTCGGCGTGTTCCGGCCGAGCGAGAAGGGCTTCGTCGAGACGCCGAACTCCGGCGGCGTGTCGCCGCGCGGCCCGCTCGCGCAGCTTCGCGATCAGCGCCGGCTCGAAGCCCACTACGCCGACTCCTGGTACGCCAGCATCACCAAGGATGCGTTCGGCTGATGGGACCCTCCCGGGCGGCTCCGGCGATCGATCGGCGGGCCCTGCTGCGCGGCGGCGCCGGTCTGGCCGGCGCCGGCCTCGCCACCATCGCCCTGGTGCCGATCCCGGCCGCGCCCGCGCTGGCCGCCGCGCCGGGCGCGGTGGCGGCGCCCGGGACGGTCGCGGCGGCGATCCGGGCGCTGATCGGCGACGCCGAGCCGGTCGACGGCGGCATCGTCCTCCACGCCCCGGAGGCGGCCGAGAACGGCGCCGTGGTGCCGCTCACCGTCGCGGTCGACAGTCCGATGACGGTCGCCGATCACGTCCGCGCCATCCACATCGTGGCGACCGCGAACCCGACCCCTGATGTGGCGACTTATCGGCTCGGCCCCGCCAACGGCCGCGCCCAGGTCACCCTGCGCATGCGGCTGGCCGCCAAGCAGACCGTCGTGGTGCTGGCGGAGCTGTCGACCGGAACGGTGCGGCGGGCCGCCGTCGTCATCGACGTCAAGGTCGGAGGCTGCCTGTCATGACGGCCGCGCTCACCGGACGGCCGCGGCTGCGCCTGCCCGCGACCGCGCAGGCCGGGGAGGTGGTGGAGATCCGCACCCTGGTCGACCATCCGATGGAGACCGGGCTACGCAAGGGCGACGACGGCCAGCCGGTGCCGCGCGACATGCTGGCCCGCCTGATCGTGCGGGCGAACGGTGCCGTCGTGTTCGCGGCCGAGTTCCGCAACGCGACCTCGGCCAATCCCTATCTGGTGTTCTTCCTGACGATCGAGCGGACGACCGAGCTCGCCTTCACCTGGCTGCACGAGGACGGCCGCAGCCTGACGGCGGCCGCCTGCATCGTCGTCGCCTGAGCGCCCCGCCTGCGCCTGTCGCTCGGCTCACCGGCCGGGCGGCGCCGGGAGCTCGCCCGCTCGGCGTCGCGGCGCCCGCGACGGCCCCGGCACGACCACGCGGCACGACCCGTGGAGGCGAGATTTTCCAGAGACTTGGCCGCTGGCTGGGGCGCCTGGATTCGAACCAGGGAATGGCGGAATCAAAATCCGCTGCCTTACCACTTGGCTACGCCCCACCACGGCCCGGACGAACGAGGGCCTCCTCGGCGCGGCCGGACCATACGTGTGCGCACCGGCGGGATCAACACGTCCAGCACGCCGCCCGAAGATTTCCCCTCGGCGGCACCGGGTCGGCGCCTCAGGCGGCCGCCGGGTGGCGGCGGTCACCGCCGTGGTCGCGTCCGGTGCGGCCGCCCGAGGGTTCGGAGCCGGCTGCGGCGGGGCCGGATTTTCTTTGACAGCGGGGCGCCGACGACGCGATATGGTTGAATTGCATGACCCGACACATCCAATGACGACGCTGTACATCACCCATCCGGCCGGCCTCGAGCACATTCCGCCCCTCGGACATCCCGAGCGTCCCGACCGTCTCCGGGTGATCGAGCGCGTGCTCGAGCAGGAGGCGTTCCAGTCGCTCGCCCGCGACCAGGCGCCGGTCGCCGCCATCGACCGGATCGCGCTCTGCCACACGCCCGACTACATCGAGGCCATTCGCGAGGCGAGCCCGACCGATGGCATGGTGCAGCTCGACTCCGACACCTCGATGTCACCCGGCACCTACGAGGCGGCCCTGCGCGCTGTGGGCGGCGCCGTGCTGGCGGTCGACGAGGTGATGACCGGCCGGGTCGCCAACGCCTTCTGCGCCATGCGGCCGCCCGGCCACCACGCCGAGATCACCCAGCCCATGGGGTTCTGCTTCTTCAACAACGCGGCGATCGCGGCCCGCCACGCCCGGGAGAAGTACGGCGCCGAGCGCGCCGCGGTGATCGACTTCGACGTCCACCACGGCAACGGCACCCAGGACATCCTGTGGGCCGACCGCAACGTGATGTACTGCTCCACCCACGAGATGCCGCTCTATCCCGGCACCGGCGCCGCCTCCGAGCGGGGCGAGCACGGCACCATCGTCAACGTGCCGTTGCGGGCCGGCGACGGCGGCGACGAGTTCCACGACGCCTTCGAGAACATCATCATCCCGCGGCTGCTCGACTTCCGCCCCGATCTGGTGGTGCTGTCCGCCGGCTTCGACGCCCACATGCGCGACCCGCTCGCCAACATCAACCTGCTGGAGCCCGACTACGCCTGGGTGACCAAGCGGATGATGGACGTCGCCGACACCTGCTGCGGCGGCCGGCTGGTGTCGCTGCTCGAAGGCGGCTACGACCTCCAGGGGCTCGCCCGCTCGGTCGCCGTGCATGTCACGGCCCTGATGCGCGGCTAGACCGTCTTCGACGACGTCGAGACCGGCTCGCCGTGGGCGGCCCCGATCGCAAATTCGACGCAAGCGTCCGGCAGGTCGGTGCCGGAGCGGGCGTCGGTGGTGGGGCGGTGGCGTGGGGCGGGACAGGGCGACGAGCAGCGAGAACGGCGGACGCCCGACGAACGGCGGGCACTGCGGTCGCGACCGACGATCGACGGCGAGCCGCCCGTCCCGATGGGGGACGTGGATGGCGCCGTCCCTGCTGATGCTCGCCGCGGCCGCCGGATCGAGCCTCGGCGCATGCAGCCTCAGCGGCCCGTTCTTCGACGACAGCTACGAGCGCAGCCAGATGCTGTCGCCCGAGCCGGTGCCGCCCTATCGGCGCCTGGTCGCCGCCGCCGCCAAGACTCTGCCCACCCCGATCGAGACCGGCGGCCTCGCCATCTCCGAGCCGCGCTGGATCGATCGCATCGGCGGACCGTCCTGGATCGTCTGCCTGAAGTCAGACCCCAAGGGCAACGGCGCCGTCTACTACGCCTTCTTCATCCAGAAGGAGAAGGTGGTCGACACCCGCACGGCGATCGGCACCGACCGCTGCGTCCACCAGGAATTCGTGGCGTTCGACATGGCGGCCGCCCACTGAGGCGCGTCGGTCGGGGGCAATGCCGGATCAGGCGCCCTGGTGCTCCCGCCACCAGGCGACGAAGCGCGCCACCCCATCCTCGATCGCGGTCGCCGGGCGGAAGCCGACCGCGGCGGTGAGGGCGTCGACATCGGCGCAGGTCTCCGGCACGTCGCCGGGCTGCATCGGCAGCATCTCCCGGATGGCGGCACGGCCGAGCGCCTGCTCGATCAGGTCGACCACCCGCGGCACCGCGACCGGCCGGTTGTTGCCGATGTTGTAGATCCGCCAGGGCGCCCGGCTCGACGCCGGATCGGGCGCCTCGCCCGACCACGACGGGTTCGGTGCCGGCGGACGATCGACGAGCCGCACCACCGCCTCGACCACGTCGTCCACATAGGTGAAGTCGCGCCGCATCCGCCCGTGATTGAAGAGGCGCACCGGCCGGCCGCGGGCGATCGCCTCGGTGAACAGCCACATGGCCATGTCGGGTCGTCCCCACGGGCCGTACACGGTGAAGAACCGCAGGCCGGTCGCCGGCAGGCCGAACAGGTGGCTGTAGGCGTGCGCCATCAGCTCGTTGGCCTTCTTGGTGGCGCCGTAGAGGCTGAGCGGGTGATCGACGTTCTGGCCGGTGGCGAACGGCACCGCGGTGTTGGCGCCGTAGACCGAGGACGAGGAGGCGTAGAGCAGATGCCGGCAGCCGTGATGGCGGCAGCCCTCCAGCACGGCGAGGAAACCGGCCAAGTTGGCGTCCAGATAGGCGAACGGATCATTGAGCGAGTGGCGCACCCCCGCCTGCGCGGCGAGATGGATCACCACCGGAAACCTGTCCCGGGCGAACAGGGCGGCGACCGCGGCGCGGTCGGCGAGATCGACCGCCTCGAAACGGAACCCGGCCACCGGGGTCAACTGCGCGAGCCGCGCCCGCTTCAAGGCCGGGTCGTAATAGTCGTTGAGATTGTCGAGCCCGACCACCCGCCGGCCCTGCGCCAGCAGCCGCGCCGCGACATGGAAGCCGATGAAGCCGGCCGCCCCGGTGACGAGAACCGGGTCGGTGTCGGCGGGCGCGCGTCCGCTCGTGTCGCGCCCGCTCTTCTCGCGCCCGGTCGGCTCGCGCTCGTTCGCCTGAGGTTCGGTCGGCATGGCCCCCCGCATACGCCCGCGGCGGCCGACGGCCGCACGGGATGCGGCCGTCTTGCCAAGGGCGGGGGGACTTGTCCAGCCGTGGAAGGCCGTTTGGACGGCCCGTCGCCCGGGCCGCCGGCGCTACTTCTTCAGCACGTCCGGATTGACGCAGGTCGCCGGCGGCTGGCCGCCGAGCACCCGGACGATGTTGTCGACCGCGATGCGCCCCATGTTGAGGCGCGTCTCGGTGGTGCCCGAGGCGACGTGCGGAACCACGATGACATTGTCGAGGCCGAGCAAGTCCGGCTCGACCTTCGGCTCGTTCTCGAACACGTCGAGGCCGGCCCCCCAGATCACCTTGTCCTTGAGGGCGCGCGCCAGCGCCTTCTCGTCGACCACCGGGCCGCGCGCCGCGTTGATCAGCACCGCGGTCGGCTTCATGGCGGCGAGCTCCTTCTCGCCGATGTAGTGATGCGTCTCCGGGATCAGCGGCACATGCAGCGTGAGGAAGTCGGACTCGCGCAGCAGCGTCTCCTTGTCGACGAAGCGGGCGCCCAGCGCCGCTTCGAGTTCGGCATCGCGCCGCACGTCGTTGTAGATGATCTTCATGCCGAACGCCGCCGCCTTGCGGGCCATGTTCTTGCCGATGCGGCCGAGTCCGGCGACGCCGAGCGTCTTGCCGTCGACGTCGAGCCCGATGAAGAACAGCGGCGCCCAGCCGGTCCACTTGCCGTCACGCACATACTTGTCGGCTTCCACGATGCGGCGGGCCACCGACAGGAGCAGCGTGAAGGCGAGCGTCGCGGTGGCGTCGTCGAGCACGCCCGGCGTGTTGGTCAGCACGACGCCGCGCCGGGTGGCCGCGGCGAGGTCGAAGTTGTTGTAGCCGACCGCGAAGTTGGCGACGATCCGGCACTTCGGCCCGGCGGCGTCGAGAATCTCGCCGTCGATGGTGTCGGTCAGCATCGACAGGATGGCGTCGCGCCCCTTCACCTTGCTCTTCAGCTCCTCGCGCGTCAGCGGACGGTCCTCGGTGTTGACCTCGACGTCGAACCGCTCGCGCAGGCGGTCGAGATTCTCCTGCGGCACCATGCGGGTCACGAGGACGTTGGGCTTGGCCATGGCGGCACCTGTGTTCCGGCGTTCGAGTTGCGGTCAGAGTGAATCGGAGGCGATACGTCCCGCCAGCGCTTGAACGATGGCGTGATCCTCGGCGGATGCGAGCCCGCTGATGCCGACGCCGCCGATCACCTGGCCGGCGCCGCTCTTGAGCACCGCACCGCCGAGCAGCGCGGTCAGGCGGGCGTCGCCGAAGTCGCGCGCCTGCACCTCCTCGCGCTTCAGACGGGCGTGGAAGGCGTCGGTGTCGGTGCCCATGCGGGCGGCCGTGTAGGCCTTGTCCTGGGCGAGCTGGATGCTGCGCGGCGGCGCCCCGTCGGCGCGCGCGAAAGCGATCAGGTTGCCGACGGCGTCGCACACCGCGACGCACACCGGCTTGCCGTGATCGGCGGCGGCTCGGGCGAGGGCGGCCGAAACCAGGGCCTGCGCGGTGTCCAGCGAGATCGTGTCCATGGGGCTCCTCGGGGGATTGCAGAGGGTGGCACCCTTTCATGCACCAGTTTCCGGCCGGCTGGAACCGCGCGGGCCGCCGGGCCGCCATGACGGACCGCGCGCGGGCTAGAGCATTGTCCGGCGGAGTGGGACCCGGTTCGCCGTCGAAAATGCGATCAAATAAGGACTTCTGGAGCGGGGCCGATCCAGTTGGATCGGATACCGCTCTAAGGTTCGCGCTGGGCCAGCCCAGCCGCCTCGGCGCGGGCCGCCTCGCGTAGGCATTCCACCAGCCGCTGGGCCGCCGGCGAGGGCGGCACGTCGGCCGCCATGGTGAGGCCGAGGGCGAGCGACTCCTGCGAGAACGCCAGCGGCAGAATCCGCAGCCATCCCGCCTCGACGTCCCGCATCACCGTCCTACGCGGCAGCGCGGCGACCATGCCGTGCTCGATGAGCAACGCCCGCACCGTCAAATACGATGTCGTCTCCACATAGCCGGGCGGCCGCGCCAGGCCGTGCTGGGTGAAGAGCTGCATCACCGGGGCACGCGCCGGGCTGCCCGGCGGCGGGAAGACCCAGTCGGCCTGGGCGAGATCGCGATGGCGGACCCGCGCCCTGCGGGCGAGCGGATGGCCGGCCCCCGCCACCACCACGATGGGCTCCTGGCCGAGCACCTCCTGGACCAGCCGCTGGTCGCGATCGACCGGCGGCAGCCGCCCGACGATCAGGTCGAGGGCGCCGGCCCGGAGCTGCTCCAACAGCGCATCCAGGGTGCCTTCGATGACGCGGACCGGCACCATCACGCCACGGTCGCGCAGCAGGCGCACCGCGGCGGGCACCAGCGCCGGCAGCGCGACGAGCTGCGCCCCGACGGTGACGAGCCCGGAAAGGCCCGAGCTGAGGGCGTCGATCTCGTCGCTCACCTGGCGGATTTCGAGCTGGATCGCCTTGCTGCGGGCCACCACGGCACGTCCCACCACCGTGAGCGCGAGACCGCGCGGCCCGCGCTCGAACAGCCGCACGCCGAGGATGTCCTCGGCCTCGCGCAGCCCCTTGGACACCGCCGGCTGGGTGATGTGCAGGCGCGCCGCCGCGCCCGAGATGCTGTGCGCCTCGACGATCGCATCGATCAGCCGGAGGTGGCGCAGCTTGAGCCGCGCGATGATGGCGGTGTAGCGGGTTTGGTTCGACGCGAGAGCCATGGCGGCAGCATAACCATCCGGTTATATCGGCGCGACTGTATTTCATTACGCGAGATCGACGCCTGTCGCTACCATTCGGCAAGTCGCCGTTCTGACCGTCGCCGTTTTGACCGTCGCCGTCGTGACGCCCCGGCCGGCGCCATGCACGCCGCCGCGCATGAGGACCCCGTCGTGCCGAAGATCGCCAGATACGCCGTGGTCCCGGTCAGCCTGCCCGACGAGGACCCGGAGTGGAAGTTCGCCGGCCAGGCCTATCCGCACTGGGATGCCTGCATCGTGGCGCTGGTCGCCGAGGACGGCACCATCGGCTGGGGCTACGCCGCCGCCTTCACGCATCTCGGCGCCACCAATGCGGCGGTGGAGAGCGTGCTGCACCGCCTCGCCGCACCGCTGGTGGGGCGCGACGCGCTGGCGATCGAGGGCAATCTGCGCCTGGTCGACAAGGGCATCCGCGGCAACGCGCCGGCGAAGTCCGGCATCGACTGCGCCCTCCACGACCTCGCCGCCCGCCTGCTCGGCGTGCCGCTGCACCGTCTGTTCGGCGGCCGCGTCCGCGACGCCATCCCGGTCTGCCGCATGCTCGCCCTCAAGGACCCGGACGGCATGGCGACGCAGGCGCGCGCCCGCATCGACGAGGGCTTCCGCTGCCTCAAGCTCAAGGTGGGCGGCGACGTCGCCGAGGACGTCGCCCGGGTGCGCGCGGTGCGCCGCGCGGTCGGCCCCGAGGTGCGCCTCACCCTCGATCCCAACATGTCGTTCCGGGCCAAGGACGCCATCGCGTTCGTCGCCCGCGTCGCCGAGTACGGGGTCGAGATGATCGAGCAGCCGGTGCGCGAGACCGATCTCGACGGCCTCGCTCTGGTGACCCGCACGGTACCGATCGCGGTCGAGGCCGACGAGAGCGCCCATTCGCCGGAGAGCACCTTCGCGCTGGCGGCCCACCGCGTCGTCGACGCCGTCAGCCTGAAGGTCACCAAGATGGGCGGCCTGCGCAACGTGTTCGCGGCGGCCCGCATCTGCGAGGCGGCGCAGCTCGGCTGCCGGATGGGTGCCACCGTGGGCAGCCGGCTCTTGACCGCCCATGCGGTGCAGCTCTGTGCGGCGTTGCCCAATCTCGGCTTCCCCAGCGAGGTGGCCGAGTTCCTGCATGTCATGGACGACCCGTTCGAAGGACTCGAGGTGCGCGACGGCGCCGTGTGGATCTCCGACGAGGTCGGCTGCGGCGTGCGGCTGCGGCCCGAGATCGCTTGGCGGATCTGACGAGAGCCGCCTGTCCACCGTCACGAGGCCGACCCGAGGAGCAGTGCGATGACCGTTCCGACTCCGCTTCCGTCGACCCCTGTTCGTTCTCCTGCGGCTCTGTTCCGGCGCGGCGGACCCCCGCGGCGGCGAGGTGTCGGCCCCCTCGGGCTGGCGCTCGCCGTCGCGGTGTTGCTGCTCGCCGCCACGGGGGCCGAGCGTGCCGACGCGCAGCCCGGCGACGCCGCGGTGCGCATGGTGGTGCCGATGGCGGCCGGCGGCCCGGCCGACCTGATCGCCCGCCATCTCGCCGAGCGGCTGCGCGAGCCGCTCGGCGCCAAGGTGATCATCGAGAACAAGCCGGGTGCCAACGGCGCGACCGGGGCCGCCGCGGTGTCGACCGCGGAGCCCGACGGCCGCACGCTGCTGCTCGCCACCTCGGGGCTGTTCACCATCACGCCGCATCTCGACAAGAAGTCGAGCCTCGACGTGGCGACCGATCTGACGCCGATCTCGCTCGTCGTCGTCAACGGCACGGCACTCGTCGTCCGCACCGCGCTGCCGGCCGGCAATGTCGCCGAGCTGATCGCCTTGTCGAAGAGCAGCGCGAAGCCGCTGTCGCTCGGCTCCGCCGGCTTCGGCAACATCCTGCATCTCTATGTCGAGCTGCTGAAGGAAGCGACCAAGACCGACTTCCTGCATGTGCCCTATCGGGGTGTCGCGCCGGCCATGACGGATGCCATCGCGGGCACCATCGAGGGGCTGTTCGCGGATCTCCCGGCGGCGCTGCCGCAGATCCAGGGCGGCACCATGAAGGCGATCGGCCTGGTCGGCGAGAGCCGCAGCAAGGCGGCGCCCGACATTCCGACCATCGCCGAGCAGGGCTTTCCCGGCGTCACCGGGGCGAGCTGGTTCGGCCTGTTCGGTCCCGCCAAGATGGACCCGGCGCTCGCCGCCAAGATCGCCGAAAAGGTGCGCGTCGCGCTCTCCGACCCCACTTTGGTGGCGGCCTTCGAGGCGATGGGGGCGCAGCCGACGCCTACGACTCCGGCCGAGTTCACCGCCCGCATCGCCCGCGACCGCGCCCATTGGGGCCGCGTCATCGCCGACCGCAACATCAAGCTCGACAACTGAATCGCCGCCCCCCCGCGCACCCCCGCGGGCCGGCGTTCCGCGCCGGCCCGCCTTCTTCCCCGAGCCGACCGAGGAGCCCCCCGTGCAATATCAAAAACACGATGCCAAGGCGTTCGCGCGTGAACACATGCGGGGCATCTGGGCGGCGGCGCTGACGCCGTTCACGCCGGACCTCCTGGTCGACGAGGCCGGCTTCCGCCGCAACCTGCGCCACTGGGTCGACGAGCTCGGCATCGACGGGGTGTTCGTCGCCGGCAAGCAGGGCGAGTTCTTCTCGCTGTCGGTCGCCGAGCGCAAGCGGCTGTTCGAGATCGCGGTCGACGAGATCGGCAGCCGCGCTGGCACCATCATGTCGTGCTCGGACCAGAACCTCGACACGGTGCTCGACCTCGCCCGCCACGCCCAGGCGGTCGGCGCCGGCAGCATCGTGGTGCATGCGCCGGTGATGCACTTCGTCACCGACCAGGACGAGACGCTGTACGAGTACTACCGGCATCTCAGCGAACAGCTCGACATCGGCATCGCCATGTGGAGCCATCCCGACAGCGGCTATCTGATGAGCCCGGAGCTGTGCGCCCGCATCGCCGAGCTGCCCAACATCGTCGCCATCAAGTACAGCGTCCCCCGCGAGATGTATGCGCGCCTGACCCGCCTCACGGAAGGCAAGCTGATCGTCAGCACGGCGTCCGAGGAGGAGTGGCTCGACAACATCGTCGAGCTCGATTGGCGCCTCTATCTGTGCTCGTCGCCGCCCTATCTGCTCCAGAGCACCGTCGACCGCCGCATGCGCGAGTACACCGATCTCGCCTTCAAGGGCGAGTTCGAGCGCGCCCGCGAGGTGCGCGACAGCCTCGACCCGGTGCGCCATGCGCTGCGGCGCACGCGCCCGCCCGGCAAGCCGCAGGCGCAGCAGAAATACTGGCAGGAGCTGCTCGGCCAGGCCGGCGGCCCGGTGCGCCGCCCGATGCTGCCGCTCACCGAGGACGAGCGCGAGGCCATCCGCATCGCCTTCGCGGGCTGCGGCCTGGCGGTGCCGGCAGGGGCGCGCGCCTCGCACGCCGCCTGACGGCCGCGGCCGGACCGATCGCCATCCGGGCGCGGGCCGCATGGCCCGCCCCGGTGATCCCGACCGGCCGTCGCCGGTCGGCCGGATCTCGGATCAGTGGTCGTGCGGCGAGAACCGCACCTGGCCGGTCTTGCCGGCCTCCGTCTTGAGCAGGATCGTGATCGTGGCGCCGGCCGCGATCGCACCCTTGGCCTCGCCCTTCAGGGCGGCCTCGCCCGAGGGCGCCAGCGTCACCGTCTCCTTGGTCTTGCCGTCGCTGACCAACGCCGAGCCGGTGAATCCCTTCGTGCTCGCCGGCTTGTCCGCATCGTCGAAGACGTTGATCGTGATGGTCCGGCCCGCGACCAGGATCTCGGCATGGACGCCGGCGATGTCCTTCATGTCGCCGCCGTTCGGCCCCTTCTGATGGCCCTGGCCGTGCGCATGCGATTGAGCCAGCGCCGGCGCCACCACGGTGGGACCGACGGCGGCCGACAGGACGAGAAACGACGCCGCGGTCAGCGACGCCGAGACAACCCGGACGGCGCCGGGCAGAAAAGTGTTCTTCACGGGGGAATCCTCCGGTTGATGTGACACGAAAGTGCTCAGGCGTTGGTGGTCTCGCGCCGGAACAGCACATAGAGCGCCGGCAGCACGAGCAGCGTCAGAATCGTCGACGAGATGATGCCGCCGATGACGACGGTGGCGAGGGGCCGCTGCACCTCGGCCCCGGCCCCGGTGGCGATCGCCATGGGGACGAAACCGAGCGAGGCGACCAGGGCGGTCATCAGCACGGGCCGCAACCGCATCAGCGCACCTTCGCGCACCGCCTCGACCAGCGGCCGTCCCTCCGCCCGCAGCCGCTGGATCACCGCGATGATGACGAGGCCGTTGAGGACGGCGACGCCCGACAGCGCGATGAAGCCGACGCCGGCACTGATCGACAGCGGAATGTCACGCAGCCACAGGGCGGCGATGCCGCCGGTGAGTGCCAGCGGCACCCCGCTGAACACCAGGGCCGCATCGGCGGCGGAGCCGAGGCTCATGAACAGCAGCAGGAACACCAGCAGCAGCGCCACCGGGACCACGATGGCGAGGCGCTGCGTGGCGGAGACGAGCTGCTCGAACTGCCCGCCCCAGCCGATCCAGTAGCCGGCTGGCAGCTTCACCCGCTCGGCGACCGCCCGCTGGGCGTCCGCCACGAAGGAGCCGAGGTCGCGTTCGCGGACATTGGCCGTCACCACGATGCGGCGCTTGCCGTTCTCGCGGCTGATCTGGTTCGGGCCGGGGGCGAGCTCGACGTCGGCGACTGCCGACAGCGGCACGAACCGCCCCTGGGCGAGCGGCGGGCCGCCCCACGCGGTCCGCAGAACTGCGGTGGAGCCGGCCGGTCCAGCCGCGGGCGCTGCCTCGGCGGCCGGCAGCGGGATCGGCAGCGCCTTGATGGACTCGATGTCCATCCGCATGTGCTCGGGCAGGCGGACGACGAGATCGAACCGGCGGTCGCCCTCGAACACCAGGCCGGCACTCTTGCCACCGACCGCGATCTCGACGATGCCCTGCACCTCGCCGGCGCTGATGCCGTAGCGCGACAGCGCCGGGCGATCGAGCTTGACGGTCAGCACCGGGAGGCCGGCGATCTGCTCGGTCTTCACGTCGGCGGCGCCCGGCACGGTCTGGAGTACCGCCTGCACTTGATTGGCGACACGCAGCAGGGTGTCGAGGTCGTCGCCGAAGATCTTGACGCCGACGTCGCTGCGCACGCCCGAGATCAGCTCGTTGAAGCGGAGCTGAATCGGCTGGGAGAACTCGTAGCTGCTGCCCGGAATGTCCTCGGCGGCCTTCTCGAGATCGGCGATGACCTCGCCTTTGGGCTTGGAGGGATTCGGCCATTCGCTCCGCGGCTTCAGCATCACGTAGGCGTCGGAGATCGAAGGCGGCATCGGGTCGGTGGCCACCTCGGCGGTGCCCACCCGGGCGAACAGCTCCTTCACCTCCGGCACTTGCAGAAGGCGCTTCTCCAGTGCGGCCTGCATCTCGATCGACTGCGACAGGCTGGTGCCGGGAACCCGCAGTGCCTGCACGGCGACGTCCCCCTCGTCGAGGCTCGGGATGAACTCGCCGCCCATTCGCGACGCCACCCAGCCACTGACCACGATCAACGCGACGGCGCCGATCGCCACGGGGCCGCGGAAGCGGATCGAGCCGCCCAGCAATGGCACGTAGAGCCGGCGCGAGACCCGCATGAAGGCGTTCTCGTGCTCCGACACGCGACCCGTGACGACCAGTGCCACCGCGGCCGGAACGAAGGTCATCGACAGCAGCGCGGCGGCGGAGAGCGCCATCAGCACGGTGAGCGCCATCGGGGTGAACATCTTGCCTTCGACGCCGGTCAGCGTGAGCACCGGCAGGTAGACGACGGCGATGATCATCGTGCCGAACAGGCTCGGCCGGATCACCTCCCGGGCCCCCGCCAGGATGGTGTCGAATCGTTCGGCCCGGGTGAGCAGCCGGCCGCGCCGATGCTGCTCGGCGGCGAGCAGTCGCAGGCAGTTCTCGACGATGATGACGGCACCGTCGATGATGATGCCGAAGTCGATGGCGCCGAGGCTCATCAGGTTGGCGCTGACCCTGTTCTCCACCATTCCCGTGATGGTGATCAGCATCGACAGGGGAATGACGCAGGCCGTCACCACGGCGGCGCGAATGTTGCCGAGGATCAGGAACAGGATGGCGATCACCAGCAGGGCGCCCTCGACGAGATTCTTCTCCACCGTCGCGATGGTCGCCTCGACCAGGGTGGTGCGGTCGTAGACCGTGCGGGCCACCACGCCCTCCGGCAGCGAGCGGCCGATCTCGCGCAGCTTGTCGGCGACCCGCTGGGCCACCGTCCGGCTGTTCTCGCCGATCAGCAGCATCGCGGTGCCCAGCACCACCTCCTCGCCGTTCAGCGTGGCGGCGCCGGTGCGCAGATCGGTGCCCTCGCGCACCTCGGCGACATCGCCGATGCGGATCGGCACGCCGCCCCGGGTGCCGATCACGACGGCGCGGATCTCGCCGACGTCGGCCACCTGGCCGGGCGTACGGACGAGGTACTGCTCGCCGTTGCGCTCGATGTAGCCGGCGCCGACATTGGCGTTGTTGGCCGCGAGCGCCGTCATCACGTCGCGGAAGCTCAGCTTGTAGGCCATCAGCCGCGCCGGGTTCGGCAGCACATGAAACTGCTTGGCGTAGCCGCCGATGGTGTTGACCTCGACCACCCCCGGAGTGGTGCGGAGCTGCGGCCGGATGATCCAGTCCTGGATGGTGCGCAGGTCGGTCGGCGTGTAGGCGGAGCCGTCCGGCCTGCGGGCGCCGTCCTTCGCTTCGACCGTGAACATGTAGATCTCGCCGAGGCCGGTCGAGATCGGTCCCATGGCGGTCTCGACACCGGGCGGGAGCTGGTCCTTGACCTGCTGGATTCGTTCGTTGACGAGCTGGCGCGCGAAGTAGATGTCAGTGCCGTCGTGGAACACGACGGTCACCTGGCTCAGGCCATAGCGTGACAGCGACCGCGTATACTGGAGCCGAGGGAGGCCGCCCATGGCGGTCTCGATCGGAAAGGTGATGCGCTGCTCCACCTCGAGCGGCGAGTAGCCGGGCGCCTGGGTGTTGATCTGCACCTGGACGTTGGTGATGTCCGGCACCGCGTCGATCGGCAGACGGGTGAAGTTCCACGCCCCGAAGGCCGCGATGCCGAGCATGGCGATGATCACCATCCAGCGCTGGCGGATCGAGAAGGCCAGGATGGCGTCGATCATCGGGTCGTCTCCGGGCCGGGCCGGCCGAACTCGCGGATGCGGACGAAGTCTGCCGCCGGCGTGGTGAAGATGATGCCGTCGCCCTTGTGGCCGGTGCGCGCCGCCTCGGCGATGGTGCGGCAGATCAGCCGCGCCTGTTCGGTGCGACAGACGATCTGGATCTGGAGATGGCGCTGGTAGCTGAAGCCGAACTCGGTCGCCGTATAGCTGCCGCCGACGCCCTGGCCACGTCCCTGGCCCCGCACCTCGGTGAGCGAGAAGCCGGTGAACTCGGGAAGACCGTGCAGCGCGTCGATCACATGGCCTTCCATGTGCGCCTGGATCATCGCCGTCACCACGGTGAACTCCGGATCAGTGCTCATGGCTGGCGGCTCCCTTGGCGATCTCCGCCTTGATCACGAAGCTGTTCTTCGCCGCGTAACGCTCGCCCGGCATCAGACCGAACAGCACCTCGACCTGCTCGGCGTCGCGATCGCCGATCTCGACCTCGCGGGCCTCGAACACCTCGCCGTTGCGGACGAACACGACGGTCCGGTTCTCCAGTGTCTGCAAGGCGCTCGCCTTGACGGCGACGTCGACCGGCTTGGCCGACAGCAGCAGCCGGCCGGTGACGAACAGCCCGGGCCGCAAGCGGATGTCCTTGTTGGGGACGATGGCGCGGGCGAGCGCGCTCTGGGTGTCGCTGGTGCCGATCGGCGACACGTAGGCGATCTTCGTCTCGATCGGGCTGCCGCCGTCCTCGGGATCGACGATCACGGTATCGCCGACCTTCACCCGGCTGAAGTCGCGCCGGTAGACCGAGAAGTCGACCCATACGGTCGAGAGATCGGCGACGATGAACGCCGCCTTCTGCTCGGAGGCGTACTCGCCGAGCGACGCCTGGCGGTCGATGATCGTGCCGTTGATCGGTGCCTTGAGCTCGTAGGTGGTCAGGCTCTGGTTGCTTTCCACGGTGGCGAGAAGATCACCCTTGCTCACGGTGTCGCCGATCCGCTTGCGGATGTCGCGGACGACGCCGGGAAAGCGCGGCGTGATCTGCACCAGCGTCTCCTGGTTCGGCTGGATGATGCCGTTGAGGAGCAGGCTGTCGCGCAGCACGCCCGGCGCCGCGTCGGCGATCTCGATGCCGGTGGCGGCGAGCTTGGCGGCGCCGATCTCCACCTTGTCGCCGCCGCCATGCCCCTCCTCCTCGGCGTGCCCGGCCTTCGGCGGGGTCCGCCCGTCGGAGCGGCCGAGCAGCAGGAGGCCGCCGCCGGCGAGCCCCGCCAGCACGGCCAGCAGAATCGCGTAACGCAGAATCCGGGTGATCATCGCGACGCCTCGCGGCTCAGGGTGAGGGGACTGCCGGTCAGGCCCTCGATGGTGGCGACGGCGGTGTGGAAGATGGTCAGCGCCTCGACCTCGCGCAGCGCCGCCTGCACGGCGACCGCCTGCGCGTCGAGGATCTCGAGCAGGGTGAAGCGACCCTGGCCGTAGCCGCTCTCGATGGTTTCGAGCGCGTTTCGCGACTTCGGGATCGTCGAGCCGCGCAGCAGGCGCACCTCCTCGATGGCGCCGCCGATCGTCTCCCAGGCACGGCCGAGCAGCAGGATCAAGCCGATCCGGTTGATCTTCCATTCGGCGTCCGTCTTGGCGAGGGTCTCCTGCGCCTCCAGGATGCCGCCCCGGTTCTGGTCCCACAGCGGCAGCGGGATCGCCACGCCGAGGCGGACGGCGTCGTCGCCGGTGTCGCGATAATGGCGCCAGGCGAGGCCGACCTGCGGGTCCGGCACCACCTTGAGGCGGGCGAGCAGCAGCTCGGCGCGGCGCTGAGCCTGCACGGCGGTCCAGCGGACGAGCTGCGGATTTGCCTCCAGGGCGGCCAGCACGGTGGGAAACGGCGGCGGCCGGCCGATGCGCGACAGGTTTCCCGAGACGCTCTTGAAGTCGGGCGCGGTGAGCCCCATCAGCGCCGCGAGGTCGCGCCGCGCCACCGCCAGCGCCACGCGGGCGCGCTCGCGATCCGCCTTGGCGAGATCGGCCGCCACCTCGGCCCGGGCGATCTCGGCCGGCGACGAGGCACCGGCGTCGACCCGGCGTTGGAGCAGCGGCGTCAGCCGGCCCAGGGTGGCGATCTGCTCGTCGAAGATCTCGACGCGACGCTGGGCGCTCAGCACGTTGACGAAGGCGATCGCGGTCTCGGACAGCACCTCCAGCCGTACCGCGGCGCGATCCCAGCCCGCCACCGCGAAGCCGGCGTCGCCGGCCGCGATGCGGGCCTGGCGCTTGCCGCTCAGCTCGACGAGCTGACTGATCTGCAACGTGGTCTCGGCCGAGCGGGTGCCGCGGTAGTCGCCGGTGCCGAAAGCGTTGTCGAGTTCGAACGACAGATCGGGGTTGGGGATGGCCCCCGCCTGGATGCGCCGGCCGCGGGCGATGCCGATATCGCGCTCGGCCGCGGTGAGGCGAGGATTGGCCGCCAGCGCACGCTGCATGGCGGCCGTCAAGGTCAGGGTTCGCGAAGGTGCCCGGTTCGGGGCCTGCGCGAGAGCAGGGGACGAGGCGTGGAGGGCCAGGGCGAAGCCCAGCGCCCACGCGACCGCGCGATGGAGCATGATGGACGACCGTGAGCAGCAACGGGAGGCGGCCCGAACGGGCCGAGCCGCCGTGAGGACGTGCTCAGACGGATCGTCGTGGCGGAGGCAGCTCGATGCCCGGCGGATGTGCCCGCGTGGCGGGCGGTGGTGCCGGATCGACGACGAGCGCAAGGCGTTCGCCCATGCCGCGGAGCGCGACGGCCGGCAGGGTCACGGCAGTGCAGGCCGAGCAGTAGTCGGCCGCTATGGCGACGGCGAAGCCGCCCGACCCGTCTTCGGACGGGGACGCCGCATCAGACGGCAGCGCGGCCGCCGCGGCCGGCGCCGTGATGTCGGCGCCGAAGGCATAGTGGTCCGGCATCAGATGATGCAAGACCCCGACCAGCACCAGTATCAGCACGCAGGCGACCGCGATCGACCGACGAACGACCGGCCGACGAACGATCCGGTGGCTGATGATCGAGCGGCTGATGATCGAGCGGCTGATGATCGAGCGGCTGACGACGAATCCGCCGGCGCTGGAGAGCCGCAGGATGGAGTGGCCCACGACCGAACGGCAGACGGTCGCCAGTGCAGCAATCGAACGATCGAGGATCGATCGATTGGGACAGGCCGACGATGCCGAAGCGGGGGCGCCTTGCATGCCTCTAAGAGACGACAACGATCAGAGCTGTCAAGCCGATGCGAGACGAAAATCACGCCGCGCGCTGCGCTCCGTTACAGTTGTTACGCTATAGCGTCGGGATCATTGCGCGGACGCCGTTGCCCGCAGCCGCTCGCAGGCGGCGACGAGCGCCGGCACGTCGGTGCCGGTCAGCAGCGGCTTCAGGCCGAGGACGGCGGCGCGATCGAGGTCCCACCAGGCGGTGCGCAGCAGGGCCGCGATGATCTCCGGGGCGAAGCGATGCTTGACCACGCGGGCCGGGTTGCCGACCGCGATGCCGTAATCCGGCACGTCGCGGGACACCACGGTGCGTGCCCCGATGACGGCGCCGTGCCCGATCCGCACCCCCGGCAGGATGGTGGCGCCGAAGCCGATCCACACGTCGGAGCCGATCCACACGTCGGCGGCCCCGGTCTCGTCCGGCCCGTCGAACGGATAGAGCGACACCGCGTCCATCCGGTGGTCGCCGCCCAAGAAGATCTCCACCTCGGCCGCGATGCTGGTGTAGCGGCCGACGGTGAGCCGGGCGCTGCCCCACGGCCGGATCGCCGGCACCCCATAGGTGTAGTCGCCGATCTCGAAGCCGCGCTTGTGGACATAGCGGGCGAGCGCTCGTCGCGTGTGGTGCTCGGGCGGGATCGCCCGCCGGCGCAGAAAATCCGAGAGCTTCGACACGGGCCGTCTCCTGGCGGGAGGCCGCGCCGACCGGGGTGTCGCCCACGGCTCCCGCCCGCTCGTCTACGCCACTGCGGCCGATCCGGCGACATCGCGATGTCGCGGCCGGCTCGCCGGCTTCGCGGCCTGGTTGTCGTCCGCGACGTCGACGCGGAACGGCAGCGTCGCGCCGGCCGATGATCTCTCGCCGACGGACGGCGCCGCGCCGGCAGAGCTGGGGCGCGAGTTTCCGGTTGGTCGGCCGGCGCGGGGTCGACTAGGATGCCGGGCGTCGTCCGACGCTGCCGACAACCCCCGATCCCGAAGGACCCGACGATGTTCCGCACCGCGCTTCGTGCCGTCCTGTCCGCCGCCGTACTGCTGGTGGCCGCGCCCGCCGGCGCGGTCGAGATCTCGGTCACCCAATGGGGCACCAGCCTCTATGGCGCGCCCTATGCGGTCGCCATGGCGGAGGGCCTGTTCAAGAAGGCCGGCGTCGACATCACCTCGATCATCGGCTCCGGCGGTGGCGGCACCACGGTGCGAAACCTGCTGGCGAGCGAGACGCCCTATGGGGACGTGGCGATCGCGGCCGCGCTGGCGGCGCAGCGCCAGGGCCTCGATGTGATCATCGTCAACACCGGCACCCGCTCGACCGCCGAGGCGTCGCTGGTCACCATGCCGGACTCGCCGATCCGCTCGCTCAAGGATCTGGAGGGCAAGAAGGTCGCGGTGACGTCGCCCAAGGGCGTCTCCGAGATGCTGCTGCTGATGGCGCTGAAGCAGGAGGGCGTCGACGCCACCAAGGTCGAGCGCGTCGCCTCGGGCGGCTATGTCAACGGCCTGACCATGCTGGAGCAGGGCGCCGTCGCGGCGGCTGCGCTGATCGAGCCCTTGTCGATCATCCGGGCCGACAAGTATCGGACCGTCGTGTCCTACGGCAGTTTGCTGCCGCCGATGACCACCTCGGTCGGCATCACCACCCGCGCCTTTGCGAAGAGCAATCCGGAGCGCCTGCGCGCCATCATCGCGGGTCGCGCCGCCGGCGTCGAGGCGCTCTACGAGAACCCCGCCCGGGCGGCCGAGATTCTGACGAAGGCGTTCAAGCTCGATCCCGCCGTCGCCCAGGTGGCGGTTGCCAACATGATCGGGCCGCGCATGTGGAGCACCGGCGCCTTCGACCGCACCGAGCTGGACCGCACCGTCGAGGGCCTGCGGCTGATCGGCGAGATCACCGGCCCGGTCGACTGGTCCAAGCTGCTCGATCCGTCGTTCCTGCCGCCCGCCGTCCAGGGCGCCAAATGAGCGTGTCGCCGGCCGAGGTCGCCGTGGTGCCCGACACCGCGATGCCGCATGCGCGGCTCGTCGGTGTCACCCGGGTGTTCTCGCGGCGAGGGCGGGGCGACGACGTGCATGCGCTGGGGCCGATCGATCTCGATCTGAAGCGCGGCGAGTTCTTCTCGGTGGTCGGTCCCTCGGGCTGCGGCAAGTCGACGCTGCTCGACGTGCTGGCCGGCCTCGCGACCCCGACCAGCGGCACCGCGGAGTTCGAGGGGCGGCCGATCGCCGGGGTGCCGGCCGGGGTCGGCGCGGTCTTTCAGGAGGACGCCTCGTTCCCCTGGCTGTCGGTCACCGACAATGTCGCGTTCGGGCTGCGGCGGGCCGGCGTCGATCCGGCCGAGATCGCCCGCCGGGTCGACTACGCCATCGGCTTCATGGGGCTGCGCGGCTTCGCCGATGCCTATCCGGCGCAGCTTTCCGGTGGCATGCGCCAGCGCGTCTGCATCGCCCGCACGCTGGTGATGCAGCCGCGGCTGATCCTGCTCGACGAGCCGTTCGGTGCGCTCGATGCGCAGACGCGGCTGCTGATGGGCGACGAGCTGCTGCGCATGTGGCGCGAGACCGGCGCCACGGTGCTGCTGATCACCCACGCGCTCGACGAGGCCGCCATGCTGGCCGACCGTGTCGGCGTGATGTCGGCGCGGCCCGGCGTATTCATCGACATCGTGGCGACCGGCTGGGATGCCGAGCGCGACAGCCGCATCGTCTCGCATCCGCGTTTCGGCGATCTCACCGGCCACCTGTGGGAGCGGCTGCGGGTCGAGTCGCTCAAGCATCTGCGCGAGGGGTGAGCGGATGACAATCGCCGGGACCGTGCCGTGACCCGCGAGGGCTGGATCAGGCTCCTCGTCATCGCCGCCGCGGTGGCGGCGCTGGAGCTCGCCTGCCGGCTCGGCTGGGTGCCGGTCACGGTGGTGATCCCGCCCTCCGCCATGGCGGCGAGCCTGGTCGACATCCTGGCGAGCGGCAAGCACTGGGCCGACATCGTGGTCAGCCTGCGCAGCGTCGCCATCGCCGCGGTGCTGTCGATCGGGCTCGGCTTCCTGGTCGGCGCCGTGATCCATGCCTGGCCGCTGGTGCGCGGTGCCGTCGAGCCGCTGCTCGCCAGCTACTATGCGGTGCCGACCTTCATGTTCTACCCGGTCTTCATCATCCTGTTCGGGGTCGGTCCGGCCGCCATCGTGGCCATCGCGGTGCTGCTCGCCATCGTGTCGATGATCTCGGCCACGCTGGTGGGTCTCGACCGCATTCCCCTGGTGCTGCGCAAGACCGCCCGCATGATGCACATGGGGCCGGCCTCGCGCGCCCTGCTGATCGGCCTGCCGGCGGCGCTGCCGCATCTCTTCACCGGCGTGAAGCTCGCGGTCGCCTATGCGTTCATCGGCGTCATCGCGTCGGAGTTCATCCTGTCCGGCGCCGGCATGGGCTACGCCATCGCGTATGCCTACAACAACTTCGACAATCGCGAGATGTACGGGCTGATGCTGCTGATCATCCTGGTGGTCACCGTGGTGAACACCGGGCTCGACGCGGTGGACCGCCGCCTCCAGGCGCGGCTGAGGCGCTAGAGCCGTGCGCAGCGCCCTCGGCTCCGCCGTCGTGGTCCTCGTCCTCCTCGTCGTCTGGGAGGGGCTGCATCTCGCCGTGTCGAACAGCGGGCTGCCGTCGCCCGTCGCGACGCTCGTCCGGCTCGGCGTGCTGCTCGGCGATGCGGACTTCTGGCGCCAGGCCGGGGAGACCGGCCGGGCCTTCGCGGCCGCCGTGGTGCTTTCCACCTTCGCCGGCATCGGGCTCGGCATTCTGCTCGGCATGAATCGCACCACCGGAGCGGTCGCCCAGCCGATCCTGGTCAATCTCTACGCATTGCCCAAGGTGACGCTCTATCCGGTGGTGCTGCTGATCTTCGGCCTCGGCATCTCGGCCCGCATCGCCTTCGGCATCATGCACGGCATGATCCCGCTCACCCTGTTCACCATGAACGCCATCCTGAACATGAAGCCGGTCTATCGCCGCAGCGCCGCCGTGATGGGGCTGACGCCGTGGCAGAGCTCGTTCTACGTGGTGCTGCCCGCGATCCTGCCCGAGGTGATCACCGGGGCGCGCCTCGGCGTCTCGCTGTGCCTGCTCGGCGTGCTGATCGGCGAGATGTTCGCGGCCCGCAACGGTCTCGGCTTCGTGGTGATGCAGGCGATGGAGCGCGGCGACATGCCGAGCGTGCTGGCGGTGGCGCTGCTGCTGGCGATGCTCGCCCTCGTGGTCAATGCGGCCCTGCTGGCGCTCGATCGGGCGTGGCGGCGCTGAGTTGATCGGCCCGGCGCGCGGGCGCTCGACCGGGCGTCACGGCGCTGAGGCAGGTGATGCGTTGCGTGAAAAGCACGCGGCGCGTGTGTCACCGCGCCGACATGGAATCAGGAAAGGACGTTCGCGATGTATGACAGCTTTGCCATTGCCCGCCTGATCGACCTGTGGCTCGCCGAGGATGTCGGCCACGGCGACCTCACGGCGCAGACCATGATCGAGCCCGACGAACGGGGCCGCTTCGCCATGAACGCCCGCGAGCCGTTGACGGTTGCCGGCATCGAGGTCGCCGCCGCGGTGTTCTGCCGCTACGAGCCGCGCCTCGATGTCGCGGTCGCCGTGCGTGATGGCGACGCCGTCGCGAGCGGCGCCGTGCTGCTGACCGTCGAGGGGCCGGCGCGCGGCCTGCTCACCGCCGAGCGCACCGCGCTCAACATCGTTCAGCACCTCTCGGCCATTGCCACCGAGACGGCCCGCTGGGTGGCGCTGATCGCCCACACCAAGGCCCGGCTGATCGACACCCGCAAGACGACGCCCGGCCTGCGCATGCTGGAGAAGCACGCGGTGACCTGCGGGGGCGGCCTCAACCACCGGCTCGGGCTCGACAACGGCGTGATGATCAAGGACAACCACATCGCCGTGTGCGGCGGCATCACGGCCGCGGTGGCGCGCGCCCGCCGGCAGTTGCCGACCCTCACCAAGATCGAGGTGGAGTGCGACCGGCTCGATCAGGTGGACGAGGCGCTCGCCGCCGGTGCCGACGTGATCATGCTCGACAACATGTCGCTCCCCGACATGCGCGCCGCGGTGGCGCGCGTCGGCGGGCGCGTGCCGCTCGAAGCCTCCGGCGGCATCCGCTTCGATACCATCAAGGCGATCGCCGAGACCGGCGTCGACTACATCTCGACCAGCAAGATCACCCAAGGGGCGCGGCCGATCGACATCGGCCTCGACGCGGCGTGAAGCGGGATGTTTGTGCGATGCAGAGCCTCGTCTCGCCAGAGAGCGTGGTGCGTGCTCCCCCTCTCCCCGACGGGGGGGAGAGGGGTGGGGTGAGGGGGGATCGCGTGGATATGGAGGCGCCCCCTCACCCGAGCTCCACGCCTGCGGCGTGGAACTCGACCTCTCCCCGCGCGGCGGGGAGAGGTGACAGCGGACCCGCCGTCGACCGATGCACGCAGAGCAGATGCACGCAGAACGACAGACCATGACTCCCGGCCTCCTGTTCTTCGTGGTGGGACCGAGCGGCGCCGGCAAGGACACGCTGCTCGACGGCGCCCGCGCCGCACTGGCACCGGGTGGCCGCTTCGTGTTCGCCCGCCGCACCATCACGCGCGCCGCCGATGCCGGCGGTGAGGCGCACGACGCCGTCGATCCCGACACCTTCGAGCGGATGGCGCGAGGCGGCGCCTTCCTGATCGAGTGGGCGGCGCACGGCCTGCGCTACGGCCTGCCGATCGGCCTTCTCGACGAGATCGCGAAAGGACGTCACGTCGTCGCCAACGGCTCGCGCGCCGTGATCGCGGCGCTGGCCGAGCGCCTGCCCGACGTGGTGGTGATCGAGATCACGGCGCCGCCGGAGGTCCTGGCCGCCCGCATCGCGGCGCGCGGCCGCGAGAGCGGCGACGTCGTGCTCGCCCGCCTCGCCCGCACCACGCCGCCGCCGCCCGCCGGCGTCACCCTCGTCCGCGTCGACAACGATCGCAGCCCGCAGGAGGGCATCGAGCGGCTGATCGCGGCGCTTCAGGCCCAGACGGCGCGGCTGCGCCTCGTCCGGCTGCCGCTCGCCGCCGGCGCCCGGGCGCTGGCGGTGTTGCCGCGCGACTCGACCGTGGTGGCCGCCGCCGACTATCTCGGGCCGGGCCGCATCGATCTCGCCGGCCGTGGCCGCAGCGTGCGCGCCGAGGTGATGGTGGCGGAGCCGGGCGTGGTGCCGGCCGATGCGGTCGGGCTCACCGCCGAGGTGTTCGACCGGCTCGCCCTGCCGGAGAGCACGCCCGTCGTGCTCACCCGCACCCCGACCCCGGCGAGCCGGGCGGCGCTGCGCCGCAAGATCCGTGGCGACACGCTGGACGAGGCCGCCTATGCCCAGGTGGTCGGCGACATCGTCGAGGGCCGCTATCCCGACAGCGAGGTGGCCGGCTTCCTGGTCGCCGCCGACCGCAGCCTCGACGACGCCGAGGTGCTGGCGCTCGCCCGGGTGCGGGCGCGCTTCCCCAATGCGCTGCGCTTCGACGAGCCGATCGTCGCCGACAAGCACTCGATGGGCGGCATCCCGGGCTCGCGCATCACCATGATCCTGGTGCCGATCGTGGCGGCGCACGGGCTCGCGATCCCCAAGACCTCGTCGCGCGCCATCACGTCGGCGGCCGGCACGGCGGACGCCATGGAGACGCTCGCCCGCGTCGATCTCGATGCCGACGACGTCCGCCGCGTCGTCGCCGCGGCACGCGGCTGCATCGCGTGGAACGGCCGGCTCGGCCACTCGGCGCTCGACGATGTGATGAACGCCATCACCCGGCCGCTCGGGCTCGACTCCAACCGCTGGTCGGTCGCCTCGATCCTGTCCAAGAAGCTCGCGGCCGGCGCCACCCATGTGGTGATCGACCTGCCGTACGGGCCGCGCGCCCGCATCGAGAGCGCCGCCGAGGCCACCGCGCTGGCGCGTCTGTTCGAGACGGTGGGCGCCGGGCTCGGCCTCGCCGTCGAGGCGGTGCCGACCGACGGCAGCGCCCCGGTGGGGCGCGGCGTCGGCCCGGCCCTGGAGGCGTGCGATGTGCTGCGGGTGCTGGAGGGCGATGCCGGTGACATGCTCTCCGACCTGCGTGAGAAGGCGCTGCGCTTCGCCGGCCGCATCCTGGCGTGGGACCCGGCGATCGGCAGCGTCGAGGCGGGTCGCCGGCGCGCCGAGGCGCTGCTCGCCTCCGGCGCGGCCCGCGAGGCGCTGGAGAGGATCGTCGTCGCTCAAGGAGCGCGGCGCGAGCCGATCGGTCCGGGCCGGCTCACCCGCACGGTGCTGGCGGAGCGCGGCGGAGTGGTCGCCGACATCGACGGCTTCGCCATCGCCGGCATCGCCCGGGTGGCGGGGGCGCCGCTCGACAAGGGCGCCGGCATCGATCTGGTGGCGCGCCTCGGCGATGCCGTCGCGGCCGGTGATCCGCTGTTCGTGATCCACGCCAATGCGGCGTCCGACCTCGACGCGGCGGCCGCGCTGGCGGCCCGCTCCTGCGGCTATCAGCTGACCGAGCCGGGCACGGTGCGCTGATATCGCGCACATCCGCCGCGCCGCCGGCGCGTGCTGCCGCTTCGTTATGCAAATGTCGCGCGGACGTGCTCCGCCCGACGGCAATGCTGCGCCGCATCGGATATCGTCGTGGAACGATCGCGGCGCAGCATCGACAAGGGCTCGCCGGGCGCCGGCTTCTTCGTTAGCATACGAACGAACAAGCCCGCCGGGTCGCCCTGCATGACGAGTTCCGACCGTCCTGTTCGTCTCACCGTCAATGGAACCGCGCATGCGCTGCGGCTGCCGGCGTCGACGCCGCTGTTGCCGGTGCTGCGCAACGATCTCGGCCTCAACGGCCCGAAGTTCGGCTGTGGTCTCGGCGAATGCGGGAGCTGCGCCGTGCTGGTCGACGACCGGCCGGCGCGTGCCTGCGTGCTGCATCTCGGCGACGTCGCGGGCTGCCGGATCGTCACGCTCGATGGGCTCGGCACCGCGGACGCGATGCACCCGGTGCAGGCGGCGTTCGTGGAAGCGGCTGGTGCCCAGTGCGGCTATTGCCTCAACGGCATGATCATGACGACAGTGGCGCTGCTCGAGGCCACGCCCGATCCGAGCGAGGCGGAGATCCGCGAGGCGCTGCGCTTCAATCTGTGCCGCTGCGGCACCCATGTGGAGATCGTCGCGGCGGTGCGGCTCGCCGCCGCGCGGCTGGCCGCCGCGCGAATCGCCGCCACGCGGCCGGTACCGTCGCCGAACGTGGAGGCGTCGCCGTGACGCTTCAGCCGCAGGGCCTCACCCGCACGGTCTGCCTGACGCGGCCCGGCACCCTCGCGGTGGTGCGGCCGGCGCCCGGTGCGCCCGCCGACGTCGATGTCACGAGCGCCGATCCCGAAACCCTCGATCCCTTCGTGATCGTGGCGGCGGACGGCGCCGTCACCGCCTTCAACGGCCATGTGGATCTCGGCACCGGCATCCGCACGGCGCTGGCGCAGATCGTCGCCGAGGAGCTGGATGTCGGCCTCGCCCGCGTCGCCGTGGTGCTCGGCGACACCGCGGCGACACCCGATCAGGGGCCGACCATCGCGAGCGAGACCATCCAGATCACCGCGGTGCCGCTGCGCCGCGCCGCCGCTCAGGCGCGCCATCATCTGGTCGGGCTCGCCGCCGTGCGGCTCGGCGTGCCGGCCGCCGATCTCGTCGTCGACGACGGCGTGGTGCGCCGCCGCGTGCCGGAGCCCGCCGGCGACAACCGCGTGATCACCTATGGCGAGCTGATCGGCGAGGCGCGCATCCGCCTGCCGCTCGCCGACGACGTCGCGCTCAAGCCGGTCTCCGAGCATCGCATCGTCGGCCGCTCGGCGCCGCGCGTCGATCTGCCCGCCAAGGCGACCGGCGGCCTCGTCTATGTGCACGATGTCCGCGTGCCCGGCATGCTGCACGGCCGCGTGGTGCGGCCGCCCTATGCGGGCGTCGACATCGGCGACTTCGTCGGAACGAGTCTCCTGTCGGTCGACGAAGGCTCGATCGCCCACATTCCCGGCATCGTCGCGGTGGTGACCATCGGGGACTTCGTCGGCGTCGTGGCCGAGCGCGAGGAGCATGCCGAGGCGGCCATGCGGGCGCTGCGCGTCGCCTGGAGGCCGACCCCGACGCTGCCCGATCTCGGCGATCTCGCTGGCGCGTTGACCAGGAACCCGTCGACCCCGCGGGTGCTGCTCGACCAGGGCGACGTCGATGTGGCGCTCGCCGGCGCCGCGACGCGGCTGACGCGGCATTATGTGTGGCCCTATCAGATGCACGGATCGATCGGCCCGTCCTGCGCGGTCGCCGACTTTTCGGCCGTCGAGGGACGGCTGCGGGCGTGGTCCGGCACCCAGAACCCGGTGCCGCTGCGGGCCGATTTGGCCAAGCTCCTCGGCCTGCCGGAGAGCGCCGTGGAGATCGTTCGGTTGGAGGCGGCCGGCTGCTACGGCCGCAACTGCGCCGACGACGTCACCGCCGATGCGGCGCTGCTCTCTCGCGCGGTCGGCCGGCCGGTGCGGGTGCAGCTCACCCGCGATCAAGAACATGCCTGGGAGCCGAAGGGCGCCGCCCAGCTGATGACGGTGGACGGCGGCCTCGATGCGGCCGGCGACGTCGTCGCCTACGACTTCGCGACACGCTATCCGTCGAACGCGGCGACCACGTTGGCGCTTCTCCTCACTGGCACCGTGAAGGCGGAGCCGGTGGTGCTCCAGATGGGCGACCGCACCGCCATCGGCCCCTACGACGTGCCGAACAAGCGCGTCGTCTGTCACGACATGGCGCCGATCGTGCGGGCCGCCTGGATGCGCGGCGTCTCGGCGCTGCCCAACAGCTTCGCGCACGAGTGCTTCATCGACGAGGCGGCGGCCGAGGCGGGCGTCGACCCGGTGGCGTATCGCCTGCGTTACCTGAGCGATCCGCGCGGCCGCGATCTCGTCGAGAAGCTCGCCGCGCGCGCCGCCTGGGAGCCGCATGTCGGGGCGCGACGACGCCAGGATGCCGACGGCACCCTGCGCGGGCGCGGCTTCGCCTACGCGCTCTATGTGCATTCGAAGTTTCCGGGCTACGGCGCGGCGTGGTCGGCCTGGGTCGCCGACGTGGCGGTGAACCGCGAGACCGGCGAGGTGGCGCTGACCAGGATCACGGTCGGCCAGGACTCCGGCCTGATGATCAATCCGGAGGGCGTGCGCCATCAGATCCAGGGCAACGTCATCCAGTCCACCAGCCGCGTGCTCAAGGAGGAGGTGACATTCTCCGAGGTAGCGGTGGCGAGCCGCGAGTGGGGCGCCTATCCGATCCTCACCTTCCCGGAGCTGCCGCAGATCGACGTGATGATGGTGCCGCGGCCCGAGGAGCCGCCGCTCGGCGTCGGCGAGTCCGCCTCGGTGCCGAGCGCCGCCGCCATCGTCAATGCCGTCTACGACGCGACCGGCGTGCGCTTCCGCGAGCTGCCGCTGACCCCCGAGCGGGTGCTGGCCGGCCTGCGCGCCGCCGGCGTCGCGCCGCCCGCTCCGGCGCCGCCGCCCGCAGCGGCCGCCGAGCCGCCAGCGCCGCGCGCGCGGGTGCTGATGCGCACGCTGGTCGCCGCCGCGCTCGCCGCGGCCGGCGGCCTCGGGGCGGCGACGCTGCCGTGGCGCGCCGCCATCCCGCCGATCCCGCGGCCCGATCCCGCGGTGTTCTCGGCCGCGACGCTGGCGCGCGGCGAGGCGCTGGCGCATCTCGGCGCCTGCTTCGCCTGTCACACGGCGACCGACGGCGTGCCGCTCGCCGGCGGGCGGCCGATCGCGACGCCGTTCGGCACCATCACCAGCCCCAACATCACGCCCGATCCGGAGACCGGGATCGGCGCATGGTCCTATCCGGCGTTCGAGCGGGCGATGCGCGAGGGCCTGCATCGCGACGGCCGCCACCTCTATCCGGCCTTTCCCTACACCTCGTATGCCAAGGCGACCGATGCCGATCTCCAGGCGCTCTATGCGTTCCTGATGTCGGTGCCGGCGGTGCGCAACCCGACGCCGCCGGCCGCGTTGGCGTTCCCGTTCGATCAGCGGCCCCTGATGGCGCTGTGGAACACCGCGTTTCATCGCGTCCAGCCGTTCGTGCCCGATCCGTCGCGCTCGGACCTGTGGAACCGCGGCTTCTACCTGGTCGAAGGGCTCGGCCACTGCTCGGCCTGCCACTCGCCGCGCAATCCGCTCGGGGCCGAGGAGAAGGGCGCCGCGCATCTTTCGGGCGGCACCGGCGACGGCTGGGAGGCGCCGGCGCTCACCACCGCGAACCGCGCCCCGGTGCCGTGGGACGAGGCTGCGTTCTACGACTATCTGCGCACCGGCTGGTCGCCGCATCACGGCGCCGCCGCGGGGCCCATGGCCGAGGTGGTGGCCGGCCTGAAGGCGCTGCCCGATGCCGACATCCGCGCCATGGCGCATTATCTCGCCGATCTCGACGGCCCGCGGCCGGACGCCGCCGCGATCGCGGCACGCGCCGCCGCGGTCGAGGCGCAGGCCGCCGCGCGGGCCGCGACGCCGGTCTCGCTCGCCGGCGCCCGGATGTTCGCCGGCGCCTGCGCGGTGTGTCACGAGCCGGGGCAGGGCGGCCCGCTGCACGGGGTGAGGCCGTCGCTCGCCACCGTCACGGCGCTGCAATCCGACAATCCCGACACGGTGCTGCGGGTGATCCTCGAAGGCAGCCATCCGGCCGGGCTCGCCGGGATCGCGGCGCTCGGCGCCATGCCGGCCTTCGCGGAGCATCTCTCCGACTGGCAGATCGCCGAGCTCGCCCGCTACCTGCGCCACCGCTTCGCACCGGCCCGGGCGCCGTGGTCCGATCTCGATGCCACGGTGGCGCGGCTGCGCGCCGGCGCGGCGCCTTGACAGGACGGCGACCATGCCGGACCATTTGTACACTAACGATCTTGCCGGCCCTCGCGGTCGCGTCGCGGCACGGGGCCATGCCCGACAGGGACGCCATGACGCTTCAACCCGCGCGTGACGACACCGCCCACACGGCCGACGGAAAGGTGCGCTGCGACGCCTGTCCGGTCACCTGCTGGATCAGGCCCGGCCTCGCCGGCGCCTGCGACCGCTACGCCAACCGCGACGGCGAGCTGGTGCGGGTCGACCCGCACGTCATCCTGCAACGCACACTCGACCAGGGCGGCCGTGTGGTGCCGTTCTCGCGCCGCGCGGCCGAATGGGCCGGCGAGATCCTGTCCGACGACGCGCCGCTGTTCGTCACCGCCATCGGGGCCGGCACCACCTATCCGGACTACAAGCCGGCGCCCTTCATCGTCTCGGCCGAGGTCGACGGCGTCGACATGGTGACGGTGGTCACCGAAGGCATCTTCAGCTACTGCGGCGTCAAGGTGAAGGTCGACACCGACCGCTGGCTCGGCCCCGAGCAGGCGACCGTGCGGGCGCAGGGCGAGGCGGTCGGCCACGTCACCACCGGCGAGTACGGCTCGCAGATGCTGTCGCTCGGTGGCGTGCATCACCTCACCGGCGGCTCCAAGAAGGAGGGCCGCGTCACCTGCGACACGCTGCTGGAGCTGTCCAACGGCAAGCCGGTCGAGCTCGTCGTCGACGGCGGCTCCACTATCGTGGTGGAGGCCGGCAAGCCGCCCGTCATCAACGGCGTGCCCGAGGAACGCATGCGGGTCGGCTGCGGCTCCGCCACCATCGGCATCTTCGCCAAGCAGTGGCTCGGCAAGGTCGACGAGGTGGTGGTGGTCGACGACCACATCACCGGCGTGCTGTCGGAGCACCAGTCCGGCAAGGTGCTCGGCATTCCGCCGACCGGCATCCGCATGAAGGGGCGGCGCTCGACGCCCGGCCGCTACTTCCAGGTCGCCGAGCCCGGCACCGGCTGGGGCGGCACCGACATCTCCGATCCGCTGTCGATCCTCGGGGCGTTCGATCCGGCGGTGGCGCGCCCGGGCCTGACGTTGTTCATGGTGTCGACCACCGGCGAGCACGCGGCGTTCTACCGGCTCGACGAGGCGTTGCGCCCGGTCGAGGCCGAGATGCCGGCGGCGCTGCGCGCCTCCACCGAGCGCATCAAGGAGAACTGCGAGCCGGCGCTGTCGACGGTGCTGTTCATGGCCGGGGCCGGCGGCTCGCTGCGCGCCGGCGTCACCGAGAATCCGGTGCGGCTCACCCGCTCGGTCAAGGACACGCTGACCCGCGTCACCTGCGGGGGCGCGCCCGTCTATGTGTGGCCAGGCGGCGGCATCACCTTCATGGTCGATGTCACCCGGCTGCCCGCCAACGCCTTCGGCTACGTGCCGACGCCGGCGCTGGTGGCGCCGATCGAGTTCACGTTGCGGCTCGACGACTATGCGGCACTCGGCGGCCACATGGATCACGTCCGCCCGCTGTCGACGCTCGGTGAGCACGAGCGCCGGCTGGTGCCGCAGCTTCCCGGCAACACTTGGCCGTTCGGCCGCGAGGGGCCGCCCTGGGGGCGCGAGTGAGCCCGGCGGCGCCGGCCGGCGCGTCGCCGCCGCACGCGCGCGTGCGGCAGCCACAGGCTCGCCTGCCACAGGTGCGCCTGCTGCCGGATGGCCGCCGCCTGCACCTCCAGGACGGGCCGATCGACCTGATCGTCGAGGCGTTCGGGCCGCGCGACGCGGTCGAGACCGCCTATCGGGCGGCCGTGCGGCGGCTGACCGGCCTGCTCGACGCGCTGTGCGCCGAGCTGCCGCGGCTGCGGGCGGCTGCGGGTCCGGATCAGCCGGCGCTGTCCGATGCGGTCGCCCGCCGCATGGCCGAGGCGGTGGCGCCCCACGCGGCGCGCGGCTTCATCACCCCGATGGCGGCGGTGGCGGGTGCGGTCGCCGATGCGGTGCTGGCCGCGATGATCGCGGCGTCCGGCCCGGCCCTCGCCCGCGCCTATGTCAACAACGGCGGCGACATCGCGCTGCATCTCGCGCCCGGCACCAGCTTCGTCACCGGCCTCGTCGATCGCCCCGACCGGCCCGGTCTGTTCGCTACCGCGACGATCGCGGCCGAGGATCTTGTGCGCGGCATTGCGACATCCGGCGCGCGCGGGCGCAGCTTCTCGCGCGGCATCGCCGATGCGGTGACCATCCTGGCGCGCGATGCCGCGACCGCCGACGCGGCTGCGACCGTGGTGGCCAACGCGGTCGATCTCGATCACCCCGGCATCGTGCGGGTGCCGGCCTGCACGCTCCAGCCCGACAGCGATCTCGGCGACCGTCTCGTCACCCGCGTGGTGCCGCCGTTCCTGCCGGCCGAGATCGCCACCGCGCTCGCCCGTGGTGTCGCGATGGCCGAGGCGTTGCGCGCCGAGGGGCTGATCGCCGCCGCGGCGCTGCATCTGCAAGGGTTCACCCGCACGGTCGGGCCGTTGCGCCAGGACCGCGACACGCCCCTCGTGACCGATCGACCGGAGAGCCCGCCATGACGCCGAAGATCCGCAAGCTCGTCACCGTGGTGGACGAGACGCTGACCGAGATGGGCCGCGCGGTGGTGCCGCCGGTGCGCCGCGCCGCCGCCGTGGCGGTGATCGAGAACCCGTTCGCGGGCCGCTATGTCGAGGACCTCGCGCCGCTGATCGACATGGGCGAGACGCTGGGCCAGCTTCTCGCGGAGCGCGCCGTGGCGGCGCTCGGGGTGCCGGGCGATGTCTGCGAGAGCTACGGCAAGGCGGCGCTGGTCGGTGCCGACGGCGAGCTGGAGCACGCCGCCGCGCTGCTGCATCCCAAGATGGGTGCGCCGGTGCGCAAGACGCTCGGCAAAGGGGCGGCGCTCATTCCGTCGTCGAAGAAGCGCGGCGGTGTCGGCGCCGAGCTGGACATCCCGCTCGGCCACAAGGACGCCGCCTTCGTGCGCAGCCATTTCGACGGCATGCAGGTGGCGGTCGCCGATGCGCCGCGCGCCGACGAGATCGTGGTCGCGGTGGCCGTGACCACCGGCGGGCGGCCGCTGCCGCGGGTCGGCGGCCTCACCAAGGACCAGATCAAGGGCGAGGACGGGTTGCGCTGAGCGATCGGCCGGTCGCGGCCGTGATCGCACGCCACGGGGGCAGGGCATGAGAGCCAAGATCGCGAAGCCGAAGCCGGGCACGGACGCCTATCGGCTCGACGAGCAGGTCGGCTTCGTGCTGCGCCAGGTGAGCCAGCGCCACACCGTGATCTTCGCCGAGCGGATCGGCTGCGATCTCACCGCCATGCAGTGGGCCGTGCTGGCCAAGCTGCGCGAGATCGGCGCGACGTCGCAGAACCAGCTCGGCCGCGCCACCGCCATGGACGTCGCCACCGTCAAGGGCGTGGTCGACCGGCTGCGCGGTCGTGGCCTGGTGGATATCGACTCCGACCCGGACGACGCGCGCCGTCGCGTCGTCGCCCTCACCGACGAGGGCATGGCGCTGGTCGACGCGCATGCGGCGGCCGCGCTGGCCATCTCGGACGAGACGCTGGCGCCGCTCACCGCCGCCGAGCGCAAGACCTTCCTGGCGCTGCTCCTCAAGCTGCGGTGAGTGTGTTGGGATCGGATCTGGCTCTGTGAAGCGATGGAGGTCCGTGTCCCGGACGCGGTGCATCGTGCGAAGCCGGTGCATCGCGAGCCGGGACCCAGACCGGCCGGGCCTGCTTTGCATGAGAGGTGGGTCCCGGGTCTGCGGCGCACCACGACGCCATGCGTCGCGCTGCACCGCGCCCGGGACACGCGGCTTGTCGCGGCGGCGTTGCCGCCCTCGTACCAGCTGGCTGATCGACTTGGCGGTCATTCCGGGGCGGCGTGCAGCGCCGCACCCGGAATCCAGCCGAGAGCTTCGAGTTTGTCGCTGGGTTCCGGGTTCGCGGCTTCGCCGCGCCCCGGAACGACGGCGAACCGATCACCGGGAAACAGAATCACACCACCTCGGGCAGCCTGGTCGCCGGCGGGGTGTTGCGGCTGCGGCCGGTGCGCACGATACCGTCGATGATGGTCATGCCGATGCCGGGCAGGTCGCCGAGCCGGATCGAGTCGAGGAAATCCTTGCCGGCGGAGTGCTGCGCCTTGTCCATGATGACGAAGTCGGCGGCGCGACCCACCTCGATCAGCCCGACGTCGAGCGCGCGCAGTCGCGCCGTGTTGCCGGTAGCGAAGCAGAACGCGATCTCGGCCGGCACCTCGCCGAGCGCCGACAGCATCGACACCATGCGGGCGATGCCGAGCGGCTGCACGCCGGAGCCGGCCGGCCCGTCGGTGCCGAGGATGATGCGATCGAGCTGGTTCATCTCGCGGGCGAGGCGCAGCGTGTAGAGCGCGGCGCGCTCGTTGCCGTTGTGGACCAGCTCCAGGCCGCGCCGGCAGCCCTCGCAGATGCAGCGGATCTCGGCGTCGGGCAGCGCCGTGTGGCCGCCGTTGACGTGGCCGACCACGTCGGTGTCGGCTTCCAGCACCATGTCGGCGCCGATCAGGCCGGAGCCGGGGATCGACGGCCCGCCGGTGTGGATGGTTGACTGGATGCCGTACTTGCGCGCCCACGCCACCATCTGGCGCGCGTTGGCGCCGTCCTTGACGCCGCCGAGCCCGACCTCGCCGAGCAGCCGCACGCCGGCCGCGGCCAGCTCGCGGAAGTCGTCCTCGGTCATGCCGTGCTCGAGCACCGGCGCGCCGGCATGCAGCTTGACGCCGGCGACCCGGAAGGCGTCGAAGCAGCGTTGCGCCGTGATCGCCATCGCCTTGAGGCCGACGATGTCGCGCGGCCGGCCGGGCGTGTGCACCTCGCCGGCCGAGATCATCGTGGTGACGCCGCCGTGCAGGCTCGAGTCGATCCAGCCGAGCTGGTTCTGCCGCGGCGTCCAGTCGCCGGCGACCGGATGGACGTGGCTGTCGATCAGCCCCGGCGACACCACGGTGCCGTGGGCATCGACCACCGTCGTCGCGCCCTCGGTGTCGACGTCCTTGGCGCGGCCGATGGCGGTGATGCGGCCGTCCACCGCCACGATGGTGTCGGCGTCGAGCACCGGGTTCTCCAGCGCGCCGGACAGCATCAGCCCGATGTTGCGGATCACCAGCTTGGTCGGGCCGGCCGGGCCGGCGGGCGCGTCGTTCGCCATGGGGGCTCTCCTTGGTCTCGGGGGCGCGTCTCACACCGCCAGATAGGCGTCGCGGATGTCGGGCCGCGCCTCCAGCTCGGCGAGCGAGCCGGAGAAGCGCACGCGGCCTTTCTCCAGGATCACGGCGCGGTCCGAGATCAGCCGGGCGAAGTGCAAGTTCTGCTCGGACAGCACGATGGCCAAGCCCTCGCGCTTCATCGTCAGGATGGCGGCCGCCATCTGCTCGACGATCTTGGGCGCGAGCCCTTCGGACGGCTCGTCGAGCAGCACCAGCGAGGGATTGCCCATCAGGGTGCGGGCGATGGTGAGCATCTGCTGCTCGCCGCCGCTCATCCGGCCGCCGGGGCGCTTGCGCATCTCGGCGAGATTCGGGAACAGCGTGAACAGCGTCTCGGGCGTCCAGCCCGGCGCGCCGGGGCGCGGCGCCTGGCGGCCGACCATCAGGTTCTCCTCGACCGTGAGGTCGGCGAAGATGCGGCGGTTCTCCGGCACGAAGCCGAGGCCGCGGCGGGCGATCGCGTAGGTCGGCAGGCGCGAGACGTCGTCGCCCTCGAACAGCACCGTGCCGGAGCGCCGCTCCACCATCGCCATGATGGACAGGAAGGTGGTCGACTTGCCGGCGCCGTTGCGGCCGAGCAGCGCCACCACCTCGCCGGGCGCGACCGTGAAGGCGACGTCGAACAGGATGTGGGCCTGGCCGTAATAGGCGTTGAGGTTCGCCACGGCGAGCTTGTGGGTCATGCGCGCGCCTCCTGGTGGCGGGCGTCGTAGACCAGCCCCTCGCCGAGATAGATCGCACGCACCTCCGGGTCGCGGCGCACCGTCTCGGGCGGCCCTTCGGCGATCAGCAGGCCGCGGGACAGCACCATCATGCGGTCGGCATGCTCGAACACCACGTCCATGTCGTGCTCGGTGAACAGCACGCCGATGCCCTCGGCGCGGGCGATCTCGGCGGTGAGCCGCATCAGGCCGACGCGCTCGCGCGGCGCCATGCCGGCGGTCGGCTCGTCCATCAGGAGGAGCTTCGGCCGGTTGGCGAGCGCGACGGCGAGCTCCAGCCGCTTCAGGTCGCCATAGGCGAGTTCGGCGGCGGCGCGGTCGGCGTCGGCCGCCATGCCGACCAGGGCGAGCAGACGGTCGGCCTCGTCGCGGCCGCGGGTGTCGGCGCGTCCGAACCAGCGGCCGAGCGCGCCGCCGTGCGACATCAGTGCCACCTGCACGTTCTCGCGCACCGTCATCGAGCCGAAGGTGGCGGTGATCTGGAAGGTGCGGCCGACGCCCTTGCGCCACACGGCGCGCGGCGGCAGGCCGGTGGTGTCGACGCCGTCGATGCGGATTCGCCCGGCATCCGGCCGGATCTGGCCGTTGAGCATGTTGAAGCAGGTGCTCTTGCCGGCGCCGTTGGGGCCGATCATCGCGAGGATCTCGCCACGGTCGAGCCCGAACGAGACATGGCGCACGGCGGCGAGGCCGGCATACGACTTGGCGAGATTCTCCACGTCGAGCAGGCGCGTCATGGCCGCGTCCTCCCGGCGGCGGTGGCGGGCGAGGGGGCCGGCGCCATCGTGCCTGCCGGCGGCTCGGCCGCGGTGGCGTCGGCGGTCGCCTCCGCATCGTTCGTCGTGCCGCCGCGCCGTCGCACCATCAGGCGGTCGCGCCAGTCGGCCAGCGTGCCGACGATGCCCTTCGGGAAGGCGACCACCAGCGCCACCACGACGGCGCCGAGCACCAGCTTCGAGTAGTCGGTCTGGCTGATCAGCCACATCGCCAGCGCCTTGAACACCACGGCGCCGACGATCGGTCCCAGCACCGTCTCGACGCCGCCGAGCAGCACCATGACGAGGCCGTCGACCGAGGTCGGGATGGCCATCACGTCGGGGAAGATGCTGCCCTTCAGGAACGCGAACAGCGCGCCGCCGAGGCCGGCCGCGGTGCCGGCGATCACGAAGGCGATCCACTGCACGCGGCGGCGGTCGATGCCGACCGCCTCGGCGCGCAGCTCCGAATCGCGCACCGCCCGCAGCGCGTAGCCGAACGGCGAGAAGATGACCATGTGGAGCCACACCAGCGCCGGTGTCACCACCGCGAGGGTGAGCCAGAAGAACGCCGCCGGGCTCGCCGCGAAGGCGTCCGGCCAGAGGCCGAGAATGCCGTTGTCGCCGCCGGTGACGTCGACCCACTGGAACGCGATCGACCACACGATCTGTGAGAAGGCCAGCGTCAGCATGGCGAAGTAGACGCCCGACAGCGACACCGCGAACCAGCCGACGATGGCGGCGCCGAGCGCGGCGAGCAGTGGCCCGGCCGCGATCGCGGCCAGCATCGGCAGGCCGGCGGCCTTCACGGCGAAGGCGGCCCCGTAGGCGCCGAGGCCGAAATACGCGGCATGGCCGAAGGAGGCGAGGCCGCCGACCGACATCAGGAGATGCAGGCTGGCGGCGAACAGCACGAAGATCAGGATCTCGCTCGCCACCGTGAGGGCGTAGTGGCCGAGCCACAGCGGCATCAGCGCCACCGCGGCCACCACGGCGGCGGCGACGGCGATCTCGCCCGGCGCGAGCGGTCGCCACGGCCGCACCGCCATCCCGATCGACGCCTGGGCGGGCGGCGGTCGCGTGCCGAACAGGCCCCACGGGCGCACGACCAGCACCACGGCCATCACCAGGAACACCAGCACCAGCGAGATCTTCGGCAGCACCAGGATGCCGAAGGCGTTGAGCTGCGACACCAGGATGGCGGCCACGAAGGCGCCGGTGGTGGAGCCGAGCCCGCCGATCACCACCACCACGAACGCCTCGACGATGATGCGCAGGTCCATGCCGTGATTGACGGCGTCGCGTGGAATCTGGAGCGCGCCGCCGAGCGCCGCGAGGAACACGCCGAGCCCGAACACGCCGGTGAACAGCCATTTCTGATTGATGCCGAGCGCCGCCACCATGCTGCGATCGAGCGTCGCGGCGCGCACCAGCACGCCCCAGCGGGTGCGGTGGAACAACAGCCACAGCCCGGCCAGCACCAGCGGCCCGAGCGCGATCAGGAACAGGTCGTAGGAAGGAATGCGCTTGCCGAAGATCTCCACCGCGCCGGCGAGCCCGGGCGCGCGCGGGCCGACCAGATCCTCGGGGCCCCAGATCAGCAGCACCAGATCTTGCACCATCAGGGTGACCCCGAAGGTGGCGAGAAGCTGGAACAGCTCGGGCGCCTGATAGATGCGCCGCAGCAGCGTCATCTCCAGCAGACAGCCGACGATCGCCACGATGGCGGCGGCGGCGAGCAGCGCGAACCAGAACCCGAACGCGCCGGTGAACCGATCGGTGAGCGTGTAGGCCACATAGGCGCCGAGCATGTAGAAGGCGCCGTGGGCGAAGTTCACGATGCGGGTGACGCCGAAGATGATCGACAGGCCGGAGGCGACGAGGAACAGCGACGCGGCGCTCGCGAGGCCGGTCATGAACTGGACGAAGACGAGCTGCATCGGCGGTCACGTCGGCTGCTGGTGTGAAGGATGTGACGGGGCGGTCGGCGGCGACACGGTCGGCGGCTTTATCGTCGGCGGCGGCAGGGTCGGCCCGACCGCGGCGTTTCGGATGCTGCCGCGCCGCTGCCTGCGCCCGTGAGACGGGGCGGGCCCGGTCGCATCTCCGTGTCGCCCGGATGCCCCCGTGCCGCGGCGCGGCGGCGCGGAGGGCGGGGATGCGGACGGGATGGCGCGCCGCGTCAGTTCTGCGGCCGCATCTTCTTCACCTCGTCGTCGCTCGGCAGATACTTGGCGCCGTCACGATAGACGAAATCGACCATCACGCCCTTGCCGTCCTTGACGGCGGTCTTGCCCACGAAGGCGCCGAGCGTCGCCTGATGGTCGATGGCGCGGAACACGATCGGGCCGAACGGCGTGTCGACGCCGATGCCGCGCGCCGCCTCGATTAGCTTGTCGGTGTCGGTCGAGCCGGCCTTGGTGAGAATGGCGGCCACCGACTTCATCAGGGCGTAGCCGACGATCGAGCCGAGCCGCGGATAGTCGTTGAACTTGGCCTGATAGGCTTTCAGGAAGGCGTCGTGCTCGGGTGTCCCGACGCCGTTCCACGGATAGCCGGTGACGATCCAGCCCTCCGGCGTCTCGGCCTTGAGCGGATCGATGTATTCGGGCTCGCCGGTCAGGAAGCTCACCACCGAGCGGCCCTGGAACAGCCCGCGGGTGTTGCCCTCGCGCACGAACTTCACGAGGTCGGGGCCGAAGGTGACGTTGAGGATGGCCTCCGGCTTGGTGGCGGCGAGCGCTTCGGCCACGGCGCCGGCGTCGATCTTGCCCTGCGGCGGCCACTGCTCGCCGACCCATTCGATGTCGGGACGCTTGGCCGAGAGGAGCTGCTTGAACACCGCCACCGCCGATTGGCCGTACTCGTAATTGGGCGCGACCGTAGCCCAGCGCTTCGCCGGCAGCTTGGCGGCCTCCTCGGCCAGCATGGCGGCCTGCATGTAATTGGAGGGACGCAGCCGGAAGGTGTAGCGATTGCCCTTCGACCACACGATGGCGTCGGTGAGCGGCTCGCCGGCCAGGAAGAACATCTTCTTCTGCGCGGCGAAGTCCGAGAGCGCGAGGCCGACATGGGAGAAGAACGCGCCGGTGAGCATGACGACGCCCTCGCGCGACACCAGCTCGTTGGCCGCCGTCACCGCGTCGGCCGGCTTGCCGGCATCGTCCTTGGAGATCACCACCAGCTTGTCGCCGTTGATGCCGCCCTTGGCGTTGATCTCCTCGACGGCGAGCTGCCATCCCTTGCGGTACGGCTCGGTGAAGGCGGGCAGGCCCGAGTAGCTGTTGATCTCGCCGATCTTGATCTCGGCGGCGAGCAGCGGAGCCGGCAGCGCCAGGGCGAAGGCGGCGGCGACCAGCAGGCGGCGGGTGGCGGTTGGCGACACGGCGGGGGGTTCCTCTCTTCGTCTGGTCGGAACAGGAACTCGTCGAATCGGAAACTCGTCGGATCAGATACTCGTCGGTCAGATATTCGTCGCTCGGCCGAGATCGCTCGCCGTCATGCCGTCGCGCGCAGATCGTCTGTCACGATGCGCGATGCGGCGTCGCATCGGCACCGATCACGCCGCTCGGCCCGGCGAGATCGTTAGCATACGAACGGTATCAACTCCGCCGGGGCGCGCAAGAACTAAACAGAGGCGATCTCCCGGCATTGTTGCATATTGTTTGGTCGTGTCACGGGTCTGATGTGCACTGCGGAATGTGGCACGGCGCCTCCGTCGCGACTCGCCTCACCAAGCCCGTGCCGATCGATGCCGGCGCGAACGCGCACTCGACGCTGCGCTGCGGCATGCGCACGGATCGCCGATTGTTGCGGTTGTCGCGGCCGTGTCATGCGCCGTCGGTCTTGCGGCGCCGCGGCGACACCATGCCGCTGGCGCACGGCCGATCCCGGCTCACGGCTGGCGTCGCACGAAAGCGTTTGCGCCGGCCCGCGCGGCGGCGCACACACGGCTCGATCGTCGTGCTTCGTTCCGGAATATGTCGCCATGCCGGCCCGCTTCACCGCCCTCGTCGACAGCCTGCCCGCCACCGTGCCGTTCGTCGGACCGGAAGCACAGGAGCGCGTCCGCGGCCGTCCGTTCCGTGCCCGCATCGGCGCCAACGAGAACGGCTTCGGGGCCTCGCCGATGGCCGTCGCCGCCATGGCGGCGGCTGCCGCCGAGGCATGGAAGTACTGCGATCCCGAGAGCCACGATCTCCGCCACGCGCTGGCGGCGGCCCATGGGGTCACGCCTGCCCATGTGATGGTGGGCGAGGGGATCGACGGCCTGCTCGGGCTGGTGGTGCGGCTCGTGGTGGAGCCCGGGACCCCGGTGGTCACCTCGCTCGGCGCCTACCCGACCTTCGCGTATCACGTCGCCGGATTCGGTGGCCGGCTCGTCACCGTGCCGTACCACGACGACCGCGAGGACCCCGAGGCGCTGCTCGCCGCGGTGCGCCGCACCGGCGCGCCGCTCGTCTACTTCGCCAATCCCGACAACCCGATGGGCACCTGGTGGTCGGCCGAGGCGGTGGCCGAGCTGGTGGCGGCGCTGCCGACCCACACGCTGCTGCTGCTCGACGAGGCGTATGCGGAGTTCGCGCCCGCCGGGGTGTCGCCGCGGCTCGCTCCCGACGATCCGCGGGTGCTGCGACTGCGGACCTTCTCGAAGGCCCACGGGCTCGCCGGAATCCGGGTCGGGTTCGCGGTCGGAGCGCCGGCCGTGATCGCCGCCTTCGACAAGATCCGCAACCATTTCGGCGTCAACCGCATCGGCCAGGCGGGAGCGCTGGCGGCGCTCGGCGATGGCGATCATCTGGTGCGGGTGCGTGCCGCGGTGTCGGCGGCGCGGTCGCGGATCGCGGCGCTCGCTCGGGCCAACGGGCTCCTGCCGCTGCCCTCCGCCACCAACTTCGTCACCGTCGATTGCGGCCGTGACGGCGCTCATGCGCGCCGCGTGCTCGACGCGCTGCTGGCGCGCGACGTGTTCGTCCGCATGCCGGGCGTGGCGCCCCTCGATCGCTGCATCCGGGTCGGCTGCGGGCGGCCCGAGGAGCTCGACGTGCTGGAGCAGGAATGGCCGGCGGCGCTCTCCGCCGCCACGGCGGCCGCGTCCGGCTGACCCCGACCGATCCCGGCGCCGCGCCGCGGCCGCTTCAGAGCTCCGTGTCGGGTCGGCGCACGCCGCGCCCGCCCGGCCGGCTCCGTCGGTCCTGCGCCGGAAGCGTGCGGGCGAGATGCAGCAGCAGCTCGCGCATGGCGGCGCGCACACGCGCCCGCTCGGCCCCGGCGAGCGCCGGGTGGGCTCCGGGGCCGGTCGTGCCCGCCGGATGGTGGTGGCTCTGGCTCGTCATGGTGCGGTGTCGTCTTTCTTCGGCTCGACCGGGTTGGCGTCCGTCAGGTAAGCTTCCATTAAGCAATAGTCGTGCCGAAATGATGACGGTCCGCCGCGGGGCGTGTGAGGCACCTCACGGTTCGCGCCGGCACGGTCGGGCATGACGGTGGGGTCGCCGCAAGGAGCCCCCCCATGCTTCGCCGATCGTCCGCGCTGGTGTTCGCTCTGCTGTGGGCCGGCGCGATGCCGTGGACCGCGGACGCCGCCGTCCTGGTGCCGGACCTCGGCGCCATCGCGGCGGGGGCTGTCGCGGGTCTCGCCGGCTGGTGGATCGCCGGGCCGAGCGGTCGGCTGGAGCCGGCGCCCGCTCAGTCGTGATGGTTGTTGCGCGGGATGTCGCGGATCGACAGCAGGCCATCCTTGATAGCGTTGCGAATGCCTTCCTCGATCAGGGTGCGGGCGACCCCGGGCACGCTGGTGCCGTGGGTGCCCTGCCGCACCAGCCGCTCCATGTAGCCGATGGTCGACAGCGCCAGGGTGACGGGAATTCGGTCGGTCTCGGCTTTCTCGGTGGCCATGGCTCACGTTAACCCGACAGTAACGTAACGGAAAAGACTCGAAATCGACTCTTGGGGAGGTCGGGCGAGGCGTCGCGCGGGGTCCGGCCGGCGGGTTGCGCGGCGGGCGGGCCGGCGCTACAGCCGTCGGGGCGTCAGACGACGCCAGAGGAGAACGAAATGGCGAAGAGCCTCAAAGACATGCTGGCCACGGCCAAGGCCGAGGTGCGGACGATTTCGCCGGCCGAGGCACGCGACATGATGGCGGCCGGCGCGCTGGTGGTGGACGTGCGCGACGCCCCCGAGCTGAGCAAGAGCGGCAAGGTCGCCGGTGCCGTCCACGTCTCCCGCGGCATGCTGGAGTTCCGCGCCGATCCCGAGTCGCCCTACCACGACAAGGCGTTCGACAAGGCCAAGCCGGTGATCGTCTATTGCGCCTCGGGGGGCCGCTCGGCGCTCGCCGCCAAGACCCTCAAGGAGATGGGGTACACCCAGGTGTTCAATCTCGGCGCCTTCAAGGACTGGGCCGAGAGCGGCGGCGCCGTCGAGCAGCCGCTCGACCCGGGCATGTGATCCGAGATCGACCAGCGCCTGAAACGAAACAGGGCGGCCCGTGGGCCGCCCTGTCGCGTTTGGACCTGGTCTTGTTTGCTTTGTCGCAAGCCGTCGCGATTACGCGCCGGCCTCGCGCGGCTGCTCGCCGTCCTTGTGGCCCTCGGCCTTCTGCTTGGCCTCTAGGTCCTCGCCGGTCTCCTGGTCGACCACCCGCATCGACAGGCGGACCTTGCCGCGCTCGTCGAAGCCCAGGAGCTTCACCTTCACCTTGTCGCCTTCCTTGACCACCTCGGTGACCTTCTGGACACGACGCGAGGCGAGCTGGCTGATGTGGACGAGGCCGTCCTTGGAGCCGAAGAAGTTCACGAAGGCGCCGAAGTCCATCACCTTGACGACGGTGCCCTCGTAGATCTGGCCGATCTCCGGCTCGGAGGCGATCGACTTGATCCAGTTGATGGCCGAGCGGATCGACTCGGCGTTGGCGGAGGCGACCTTGACGGTGCCGTCGTCCTGGATGTCGATCTTGGCGCCGGTCTTCTCGACGATCTCGCGGATCACCTTGCCGCCGGAGCCGATCACCTCGCGGATCTTGTCCACGGGAATCGAGAACATCTCGATGCGCGGCGCGTGCTCGCCGAGCTGGGCGCGGGCCGAGGTGAGCGCCTTCGACATCTCGCCGAGGATGTGGATGCGGCCGTCCTTCGCCTGGCCGAGGGCGACCCGCATGATCTCCTCGGTGATGCCGGCGATCTTGATGTCCATCTGGAGCGAGGTGACGCCCTTCTCGGTGCCGGCCACCTTGAAGTCCATGTCGCCGAGATGGTCCTCGTCGCCGAGGATGTCGGTGAGCACCGCGAAGCGCTCGCCCTCCAGGATCAGGCCCATGGCGATGCCGGCGGTCGGCGAGCGCAGCGGCACGCCGGCGTCCATCAGGGCGAGCGAGGTGCCGCACACCGTCGCCATCGAGGACGAGCCGTTCGACTCGGTGATCTCGGAGACGACGCGGATCGTGTACGGGAACTCGTGGTGCAGCGGCAGCATCGGATGGATCGAGCGCCACGCCAGCTTGCCGTGGCCGATCTCGCGCCGGCCGGGCGAGCCCATGCGGCCCGTCTCACCCACCGAGAACGGCGGGAAGTTGTAGTGCAGCATGAAGGTTTCCTTGTAGGTCCCCTCCAGCGCGTCGATGAACTGCTCGTCCTCGCCGGTGCCGAGCGTCGCGACGACGAGCGCCTGCGTCTCGCCGCGGGTGAACAGCGCCGAGCCGTGGGTGCGCGGCAGCACGCCGACCTCGGCGACGATCGGGCGCACGGTCTTCACGTCGCGGCCGTCGATGCGGCGGCCGGTGTCGAGGATGTTCCAGCGGACGATCTTGGCCTCGAGGTCCTTGAACACGCCCATGACGCGCAGCTCGTCGAACCGCGGCGTCTCGCCGGCGGGGAAGAAGTGCGCCTTCACCTTGGCCTTGGCGGCGTCGACCGCCTTGTGGCGCTCCTGCTTCTGCGGGATCGCATAGGCGGCGCGCAGATCCTGCTCGACGACGCCGAGCATCTCCTTCTCGATCTCCGTGTTGTCGACGGTGACGAGCTCGCGCGGCTCCTTGGCGCACTTCTCGGCGAGATCGATGATCGCCTGGATGACCGGCTGGAAGTGCCGGTGGCCGAACATCACGGCGCCGAGCATCACCTCCTCGGGCAGCTCCTTGGCCTCGGACTCGACCATCAGGACGGCGTCCTGGGTGCCGGCGACGACGAGGTCGAGCTGGCTCTCGGTCATCTCGTCGAGCTGCGGGTTGAGCACGAACTCGCCGTTGATGAAGCTGACGCGCGCCGCGCCGACCGGACCCATGAAGGGGATGCCCGAGATGGTGAGCGCCGCCGAGGCCGCCACCATGGCGACGATGTCGGGGTCGTTCTCCAGGTCGTGCGACAGGGTGGTGATGATCACCTGGGTGTCGTTGCGCCAGCCGTCGGCGAACAGCGGGCGGATCGGCCGGTCGATCAGGCGAGAGACCAGCGTCTCCTTCTCGCTCGGGCGGCCCTCGCGCTTGAAGAAGCCGCCGGGGATGCGGCCCGCCGCGTAGGTCTTCTCCTGGTAGTTGACGGTCAGCGGCATGAAGTCGATGCCGGGGCGGGGCGTCTTCTCGGCCACCACGGTGGCGAGCACGGTGGTCTCGCCGTAGGTGGCGAGCACGGCGCCGTCGGCCTGCCGGGCGATGCGGCCGGTTTCCAGCACGAGCTTGCGGCCGGCCCAGTCGATCTCCACGCTATGCTTGTCGAACATGTGCGATATCTCTCATGGTTCCAGGGGGTGCCTCGGACAGCCATGAGCAAGACGGCGAGAGGCTGCCGCGCGCTCGGGCGAGCGGGCTGCGACAGCGTCCGGCGATCCTGCCATGGCGATCTCCAGCATGCGCCGGGTCGTGTGGACCCGGCTCGGTCGGCGGCGTCGAGCCGCCGCTCGGCGACGGTGGTCGCCACAGACGGGCGCGGCCGTAGGACCGTTCGTCCCGCCGCCGGAGCGCCACTGCCGCCAAATCCGATGCGGATTCATCCGACGCGGATTCGTTGCGCTCCGGACCTTTCGGTCGCCTGCTCGACGGTCCCGTCGTATGGCGGTCTCGTCGCATGGCGGTTCCGCCATGGTGACGGTCCCGTCCTCGGACGTCCGGCCGAGAGCCGTCGTCGTCGCGGCGAGGCGACCGCCTCGCCGCAGGTCGGCGCGGGCGTGGCCCGCGCCGGTCGCTCAGCGGCGGATGCCGAGCTTTTCGATGATGGCGCGGTAGCGGCTCTCCTCGGTCCGCTTCAGGTAGTCGAGCAGCTGACGCCGCTGCGACACCAGCTTGAGCAGGCCGCGCCGGGAGTGGTTGTCCTTGGTGTGGGTCTTGAAGTGCTCGGTGAGGTTGGCGATACGCTCGGAGAGGATCGCGATCTGCACCTCCGGCGAGCCCGTGTCGCCGGCCTTCGTCCCATAGGTGGTGATCAGCTCGGCCTTGCGGCCCGTCGTGATCGACATCGGTCAGATACCCTGCTGTCGGCCGGCTCTGCCGTGCAGGCCGGCGAGGTTGAACACGCGCTTGGGGACGATCTCGCCGCGATCCATGTCGGCCAGGGCCAGGAGCTGGCCGGCGACCGTGACACAGACCGTGCCGCGGACGATGGGGGCGTCCCGCCCGCGCACCAGAACGGCCTGGCCCCGCTGGAGCCTGGCCGCGTCCGCCCGACTAACGGCCAGCGCCGGGATGTCGTCCAGCGCGGTCGAGACGGGCAGAAGCGCGTCGGCGAGGTGAGCCTCGCCAACCGCCGCTCTATCGCATACCGCCTGCAAGTCCGCCAGCGGAATCATGTCGGCGGCCGCGAAGGGGCCGACCGCGGTGCGGCGCAGCGCCGAGACGTGGCCGAAGCAGCCGATCAGCCGGCCCATGTCGCGGGCGATCGCCCGCACATAGGTGCCCTTGCCGCATTCGGCCGCGAACACGGCGTGGTCGCGGTCCGGGGTGTCGATCAGCTCCAGTCGGTGGATCTCCACCGGGCGGGCCTCCAGCTCCACGGTCTCGCCGTCGCGGGCGATGTCGTAGGCGCGCTCGCCGGCGATCTTGACGGCCGAGTAGCGCGGCGGGACCTGCTCGATGGTGCCGGTGAAGCGCGGCAGCAGCGCCCGGATGGTCTCGGCGGTCGGCCGCTGCTCGCTCTCGGCCACCACCCGGCCCTCGGCGTCGTCGGTGTCGCGTTCCTCGCCCCAGCGCACCGTGAACTCGTAGCGCTTGCGGCCGTCCATCACGAACATGACGGTCTTGGTGGCCTCGCCGAGGGCGATCGGCAGGCAGCCGGAGGCGAGCGGATCGAGGGTGCCGGCATGGCCGGCCCGCTTGGCCGAGAACAGCCGCTTGGCGACCGCGACCGCATGGGTCGAGGTCATGCCGACCGGCTTGTCGAGCACCAGCCAGCCATGGACGTCGCGCTTGTCGCGCTTCTTCTGCGGGCCGCGGTCGCGGCGCGGCCGGGCGTCCTCCGGCGCGCCCTCGCGCGAGCCATCGGGGGCGATGGCCGGCGCCCCCTCGGTCCCGCCGGGGGACGGGGCGGACAACGGAAGATCGGTCGGACGGGGCGCGCTAGTCATCATCGGTCTCGTCGGTCTTGGCCGCCTCGACGTCGCGCCGCACCGAGGGCGAGCGCAGCAGGCCGTCGATGCGAGCGGCCTCGGCGAAGCGGTCGTCGATGCGGAAACGGATGTCGGGTGCGTATTTGAGGTTCACCCGGTGGGCGATCTCGCCGCGCAGGAAGCGCTTGTTGCGCTCCAGCGCATCGAGCACCGCCTTCTCGTCCTGGCCGCCGAGCGGCATGACGTAGATGGTGGCGAGCCGGAGGTCGGGCGTCATCCGCACCTCGGGCACAGTGATCAGATGGGTCTCGAGGACGGGGTCGTGCACGTCGCCACGAGAGAGGATCTCGGCGACGGCGTGGCGCACCAGCTCGCCGGCGCGCAGCGCACGCTGCGACGGGCCGGCGCCCTGGTCACGGTGGTGGTGATGCTTGGCCATGTTCTTCTTTGCCAGTGGCGTGGGGTCGAACCTCGCGCCGGCGGTTTCTCGCGGGCTTTCGACGGGTCGGGCCGGTCCCGCGCGCAAGGCAGGCGGGCGGGCGGACGCGCCGTCGTCCACGACATCGGATATGGTGCAGCGTGCCCGGCTGGAACAGCCGGGCACGCCCGATCGACGATGAAGAGACCTACAGGCTGCGCTGCACCGTCTCGACGCGGTAGCACTCGATGACGTCGCCGACCCGCATGTCCTGGTAGTTCTCGAACGACATGCCGCACTCGTGGCCGGACGTGACCTCGCGGACGTCGTCCTTGAGGTGCTTGAGCTGCGAGAGCTTGCCCTCGTGGATGACGACGTTGTCGCGGATCAGCCGGACATTGGCGCCGCGCTGGACGACCCCGTCGGTGACCTTGCAGCCCGCCACCTTGCCGACCTTGGTGATGTTGAAGACCTGCTGGATCTGGGCATTTCCAAGCATGGTCTCCCGCGTCGTCGGCGGCAGCAGGCCCGACATGGCCTTCTTCACGTCGTCGACCAGGTCGTAGATGATGTTGTAGTAGCGGATCTCGATGCCGAGCCGCTCGGCGGCCTCGCGGGCCTCCTTGTGGGCGCGGACGTTGAAACCGATGATGGCGGTGCCGGAGGCTTCCGCCAGCGTCACGTCCGACTCGGTGATGCCGCCGACGCCCGACAGGATCACCCGAGCCGCCACCTCGTCGGTGCCGAGCTTCTCGAGCGCCCCGACGATCGCCTCGACCGAGCCCTGGACGTCCGCCTTGATCAGCAGCGGGAATTCCTTGCGGCCGGAGGTCTTGAGCTGGCTCATCATCTGCTCGAGCGAGCCGCGCATGCCGCTCGCCCGGGCCGCCTGCTTCTCCCGCTTCTGATGCGAGCGATAGTCGGTCACCTCGCGGGCCCGGCTCTCGTTCTCGACCACCGCGAGTCGGTCGCCCGCCTCGGGTGTGCCGTTGAAGCCGAGCACCTCCACCGGCACCGACGGGCCGGCCGAGTCGATGGACGCGCCGGTGTCGGAGACGAGGGCGCGCACACGGCCCCATTCGGCGCCGGCCACCACGATGTCGCCGACCTTCAGGGTGCCGCGCTGGACCAGCACGGTCGCCACCGGGCCGCGGCCGCGGTCGAGCTTGGCCTCGATCACGGTGCCTTCGGCCGCGCGATTCGGGTTGGCCCTCAGCTCGAGGATCTCCGCCTGCAACCCGATCATGTCGAGCAGCTTGTCGAGATTGGTCTTCTGCTTGGCCGAGACCTCGATCTCGATGGTCTCGCCGCCGAAGCTCTCGACCTGCACCTCGTGCTGCAAGAGCTCGGTGCGCACCCGCTCCGGCTTGGCGTCGGGCTTGTCGATCTTGTTGATGGCGACGATCATCGGCACATTGGCGGCCTTGGCGTGCTGGATCGCCTCGACGGTCTGCGGCATCACGCCGTCGTCCGCCGCGACCACCAGCACCACCACGTCGGTCACCCGGGCGCCGCGGGCGCGCATCGCCGTGAAGGCGGCGTGGCCGGGCGTGTCGATGAAGGTGATCTTGTCGCCGGACGGCGACTTCACCTGATAGGCGCCGATGTGCTGGGTGATGCCGCCGGCCTCGCCGCCGACCACGTTGGTCTTGCGGATGGCGTCGAGCAGCGACGTCTTGCCGTGGTCGACGTGGCCCATGATGGTGACCACCGGGGGCCGCTGCACCAGATCCTCGGGCGCGTCGGCGACATCGAACAGACCTTCCTCGACGTCGGCCTCGGACACCCGCTTGACCGTGTGGCCGAGCTCCTCGGCGATCAGCTGGGCGGTGTCGGCGTCGATCGTGTCGGTGATCTTCGCCATCTGGCCCTGCTTCATCAGCAGCTTGATCACGTCCACGGCCCGCTCCGCCATGCGGTTGGCGAGCTCCTGGATGGTGATGGCCTCGGGAATCGTCACTTCACGCACGAGCTTTTCCTTCGGCTCGTTCGATGCGTGGCCCTTCAGGCGCTGCACGCGGCGGCGGAACGCGGCGACGGACCGCTCGCGCTCCTCGCCGGCGTCGAGCGCCGTCACCACGGTCAAACGGCCACGGCTCTTCTGAGGGGCGGCCTTGGCGGGCTTCGGCGCCGGGGCCGGGCGGGCCGGGCCGGCACCGCTGCGGCGCACCGGGCGACGCTCGTCCTCCTCCGGCTCGGGCGTCGCCGTACGGGCGCCGGGCGCCGGGGTGGCGGTGCGGGCACCTGCCGCAGGCGTCGCCGTGCGGGCACCGGCGGTCGGGGCCGGCTGAGTGCCGGCCGGCTTGGCGGGCCGGGCCGCGGCGGGCGCCGCCGTCTTGGCGGCCTCGTCGTCGCCGAACCGCTTCTTGGCCTCCTGCTCGGCCTTGCGCTTGGCCTCGTCCTCGACGCGGCGGCGGTCCTCTTCCTCGCGCTTGCGCGCCTCGGCGGCCTCGCGCTCGGCGCGCTCGGCGGCCTCGCGCTCCTTGCGGCGGCGGGCCTCCTCCTCGGCGATCTTGCGCTCCTCGGCCTCGCGGACCTTGGCGTCGGCGAGCGCCAGCGCGCGGGCCGACCGCTCCTCCTCGGTGAGGGTGCGCAGGACGACGCCGGACGGACGGCCGCCCGGACGCTGGCCGGGACCGCCGGCCGGGCGCTGAGCGCCGCCCGCGGGTCGCTGGCCGCCGCCACCGCCGCCGGCCGGCGGGCGCGGCGGCTGCGGGCGGGCGGGCGCCTGGCTCGCCTGCTGCGGCGTCGGCTCGGACTTCTGCTCGGGACCGTGGGCGCGGCGCTTCACCTTTTCGACCACCACCGCCTTGGTGCGGCCGTGGCTGAAGCTCTGGCGCACAACCCCCTGCTCGACGCCGCTGCGCTTGAGCGACAGCGTCTTGGGCTGTGCAACCGTCAACGTCTTCTCGCCGGGGTTCTTGGTATCAGTCATTACGATCCTAGTATGGGGCCGGTACGACGGCCCTCTGCCTGTGGTCCCGCGCCTTCGGGAGCACCTGTTCGGAACAGTTCGAGCATGCGCCAACGCCCCAGGACCGCTTCGCTCGCGCGCCCGGGCAGGAGTGCAGCATGTATCACATTTGTCCGCCCCAGTGCCAAATCCAATTCGACGGATTCGAACGAACCGATCACAGGAAGCGGACGCTCACCGGCGTTCGGCCGACGCTCGGCCGCCGCGGTGATCTTGCGGACCCCGTCCGGGCTCGCATCGTGGGCCCGGACGAGGCCGATCGGGGTGCCGGCGGCGAGCGCGGCCTCCACCTTGGTGTAGCCGGCCACCACGGTGCCGGCCTTGCCGGCGATCGCCAGGGCATCCAGCACGGCCCGGCCGAGCAGCCGCTCGGTGTCGTCGGCGAGGTCGGGGCCGACCGTGGCCTTGCCCTTGAAGGCGCGCTCGAAAGCGCGCTGCTTGATGGCGGCGGCGAGCGCGCCGCGCCCGGCCGTCACCCAGGCGCCGCGTCCCGGCAGCTTGCGCTTGATGTCGGGCACCACGCGGCCGTCCGGGCCGGCGACGAAGCGGATCATCTCCGCCTCGGGCTTCACCGTCCGGGTGGCGACGCACAGCCGCTCGCGCGGTGCCGCGGTGTGCCGCGGTCCCGCGTCCAGCAGGGTGGTGTCGTCCTCCATCCGGGCCAGCATCGCGATCGGGGTTCTCCTCGTCAGGCCGGCGCCGTCCCGGCGCCTTCCGCCGTGGCCTCGCCGTCGGGGTCGCCCTCGCCCTCACCCTCGTCCTCGGCGAGCTCCTCGGTCTCCTCCTCGGGGCGGGCGAGATCCTCCTCGCTGATCCAGCCGGCCTTCAGGCGCGCCTGCATGACGATCGCCTCGCAGTCGTCGCGGGACAGCTCCAGGCCGTCGAGAATGCCGGCCTCGCGCTTGGTCTCGCCGTCCTTGCGCTCGGTCCAGCCGGCGAGGTCGTCGGTGGCGCAGCCGGCCAGGTCCTCGACCGTCTTGATGCCGTTCTCGCCGAAGGCGACCAGCATCCGGCCGGTGACGCCCGGCACCTCGCGCAAGGCGTCCTCGACGCCGAGGGCGCGGCGCTTCTCGTCGTACTCGGCCTCGATCTGAGCCAGGTACTCGCGGGCGCGGGTCTGCAACTCCTGGGCGGTCTCCTCGTCGAAGCCCTCGATTCCGGCGAGCTCCTTCTCGTCGACGACGGCGAGGTCCTCGACCGAGCCGAAGCCTTCCGAGGCGAGCAGCTGGCCGACCACCTCGTCGACGTTCAGCGCCTCCATGAACAGCTTCGAGCGCTTCTCGAAGTCGGCCTGGCGGCGCTCCGACTCCTCCTGCTCGGTGAGGATGTCGATGTCCCAGCCGGTGAGCTGCGAGGCGAGGCGGACGTTCTGGCCGCGGCGGCCGATGGCCAGCGAGAGCTGCTGGTCCGGCACCACCACGGCGATGCGCTCCTTGTCCTCGTCGAGCACCACCTTGGCGACCTCGGCGGGGGCGAGCGCATTGACCACGAAGGTGGCGATGTCGGGCGACCACGGGATGATGTCGATCTTCTCGCCCTGAAGCTCGTTCACCACCGCCTGCACGCGCGAGCCGCGCATGCCGACGCAGGCACCGACCGGGTCGACCGACTGGTCGCGCGAGATCACCGCGATCTTGGCCCGCGAGCCCGGATCGCGCGCCACCGCCTTCACCTCGACGATGCCGTCGTAGATCTCCGGCACTTCCTGGGCGAACAGCTTGGCCATGAACTGCGGATGGGTGCGCGACAGGAAGATCTGCGGCCCGCGCGGCTCGCGGCGGACGTCGTAGATGTAGGCGCGGATGCGGTCGCCGTTGCGGAACACCTCGCGCGGCAGCATCTCGTCGCGGCGCACGATCGCCTCGCCGCGGCCGAGATCGACGACGACGTTGCCGTACTCGACCCGCTTGACGATGCCGTTGACGATGTCGCCGATGCGGTCCTTGTACTCCTGGTACTGACGGTCGCGCTCGGCCTCGCGCACCTTCTGCACGATCACCTGCTTGGCCGACTGGGCGGCGATGCGCCCGTATTCGAGCGGCGGCAGGGTGTCCGCGATGGTGTCGCCGACCTGGGCGGCGGGATTGTGCTTCCTCGCGTCGTCGAGGCTGATCTGGTTGGCGGGATTCTCCACCGTCTCGACCACCAGCATGTGGCGGGAGAGGCGCAGCTCGCCCTTCTTCGGATCGATCTCGGCGTGGACGTCGGTCTCGCTGCCGTAGCGGGAGCGCGCCGCCTTGGCGATCGCGTCCTCCATGGCCTGGATCACGATGGTCCGGTCGATCGACTTCTCGCGCGCGACGGCGTCCGCGATCTGGAGGAGCTCGAGCTTGTTGGCGCTGACGACAGCCATGGATCAGTCTCCGTCGGAACGCGGCGGGGCCGGCTCGCGCGCGCTGCCCCGTCCGTCGTTGATCGAATTGCCGTGAGTCGACTTGCGGGACGCGATGCGATCCTTGCGGCGCGCCGCCCGCTCTCGGCGCGCCTCCTTGTCTTCCGCCTTGCCGCGCCGCAGCGCCTCCGCCACCAGGGCGTCGGTGAGCATCAGCTTGGCGTCGTGCATGTCCTCGATCGGCAGCAGCACCTCCTGGACGGTGCCGTCGCTGCCCTCGATGTGGAGACGCGCGGCGCGTCCGTCCACCCCGGCGAGGATGCCCTTGAAGCGCTTCCGGCCCGCCGCCGGCACCGCCATCTCGATCTTGGCAAGGTGGCCTTCGGCCCGGGCGAAGTCACCCAGCCGCACCAGCGGCCGATCGATGCCGGGCGAGGAGATCTCCAGCCGGTAGGCGCTCTCGATCGGATCGGTCTCGTCCATCACCGGCGACAGCGTCCGCGACACCAGCTCGCAGTCCTCGATCTGCATGGTGCCGTCGGGCCGCTCGGCCATCACCTGCACGGTGCCGCCGTCCTGCCCGGACACCTTGACGCGCACCAGGCGGTAGCCGAGGGCGGCCAGCACCGGCTCCACCACCGCGGCAACCCGGGCGGAGAGGCCGGTCTCGACGATCAGGCGCGGCTCGTCGGACGCGACGTCGAGGGCCGGAAGAAGAGGGGTGAGGTCGGGCGCCGGGAGATCCGGCGGGAGATGATCGGGAGCAAAGGCGGCATCCGGTGTCACGGCAGGCTGCGTATCGCCGCGCGGCGTCGTGCTGCGCTTGGTGCGGTCGCGCCCGGTCGTCACGGCATCCTTCGCCACGCTGCGTCTCGTCCCCGTCATGTGCCGGCCAGCCGGTCCTCGCGACATCTTGCCCGGGAGGCGTGTCGCGCCGACAACGGCCGGCAAAGGGGCCGCGCGGCGCCGCAAGTAACAAAAAAGAGCGGGTCCCGGGCGGGCCCCACTCTCACGAACCGTTCGGTGATCCGACCGTTATGAGGTGTCCTCAGACACGGCGGAATATAGCGAAGACCGCCGATATCGCAAGAGGAACCGGCAGCATCCAGGCGAATAGGGCGATTCCGGCAGGGCTTCCCCCGAGGGGCCATCTGCCGTCATAGGCAGCCGGCGTCCGGTCGCGTTTCATGCTACCGGGCAATGAGATTGTGCTCGCACGGAGAAAGGGCAGCCGGCATGGCGGAGGCAGGCAGCGAGACGCCCGATGCGGCGCCCGTCCTGGACGTCTGGTTCGAGTTCGCCTCGACCTACTCGTATCCGGCGGTGGTGCGGATCGGGCCGCTCGCGGCCGCGGCAGGGGTGGAGCTGCGCTTCCGGCCGCTCCTGCTCGGGCCGATCTTCAAGGCCCAGGGCTGGGACACCTCGCCGTTCAATCTCTATCCGGCGAAAGGCCGCTACATGTGGCGCGACCTTGCCCGCGTCTGCGCCGATCTCGGTCTCCCGCTCACCCGCCCGCCGGTGTTTCCGGCCCACACGATGCTGGCCGCCCGGGTGGCGCTGGTCGGCCTCGGCGCGGCGGCCGACCAGGGGAAGCGGGCGGCCGGCTGGGGCGAGGCGTTCTGCGTCGCCGTCTACCGGGCGGCGTTCGGCGAGGGGCGAGACGTAGCCGATGCGGCCGTCCTGGCCGACATCCTGGCTAGTCTCGGCGTCGACCCGGGTCCGGTGCTGACGGCGGCGGGCTCCGCTGCCATCAAGGCGAAGCTGCGTCAGGAGACCGAGGAGGCGGCGCGCCGCGACATCTTCGGGTCGCCGAGCTTCGTCACCGCCGGGGGCGAGCTGTTCTGGGGCAACGATCGGCTGGAGCAGGCGCTGGCCTGGGCGAAGCGGACGGCGTGAGGAGGCGCCGGCGTCAGCCGCGCGCCACCCGCCGGAAGATCAGGTAGCAGGGCGTGCGGCCCTCGCGCACCGCCTTGGCCTCGTAGCGGGTGCGGGTCCAGCCGGCCCACGGCCGTCGCCAGTCGTCGGCCCGTTCGGCGGTCCATGCGAAGGCGGGCGAGCGGAGCAGGCGCTCCAGCGTCCACGCCGCGTAGTCGGACCAGTCGGTGGCGAAGCGGAACTCGCCGCCGTCGGCCAGCACCCGGGCGAGCGCCGCGACGCTGTCGTCCTGCACGAAGCGGCGCTTCCAGTGCCGGCGCTTGGGCCACGGGTCGGGATAGAGCAGGTCGAGGCGGGTCAGCGCCGCGTCCGGCAGCCAGGCCAGCACCTCGGTGGCGTCGCCGTGATGGAGGCGGATGTTGCCGAGCGCCTTCGCCTCGATCAGGGCGAGGGCCTGCGCCATGCCGTTGACGAAGGGCTCGCAGCCGATGAAGCCGGCGTCCGGCTCCGCCGCGGCCTGCGCCACCAGATGCTCGCCGCCGCCGAAGCCGATCTCCATCCGTACTCGGGCGACCGGGGTCGCGAACAGCGCAGCCAGCGGCACCGGCGGCGGTGCGGCCAGGTCGAGGGCGAGGCGGGGCAGCAGGGTCGCCACTAGGTCGCCGTGATGGCGCCGCAGCGGGTGCCCCTTGCGGCGCCCGAAGAAGGCGCGCGGCGGCCTGGCGTCGGGGAGCGGAATGTCGCGGCCCGTCCCTTCGCGGCTCGCGTCGTCGGGGTCCGTGTCTTTGGTGTCCGGCGTCATCGCGTCACGGCAGACGAAACAGCCGACGAAGCGAGGCTTCGCCGGCTGTGGAACAGGTGGGCCGGCGCACGGCGGCGCCGGAGCGCAGGATCAGCCGACCGCGTTCTTGATGGCGTCGGCGAGGTCGACCTTCTCCCACGAGAAGCCGCCGTCGGCCTCCGGGGCGCGGCCGAAATGGCCGTAGGCGGCGGTGCGGGCGTAGATCGGCCGGTTGAGGCCGAGATGCTCGCGGATGCCGCGCGGGGTGAGGTCCATCACCTCGGCCAGCGCCTTCTCGACCTTGGCCTCGGCGACTTGGCCAGTGCCGTGCAAGTCGACATAGAGGGCGAGCGGCTTCGACACGCCGATCGCGTAGGCGAGCTGGATAGTGCAGCGCTCGGCGACGCCGGCCGCCACCACGTTCTTGGCGAGATAGCGGGCCGCATAGGCGGCCGAGCGGTCCACCTTGGTGGGGTCCTTGCCCGAGAACGCGCCGCCGCCGTGCGGGGCCGCGCCGCCATAGGTGTCGACGATGATCTTGCGGCCGGTGAGGCCGCAATCACCGTCCGGGCCGCCGATGACGAACTTGCCGGTCGGGTTGACGTGCCAGGCGGTCTGCTTGGTGATCCAGCCGGAGGGCAGCGCCTTGGCGACGTAGGGCTCGACGATCGCCTTGATGTCGTGGGAGGTCAGCTTCTCGTCGAGATGCTGGGTGGAGACGACGATCTGGGTGACCTCGACGGGCTTGCCGTTCTCGTAGCGGACGGTCACCTGGCTCTTGGCATCCGGGCCGAGCGCGGCGGTCTCGCCGGAGCGGCGCGCCTCCGACATCAGCTTGAGAATGCGGTGCGCATAATAGAGCGGCGCCGGCATCAGCTCGGGCGTCTCGCGGCACGCATAGCCGAACATGATGCCCTGGTCGCCGGCGCCCTCGTCCTTGTTGCCGCCGGCGTCGACGCCCTGGGCGATGTCGGCCGACTGCGGATGCAGCAGCACCTTGATGTCGGCATGCTCCCAGTGGAAGCCGTCCTGCTCGTAGCCGATGTCTCGGATAGCGAGACGGGCGACGTGGCTGACGAGGTCGGGCGTGATCGAGCGCGGGCCGCGGGTCTCGCCGGCGATCACCACCTGGTTGGTGGTGGCCATGGTCTCGCAGGCGACGCGGAGCTGCCAGGGGTCGATGCCGGCGGCCGGGCCCTCGCGGAAAAACAGATCGACGATCTCGTCGGAAATGCGGTCGCAAACCTTGTCGGGGTGGCCTTCGGAAACGGATTCGCTGGTAAAAAGGTAGCTCGCGCGGGACACGTTCGACACTCCAGCCCGGGACGCGGACCTCCGCGTCATCCAAATTTGGCGCTTCTAATTGCAGTGTCACTCTGCCGGGTCAAGTGCGCGAGGGGCGCCGGTGCGCCCCTCGAAACCGCCGCCGGGCGCGTCGCTGGCGTACCCGGGTCGGTGGCGGTGGCCCGAAAACGAGAACGGCGCGCCCCGGGGGCGCGCCTGCCGACTTGTCGGGCTGATGTCTCGTGTGGAGGCCGTCGACGGGCCGTCAGTGCCCGGCGCCGCCGTTGCCGTTCTCGACCGGCTCCCCGGCGATGTGCTCGACCAGGTCGACGATGCGCCGGCGCAGCTTGGCGTCCTGGATGCGCATGAAGGCCTTGGTCAGCGCGAGGCCGTCCGAGGTGGCGAGGAAGTCGGAGATGTAGGCCGGCGACGGAGCCTCGCCGAGGCCGTTGGTCGGCGTACCGTCCCCGAGATCGGGAGCGCCTTCGAAGAAGAACGCGACCGGCACCTGGAGAATGTGGGCGATCTGCTGCAAGCGGCTGGCGCCGATGCGGTTGGTGCCCTTCTCGTACTTCTGCACTTGCTGGAACGTCAGGCTCAGTGCATCCCCGAGCTTCTCTTGGCTCATCCCCAGCATCATCCGGCGCATGCGGACGCGGCTCCCGACATGTTTGTCGATGGGGTTCGGAGCCTTCTTGGCCATCATTTTCACTCTCTCCTCGTATCCCCGCCGACCAACCTTCTGTTCCGAATTGTCACGCGATGCAATCACAGGATTGCATAGCTGTTCCAAACACCGCGAAACAAAAAATGCAATCCTTCGCTTTGGGATGAAATAAACTCTACCCTCGTTTGCGAGGGGCGACCAATGCAAGTTAGTAAACAATGCTCTGGTCTGCTGGATCAATCCGCCTTGGTCCGGGGGCTAAGGTCTCTGAAACCAAGCGGATTCTGTTCGGTACGCGACGTTCGGGCCGTCTGGTTGGGTCCGGCTGTGCAGCCATTCTTTATCCCCGCGTGGTGGCGATGTCAGCAGATTGGTACCTGTGTTTGCGCGAAACCGGCCGCTCCTGACGCAAGACTGGTATGCAGTTCGTAGGGCTGTCGACAGCCGAAATTCGCCGACCAAGCGGACTTCCCGCGCCATTCTCGGGACGAATCGCTCTTGCGTACTAGTGAATTAGGGTGCGTCAACATGACGCATAGAGCGTTGCCGCGGGAACTGCTCCGGACGATCGCGTCGCGTGCAGTCGCGCGGGGATGCTCTTTTAACGGGACAGAATCGGGGGCGCCTGCGTCGGTCAGGCCGGCCGCCGGCGGCGCCACACGGCGGCCGCCAAGGCGAGCACCACGGTCGCGGCGGCGGTCGCATCGCCGGTGCGGGCGTAGAGGGTCGGGGAAAGCGGAGCCGGCAGGTCGGCGTCGAGCACGGCCTCGCGGCCGAGTCCGAGCTGGGCCATGGTGCGGCCGACCGGATCGATCACCGCCGAGACGCCCGTATTGGCGGCGCGGACCAGCGGCAAGCCTTCCTCGACGGCGCGCATGCGGGCTTGCAGCAGGTGCTGGAACGGGCCCGGGCTGAGGCCGAACCAGGCGTCGTTGGTGACGTTGAGGAGCCAGCCTGGGCGGGCGCCGCGCGGCGTCACCGCATGCGGGAAGATCGCCTCGTAGCAGACCAGCGGCACGAAAGCGGGTGTGCGGGGCAGATCGATGGTGCGCAGCCGGTCGCCGGCCAGGAAGCCACCCGGCACCCGCACGAGCTGCTCGACCCCGAACCGGCGCATGAGCCCGGCGAGCGGGATGAACTCGCCGAACGGCACCAGGTGCACCTTGTCGTAGACGGCCGCGATGGCGCCGTCGGCATCGAACACGTAGACGGAATTGTACGCCTCGATACGGCCGGGGCGCGAGGTGTCGGCGAGGCGCGCCGCGCCGGTGATCAGCACGGCGCCGGGCGGCAGCAGGTCGGCGATGGCGGCGAGCGCGTCGGCCTCGCGGGTGACGAAGAACGGGAAGGCGGATTCCGGCCAGATCAGGTGGGTCACGTCGGCGATGCCGCGCGGCCGCCGGTCGGTCGGCCGGCTCGACAACGCGACATAGCGGCGGATCACGTCGGCCTTGGCGGCGTAGTTGAATCGCTGGTCCTGCGGAATGTTGGGCTGCATCAGGCGCAGCCGCACGCCGTCCACCAGGGCGGTCGGGTTCTGGGCGAGCCGAATCGCCCCGTAGAGGCCGATCGCCAGCACGAGCGCCAGGGCGACCGCCGGCAGCCGCCACGGCCGCGGCGTCTCGGCCTCCGAGTCGGCGAGGGCCGCGGGGGACGCGAAGACCAGCACGGCGATGAACGTCATGCCCCACAGGCCGACGAGCCCGAAGCCCTGGGCCAGCGCCAGGGGCTCGGCGAACGCATAGCCGAAGGCGTTCCACGGGAAGCCGCCGAGCAGGTGTCCGCGCAGCCATTCGGATGCGGTCAGCGCCGCCGCCAGCGTGACGATGCGCAGCCAGCCGGGCGTCCACAGAACGCGGGCGAGCGCGAAGCCCGCCGCCGTGAAGGCGGCCAGACCGGCCGGCAGCGCCAGCACGGCGGGGCCGAGCGCCCAGCCGAACTTGTCGGCGTCGACCAGGAAGGCGGCCCCGATCCAGTACAGGCCCGACAGGAAGTAGCCGAAGCCGAACCACCAGCCGGCGGCGGCCGCCGACCCGGCGCCGTTCCAGCGGCCGGCACCGGCGCCGTCGATCAGCCACACCACCACCGGAAAGGTGACGAGAAGGGCCGGCCACAGGTGCAGCGGCGCCATCGCGAGCGTCGAGGCGGCGCCCGCCAGCACCGCGATGAGGGCGCGCCGCGCCCCCCAGGCGAGCACGATCGGATGGGCGACGCGGGCGAGGATCACGGGCGCGTCCGGCCGGGTGGGGAGTCGGTGTGCGGGGCGGGGCCGGGCTCGGACGGAGACGAGGGTGCCGAGGGCGTAGACGTCGACGGCTCCGGTGCCGCGCCGTCGCGGCCGAGCGGACCCGTGCCGCCCAGCGTCCCGCCGCTGCCCTGCGGCCCGGCGGGCCGCGGCTCGCGGCCGCTGCGCCGCGGCTTGGCGCGCGAGATCTTCACCCGCTTCACCCGGCGCGGATCGGCGTCGAGCACCTCGATCTCGAACGGCTCCGGCCCGGGCACGATCTCGCCGCGCACCGGCACCCGGCCGACCCGGGTGACCAGGTAGCCGCCGAGCGTGTCGACCTCCTCGGCGGCGTCGCCGACGTCGAACTCGGCGCCGACGCTCGCCACCACGTCCTCGAGTGGCGTGCGGGCATCGGCCAGGAACGAGCCGTCGGGCTGGCGCACTAGGCTGCGGGCCTGCTCGTCGTGCTCGTCCTCGATGTCGCCGACGATCTGCTCGACCAGGTCCTCGATGGAGATCAGCCCGTCGGTGCCGCCGTACTCGTCGATGACGAGGGCGAGGTGCACGCGGGTCGCCTGCATCTTGGCCAGCAGGTCGAGCGCCGGCATCGAGGGGGGCACGAACAGGATGGTGCGGACGATGCGGGTCTCCACCAGCGGCATCGCGAGATCGATGGCGCGCAGATCGAGATCGGCGGGGAAGCGCTTGCGCCGCTTGTTGGTCGGCGGCGGCACCGCCGCATGGGTTGCCATGAAGGAGACGAGGTCGCGGATGTGGACCATGCCGACTGGGTCGTCGAGGGTGTCGTCGTAGACCACGAGCCGCGAGTGTCCGGCCTTCTCGAACACCTTCACCAGCTCGCCCAGCGGCATGTCCTGCTGGACCGCGACGATGTCGGCGCGCGGCACCATGATGTCCTCGGCGCGGCGTTCGCGCAGGTCGAGGATGTTCTTGAGCATGGCGCGCTCTTCCGGCGAGAAGCCGCCGTCGCCGCCTTCGGCCGGGGGGCTGCCGTCGAGCAGCACCGCGAAGTCGGCGCGCGCCGAGCCCGGTTTCCAGCCGAACAGGGTGCGGACCAGCCGCTGGAGCCAGCCTTCGCCGGCCTCGCGGGGCAGGACCTCGCCGCGGAGGGCCGGCACCGCCACGCTCCGCGTCTCGCTCGCGGCGGTGCCGAGATGGTCGCTGCCGACGGAGTCGCGGGACTCGTCGGCGCCGGGGCCACGGGCGTGGCTCGCCGGCCGGTTCGGTTCGTTACGACTGGGAGGCTCGTCGGGCATGGTGGCGGCGGTCAGGCGCATTCTCGTCCGGCATAGGGGTCGGGGACGGCCAGCGAGGCAAGAATGTCGCGCTCGCGGGCCTCCATGAGGTCGGCCTCGGAATCGGTGATGTGGTCGTGCCCGAGCAGGTGCAGGACGCCGTGCACGACGAGATGCATGAGATGATGCGCGAAGGGCTTGTCGTCGCGCTCGGCCTCGGCCCGCACGGTCTCGAAGGCCAGCACCACGTCGCCGAGCGGCGTCGGCTCGGTCGCACCGTCGGGATGCGCCACCGGGCTCGGCACGGCGGGGAAGGACAGAACGTTCGTCGGGGCATCGCGGCCGCGGAAGCGGGCGTTGAGGGCCTGCACGGCAGCGTCGTCGGCCAGCACCACGCACAGCTCGCCGGCCGGCTGGCCGGCCGGCAGCGCCGCGAGCGCGGCGCGGCGCGCCAGCGCCTCGGCCTCCGGCACCGCATCCCACAGGGCGGACTCGACGATGACGTCGACGCCGGTGTGGTCGCCGGCCGGGGTGTCGGTCTCGCTGCCGGCGGTGTCCGCCGAAGCGTCGGTTTGGGCGGTGGTCATGGGGAGCCCTCGCGCTTGCGGGCGTCGGCGCGGTCGTAGGCGGAGACGATGCGGGCGACCAGCTCGTGCCGGACCACGTCCTCGGCCCCGAAGGTGGCGATGCCGACGCCCTCGACGTCGGTCAGCAGGCGCATCGCCTCGGCAAGCCCGGAGGTCTGGCCGGGCGGCAGGTCGACCTGGCTCGGATCGCCGGTGACGATCATCCGGGCGTTCTCGCCGAGCCGGGTCAGGAACATCTTCATCTGCATCGAGGTGGTGTTCTGCGCCTCGTCCAGGATGACGGCCGCGTTGGCGAGCGTGCGGCCGCGCATGAAGGCGAGCGGCGCGATCTCGATCTCGCCGGTCTGGAGCGCACGCTCGACGATGCGGGTGTCCATCAGGTCGAACAAGGCATCGTAGATCGGGCGGAGATACGGATCGACCTTCTCGCGCATGTCGCCGGGCAGGAAGCCGAGCCGCTCGCCGGCCTCGACGGCGGGGCGCGACAGCACGATGCGGTCGACCTCCTTGCGCTCGAACAGGGCGACCGCATAGGCGACGGCGAGCCAGGTCTTGCCGGTGCCGGCCGGCCCGGCGCCGAACACCAGGGCATGCCGGCGCAGCGCCCGGATATAGGCGTCCTGGGCGGGCGAGCGGGCGCGCACCAGGCGCTTGCGCAGGTTGATCTCCTCCGAGCGGGGACGCGGATCGGCGGAATCGTAGTCGAACAGCGAGCCCTGGGCGATCGCCATGCGGATGGCGCCCTCGACGTCGCCGGCGCCGAGCTCGTGGCCCTGCTCGAGCTGCTCGTAGAGGGTCTCCAGCACGCGGCGCGCCTGCTCGCAGGCGTCGCGCGGGCCACCGAGGGTGACGTGATTGCCGTGCGAGTCCGCCGTCACGCCGAGGCGGCGCTCGATCAGGGCGAGGTTCTGGCCGTACTGGCCGAACAGGGCGAGTGCCAGCCGGTTGTCCTCGAAGGCGAGGACGAGCTGCGCCTCCGCGGCGGGCGGCATCAGCGACGGCGTGTCGGTGGGGCGTCGTGACACGGTCGGGTCAGCGTCCTGCCGCAGCGACATGAACGGCGTTGCCTCGCACCGGCGCCACGCCGGGCGATGCCGAGTGGGGCGAGGTGGCGGCGTCTCGCGGAGCCGCGTCGACCAGGGTGCCGAACAGGCTGTTGGTGCCGGTGGCGGTGAACCGCACGGTCGCGATGGTGCCGGCGAGCGTGGCCGGGCCGTCGACCTGCACGGGCTGCATCCAGGGCGAGCGGCCGACCATCTGGCCGGGATGCTTGCCGGGGTGCTCGAACAGCACCGCGCCGGTGCGCCCGACGGTCGCGGCATTGAAGGCGGCGGCGTTACGGTCGATCGCCGCCTGGAGGCGGGCGAGGCGGTCGGCCTTCTCGGCCTCGCTCACCTGGACGTCGCTCTCCGCTGCCGGCGTGCCGGGGCGTGGCGAATACTTGAACGAGTAGGCGCTGGCGAAGCCGACCTCGTCGACGAGCGCCAGCGTGTCGCGGAACTCCGCCTCGGTCTCGCCCGGGAAGCCGACGATGAAGTCCGACGACAGGGCGATGTCGGGCCGCGCCGCCTTGAGGCGCGCGATCACCGACAGGTAGGCGGCGCGATCGTGCCGGCGGTTCATGGCGGCGAGCACCCGGGTCGCGCCCGACTGCACCGGCAGATGGAGCTGCGGCATCAGCGCCGGCAGGTCGCCATGGGCCGCGATGAGCTCGTCGTCCATGTCGCACGGATGGCTCGTGGTGTAGCGCAGCCGGGCGACGCCGGGCACCTCGGCGAGCCGGTGCAGCAGGCGGGCCAGCGTCCACGGCCGGCCGTCCGGCCCCTCGCCGTGCCAGGCGTTGACGTTCTGGCCGATCAGCCGGATCTCGCGCACGCCCGCCTCGGCGAGCCGCGCCACCTCGTCGACGATCCTGGCCACCGGCCGCGAGAACTCGGCGCCGCGGGTGTAGGGCACCACGCAGAAGGTGCAGAACTTGTCGCAGCCCTCCTGCACGGTGACGAAGGCGGCGGCGCCACGCGCCCGGGTGGCGGCGGCGGTCGGCGGGGCGAGATGGTCGAACTTGTCCTCGGCCGGAAACTCGGTGTCGACGACGCGACCTTCGCGGGCCGCGCGGGCGACCAGGTCGGGCAGGCGGTGATAGCTCTGCGGGCCGACCACGAGGTCGACCACCGGGGCGCGGCGGATGATCTCCTCGCCCTCGGCCTGGGCGACGCAGCCGGCGACCGCGACGGTGAGGCGGCGGCCGTCCCGGGCCGCGTCCTGCTTCAGCCGGCGCAGCCGGCCCAGCTCGGAATAGACCTTCTCGGCCGCCTTCTCGCGGATATGGCAGGTGTTCAGCACCAGCACGTCGGCGTCGTCCGGCTCCGCCGTCTCGACATAGCCCTCGCGCGCCAGGACGTCGGCCATGCGCTGGGAATCGTAGACGTTCATCTGGCAGCCATACGATTTCACGTAGAGCTTGCGCGGGCCGCTGGTCACGCTCGACATCGCCTCGTCGTCATCTCCCGTCCGGCGGCCGTCCGGTCCGCTGCCTTGCTGGGCGTTCATTCGGTGCCTTGGCATCCATATGGTGCACGACCGCCGTGATCGCACGACCGGACACGCGAGAACCTCACACGCGAGAACCTCACAGGCTGGATCGTCGAGACGATCGTCGCCGACCCTGCCGCCGCTCCGCCCCGATAGGACCGACCTGCGGTCCGGCGATCCGGACCGGCAGCCTGACCCTCCATCACGCGGACGGGACGACGACACTCGTGTGCTCGTCGCTCGGTCTAGCGGTTTTTCGGCCGAAATGGAATGGCGGGCGCTCAAACTCCCTCGGGCGCCCAGAAAAATAACATGAAATTCAGTCGATTATGCTCGCGCCTGGGAGGTCAGCGGCGGTCCTGGGGAGCGGCGCGTCCGCGCAGGGCCTCGGCGGTGAGGCGGCGGACCCGCGTCTCCAGCAGCCGCGCCATCGCCTTGCGGTTGGAGGTGGTGTCCCAGCGCAGCGGCTCGCCCCAGGTCACGGTGACGTCGATGGCGCCGTGCCGCCACACCCGCAGCAGGTGGGGCAGCAGGTCGCTCGCCCCGTACCAGGCGGCCACCGGCCGGTGCTGGCGGCCGAGCGGCAGGCCCTGAAAGCCCGTGTAGGCGAGCGACAGGGGCTGCACCAGCACGCTGCCGGTCTCGTCGCCGGCCTGGGCGAGGGCGTCGCCGGCGGCGCCGATCAGGGCCGAGCGGAACGGCAGCACCCGGTTGCCGTCGCTCGACGTGCCTTCGCCGAACAGCACCACCGGGTCGCCCTCGGTCAGCCGGGCGGCGATCTCGGCATTGACGTCGCGGGTCTTCTGGCGGCGCGAGCGATCGACGAACACCGAGCGCTGGAGCTTGGCGAACAGCCCGAACAGCGGCCAGGAGGCGATCTCGTGCTTGGCCACGAACACCACCGGCAGGCGCGACGTGATGACCGAGATGTCGAGCCAGGAGACGTGATTGGCGACGATGAGCAGCGGCCGCTGGGTGGCCGGCACCCCGATCTCGCGCACCCGCACGTCGAACAGGAGGCAGACGATGCGGTGGAACAGCAGCGGCACCAGCCGCCGCAGCGGCAGGCCGTAGCGGACCGACAGCCATTGCACCGGCAGCAGCGCGGCCGTCGCGACGGCGAACCCAGCCCCCGTGACGGCCAGCCGCAGCATCAGGGCGCCGCCTTGTCGTCGAGCGGTACGGCGTAGAGCTCGAGGCGATGATCGATGAGCCGGTAGCCGAGCCGCCGCGCCACCTCGCGCTGGAGCTGCTCGATCTCCTCGGACTGGAACTCGATCACCTCGCCGGTGCGCAGGTTGACCAGGTGGTCGTGGTGGGACTCGCGGATCTGCTCGTAGCGGGCGCGGCCGGCGCGGAAGTCGTGGCGCTCGATGATGCCGGCGTCCTCGAACAGCTTGACGGTGCGATAGACGGTCGACAGCGAGATGTTGGGATCGATCACGGCGCAGCGGCGATACAGCTCCTCGACGTCCGGGTGGTCGTCGGAGCCGGCCAGCACGCGGGCGATGACCCGGCGCTGCTCGGTCATCCGCATGCCCTTGGCGACGCATTGCGCCTCGATGTGGGTTTCGGTCTGGTCGTTCACCCGCTGCTCCGCCGTTCGACCCTGCCGGGCCGGATCATAAGAGCCGCCGGATGCATCGTCCACGGCGCGCCGTCAAGCCGGAACGGCGTTTCGTCAGGCCAGATCGCGCCGCATCACCAGGGCGACGGCCGGCGTGGCGCCGGGTCGGGCGTAGTAGCCGGGCCGCTGCCCCACCTCGCGGAAGCCGGCCGAGCGATACAGCCGGCAGGCCGGGGCGTTGTCGCGATCGACCTCGAGAAACACCCGGACGATGCCGATGCCGGCGAGGCGGCCGAGATGCAGGGCGACCAGCCGCCCGGCGAGGCCGCGGCCGCGGCGGGCCGGGGCGACCGCGACCGACAGGATCTCGGCCTCGTCGACCGCGCAGCGCGACATCACGAAGCCGGCCGGCGTCTCGCCCATCAGGGCGATGTCGGCCACCACGGCGCGGTCGATCAGCAGCCGCTCGATCTCCTCCTCGCTCCAGCCGCGGCGGAACGATTCGGCGTGGAGCGCCGCGAGGGCGGCGGCATCGCTCGTCTCGGCGAGGCCGAAGCGGGCCTCGCCGCCTTTCCACCAGCGGCGCACCAGCTCGATCATCGCACTCGCCCGACCATCACATCCGCTCGACCATCACATCCGCCCGATCAGCGCCGCGCCACCCGGGCGCCGCCCTGCGGCCGCGCGTCGGGGGCGCGCAGATAGAGCGGCTTGGGAAACGCCATGGTGTCGGCCGCGACGGCGCCGAGCCGCGCCACCCAGTCGATATCGGGGGCCGGCGTGGTGTCGACGCACAGCGGCGGGCGGGCGCCGGTCATCCAGGCGGCGTGCAACAGCCCGGCGGCGGAGCCGACCAGCCGGGTCGGCGCCGCGGTGGCGATGCGGGCGGCCTCGCGGATCGAGGCGATGCGTGGCGGGATGACGGCGCGGCCGCCCTCGCCGACGAGCTGCATGTAGACGTGGTCGTGGCGGGCGTCGATGGCGGCGAGCAGCGGGCTGCGGTCGTCGCTGGCGATGTGGGGGGCCGCGAAGGCGGCCAGCGTGGTCAGGCCGACCACCGGCTTGTGGGCCGCCAGCGCCAGGCCGCGCGCCGCCGCGACGCCGACCCGCAGGCCGGTGAAGCTGCCCGGCCCGATGGTGACGGCGATCCGGTCGAGATCGCCGAACTCGAGATCGGCCTCGCTCATCACGCGGGCGATCATCGGCATCAGCGCCTCGGCGTGGCCGCGCTCCATCGGGCGTGATTCGTGCGCCAGCACGCCACCACGATCGAGGTCGAACACCGCCGCGGAGCACGCCGCGAGGGCGGTATCGAGGGCGAGAACGCGCATCCGGACGGCACTCCACGGACACCTGCGACGAGGCTCCGGACGAGCCTGCCGTCCTGGAACAAAAACCGCAAGCCGGCCGGTCGGATGTGCCGGCATGGCAGGGGGCCGCGGGCGGAGTGGGGCGACGGAGCGACGGGGGCGGGACGGGTGCGCGCCCTCGCCGGGGGGCGGAACGAGAAAGCGCCGGCGCGAGGCCGGCGCTCGATCACGTGGACACGCGGCGGCGCCGCGCCGACCGATCCCGGCCGGGATCAGACCGGCCGCACCTCGACCACCTCGGGCACGTAGTGGCGCAGGAGGTTCTGGATGCCGTGGCGGAGCGTCGCGGTCGACGACGGGCAGCCCGAGCAGGCGCCCTTCATGGCCAGGTACACCACGCCGTTCTCGAAGCCGCGGAAGGTGATGTCGCCGCCGTCGTTGGCGACCGCCGGGCGGACCCGGTTCTCGATCAGCTCCTTGATCAGCTCGACCGTCTCGGCGTCCTTCTCGTCGAAGAACTCGTCGTCCTCCTGGGCGGCCGTGCCGGTGAGCACCGGAGCGTCGGCCATGAAGTGCTCCATGATGACGCCGAGCACGCCCGGCTTGACGTGCTGCCAGTCCACATCGGTCTTGGTGACGGCGATGAAGTCGGTGCCGAAGAACACGGTGGCGACGCCCGGCACGTCGAACAGGCGCTGGGCGAGCGGCGAGGCGTCGGCGTCGGCCTTGCTGCGGAACTCCAAAGCCCCGTAGGGCAGCACGGCGCGGCCCGGCAGGAACTTGAGGGTGGCGGGGTTGGGCGTCGCTTCGGTCTGGATGAACATGAGCTTGTCTCCTCGGCCGCGGGTCAAGGTCGCGGCGGGCCACGGTTCCGGCGGGTCGGGCGGCGGGCAGGGCGCGCCGGCCACGGCCCGGGAACCGCCGGTGCCCAAGAGATGTCCCTTCGACGGACGGGCGTCAACCGCAGGGGGCGAGCGGTCCGTAGTCGCCCCGACCGGGCGAGCCACCGGAGGGTGAGCCCCCGACCGGCGAGCCGCACCGTAGCGGCGGCCGGCTCCGGCGGTCAGGTCATGGCGTCGAGCTCGTCGTCGGAGAGGTGTCCGGGCACGAGGCCCATGGGAATCGGGAACGAGCCCGCCGTCTTGGTCAGGCTGGTGACCAGCGGCCCGGGGCCTTCCTTGTCGTCGCCGGCGGCCAGCACCAGCACGGCGATATCCTCGTCCTCGTCGATCAGCCGGGTGATCTCGGTGGCCGGATCGCCCTCGCGGATCACCCGCTCCGGCGTGATGCCGGCGATGCCGTTGGCGCGCGCCGCGTAGCGGGCCAGCACCGCGTCGGCCTCCTCCTGCTGCTCGGCCTGCATGATGTCGGCGACCCCGAGCCACTGCGGGGCGCGGTCCTTGGTCTCGATCACCCGCAGCATCACCATGCCGGCCCCGGTGCGTCCGGCGCGCCGGCTGGCGTAGTACACGGCGCGGTCGCATTCCGGCGTGTCGTCGATGACCACGAGGAACTTGGGCCGGTGCCCGGCCTCGTAGCTGCGGCGTCTCCGGGTCATGGTCCGTCCGGGCGACGCATAGGCGCCGCCCACCTCCCGCCGGGAATCTGCCACGGCGACGGCCGCCGGCACAAGCGGACCGCGGCGCGGTCTCGCCGTGGCGTCTCGGGACGGCCGCGTCAGCGCCCGACGAAGCCGACGATCTCCTTGACGTGGCGCATGGTTTCGCTGGCGAGCACGCGCGCCCGCTCGCTGCCGTCGGCGAGCACCGCGTCGATATGGGCCGGATCGGCGCTGAGCCGCCGCATCTCGGCGGTGATCGGCCCGAGCTTGTCGACCGCGAGGTCGATCAGCGCCGTCTTGAAGGTGGAGAACTGGCCGCCGCCGAACTCCGCCAGCACCTCGGCCTTCTGCCGGCCGGACAGCGCCGCATAGATGCCGACCAGGTTGTCGGCCTCGGCGCGGCCTTCGAGGCCCTTCTCCTCGCTCGGCAGCGGCTCCGGATCGGTCTTCGCCTTCTTGATCTTCTGGGCGATGGTGTCGGAATCGTCGGCGAGATTGATGCGCGAGTAGTCCGACGGATCGGACTTGGACATTTTCTTGGTGCCGTCGCGCAGGCTCATCACCCGGGTCGCCGGGCCGCCGATCAGCGGCTCGGTCATCGGGAAGAAGCCGTCGGCGAAGCCTTTCGCCTCGATCTGCGGGCGGAAGTCGTTGTTGAACTTCTGGGCGATGTCGCGGGTCAGCTCCAGGTGCTGCTTCTGGTCCTCGCCGATCGGCACATGGGTGGCGCGGTAGACCAGGATGTCGGCCGCCATCAGGCTCGGATAGGCGTACAGCCCGAGCGAGGCGTTCTCGCGGTCCTTGCCGGCCTTCTCCTTGAACTGGGTCATCCGGTTCATCCAGCCGAGGCGGGCGACACAGTTGAACACCCAGGCGAGCTCGGCGTGCTCGGCGACCTGGCTCTGGTTGAACACGATGTGAGCCTTGGGGTCGACACCGGCCGCCAGGAACGCCGCCGTCACCTCGCGAATCGACCTGGTCAGCACGGCCGGGTCCTGCCAGACCGTGATGGCGTGCAGGTCGACGACGCAGTAGACGCACGAGAACCGCGACTGGAGCGCGACGAAGTTGACGATGGCGCCGAGATAGTTGCCGAGATGCAGATTGCCGGTCGGCTGCACACCGGAAAACACCTGTTCCTTGAACGCCATCACGAAAGCTCCTCTGGTCGCGGCCGCGGTGTGCCACCATTGCCCTCGGGGCGCAAGGGCCGGCCCCGGCGGAGCGCCCGCCAGTCGGCGGCCCCGATCACCCCGAGCAGCCGCAGGGCGCCGAGATAGACGGCGAGGCCGGTGGCGAGCAGCAGCGCCAGCACGGCGGCGCGTCCGAGGGTCGAGGCCGGAACCCCGAAGCCGTCGGCGAGGAGACGGGCGGCCGCGAGGGCGAGCCCCATGACGGCGGCGGCGATGACGATGCGAGCGAGCCGGCCGGCGGCGGCCGCGTCGCGGCGCAGCCAGCCGCGGCGGCCGAGCACCACGGCGAGCACGGCCGATCCGACATAGGAGGCCGCCGCGATGGCGGCCGCCACCCCGATATGGCCGTAGGCCGGAAACAGCAGCAGCCCGCCGGCCACGGCTGCCGCCAGGCCGGCGAGGGCGGCCAGCATGGGCGTGCGGGTGTCCTCGCGGGCGAACGAGATGGCGCCCAGCACCTTCTCGGCCACGTGGCCGGGCAGGCCGGCCGCGATGGCGGCCAGCGCCGCCGCCACCATGGCGGTGTCGTGGGCGACAAAGGCGCCGCGCTCGAACAGGGTGCGGGCGATCGGCACGGCCAGCAGCACGAAGGCGATCGCCGAGGGCAGCGCCAGCCCGATCGCCAGCTCCATGGCGCGAGCCTGGGCGGCGGCGACCTCGGCGGCGCTGCCGCTGCGCACCCGCCCGGCGATGACCGGCCCCATCACGGCGGCGATCGCCACCGAGACGACGCCGAGCGGCAGCTCGTAGAGGCGGTCGGCGTAGTAGAGCCAGGACACCGCGGCGGGCGACGGCGAGGCGATCATGGCGCCGGCTATCAGGGTGAGCTGCGGGATGCCGCCGGCGACGAGACCCGGCCCGGCGAGGCCGAACAGGCGGCGCCCCTCCGGCGAGAGGGCGAGCCGCGGCCGCCGCGGCCGCACCGGAAGGCGCAGGACGGCGCCGCCGATCAGCACCATCTGGCCGAGCCCGGCCACCACGATCGCGGCCGCCAGCACGTCGCCGGCACGGCCCGCCGCGGCGGGGCCGGCGATCAGCAGCCCGGCCACGGCGGTGAGCAGCACCCCGTTGAACGCGATCGGTCCGAGCGCGACGGCGCCGACCCGCCGCTCCGCCGACAGGATGGCGCCGAGCACCGCGACGCACCCGGCGATCGCCACATAGGGGGCGGCGATGCGGACCAGATCGGCCGCCAGCGCGAACCGCTCGCCATCGGGCGCGAAGCCCGGGGCGATCACCCGCACCGCGAGGGGCGCCGCCAGCACCAGGAGCAGCGTGGCGACGCCAAGCCCGAGCGCCATGACGCCGAGCGCGCCCTCGGCGAAGCGGCGCGCCGCCTCGCCGCCGTCGCGCTCGCGCAGCCGCAGCCACAGCGGCACGAAAGCGCCGTTGAGCGCCCCCTCGGCGAGCAGCCGGCGGAACAGGTTCGGGATCTGGAGGGCGGCGAAATAGGCGTCGGCCAGCGGCCCGGCCCCGACCAGAGCCGCGATTCCGGCGTCGCGCAGGAAGGCGAGCACGCGGGACGCCAGGGTGGCGGCGCCGAGCGTGCCGACGTCGCGGGCGAGGGCGCCGGAGGCTCCGGCGGGCTGCGGCTGTGCCATCGCGGTTCGAGGCGTCCCCTGCGGCCGCCGTGATGCCGGGGCGGTGCCCGCCCTGCTCGGCCGTTGAATGCCGGTGGCGCGACGGTATAGTGCGCCGCCATCGGCGGCACCCGGTCCGGGGTCCGGCCGCCCGTTCCCAGTTCCCGTGCGCGACCTATGCGCAATCCCCCGGCTCCCGGCAAGCGCGCTGCGCCGCAGGGGGCCGGCCCATCACGAGTATTCCCATGACGGCTCTCCGCTACGACGTGCTCGGCATCGGCAACGCGATCGTCGACGTTCTCGCCCGCACCGAGGACGATTTCCTGGTGGCGCAGGGCATGCGCAAGGGCGGCATGGCGCTGATCGACGAGGCGCGGGCCGAGGCCGTCTATGCGGCCATGGGGCCGGCCGTCGAGGTGTCGGGTGGCTCGGCCGCCAACACCATCGCGGGGGTCGCCAGCTTCGGGGCGCGCGCCTGCTTCGTCGGCAAGGTCAAGGACGATCCGCTCGGCACCGTGTTCGCCCACGACATCCGCGCCGCCGGCGTGGCGTTCGACACCCGCCCGGCCGGGGTCGGGCCGGCGACGGCGCGCTCCTTCATCCTGGTGACGCCGGACGGCGAGCGCACCATGAACACGTATCTCGGCGCCGCCCAGGACCTGCATCCCGACGACATCGATCCGGACGCCGTCGCGGCCGCCGCCATCACGTATCTCGAGGGCTATCTGTGGGACCCCGAGAACGCCAAGAACGCCTTCGTCAAGGCCGCCAAGATCGCCCACGCGGCCGGCCGCACGGTGGCGCTGACACTGTCGGACTCGTTCTGCGTCGACCGCTGGCGCGACGAGTTCTTGCAGCTCATGCGCTCGGGCACGGTGGATCTCGTGTTCGCCAACGAGGCCGAGCTGCGCAGCCTCTACCAGACTGCTGATTTCGACGCCGCCGTCACGGTGCTGCGTCAGGACGTCCGGCTCGCTGTGGTGACCCGCAGCGAGAAGGGCTGCCTCGTGGTGTCGCGCGACGCCACCGCGGCCGTGAAGGCGTTCCCGGTCGACCGCGTGGTCGACACCACCGGGGCCGGCGACCTGTTCGCGGCGGGCTTCCTGTTCGGCATCGCGCGGGGCGACGATCACGAGACTGCGGCGCGGCTCGGGGCGCTCGCCGCCGCTGAGGTGATCCAGCACATCGGCGCCCGGCCCGAGGCGTCGCTTCAGGCGCTCGCCCAGCAGACCGGCCTGCTCGCCTGAGCGGGGCCGCCGACCCCTTAACGCATCCTTCAGCATTCCGCTGGACGCCGCATCGGTGCGCGGTTCGCGCCACCGCATGGCCGCGATTCGGCCGCAGCGCCCTGCCAGGAATGGAACCGTAACGATTTGGTAAGCGGACGTGGTCAACGATTCCCTAAGCGGATCGACGACGGCCGCCGGACAGCGAGACGGGGCCCCGCACGGGGCGAGCACGACGGGGGCGAGTGCGCCATGTCGCACGACGACAGCCACAGGACCGACGCGAGCGGCACCGACGCGAGCGGACCGACCGATACGAGCGGACGCGACCCCGCGGCCGACGCGGGCATTGATGCCGCAGCGACCGGGTCAGCAGCGACCGATGCCGCAGCGGCGGGGTTCGGCGCAGCCGGCACCGGCGCCCGGCCGTCCGGCCAGGCGCGGCTGCGGAAGCCCGATCCGGCCGCAGCCGGCGGCGCGGCGGGCCGGCGCCCCGAGGGCGGGGCCGGCGATCCCCATGCGGCCATGCCGATTCCGGCGGCTCCCGCGGTCGAGCACGGCGGCTGGCGCGCCTCCGGCGACACCATCGACATCGATCTCGATCCGGCGCCGCGGCGGCGCTTCTCCTTCGAGGTTCCGCCCTACATGAAGGTCGCGGCGGTGATCGCCATGGCGACCTCGTTCGGCGCCCTCGCCGGCACCTTCGCGGCGACCCGGTTCGGACCGGAGCCGGCGGCGCCCGTCGTGCAGGTGGCGGCCGCCGACGACAGCGTCCTCCGCGCCACGGTGGCGCAGCTCCAGAGCGACCTCGCCGGCCTGCGGGCCAGCGTCGAGACCTCGTCCAAGGCCATGCAGGCGCAGACCGGCAAGCTCGCCGACCGGCTGGAGCGGGCCGAGCGGGCCCAGGCCGAGCCGGCCCAGAAGCTCGCCCGCCTCGGCGAGGCGATCGACCGGCTGGAGAAGCGCACCGCCCAGCTCGGCGCCACCCAGGCCGGCGCCACGCCGGCCGCCGGTCAGAGCCCCGGGGCGCCGCCCACCACCTTGCAGGCTCAGGCGGCCGCCCAGGGCGGCCCGCCGGCCCCGATGCCGGCTCCGCACGGCGGTACAAACGCCGCTCCGCCCGCGCTGGCGCCGCCCGCCACGATCGCCTCCGCCGACGTCACCGCCGCGCTCGGCGATCCGCGCCCGCCGGCGCCGCCCGTCCTCAACGGCTGGGCGGTGCGCGACGTGCGCCGCGGCATCGCCCTCATCGAGGGCCGCTATGGGCTGGTCGAGGTGGAGACCGGCGACCAGCTGCCCGGCGTCGGCCGCATCGAGAGCATTCGCAAGCAGGACGGCCGCTGGATGGTGGTCACCTCGCGCGGCGTGATCCTGGCGCGCTGATCTGGCGCACTAGCTGGCCCGCGGATCGCGCCGGCGATCGTTGCGGCTGCAGCCATCGGTCCGTGCCCGGTAAGCCGATTGTGTTCGGGCGGCCGGCGGACACCGGCCGCCCCTCGGTTATGCTCGGCTCCGCACCACCAGGGAGCCCGCATGCCGTTCACCCCCGTCCGGCGGCCCGCTCGTGCGGCCGCGCGCCCCGCGCCCGTGTCCCTCGTCGTCCTGACCGCCCTGATGCTCTGGCTCGCCGCGTCGACGGCGGGTCCTTCCGCGGCACAGCCCGCCGCCCCCGCGGCCCCGGCCACCCCCGGGCGAGCCGAGAGCTGTCCCGGCCTGGTCTCGGCGGTGCCGCCGCGGGCGATGCCGGCGGCGTTCCGTCCGGCCGCGCTGGCGCCCGATCAGGTGCGGCTGACCTATGTGGGCCACTCGACCTTCCTGATCGAGAGCCCGCGGCTCGTCCGCGTCGCCACCGACTACAACGACTACGTCAAGCCGCCGGTGGTGCCCGACATCGCCACCATGAACCGGGCGCATTCGACCCACTACACCTTGGCGCCCGAGCCCGGCATCAAGCATGTGCTGCACGGCTGGCGCGACGACGGCAAGCCGGCTGCCCACGACGTCACCCATGGTGACGTCCATGTCCGCAGCGTCGCCACCAACATCCGCGACTGGACGGGCGGCGGCACGGTGCGGCACGGCAACGCGATCTTCATCGTCGAGGCGGGCACGCTGTGCATCGCCCATCTGGGCCATCTGCATCACACATTGACGGCCCAGCAGCTCGCCGAGATCGGCCGCGTCGACGTCGTGCTGGTGCCGGTCGACGGCAGCTACACGCTCGATCTCGACGGCATGGTGGAGGTGCTCCAGGCCCTCAAGGCCCCGCTGATGATCCCGATGCACTATTTCAGCCGCTACACCCTGGACCGCTTCCTCGACCGGGTGCGTGATCTCTACGCGATCGAGATGGCCGAGACGCCGTCGCTGGTGGTGTCCAAGGCGACGCTGCCGGCGCAGCCGAAATTCCTGGTGCTGCCGGGCCGGTGAGGGGGGGCGGGGCCGCGCCCGCGAATGGGCGGATCAGAGGAGGAGCGTTTCGGGGAGAGCGGATCAGGGGCTGCCGCACACGATGACCCGGGTGTCCAATCTCGCGATTGGAGCCGGGTCCCGTCGACGTGCTCCGGGGGAGAGCAGACCGTCAGAGCGGGCTCGGGAGAGCGGGCTCGGGAGGCATGCTCCGGACAGAATGTGCTCCGGACAGAACGTGCTCCGGACGTCTCGACAGCCCCCGCAACGAGAACGTCTCGTCGAGAACGCCTCGTCGCCGGTGGATCGGCCTGCCGACGGCGTTCTAGAACCGCCCCCGGCAGACTCCCACGCCCCGATGGCTCGACAGGTGCGCCCCGGCACAGTCAGAGCGGCTGTCACCAGCGGATAATGGGCCACATCCCTGGCCGGACCGGCGGGCACCGGCACGAGCCCAGGATCCGGTATCATACGGCATTATGCTTAATGCGCGCTGAAGAGTCGAGCCCGGCCGGCGTCACCGGCGACCCGGCGGCGCCACGAGGCCGAGCGTGTCGAGCACGAACCGCAGCCGCTCCGCCACCGAGGCCCGCGGCAGCGCGATGGGCGTATAGCCGAGCCGTCGATAGGTGATCGTCATGGCCTCGCAGGTCCGCACCGCCTCGTCGAAGTCCTGTCGGCGCTCGGCGTCCCGCGTGTAGATCTCCGGCCACGGCGGTGCGACGAAGACCCGCCTCTCGTAGCGGAATTTTGCCGCCGCGCGCTCCATGTGGGGCGGCACCGGCCGCCCCAGCAGGACCACATAGCCGATCACGTCGGGAACGCCGCGGTCGAAGAACACCGGGCCGGCGTGCCGGCCCGCCGCCTGGCGCGAGCGCATCTCCCAGCTCAGCATCAGCTCGGCGAACAGGGCCGGGTCGCGCCATGGCAGGGCGGGGCCGTCGATCGCCGTTTGGTCCTGAATGATTGCGCGGCCGGCCTCGACGGTGCGGGCGAAGCCGGCCCTTTCGAGCGCGTCGATCAAGGTGCTCTTGCCGGAGCCGGGGCCGCCGGTGATCACATGGAAGGGCGTGGGGGTGTCGGTCATGCGGGAGTTCCGGGGGTGGGTGTGGGAATGCCGGCGCCGGCGCGCGTCGAGTCCGCCGTGCCCCGCCGCGTGAGCGGGTCGGTCGGACGATCGGAACAGGAGAATGCCCACGGTCCTCGCCCGCGGCCGGGCGGCCGGCGAGGTGTTCACCGCGGCGTCGAGGAAAGCTCGGTCAGCCGTCAGAGAGAGGCGGTCGACGAGCGCTGATCGTCGGAGCCGAGAACCCGCGAGCCGAGCCGCATGGCGCGGCTTTGCGCCCTCAGCGCGGCGGCCTCCTGACGAGCCTGCTGCGAGAGTGCGCGCAACCGTCGACTCTGCGCCAGGAGGGCGCGGCTCTCGGCATGAAGGGACAGCATGTCGTCGGACGATTCGATGGTCATGGCCGGGCAATCGCTTCGCGCTGAACAGGCAGGACGGCGACACACGCTTCGAACGCCACAACTGCGAACGCCACAACTCGGAACGACCGCGAACGACTCGGTCCCGGCGCGACGGCTCCGCTTGCGGAGCCCCGAACGCGGCGCCCTCTCGTGCGCCATGCGGGCAGCGGGCCGGCCGAGCCAGGCCGATCGATTTGCACCGACATGGTTAACAAAGCCTGAAGGCCCAGCCACCCCGTCCAGGTGCATGGCGGCGATTCCGCCCGCGAATGGGTGCAGTGCGGCCGCGCGATACGCCTGGCTCGGCCAGAGGGGCCTCACCAATCGAGCGATGGGCTCCGGCCTTCGGCCGGCACCGGAACGACCAGGATCGGGACTCCGACAGCCTGCAAGGCGGACCCCGACCCTGGTTGGGCCGGGGTCCGCTCCGGCTCAGAGGCTGTCGCCGAGATCGGCCCGGAACTTCGCCACCAGCCGCTCCTGCCAGTCGGACACCGGCTTCAGGCGGCCGTAGAAGAAGCGCAGGATCTCCGGCTCGTCGTAGAAGATGAGCCCTTCGATCAACGCCCGGTTCTCGTGCAGCCAGGCGAGGCGGTCGATCGCGTACTTGATCTGCGACAGGGTGAACACCCGCCGCGGCACCGCGAGCCGCACCAGCTCCATGTTGGCGAACACCTCGCGGCCGTCCGGCTCGCGCTGCTCGGACAGCGTGCCGCGCTCCATGCCGCGGATGCCGCCCGCGATGTAGAGCGCCGCCGCCAGCGCGCCGGCCGGGTACTGCGACTGCGGGATGTGGTCGACGAAGCGCTTGGCGTCGACATGGCAGCCGAGGCCGCCGGCCGGGGTGATCACCGGAACGCCGCGCTTGCTCAGCTCGTCCACCATGTAGGCGATGAACTGCGGCCCCTGGTTGATCATGTCCTCGTCCATGGTCTCGTCGAGACCGACGGTGAGTGCCTCCATCTCGCGGACCGACATGCCCCCATAGGTGAGGAAGCCCTCGTAGAGCGGCACGAACCCGCGCATGCGCTCGTAGAGGGCGCGGTCGCGGATGCAGATGCCACCGCCGCGCGCGCAGCCCAGCTTGCGGGCCGAGAAGTAGATGACGTCGCAGAGGTCGGCGATCGCCCGGGTGATCTCCCGGATGGTCATGCCCTTGCAGGCGTCCTCGCGGGTCTTGTTGAAGTAGAGATTGTCGGCGAGCAGGCTCGCGTCCATCACCAGCACGATGCCGTGCTCGCGACACACCGCGCTGACCTCGGCGAGATTCTTCAGCGACACCGGCTGGCCGCCGATCAGGTTGGTGCCGGACTCGACCCGCACGAAGGCGATCTTGTCGGCGCCGTGCTTGGCGATCACGGCGGTGAGCTTGCCGATGTCCATGTCGCCCTTGAACGGCAACGTGCTGGTGACCGCCAGCCCGGCGTCGGTGACCAGCTCCTCCACGGTGCCGCCGCACAGGGTGATGTGCGCCTTGGTGGTGGTGAAGTGATAGTTCATCGGCACCACGGTGCCGGGCGTCACCAGCACCTTGGCCAGGATGTGCTCGCAGGCGCGGCCCTGGTGGGTCGGCAGGAACCACTCCATGCCGAACAGCTCGCGCAGCTTGCTCTCTAGGCGCGTATAGGTGGCGCTGCCGGCATAGGAGTCGTCGGCGACCAGCATGGCGGCTTGCTGCTGGTCGCTCATGGCGTTGACGCCGGAGTCGGTGAGCATGTCGAGGAACACGTCCGCGTTCTGGAGCAGGAACGTGTTGTTGCCGGCCTGGTTGATCACCTCCAGGCGCCGCTCGACCGGCGGCAGGCTGAGCTTCTGGACGATGCGGACCTTGTGCATCTCCAAGGGAACCGTTTCGCCCCCGTAGAACGCGACGTTCGCCATGTCATTCCTCAATCGGTTCGGGATGGAACGGGGGTCGTGAAAAACAGTACCGGCTGAAATGCCCGTCTTGGTCTGCGGTTCGGAGATAGCTGCCGGCCGGAATACGTAGCGGCGGCACCCTGTCAAAAAGGGCCGGCGGAATCAATGCAGCCGAAGGGCGAACCGGATATTTCCGCCGCCAGAGGGGCGGCGTCGGCCGGCGCCCGGGAAGACGCGCGGGCGAGCGGCCGGGGCACTGCCGGCGGTCTACCGCTGGCGGTCTGCTGCGCCAACCCCGTGTGCCCGATTGCTACTCCCGGCTGGCGCACCCGGCGTGCCGCGGTGCTCCGCCCCGCCGCCGTCGACGGGACGGGCGAGCCTTCGCTCGCCCGTCCAAGTCCTGCCACGCAAGTCCTGCCACGCCAGTCCTGCCACGCCAGTCCTGCCACGCCAGTCCTGCCACGCCAGTCCTGCCACGCCAGTCCTGCCGCGCCAGTCCTGCCGCGCCAGTCCTGCCACGACGATCCGAGTTGCCGTTTGGCTCGGCGGCAACCGGACGATGTCGCGGCGGTCGTGGCGGCTATTTCTCGAAGCCGAGGATCAGCGGCGCTTGGCTGTAGGCGTGGCGCACCTGGGCATTGTCGAAGAAGGCTACGCCGAAGCCGTAGGTCTTCCCCAGGTCGTCGAACTGCACGTCGGTCTTCGAGCCGGTGACGAGCTTGCGCGACAACTCGGCGGTCCACTTGCCGTCCTTCCACACCACCGCGGCCTTGATGTCCCCGCGGTCGCCAGTGAACGGAGCGACGACGATCGAGGCGACCTCGTCGCCGGCGACGAACTTCGAATCGTCGAACGGCACCTTGTCCTCGGCCCTGATCCAGTAGGTGCCGCCCTTGTTGGCCGCCTTGGCGTCCTTGCTCATGAATTCCGGCTTGCCGTCGACCAGCTTGACGTCCTGGTAGCCGCCGCCGGTGTTGGCGTCGGACTTGCGGCCGGCCTCCCGCGCCTTCTGCGGATCGAAGCGGGTGTGATCGAGCCACTGGTCGTCGATCTGGCCGAGGAAGCCGCCGCGCACATACTTCATGTGCCACATGTCGCCGATTTCGCCCTCCTCGCTGGTGTACTTGTTGCCGTAGGGCTTGCCGGGCTCGCCGGCGTGGCAGCTCACTTGGCAGCCGAAGCGCTCGTCGAAGCCGAACATCGACTTGCCGATGTTCCAGATCACCGCGAACTTGTCCTCGTAGTAGAGATTGTCGTCGCCGCCCTTGTCTTCGGGGTCGACGAGCTTCTTCCAAGATCCGTCAGCCTGCTTCTGGAACGGGAAGCGCCGCACCGACAGGGTTGGATCTTCCCAGGTGATCAGCATGTAAAGGGTGTCGGCAAGATACGCGGCCTGCACGGTGGCATTGGTGTTGCCGGCATTGTCCTTGAAATGCACGCCTTTGACCGCCTCGATGACGGTGACCGGCGCTTGCTTCCACACCGGGTCGCTTGCGTCGGCGTCGAGCGTCGGTGCCGCCGTCGCCTTCACGGCCCTGACCTGGACAGGCTTCATCGCGACGGGTTTCTCCTGGGCGAGCGCGACTGGCGCCGCGAGTGCGAGAGCCGCCAAGGTGACTGATGACGTCAGCACTGTCGAACGTCTCATTGGCATTCCCTCCTGTTGTCAGCGGGCACGTCTCGACGAGGTCCGGCCGGAAGGCAGGTCACCCTCGTGCCAGCCGGTGATCATCGTCTTGTATTGCGATGTCGCGGTATGTCCGAGCGTCCCCAGATAGACGTGCAGGATGGCGAACAACACCACGCCGGCGCCAGTCACGTAATGCAGCACCGCGATGGGAAACAGGCCGTCGAATCCGAACAGGCGGTCGGGTGCGGTCTGCGGAAACATGAAGATCAGGCCGGTGATCACCACCACGGGCATCATCAGATACATGACGACCAGATAGGCCGATGCCTGCATGTCGTTGAAGTTGGTGTCGGGGGTCGGCTCGTGCGGGTCGCGCTCGCCTCGCATGATTCCGTAGGCGTAGTAGCGAGTCACTTTCAACGAGCGCGCCATGATGTCGGGCGGCTTCGGGATATACTGCCACCAGTTTCCGGTCACGGCATTGGCGATGACGAAGAAGACATACAGCCCCACCAGCGACATCCCGGCGAGGTCGTGGATCTGTGCGGCGGTGGCGAAGGACACCGGGACGAGGGTCGAGTCGGCGAAGTGCAGGCTGGCTCCGGTCACCGCCAGAACGATGATCAGAACTGCGTTGCTCCAGTGCCAGAGCCGCAGCCACAGCGGCAGCAGGTAGATGCGTGTCTTCATGGCGGCCTTCTTTCCCGGCGCCGCCACAGCGCCGCGCCGATGCGGAGCAGGGCGTGCGTCAGCATCCCGACGGCGAGCAGCGCCGCCGCCGCGCCGACCGACCAGTCGATCCACGGATTGCGGCTGGCGCCGATCACATAGGACTGGCTCAGGAAGATGCTGTTGACGAAGCCGAACTTCTCTTCCTCCGCGGCGACCAGGTGTCGGTAGAGACGGGTGCGCAGCGACGATTCGCGTGAATGGCACGACACGCAGTTCTTCTCGGCCTTCGATTTGTCGAGGATCTCGTGGGAGAAACTCCGGCCCGCCGGGGTGTGGCACTCGACACAGCGCACCGAGCCCCAGTGGCTCTTGGTGTTCGGCAGCCAGGCGTGGATCGTGTCGATGGTCGGTCGGCGCTTTCCGACCGGCGCGAACTTCGAGAACTGGAGGTCGGAGTTGTGGCAGTCCAGGCACATCGCATTGTCTTGCGCGACGATCTTGGCCGGAGTCCCGATCTTGGCGGCGATGTTGTAGACGTGTCCGTCGTGGCACGACCAGCAGGTGAACTTGTCCTTCTGGGTTTTGGCGTGGACGCTGGCTTCGAACTGCGTTTCGATGCGGTACACCTTGGCGGCGTGGCACTCCGAGCAGGGGCTCACCTGGGCCTTCAGCGTGGCGCCGTGCGGAAACGTGGTGGAGCCGACGCCGTGGCAGGTGCGGCACTCGACGCGGCCGTGGCTGGAGGTCTCATAGAGGGCCGGGTCGTGCAGCAGGGACTTCAGCTTGTCGAAATCCATGTCCTGCCGAGGTGGCGACTTGAGCCCGTCGGCGGAGTGGCAGGCGAAGCACTTGGCGTTCGACTCGCGGATCTCGGCGAGCTTGGCAGGGTCGAGCGCCACCGTGCTCTGGGCGTGGGCGGGTGCCGACGGTGTCAGGGCGAGAACGAGCGGGAGGATGGCGGTGGCGAAACTGCGACCTGCGTGCATGACAGGTGGACGGTTCCGTGAAGGGACGCGAGCGAGACGGCTACGGGAACGAGCGACCGCAAGAGTGGGGACGAGCCTCGACGAGCAGGAACCTGCGCCACCGGCACATCAGAAGAATGCAAACCCGACCTGATCACGAACCGCATCACCGGCAGCGCGGCGGCAGACACATTGGAGAATGACAGAGGTTCGGCTGCAAGCGCTGAAATACTTACGCAGTTAAATACAACGCATGTGCGTGCAATGCAGGAGCACTAGCCTCCGCAATGATCCTTACATATGAAACGGATGGAGGATCTAAATACCGTCCTAGACATCCACGCTGGCGGCGAGCGCGTTGTCCTGGATGAACTCGCGCCGCGGCTCCACGACGTCGCCCATCAGCTTGGTGAAGATGTCGTCGGCCTCGTCGACCTCCTTGATCTTCACCTGGAGCAGCGAGCGGGCGTGGGTGTCGAGCGTGGTCTCCCAGAGCTGGCCCGGGTTCATCTCGCCGAGGCCCTTGTAGCGTTGCAGCGCCACGCCCTTGCGGCCGGCCGCGATCACCGCCTCGATCAGGTCGATGGGGCCGTGGATCGGGGTTTCCTCGCTCTTGCGGCGGAGCACGCCGGGGCGCGGGTAGACCTGCTGGAGCAGCGGCGCGAGATCGTCGAGCTTCTTGGCCTCGACCGAGCCGAGCAAGGCGTGGTCGATGACCGCCACCTCCTTGACGCCGCGCACCGTGCGCTCGAACGCGAAGCCCTCGCCCTCGACCGAACGGCCGACCCAACCGCGCTCGGTCTCGTCGGCGAGCGCGTCGAGACGGCGGGCGATGTAGGCGGCGGCCCGTTCGGCATCCTCGGTGTTGCCGAGCACGGCGGGCGACAGCACCCCCGCGATGGCGGCCTGCTCGACCACGGCGCGGTTGTAGCGGCTGTGCAGCCCGGCCAGCACGGCGCGCACCGTGCGGGCCTGGTCGACCAGGAGGCGCAGATCGGGGCCGGCGCGCTCCTCGCCCGAATGGGCGCGGAACACCGCCTCGTCGAGGCCGGTGACGATCAGGTAATCTTCCAGCGCCCGCTCGTCCTTCAGGTACTGCTCGGACTTGCCGCGCGTCACCTTGTAGAGCGGCGGCTGGGCGATGAAGACGTGGCCGCGCTCGATCAGCTCGCGCATCTGCCGGTAGAAGAAGGTCAGCAGCAGGGTGCGGATATGGGCGCCGTCGACGTCGGCGTCCGTCATGATGATGATCTTGTGGTAGCGCAGCTTGTCGGCGGTGAACTCCTCCGACACGCCGGTGCCGAGCGCGGTGATCAGCGTGCCGATCTCCTGGCTCGACAGCATCTTGTCGATGCGGGCGCGCTCCACGTTGAGGATTTTTCCGCGCAACGGCAGCACGGCCTGGAACTCGCGGTTGCGGCCCTGCTTGGCGGAGCCGCCGGCCGAGTCGCCCTCGACGATGAACAGCTCCGATTTCGCCGGGTCGCGCTCCTGGCAGTCGGCGAGCTTGCCGGGCAGCGAGGCGACGTCGAGCGCGCCCTTGCGCCGCGTCAGCTCGCGCGCCTTTCGCGCGGCTTCGCGGGCCGTAGCCGCCTCGACCACCTTGCCGACGACGGTTCTCGCCTCGCTCGGATGCTCCTCGAACCAGGCGGCCAGCGCCTCGTTCAGAACCCCCTCGACCACCGGGCGGACCTCGGAGGAGACCAGCTTGTCCTTGGTCTGCGACGAGAACTTAGGGTCCGGCACCTTGACGGACAGCACCGCGGTGAGGCCCTCGCGGCAATCGTCGCCGGTGAGCGCCACCTTCTCCTTCTTGGTGACGCCGCCCGACTCCGCGTAGCTCGTCACCTGGCGGGTGAGGGCGCCGCGGAAGCCGGCGAGGTGCGTGCCGCCGTCACGCTGGGGGATGTTGTTGGTGAAGCACAGCACGGCCTCGTGATAGCCGTCGTTCCACCACAGCGCGCATTCGACCTCGATGCCGTCACGCCCCGACTTGATGACGATCGGGTCGGCGATCAGCGGCTTCTTGTTGCGGTCGACGTAGCGGACGAACGCCTCGACGCCGCCCTCGTAGTGCATCTCCTCGCGCTTCTCGACGGCGTGACGCTTGTCGGTCAGCACGATGCGGACGCCGGAGTTGAGAAAGGCGAGCTCGCGCAGCCGATGCTCCAGCGTCGCCCAGTCGAACTCCGTCATCGTGAAGGTTTCGGTCGACGGCAGGAACGTCACCTCGGTGCCGCGCCGGCCGTCCGAATCGCCGATGACCGCGAGCGGGGCCACCGCCTCGCCGTGGCGGAACTCCATCGCGTGGGTCTTGCCGTCGCGCCAGATGGTGAGCTTGAGCCAGCTCGACAGCGCGTTGACCACCGACACGCCGACGCCGTGCAGGCCACCGGAGACCTTGTAGGAGTCTTGGTTGAACTTCCCGCCGGCATGCAGCTGGGTCATGATGACCTCGGCGGCCGACACGCCCTCGCCCTGGTGAATGCCGGTCGGGATGCCGCGACCGTCGTCGCGCACCGTCACCGAGCCGTCGGCGTTGAGGGTGACCGATACCTCCTTGGCCCAGCCGGCCAGCGCCTCGTCGACGGCGTTGTCGACGACCTCGTACACCATGTGATGGAGGCCGGAGCCGTCGTCGGTGTCGCCGATATACATGCCGGGGCGCTTGCGAACCGCGTCGAGGCCCTTGAGGACCTGGATCGATTCGGCGCCGTAATCGGACCGCGCGGGCGGCGTGAGCGAGGGGGTCGGTTCGTCCATCGAGCGGGTTTCGATCGGGGGATGCCTAAGGGAAGTCACGCCGCTGGTGTGGCACGAAACCGGAGGCGCGTACAGGACAATATCCCGATCGATAAATGGTTGTCGGGGAAGGAGATTTCAAGGCTTTCGAGGGGTCGCGAAAGAGCCGGGGCCGGGCTGCGCCGCGATCCCGAATCGAGGCCGTTCGGCGACTCTGCGCCGGCGTCGGTGGGGGCGCCGCAGCCGCGTCGCCCGAGGGGGCCGACGCGACACGGCAAGGGCGACACGGAAAGGCGAAACGAAACGGGGCGGCACGCACCGTGCCGCCCCGCCGAACGGATTCCGAGGCTCGCGCCGCGGCTCAGGCGGCGGTCAGGACCGACTCGCCCTTCTGCCAGTTGCACGGGCACAGCTCGTCGGTCTGCAAGGCGTCGAGCACGCGCAGCACCTCCTGCGGGTTGCGGCCGACGCTGAGATCGTTGACCGAGACGAAGCGGATGATCCCCTCCGGATCGGCGATCAAGGTGGCGCGCAGGCAGACGCCTTCCTCGCGGTGGAGCACGCCGAGCGCCGTCGACAGCTCACGCTTGATGTCGGACAGCATGGGGAAGGGCAGCTTCGCCAGGTCCTTGTGGTTCTGGCGCCAGGCCAGGTGGACGTACTCGCTGTCGGTCGAGATGCCGTAGATCACCGCGTCGCGGTCGGCGAACTCGCCGTTGAGGGCACCGAAGGCGGCGATCTCGGTCGGGCACACGAAGGTGAAGTCCTTCGGCCAGAAGAACAGCACCTTCCACTTGCCCGGGTTGGTGGTGTCGGTGATGCGGGCGAAGGCCGACCGCGGATCGGTCGAGACGACGGCCTGAAGATCGAAGGCGGGGAGCTTGTCGCCGACGGTAAGCATGTTCGGTCAGTCCAGTCCTGTGTTGGGGTGGGTGGTCGTGGTGGCGAGGGCCGGCGCGGTCAGGCCAGTGCCGGCTCGCCGGCGGTGATCGGGGCTGCCGACGTCGCGGTCGGGACGGCGTCGAGCAGGGTCGCGGCGGCATGGATCACGGCGGCGATCCGCAGCGCCGCCTGCACGGCCTGGACGCTCAGGCCGTGCTTGCGGGCCCCCTCGACATGGGCGCGGGTGCAGCCCTCGCAGCCCTTCACGGCCGAGGCGGCCAGCCCGAACAGCTCGAAATCGGCCTGGGCGATGCCGTGGCGGGTCAGCGCGTTCATCCGCAGGCCGGCCGGCAGCTTGGCGAGGTCGGCGTCGCCCGCCATGTGGACGGCCCGGTAATAGACATTGGTCATCGCCATCAGGGCGGCGGCCGTGCGGGCCGCCTCGGCGGTCGCCGGATCGATGGCGCGGGCCGCCTCCGCCTCGACGGCACGCAGCAGCGCCGGTTGGCGGGCCGCGACGGCGGCCGCGATGGCGCATCCCCAGGTCTGGGCCGCCGTCAGCTCCGGCACGCCGCCGGACCCCAGCAGCGAGCCGAGATTGAGCCGGATGTCCTTGCCGTAATCGGGCAGGGCCTGCCGCAGGGTTTCGAGCTCGCTCATGCCGTCTCCTCACGTCGCGATGGCAGTCGTCGCGCCTGATCGCGGTCGATCGAGGCACGGCGACACAGATGCAAATCAGTGCATTCGAGGAAGAAGCCTTAGCGCCCTACCGTTTTAATGCAACTAATTCGCAGTTGTTGCGGCGCGGCAAGTCGCCCCACTGCCAAGCTGTGTGGGAGCTGTGGGCGGGCGGGATTGGGCGAGGAGGGTCAGGGCCGGCCAGCCAAGCGGGCCGGCGCCTCCGGCCGGCGCACCTGGCCGGGCGTCACCTCGAACAGGTCGGCGTCGGCCGCAATGGCCGCGAAGGCGGCCGGGTCGGCCCCCGCCATCCACACCTGCGCCCCGAGCGCCCCGAGCGCCCCGAACAGCGCCTCGCGCCGGCCGGGATCGAGGTGCGCCACCACCTCGTCGAGCAGCACCAGGGGGGCGATGCCCGTCATGGTGGCGACCAGCTCGGCATGGGCCAGCACCAGCGCGATCAGCAGCGCCTTCTGCTCGCCGGTCGAGGCGTCGCGGGCCGCCACGCCCTTGGGCAGGAAGGTGACGGCGAGGTCGGTGAGATGCGGCCCGTCGAGGGTGCGGCCGGCGGCGGCGTCGCGCGGCCGGCCGTCACGCAGGCGGGCGCGGTACTCGTCCTCGAGCGCGAGGGCAGGGCGGTCACGGGCGGCCGCCTCCATCCAGCCGTCGAGGGCGAGGCCGGCGGTGGGGAACGGGCCGTCGCGGCGGGCCGCGAGCGCCGCCGCGAGCCGCTGCACCGTCTCGGCCCGTGCGACCGCGACCGCGACGGCGAGCTCGGCGACCTCGTGCTCGGCGGCGTCGAGCCAGTGCGGATCGGGCGTCGGGCTCTCCAGCAGGCGGTTGCGGCCGCGCAGGGCCCGGTCGAGCGCCGACACCCGGCTGCCGTGGTCGGGATGAACTGCGAGCACCAGCCGGTCGAGGAAGCGTCGCCGCTCGGCCGCCGGCCCGACGAACAGCCCGTCCATGGCGGGCACCAGCCAGACCAGGCGGAGATGATCCGCGAAGGCGGTGGCGGAGCCGACCGGCTCGCGATCGATCCGGCATTTTCGCGCATGGCCACCTTCGGCGCCGGCCGGCGCCGCGAGGCCGGTGCCCAGCGTGGCCAGCCCGAGCGCCCCTTCCACCTCGGCCGCCACCGCCCAGGTGCCGGCGCCCTCGTCGCGGGCGACGGCGTCGAGCGTGGCCCGCCGCAGGCCGCGGCCGGGCGCCAGAAACGAGATCGCCTCCAGGATGTTGGTCTTGCCGGCGCCGTTCGGCCCGGTGAGCACGACGAGACGCCGCTCGACCGTCAGGGTCGCGGCGCGCCAGCTCCGGAAGTCGGTGAGGCCGAGCCGAAGAATCTGCGGGGCGAGGGTCACGGCGACGCGGAATCCCCGACGACCGCAGCGGCCGGAGTCAGGCGTGCGATGCGTTCCAGCAGGTCTTCCAGAACGGACCGAGAGCGTTGCTGCACGTCGTTGTTCCAGTAGCGGACGATCACGAAACCCTCGGCGTCCAGCACGGCATCGCGCACCTCATCGCGCGCAGATCCGAGATGCTGGCTGCCGTCGATCTCGATCACGAGCTTGCGGTCGAAACAGACGAAATCGAGGATACAGCCCCGAAACGGGACCTGCCGCCTGAACTTCAACCCCGTCAGGCGCCTGTTGCGAAGCAGCCGCCACATCGCGGACTCCGCGTCCGTCGGCTGACGCCGCATGTGTTTGGCATTGTCGCGAATGCCTGAACGAACCCGACGATGGTGCGGAGCCGATGCCATGGGGTTCCGTGGAAGGTTCGGCCTTGCCGCTCGCTCCTCTTCCCTCTCCCCTTGTGGGAGAGGGTGGTTCCGAGCGGAGCGAGGAGCCGGGTGAGGGGTCTTGGCCTGCGTCTCGAACGAACCCCTCACCCGGCTCGGACCTCACTTCGTTCTGTCCTCGCCACCCTCTCCCACAAGGGGAGAGGGTGCGCCCGTGGGCGGGGTCAGACCTGGGGAAGAACGCGCAGCGCTGTCACACCCGCAATCCGCCCCTACACCCGCATGGGCATCAGCACATAGAGGGCGCCCTTGGCGTCCTTGTCCTGGATCAGCGTTGGCGAGCCGGGGTCGGCGAGCTTGAGCACCGCGGTGTCGCCGTCGATCTGCGCCGCGATGTCGAGCAGGTAGCGCGAGTTGAAGCCGATATCGAGCGGGTCGGCGTCGTAGCCGACTTCGATCTCCTCGGTGGCGCTGCCGGAGTCCGGGTTGGTGACCGAGAGCACCAGCTTGCCGCCCGAGATCGACAGCTTGACGGCGCGGCCGCGCTCGCTCGACACCGTGGAGACGCGGTCGACCGCCTGCTCGAAGTCGTGCTTTTCGACCTCCAGCAGCTTGTCGTTGCCGGCCGGGATCACCCGCCCGTAGTCCGGGAAGGTGCCGTCGATCAGCTTGGAGGTGAGCACGACGCCGCCGAGCGTGAAGCGGATCTTGGTGGCGGAGAGATCGATCGTCACCTCGCCCGACGGGTCCTCGATCAGCCGGTGGACCTCGCCGACGGTCTTGCGCGGCACGATGACGCCCGGCATCCCGTCGGTGCCGGGCGGCGCCGGAAACTCGACCTGGGCGAGCCGGTGGCCGTCGGTCGCCACCGCGCGCAGCATCGCGCCGGCGCCCTCGCCGGCGACATGCAGGAAGATGCCGTTGAGGTAGTAGCGCGTCTCTTCGGTCGAGATGGCGAACTGGGTCTTGTCGATGAGGCGCTTGAGATCGGCGGCCGGCAGCGCGAAGGCGTGCGTCATGTCACCGGCGGCGAGGTCCGGGAAGTCGCTCTCGGGCAGGGTCTGCAAGGTGAACTTCGAGCGGCCGGCGCGGATCACCATCACGGCGCGGTCGCCGGTGGCGTCCAGCGTGATCTGCGCTCCCTCGGGCAGCTTGCGGACGATCTCGTAGAACATGTGGGCCGGCACCGTGGTGACGCCCGGCGTCGCCACCTCGGCCGCGATGGTCTCGATCACCTCGATGTCGAGATCGGTCGCCTTGAAGGCCAGCTCGGCGCGGTCGGCGCGGATCAGCACGTTGGCGAGGATCGGGATGGTGTTGCGCCGCTCGACCACACGGTGGACATGCGACAGCGACCGCAGGAGTTCGGATCGCTCGACCGTGACCTTCATGCGCAACCCCGCTCTACCGAGACGCCAAACCAACGACGCGCAACCGATCCGACGGGCGGCCGGAGCCGCCTCGGATCTCGACGGCGGCGATCGCCCGGCGGCGCGCAAACGCGACGATCCGGTCGAAACAGCCCTGGGGCACGCGGACGGATGTCGCGGACCGGCACCGGGTGCCGGTGCGCCGGACTGGGGAAAGTGCCGCGCCGGCGCGGATTCGGCAAGGGTAACGAGGCCGAACCACAGGAAAAACCGACGTTTCGGCCGATCGAGCGAAGCCGCGGGCGACCGGCTGGGCGACCGCGCCTCACTGGGCGATGCCGCCGGGGGGCTCGGCCAGGCCGGATCGATAGGACAGGAGCTGCTCGGCCCGCTGCCACGGCGTGAGGTGATGGGCGGCCACATGGGCGCGCGCCGCGACGGCGATCCGTCGCAGCCGCTCGGGATCGGCGAGCGCCGCCTCCACCACCCGGGTCAGGCTGCCGGGCACGTCGGCGTCGTAGTGGAGCGCGTGGACGCCGTCGACGAGCGGCTGGAAGCGCACGATGGTCGGCTGGTTGATGACCGGCACCGAGTAGACCGAGGCGGCCTCGTAGTGGCGGGCGCAGTCCCAGCCCAAGCCCTCCGGCGACCAGGTCAGCCAGGCGCTCGCCATGCCACGCAGATCCGCGTCGTGGAGCAGCCGCTCCTCGGCGATGACGATGTCCGTGCGGCGCTCGGCGAGCGCCCGCAGCTCGGCGAGGCCGGCCTGCCGCACCGTCGAAGAGTTGGTGCCAACCGCTACGAACAACCCGATGGTCTTCTCCGGAAACGCCATCGGCGGCAGCGTCGGGCCGTCGGTGAGCAGCCCGACGGCGAGCGGCCGCAGCTTCTCCAGGCGGCGCCGGTAGTGCGGGCGGCCGCGGATGTCGGGGTCGGGCCGCGCCGGCATCAGCGTACCCTCGAGCGCCTGCCAGCGGTCGATCGGCAGCTCACGCTTGAAGTACCAGGTGCAGCGATCGACGAGAAAGCGATGGCGGCGCGGAATGGTGCGCTGGTCGCCGGAGTCGACCACGATGGTCGAGACGCGGCGCGGTAGTAGCCGGACGGCCTGGACGCCGAACAGGCGGACGAGCCGCCGCCACGGCCCGAACGGCCGGCGGAAGACGCTGCGCAGCGACCGCCAGTGCCAGGGCGCATCGCCGCCGGGCGGGATCACCACGAGGGTGTCGATCTCGTAGCGCCAGCAGGCGCGCCAGAGCTGCCAGAAGGTCCGCGGCCCGAACTCGCGCACATTGGGCGGCAGCGGCCGGCTCAGATCCTCGCGGCCGGCCCACACCAATGTCGCGGTCTGCGGGTCGACGCGGGACAGGAGGCCGCTGCCGCCAATCTCGACGATGGAGCCGAAGGCGTGCGGCGACCGCGGCGGTGCCGCCGGGCGCAGCGGCTGGAGAGGGTCGACGGCGCGCGGCGCTTCGGGACGGTCCGACAACATGGCGGCACTCGCAACGGCGGGCGCCGCGAGAGCGGCGCCGTCGGGGACGGGTATCATGATCCGTCCGGGCTCGCCAGAACGGGCGGAGCCGGCAGAGCGTCGGCCGGTGCCGTTCGAGCCAGCAGGGCTCGTCTATGCCGCCGCAACACTACTCTTGCAGCTCGCGCTTGATCGCCTCGATCTCCTCGGCGAGCGACACGTCGTTGCCGACCAGGTTCTCGATCTTGCGCACCGCGTGCAGCACGGTGGTGTGGTCGCGGCCGCCGAAGCGCCGGCCGATCTCCGGCAGCGAGCGCAGCGTCAGCGTCTTGGCGAGATACATGGCGATCTGCCGCGGCCGCACCACGTTGGCGGTCCGGCGCGACGACAGCAGGTCGCCGCGGCTGACATTGTAGCGCCGCGCGACGATGCGCTGGATCTCCTCGATCTTGACCTTGCGGGGCTCCTGCGGGCGGACGAGGTCGCGGATCTCGCGCTCGGCCAGCTCCATGGTGATCGGCTGGCCGGTCAGCTTGGAGTGGGCGAGGAGACGGTTGAGGGCGCCTTCGAGGTCGCGCCCGTTGTGGGTCACCGACTTGGCGATGAAGGACAGCACCGGCGCCGGCACGTCGAAATCGGCATGGTGGGTGCGGGCGCAGGCGACGCGGGACTGGAGGATCTCGAGGCGGAGGTCCTCGCCGAACGAGCCCATCTCGACGACGAGGCCGCCGGCCAGGCGCGAGCGCACCCGGTCGTCGAGATTCTCGAGGTCGAGCGGCGGCCGGTCGGCGGCCACCACCACCTGCCGGCCGGCGTCGATCATGGCATTGAGGGTGTGCGAGAACTCCGCGAAGGTCGACTTGCCCTGAAGGAACTGGAGATCGTCGATCAGCAGCACGTCGGTGGCGCGCAACACCTCCTTGAAGGCGAGCGTGGTCTGGGTGCGCAGCGACGAGACGAAGCCGTACACGAACTTCTCGGCCGTGAGATAGAGCACCCGGCGCTCGCCGCCGGCATTACCGGCCCAGGCGATCGCTTGCAGCAGGTGGGTCTTGCCGAGGCCGACCGCGGCGTGGACGTAGAGCGGGTTGAACATCACGGGGTCGCCGCGGCGCGCCGCCGCGACCTGCTTGGCGGCCGCGTGGGCGAGCGAGTTGGCGCGACCGACCACGAAGGTGTCGAAGGTGAGACGGGGGTCGAGCGGCGAGCCGCCGACCGCGTCCTGGCCGGCGCTCGACGCGGCCGGCATGCCGACCGGGCCGGAATGGCCGTTGATCGCGATGGGGCCTGCGGACGGCTCGGCGCGGACCGTCACCGCCGCCACGGCGCCGGCCGCTCGTATCGCCATCGCGGCCGGGCGAACCCCGGCCGAGCGGACCGAGAGGTCGATCCGGCGCACCAGCGGCTCCTCGCCCTGCCAGCAGGCCAGCACCCGCTCGGCGTAATGCGACTGAATCCAGCTCTTGAGGAAGCGGGTCGGCACCGACAGTCGCACCGTGTCGCTGTCGACGCCCTCCAGCTCCATGCGGGCGAACCAGCTCGAAAAGATATCCTCTCCGACCTCGGCGCGCAGGCGCCCTTTGACCCGGGTCCAACGTTCTTGATGGGTGTTCGACATCGACATGGCCTCACGCAGTCCGCCCCGGGGCGGTAATTTCGGTCGTGCGGGTCGATCCCGGGGACGGTCCCCGGGGTCGTGGTCCGACGAACGGACGGCGATGCTCCGGCCCTGCGCCTCGAGGAGGGTCGGAGTACCGGCGATTTAGGTTCCGGAGGGCCAGACCAGGGTCCGGCGGGGCGGGGCGGGTGGGCGGACGGTGGGCAGCGGACAGGGCCGGGCGGGGGTCGCGAAACCGGGACGCGAGAGGCCGGTCGGGAGGCCGGTGGGGATGTCCATGCGTACGGTGGATGAAGGGCTCCGGCCGAAGCTCGGCTCGACCGGACCCGCGTTACGAATGTGCCACATTTTGGTCATGCTAGCCCCTGGACTTGTCTGTAGTTCGGCCTCGAAGCCACAGAATTCACGCTCACCCACCGCGTTTACTCGGCAGGTGTCGTAAAGTCCCCTTATTGTCAGTACAAGAAGCCGGGTTGATACGCCGACTGAGTCTTCAGCACTCTCTCAGGTCTACTCGTACAGGATCAACTTGTGAGAGCGCCTCGCTGGAGACTCACGATTTCAACCTCTTCTTCGTGAACCCGCCCGCAGGCGGGGGCCTACCCCCAACCAATACACAGCCCCCCCTCGGCTCGCAATGGCCAGGATGAGGCGGCCCGGGGGCGCCGCCGCGTCGGCCCGGGGCGGGCTTCGGCCGGATTCCTCTTGCAAGCGGCAACTGTCTGTCGGGCCGCGGTATTTCACCGTGTCGTGACAAACCGACTGGACCGATTCCGCGATCTGGTTGCGCCCGGGCGTCTTGCAGAGCTCCGGCTGTGTGGCGCAAATGCCGACCGCTCGTTGGGGCTATTCCGTTAACATCTTGTTAACACTTTGAAATTTGTGCGCGCTCGGGAAGGGTAACTCCTGGAAATGGCAGTGCTTTTGCCCGGGCCTCCGGGACCTTCTGCATATGCGGGAACTACGTATGCGGTCCGACGTCGTTAATTCTGCCACCCTGATGTTGCGCGTCGGCAACGAAAGCGCAGGCCCATCCGGCCGGATTCACCACATTGAGGATTTCGACCGGGGCGCATGGCTCCCGGTTCCGAGATCCCGACCGTCGCCATGGTTACCAAGTGCTTTGCAAGGATCGCATGGGCGCCATCTGTCGTCCGGAGGGCCTGACGCCCGGAGGGCCTGCCGGAGGCCCGCCGAGCCCGGCAAGCGTCGCCGCCGGCGGGTGCCCGGGTTCCCATGAGGGTGCCCAGAAACGACGAAGGCCGGGACGCATGTCCCGGCCTTCGTGAAGCAATGCCGACAGGAGGTCGCCGATCAGGCGAGCTTGCTCACCGCATGGGTGAGGCGGGCCACCTTGCGGCTGGCGGTGCGCTTGTGGACGACGCCCTTCTGGGCCGCGCGCATCAGCACCGGCTCCGCCGCCTTCAGGGCCGCGGTCGCCGCCGCCTTGTCGCCGCTGGCCAGCGCGTCCTCGATCTTGCGGACGAAGGTGCGCATGCGCGACCGGCGCGCCTTGTTGACCTCGGTCCGGCGCGCGATCTTGCGGGTGGCCTTCTTGGCGGAAGTGGTGTTGGCCATCTGGTGGTTCGTCCGGTTTGCAGCGCCACACGACGAGGGGGCGCAAAGAATATCGCCTGCGGCACGCCCTCGCGCCGCCAGTGAGCGACGCTTATAAGTAAGCGGGCGGTGGCCGTCAACGGCCCCCTGTCGGATCGGGGCGCCGCACGCTATAGAGTCCACAGAGTCCACGGTCTTCCCCCAACGCGGCCATATCCCCCATGATCCGCTTCGTGTTTCGGTTCCTCGGTCTGTGGATTCTGGCGGCCGCCTTCATCTTCCTGGTCTACGACGGCACCCGCTCGATCGCGGCCGACCGCCTGGAGATCTTCTCGTTCGAGGCGATCTGGACGGCGATTCATCAGCCCAGCCTCGACGAGGTGCGGCGCCTGGTGGAGCGGCACTTCCCGCCCTGGGCCACCGATCCGGCGATGCGGCAGGTGCTGGTCGCCCCCGCCTGGCTGGTGCTCGGGGTCGTCGGCATGGTGCTGGTCCTGCTCGGCCGCAAGAAGAAGCCGCTGATCGGCTACGCGCGCCGCTGAGCCGGACCGGATCGTCCGCCTCGCGGAAGCGGCGGCCGGCTGATGCAGATGTGATCGGCGGCCGGCTGCGTCGGGGCGACGACGGTCCCCATATCCGGGACGCGCGATTCGGGTCCCCGCCACCGCGCGGGCGCAGCCGGCCGCGTCTTCGCCATCGACGACGAGGAGACGCCATGTTCCTGTTCCGTAAGAAGGCCGAGATGCCGCGCCCGGACGAGATGCTGCCGGGGCGGGCACAGCCGATCCCGACGGCGTCTCGTCACGCCGTCAATGGCCGGCCGCTGAAGGGGCCGTATCCGGACGGCGCGGCGACCGCGGTGTTCGGCCTCGGCTGCTTCTGGGGCGCCGAGCGCAAATTCTGGCAGCTCGGCGACGGCATCCATGTCACCGCGGTCGGCTACGCGGGCGGCGGCACGCCCAATCCGACCTACGAGGAGGTGTGCAGCGGTCGCACCGGCCACAACGAGGTGGTGCTGGTCGTCTTCGATCCGGCGGTGATCTCCTACGAGGCGCTGCTGCGCACCTTCTGGGAGAGCCACGACCCGACCCAGGGCATGCGCCAGGGCAATGACGTGGGCACGCAGTATCGCTCCGGCATCTATGTGACGTCGCCGGCCCAGCGGGCCGCCGCCGAGGCGTCGCGCGACGCCTATCAGCAGGCGCTGTCGCGGCGCGGCTACGGGCCGATCACCACCGAGATCGTCGACGCGCCGCCGTTCTACTTCGCCGAGGATTACCACCAGCAGTATCTCGCCAAGAATCCCGGCGGTTATTGCGGGCTCGGCGGCACCGGGGTGAGCTGCCCGGTGGGCGCGGGAGTGCCGGCCGCCTGAGCGGCCGGCCGTCGCCGCGAATTCTCCCGATTGCGGTCGCCACCCCTCGCAATCCCCGGCCGCACTCAGCCTTTGTTAACGATAATGGGGTGTTAATCCGGACAGTGAGGTCTCTTGTTTGTCCGGGTTCCCATGCGGCTCGCTCGTTCCCTCGTCGTGATTCTCGCCGCGCTGGCGACGTCCGGCTGCATGACGACGCCGCGCCTGTTCGGGCCGCCGGCGCCACCTCCTCCGCCGCCGTCGGTCGATGCCGTGGTCTATGGCGGCCCGGGTCCCGGCGTGGTTCCTGGGCCGTCGCCGGCGGTCGCCGCCGCGCTGGTCAAGGCCGACGATCCCGATCCGCCCTACACGCTCGATTCGGGTGACCGGCTGCGCGTCGTGGTCTACGGCCAGGACGGCCTCACCAACACCTACGCGGTGGATGCCTCGGGCCGCATCACCATGCCGCTGATCGGCGCCGTCCCGGCGCGCGGCCGCACCACCGCGGACCTGTCGCGGGTGATCGCGGCCCGGCTGCGCGACGGCTACCTGCGCGAGCCCCATGTCGCCGTCGAGGTCGACACCTACCGGCCGTTCTTCATCCTCGGCGAGGTGAGCTTCCCGGGCCAGTATCCGTTCGTCGCCCACATGACGGCCGAGACCGCGGTGGCGATCGCCGGCGGCTTCACGCCGCGCGCCTATCGCTACGAGGTGGAGATCACCCGCCCGACCCCGCAGGGGCCGGTGCGTCTCAAGGGGCCGACGATGATGCCGGTGCGGCCGGGCGACACCGTGGCGATCTCCGAACGCTGGTTCTGATACGAGATCCGGCTGATCAGTTCGGTGGTCGTTCCGGAAGCCGCGAAGCGGCTATCCGGAACCCAGCCGAAAGCTCCAAGTTTGCTGCTGGATTCCGGGCTCGCCGCTGCGCGGCGCCCCGGAATGACGCGAACCGATCACCCGCAAACAGTTGAGAGCCGTTCGGACGGTTCAGCGCAATGCGTGGGGCGAGCGTCGCCGTGGCTTCAGCGGTGATGCACCGCGAGCCAGACGGTGGCCTGCTCCGGATCGGTCGCCTCGACCCGGTGCCTGACATGCGGCGGGATGTGGACGTAGTCGCCGGGCGCCAAGGCCCGCGGCGTCGCCTCGCTCTCGAACCGCAGCGTGGCCGAGCCGCTCAGCAGCACCACCCATTCGGCCCAGCCCTGATCGTACCAAAAGCCCGGCGGGCTCGCCTGCCCATGCGAGACGATGCGCTCGATGCGCAGGTCGGGGGTCGCCAGGAGGGTGGCGATCGTCTCCGCGTCGCGCCGCGGCCGGATGCCGGCGAACAGGTTTCCGCTGCTGATCATGCGGGTCTCCGAGCTCCGGCGCGATAAAAGCGGCCGGGCGGGCGGACGCGGCCGACCGGCGCCCTGTGCGGTGTCGCGATCCGGGGCTCCGGCTCCGCGCTCCGGCTCCTGCGCGGAACAGGGCTCCGGCCCGGCCGTTTCACGGTGAGCCAAAGCAGCGGCCGTGTCCATCGGATGTCGTGTGGATCGGACGTCGTATTCCATCGCGGGCCGGGTCAGGAGGCGCATGTCGATCACCGCCTTCATCCTCGGCCGGCCGCTCGCCAACCAGGAGCAGGCGGGCCGCAAGGTCGGCCTGCCGACCGGCATTCCCACCATCGGGCTCGGCGCCTTCGGGTCACCCGCCTACGGGCCGGAGGCGGCGCTCCTGGCACTGGCCCCGCTCGGCGTGGCCGGGCTCGGCGTGTTCGCGGTCGTGCAGGGCGCCGTGGTGGTGCTGCTCCTGCTCTTGTGGTCGACCTTCCGCCGCGCGGTGGCCGCGTTCCCCGACAGCGGCGGCGCCTACACGGTGGCCCGCACGACGCTCGGGCGCGGCGGCGGGCTGCTGGCGGCCGCCGTCCTGCTGCTCGACTACGTCCTCAACGTCGCGGTCGGCATCTCGGCCGGGATCGCCGCCCTGGTCTCGGCGGTGCCGACGCTCGCCCCCTACCGCCTGACGCTGTGCCTCGCGGTGCTGGGCGGGCTGACGCTCGTCAACCTGCGCGGCACGCTCGATGCCGGCCGGCTGTTCGTGGGGCCGACGCTGGCGTTCCTGGCCTGCCTCGCCGTGGTGATCGCCGCCGGCGCGACCGTCGTCCTGACGGGCGGCGGCGAGCCGGGTGCGGCGGCATCGGCGCCATCGCCCGCCGCCACGGCGGTTCCATGGACGACGGTGCTCGTCGCCTATGCGGTCGCATGCAGCGGGCTGACCGGCATCGAGGCGGTCGGCAACAGTGTCGATACGTTCCGCTCTCCGGCGGTGCGCATGGCGCGGCGGGCGCTCGCCGTGGTGGTGCTGGTGCTCGCCGTCGTGCTCGCCGCCCTGGCTTGGCTGGTGCCGGCGCTCGGCCTCACTGCCGTACCGCAGGCCGACCCCGCCTATCGCAGCCTGCTGTCGCAGCTCGCCGTCGTGGCGGTCGGCGAGGGCGCGCTCTACTACATCAGCATGGCGCTGCTGCTCTGTGTGCTTGTGCTGTCGGCGCACACGAGCTTCGTCGGGCTGCCGGGCTTCGTCCGCCTGGTGGCGGCGGATGGCTGGCTGCCGCGGCCTTTCGCGGTGCTCGGGCGGCGGCTGGTGCTGACTGTCGGTGTGCTGGTGCTGGCCGGCACCGCGGGGGCGCTGCTGATCGCCTTCGACGGCGTCACCGACCGGCTGGTGCCGCTGTTCGCGGCCGCCGCCCTCACGGTGTTCCTGCTGGTGCAGGCCGGCATGGTGGTGCACGGCCTGCGGGTCGCGCGGCGGCTCGGGACACGGCGGTGGCGGGTGCGCGGGGCGGCGTGGTCGCGCATCGCGATCGACGGCGTCGGCGGACTTGCCACCACGGTCGCCCTGGCGGTCACGCTGGTCGCCTGGTTCACCGCCGGCGTCTGGATCGTGCTGGTGCTGGTGCCGCTGCTGATCGGGCTGTTCGTGGCGGTGCGGCGCTACTATGCGGGGCTGGACCGGGCGTTGCGCGATCCCGGGCCGCTCGACGCCGCGGCGCTGGCGCCGCCCATCGTGCTGGTGGCCACCGAGGATCGCAGCCGGCTGGTCGACCGGGCGCTGGCCTTCGCGCTGGCGATCTCGCCCGACGTGTGGGCGGTCCATCTGGTGGCCCTGGAGGGGCCGGGCTCCGAGGAGAAGGCGCGGCTGCTGCGCGACACCTGGGCGGACGATGTCGAGGCGCCGGCCCGGGCGGCCGGCCGCCGGCCGCCGCGGCTCGTCACCGTGAGCGCGCCGTACCGGCAGGTCTGGGTGCCGCTGCTCGATCTCGTCGATCAGCTCGCCGCCGAGCATCCCGACCGCACCATCGCGGTGCTGACGCCCGAGCTGGTGAAGCAGCACTGGTGGCAATACCCGCTGCACACCCTGCGGGCCAGGCGCATGCGCGCCGGGCTGCTCCGCCACGGCGGCTCACGCCTGGTGGTGATCAGCGTGCCGTGGTACCGCGAGGAGCCCGAGCGGGACGAGCCGCGGCCCGGCGGCGTCGCTGCTCAGACGGCCCGCCCCAGCCAGGCGGCGATCTCGTCGTGATGACGGACGAGATAATGGCGGAACCACACCGCATAGGCGTCCGGATGCGCGGCCTGGTCGGCGGCGAGGCGATCGAACGGCACCCAGGCGAATTCGCTCACCTCGTCGGGGGCTGGTGCGACCGGCCCGTCCCAGATGCCGCCGAAGACATGCACCAGCTCGTCCTCGATGAAGCCGTTCTCCAGCGTGGCGCGATAGTGCGTGGTGAACAGCGGCTTGAGCGGGCAGGTGAAGCCCATCTCCTCGGGCAGCCGCCGCTGCGCCGCCGCGAGCGTCGTCTCGCCCGGCCGCGGATGGCTGCAACAGGTGTTCGCCCACAGTCCGCCGGAGTGGTACTTGGCCGGGTTTCGCCGCTGCACCAGGATGTCGCCCTGGCGGTTGCGCACCAGCACCGAGATGGCGCGGTGCGGCAGGCCGCGGCGATGCACCTCGGTCTTGCCGGCGGTTCCGACCGGGCGGTCGTCGGCGTCGACCAGGATGATCTGCTCCTCGATCTCGCGCTCGGCGATCACGTCGGCCGGCATAATGCGGTCTCCGGCATGATGTTGTCTTTCTTTTGCGGGGCGCCCGCGGCGGGGGCCGCGGTCCGGCGCCTCAGCGCGCGGCAGTATAGGCGACGCGCGGGAGGCGCAACAACCGGGGCCTGCCGCTGCCGCCGTGGTCATGGAAACGGCCGGCGGAGCCGGCCGTCGCTTCGCTCGATCCTGAGACGGACGTGAGCCTCGAAGGCCGCGCCGTCACACCGCGGCGGTGATCCACTGCTGGAGCTTCGCCTTGGGGGCGGCGCCGACCTGGCGCGACGACAGCTCGCCGTTCTTGAACAGCATCAGGGTCGGAATCGACATGATGTTGTACTGCGCCGCGATCTTCGGGTTCTCGTCCACGTTGAGCTTGACGATCTTCACCTTGTCGCCCATCTGGCCGGCGATCTCCTCGAGAGCCGGCGCGATCATACGGCAGGGGCCGCACCACTCGGCCCAGAAGTCGACCACGACGGGCTTGTCCGACTTCAGCACCTCGGCCTCGAAGTCCTGATCGGAAACCTTGGTCACGCCCATGCCATACCTCTTGTGTTGCGATCCGGGCTGGAACGTATGAATGCGGCCGGGATGCGTCAAGGCGCCGCCCCGCCGGGCGCGAGCCCGAGCGCCGCCAGCGCGGCGCTGCGGTCGCGCTCCGAAAGCTCCATCGGAACAGCGGTCTCGGTCCACACCAGCACGGTTCGCACCGGCCGGTCGGGCCACACCTGCGCCAGCACGGCGGCATAGAGGGCGAGCTGGGCCACATAGCCGGCCGGCGCCTCGGCGGCCCGGCGGGGCGGCGCCCGGTCGGTCTTGAAGTCGGCGATCAGCACCGCCTCGGGGGTCACCACCAGGCGATCGACCTGGCCCGAGACCGCGAACAGCGAGCCGTCGCGGCGGACGAGCCGGCCGACGATGGGCACCTCGGCGCGGCTGTCCGGGCCGAACAGCAGGGCGAATCGCGGGTCGTCGACGATCGCCAGGGTCTCGGCGGCGAGGCGATCGCGGGCCGCGCCGTCGAGCGCGGGTGCGTTGCGGGCGAGCATCGCGGCGGCGGCCTCGGCGCGTCGCGCCGGCACCACGTCGGGCAGCGATTGCAGCAGGCGATGGACGAGCCGGCCCCGCGCCCGCCCGGCCGCGCGGGTGGCGGCATCGGCGCCGCCTCCGCCGCGGTTGGCTGCTCGTGGGGAGGCCGCATGGGCGCGCGACGGCGACAGCGTCGCCATCGCGGCTTGGGCGGCCGGCGCGGTGCGCAGCCAAGCGGGCTCGGGCGGCTCCGGCGCGGACTGGGCGGGCGCCGCGATCGCCGGCGGGGCCTCGGCCGCGGCCTTGCGGAATACCAGCACCGGCGCGTCGTGTCCCTCGACCTCGGTGGTGACGATCTCGGGGCGGCCGCCCAGATGCGTCGTGATCAGCTCGTGCCAGCAGCGGGCCGGCGGCTTCTGCTTGCCGGCGCAACCGCAGACGATCAGCCGATGGGCGGCGCGCGTCATCGCCACGTAGAGGAGCCGCCGGTACTCGTCCTCGGCGTCGCGGGCGGCGGCGGCGCGGGCATCGGCGAGCGCCGGTGCGTCGCTGTCCTTGCGGCCGGCCCAGACGAGCGCCCCCGGCGTGCCGGGCGCCGCAGCCGGGTCGGGCGCCAGCGTCAGCAGGCGCGGTGGCCGCGGCCCGGCCGGCGGCTGGGTGGTGTCGGCCAGGAAGACGAGCGGCGCTTCGAGGCCCTTGGCGCCGTGCACGGTCATCACCCGCACCTCGTCGCGGGTGATCTCCATGTCGCGCTTGATCTCGCTCTCGGCGGCCCGCAGCCAAGCGACGAAGCCTTGCAGCGACGGCGTCTCGCGCCGCTCGAAGTCGAGCGCCAGCGCCAGGAACTCGTCGAGCGCGTCGTTCGCCTCGCGGCCGAGCCGGGCGAGGATGCGGCGGCGGCCGCCCTCGGCGCCGAGCAGCCACGAGAAGAGGCCGAACGGCCCCTGCCGCCGCGCCGCCTCGGCGCAGCGGTCGAGCCGGGCGGCGGCCTCGGCGAACTCCGGCCGCGTCGTCGCGTGGCGCCGCAGCGCGCCCCACAGGCTGCCGCGGCGGCCGTGCGCAAGCGCGAACAGGAGATCGTCGTCGAAGCCGAACAGCGGGCTCTTGAGCGCGATGGCGAGGGCGAGATCGTCGGCGTGCAGCAGCAGCGCGTCGGCGAGCGCCAGCAGGTCGACGATGGCGACGTGCTCGCCGAGCGCGAGGCGGTCGGCGCCGGCGACCGGCACCTTGGCTTCTTCGAGGGCGCGGATGATGGCGGTGAACATCGGGCCGCGCTGGCGCACCAGCACCAGCACGTCGCCCGCCGTCAGCGGCCGCGGCTCGGGGCCGGCGGGCTCGCCGCGGTCGATCATGTCGCGGATGGTGCGGGCGATGCGACGCGCCAGCCGCTCCCGCGGGCTGGTCTCGAGGGTGGCGTCGAACGGCGCCTCCCAGCCCTCCATCTCGCGGGTGGGCTCTGCCGGCATCAGCGGCCACAGCTCGACGACACCGGGGGCCGCGTCCGGCAGCGGCTCGTGCGGCGGCACGCCGTCGGTGTCCGAGGTGACGCTCGCATACATCTCGCGGGCCGCGAACACCGCATCGACGGCGCCGAGCACGCTGGCGCCGGAGCGGAACGAGAACTTGAACTCGCGCGCCCTGAAATCGAGGCCGCCGGCCCGGTGGGCGGCGGCGAAATGCTGCCGCATGCGGGCGAACTCGCGCGGCACGGCGCCCTGGAACGAGAAGATCGACTGCTTCTCGTCACCGACCGCGAAGATGCTGCGGCGTGTGGTGCGGGCGCCGGCCCCGGCCGTGAACTCGGCGACGAGGTGGCGGATGATCTCCCACTGCTTCGGGCTGGTGTCCTGCGCCTCGTCGACCAGGACATGGTCGATGGCGCGGTCGAGCTTGTAGTGCACCCAGCCGGGCGGCGTGCGGGCGAGAAGATCGAGCGTCTTGTCGATCAGGTCGTCGTAGTCGAGCAGGCCGCGGCGGTTCTTCTCGGCTGTGGTGCGATCGATCACCGCGGTGGCGAGTGTCAGCAGGGCGGCGGTGCGATCCCGGCAGGCGACGGCGCAGCGCCGCTCCAGCAGGGCGACGATGCGCTCGCGCTCACGGTCCAGCCGCTCGGCCAGCGCCGGATATGTCTTGGCGAGCGCCGCGGTGATCACGCTCTTGCGCGGCGCGCGGTCGCCGGTGAGGAACACGTCGAGATAGGATTCGACACGGTCGCGGCCGGTCGCCGCCGCGGCGGCGGAGAGCCGCGCGCACTGCTTCTGATCGTTGGCCGAGCTGGCCCGGCACAGCTCCGCCACCGCGCCCCACTCGGACGGCGGGAACAGCGGCCCCTCGACGATCGCCTTGTCGATATCGGCGACGCTCTCGTCGGCGGCGACGCCGAGCGTGGCGGAGAGGCCGGCGATGGCGGCGTCGAGCCCGCCCGCGGCGGCGATCCACGCGGTGAGATCGTGGCGGCGGAACACCGTCTCGCGCACCAGGTCCCGCAAGGTCTGATCCGCCGCGGCGGCGAGCGCCGCCGTCAGGGCACGGCCGAGCGGCCCGTCGGGCGCCGCCGTGGCGTCGAGCATCACGGCGAGCGTCGCGCGGTCGAGCAGCTCGTCGGTCGCCCGCTCGTCCAGCACGGCGAAGTGGGCCGGCACCGCCGCCTCGAACGGGAAGCGTTGCAGCAGGCGGGTGCAGAAGGCGTGGATGGTCTCGACCTTGAGGCCGCCCGGGGTGTCGAGCGCCGCCGCGAACAGCGTCCTCGCCTGCGCCCGAGTGGCGGCCGTGATGGTCGTGACGCCGAGCGCGCAGAGCTTCGCGTCCAGCGCCTCGTCGTCGAGCGCGATCCAGCCGGCGAGCTGGCCGAACACGCGGTCCGCCATGTTGGCGGCCGCCGCCTTGGTGAAGGTGATGCAGAGGATCTTCGCCGGGTCGACACCGGCGAGCAGCAGCCGGATCACCCGCTGGGCCAGCACATGCGTCTTGCCGGAGCCGGCATTGGCCGACACGAAGGCCGAGACGGCCGGATCGGCGACCTCGGTCTGCACGGCCGTCATGGCCGGAGGAACGGTCTTCACACGACTCATCGGCGCGTTACCGTGGGGCCTGGAAGCAGGCGCGGTCGTCATTCCCCGTCTCCCTCGCCGGCCGACCATTCCTTGACGCGGGCAAGATCGTCGTAGGTGCCGTAGCGGGCCTTCCACATCGACAGCACCAGCGAGCGGTACGGCATGATCTCGTCGTCGAAGGCGTGCACCAGCGTGGTCAGCTTGGCGAACGCCCGGTCGGCGGCGGCGTCCGCCGTCTCGATCTTGAAGTCGATGGGGCAGACCTCGCCGGCCGGCTCGCCGCCGCCGAGCCGCACATGGGTCAGCTCGGCGAGCGACAGCCCGCCCGGCACGCCTGCCGCCACGAAGCCGCCCCGGCGCAGCATGGCGGCCTCCAGCGTGAGCTGCGGGGCGAGACCGAGCCGCACCTGCTTGTCGGACGGCGGCTGCCCGGTCTTGAAGTCGAGCAGCGCGACGCGGCCGTCGGCCAGGCGCTCGACGCGGTCGGCGCGCGCGGTGAGGCGGAAGTGGCGGTCGCCGTCGAGCGGGATGGCGATCTCGCCGCCGATCTCGGGATGGAGCGCGACGAGGCCGGCACGGCGCTCGTGCTCGAAGCCGACGAACCAGCGGGCGATCGCCACGAAGCGCGGCCACCAGAAGGCGCGCGCCTCCGGGGTGTCGTCGAGCGCCGCGAAGGCGTCGCGCCCGCAGGCGAGCAGGGCGGCGAGCGGATCGTCCGGCAGCCGCTCGGCGTGGGCGGTCGCGAACGCCGCGATGGCGCCGTGAATGGCGGTGCCGCGGTCCTTGACGCCGGGCGGCAGGTCGACCGGATCGAGCGGGGCGAGCCGCAGGATATGCTTGGCATAGATGGTGTAGGGATCGCGCAGCCAGTGCTCGATCTCGGTCACCGAGAGGCGCAGCGGGCGGGCGTCGCGCGGCGGCTTCGGCTCCGGGCGGGGGACGCGGCGCGGCGGCCCCTCCGGCCGGTCGAGCCGGCGGGCGAGCGCCAGCCACGTCGCGCCGCGCGCGACCGCTTCGCCCCAGCCCGGGCCGGCGACGGCGGCGAGCCGCTGGAGGAAGCGCGACGGGCCGGCCGGGGCGCCGCCGAGCTTGGCGGGGCGGGTCAGCACCACCTCGGGGGCGCTGCCGGCGAGCTGGGCGAAGTCGTGCGCCGAGAGGCCGATGCGGCGCTCCGGCAGGTCGAGCCCGAGCGCGTGGCGCATGCCGCGGCTCAGCCACGGGTCGGAGGTCGGTGCCGGCGGCCACACCCCCTCGGCGAGACCGCCGAGCACCAGCCGATCCACCGTGACGAGCCGCGCCTCCAACAGCCCGAGGATCTGGAGGCGGCTGTCGCCGGCCGTCGGGGGCGGCCGCACGACGCGGTCGGCGAGAACCGTGCTGAACAGCTCGGCATAGTCGTCCGCCGCGACCGGCACGGCTTCGGCGGCGTCCTCCTCGGCGAGGCTTTCGAACACGTCGGCGAGCGCGGTGCCGTCGGCCTCCTCGAAGGCGGTCACGAGACCGTCGGCCTCGGCGGCGAGCGCCGCGACGACGGCGCGATGCGCCGCCGCGAGCGTCCGCAGCGACACCGGCCGGCGGCCGGCGGTGAGCGCTTCGAGCGGTGCCAGCGCGGCGGCCAGGCGCTCGACCAGTGCGGCGGCGTCCGCCACCGCGTCGGCCGGCAGGGCGGCGCGCGGGTCGGCCCGGTGCAGCGGCGACGGCTCGCCGGCCCGCAGGGCGGCCAGCGCCTTGCCGATCGAGGCGACCGCGCGGGCGAGGCCGGCGGTGCCGGGTCGCGGTCGCGGCCCGCGCAGCACGGCACGCTCCAGTGCCGCGACGGCGCGGGCATGCTCCGCCTCGCCGCGGCCGAGCCGCGCCAGCGGATGCTTGAGCAGCGCCAGCAGCGGCACCGGGGCGACGCCGCCCAGCGCCGTCTCGGCGGCCAGGCGGGCGAACACGCCGGCCGGCGCCTCGGCGAGCGGCACGCCGCCGCTGTCGGCCGCGGCGACGCCCCAGCGGGCGAGGGCGGCCGCCACCCGGCGGGCCAGCGCCCGGTCGGGCGTCGCCAGCGCGGCGGTGCGGCCGGGGGTCTCCAGCGCCTCGCGCAGCACCACGGCGATCGCCAGCGCCTCCTCCTCGGCGGTCGCCGCCTCGATCACCGACAGGCCGGCGAGCGCGGAGCCGATCACCGCCGCGACGGCGGGGTCGGTCAGCCGGGCGCGCCAGCGGTCGGTGGTGGCGGCGGGGCGCAGCGCCTCGGAGAGCAGCACGGCGCGGTCGTGCGCGGGTGGCGAGCCGAGCCGCACCACGTCGCCGCGATCGAGCCCCATCAGCGCGAGCAGCCCGTGCAGGGCGAACTGCGGGTGGCCGCATTCGGGCTCCGGCGGCGCGCCGGCGGGCACGGCGCCGGCCACCGTCGTCGGTGCGGCAGGCGCGATGGCGTCCCACGACGGCGCGTCCAGCGCGGTGTCGAGGCCGGGCAGCACCACGGCGCCGTGCGGCAGCCGGGCCACCGTGGCGATGAAGCGGGCGGTCGCCGGCATCGAGCCGGTGGAGCCGGCGACGATCACCGGGCCATCCGTCATGGCCGTGACACGCGCGGCCTCGGCGGAGATCAGCAGGTCGCGCCGCGCCGACGGCTCGATGGTGCCGCGCGCCGTCAGGATCTCCGGCCACGCCTCGCGGGCGACCGCCAGGAACCGCAGGGTCAGGCCCCAATAGGCGTCGTGCTCGGCCGGCACCAGCCCGTCGAGGGCCGACCACGGCACGCCCCGGGTGGTCATGTCGTCGATCAGGCGGGCGAGCTGGTCCGCCATGGCGAGCGCCGCCCCCGGGGTGTCGACCACCATCGGCGGGTCGCCGGGCCGCGCCGGCCGCAGGTCGGGCGACTGCGCCCAGGCAAGCACCAGCCGGGCGAGGAGAAGCCGGCGCGACAGCGCCGGCAGCGGCGGCGGCAGGTCGACCGCCTCGGCGATCCGCCCCGCGCCAGGGTCGTCGAGGGCATCGGCAGGCTCGTCGGCGGCTCCCGAGAAGGCGATCTCGTCCTCGTCGATGTCGCCGAGGGCGACGATGCGGGGCAGCACCGCGGCGCGGCCGCCGAGGGCGTCGAACAGCGCGTCGCGGGCGATCCGGCAGGCCCGGCGGGTCGGCAGGTAGAGGGTGGCGGCGGCGAGCGCCATGGGATCGCGGGCGCCGGCGAAGCCGGGCACCAGCCGGCCGTCCAGCAGCGCTGCCGCGAGCGTCGGCAGGAACGGCACGGCGGCCGGAATGGTGAAGACGCGGGACGACGGCATGCCCCATCATAACGGATTCGCTCCGGGGCCTGGCAGGAAGCCTGCATCGCGGCGCCGCCCCGGCGGCTCTCCTTGTGCCTGCGCCGGCTTGCGACTAGTGTGCCCGTGGTCCCGGGCCTTCGGCCCGGCCCCGTCCCGGAACGGTAGATTTTCCAGAGCTTTGCTCGACCGGCCGGCGGCTCGGCCGACGCCTGCGGGGCGGTCGGCGCGGGCCGTCACCCGATCGGCGAGGCAGCGAGAGGACCGTGCAGTACATCTCCACCCGCGGCGAGGCGCCGCCCCTCGGCTTCATGGACGTCACCCTCGCCGGCCTCGCCCGCGACGGCGGCCTGTACGTTCCCGAGACCTGGCCCCGGCTCGACGATGCGACCATCGCGGGCTTCGCCGGACGCCCTTATGCGGAGGTCGCCGCCGAGGTGATCCAGGCGTTCACCGGCGACACGCTCGGCACCGCCGATCTCGCCCGCATGGTGCGCGAAGCCTACGGCACCTTCCGCCACCCGGCCGTGGCGCCGCTCGTCCAGCTCGCGCCCGGCACCTTCGTGCTGGAGCTGTTCCATGGGCCGACGCTGGCCTTCAAGGACCTCGCCATGCAGGTCCTCGCCCGGCTGATGGACCATGCGCTGGCGGCGCGCGGCGCCCGCTCCACCATCGTGGTGGCGACCTCGGGCGACACCGGCGGCGCCGCCGTCGAGGCGTTCCGCGGCTCCGCCCAGGCGGATCTCTTCGTGCTCTATCCGCAGGGGCGCGTCTCCGACGTCCAGCGCCGGATGATGACCACGGTGGCGGCCGACAACGTCCATGCGCTCGCGATCGAGGGCACCTTCGACGACTGCCAGGCGATCGTGAAGGCGCTGTTCAACGACCACGCCTTCCGCGACGGCGTGCAGCTCTCCGGCGTCAACTCGATCAACTTCGCCCGCATCACCGCCCAGGTGGTGTACTACTTCGCGGCCGCCGCGGCGCTCGGCGGGCCGCACCGCAAGGTCGCCTTCGCGGTGCCGACCGGCAATTTCGGCGACGTCTTCGCCGGCTACGTGGCGGCCCGCATGGGCCTGCCGATCGATCGGTTGCTGGTCGCCACCAACGTCAACGACATCCTGGCCCGCACCCTCGCCACCGGGCTCTACCAGGTGCGCGACGTGGTGCCGACCACCTCGCCCTCGATGGACATCCAGGTTTCGTCGAACTTCGAGCGGCTGCTGTTCGAGGCGTGCGAGCGCGACCCCAAGCCGGTGCGGGCCGCCATGGCGGCGCTCGGCCGCAACGGCTCGTTCTCGGTGACGTCGCGGGCGCTCGGCGCCATGCGGGCGCAGTTCTCGGCCGATCGCGCCGGCGAGGAGGAGGTGGCCGCCACCATCCGCACGGTGCGGCGCGAGGCCGGCTATCTGCTCGATCCGCACACCGCGGTCGCCATGGCGGTGGCCGAGAAGGAGCCGCGCGATCCCGCGGTGCCGATGGTGGTGCTGTCCACCGCCCACCCGGCCAAGTTCCCGGACGCCGTCGCGGCGGCCTGCGGGGTCCGCCCGGCGCTGCCCGAGTGGCTCGCCGATCTCGAGTCCCACCCCGAACGGGAGACCGCGCTGCCCGCCGACCAGGCCGCCGTCGCCCACTTCATCCGCACCCACAGCCGCGCCGCCGCCGGTGGCGCAGGAGCAGCCGCATGACGGTCCAGGTGTCGCGTCTCCCGTCCGGACTGGTGGTCGTCACCGACGACATGCCGCATCTCGAGACCGCCTCGCTCGGCGTCTGGGTGAACTGCGGGAGCCGGCACGAGCGGCCCAACGAGCACGGCATCTCCCACTTCCTCGAGCACATGGCGTTCAAGGGCACCGAGACGCGCTCGGCCCGCCGAATCGCCGAGGAGATCGAGGCGGTCGGCGGTGATCTCAACGCCGCCACCGGCGTCGAGGTGACCGCCTACTACGCCCGCATGCTGCGCCGCGACGTGCCGCTGGCGCTCGAGGTGCTGGCCGACATCCTCTCGCACCCCAAATTCGACGTCGACGAGATCGCCCGCGAGTGCAACGTCATCATCCAGGAGATCGGCGCCCTGGAGGATACCCCCGACGATCTGGTGTTCGACTTCCTCCAGGCGACCGCCTATGCGGACCAGCCGGTCGGCCGCTCGATCCTCGGCACCCCGGACACCGTGCGGTCGCTCGACGGGGCGATGCTGCGCGACTACCTGGCCCGCAACTACCGCGCGCCCGGCACCGTGGTGGCGGCCGCCGGCGCGGTCGATCACGACGCCCTGGTGGACGACGTCGCGCGCCTGTTCGCGGGCTTCTCGGGGCCGGCGTCCGGCTCGCCCGAGCCGGCCCGCTTCCGCGGCGGCGTCCATGTGGAGGGGCGCGACCTGGAGCAGGCGCACCTCGCCGTCGCCCTCGAAGGCGTGCCGCAGCGCGACCCCAGCCTCTACAGCCTCCAGGTTTTCACCAACGTGCTCGGCGGCGGAATGTCGTCCCGCCTGTTCCAGGAGGTCCGCGAGACGCGCGGCCTCTGCTACTCGATCTACTGCTTCCACTCGCCCTATGCGGACACGGGCCTGTTCGGCCTCTATGCCGGGACCGACGCGGCCGACGCCCAGGAGCTGATGCGGGTGGTGGTCGACGAGATGGAGGGGGCGGCCGAGACCCTCAGCGAGGCGGAGGTGGCCCGCGCCAAGGCGCAGATGAAGACCGGGCTTCTGATGGCGCTGGAGAGCTCCGGCGCGCGGGCCGAGCAGCTCGCCCGCCAGATCATCATTCACGACCGGGTGATGCCGATCGACGAGATCGTCGCCCGCGTCGACGCCGTGACGGTGGAAAGCGCCCGCGCCGCCGGTCGTGCCCTGCTGGCGCGCTCGCGGCCCGCGGTGGCGGCGCTCGGACCCGGCGGACTTGAATCGGCGGCGGCGATCGCCGAAAGTCTGGCCCTGAAGGTGGCGTGATCCGGCGCGCCGGCGCCTGCCGACGCGGACATGCCGCGCCGCGTTCTCCGCCCGGAGCCGCGGCGGTGCGACTCGTCCGACCAACGCCGTCGCGCCGCCCGCCGGTCCGGCCGGGCGAGCGTCGCGCGGGCGGGACGGACGTCGTCGACTTGGAACTGGCGAGTTGGAAGCGGCCGTGGCCGGCACTGGTGCAGGCCGTCGCCGACATCGAAACGCCATTGCGCCGCCCGACACAGGCTCGACCCCCCAGGTTCGAGCCGAGACGATTCGAACGATCCGACGCCCTCGACGCGGACCGACACGACCCGGACACGGAGACGAGTTGGACCATGGCGTTCTTCCGCACCGCGAGCCTGCCCGAGCCGGCCGGGATCATCGAGGGCAAGGGCGTGTTTCTGCGGCCGCCCACCATGGCGGATTTCGACGAGTGGGCGGCCCTGCGCGAGCAGAGCCGCGCTTTCCTGACCCCGTGGGAGCCGACTTGGCCGATGGACGACCTCACCCGCGGGGCGTTTCGGCGGCGGCTGCGGCGCTACGCTGAGGATCAGCGGGCCGACCAGTCCTATGCGTTCCTGATCTTCCGCAGTGCCGACCGGGCGCTGGTCGGGGGGCTGACGCTCGCCAATGTGCGGCGCGGCGTCGCCCAGGCCGGCAGCATCGGCTATTGGATGGGGGCGCCGTTCGCCCGGCGCGGGTTCATGAGCGCGGCGGTGCGGGCGCTCGTCCCCCATGCGTTCTCGGCCCTGCGGCTGCACCGGCTGGAGGCGGCCTGCATCCCGACCAACACGGCCTCGATGCGGCTGCTCGAATCGTGTGGTTTCCAGCGCGAGGGCTACGCGCGACGATACCTCTGCATCAATGGTCTGTGGCAGGATCACCTTCTCTATGCCCGCCTGAAGGACGACCCGCCGCCGGACTGAGGAGAGCTGCCGGGCGATGATTGCTCGGGGCGGAGGCGGGGCGCCATGGGGGCGCCATGGTTCGGCGGGAAGAGAGTGTTTCGACGAGTGGGGTTAGGGTGGACAGCATGGTGGCGCGAGCGGGGCAGGGCAGGAGGTGGCGAGCGGGCCACCTGGTCGGCGGCCTGATGGGCCTGCTGATGGCCGGGACACTCGGCGCGTGCTCGTCGACCGACGAGTTCTTCAACGGCCAGCCGGCGCCGCCCGACAAGTCGTCGGGCTTCGCCGACCGCTTCCGCAGCCTGTTCGGCAGCGGCACCGAGGCGCGCGCCGAGGCGACGCCCGGCCAGGCGGGCGCGGGCGGCGCGGGCGCCGCCGGCTCGACCCTGTCGACCCTCGACGTCGACTGTCCGGGGATCGATATCCGCCAGGGCGCCGGCACCCTCCAGACCAATGCGCCGGGCGCCGACAGCGCCATGGCGCTGCGCTATCAGGCGACCTTCGGGCGGACGGCGCGCCAGTGCTCGGTCGCCGCCGGCACGCTGTCCATCAAGGTCGGGGTTCAGGGCCGGCTGATTCTCGGTCCGGCCGGCGGTCCCGGCGAGGCCATGGTGCCGCTGCGCTATGCCCTCGTGAAGGAGGGGATCGAGCCGAAGACCATCTGGTCCAAGCTCTACATGCTGCCCGTGCAGGTGCCGCCCGGCCAGCCCCATGTGCCGTTCACCCATGTGGTCGAGGACATGGCGGTGCCGGTGCCGCCCGCCGCCGAGCTCGACAGCTACGTCATCTATGTCGGCTTCGATCCGCAGGGCGCCGCCCAGGAGAAGAAGCCGGCCCGCAAGCCCCGCCAGGGATAGGTCCGCGAGCCGCGGCAGCAAAGGCCGGCAGCCGCCTTGCGCCCCTCCTCCACTCGTCTCCTGGAGACTGATCCGGGAGGCGCAAGGCGCGCCGCGTCCCGCTCGTACCCGCGGAAGCGGGGACCCAGGAGTCGCAAGGCAACCCGTTGCTTCGAAGACGCTGGAATCACGCTGGCGCGGGACCGATGCCAGCGGCAGCACTCTCGGACTGCATCTTCCGCCCGAAGGTCGGGCACGACGAGTCGACATCAGCAGCCATCGGGATGAGAGAGCATGTCGCGAGGCCTCGTGCCCCGGACGCGGCGCGCAGTGCCGCGAGCCGGGGCCCAGAGCCGCAAACTCCGCAATCGCCGCCCCTGGGTCCCGGGTCTCCGGCGCGTCGCGCCTCCGCTCGGGACACGCGGGCTGCGACCGGATCAGACCAACGGCAGCACTCTCGGACTGCATCCTCCGGCCGAAGGTCGGGCACGGCGAGTCGACATCAGCGGCCATCGGTATGAGAGAGCATGTCGTGAGGGCCTCGTGCCCCGGACGCGGCGCGCAGTGCCGCGGGCCGGGGCCCAGAGCCGCAAGCGCCGTGATCGCCGCCCCTGGGTCCCGGGTCTCCGGCGCGTCGCGCCTCCGCCCGGGACACGCGGGCTGCGACCACAGATCAGACCAACGGCAGCACTCTCGGACCGCATCCTCCGGCCGAAGGTCGGGCACGACGAGTCGACATCAGCAGCCATCGGCATGAGAGAGCATGTCGTGAGCCTCGTGCCCCGGACGCGGCACGCAGCGCCGCGAGCCGGGGCCCAGAGCCGCAAGCGCTGTGATCGCCGCCCCTGGGTCCCGGGTCTCCGGCGCGTCGCGCCTCCGCCCGGGACACGCGGGCTGCGACCACAGATCAGACCAGCGGCAGCACTCTCGGACTGCATCCTCCGGCCGAAGGTCGGGTACGACGACTCGACATCAGCAGCCATCGCGCATGTCTCGGCGTCGCGCGCGGCTCGGCCTCGGGCTACGCACGACACGACGAAAATGCCCGGCACGAGGCCGGGCATCACGGGACGACGTCGGCGTCTGTCCGTCGGTCTCAGTTCAGCCGGGCCGCCAGGCCCTTGATGCCGTCGGCGACGAGCTGGCCGGCGAGCTTGCCTTTGACGGTCTCGGTCAGCAGGGTCTCGGCGGCCGCCACGGCGGCGTCGGCGGCGGCGCTGCGCACGTCGGCGATGGCCTGTGCCTCGGCCTGGGCGATCTTGGTCTCCGCCATCTTGGTGCGGCGGGCCACGAACTCCTCGACCTTGGCCTTGGCCTCGCTCTGGAGGCGCTCACCCTCCGCCTGCGCATTGGCGACGATGGCGGCCGCCTCGGCCTCCGCCTCTTGACGGCGCCGCCGATATTCGGCCAGCAGCGCCTCGGCCTCGGCGCGCAGGCGCTGCGCCTCGTCGAGCTCGGCGCGGATGCGGGCGGTGCGGTCGTCGAGGGCGCCGGCGACGGTCTTGTGGACGCCGAGCTTGAACAGCCCGAGCACCAGCAGCACGAACGCGACGGCGACCCAGAATTCGGCTTCGTACAGCATCGGCCGCCTCTCAGCGCTTCAGGACGTGATCGACGGCGGCGGCCGCGGCCGCCTGGCTCGGCGTCTTGCCGACCAGCTGCGCCACGATGGCGCCGGCGGCGTCGACCGCGATGCCGCGGACATTCGTCATGGCGGCGGTCTTGCCGGCCGCGATGGTCTTCTCGGCCTCGGTGAGCTGGCGGGCGAGATCGGCCTCGACCGACTTGCGATGCGCCTCGCTCTCGCGGGCGAGCCGCTCGCGCGTCTCGCTGGCGATCGTGTGAGCCCGGTTGCGCGCGTCGGCCAGCGCCTTCTCGTAGGTGGCGACCGCCGCATCGGCCTCGCCCTTCAGGCGGACCGCCTCGGCGAGGTCACCGTCGATGCGGGCGCGCCGGTCGGCCAGGATGCTCGCCATGCGGGGCAGGGCGAGCTTGGCCACCATCACGTAGAGGACGACGAAGCAGAGCCCGAGCCAGATCAGCTGGGACCCGTAGGTCTCCGCCTTGAAGGGCGGAAAGCCACCGCCGTGCCCGGAGGCCGGGGCGTGCTCCGTGGTCGCCTGGGTCGGCTGGGCCATCGGCCCCTCCCTGTATCGGCGTTACATCATCGACGTCGCATCGCGCGGTGTGTCCGCGGACGCGGCGCGTCCGCGTGCCACGAACCGCGGGATCAGACGGCGAACAGCAGCAGCAGCGCGATCAGCAGCGAGAAGATGCCGAGCGCCTCGGTGATGGCGAAGCCGAAGATCAGGTTGCCGAACTGGCTCTGGGCGGCGGACGGGTTGCGCAGCGCGGCCGCCAGATAGCTGCCGAAAATCTGGCCGACGCCGAGCGCGGCGCCACCCATGCCGATGCAGGCGATGCCGGCGCCGATGTACTTGGCGGCGATCGGATCCATGTGGAAGCTCCTTTGGTTCTGCGGGAGGGAGATCGAAGGTGCGGCGCCGCGCCGGCTCAGTGGCCGGGGTGCAGGGCGTCGTTGAGATAGATGCAGGTCAGCAGCGTGAACACGTAGGCTTGCAGGAAGGCGACCAGGATCTCGAGCGCCGTGATCGCCACCACCATGATCAGCGGCAGCGAGGCGCCGGCCCAGCCGACCGCCCCGAGGGTGCCGAGACCGGCCACGAAGCTGGCGAACACCTTCAGGGTGATGTGCCCGGCCAGCATATTGGCGAACAGACGCACGCTGTGGGAGATCGGCCGCGACAGGAACGAGACGATCTCGATCAGCACCACGAACGGCAGGATGTAGCCCGGAATGCCATGCGGCACGAACAGGCGGAAGAAGCCGAGCCCGTGCGAGTAGAGGCCGTAGACGATGACGGTGAGGAAGACGAGCAGCGCCAGCGAGGCCGTCACCACGATGTGGCTCGTCACCGTGAAGGTGTAGGGGACGATGCCGACCAGGTTGGCGAACAGGATGAAGGTGAACAGCGAGAACACCAGCGGGAAGAACCGCATGCCCTGCTCGCCGGCGGTCGAGCGGATCATGTCGGCGACGAACTCGTAGGTCACCTCCGCCATCGACTGGAGGCGGCCCGGGACGAGCTGGCGGCCCGCCGTGGTGCCGAGCATGAGGACGCCGGTGATCGCCACCGCGACGATCATGAACAGCGCCGAATTGGTGAGATGCAGTTCGGTGGAGCCGATCTTGGCGAGCGGTACGAGATTGACGATCTCGAACTGATGAATCGGATCGGCCATGACCTCGCGGGTCCCCTTGGTTCGATGCCCTCGGCGGCGGCAGCCGCCGTCAGGCGTCGCGGTCCTTCGCACCGGGTTCCGGCACGACGCCGGCCGCCCGCATCACGTTGAGCACGCCGGCCGCAAAGCCGACCAGCAGAAAGACGATCATTCCCCACGGCGAGATGCCGAGCCAATGATCGAGCGACCAGCCGAGGACGGCGCCCACGATCACGCCCGCGACCAACTCGGAGGAGAGCCGGAACCCGCGGGCGAAGCCCGCGAAGCGCGTGCCTGGTCGCGGGTCCGACGCAGACTCGGACGAGCCGCCCGCCGGGCGCTGCCGGTCGAGCTTTTCGCCGAGACGCTGGAGCCTCGCGGAGAGGTCGGCTTCCTCGGACGAGCGGTCGTCCCGGTCGTGCGCGTTCGGGGCCATGATGTCGCCTCCCGCGCAACGACGTCCGGTCGGACGTCCGCCCCCCGCCAAAGCCGCGCGGACCATACTGACCGGGGACAACCGAGTCAAGAATTCGGCGGCCTTTCGCGGGCGCCGCAACAATGCCGCTAACTCCGTGATAGATCCCGCATATCGCCGCCGTTGCGGAGGCCGTGCCGGAGCCCCCCGGGGGTCGTCGGCGGGCGCCGAATTGCCGCAATCGGGGCGATGCTGGCAGCATCGCGGCGGCGACCCGGTCGCTCGCGGCGACGAAAGGACCCCCGATGATTCGACGATCTCCTCTGGCGGCGCCCGCTGCCGCGGCCGTCACGGTGCTGGTGTCGGGCCTGCTGATGTCCGGCCTGCTGATGTCGGTGGCCGCGCAGGAGCGCACCCCGGCCCAGAGCCCGCCGGTGTCGGCGCCCGGCGCGCCGCCGTCCGGTCCCGCGGCGCCGCCTCCCGGTCTCCCGCCGGCCGAGGCCGACGGCAATCGGTTCAGCTATCACCGGCTCGCCGACGGCTTCGCCCGCCTCGACCTGCGCACCGGCCAGGTCTCCCTGTGCGGCCTGCGCAGCAGCGGCTGGGCCTGCCAGGCGTCGCCCGACGACCGGGCTGCCTTCGAGGCCGAGATCAGCCGCTTGCAGGCCGACAATGTCGCCCTCAAGAAGGCGCTGCTCGATCGCGGCCTGCCGTTGCCGAGCGGCGTCAAGCCGGACGCTTCGGTCACCACCGGCGAGGCCGGGCGGACCACCGAGAGCGAGTTCGACCGCGCCCTCGGCTTCATCGAGCGCGCTTGGCGGCGGCTGATCGAGATGATCGAGGGCCAGTCGGGCGCGCCCGGCAAGACCTGAGCTCGCCACCCTAGCGCGCGATCTGATCGCGCCACCCGAGCGCGCGATCCGACCGGGGAGCCCGAGACCATGTCGGCCGTCCTGACGCCCGTGCGCGCCGCGACCGTGTCCCGCATCGCCACCGCGACCCTGACGGTGGCGACCCGCGGCACCGGCTTCGTCGAGATCACCGCCGAGGCGCGGCGCTTCGTCGAGGCGGCGGGCGGCGGCGACGGCGTGCTGCTCCTGTTCGTCCGCCACACCTCGGCGTCGCTGGTGATCCAGGAGAACGCCGATCCGGACGTGCGCACCGACCTCGTCACCGCGCTCGATCGGCTGGCGCCCGCGAACGCCGGCTGGGTGCACGACGCCGAGGGGCCGGACGACATGCCGGCCCACGTCAAGACCATGCTGACCGGGGTGTCGCTCGCCGTCCCGGTGGTGGGGAGCGTGCCGGCGCTCGGCACCTGGCAGGGCATCTATCTCGCCGAGCATCGCGCCCGGCCGCACCGCCGCGAGGTGGTGCTCCAGTTCCTCGGCGCGGCCGCCTGAGCGCCGCCGCCTGAGCGGCGTCCGCGGCCGGGGCCGTCGCAGCTACCTCCGCGCGATGCTCGGGGGCGCCGCATCTCTCGGTTCTGCGGCTGCTGCCGCCCCGGCCGGAGTTACGGTTCGGGCGAGAACCCTCTTCCCCTCGGCTGCCGAATTGGCATAACCCCCGATTGGGCTATTGCAACAATTGCCTTATGATCGTTACGAGCGGGCGGGGCCATGCGCCCGGTCTCCCGGGTCCGGCCGCAGGATCACGCCCGCCGCAAGGGCAGGATTCGACACTTGAGTGAGATTTCGTTCTATCGCCTGGTGATCGCCGACGATCATCCGCTGTTCCGCGGGGCCATGCGGGAGGCGGTGTCGGGCCTGTTCGAGCGGGTCGAGATCGCCGAGGCCGGCTCGTTCGAGCAGATTTCCGAGCTTCTCGATCGCGGCGGCGACGTCGATCTGATCCTGCTCGACCTGGCCATGCCGGGCGTGCGCGGCTTCTCGGGGCTGCTCTATCTGCGCGCCCAATATCCGAGCGTCCCGGTCGTGGTCGTCTCGGCGACCGACGATCCCTCGGTGATCCGCCGCTGCATGGATTTCGGCGCCGCCGGCTACATCCCCAAGACGCTCGGCGTCGACGTCATGCGCCAGGGCATCATGGCGGTCCTGCAAGGCGGCCTGTGGACTCCGCCCGACATCGATCTCGACGCCGCCGCCGATCCCGAAGCCTCGGCCGCGCTCGCCCGCTTCGCCACGCTGACACCCCAGCAGGTGCGGGTGCTGATGATGCTGTCCGAGGGGCTCCTCAACAAGCAGATCGCCTACGAGCTGTCGGTGTCGGAGGCGACCGTCAAGGCGCATGTCTCGGCGATCCTCCAGAAGCTCGGGGTCGAGAGCCGCACCCAGGCGGTGATCGCCGCCTCCAAGATCGAGATCGGCCAGTGGCCGCCGGCCACGGCGGCCCAGCATTGACCGGGTCCTCGCTCACTCCGCCGCGGCGATGCGCTGGCTCTGCCACTGGGCGAGCTGGGCCCGGAGCTGAGCCGGTCGCACCGGCTTGTTGAGGATGCGGATGTCGAGAGCGCGGGCGGTCTCGCGCACCTCGCGGGTGCGGTCGGCGGTGAGCAGGAGCGCCGGCAGCGCCTCGCCGTAGCGGCGCCGCAGCGCCACCACCACGTCGATGCCGTTGGCGTCGTCCAGATGATAGTCGACCAGCAGCACGGTCGGCCGCCGGCCGGCGCGCTCGACCGCCGCCATCGCGCCGGCGAGGTCGGGCGCCTTGATGACGGTGCAGCCCCAGCCGGACAGCAGCGTTTCCATGCCGCTGAGGATCGCCGGCTCGTTGTCGACGCACAGCGTCACCGAGCCGGTGAGACGGCCGTGAGTCCGCACCGGCACCGGCTCGTGCTCCGGCTCCGGCAGGGCGACGGCGCGCGGGACCAGCACCGAGAAGTGCGAGCCGCGACCGACCTGCGAGCGCAGCGTCACCTTGTGATCGAGCACGCGGGCGATGCGCTCGACGATCGACAGGCCGAGGCCGAGCCCGCGCGCCACCTGGGCGCCGCGCTCCAGCCGGTGGAACTCCTCGAAGATGGCGCGCTGGCTCGCCGCCGCGATGCCGATGCCGGTGTCGTAGACGTCGATGCGGACGTCCCGCCCGCTGCCGCGGCAGCCGACCAGGACGCGGCCGTGCTCGGTGTACTTGATGGCGTTGGAGACGAGATTGCGCACCAGCCGGCGCAGCAGCCGGCGGTCGGAGCGCACGGCGCGGCGGCTGTGCACGAAGGTGAGGCGGAGGTTCTTCTCGCGGGCGAGCGGCGCGAACTCCACCTCGATCTGGCGGAACAGCTCGTCGATCGCGAACGTGGTGATCTCGGTCTTGAGCACGCCGGTGTCGAGCCGCGAGATGTCGAGCAGCGCCCCGAGAATCTCCTCCACCGCCTCCAGCGAAGCGTCGACATGGCCGGCGAGCCGCGCCTCGTCGGAGCCCAGCGGCCGCTCGACCAGGCTGGTGACATAGAGCCGCGCCGCGTTGAGAGGTTGCAGGATGTCGTGGCTGGCGGCGGCGAGGAAGCGGGTCTTCGACAGGTTGGCGTTCTCGGCCGCCGCCTTGGCGTCGGCCAGCTCGGTGTTGAGCCGTTCCAGCTCGGCGGTGCGCTCGCGCACCCGCCGCTCCAGCTCGTCGTTGGCGCGCTCCAGCGCCTCGGCGGCCTGCACGCTCGGCGTGATGTCGGTGAGGGTGACGACGAAGCCGCCGCCCGGCATCTGGTTGACGCGCACCTCGATCACCAGGCCGCGGCTCGGGAAGCGCTCCAGGAACGGCTCCACCCCGGCGGCGTAGCGGATCGCCCGCTCGCGCACCAGCTCGTCCACCTCGCCCGGCCCGAACGCGCCCTTGGCGGCATTGAACCGCAAGATGTCGTCGAGCGTCGAGCCGACCCGCACCAGCGCCGGCGGCAGGTCGAGCAGCTCGCCGAACTGCCGGCTCCAGCACACCAGCGCGGCCTCGCCGCTGAACACCGCGATGCCTTGGCGGACATGGTCGAGCGCGGTCTGGAGGATCTCGCGATTGTAGTGGATCGCCGCGCTGGCGTCGTCGAGCAGCTTGAGGGCCGCCTTGGTGGACATCAGCCGCTTGCGCAGCAGCAGCGACAGCACCAGCCGCGACGAGGCGGCGCCGATCGCCGAGGCGAGCAGGTGCTCGGCGTGCTGGAGAAGCTGGAAGTCGGCCTCGTGCTTGGGATCGAGGGCGATCCGCCGCGATGCCGCGAAGCCCGCGAAGGCGCTGCGGGTGCGCTCCTCGCCGAGGTAGCGCGCGACCGTCGTGGTCAGCTCCTCGACCGTCACGGCCGGGCGCCACAGGCGGAAGCTCGGCGTCGCCGGGGCGAGCCGCGACGGGACGAAGATGTCGGCCTGGAGCCGCTCGATTCCCGACGGGCCTCGGCGCAGCGACACCGCCACATAGGCCGCGATGTTGAGGGCGAGGCTGACGACGACGCCGTGCACCAGCGGCGGCAGGTCGAGCCCCAGCAGCCCCTGCGGGCGCAGCAGCACGATGCCGAGCGGCCCGTCGATCAGCAGGCCGCGGTCGATCACGCCGGCCTCGACGAGGCTCGGCAGCAGCAGCGTGTAGATCCAGGCGAGGAAGCCGGTCGCCATGCCGGCGACGGCGCCGCGGGCGGTCGCCCGCCGCCACAGGAGGCCGCCGAAGAAGGCCGGCGCGAGCTGGCTCATCGCCGCGAAGGAGAGGAGCCCGATGGAGGCGAGCTGCGCCGGCCCGGCCAGGTGGTGGTACAGGTAGGCGAGCAGCAGGATCGCCACGATGGCGATGCGGCGGACCCGCAGCAGCAGCGCCCCGACATTCTCCACCGTGCCGATCAGGGCGGCGCGCCGCCGCAGCACCAGCGGCACCATCAGGTCGTTGGAGACCATGATGGCGAGGGCGACCGATTCGACGATCACCATGGCGGTGGCGGCCGACAGGCCGCCGACGAAGGCGATCAGCGCCATGGTCTGCGAGCCGGCGGCGAGCGGCAAAGCCAGCACGTACATGTCGCCGTCGACGGTGCGGTCCGGGAAGGCGAGCAGCCCGGCCAGCGCGATCGGCACCACGAACAGGTTGATGAGGACGAGATAGAGCGGGAACAGCCAGGCGGCGCGCCGCACCTCGGCCTCGCTCTTGTTCTCCACCACGGCGACGTGAAACTGGCGCGGCAGCAGCAGGATCGCGCAGGCCGACAGGAACGTCATGGTGGCGAAGGTGGAGAAGCTCTGGTCGCCGATCAGCACGCGGGCGACCTCGGGCCGCTCCAGGGCGCGGCCGAACAGGGCGGCGGGGCCGCCGAACATCCCCCAGGTGACGAACACCCCGACCGCCAGGAAGGCGACCAGCTTGACCAGCGATTCGGTCGCCACCGCCAGGATCATGCCGTCCTGGTGCTCGGTGGCGTCGATGTGGCGGGTGCCGAACAGGATCGCGAAGGCCGCCATCGACAACGCCACCACCAGGGCCATGTCGCCGGGCAGCACCGGCGGACCGGCCGCCTCGGCGCCGGCCCCGGCCAGGATGGTGCCGAGCGACGACGACACGGCGCGGAGCTGAAGCGCGATGTAGGGGATCGAGCCGGCGATGGCGATCACCGCCACCACGGCGGCGACCGCCTGGTTCTTGCCGTGGCGGGCGGCGATGAAGTCGGCGATCGAGGTGATGTTCTGGCCCTTGGCCAGGCGGACCACCCGGGTGACCAGCGGGCCGCCGAGCCCGATCACCAGGATCGGCCCGACATAGATGGCCAGGAAGTCGAAGCCGGAGCGCGACGACAGGCCGACCGAGCCGAAGAACGTCCAGGACGTGCAATAGATGGCCAGCGACAGCGGATAGATCAGCCGCGACGCCCGCCGCTCGCGCGCCCGCGTGCGATCACCCCAGCTCGCCACCAGGAACAGGAGCCCGATATAGCCGAGCGCCACCCCGATCGCGACCCAGCCGTGCGGCACGCGCGCCTCCACCGACCGGGCTGGGGCCGCCCGGTGACGGCCGCCCGGTAACCGCAAGGTCAGCACACCCGGGCCGGCCTTGTCCATCCGCCGATGGGACGGCGAGGACGGGCTCGGCGGGGGCGTGCTGGCGTCGCGACCCCTCGGCGCGGCTGCGCGATTGTCGTTGCATTGCCGTGCGCGGCTCCGTAGTTATGGGACAAATACGTACGGCTATCGCGCACCCGGAGCCGAGGACCGGTCCGCATGTCGATGAAGCCCTTCGAGCGCGGCGACGCTCCCCCGGACGGCAGCGCCAGCACGAGCCAGCGATCCGTGCCGGCCATCTCGGACGCGCAGCTCGCCAGCGTTCTCGATACCGCGGCCGACGGCATCATCATCATCGACGAGCACGGCATCGTCCTCACCTACAACAAGGCGTGCGAGCGCCTGTTCGGCTACACGGCGGTCGAGATGCTCGGCCGCAACGTCAACGCCATCATGCCGAACGAGCATTCGCGGGCGCACGACCGCTATCTGAAGAACTATCTCGGCACCGGGCATCGCAAGATCATCGGCATCGGCCGCGAGGTGACGGCGCAGCACCGCGACGGCACGGCGATCCCGATTCATCTGTCGGTGGGCGAGGCGGTGACCTCGGCGGGGCGGCAGTTCATCGGCATCATGCGCGACCTGCGGGCGCGCAACGAGAGCGAGCAGCGCCTCGCCCAACTCCAGGCCGATCTGGTTCGCATGGCGCGGGTCTCGGCGGTCGACGAGATGGGGGCGGCGCTCGCCCACGAGCTCAACCAGCCGCTGACCGCGCTGATGCTCTATCTCCAGGCGGTCGAGCGGGCCTGCGCCAAGCACGGCTCCGGCGCCTCGATCCCGACCAGCGTGATGGCCATCCTGGAGAAGGCCGTGCACGAGGCCGAGCGGGCCGGCAGCATCATCCAGCGCATGCGCCAGTTCATCGAGAAGCGCGACCCGGTGCGGCGGCTGGTCGACATCAATCCGCTGATCGAGGATGCTCTCGAGCTGACCATCCTGGGCAGCCCGCCCGGCACCCGGATCGTTCGCGCGCTCGGCGCCGACCTGCCGCAGGTGATGGTCGATCCGGTCCAGATCCAGCAGGTCGTCGTCAATCTGGTGCGGAACGCACTGGAGGCAATCAAGGGATGTGACGTCCAGACCGTCCGCCTGTCCACCGCGTGGGCGGCTGACGGCGTGAGGATGAGCGTGCTGGACAGCGGCCCCGGCATTCGCCCGGAGGGGATCGCCGAGCTGTTCAAAGCTTTTTCGTCGTCCAAGAGCCGGGGTCTCGGACTCGGCCTTGCAATTTCGAAGTCGATCGCCCAGACCCACGGCGGCGATCTCCTCGTCGACGCGGGCGGCGGCGGGCGAGGCGCCTGCTTCACGCTGCTCCTTCCCTTGCCGGACGCGACCACGGCGGGCACGACGACAACCAAGGACGGTCACAATGGGCCAGAACGCCACCGCGGCTGGTGAGATCCACATTATCGATGACGATCCGGCGGTCCGTGACGCCCTGGCGGTGGTGCTGACGCTGGAGGGCTATCACGTCACCACCTTCGCGGACGGGCATTCGTTCCTGGCGGCCGTGCGGTCGCGGGCGCCGGCCTGCATCATCCTCGACGTCCACATGCCCGGGCGGTCGGGGCTCGACATCCTCAAGGAGCTGAACGCCAAGAACTACCCGGCCCCCGTGTTCATCATCTCCGGGCAGGGCGACATCCCGATGGCGGTCGAGGCGATCAAGAACGGCGCCTTCGACTTCATCGAGAAGCCGTTCGACGCCGAGACGGTGGTCAGCCGGGTGCGCGAGGCGATCGATGCGGCGAGCCGGCGGCAGTCGCGGGCCGGGCTCGGCGAGACTCTGAACCAATTCCCGGGCTCCGACCTGCTCACCGCGCGGGAGCGCGAGGTGCTGAACCTGATCGCCGCCGGCGCCTCCAACAAGGAAGCCGGCCGGCAGCTCGGCATCAGCCCGCGCACCATCGAGGTGCATCGGGCCCGCATCATGGAGAAGCTCGGGGCCAAGAACGCCGCCGACCTGGTCCGCATCGTCCTCTCCGAATCTCCCCGCAACGCCTGAGCCTCGTCCGGACCGCCGGCCCGTGCGGCCGGCGCCGTTCCTCTCACCGCCTCTCGGCGCTCCCGGCGGTTAAAGCATAGGTGTTAACCCTTACTGCTTCTTACGAATTGAGCCAGAGCGCCACGCCCACGATGTTCTTGCAAGAGCAGCTCGCGGGCTGCGAGCGGCTTGGGTCTGGGTTCATGGCTGTCCACGTGGTCGAAGATGATCCGGGGGTGAGCGATTCGCTTTCCCTCCTCTTGGAGCATCTCGGTTTCGAGGTGGTCCGCCACACGGATGCGGAAGATTTGTTCCGCAGCGCGCCGCCGAGCGGCAACGACATCGTCTTCGTCGACCTCATTCTGCCGGGCATCAGCGGGGCCGAGCTGCTGCGCTGGCTCACCAACCTCAAAGACCCGCCCCGCATCGTGGTGATGTCGGGCCAGTCCCAGTCCACCATCGACCTGCAACTCCGTGGCATCGACGGCATGAACGTCATCCGCAAGCCGCTGTCGCACGGGTCGATCACCCAGCAGCTCGCCCAGCTGATCGCCTGATCGGCCCCCATCGGGCAGGCCCGCGGACGCCGCCGCCGGCCTTCCGGGGCTCGCCTGGTCGATGTCGTCTCCGGCCGCGCCCGCCCGCCGCGGGTCGCATTATCCGAAAGTCGAATGCGGCTTGCGGTCGTCCGTCCGCGGCCGCCATTGACTCGGTCTTGCTGCGGTGCGATCACCCCGATGGAGTAGGCCGGCACCGATCGCCGCGCCTTCCAGGAAGGCTGCGGGAAGGCCGTCCGAAGGCTTTGTCGGGCTCAGTCAACCTGCTGTAAACATTAGTCTTTTAGCGATAAGGGTTTCTCCGTAAGCATTCATGCCAGATACGCGCGGCCGATCACCTCCGCTAATGTTTCATTGCGCTGCCGAGCGTTTCAACCCCCGGCTCGTCCGGCGAGGACCCCCATGAAGCCAGCCATCGCACAGCGATCCTTCACTGTTGCCGTCGAGTCGCCTTGTCGACTCCCGACGTCCCATCGCCCTGCCGCCGTCCAGACCAGCCACCGCCGCGACGAGGAGCCTCAAGGCCAGCGCCAGCGGGTCGGCCAGCATGCCCACATCTTCCGCGAGGGTGACCGCGCCGACCGGCTGTACCAGCTCGTCGACGGCGCCGTGATGCTCTACAAGCTGCTGCCGGACGGGCGCCGCCAGGTCGTCGAGCTGCTGAGCGCCGGCGACGTGTTCGGCCTCTCGGCGCTGCCGGTCTACGACTGCTCGTCCGAGACCCTGGTCGCTTCCAACGTCATCGCCTATGAGCGCGCCGCCGTCGAGCAGTCGCCCGAGCTGCTCCGCCGCCTCAGTGCCCATGTCCACGCCCAGCTCTGCGCCCTGCACGAGCACGCCGTGCTGCTCGGCCGCAAGTCGGCGCTGGAGCGGGTCGCCACCTTCGTGATGCATTGCGTGCCGGGCCGCGGCGGCTTCGACTGCGCCGGCCCGCGCTGCGGTGGCGACTCCGCGGTGGTCCGCCTCGGCATGACCCGCCAGGAGATCGCCGATTATCTCGGCCTGACGCTGGAGACCGTGTCGCGCGCCTTCTCCGAGCTGCGCCGCCGCGGCATCATCGCCATCGACAAGCAGGAAGAGGTCCGGGTCCACGACGTGTGCCGGATCTGCCAGCTCACCGGCGCCCACTGAGGCGAGGGGCCTTCCGCAGTCGGGCATCTCCGTTTCGGAGCGATCGTCCATCTCCTCCCCGGGCGATCCTCTTCAACTTCAAGCGCCGTGCCGCCGGTACGGCGCTCTTTTTTTGCGCCTCCGCGGCGGGTGCCGCACCGGCGGTCTTCCGAGGCCGGCGTTCGGCGTCGACCGGCTTTCCTCTCCGCGCCGAAACGATCTATGGAGGTGATGCACGCAGGACCCCATGGACACTCGCCCCCCCGACAAGACGCGCCCCGATGCGGGCGTGTCGCGCCCGCCGCCCACACCCCGTCGTCTCATCGAAACGCTGCTGATCGCCGCTGCCGGCGCCGTGCTGTTCGATCTCGCGCGCATCCCCGCCGCGTGGCTCGCCGGCGCCATGGTGGCCACCGCGGCGGCGGCGCTCGCCGGCCGCCCGATGGGGGTGCCGCGTCCGGTCGCCCGCTGCTTCTTCGTGATCGTCGGGCTGTCGCTCGGCAGCGTCGTCAATCCGGCGTCGCTCCAGGGGTTGGCCACCTGGCCGGCCAGCATCGTCGCCGTGGTGGTCGCGATGGGCTGCGTCACGCTCGCCTGCACGCTGTATCTGCGCCGCATCCATGGCTGGGACATCCTGACGGCGCTGTTCGCCGCCGTGCCCGGGGCGCTGTCGCAGGTGCTGGTGCACACGGCCGAGGAGAACGCCGATCTCCGCGCCGTCGCCATCGTCCAGACCATCCGGGTGGTGATTCTCACGGTCGGTGTGCCGGCCGTGCTGGCGGCGCTCGGGCATGGCGGGCCGACCAGCCTGGCGGCGGCGCCGTCCGGCCTGCTCGACGCACCGGCCGAGCTGGCCGTGCTGGTGGGGCTGGCGGTCGTGGTCGCCGTGGTGCTGGTGCGGGTCGGCTTTCCGGGCGGTCTGATGATCGGGCCGATGACGGTGTCGGCGGTGCTGCACGGCACCGGCCTCGTCACCGTCACGCTGCCGGCCTGGATCACCATCGCCGGCATGATCGGGCTCGGCGCCATCAGCGGCGCGCGCTTCTCCGGCACGCCGGTGCGGCTGGTGCTGTCCTTCCTGGCGGCGGCGCTCGGCTCCTTCGCGGTGGCGATCGTGGTCACCGCCGCCTTCGTGCTCACGGTGACGGCGCTGACCGGGCTGCGGCTCGGCGATCTCACCGTCGCGTTCGCGCCCGGCGCCATCGACGCCATGATGGTGCTGGCGCTCGCCCTGCACATCGATCCGGTGTTCGTCGGTGCGCATCACATCGTGCGCGTCTTCGCCGTGTCGTTTTCGTTGCCGGTGGTGATCCGGTACGTCAAACGGCGTCGTGATCGCGCAGTTGTCAAGAAGGTTGGACAATCAAGCGAACCTGACACCCAAGACGATTGACTTTCATCAATGCGAATTCGTCTCACATCCTGACTAGTCCGAACCACTCCTCATCAGCCGAACAACCGCCGCAACCCAAGGCCCCCATCATGGCTCCATCGACGGTTCGCAAGACCATGACGCTCGGCGAAGGCGGCTTGGCCTTCGTGTTCGCTGCGACGACGCTGCTGTGTCTCGTGGCTGCCGCCAAGGCTCAGGACGCGCCCTTCGCCTTCCACGCCTTCCTGTCGGCCGCGGCCAGCGTGGCAGCCGTGTTCCTGATCTTCCGCGGCTACTTCAACCGGCCGGCGGAGCTGCCCGGGGAGGAGACCGAGGACGGCCGCATCAATTACAACGACGGTCCGCTCAAGTTCGCCACCATCGCGGCGGTGTTCTGGGGCATCGCCGGCTTCACGGTGGGCCTCTACATCGCGCTCGAGCTCGCCTATCCGTGGCTCAACTTCGACCTGCCGTTCCTGAACTTCGGACGCCTGCGGCCGCTGCACACCTCGGCGGTGATCTTCGCGTTCGGCGGCAACGTGCTCATCGCCACCTCGTTTCACGTGGTGCAGCGCACTTGTCGAACCCGCCTGGCCGGCCATCTGGCGCCGTGGTTCGTGGTGCTCGGCTACAACTTCTTCATCGTGATCGCCGGAACGGGCTATCTGCTCGGCGTCACGCAATCCAAGGAATATGCCGAGCCGGAATGGTACGCCGACCTGTGGCTGACCATCGTCTGGGTCGTCTATCTGCTGGTCTTCCTGGCGACGATCATCAAGCGCAAGGAGCCGCATATCTACGTCGCCAACTGGTTCTATCTCGCCTTCATCGTCACCATCGCGGTGCTGCATCTCGGCAACAACGCGGCGCTGCCGATCTCGGCGTTCGGCTCCAAGTCCTACGTGGTGTGGTCGGGCGTCCAGGACGCGATGTTCCAGTGGTGGTACGGCCACAACGCGGTCGGCTTCTTCCTCACCGCCGGCTTCCTCGGCATCATGTACTACTACGTGCCCAAGCGGGCCGAGCGGCCGGTCTACTCCTACCGGCTGTCGATCGTGCACTTCTGGGCGCTGATCTTCCTCTACATCTGGGCCGGCCCGCATCACCTCCACTACACGTCGCTGCCGGACTGGGCGCAGACGTTGGGCATGACCTTCTCGATCATGCTGTGGATGCCGTCCTGGGGCGGCATGATCAACGGCCTGATGACGCTGTCGGGCGCGTGGGACAAGCTGCGCACCGACCCGGTGCTGCGCATGCTGGTGGTGTCGGTCGCCTTCTACGGCATGTCGACCTTCGAAGGGCCGATGATGTCCATCAAGGCCGTCAACTCGCTCAGCCACTACACCGACTGGACCGTCGGCCACGTCCATTCGGGCGCGCTCGGCTGGGTCGGCTTCGTGTCGTTCGGTGCCGTCTACTGCCTGGTGCCGTGGCTGTGGAACAAGAAGGAGCTGTACAGCCTCAAGGCGGTCAACTGGCACTTCTGGATCGCCACCATCGGCATCGTGCTCTACGTCTCCGCCATGTGGGTGTCGGGCATTCTCCAGGGCCTCATGTGGCGCGCCTACACGTCGCTCGGCTTCCTCGAATACTCGTTCATCGAGACCGTCGAGGCGATGCATCCGTTCTACGCGATCCGCGCTCTCGGCGGCGCCCTGTTCGTGATCGGCTCGCTGATCATGGCGTGGAACGTGTGGAAGACCGTGCAGTCCGGCGAGCCGGCGCCCGTCGCGTCGCGCCCCGTGATGCAGCCGGCCGAGTGAGGGAGCACGACCCATGTCGATCATGGCCAAGCACGCCATCCTCGAGAAGAACTCGATCCTCCTCCTCATCGGCATCCTGCTGGTGATCTCGGTCGGTGGTCTCGTCGAGATCGCGCCGCTCTTCTATCTGAAGAGCACCATCGAGAAGGTGGAGGGCATGCGGCCCTACACCCCGCTGGAGCTCGCCGGGCGCGACATCTATGTCCGTGAAGGCTGCTATACCTGCCACTCGCAGCAGGTGCGGCCGCTGCGCGACGAGGTCGAGCGCTACGGCCACTACTCGCTCGCCGCCGAGAGCATGTACGATCATCCGTTCCAGTGGGGCTCGAAGCGCACCGGCCCCGACCTGTCGCGGGTGGGCGGCAAGTACTCCGACGAGTGGCACGTCGCGCATCTGAAGAACCCGCGCGCCGTGGTGCCGCAGTCGATCATGCCGGGCTACGCCTTCTTGGCGAATACGGAGCTGGAGCCGAAGGGGATCGCCGGCCGCATGCAGGCACTGCAAACGATCGGCGTGCCCTACACGGACGACCAGATCAAGAACGCCGCCAAGGACCTCAAGATCCAGGCGACGACCGACGATCCGGGCGCGGCCGATCTCCAGGGCCGCTACGCCAAGTCGACGGCGCGCGACTACGACGGCAACCCGTCGCGGGTGACCGAGATGGACGCCCTCGTGGCCTATCTTCAGATGTTGGGCACGCTGGTCGATCTGAAGCTCTACAACGACAAAGCCAACCTGCGCTGAGAGGGGACCATGCGTGCAGAACCCGGCCTGTCCCTGATCACCACTTTCGTCTCGAACATGTGGACGCCCATCTTCGTCGCCCTGTTCCTGGCGGTGCTCGCCTACGCCCTGTGGCCGCGCAACGGCGCGATCTTCGACCACGCGGCCAAGATGCCTCTGCGGGAGGACTGAGACATGGCGAAAGAAGACATCGACGCCGTCACCGGCACCGCGACGACCGGCCACGAGTGGGACGGCATCAAGGAGCTGAACAACCCGCTGCCGCGCTGGTGGCTGTGGACGTTCTATGCCTCCATCGTGTGGGCGGTCCTGTACTGGATCGCCTATCCGGCGTGGCCGCTGGTGTCGAGCTATACATCGGGCCTGCTCGGCTACTCGTCGCGGGCCAATGTGGCGGCCGACATGGCGGCCCTCCAGGCGCTGCGTGGCGAGAAGGGCGCGGCGCTCGCCAAGGCGGAGCTGGTCGACATCGAGAAGGACCCGGCGCTGCTCGCCTTCGCCCGTGCCCAGGGCCGTGCCGCCTTCGGCGACAACTGCGCGCCCTGCCACGGCACCGGCGCCACCGGCTCGAAGGGCTTCCCCAACCTCAACGACGACGATTGGCTGTGGGGCGGCACGCTCGAAGCCGTCCATCAGACCATCCAGTACGGCGTTCGCTCCGGCCACACCAAGGCGCGCGAGAACCTGATGCCGGCGTTCGGCAAGGACGGCACGCTGAAGAAGGACGAGATCGTCCAGGTGGCGAGCTATGTGCGCTCGCTGGCGGGCCTCCCGGTCCCGCAGGGCGTCAATCTCGAGGCCGGCAAGAAGCTGTTCGCCGACAACTGCACGGTCTGTCACGGCGACGACGCCAAGGGCAACCCGGAGCTGGGCGCCCCCAACCTGACCGATCGCATCTGGCTGTACGGCTCCGACCAGGAGGCGGTGGTCGAGACCATCACCAACTCGCGTGCCGGCGTGATGCCGGCCTGGGCCGACCGTCTCGATCCGGTCACCGTCAAGGCGCTCGCCGTCTATGTCCATACGCTCGGCGGTGGACGCTGACGTATTCAGACTTGAGAATGATCAAGTCGACGGACCGTACCGTCGCCTACAACGAAACGCCCCGGTCCGTGCGGGACCGGGGCTGAGCTCGATCCGGAGCGAAGACCATCCGGACCCAGGATGATCCGGAGCAACATGGTGCCCCCGCCCATGAACGTGCCCGTCCAGCCCCCCGCCGCCATCGCCGCGGTGCCCGACACACCGCTCTACGAGGCCGGCAAGACAGTTTATCCGCAGAGCGTCAAGGGCCGCTTCCGCACCGTCAAATGGGTGCTGATGGCGGTGTTCCTCGGCATCTACTATCTGCTGCCCTTCGTGCGCTGGGACCGCGGCCCCAACTCGCCCGATCAGGCCGTCCTGGTCGACATCCCCAACACCCGTTTCTACTTCTTCTTCATCGAGCTGTGGCCCCAGGAGGTCTACTACTTCACCGGGTTGCTGGTGATCGCCGCGATGGTGCTGTTCCTGATGAACGCCGTCGCGGGCCGCGTCTGGTGCGGCTACGCCTGCCCGCAGACCGTGTGGACGGACCTGTTCTACGCGGTCGAGCGGTGGATCGAGGGCGATCGTCGCGAGCGCATGAAGAAGGCCAAGGCCGGGCTCACGGCGCGCCGGGTCGGCGAGCTCACGCTCAAGCACGGCATCTGGCTGCTGATCGCCTGGTGGACCGGCGGCGCCTGGGTACTCTACTTCGCCGACGCACCGACCCTGGTGAAGGACCTCGCCACCTTCCAGGCCCCGATGGTGGCCTATGCGTGCATCGGCGTCCTCACCTTCACCACCTACACGCTCGCCGGCCACATGCGCGAGCAGGTGTGCATCTACATGTGCCCATGGCCGCGCATCCAGGCCGCGCTGACCGACGAGTGGGCGCTGAACGTCACCTATCGCTACGACCGCGGCGAGCCGCGCACCTCGACCAAGAAGGCGGCCGATCTGCGCGCGCTCGGCGCCAAGGCGGGCGACTGCGTCGACTGCCTGCAATGCGTCGCCGTCTGCCCGACCGGGGTCGACATCCGCGACGGCGCGCAGCTCGGCTGCATCCAGTGCGGCTTGTGCATCGACGCCTGCGACGCCGTGATGGCCAAGGTGGGCCGGCCGACCGGGCTGATCGCCTACGACAACGACGTCAACATCGAGCGCCGGCTCGCCGGCGAGCCGCCGGTCTATCGCTTCGTGCGTGCCCGCACGCTGATCTACACCGGCATCATCGCGCTGGTCGGGCTGGTGATGCTCTACACCCTGTCGACCCGCACCATGGTCGACGTCAACGTGCTGCACGACCGCAACCCGCTGTTCGTGTCGCTGTCCGACGGCTCGGTCCGCAACGCCTACACGGTCCGCTTCCTCAACAAGCGGTCGGATCTGCGCACTTTCGAGCTGTCGGTCGCCGGGGTGCCGATCCCGGTCGTGCACGTCATCGGCGAGGAGCCGGGGAGCCGCACCATCGTGGCGGTCGGTCCGGATCAGACCCGCGAGGTGCGCGTTCTCGTCACCGTGCCGCCCGCCGCCCGCATCGAGAAGTCGAACGGCATCACCTTCACGGTGCGCGACGTCGACTCGGGCGACACCGCGACCGCCACCGACCACTTCTTCGGCCCGTGACGGCCCCGACAGGAGCGACCCCCATGGACACGGACCTCGCGGCTTCGGGCCGCCCGCCTCGCCCGCTGACCGGGCGCCGCGTCGCGGTGTATCTCGGCGCCTTCTTCGCCCTGGTGATCGGCGTCAACGGCATCATGATGAAGCTCGCCGTCGACACCCTGCCGGGCACCGTGGTGGACAGTGCCTATCGGGCGAGCCTCGCCTACAACGGCGAGATCGCCGCCGCGCAGGCGCAGGCGGCGCGCGCCTGGCGGGTCGCCGCCCATGTGGAGCGCGGCGCCGACAGCCGCGCCAGCGTGCGCATCGAGGCGCGCGACGGCGCCGACCTGCCGGTCAGCGGGCTCGTCGTCTCGGCCCGGCTGGCGCGCCCGACCGACCGGCGCGACGACCGCCCGGTGCGCCTCGCCGAGCGCGACATCGGCATCTATCGCGGCGAGGCCGCGGACGTGCCGCCCGGCCAGTGGGATCTGGTGATCGAGGCGGAGCGCGGCGGCGACCGCGTCTATCTCTCGCGCAACCGGGTGGTGCTGCCTTAGCATCGGCCGCAGCGCCGTAAACGCGGCGCTCGGACTCCCTCTCCCCGCCAGCGGGGAGAGGGTCGGGGTGAGGGGCGGTGGCGGTTCGCACCGAGCCGCGACGCCCTCTCGCCCGGCCCCCATGCCTTCGGCATGCGGTCCGACCTCTCCCCCCGCGCGGAGAGGTGAGGGCCGCGGGACACGGGAACAGCGTGGACATGACCGAGACCCCCGTTCTCACCAAGACCGATCTCACCAATCCCGATCTCTCCCACTTTGTGGAGAAGCTCGACGACGGCCGCGCCCGCCTCAATCTCGCGGTCGAGGGCATGACCTGCGCGGCCTGCATGTTCGAGATCGAGGGCGGGCTCGGCACCCTGCCGAACGTTACCCAGGCGCGCGCCAATCTCACCGCTGGCCGCGTCGCGGTGGAGTGGCGGGACGATGCGGTCGATCCCGCCGCCGTGGTCGGGCGGCTCGCCGCGCTCGGCTACAAGGCGTATCCGTTCGACGCGCGGCGCATGGAGTCCGAGGAGCAGCAGGAGGCCAAGTTCCTGCTGCGCTGCCTCGGCGTCGCCGCCTTCGCGGCCATGAACGTGATGCTGCTGTCGGTCTCCGTGTGGTCCGGCAACGTCACCGACATCACGCCGGAGCAGCGCGACTTTTTCCACTGGCTGTCGGCCCTGATCGCGCTGCCGGCGGTGGCCTATGCGGGCCAGCCGTTCTTCCGCTCGGCGATGCGGGCCGTGCTGGCCGGTCGCCTCAACATGGACGTGCCGATCACCCTCGGGGTGCTGCTCGCCCTCGCTCTCTCGGTGTTCGAGACGCTCAACCACGCCGAGCACGCCTATTTCGATTCCGCCGTGATGCTGCTCGCCTTCCTGCTGGCCGGCCGCTGGCTCGACCAGAACATGCGCCGGCGCACCCGCGCGGTCGCCGCCAATCTCGCCGCCCTCAAGGCCGAGACGGCGGTGAAGTTCGTCGGCGACGGCGAGATCAGCGAGGTGCCGGTGGCGGCGATCCGGCCCGGCGATCTCGTGCTGGTGCGCCCGGGCGAGCGCATCGCGGTCGACGGCGAGGTGGAGGAGGGGCGCTCCGAGATCGACCAGAGCCTGGTCACCGGCGAGACCGCGCATGTCACGGCCGAGCGCGGCACGCTGGTCTATGCCGGCACCCTCAACGTCGTCGGCACGCTGCGGGTGCGGGTGGGGGCGGTCGAGCGCGGCACCCTGCTCGACGAGGTGACGCGGCTCCTGGACCGCGCCGTCGAGGCGCGCTCGCACTATGTCCGGCTGGCCGAGCGGGCGGCGCGGCTCTACGCGCCGGTCGTCCATCTCACGGCGCTCCTCACGCTCGGCGGATGGGTGATGGCCGGCGCCGGCTGGCATCAGTCGGTGGTGATCGCCATCGCGGTGCTCATCATCACCTGCCCATGCGCGCTCGGCCTGGCGATTCCCGCCGTCCAGGTGGTGGCGTCGGGCGCGCTGTTCCGCGGCGGCGTGCTGCTCGCCTCCGGCGACGCCATCGAGCGGCTCGCCGCGGTCGATACCGTGATCTTCGACAAGACCGGCACGCTGACGCTGCCGGAGCCCGAGCTGGTCAACGGCGATGCCGTCGATCCCGCCGTGCTGGCGCTCGCCGGCCGGCTGGCGCTGACCAGCCGCCATCCGCTCGCCGCCGCGGTCGCCCGCGCGGCGGGCGCCACCACGCCGCTCGCAGGGGCCAGCGAGGAGCCGGGGCAGGGGGTGCTGGCCGTGGTGGACGGCGAGGAGCTGCGGCTCGGCCGGCCGTCCTGGTGCGGCGCCGAGGCGGCGGCGGCGCGGCTCGCGGTGGCCGATCCGGAAGCCTCGGTGATCGCCTTTCGGCACGGTTCCGCGACGGCGGTCTTCGCGGTGCGTCAGCGCCTGCGTGCCGACGCCACCGCGGTGATCGCCGGCCTCCGGGCGCGCGGCCTCTCGGTCGAGATCCTGTCGGGCGACCGCGAGGCCGCGGTCTCGCATGTGGCCCGCCAGCTCGGCGTTGCCACGGCGCGAGCGGGCGCCACCCCGGCCGACAAGATCGCCCATGTGGAGGCGCTGCGGGCCGCCGGCCGCACCGTGCTGATGGTCGGCGACGGCATCAACGATGCCCCCGCGCTCGCCGCCGCCGACGTGTCGCTGTCGCCGGTCTCGGCCGCCCATCTGACGCAGTCGGCCTCCGACGCGGTGTTCCTCGGCGACCGCCTCCAGCCGGTGGCGACCGCTCTCGACGTCACCCGCCGGGCGCGCCGCATCATGACCGAGAACCTGTGGCTCGCGGTGGTCTACAACGCCATCGCGGTGCCGGTGGCGATCGCCGGTTATGCCACCCCGCTGGTCGCCGCGGTGGCGATGTCGGGCTCGTCCATGCTGGTCATCCTCAACGCGCTGCGTGCCCGCGCGCCGGGCCGCGACCCACCGGGCGCCGGCGGGCCGGACGGCATCGACATTGTGCGGGCGGCGCCCCGCCCCATATGAATCGAAGCGCCAGCCGGCGGGCTGGTGTCACCGGCGTGCCGTGAGCCGACAGGGAGGCGGATGATGGAAGTCCTGGTCTATCTGGTGCCGCTCGCCCTGCTTCTCGGGCTCACCGGCCTCGTCGCCTTCCTGTGGTCGCTCAAATCGGGCCAGTACGACGATCTCGACGGCGCCGCCTGGCGGGCCATCCTGGACGACGACAAGCTGCCGCCGTCGCCGCCGCGCAAGCGGTGACCGGCGCCGCCGGCGCGGCTCTCAGTCGATCTCCACCTCGGCCTCGATCTCGACCGGGATTCCGAACGGCAGCGACGCGACCCCGATGGCCGAGCGGGCGTGCTGGCCGCGCTCCGGCCCGAACACGGCGAGCACCAGGTCCGAGAAGCCGTTGATGACCCGCGGCATGTCCTGGAAGCCCGGCGCCCCCGCCACCATGCCGAAGGCGCGCACCCAGCAGGTGATGCGGTCGAGATCGCCGAGTTCCCGGGCGAGGCTCGCCAGGATCGAGAGGCCGGTGAGGCGAGCGGCCTCCGTCGCCTCCTCCACCGAGATGCCGTCGCCGACCCGGCCGGGCCGTGCCCACAGGCGGCCGTCCGGCAGCACCGGGCCGTGACCCGAGATCACGGCGCGCCGGCCGACCAGCCGCACCGGGCGGAACGGCAGCACCGTGCCGGGCGGAAGCTGGGGGCCGGGGGGCAGCACCAGGCCGAGCGCCTTCAGGCGGGCTTCGATGGACATCGAGACCTCATGAATGGGGACGATGCGGGCCGAACGCGCCGACGTGATACGCCATCCGGGTGATCGCGTCGTGCCCATTCCGGGCGTCCCGCGCCGACTGGCGGTCCGGACTCCCGTCGAGAGCCGGCGAGCAGGCCGCCTCATGCACGCCCCGACGGCCACCACCGGCGACGGACGGGTCCGGCCGGCCGGCGGCGCGCCGTGCAAAAAAGCGCGGGCCGAAGGCCCGCGCGGAGTGGTCCAGGTCGAAGTCGAAGCGATCACCGGCAGCCGCAACGGCCGCCGTGGTCGCGGCGCAGGTCGCTACTCGGCCGCCATCGCGCGCGGCTTCAGCGGAAGCTGGAGGCGCTGCCACACGTCGACCAGCGCCTCGGCGAGCGCATGGATCAGCGCATCGTCGTGATAGGGCGACGGCGTGATGCGCAGCCGCTCGGTGCCCTTCGGCACCGTCGGATAGTTGATCGGCTGGATGTAGATGCCGTGCTCCTCCAGCAGGATGTCGGTGGCGGCCTTGCACTTCTCGGCGTCGCACACCATCACCGGCACGATGTGGGTGTCGGTCGGCAGCACCGGCAGACCGGCAGCCGACAGCACTGCCTTCAGGGTGGCGGCGCGGTCCTGGTGGCGCTCGCGCTCCCAGGTCGACGACTTCAGGTGCTTGATCGCGGCGGTCGCGGCGGCGCAGACGGCCGGCGGCAGCGCGGTGGTGAAGATGAAGCCGGGCGCATAGGAGCGCACCGCGTCGACCACGTCCTTGCTGCCGGCGATGTAGCCGCCGAGGCAGCCGAACGCCTTGGCGAGCGTCGCCTCGACCACGTCGACCCGCTGCATCTCGCCCTGGTGCTCGGCCTGGCCGCCGCCGCGCGCGCCATACATGCCGACCGCGTGCACCTCGTCGATGTAGGTCATCGCGTTGTACTTCTCGGCGAGGTCGCAGATCTTGCCGATCGGCGAGACGTCGCCGTCCATCGAGTACAGGCCCTCGAAGACGATCAGCTTGGCCCGTTCCTTGCCGGCCTTCTTCAGCAGATCCTCCAGGTGCTCGACGTCGTTGTGGCGCCACACCACCTTGTCGGTGCCGGCATTGCGCACGCCGGTGATCATCGAGTTGTGGTTGAGCGCGTCGGAGAGGATCAGGCAGTTCGGCAGCAGCTTGGCGATGGTGGAGATGCCGGCGTCGTTGGAGACGTAGCCGGAGGTGAACACCAGGCCGGCCTCCTTGCCGTGCAGGTCGGCCAGCTCTTCCTCCAGCAGCACCAGCGGATGGTTGGTGCCGGCGATGTTGCGGGTGCCGCCGGCGCCGGCGCCCATGCGGGTCGCCGTCTCCACCATGGCGCCGACCACCTTCGGGTGCTGGCCCATGCCGAGATAGTCGTTGGAGCACCAGACGACGACGTCGCGCGGTCCCTGCGGCGTATGGTGGATCGCGTGGGGGAACCGACCGGCCAGGCGCTCGAGGTGGGCGAACACCCGGTAACGGCGCTCATCGTGCAGCCGGTTCAACGCCTCAGTGAAAAAAGCGTTATAGTTCATAGAATTAACTCCCCCGATCCACGGTCGGTAGAAGACGAGATTAGCATGTGATCGCTGGAGTTGACAACGAGAGCTGTCATGCTGCCTTGACGTTTGTCAACTCTGCGACCTTCGCGGGCTCCGATTCGGCTGATCGGCGCCTTGCCTCCTCCTGCCGCGCGACCGGCCCGGGATCGGGTGCGGCCCCGCGACCGGCACGCGCGCATTTTGGAATTGTCCTAGACCCAGATCGACTTCAAAGAAAGCCGAGAACGCGGGGCTGCCTGCGGTCCGACAAGGACGCCGGGCATTGTCGCAGTGGGCCGGTGTCGAGATGCCGCCCGACCCGATTCCGCCCGCCGCGGGAGCGGCTCCCGACCGGCGTCGGAGCTTCGGACCGGCGCTCACGCGGCGGTTTCCACTTCGGCCGGAAACGCGCTAGGGAACGAGACCGAGGGCCGAATCGGTCGCAACCTCCGGTGCCGGCCGCGTTCCTGGACCCGGTCGGGTCCGCCGGGCGGGGCTGCGGGGTTGCAGGGCCTGCGTGGTTGTCGGGTCGGCGGCCGCGGACTATGGGTAGGGCGCTTCCGGGGCCGCCGGGTTTTGCTTTAAGTCGTTGCGATCATGGCTTCCTTCGTCACCGACATGGTCGATCGCGCGCGCCTGGCGGCGCGGGCCATCGCGGATTTCGGCGAGAACCTCGTCCGCCCCACCGTGCGCATCGGGGTCACCGGCCTGTCGCGCGCCGGCAAGACGGTGTTCATCACCTCGCTGGTGCACGGGCTCGCCCGCGGCGGCCGCTTCCCGGTGTTCACCCCGCTCGCCGACGACACCATCCTGCGCGCCTATCTGGCACCGCAGCCCGACGATGCGGTGCCGCGCTTCGAGTACGAGTCGCATGTCCGCGCCCTGGTGGGCGACCGGGTGTGGCCGGATTCCACTCGCCAGATCAGCGAGCTGCGGGTCGTGGTCGAGCACAAGGCCGGCGCCGCGCCGGGCCAGACCCGCACCCTCACGCTCGACATCGTCGACTATCCGGGCGAGTGGCTGCTCGACCTGCCGCTGCTCGGCAAGACCTACGAGCAGTGGGCCAAGGAGAGCCTGGCGCTGTCCAGCACCGGGCCGCGCGCCGCCCTCGCCGCCACTTGGCACGCCTATAATGCCGGCCTCGACCCGGTGGCGCCGGCCGACGAGCAGGTGGCCATCACGGCCGCACAGCTCTACACCGATTACCTGCGTAGCTGCCGGGCCGAGCGCTACTCGCTGAGCCTGCTGCCGCCCGGCCGCTTCCTGCTGCCCGGCGACCTCGCCGGCTCGCCGGCGCTCACCTTCGCGCCGCTGGCGCTGCCGGCCGAGGCGGCGCCCCCCGAGGGCTCGCTGTGGGCGATGATGAAGCGGCGCTACGACGCCTACAAGGACATCGTCGTCAAGCCGTTCTTCCGCGACCACTTCGCCCGGCTGGACCGGCAGATCGTGCTGGTCGACGTGCTGGCCGCCCTCAATGCCGGGCCGGCCGCGGTGCGCGACCTCGAATTCGCGCTCGCCTCCATCCTCGACTGCTTCCAGGTCGGCCGTCGCACCCTGCTGACCAGCCTGATCAGCCCGCGGGTCGACAAGGTGCTGTTCGCCGCCACCAAGGCCGATCATCTCCACCAGGTCAGCCACGACCGGCTGGAGGCGATCCTCGGCCGGATGATCGAGCGGGCCGCCAACCGCGCCCGCTATGCCGGCGCCGAGGTGGACGTGGTGGCGCTCGCGGCCGTCCGCGCCACCCGCGAGGCGCGGGTGCGCTGCAACGGCGACGAGCTGCCCGCCATCGTCGGGGTGCCGGCCGCCGGCGAGCGGGCCGCCGGCCACCTGTTCGACGGCGAGCGCGAGATCGCCCTGTTCCCGGGGGACCTGCCGGCCGATCCCGAGCGGGTGTTCGACCTCGGGCCGGGCGGCTTCAACGGCCTGATGGCCTCCTCGCCGGACGACGCCGAGTTCCGCTTCCTCCGCTTCCGGCCGCCACGGATCGAGCGTACGGTGGACGGACTGCCGAGCCTGCCCCATATCCGCCTGGACCGCGTGCTGCAATTTCTCATCGGAGATCGATTTCAATGAGCAGCCCCGCCGAATCCCGCCGTGCCGCCGAGCCGCGCCGTCCCGCCGCCTTCAGCGTGGACGATCCTAATGTCGTGATCGGGCCGGGTCCGGCGGCCGAGCCGCCCCGGCGGGTGGCCCGCGCCGAGGTGCCTCGGCCCTTCGCCAGCGTCGCGGTGCAGCCGGCCGCGCCGGTGATCGCGACCCCTGCCGCAGCCGCCGCGGTGCCGGTCGCCAGCGTCGCGGTCGCCGAAGCGGCGGCCGCCCGTCCGGCGACGCCGTCTCGCCCGGTTCCCTGGGGACTCATGTTCTGGGGCTCGGCGGGCGGCCTGGTGGTGCTCGGCCTCGCGCTCTCGGTGATCGATCTCGTCGCCGATCTCTACGGCCGCTCCGGCTGGCTCGGCACCCTCGGCTTCGTGCTGGCGGCGGTCGCCGCGGTCGCCTTCACGGTGATCGCCGGCCGCGAGGCCGCCGGCCTCCTGCGGCTCAAGGCGATCGACCAGGTGCGTGACCGTGCCGCCGAGGCGCTGGCCAGCGACGATCGCGCCGCCGGCCGCGCCGCGGTGACCGAGCTGCTGACCGTCACCCGCCATACTCCGACGCTGGAGCGCGCCCGCGTGCGGGTGCAGTTCCACCTCAACGAGATCATCGACGGCCGCGACCTCGTCCATCTGGCCGAGCGCGAGCTGATGACCTCGCTCGACGAGGAGGCCAGCCGGCTGGTGACCAACGCGGCCAAGCGCGTCTCGGTGGTGACCGCGGTCAGCCCGCGCGCCGCGATCGACATGCTGTTCGTGCTCGGCAGCGCCATCGTGCTGGTGCGCCGGCTGGCGCTGCTCTACGGCGGCCGTCCCGGCGCGCTCGGCATGGCCCGGCTGATGCGGCATGTGGTGTCGCACCTGGCGCTCACCGGCGGCCTGTCGGTCGGCGACAGCGTCGTCCAGCAGATGATCGGCCAGGGCCTCGCCGCCAAGGTGTCGGCCAAGCTCGGCGAAGGCGTGCTGAACGGGCTGCTCACCGCCCGGCTCGGCCTCGCCGCCATCGACGTCACCCGGCCGCTGCCGTTCTCGGCGCTCAAGCGCCCGACCATCCAGGATCTCGCCGGCAGCCTCGTTCGCGCGCCGGAGCGGGACGCCGCCGCGCCGCCCGCCGCCGCCCGCGCCGCCACGGCGGAGTGATCGGCGCCGGGCCTCGGGGCGACGCCGCATCCCGGGCGGAACCAACCGGCCGCGTTCGCGTTGTCGCGACACGCGGTCGTCCGTCCGGCCGCGCTCTCTCGGTTTCCCCCGGAGGTCCGGTCGATGGTGAGTGCGCGGCGCGGGACGCTTCGTCTGCTCCGTGCCCTCATGGTCGGCGCGATCGTGGTTCCGGCGACCCTCTTCGCCTATGTGGCCTGGGTCTCGTGGGATCAGATCAGCAGCATCGCCGACGATCGCCTGGTGCGCACGCTGGACGTGCTGCACGAGCAGGCCCTCAAGGTGCTCACCACCGGCAGTCTCGTGCTGGACGAGGTGGTCGACGCCGCCGACAATCTCAGCGCTGAGGCGCTCGCCGCCCGCGAGCCGCAGTTTCACCCCCGGCTGAAGCGGATGGCCGATCTGCTGCCGGAGGTGCAGTCGATCTGGATCATCGATCGCGACGGCCTGCCGGTCGCGTCCAGCTACTTCGCGCCGGCGCCGCGCACGACGCCGCTCACCGACCGCGACTTCTTCCGCACGCAGCGCGAGCAGGACCGCGGCCTCTATGTGAGCGGCATCCTGACCCCCCGCCTGGTGGAGGGTCCCGCCTTCTTCAGCATGAGCCGGCGCCTGCGCGATCCCGCCGGCGGCTTCAACGGGGTCGCCACCGTCTCGATGCTGCCGTCCGACTTCGAGAAGTTCTATGCGGAGCTGGCGCGCGCGCCGCGCGAGTTCTTCACGCTGGTGCGCGACGACGGCGCGGTGCTGGCCCGCCATCCGGGCGGGGCGCGGGCGCTGCCGCGGCTCGATCCCGCCGGCGAGCCGTTCCTGGCGAGCCGAGGCGAGGGGCCGGAACGCGGACTCTACACCGCCGCGGGCCGGAGCGACGGAGCGGAGCGGCGGATCGGCTACCGGCGTGTCGACGGCTACCCGATCTATGTGCTGGCCGGGCTGGAGACGGCGTCGCTGCACGAGGAGTGGCGGGCGGCGCTGCTTGGTCACCTGGTCTTCGGCCTGCCGGCCACGCTGCTGCTGCTCGGCGTGCTGTGGTTCGCCCATCAGCGCACCCGTAGCCTCTATGCCGAGGCGAGCCGGCGCCAGGTCGCCGAGACGGCGTTGCGGCAGGCGCAACGACTGGAGGCGGTCGGCCGCCTCACCGGCGGCGTGGCGCACGACTTCAACAACCTGTTGATGGTGATCTCCGGAAGCGCCGCGCGGCTGCGGCGCAGCATCGACGGCGAGAAGGAGACGCGGCTGGTCGAGATGATCGCGGAGGCCGCCCGCCGTGGGGAGACGCTGACCCGCCAGCTCCTGTCGTTCTCGCGCCAGCAGTCGGTGAGCCCGCGTAGCATCGATCTCACGGTTCGCCTGCCGGAGCTGAGCGATCTCGTCCGCCGCTCGCTCGGCGACGATGTGGAGGTCCAGATCGAGGTTCCGGACCACCCGTGCCCGGTGAAGGTCGATCCCGGCGAGTTCGAGCTGGCGGTCATGAACATCTGCGTCAATGCGCGCGACGCCATGCCGAAGGGAGGCCGCCTCACCGTGCGGGTCCGCGATCTGATGCTGGACGAGACCGCCGATGGCGGCCTGTCCGGCCGCTTCGTCGGCGTTGCCTTCGCGGATAGCGGCACCGGCATTGCGGCCGACGTGCTGCCGCGCGTGTTCGAGCCGTTCTTCACCACCAAGGACAGCGCCAAGGGCACCGGCCTCGGGCTCAGCCAGGTGTACGGCTTCGCCCGCCAGGCCGGCGGCGACGTGCGCATCGAGAGCCGGCTCGGCCACGGCACCGTGGTGACCCTGTGGCTGCCCCATGTGCCGCTGGAGGCGGCCGCGCCGGAGCCGAGCCCGCCGCCGATCGCCACGACCGAGGAGCGCCGCTCGGTGCTGGTCGTCGAGGACAATCAGGCGGTGGCGGAGGTCTGTCGGTCCTATCTGGACCAGCTCGGCTGGGACATGATCTTCGCGGCGTCGCCGCGCGAGGCGCTGGCCTCGCTCGGCAACGGGCATGCGGTCGACATCGTTCTCTCGGATATCTTGATGCCGGGCGGCATGAGCGGCATCGAGCTGGCCCGCGAGCTGCGCCGCGTGGCGCCGTCGGTGCCGGTGGTGCTGATGACCGGCTTCAACGATCGCGCCGACGAGGTGGCGAGGAGCGGCTATCCGGTGCTGCGCAAGCCGTTCGACATCGAGGCGCTGCATCGCGAGCTGACCGCCGCGCTGGCGCGGGCGGGGTCCGACGCCGCGTGAGACCGCTGCCGCGGATGCGACGGTGGGGCGAGCGCGCCCCGACGGTCACATCGAGCCGGTCACACCGAGAAGTCGCCGGCGCGCGGCGCCACCCGCTGGCGCGGGATGCGCACGCCGCGCCGCTGCATGTCCCTCAGGATCACGTACATCTGGGCCGCCACCAGGGCGTCGTTGAAGGCGTCGTGCTGCGGCAGCATGGTGAGGCCGAGATCGGCCGCGATGGCGGCGTAGCGTAGATCGATCTCGGTGCCGGGCGGCGCCTTGCCGTACTTGCGCTCGTAGTACAGCTCGGAGACGTCGTACTGGCGGTTCGGCAGGTTGATGTTGAGCAGGCCGAACAGGTACTTGTTGATCATCCGCACGTCGAACGAGACCCAGTAGCCGACCAGCGGCCGGCTGCCGACGAAGCGCAGGAACTCCGGCATCACCTCGCGGATGGTGCGGCCCTCGCGGACGTCGGCCTCGCGGAGCTGATGCACCTTGATGGCGGACACCTCCATGGCGGCGCCGGGGCGGATCAACGCCCGGAACGTCTCGCTGGTGAGGATGCGGTTGCCGCGGATCTTGATGGCCGCGATGCTGATCACGTCGTCGGCCAGGATGTTGAAGCCGGAGGTCTCGCAGTCGAGCGACACCACCTCGCCGGAGTCGTCCGGGTGGAACAGGAAGTCGTAGGAGCGATCGGCCAGCAGCATCCGGTCGATCAACGCGCGCGAGCGACGGAGGATCTCGAAGCGCATCAGAACACGCTGAGGTGATAGCGGTTGCGGATGATCTCACGGAAGCGCTTCACCACCCGCAGCGCATCACGCAGGAGATCGCGGTCGCGCGTGGTCAGCTCGCCGAGCTTGACGATGGACTCCCGCTCGCGCCGATCGGTGGCGAGTGCGGCGAGCTGGGCGCGCAGGCGGATCTCCATGAAGTACGACAGGGCGCTCGCGAGCTCGCGGCCGAGATCGGCGCCGATCAGGCCGTCGTCGACCAGCGCCTCGATGCGGCGCACCGTGGAGACCTCGCGGATGCCGCGATCGATGGCCAGCGTGCGGGCGCCGTGGACGATCGGGAAGGTGCCGGCCTTCTTGACGTCGATCTCGTCGGAGCCGACGCCGACCGAGGCCATGAAGGCGGTGAGCCGGCCGGCGCTGGCCCCGGCGAACAGGTCGATGGCGCGGGCGAAGCGGGCCAGATAGGCGGTCTCGCCGCGCATCAGGTCGATCAGCGCGCCCTTGGCGCGGTCGAGCAGCTCGTGGTGGCCGGTGACCGACACCGCATCGAAGAAGATGCCGAGATTCATCGGCCCGTCCTCCTCGGGCGAGCGCACCCAGCCGTCGAGCTGGCGCAGGAAGTCGTCGACCGGCTGCGACCACACCGGGTTCTTCACCATCACGTTGCCGGGGCAGGGCGGGAAGCCGTAGTGCTCCAGCGCGCCCGAGAAGGCGATCCGGAACGCCGCGAGATCCGCCTCCGGCACCGGCTCGGCCAGCAGCAGGCCGTTGTCCTGATCGGTGCGCACCGTCTGCTCGCCGCGCCCTTCCGAGCCCATCACCATCAGGCAGCCGGCCGCGCGGATCGACGGCGGCGCGACGAGATCGAACAGCTTGGCGAACAGGCGGCGGTTGAGATCCGAGGTGATCTCGGCGATCACCTCGACACGGGCGCCCTGGCGGTGCAGGCGCTCTACTTGCGCCTGGATGTCGAGCACGCAGGGCTTCAGATCCTCGGGCGTGCGCGCCTGCTCGATCTGGCCGGGGATGAGCTGCGGATTGCCGGCGACGAGGCCGAGGATGTCGATGTCCTCCAGCACGCCGACATAGCCGTCCTCGCCGCGGATGGCGAGGCGCCGCTTGTTGTGGCGGGTCATGGCGATCACCGCCGCGAAGACGAAGTCGTCGAGCCCGATCGACACCACGTCGAAGTGGCACACCTCGCGCACCGGCGCGTCGAGCGGCTTCTTGTCGACCACGAACGCCTTGGCCAGATTGGCGCCGGTGACGATGCCGGTGCGCTCGCCGTCGCACACGAACAGCGTGTTGTTGTTGCGCTCCTGCATGAGATGGCCGCACGCCTCGATCGGCATCGTGCCGTCGACGAAGATGGCGGCGTGATAGCGCACGTCGCGGACATGGGCGCGCAGGGCCTGATCGACGCCCTCCTGGTCGCGCCGATGATAGGAGCGCAGCTTGCGCGAGATCTCGGAATAGAAGAACGCGGCGAAGCCGGTGTTGCGGGCGACGAGATCGAGCACCACCGCCTTGGGCACGAGGTAGCACAGGGTCTCCTCGGCGGCCACGAAGGCGGTGCCGGCCGGCCCGTGCACCAGCGAGCGGGCGTCGAAGGTGTCCTTGGGGCCGAGGCTCGACTCGATCGTCTCGCCGTCGCGCTCCTCGACGCGGCCCTTGATGACCACATGCAGGTGCTCGGAGCGCTGGCCGGTCGCGATGATCGGCTCGCCGGGCGGGAAATAGCCGATGTCGAGGGCGGCGCGTAGCGTGCCGATCTCGGCGTGGCTGAGCCGGTCGAACGGCGGATTCTGGGCGTCGAAGGCTTGCGGCATGGGCACCCGACCGATGACGGTCCTCGGTCGCGCGGGGGTCGCGGCGGGGCCGGAGGAGGGAGGCGGTCGGTCCGTCGGACCGGCCGCTGTCGTCTGATTGGCACGGTGCGGGCGACGAGATCGCTCGCCGTCGATTCCGGCACGCCGTGGCTGCGGTCGTCGCCGGCGGGCCGAGGCCGCGCCGAAGCGCGACCCCGTCGAGAGCGTCGGCCGCGCTAGTGGGCGACCGCCTTGGTGGCGCCGATGCCGGTCTCCGAGCGCACGTACTGGGCCTCGTAGGCGGCAGTGTCGATCTTGGCGCGGGCGCTGCGATCGAGCTTCGACACCAGCCAGATGCCGACGAACGCGATGGTCATCGAGAACAGCGCCGGGTTGTCGTAGGGGAACGGCGCCGTGGCGAAGCCGAAGGTCTTCACCCACACGGCCGGGCTCAGCACCACCAGGGCGACCGAGGAGACCAACCCGAGGAAGCCGCCGATCAGCACGCCGAGCGTCGTGGTGCCGCCCCACATCACCGACATCAGCAGCACCGGGAAGTTGCAGCTCGCCGCCACCGCGAAGGCGAGGCCGACCATGAAGGCGACGTTCTGGTTCTCGAAGATGTAGCCGAGCACGATGGCGACGATGCCGATCACCACGGCGGAGATCTTCGACACCCGCACCTCGCGGTCCTCGGACACGCGCCCGAGGGCGATCACCGAGGCGTAGAGGTCGTGGCTCACCGCCGAGGCGCCGGCGAGCGTGAGGCCGGCCACCACGGCCAGGATGGTGGCGAAGGCGACCGCCGAGATGAAGCCGAGGAAGAGCGGGCCGCCGACCGCGTTGGAGAGATGGATCGCCGCCATGTTGGTGCCGCCGAGCAGCGCGGTGACCTTGTTGTAGGCGCCGTCGGCCCCGACCTTGTAGAACTCGGGATCGTTCATCAGCAGCGTGATGGCGCCGAACCCGATGATGAAGGTCAGGATGTAGAAGTAGCCGATGAAGCCGGTCGCGTAGAACACCGACTTGCGCGCCGCCTTGGCGTCCGCGACGGTGAAGAAGCGCATCAGGATGTGCGGCAGGCCGGCGGTTCCGAACATCAGGGCGAGGCCGAGCGACACCGCCGACACCGGATCGGTGACGAGATTGCCGGGCGCCATGATGGAGCCGCCCTTCGGGTGGATCTCGACCGCCCGGGCGAACAGCGCCTCCGGCGAGAAGCCGAACTTGATCAGCACCATCAGGGCCATGAAGGTGGCGCCGCCGAGCAGCAGGCAGGCCTTGATGATCTGCACCCAGGTGGTCGCCACCATGCCGCCGAAGGCGACATAGATGATCATCAGGGCGCCGACCAGGATGACGGCATAGAGATAGGGCAGGCCGAACAAGAGCTCGATCAGCTTGCCGGCGCCGACCATCTGGGCGATCAGGTAGAACGCCACCACGGTCAGGGTGCCGATCGCCGACAGGCTGCGGATGCGGGTCTGCTCCAGCCGGAACGAGACGACGTCGGCGAACGTGTACTTGCCGAGATTGCGCAGCCGCTCGGCGATCAGGAACAGGATGATCGGCCAGCCGACCAGCCAGCCCACCGAGTAGATCAGCCCGTCGAAGCCGGTGGCGAAGACGAGGCCCGAGATGCCGAGGAACGACGCCGCCGACATGTAGTCGCCCGCGATGGCGAGCCCGTTCTGGCCGGCCGTGATGCCGCCGCCGGCGGCGTAGAAGTCGGCCGCCGAGCGGGTGCGCCGCGCCGCCCACCAGGTGATCCCGAGCGTCGCCGCCACGAAGGCGAAGAACATCAGGATGGCTTCGAGGTTGAGCGCCTGCTTGCCGCCGCCCTCGATGGCGCCGGCGGCCTGCGCGGTGTCGACGAGGCCGAAAGCCGCCCCGAGGGCGAGGGCCGACAGCACCGTGGCGGTGGTCGTCTTGCAGACGGTGCGCATCACTTCTGCCTCCCGGCAATGTCCTGGGTGTCCGCGTCGAACTCGGAGTTGGCGCGGCGCACATAGATGCCGGTCAGCAGGAAGGCCGACACGATCACGGCGAGGCCGATCGGAATACCGATGGTGGTGACACCGCTGCCGAGGCGAATCGCGAGGACGCTCGGGGCGAACGCGATCACGAAGACGAAGCCGAAGTAGATGAGCAGCATCGCCACGGTCAGCGTCCACGCGAAGCGTGACCGCTTGGCGACGAGCTCCTGGAATTGCGGGTCGTTCTTGATCGTGTCGTACGATGGCGTACCCACGGCGTCCCCCTGGTTCATTGCGCCTCCCACTTGGACGCGGCCGCTTTGCGCGGCTCTAGTCTAGGGGCACCATAGTGGGGGCGACGAATTGGCGCAATCCAACCAAAGACGCACCGCACAAGACGCGCCGCACAAGGAAGGCCGACGGCTACTGCGTCGCGCCGCCGCGAGGCGGGCCGACACGGCGTATGCGGCACGGCCTATGCGGCACGGTGTATGCGGCACTTGGGCGCAAACGGCCCGGCGGCTTCGCCCTGGACGTGCCACATCGCGCCCCTATATCGGACGACAGCGATCCGGGCCCCTCTGGCGGACCACCTGCCGCGATGTCGGATCTTTCACCTGCCCTCGTGCCGATCCATGCGATCGGACCGGCGGCATCTGGAGGATTGCGATGGACCTGGTGCCCGGATTCGGACTCGATCTCGTGCCCGCTGCCCTGTTCGCCGATCTGCTCGGCAAGCCGGCCTGGGCGTGGCTGATCTTTCTCGTCATCGTCGCCGCCCTGCTCGCCTTCGATCTCGGTGTCCTGCACCGCAAGGCGCGCGAGATCAGCGCCCGCGAAAGCCTCGTTCTGTCGGCCGTCTACATCGCCGTCGCGCTGGTGTTCGGCGCCTGGGTGTGGGGCCAGATGGGCGCGGACTCCGGCATCGCCTATCTGACCGGCTTCTTCATCGAGAAGACTTTGGCGCTCGACAACGTCTTCGTCATCTCGCTGATCTTCGCCACCCTGGCGGTGCCGCCGCATCTCCAGCACCGCGTGCTGTTCTACGGCATTCTCGGCGTTATCGTGCTGCGCGCCCTGATGATCGGGCTCGGCGCCGCCGTGGTGTCGCAGTTCGGCTGGGTGCTGTTCGTGTTCGGCGCCATCCTGATCGTCACCGGCATCAAGATGCTGGTGGTCGCCGAGAATCCCGCCGCCTGGGTCGACAACCGCCTGATGCGGACCGTGCAGGCGCGCCTGCGGGTGACGCGCGAGCTGCACGGCGACGCCTTCCTGGTGCGCCTGCCCGATCCGGCCGGCGGCGGCCGGCTGCTCTATGCGACGCCGCTGTTCGTCGCCCTGGTGCTGATCGAGTTCGCCGATCTCGTCTTCGCGGTCGACAGCGTGCCGGCGATCTTCGCCATCACCACCGACCCCTACATCGTCTACACGTCGAACATCTTCGCGGTGCTCGGCCTGCGCGCCCTGTACTTCGCGCTGGCCGCCAGCGTGCATCGCTTCCGCTATCTCAAATATGCGCTGTCGCTGGTGCTGGTGTTCATCGGGCTCAAGATCTTCTGGAACCAGATCGTCGGCAAGCTCGATCCGCTGATCTCGCTCGGCGTCACCGTGACGCTCCTGGCCGGCGGCGTGCTGTTCTCGGTGTGGAAGACCGGCCGCGACCGCACCACCGGCGATGCCGTGGCGGATGCGCCGCGCACCACGCTGCTGGCGCCGCTGTTCACGACGGCGCCGCGTCACGGGGCCGGCCCGGCCGGCACTGCCGCCGCACCGGACACCGGCGCCCATCGGAGCTGATGATCACCCTCCCGCCATTCATCGCAACAGGAGAACCCACGATGACCGCTCACGTCACCCTCGTTCCCCGCGCCTCCGAAGGCGCCGCCGGATGGTGTGTCGAGGCCGACACCGCCGACAGCATCGTGGCGCGTCGCAACGCGCTCGCCGCCCTGTGGGCGGCCCGGCTGATGCACCTGTCCGCGGAGGATGCGGCCAGCTACGCGGCCGAGGTGCACGCCGCCGACTTCACCAGCCCGGGCAGCGACGATGTCGTCCACAAGCTCTGGTACGACCTCAACCGCGCCGGCGTGCCGGCGACCCCGCAGGCGGTGCGCGAGGCGCTCTCGCGCTGCCATCGCGAGGCGCTGGCCCAGGTCGGCGCCACCGACTGAGCCGCGCCACCCCGAGATTTCACGAGGACCCCATGACCACCTCTGTCGCCGTCACCACCATCACCGAGACTGCTGTGCCGCCGGTCCACAATCCCGACGCCGCGTCCGATTGCCCAGCCCGCGACGCCGAGATCGTCGGCCGCAACGTCCTGTTCGGCCTGTGGGCGGGCCGCCGCCTCGGGCTCGGCGGCGAGGCGCTCGAGCTGTATGCGTGGGCCGTGCATCTCGCCGACCGCGCCGCGCCCGGCCACGACGACATGATCGCCAAGGTGGCGCGCGACCTCGCCGCTCGTGGCCGCGGTCTCGACGATCGTCGGCTGCGCGACGCCCTGCACGACATGCGGCTACGCGCCCGCCTGGATCTCGCCCGCCTCGACCTCGCCGGCCTCGGTCTCACGCGGTGTGCGCCCGCCGGTGTCGCTGCGGCGCTGGCCGGGCCGTGCGCCGGCCACGCCTGACCGGAAGGACCTGTCGCATGATCGACGTCAACAAGATCCTCACCGCCGTGCTGGCCGGCGCCGCGCCGGGCCAGGGCGGCCTCGGAGCACCCGCCTCCGCGCCGGCGCGCGAGGGCGGGAGCTTCCTTCAGCGCGGCCGCGGCCTGCCGCCCTCCAGCCTCGGCGCCGGCACGGCTCCGGCGGGACCGGCGGGCGGCCTCGACCTCGCCGCCCTCGGCCGGCAGCTCGCCGGCGGGGGCGGTGGCGGCGGTCTCGGCGATCTGCTGTCGCGCAATGCCGGGATGCTCGGCGCCGGCGGCCTCGCGGGCGGGCTCGCCGGGGTGCTGCTCGGCTCCAAGCATGCGCGCAAATATGCCGGCACCGCCCTTCAGGTCGGCGCCGCCGCGGTGCTCGGCGGCCTCGCCTACAAGGCGTATCAGGACTACCGCGCCGGCCGGCCGGTGGTGCCGCAGGGCGTCGCCGACACGCTCGGCCAGCTTTTGGGCGGCGCCAGCGGAGCGACGGGTGGGGCTGCCGGTGCGCCTGCCGCGACCCCCGCCGGACAGGTCGAGGCGGAGCGGGCCGGCCTGCTGCTGCTGCGGGCCATGATCGGGGCCGCCATGGCGGACGGCCGCATCGACGAGACGGAGCGGATGCGGCTGGTCGAGCGGGTGGAGGCGAGCGCTCTGTCGGAGGACGAGCGCCTGGTGTTGGAGGCGATGATCGCCAAGCCCGACACGCCGGGCTCGCTGGCGGCGGATGCGCGCGGCCCGGAGGAGGCGGCCCAGATCTATCTCGCCGCCTATGTGGCGATCGATGCCGACACGCCGGCCGAGCGGGCCTGGCTCGACGACTTGGCGGCCCGGTTGCGGATCGACCCGGCGCTGCGGCGCCATCTCGAGGCGGCCGGCGACGGCGCTCCGGCGGCCTGACCGGCCCCGTCGCGCGCGCGGCGGGCCGCGATGCCTATCGGGCCGGCAGGCCGGTCACCGATCGGTGCGCGTAGGTGGCCCAGCTCGGCGCCCATTGGGCGTCGGCCTGATCGCCGAAGCTCGTCCAGCCGGGGCGCAGCCCGCGGGCGAACAGCTCGAGATAGGGGCCGGGCGAGCACGCCTCGATCACGGCGTACTGCTCGTCCGGCTTGCGCGAGTGCTCGCGCTTGCGGGTGGCGATCAAGTTCACCTGCCGGCGCCCCGGCGCCAGGGTGCGGGCATGGCGGCCGCGCACCCCGAACAGCAGCAGCTCGGTGACGTTGCGGAAGTAGAAGCCGACGCCACGGCCATCCGAGCCGCCGTCCTTGCGCACCTTGTGCCAGACGATGTTGGCCTTGTAGGCGAAGCCCCAGGCGGCGAGCACTGCCAGCCCCTCGGGCAGCAGCGCGTTGGGCACCCAGAGATACAGATGCGCGGTCGGCAATGTCAGCGCGGCGACCGGCAGGCCGGCGATCTCCGGCAGCGTCAGCGTGCCGTAGCGGGCCAAGCGCCGGTGCTCGGGCGCCATCTTGCCGGTGCGGTTGACGAACTGCCACGGCGGATCGGCCAGCACGGTGGCGAAGCGGCGCGCACCCGCGAGCGCCGCGAGCGCGTGGGCGGCAGCCTCGGCAATCGGAGCAGCGGACATCCGAGACCTCGGAGTCGGCGCGCGACGGCATCGCCGGCCCGTCGGCACGGTCACGCGACGCCGGCTGCCACCGTCATACCGCGCTGGCCGGGAGATCCGCCAGTCGTGGGCGGCCCACGACCGGACCGAGTGCGTACGAACGGAATAGCCCTGGACCGAGACCTCCGGTAGAAAGGTGGGCGATAGCCCATCTCCCGAGGCAGGTGCCGATGTCGTGTGGCTCCCTGATTCGAAACGCCCTGCTGTTCTGGTTCATCCTGTTCGCCATCGCGTTCGCCAACGGCGCCTTGCGCGAGCTGGTGCTGGTGCCGCTGATCGGCCCGACCGCACTGCCGGTCTCCGGCGTCACCGGCATCCTGCTGATGGGGGTAGCGATCGCGCTGTTCATTCGCGCCGCAAAGCCGCCGTTCGGGGCCGCGTTCGCAATCGGGGCGCTATGGCTGGTGCTGACACTGGCGGCCGAGATGGTGCTGGTGGTGGCGAGCGGCAAGCCGGTCCGGGTGGTCGCCGAGGCGTTCTCGTCGACCGCCGTCGCCGATGGCGACCTGTTCGCTCCGCTCGTCGTGTTCGTCGCCCTGTCGCCGCCGCTGTTCTCGCTGCTGCGGCGACCGCTGCACTGAGCTGCGGACGAGTCGACCGGCGGCCTCGATCGGGCCTCACTCGGCCGGCAAAAGCCGCTATGATCCCCCGAATCTTTTGTATCGGAGTATCGAGGCACCCATGATGGATCGCTTCACGCGCGGGCTGCTGGTCGGCCTGCTTGCCGTCCCGTCCGCGGCCCTGGCCCAGGGGCAGGCGCCCCTCCAGGATCGCTGGCCGGCCCCCACCCAGCAGATGGAGCAGCGCGCCCCTGCGGCGACCGACGCCCCGGCCGAGCCGGCCGCGAAGCCGCGCCCGCAGCGTCGGCCGCAGGCTCAGGCGCCCGCCCAGGCTCCGGCGGCGGCACCGGAGGGGGGCGGCGCGGCGGCTCCCGCGGCCGCTCCGGCCCGGCGGGCCGCCGGGGGTGCCAAGCCGGCCGCCGCGTCACAACGGGCGATCGCCTGCTCGGGCCCGTTCGCCAAGTCGGCCACCCACCTGTCGCTCGCTTCGGCGTTCGACTCGAAGAACATCACCTTCACCGAGGTGGACGGCGGCCCGGACGGCTCCAAGCTCAATGCCTCGGTGCTGTTCCCGGACGATCCGAAGCGGCGCCTCGAGGTGCTGTGGAAGGACGAGGGCGAGCGCGCCAACATCAACGTCATCGTGGTCGCCGGCCAGTCCACCTGGACGGCCCCGAAGGGTCTCAAGCTCGGCATGCCGCTCGCCGCGGTCGAGAAGCTCAACGGCAAGCCGTTCAAACTCCAGGGCTTCGATCAGGACTCCGGCGGCAACGTGGTGGACTGGCAGGGCGGCGCCCTGGCGTCGCTGCCGGGCGGCTGCAACGTGACGCTGCGGTTCGTGCCCGGCCCCAAGGTGACGGACGAGGCCAAGGCGCAGGCGACCGGCGAGGGGCTGGTCTCGTCGGCCGCGACCGTCAAGGCGGTGAAGCCCGTCGTCGCCGAGATCCTGCTCGGCTATCCCTGACCATCGAGACATAACGGCGGCGCCGGCCACCCGGGCCGGCGCCACGCGCGGATCGCCGGCGGCCCGATCAGAATGTCAGGCCGGCCGCGGGACCGTCGTGGAGGCGGCGCCGGCACGTCCGCTGGCGCTCAGCGGCGACGTCGGTGCGGTCGCCGTCCGGCCCACCGAGGCGAACGGCCCCGAGCGGGCGGCCTGGAGGGCGGCGCGGGCGCGGGCCGCCGTGTCGCCGTCCTTCGGCACCGCCGCGTAGTCGCCACGCAGGGCCTTGAGGGCGTTGCGCTCGACATCGATCTCGCGGGCGGTGCGGAAGCCCATGCGGCGCATCACCGGCAGCGGCGGGCACCAGCCCTGGGTCGCATGCTGGAGCAGGAAGCCGCCGACCAGGGCCGGCAGCGCCACCCAGCCGCCGCCGCGCGTCAGCGCCAGCAGCGAGCCGGCGAGCCCCACGGCCGCCGCGTTGGCCTGAAGGGCGCGCTCGATATCCCATTCGGCATCGAGGCTGCGCAGCCGCAGCGGGATCTCCTCCTGATGCTCGGCGTAGTACAGCACGTTGCGCTCGATCTGGCGGTCGATGGCGTCGTTGATCTCGGCGTCGGTCATGCGGCGCACGCGCTGCGGCGTGCCGGGAAGCGTCGGGGGATTGGGGCGCTGCGTCATCGGGGGTCCGGCTCGAAGGCTGTCATAAGATGGAAATGATGAGGAGACGGTGTCGCGGCGGATGGTGATCCGCCGCGACATGATCCGCCGGCTGTGCGGTGACGATGGTCCGCCACGTCAGCGGACGATGTCGGCCACCACCGTGTTGGTGCCCGGCTCGACCAGCAGGACGCGGCCGTCGACGACGGCGTACTCGTAGCCGCGGGTCTCCGGCACCTGCATGACGACCTGGCGCGGCATCGGCGCCACCGTCACGGTCTCGGGCAGCACCGAGCCGACCGTGTAGGTGATCGGCCGGGCCACCGGCGCCGCCGCCCAGCCGCTGTAGCCGGGCGCCCAGCCGGTGCTGCTCCAGCCGGAGCCGTAGCCCGGCGTCACGGTGGCGAGCGCCGTCGGGTCGTAGGTCTGCTCCTGCACCAGCGTGCGATAGACCGTGGTGCGCTGCGTCGGGGCGAGCGCCATCGGCGCGGCGCTGACGCGACGGGTCACCGTCCGGCTGCGCGTGGTGCGGACCGGCTCGGGCTCGACCGCGCGGGCCATGATCGGCGGCGTTCCCCGCCGCACGGTACGCACGACCGGCCGCACCGGCTCCTCGTCCTCGATCACCACGGTGCGGGTCGTCGTCGTGGTGACGGGCTCGCCATAGGGACGGACCGCGATGCTGCCGCCCACCGGCGCGGCCGGCACGGGTGCGGGCTGCACCCAGCTACGCGTGTAGACCTCGCCGGACGGGCCGTAGGTCGGGAACACCGGCACCGTCGACACCACCGGCGCCGCCATCGACTGCAACGGCCGCCGCGTGACCGTGATGCCGTCCGGGCCGCGGGTGATCAGGGTCTCGACCGGCTCTTGCGACACCTCGCGGGAGATGACGGTCTGGGCGTTCGCGAGCGCGGTGCCGGACAGGAGCGCCAGGCCGACGGCGACGAGACGGGTGGGGGTCATGCGGTCTCTCCGTGCTGAAGACACTGCACCCGAAACGCCGCCGTGCGGTTGCCGTTCCGGCGTACCGTCACACGCCTGCGTGAGCGGCGGGCCGGCGCCGGGGCCGCGATTCACGATCGATTCAGGAATGCGACGAGGGTCGGGCGGCGGCGGGGCGAGCCTGCCGCACCAGCGTCGCGACCCGGCCCCATTGGGCTGGTGAGATGGCGGGGCTGCATGCTCGCATCGCCCCGGGGGACCGCCTCGGCGGGCGGGACGATGCCGGCGCGCAGCGGGGGACCCGATCGATCAGAAGGAAGGAGTACGGGGAGTATGACCTTGACCAGCACCCAGGCGGTCCAAGACGACGTCGATGCCGTCGCCACCTCGTTCGAGGGCGAGATCCGCGAGTTCGTGCGTCGTGACTTCACGCCGGCGCGCCGCAACACCGACGCCGGCTCGGGCGAGTTCGCCGCCAGCAACATCTCGACGCTGGTGCAACGGGTGGCGGGCACCTCGCTCGCCGAGATCGACAACCTGATCGGCGAGTTGCAGACGCTGCGCGACTACATCGCCAGCGAAGGGGAGCGCGTCCAGCGCGAGCTCGCCGGCTACGCCCAGCTCAACCAGGCCGCCATGCAGTCGACCCGCATCATCGCCGACAGCATGTCGAAGTGGAAAACCCACGTCGACGACACCAAGACCGAGATCGCGCCGCGGGCGTGAGATCTTCGAGCAAGCTGCGGCTGCCGAACTGCCGCTACGTCGTGCGATGGCCGGGCTCCGTCCCGGCCATTCGCGTTCGTGCCGCGGCGCCCGGAGTCGCGCCGCCAAGCTCGGTGTCTCGCGCTACTTGTCCAGTGAAAGCCGCGCCTTGAGGGCGTCGATCCGCTGCGACGCCTCGGCCTTGGTGAGGCCGGGATCGAACGCCTCCGGGTCGTGCGCCTGCTCGGACAGCGTCTTCAGATAGGACGCCTGGGCGCCGGTCATCGCTCGTCGCCCGAGACCCAGTCGCGCGGGTCCTTCTCGGTGTTGCCGGGCGGGTGCGGATCGCGCTTGGGATCGGCGCTCGCCTCCGGTGGCTGCGGTTGCTTGGCGGTCATCAGCGCGTCTCCTCGGTGATGACCGCGGCGACTTGGCGGGATTTCGGGTCGACCAGCACCACCTGCTTCTCGATCATCGCCACCGCGAACGGCTTGGCCTCCGGCATCAGGCCGGCCAGCGTGTCCGGCATCGGCGCGAGGTCGATGCCGGCCGGCAGCGTGGCGCCGACCGCGACGCGGAAGCCGGTGGGCGCCGCGTGGTTCTTCTGGGTGCGGCTGACGCTCTGCCAGATGGTGTGACGCTGGGCGTCGCTGAGCTCGATCCGGGGGCCGTCGGCGGTGTCCTGTGCGGTGGTCTGCGCCGCCGCGACGCCGGTCGGCAGTCCACTCGCCAGGGCGACGGTGCCGGCCACGAGGGCCGCGGCGATGGTCAGGCTCGGCAGACGGCGGCGCATGGGGGTCGCTCCTCGCGGTGGGTGACCCGTCAACGCCCGCTGCCACACCGGGTTCCTGCCATGGCGCGCCCGATCGGTCGGCGGCCCCCGAGTGTGGGTATGGGGCCGCAGGGGTGTGGCCCGATGGCCGCAGTCGAACGGCGTTCTGCGGCCCTGCCGTGTTTCACGGATGGACAGAGGGCGGCTCGCGTCTCCACGCTGGCGTGTCGGATCGGGGTGGGTCCCTCGCGGCTTGCGCCGGCATACGGCTTGCTTGGTGATCTCGCTTGGTGATCGGGCGGACCGGCTCGTTCGGAACCGGGCCGAAAGGAGGGGACCCCATGGTGATCGCACCTCTGGTCGCGGCCTCGCTGGCGCTGAGCGTGGCGACCGGCCCGCTCGATCCGCGGCCGAGCCATGCGGCGTCGCCCCGCGTCGCGCTTCAGAGCCGGGTGACGGCGACGACCGACTGCATCGTGCGCGCCATCGCGGCCGACCCGCGCTTCAAGCAGGCGAGTGCCGGCGCCATGATCGGCGAGCTGATCGTCGATTCCATGCCGGCCTGCGCCGCGACGGTGCGCGAGATGATCGACGCCTGGGACGCCTCGTTCGGCGACGGCAGCGGCGAAGCCTTCTTCATGGGGCCGTTTCTGGACGTGCTGCCGGCCGCCGCCAGCCGCATGCTGGCGAAAGATCCGGCGCGCTGATCGTCTGCGGCAGGGCGCCGATACCCTACCGCGGCAGCACCTCGACCACCTTCATGGTGGTGGGATCGACCAGCAGCACGCGGTCCTCGACCACGGTGTACTTGTAGGGCTTGGCTTCCGGGATGGTGGCCAGGGTCGGGTCGGGGAGCATGTAGAGCTCCATCGACGGCGGCAGCTCGGCGCCGACGCGGACCTGAACGCCGGGCGGCACCGTGACCTTGCGGTTCGCCTCGCGGACCGAGCGGGCGATAGCGGCCTTCTGCGCCTCGGTGAGCGGGGCGGGCTGCGCCGACACCGGGCCGACGCCGCCGGTCGGCGGCATGGTGGGCAGCGGCGCGGCCTCCTGGCCGGCCGGCTGGCCGGCCCCTGGGCCGGCCTGCTGGGCGGTCGCGATTGTTGCACTGGCGCCGATGGCGAGCGCCGCGACGAGAATCACGGCCAGTCCTGACTTCGGGATCGGCATGGGCGGCCTCTCGGAATGGGTCGGGATCGTCGGTGGGGGAATGCCGTAACGGGCCTTTCGTTCCCCGCCCCGCCCGAACCGGGACAGCCGTCTTGGTACGATCCTGCCGTGATCGCCTCCGAGCCTTGCCGCTCGTGGCTCGATGCCCTGCGTGCGTTCGCTCAGCCGCTGATGCGCTCGATCTCGGCCCCGCAGGCGGCGAGCTTGCTCTCCAGCCGCTCGAATCCGCGGTCGAGATGGTAGACTCGATTGACCAGCGTCTCGCCCTCGGCGGCGAGCGCCGCGATGACCAGCGACACCGAGGCGCGCAGATCCGTCGCCATCACCGGGGCGCCCTTGAGGCGCGGCACGCCGTCGATGGTGGCGGTCTCGCCGTCGAGCCGGATCTGGGCGCCGAAGCGGGCCAGCTCCTGCACGTGCATGAAGCGGTTCTCGAAGATCGTCTCGGTAATGTGCGAGGTGCCCTTGGCGCGGGTCATCAGCGCCATGAGCTGCGCCTGAAGGTCGGTCGGGAAGCCCGGGAACGGCTCGGTGGTGACCCGCACGGGCGCGATGCCGGCGCCGTTGCGGGCGATGCGGATGCCTTCGTTGGTGGCGGCGATCTCGGCGCCGGCCTCGGCGAGCACATCGAGGGCGGCCTGGAGCAGCTCCGGCTTGGCGCCCTCCAGCAGCACGTCGCCGCCCGCCATCGCCACCGCCATCGCATAGGTGCCGGTCTCGATGCGATCGGGCACCACCCGGTGGCGGGCGCCGTCGAGGCGGGCGACGCCCTCGATCTCGATGCGCGAGGAGCCGGCGCCGCTGATGCGGGCGCCCATCTTGGTCAGGCAGTCGGCGACGTCGACGATCTCGGGCTCGCGCGCCGCGTTCTCGATCACCGTGGTGCCGCGGGCCAGCACGGCCGCCATCAGGGCCGTGTGGGTGCCGCCGACCGTCACCTTGGGGAACACGATCTCGCCACCCCGCAGGCCGTTCGGGGCGCGGGCCAGCACATAGCCGCCGTCGATCTCGATGTCGGCGCCGAGGTCGCGCAGCGCCATCAGCAGCAGGTCCACCGGACGGGTGCCGATGGCGCAGCCGCCCGGCAGCGACACCTTGGCGACGCCCATGCGGGCGACCAGGGGGGCGATCACCCAGAAGCTCGCCCGCATGCGCGAGACGAGGTCATAGGGGGCGACGGTGTCGACGATGCGCTTGGCCGAGATGTGCAGCGTCTGCCCGTCGTACTCGCCGTCGCCGGGGCGCTTGCCGCCGACCATCACGTCGACGCCATGGTTGCCGAGGATGCGCTGGAGCAGGGCGACGTCGGCCAGCCGCGGCACGTTCTCCAGCACCAGCGGCTCGTCGGTGAGGAGGCTCGCGATCATCAGCGGCAGGGTGGCGTTCTTGGCGCCCGAGATGGCGATGCGTCCGGAGAGGGGCCTGCCGCCCACGATGCGAATCCGGTCCATGATGCCCCCTCGTGGATGGACGCCGTGTCGGCGGTGGCGTGAATCGCGACCGCGCCGGCGCCGTCTCGGTCCAGCTTATCGGCGCCCGTTCTCCGGGACGATTCCGGCGGAATCGTGGGACAAGGGGCCGTTCTCGGGCGATCGGTGCACCGCCGTGGCGGGCGCGGGGTCCGGCATGTCGATCTCCGGGGTGTCGACGGCGGTGTCGGGCCCGCCGGTGCGGGCCCGCGACTGCGCCTTGCGGCGCCGCAGATTCTCCCGCAGCGCCGCCGACAGCCGCGCCGCGCGGGCGCGTTGTTCGTCGGTCTTGCCCGGTCCGGTCATGGCGGCCTTAGAGCACGGCGACCGCGACGGCGCAACGCGCCACTGTTCGGCGGCAGGCAGGGCAGGCCGGGACGGCGACGGGGCCGGAGCCTCGCCGCCGTGATGGGGCGTGGGCTCAGCCCGGCAGCAGGGTGCGGCCGAAGAACCACAGCAGGAACAGCACCAGCGGGATGTGCAGCAGGAACTGGATGAAGGTGAAGCCGACGATGTCGCGCGCCTTCAGCCCCAGCACGCCGAGCAGCGGCAGCATCCAGAACGGGTTGATCAGGTTCGGGATCGCCTCCGCGGCGTTGTAGACCTGCACGGCCCAGCCCATGTGGGTGCCGAGATCCTTGGCGGCCTGCATGACGTAGGGCGCCTCGATGATCCACTTGCCGCCGCCGGACGGCACCAGGAAGCCGAGCACCGCCGAGTAGACGCCCATCAGCACCGGGAAGGACTCCTGGGTCGACAGGCTGACGAACAGGTTGGCGATGTGGTGCGAGATGCTGAAGCCGTCGGCGCCCTTCACGCCGGTGAGCATCAGCGCGATGGCACCGTAGAGCGGAAACTGGATCAGCACGCCCGAGGTCGACGGCACCGCCTTGGAGACCGCGCCGAGGAAGCTGCCGAGCCGCCAGTGCAGCACCAGGCCGATGAGCAGGAACAGCAGGTTGTAGGTGTTGAGGTTGGAGATCGCCAGGAGCGGGTCCTTGGTGGCGAATTCGTTGTAGATGAAGCCGAAGCCGAGTGCGGCCAACGCCAAGCTGATGAACGGGGTGCGCTCCAGCCACTCGCCCGGCCGCGACGGCCCGAAGGTGACCGAGGGGCGCGGCGTCAGGTCGATGCCGAAGTCCTCGGCGGTCTTGGCGGTGGCGGCGCTCGGCGCCGAGAAGTAGGCGATCAGCACCGAGACGATCAGGATGATCAGCGCCATCACCATCGACTGCCAGAGGAAGATGGTCTCGGTGAAGGGGATGACGCCGGTGATGTCGGAGATCGACTTGGGCAGGCTCGCCGGGTTGGCCTGGAGCTGGGCCGCCGACGAGTTGATGCCGAGCGCCCAGGTGGCGCCGAGCCCCAGATAGGCGGCGGCGGCGCCGGCCCGGTAGTCCATGCGCAGATCGCCGCGGCGCGCCAGCGCCTGCACCAGAAGGCCGCCCAGCACCATGCTGAAGGCCCAGTTGAGGAACGACGCCGACATGCTGACGAAGGCGACGAACGCCACCGCGCCGCGGGCGGTGCGCGGCGCCCGGGCGATCCAGTCGATGAAGCGGGCGGCGGGCGGCGAGGTGGCCACCACGAAGCCGGTCACCACCACCATCACCATCTGCATCGTGAAGGTGATGATGCTCCAGAAGCCGCCCCCGAAGGCGTTGGCGATGTCGAGCGGCTTGGAGCCGAGGGCGAGTGCGGCGGCGACGCCGATCACGGTCAGGGCCGCGAAGACGAACGAGTCGGGGTACCAGCGCTCCGACCAGTTGGTGAAGACGATGGCGAAGCGCGCGAAGCCGCTTTCCTCGCCGGCGGGACGGCTGCTCTTCGGGCGCAACGATTCGACGCTCAGATCGAGGCTCATGGGCAGGCCCTGCTGCGGGCGGTCGCGCCGGTGCGGGCGGTCCGGCAGCCGCGGCGGAGCCGAGGGCTCCGGCGGCCGAGCCGGGACGATCGAGCGAGACGAACGACAGGCGGCACCGGCGGACGTCCAGGGTGGACGGGACGGACATGGAGGCCGGGACGAGCCGGCACGGGCCGATCTAAGGGACCGCTCGATTCCGGTAATATGATAAATATCAACCCTCTCGGGCGGGAGGCGGGTTGTGCACCGCGGCGGCCGCGCCTCGGCTCGGTCCGACGGGTCCAAGGTGCCGGGTTTACGGCGAGCGGCTGCGGACGGGACCCGTGCCGGCTGCGCCGAGACGCTCCGATGCACCCGACGCTGTCGCGTGCCGGGCCGGCTCCGGATGACGAGGTGTTGCCGGAGCTCACACCCGGTCACATCGGGTCGGGAGAGGCCTGCCGCCTGGGGGAGTGGCGGTCCTGCCAAGAGGGCTCGGGGGCAGTGCGGGGCCGCGACGTGGCTCGCGGTGGCGAGCGGGGGACGGCAGCGCGGTCGGAGACCCGATGGGGCGGCGCTCGCTCGCAGCAGCAGCGGGGGCCATGATCGGCGTGGCCGCCGGTGCATGGGGATGTGCAGAGCAGCGCTTGCGCCGCCCCCGACCTTGTGGCAAGGAACCGCCGTTCGCGCCGTGCACCGCATGACTCGCGCGAGCCGGTCGCTGCCGTAGCTCAGTGGTAGAGCACTCCCTTGGTAAGGGAGAGGTCGACAGTTCAATCCTGTCCGGCAGCACCATTAAAAGTCCAGAAAAAACAAGAGCTTCAACAACAACGGACAATGTCCGTTTTCGTGTCCGTGGGGCGATCGGGGCGCATACTCAAGAGGGCAGCATGCCGACGTGGCTGAGAAACGAGTTGGGTGGGCTGGCCTTCGTGGCGGCCATCGTCTCGGCCATCTACGCGAACATGGATGCGCTGCGGCAGATCGCCGTCAACTAGGGCCTTCATCCGTAGAGCTCGACCAGCATGGCCCGGCCCCGCGCCTGCCGCGCTTCGCGCTCGGCGTCGGTCTTCCGGGTGTCGACGAGACGGGCTGCTGCGCCAGGAACTGCACTGCGCGGCCGGTGCGCCGGCCGGATGGCATGCCGCCCGCCGGGCAGGTGCGACATCGGAGCGTGCGGGCTCCACTGCGAGCAGGCGACGTCCGTTGGGGTATTTTCCTCGCGGGCTACGCCGGCGCGCGCGACGCCCTGATCGGCGTCATGGTCGCGGTTGCACAGGCGAACGCCGAGGCGATCAAGGAAACCCACAGATCGCCGGCACTTTGTAGACATCGCAACGGTCTCGGCGTCCTACCATCGGGTTAGTTTCATCGCCAAAATTCGACTTCCGAGGACGACGCCGGCGATCGCCAGCGGGTACCAGGTCGCGACGAAGAGCGGGGAGTCGTCCGGGCAGTGGCTGGCATAGAGGAAGGCACCAAGACCGCCGCCCAGCAGCCCGGCGAACATCCCAGCCAGATCCGGCCGGGTCGGCGCGCCCTTTCTGAGGAACAGGATGACGGCCGCGAGGACGGGAGCCGAGAGCAGCGGGATGGACAGCAGGCAGGCCACGGCGTTATCGCCGATGAGCCGCGTCCGCCACGCCGCTGCATCGACGACCGCGAGCTCGACGAACACCCCGACCGCGAGCAGGAACGGAGCGGCCAGCACCACGAGGGACGCCGGCCCCGGTCGGCCGTCCGGTCGGGCCAAGCGACCGACGACGGCCGCGGCTCCGGCGGCGAGCACCAGTGCGACGAGGAGCTTGAAGGCGAACCGCGGCTCCATGAGCGCGGTCGAAAGCTCACGCGGCGCCAGCGTGGCCGCATAGAGAAGGAGCGAGCCGACCAGACCGAGGCCGACCGCCGAGGCCAGCGCCCCCGGACCGACACTCCCGTCCGCCTCGCGGTCGGCCACCATCGCCTGAATGAGATTCTCGGTCTTCATGACACGCCCGCCATCCTGCTCAGCGACTTGAGGGCACGGTGGAGCGCCACCCGCACGGCGACGGGCGTCATCGCGAATTTCGCGGCCGACTCGGCGATCGACAGCCCGTCGATGGCGATCGCCTGGATCACTTGCCTCTGCCCTGGCGCCAGGGCGTGGAGCCGGCGCTCGACGTCACGATCATCGATGGCCGGATACGTCGTCTCCTCCGCCGGAAGGGCGTCGCTGAACTCGTCGATCGACACGTCGTTGCTGCGCCCGCGCGGCAGCCGCAGCGCGTCGATCAGCTTGTGCCGCGCGATGGCGCGTATCCAAGGCCCGATGGGACGCGACTCGTCCCAGGTGTTCCGCTTCAAATGAAGCGCGAGTAATGTGTCCTGCACGATGTCCTCCGCATCGGCTGCCGACCGGCCAGATCGAACAAGCTCGCGCCGGATGATTGGCCTCAACCAGTCGGAGACGTTCTGCAGAAAGCGCGTATAAGCGGCGACGTCGCCACGCGACGCCGCTCTCATGGCTTCTGCGAAGTCGTGCTCGCGTCGGTCCACCTGCACGTTCGTAATCCTTTTCGGATCAGCCGCGTGGATGTTACGTTCGGCCAGAATTAATGTTGGCCGAGCCGGCGTACCGAGATGTCCTAGGTACTACACCCGATCCAGCGCGACCAGTAACACCGGCCAACCTCCGCCGTATTACAGAATGGACGACGCCAGCCCGTGCCGGTCCTCGACCGGCGCGGGCGACCCCCGGCCGCGCTGTCCGCCGATCCAAACGCGGAGGCAGACATGATTTCGACTTTGGTGCCGCGCCGGCACCGGCTGCAACTCGGGTTCGTCGCGGCGATGTCCCTCGCCCTGGCCGGCACGGCTCTCGCACAGCAAGGCGGTGGAATGCCGGCGTCCGGTCCGATGCCGCCGGCCTCCATGTCGGCGACGCCGACGGCTCCGATCGACCGTGCGAAGATCCTCACGGATCTCGGCGTCTTCGGGGACTTCTCGGTCTACAAGCTGCGCCCCGAATACGCGATGCTCCCGGCGGCCGATCGCAAGGCTGCGGCCGCCGAGGTTCTCGCCGTCATCGAGAAGCACAAGGACAAGGTGATCGTCGACGCCTACCTGACCCGCGGCTTCGATGCCAAGAGCGACTATTTTCTGCGCGTGCACGCCTACGATCTCGCCGCTGCCCAGACGTTCCTGACCGATTTCCGTGCCACCAAGTTCGGCTCCTACTCCGATGTCACCGAGAATCTGGTCGGCATCACCAAGGCGCTCAACTACATCACCAAGCAGAAGTCCGAGACGCTCAACGCCGGGCTGTTCGCCGCTTCTTACTCGGACCCGGCGCCCCGCTATGCGATCATGATCCCGGTGAAGAAGAACGCCGAATGGTGGAATCTGACCCCGGAGCAGCGGCTGAAGGAGATCGAGGTCCACACCGCGCCGACGTTGCAGTATCTGGTCAACGTGAAGCGCAAGCTCTATCACGCGACCGGCCTGTCCGACACCGACTTCATCACCTACTTCGAGACCAATGATCTCGGTGCGTTCAACAACCTGCTGATCGCGCTCGCCCAGGTTCCGGAGAACAAGTACCACGTCCGTTGGGGCAACCCCACCGTGCTCGGCACGATCCAGTCGGTCGACTCGGTGGTGAAGGCGCTCTCGGGCGCCGATCGCTCCATGTGATCGGTCGTGAGCGACGGCGGCGTCTGCTGCTGCCGTCGGTACCTCCTGCGTTCCGCCGGTCCGCGCGCGGACCGGCCCCAGTCCTCCGTCGAACGCTCGTGACGACCGCGATCCGACACGCCCCTCACATGTCGCGCCGTTACCCAGTCTGGCTCGCCATCCCGTTCGCGATCCATCCCGTTTCGACGGGCCGGCCCTCTTGCGCGCGTGATGCCGTCGCGCGCGCGACATCCTGTCAAACTCTTCCGCCGGGAGATGCTCCATGTCGAAGACGAACCGCAGGGATCTGCTGAGATTGGGCGGTGCCGCGTATCTGGGCACGCTGTTCAGCGGTCCGTTCGCATTGAAGGCTCTAGCCCAGGCACCGGCCGCATCGCCGCAGATGCAGCACGACTATGCCGGCTGGGAGCAGCTCTATCGTGACAAGTGGAGCTGGGACACCAAGACGCGCGGCGCGCATCTGATCAACTGCACGGGCGCCTGTCCGCACTGGGTCTACACGAAGAACGGCATCGTGGTCCGCGAGGAGGCGTCGAAGGACATGCCCTCGCTGGCGGGGGTCCCCGAATACAACCCGCGTGGCTGCAACAAGGGCGCCTGCGGGACGGACTATCTCTACGGGCCGCACCGGGTGAAGTATCCGCTGATCCGCACCGGCGCGCGCGGCGAGGGCAAATGGCGCCGCGCCAGCTGGGACGAGGCGCTCGGCATCATCGCCGACAAGATGCTCGACACCATCCGCGACCATGCCGTCGACTGCATCAGCGTCTACACGCCGGTGCCGGCGGTGGCGCCGGTGTCGTTCTCGGCCGGACATCGCTTCGCCCATCTGATCGGTGCCCACACGCACACTTTCTTCGACTGGTACGGCGACCACCCGACCGGCCAGACGCAGACCTGCGGCGTCCAAGGTGATACCGCCGAGACGGCGGACTGGTTCAACGCCAAGCTGATCCTGCTGTGGGGGTCGAGCCCGGCCGTCACCCGCATTCCCGACGCGCATTTCATCAACGAGGCGGCCCTCAACGGCAGCCGGGTCGTCAGCATCGCGCCGGACTACAACGCGACCACCATCAAGGCCGACACCTGGATTCATCCGAAGCCGGGCACCGACACGGCGCTGGCTCTCGGCATGGCGCATGTGCTGCTGCGCGACAAGCTGGTCGACGTCGCCAACGTCAAGGAGCAGACCGACCTTCCCTATCTGGTTCGCACCGACACCAAGAAGTTCCTGCGCGAGGCCGATGTCGTGCAGGGCGGCTCGGCTGCGAAGTTCTACGTGTGGGATACCAAGACCAAGAAGCCCGTGCTCGCCAAGGGATGCTGGGGCGAGGAGCCGCCCGGCGGGCGCCCGGCCGTTCAGCCGGCCTATCTGGGGCGCAACACGCTCACCTTCCCGGATGGCACGCTTGCACTCGGTGATCTCGATCCGGCGCTGGAAGGCAGCTTCAAGGTTACGCTCAAGGACGGCAAGTCGGTCGACGTGAAGCCGGTCTACGCGCTCTACGCGGAGCGCATCCTGCGCGACTACACGCCCAAGAAGGTGTCGGAGATCACCGGCGTCGCCGAGAAGGCGATCGTCGATCTCGCCAAGGCGTACGGGACCACCAAGCCGGCGATGATCATCAGCGGCGGCGGCACCAATCACTGGTACTGGAGCGACATCGAGATCCGCGCCTTCCATCTGCTGTCGTCGCTCACCGGCAACGAGGGCCGCAATGGCGGCGGCGTCAATCACTATATCGGCCAGTGGAAGCCGGTCGCGGTGCCGGGCGTGCTGGCGCTGTCGTTCCCGCAGGGCGCGGCGCGTCATCGCTTCACGCAGACGACGATCTGGACCTACGTTCACGCCGACGCCTACGACGCGATGGAGACGGTCGGCATCGACACCCGCAAGTATCTGCGCGCCAGCCTCGATCAGCGGATGATGCCGCTCTATCCCCGCGAGGGCCGCGATCCGAAGGTGTTCATCGTCTACCGCGGCAACTTCCTGAACCAGGCCAAGGGCCAGAAATACGTCCTCCAGAACCTGTGGCCGAAGCTCGACCTGATCGTCAATCTCAACCTGCGCATGGACTCGACGGCGCTCTACTCCGACATCGTGCTGCCGGCCGCGCACTGGTACGAGAAGCTCGACTTGCAGATGACGGAGGAGCACACCTTCGTCCATATGACCGAGCCGGCGATCCCGCCGATGTTCGAATCGAAGCACGACTGGGACGTGTTCGCGCTGCTCGCCAAGAAGATGCAGGACCGTGCGATCGAGCGCGGGATGTCCCGGGTCTTCGACGAGCAGTTCAACGTCTCGCGCGACTTCTCCACCCTCTATGCGCAGCAAACCGACAACGGCAAGCTGGAAAGCGTCGCCCAGGCGGCTCAATTCATCCTCGACAACGCGCCGGCCACCAAGGGCATCACGCTCGACATGATCCGCGAGCGGCCTCAGCGCTTCAAGGCGAACTGGACCTCGCCGATTCGGGAAGGCGTTCCGTATACGCCATTCCAGTTCTATACCGAGAGCAAGAAGCCGTGGCCGACCCTCACGGGCCGACAGCAGTTCTACATCGATCACGACTGGTTCATCGAGATGGGCGTCGAGCTGCCGGTCTACAAGGCGCCGGTCGATGCCGACAACTTCCCGCTGCGGTTCAACACGCCGCACAGCCGCCACGCCATCCACTCCACCTTCAAGGACAATGTGCTGATGCTGCGGCTCCAGCGCGGTGGCCCTCTGCTGGAGATGCCACCCGGGGAGGCAAAGGCCCGCGGCCTGCGCGACAACGACTGGGCCGAGGTGTGGAACGAGCACGGCCGGATGATCTGCCGGGTGAAGATCCACAACCGGGAGCCCGAGGGGCGGGTCACCATGTGCCACACCCCCGAGCTCTACATGGATCTGATCGAAGGCTCGACCCAGAGCGTCTGCCCGATCCGCATCAATCCGACGAGCCTGGTCGGTAACTACGGCCATCTGCTGTTCCGGCCGAACTACTACGGCCCCGGCGGAACCCAGCGTGACGCGCGCGTTCAGGTGCGCCGCTACACGGGAGTGATCCCGAGCTGAACGGCAGGACGCCACGGGACGGCCGCCCTCGGCGGCGCGCCGTCCCCGAACCAGGGTTTCGAGGACGACGATCATGGCCAAACAGATCACCAAACCGCAGAAGCAGCTCTCCTTCGTGGTCGACCTCAACAAGTGCATCGGCTGCCAGACTTGCACGGTCGCCTGCAAGAAGCTGTGGACCAATCAGAGAGGCGAGGAGCCGATCTATTGGCGCAATGTCGAGACGCGCCCGGGCAAGGGCTATCCGCGCAACTGGGAGAACGAGGGCGGTGGCTTCAACGCCGCCGGCGAAGTTCAGCGCGGCCGCATGCCGACCGCCGGCGACTACGGCGTGCCGTTCGAGTTCGACTACGAGGCAAGGCTCTTCGAGGGCGTCCCCGGCCGGGTGCGCCCGCGTCCGGCCGCGAGCGGCTCGGGCTTCGCGTCGTGGGCTCCGAACTTCGACGAGGACCAGGGCGAAGGGGCCTATCCCAACAACTACTACTTCTACTTGCCGCGGCACTGCAATCATTGCAGCAAGCCGGCCTGCCTGGAAGCGTGCCCGAACGACGCCATCTACAAGCGCGCCGCCGACGGCGTCGTGCTGGTCGATCAGACCAAGTGCAAGGCGGCGCGCAACTGCGTCCAGGCTTGTCCCTACGACAAGACCTACTTCAACACGGCGACCCAGAAGGCGAGCAAGTGCATCGGCTGCTATCCGCGCATCGAGAAGGGCGTCGCCACGGCGTGCGTCGCCCAATGCGTCGGCCGCGCCATGCATGTCGGCTTCATGGAGGACACGGCGAGCTCGGTCCACAAGCTCGTCAAGGTGTGGAAGGTTGGATTGCCGCTCTACGGTGAGCGCGGCACCGAGCCGAACATGTTCTACATCCCGCCGGTTCTCGGCCCGGCGGTCGAGGACGCCCAGGGCAATTTGCGCACCGACAAGAAGATTCCTCTCGAGTATCTGGTCAAGCTGTTCGGGAACGACGTGCCGCGCGTGATGAAGCTCCTCAACGACGAACGTGGAAAGCGTCTCATGAGCCAGCCGTCCGAGCTGATGGACATCATGATCGGGCGGCGCAGCGCCGACATGATGCTGAACCCGCTGACGTGACCTCGAGCCGGACGAACGGGATCGGGGCGAGGGGCTCCGAAGGAGGAAGAATGAAGAGCATCCTGCCGATCGGCGTCGCGCTGGCGATCCTGTTCGTTCCTGGCCTGGCGCGCAGCCAGGAGTTCGAGGGCGTGAGCGTCTGCCGCAAATGCCACATCGATCAGGCCGAGAGCTGGGCCCAGACCTCGCACGCCAAGGCGTTCGAGTCGCTGAAGCCCAAGGTCAAGGCGGACGCCAAGCAGAAGGGCAAGCTCGACCCGAACAAGGACTACACGGCCGATGCGGCCTGCGTCGGCTGCCATACCACGGGCTTCGGGAAGCCGGGCGGCTTCTCGGCGGCGACGCCGGCTGCCGAGCACAAGAATTTCGCCGTGGTCGGTTGCGAGTCGTGCCACGGCGCCGGAGCCAAGTTCCGCGTCGAGCACGGCAACGCCGAAGAGCGCTGGAAGACCGGCAAGGGCGAGACCGCCCGCGAGACGCTCGTGAAGCTCGGCCAGAACTTCGACTACAAGACCGCCTGCGCGACCTGTCATCTCAATTACGAAGGCTCTGGTTTCACCGGCGCGCACCCGCCGTTCAAGGTGTTCACGCCGGCCCTCGATCCCAAATACGCCTTCGACTACGACAAGGAGGTCCTGCGCTCGGGGCCCGGGACCGGCGTGCACGAGCATTTCAAGCTGAAGAACGTGTTCATCGGCGAGCCGGTGCCCGCCATCCGCGGCCAGCTCCAGGCCGACGCCAAGGACCCGGACTGAGAACGAGGACGATTCGCCATGTCGGAAACGTCGCGGTCCGCCGTCGTGCGGAGCAGTATCTACGGGGAGCTGGCGCGCGGCTTCGCCTATCCGGGCGCCGAGCTGCTCGACGACATCGAGGCCGGAGACTTCGGCTTCGATCTGGTCGATCTCGTCATGGATGTCCATCCCGATCTGATTGCGGCACTCGCGGGTGTGCGCATCGATCTGGAGACGCGGGTCGCCGATCTCGTGGCTCTGGAGGAGAACTATCTGGCGACGTTCGAGACGGGCCCGCGAAAGCCGCCGCTCTCCCTCTACGAGGGCGACTACGTGACCGATCGCCCGCGCGCGGACCTGCTGCTCGAGATCGATGCCTTCTATCGGCATTTCGGGCTCGTGCCCAATGAGAAGCCGCGAGACTTCGTCGACACCCTGACGGCCGAGCTGGAGTTCCTTCGGTTTCTCGTCGCCAAGGAAGCGCAGGCGATCGAGCAGGCGCTCGACGCGAGGCCCTACCAGCGGGCGCAACACGATTTTCTCGGTCGCCATCTCGTGCCGTTCCTGATCGCTATGGACGACACACCGGGCGATTTCGTCGCGCCGTTCTATCGCGGGCTCGTTCGCTGTGCCCGTTGCTTCGTCGAGGCGGAGGCAATCGCGGTGGCGCGCCGGCTCGGCGCGGCGGCGGCCTGACCAGGCGAGCGAGCTCGACGGAGTGATCATGTCGGAACTGAAGGCAGCGCCTGCGGCTCGATGGTCCATCGTCCGCAGGATCACGGACTGGCTCGCACGGCCCGTCTCGCGGTGGATTCTCGCAGGGCTCGTGGTCGCCGGGTTCTTCGGCGGAGTTCTGTTTTGGGGAGCGTTCCACACCGTCGTGGAGGCATCCAATACGCTCGAGTTCTGCACCGGCTGCCACGTGATGCGAGACTTCGTCTACAAGGAATACGCGACGACGATCCACTATCAGAACCGCACCGGCGTGAAGGCGACCTGCTCCGACTGTCACGTCCCGAAGGAGTGGTTCCCCAAGATGATGCGCAAGGTGCAGGCCACCAACGAGCTGTGGCACTGGATGCTCGGCACCATCGACACGAAGGAGAAGTTCGAGGCGAAACGACTGGAGCTCGCCACCCATGTATGGGACCGGATGAAGCAGACGGACTCGCTCGAGTGCCGGAACTGCCACACCCTCCAGTCGATGAACCCCGAGTTCCAGAAGCCGCGTGCCAGAAAGGTCCATCTGGACGCCTTCACGTCGGGCCAGACCTGCATCGACTGCCATAAGGGCATCGCCCACAACAGCCCGCGCGAGCGCCTGACGACGGCGCAGATCGAGGCGCTCGAAAAGCCGAATCCGGCCTTCATTCGTCCTATTCCGCCGACCTTCATCGACGGATTGGCGCGCGTCACGGCCCGCGAGGAGGCGGAGGCGAAGGCGCGCGACGAGGCCGCCCGGGCCGCCGAGCAGGCGCTGCGGACGCGCATCGAGGCGGAGCTCGCCCGCAAGGCGAGTGGCGATTCCGGTGCGGCGGCGGTCGACACCTTCGGGGTCGACTGGGCCGCCGTGCCGGCCAAGACCGTGACGCTGTTCTATCCCGGCGTCAGCTCGTTCGAGTGGATTCAGGTGGCGCGCGATCACACCGGCGCCCGCGGCTTCCTGCGCACGGGAGAGCGGTGCAACGAGTGTCACGGCAAGGAGGTCAAGGACATCGGCAGCAAGCTCGTGTCGGGTACCAAGAACGAGCCGACGCCGATCCCCGGCAAGCGGCCGTGGATCGACCTCTCGGTCCAGGCGGCCCAGGACGGAACCGATCTGTTTCTCCGCTTCGAGTGGAGCGACACGCCGCACGCGCCCGTGCCGTTCGTCGAGGGCGGCAAGATGGACCCGCAGCACGCCAGCAAGTTGTCGATGATGATCGCCGGTCCGGCTGTCGCTCGCGCCGAGCAGGGCGGATGCTGGGTCACGTGCCATCACGACGTGCGCTCGATGCCGGACGCGGCTCGGGTCGATCCCACGGCGGCGCCGGGCCTCCTCGCCGATGCGCGCGACGCGGCCATCGCCCAGGGCCTCACCAAGTATCTGGCCGAGTCGCGCGAGCGGATCGATCTACAGGGCAAGGACGGGCCGCGCGGCGGCGGCATCGCGGTGAAGTCGGCGCCCGATCTCGCGGCCTTGCGCGCCGCCGGAACCCGCATGGAGCTCTTGCGCCTGCGCCCCGGCCGTCCGGCCGAGTCCGGCAGCGTCCTGGCGCAGCGTCTGATGGAAGGCGGCGTTCCGATCACCGGTAGCATCGCGCAGGTCGGCGATCGGTGGGTTGCGACCCTGCGGCGCCCGTTAAAGCCATCGGACTCCGGCGATATCGGCATCGTCCCCGGTGCCGTGTACACGGTCGGCTTCGCCGTGCACGACGACTTCGCGGATGCGCGCTTCCATCACGTTTCGCTGGAGCTGCGGCTGGCCCTGGATGGGGCCGCCTCGGAGCTGCCGATCACCTCGATCGCCCCGTCGCGGCGATGATGCGCGACGAGAGCCGGAGGGTCTCATGCACGGCACGATGGTTCCGATCGGCCTTCCGGCAGCACACACGAAACCGGCATCACCGACGCTGGTCGACCCGTTCGGTCGCGCCATCACGTATCTGCGCGTCTCGGTCACGGACCGCTGCGATCTGCGCTGCGTCTACTGCATGTCGGAGCACATGAGATTCCTGCCGAAGGCCGACATCCTGACGCTGGAGGAGCTGGACCGGCTGTGCGCCGCCTTCGTCGCGCGCGGCACCCGCAAGCTGCGCATCACCGGCGGCGAGCCGCTGGTCCGACGCGGCATCATGACGTTGTTCCGGGCGCTGTCACGCCATCTCGCGACGGGCGCGCTCGACGAGCTGACGCTCACCACCAACGGCTCGCAGTTGGACAAGCATGCGGCGGCGCTGATCGATTGCGGGGTGCGCCGCATCAACGTCTCGCTCGACACGCTCGATCCGAAGACGTTCCGGGACATCACCCGCTGGGGCGAACTCGACCAGGTGAAGGCCGGCATCGCGGCGGCGCAGCGGGTCGGCCTGCGGGTGAAGATCAATGCCGTCGCGCTGAAGGGTGTCAACGAGCACGAACTTGGCGACCTGATGGTGTGGGCGCACGGCGAAGGTATCGATCTCACCCTCATCGAGGTGATGCCGCTCGGCGACATCGGCGAGAACCGGCTCGATCAGTACCTGCCGCTGTCCACCGTGCGGGCGCGGCTGGCCGAGCGCTTCACTCTCATCGAGATCGACGACCGCACCGGCGGGCCGGCCCGCTATGTGAGGGTCGCCGAGACCGGCGGGCGGCTCGGCTTCATCACGCCGCTGACCCACACCTTCTGCGAATCGTGCAACCGGGTGCGCCTCACCTGCACGGGCATGCTGGTCATGTGCCTCGGCCAGGAGGATGCCGCGGATTTACGCGCCGTGCTGCGCGCCGCGCCGGACGAGGCGACGCTGCACGCGGCGCTCGACGCCGCCATCGCCCGCAAGCCGAAGGGCCACGACTTCGTCATCGATCGCCGCCGCAAGCGCCCGGCCCTCGCCCGCCACATGAGCGTGACCGGCGGCTGAGCATCGCTATTGCGGATGGGGGACGCGGAGCACGACGTCCAGCGGAGCCGTCGGTCGATCCTGGTCGGCCCAGGGGCGATAGCCTGCGGGCCGTCGGCACAAGGCGAGCGCGCCGACGAGAACGAACACGCCACCGAGCCCCACCTCGAGAGTCAGTATCCAGGCTTGCGTGTCCTCTCCGGCCCATTCCGAGAGAAGCGGGATCTTGAGGAACGCCTGCACCACCGCGGCCGCGGTGTTGAACCAGAGCGCGCACAGGGCTGCAACGACATAGGCCGGGCGCCAACCGCCTTTGAGCTTCGCCCCGTAGAGTGCGATCGCCGCCAAAGTCAGCAAGGCGACCGACGCCACGCCGATCACATGTCGAATGCCGACGGCATTCGCGGGATACAGGAACCCGGTGAGGCTGGTGAGGAGCGTGGTGGTCAGGAAGACGAAGGTCAGGCCGGCCACGCGGAGACCTGCCGCCATTCCAACCATCGCAGCGATCCCCGACAGAACCCCGATCAGGCTGATGATCACATGAAGGGACGTGAATGTATCAATCGGCAGGCCGGCGATCATGACTCGTCTCCCGGTCGGCTCGTGCGAGGCACTCGCGAGGCAACTACGGAGGCGTCGACTGGTCAATAGTGTGAAATACGGGGCGGATTAGACCTTTTGGTCGACCTTCTGCGCCGGATTGTTCTCCCCTTCGAGCCCGAGTCCGCTGTTGCGCTCGGCGCCGCCAAATCGGCGGCGCGTGCTCTGGTTGCATGACATCAAAGGGGGCATGCTTTTATACGGCCGTCGGACTCCGCTCGTCCCAGCGGGGTGCGATCTCGACGGACCGGACCCCGCCTATGCGGCCCGGATGGTGGACAGGAACGAGCCGATCTCGGTTCTCAGGCGCTGGCTCTCGGCGGCGAGCGACCCCGCCGACGACAGCACCTGGGCGGCGGCCGAGCCGGTCTCGCCGGCACCCCGGTTCACCTGCGAGATGTTGTCCGCCACCTGGGTGGTGCCCTGGGCGGCTTGCTGGACGTTGCGGGCGATCTCCTGGGTGGCGGCGCCCTGCTCCTCGATCGCCGCCGCGATGCTGCTCGAGATCTCCGAGATCTGCTTGATGGTGCCGCCGATCTCCTTGATGGCGCCGACGGCGATCTGGGTGGCGGTCTGCATCCCGGAGATCTGCCCGGCGATGTCGCCGGTCGCCTTGCCGGTCTGCGCCGCGAGCGCTTTGACTTCCTGGGCCACCACGGCGAAGCCCTTGCCGGCCTCGCCGGCGCGCGCCGCCTCGATGGTGGCGTTGAGAGCGAGCAGGTTGGTCTGCTCGGCGATCGCGGTGATCAGCTTGATCACGTCGCCGATCCGGTTGGCGGCCTGGGACAGCTCGCCGATCTGAGCGTCCGTCCTCTGCGCTTGCTTGACCGCTTCGCCGGCGATGCGGGAGGACTCCGCCACCTGCCGGCTGATCTCGCCGACCGACGAGGACATCTCGTTGGTGGCCGAGGCGACGGACTGTACGTTCGCCGAAGCCTGCTCCGAGGCGGCGGCAACCGCGGTGGATAGGGTCTGCGTCGTTTCCGCCGTCCGGGTGAGCGAGGTCGCGGCCCGCTCGAGGTCGCCGGACGCGCTGGAGACGGTCTGGACGATCCCGCCGACGGTGGAGTCGAAGCGATCGGCGAGCGTCAACATCTCCCGCCGGCGCGCGACCACCGCCTGTTCGTCGGCCTCGCGCTGCTGTTGCGCCAGGCGCGCCATGCGCCTCGGAGTTGCGCTCGAACGCGCGGGCGATATCGCCCACCTCGTCGCCGCGCTCGCCGCCGACGACGGTCGCCTGCTCGCCGTTCGCGACGGCCTGCATCACCCGGCTGATGTCGACCATCGGCCGAACCAGCGACAGGTTCAGAATCCACAACGCCGCAGCGATCAGCAGCAGCATCAGCACAGAGCCGGCGATCATCGTGGCGCGGGCCAGCCATCCGGCCGCGGCGGCGGCACCGCTGCGTTCGGCGAGCAGCCCCATCTCGACCCCGGCGATCTCCTTCGCCTTCGCACGGATGCCGTCCATGAAGGTCTTGCCGGCGCCGGACAGCTCGATCTGGCGGGCCTCGTCGAGCCGGGCCGGATTTTGCAGAATCGACTGGGCTCGATCGGAAACGGCCTGCTTCCATTTCTGAACCAGCCCGTCGAGTTCGTCGAACCGGCGCTGCTGGGCCGGGTTATCCGCCGTCAATCTCCGGACATCGGAGAGCGTCTTGTCATAGGTTGCCTCGCCGGCCCGCAGCGGTTCGAGAAAGCGCGGCTCGGCCGACAGCAGATAGCCCCGCACGCCGGTTTCGCGATCGACCATGGCGGCGACGAGCGCGTCGACGCGCATGAGAACCTTATAGGTATGCTCCGTCATCGCCGCAGCCGATTCGAGCTTGCCGGTGACGATCCACGTCACACCGCTGACCAGAACGCTCGCAAGAAACAGGAGAGCGAAGGCGGCGGACACCTTCCATAGCGTCTTGATGTCGCTGAAGCGCTTCAACATGGCGGGAGCCTGGTTGCGTGGGGAAAAAGGGCCGACAGCCGATGGCATATGTCCTCGGAAGTCACAGACGAGGCTCGGCGCAAGTCCTTAACGAAAGATGACGTAAACCCCATGGCGCCGCGAAACTCGGATCGGTCAAATTGCGTATTCGCCGCGGAGCAAGCGGTGAGATACCACTGTCGAAAAAAGGTATGTCGACAGTTCGAGGCCGCCAGCCGCGGCGGCGCCGTACGCCGTCGATGCGAGGCGGCTGCGCGGGCGCCACCGCGCCGGCCACTCCTCGGGGACGAGGGCGACGCCGCCCGCACGGAACGGCGCCGCCCTTCGCCTCATGCCACCGCCTTGCGGCTCGGTGGTGCCGCGGCTCCCGCGATCGGCTCCCATTGCAGGTCGCCGATGTAGCGGCGCGCCAGCCGCCCTTCCGCGTCCATCGCGAACAGATGGAGCCAGCGGTTGTCGAACAGCGCGCGGACGTCGTCGTGGCGGCCGAGAATCGCCGTCATCGCCTCGGCCGGTGCCTCGATGCAGACGGCGAGCCGCAGCGGCTCGTGGACGAAGTCCTCGCCGTCGTGCACCGACTGCATCGGCAGCCCGGCGCGCAGCAGCCCGCCGTTCCCCTCGAACACGCCGATGCCGCCCACCACGTTGTGCAGGAGCTTGTCGCCGGCCCCGAAGGTGGCGGGCGCCACCGTCGAGCCGTAGTACTGGAGCGCGATCCAGCTCGCCACCACCACGGGCGCCGTCATGATCAGCTCCAGCACCGGAAAACCCTTGGCGCTGTCCTGGCGCCACTCGTAATCGTGCAGGAAGGCGCGCCCGGCGAGGCCGCGCCCGACGGTGCGGGAGCGTGGCGCCGCGATGAAGGCCGCACAGCCCGCGAGGCCCCACTCGGCGCGCTGCTCGGCCCAGTCGCGGGCCCGCCCGGGCAGATCGGACTCCGATGCGGCGCCCGGCAGCTTCAGCGCCCGCTCGGCCCGGGCCGCCCGTCCGGCGGTGGCGAGCCAGCCGCGGACGCGGTCGAGATCGGCCGCATGGGTCGCGGCCGCCGCCTCGGTGTCGTAGAGCGTCACCGCGTCCGTGGTGGTGTCGTGCAGCGCCGCGACGAAGACGGTGTCGGGCGGAACCACGATGCCCCGCGTGGCGAGCCCCTCGCGGACGCCGGGGCTGCCGAGCAGCCCGGCGAGCAGCCGCGCGTTGACGTCGCCGGTGTAGCCGCCGCAGGCGCCGCAATGCAGCGCGCTCGCATGCGGGTTGTTGACCACCGTGGCGCCGTGCCCGACCAGCAGGACGACGCGGCCGAAGCCGCTCGTCAGCGACATCGCCCGCAGCACCGTCTCGGCGGCGTCGATCCGCGCTTGTCGATCGAGGTCGGGCGCGAACCGCGGCGCCGGCTCCGCGCCGCCCGGCGCGGCCGCGAGGCCGAGCGCATCGCGCCAGTTCTTCCACACATAGACCGGCCCCATCGCCTCGACGAACGCGAAGGACGAGACGGCGGCGAGCTTGAAGCGGCCGAAGGCCCGCGTGGCGCGTGCCTTGTAGCGGGCGGCGCGATCGGCCTCCGCCGTCGTGTCGTGGCCGGTGCGCGACTCGACGGTCGGGTTGAGCAGCACCGGTAACCGCAGCTCGTCGACGTCCGAGGCGAACCGCCGGTGCTTGGCGAAGACGCCGAAGAAGCCGGCGAAGCCGAGGGTGCGGATCGACGGGTCGACCTGCTCCAGCGTCCGTCGGAACACCTCCGAGCGCACATCGATGCAGAAGGCGGCTTGCAGCAGCGGGCGCCCGCCGCTCCCCAGCAGGGCCGGCTCCGCGAGAGTGTCGGCGAGGCGTCGCTGGGCGGCGCGCTCGACCGCCTCCTGGAGGATGGCGTCGACGATCTGCGCCTCGTCGGGCTCGACCGGCGCGGCATGCGCGGCCCGTGCCTGCGGCCAGGCCGTGGCGATCTCGGCGGCGAAGCGGTGGTGCAGGGCCTCCTCCCAGGTCAGCCGGATGGCGAGGAGATCCGTCAGGGTCGCGTCGGAGCGCCCTTGGAGTTCGGCCTGCCACAGCCGGTAGCGGGCGTATTGCGACCAGCCGCCGAGCGACAGCAGGAGCTGGTGGAAGTAGGTGTCGAGCGCCGCCGCCGGCAGGCCGAGCCGGCCGGCCGCCCGGGCGATCGCCGCGCCGGCGTCGTCGGGCGCCGTCGCCACCCGGGTGGCGAAGCCGGTGAGGCCGTGGATCTCCGGCGTCAGATCGTGGGTCGCGAAGGCCCGCCAGGACGACCACGCGGGTTCGTCCCGCCGGCCGCCCCACAGAGCTTGGCCCTGATCGAAATACGAGCCGGCCCACACGCCGAGCCGATCGGCGAGAAGCCCGGCCCAGTCGAAGCCGGTCGCCTGGCCGGCCAGGTCCGCCACGGTGGGCAGCGCCTGCGGGGCGGCGGCGGGGCGGGCCGCCGCGGCCTTCAGGGCGGCGACGTCGGCGGGCTTGCGCCCGTGCGGGCTCGCCGCCAGTGCGCCGGCGAGATCGCGGTCGGTAATGGCGCCGGAGGCGATGCGGTCGCGGTACCAGGCCCGCGGCTGCGTCACCGGGACGCCGCCGACCCGGGCCAGCCGGGCGCCGGCCGTGGCGAGCGTCTCGGTGCTCTGCCCGAGGAACGGGTTGACGGCGACGGTCGCGGCGAGCGGCCACAGCGGCGGGATGTGGCGGGCGGCGCGCGCCGCGGCATCGTTCAGCACGGCGGGCTCCAGAGCGGCGGGGGCGAGGCTGGGAACCATGGGGATGTCTCCGATCGTCGGGGTCATGGCGCGGTCCGGGTCGTCCAGGTGCCGAGCAGGCGGTCGAGCAGGGCGTTGGCGTAGAAGCCGTTGGTGACGTGGACCCGCAGGCCGGCGGCGGCGGGGTGGAAGGCCCAGTTGGGCAGCATCGACTGGGCGACCGCGACGGTGCCGAAGGCGATCACCAGGAGACCGATCAGCACCCAGCCGAACGGTCCGGGCGCCGGGGCCACGGGCAGCACCCCGGCGGTCCACCACTCGGCCCCGGCTTGCAGGGCGAAGTAGCCGATCGAGGTACCGATTGCGGCCGTCGTGGTCCGCAGTGTCAGGGCGCGCGGCGCCCTGTCGGCGAGCCCCTGGGCGATCAGGTAGACGACGCCGAAGACCAGGATGGCGCCGAGCGCGATGGCCTGCGGGGGCTTGGCGTGGAACCCGAACGCGGCGCCGAGCGCCACGTAGAGCACCAGCGCCAGCGCGAAGGCGCGGGTGACGGCACGCCCGTTCGGGATCGCCACCGGCCCGGGCCGCGGGATGGCCGCGACGGCCTCGACCGCCGTGCCGGAGGCCAGGAAGGCGTGCGCCTTGTAGAGCGAGTGGGCGACGATGTGCAGCAGCGCCAGCGGAAACAGCGCCAGCCCGCACTGGAGGATCATGAAGCCCATCTGGGCGATCGTCGACCAGGCGAGCGAGTTCTTCACGGCCGGCTGGGTGAGCATGACGATGCCGCCGAACAGCGCCGTGACGGCGCCGACCACGCCGACCACGGCGAGGACCACCGGGGCGAGCAGCATGACGTCGGCGAACCGGATCAGGAGAAAGCCGCCCGCGTTGATGACACCGGCATGCAGCAGGGCCGACACCGGCGTCGGCGTCTCCATCACCTCGGTGAGCCAGCCATGGGTGGGGAACTGCGCCGACTTGAGGATGGCGGCGAGCGCGATGCCGGCGGCCGCCGCGATCGTGACGGGCGAGGCCGTGCCGGCGCGCGCCGCCTCGCCGATCGCCGCGATGTCGAGGGTGCCGTAGCCGAGGCCGAGCAGCACCGCCGCGAGCGCGAGCGCGACGCTGCCGATGCGCACCATCACGAGCTTCTTTCGTGCCGCCCGGATGGCGCCGGGGCGGGTGGGATAGAACAGCAGCAGCCGGTGCAGGCACAGGCTCGTGGCCACCCAGGCGGCGACGAGCTGGACCAGGTTGCCGGCGACGACGAGCAGCAGCACCGCCGCGAGCGTGGCGGCCGTCCAGCCGACGAAGGCGCCCTGGCGGGCGTCGCCGTCCAGCGCCGTCACGGCGTAGCGCACCACCACCCAGCCGATGAAGGCGACCAGCAGCATCATGGTGGCGCTGACGGCATCGAGCCGCACCGCGAGCCCGGCGCCGCCCGCCCCGAGGAGCGGGCTGCTGCCCGGTCCGGCGACGGCGAGCAGCGCCATGGCGGCACCCGCCACCGCCAGGGTGAACAGGGCAGCGGTCTCGGCGGCGATCAGCAGCCACCGCGGACGGCGCCCGGGGGCGGCGAGCGCCGCCAGGGCGACGACGAGCAGGGACAGGGGGCCGAGCAGGGGCGCGACGTAGGGCGATATCGATATCAACGAGGGCGACACAAGGTAGGCCGACATGAGGTCCTCCGCAGGAGCGAGCATCCTGCGATGCCGTACCGCGACCTTATGGCGTATAAAAATAGATTGTTATGTACGAAACGTTCTGTTTAAACGAATCATGGCCGAGCTGAACTACCATCACCTCCGCTACTTCCGGATGGTCGCCCATGACGGCAACCTGACCCGCGCGGCGGCGCGGCTGAACGTCTCGCAGTCGGCGCTGTCGTCGCAGATCCGGGAACTGGAGCGGCGCCTCGGGCAGCCGCTGTTCGAGCGGCGCGGGCGGGCGTTGCATCTCACCGAGGCCGGCCGCATCGCGCTCGATCATGCCGACGCCATCTTCACGGCCGGGCAGGAGCTGGTGGCGACGTTGCAGCAGCGCGGACGACAGCGCCGGCCCTTGCGCATCGGGGCGCTGGCCACCCTGTCGCGGAACTTCCAGCTCGAGTTCCTGCGGCCGGTGCTGGGCCGGGTCGATGTCGAGGTGGTGTTGCGGTCGGGCAGCGCGGCCGAGCTGCTCTCCGCCCTGGTGGCGCTTCAGCTCGATCTGGTGCTGACCAACGAGGCGCCCGCCGCCGATGCGCTGACGCCGTTCCTGGTACGGCGGCTCGACGAGCAGCCGGTGAGCCTGGTCGGCGCGCCGGCGCTGTGCCCCGCGCGGCTGCCGCTCCGTCGCTGCCTCGCCGAGCTGCCGCTGGTGCTGCCCACCAAGGCCAACGGCCTGCGCACCAAGTTCGACGGCTTCGTGGATCAGCTCGGGATCTCGCCCCAGATCGCCGCCGAGGTGGACGACATGGCGATGATGCGGCTGATCGCCCGCGAGGGCGTCGGGCTCGCGGTGCTGCCGCCGATCGTGGTGCGCGACGAGCTGGACAGCGGCGCGCTGGTGGAGCTGGAAAGCCTTCCGGGTCTGACGGAAGGCTTCTACGGCGTCACGGTGGCGCGCCGCTTTCCCAATCCGCTGCTTCAGGAGCTGTTGCGCAATCCGGCGTCGGCGGGGGTGGCGTGAGCGGCGGCCGCTACGCCGACTTGCTACGGCGCATGAGCGAGGGCCGAACCGAGCCATCGCGTCCATCTCGGAGGCTCATGCGACGCCACTCTCTATTCAATGTAGGTGAGGTTGACCGATGTCCCGCTCGAACCCCGAGACGGGACATCGGTGCAGCTCCCTTATAGGGCAACCTTCTTGTTGTCGCCGAGCGCCGGGCGGGTATTGGTCATCGCCGCCGCCGCCATCTTGATGTAGCTCACCACCGTGCCGGGCGAGTCCCAGTATTCGGCATCGTTCGGCGTCACGGTGAGGACGCGGATGTTGGGATCGTCGGCGCTGTCCCACCATGCTTTGGCAGGGGTCGTGAACAGCTCCCGGATCTTGTCACGGTCCGCCGAGATGGTCGCGCGGCCGGTGAGCGACACATAGGTCTGCCCGCGCGAATCCGCAAAGGCCAAGCACACGTGCGGATCGCGGGCGATCTCGTCGTCCTTGTGGCGGCGGGCGTCGGTGAGAAAGTACACGGCGTTCTCCTCGCGCCGAACATAGGCCCCCATCGGCCGAGCCCGGATCAGTGCGCCGTCGCGCGTCGCCAGCATGCAGATGCCGACCTTCTTCATCAGGTCCCACACGCGCTCGGAGTCGTCGGTGTCTTTCTCGGTGTCTTTCATGGTGGCCTCGCATGTCACGGACGCGCGGGCTGTCGTGATGCGGCCGGCGCGTCGTCGTGCCGTCAACCCGCGGGTCATGGGGCGGTTCCGCTCCGGGATCGTCGGCGTCGTCGTGCTCCATCGCGGCGGGTCGGGCCGCCCTGGTCCGGACGGATAGTATGATTGTCCGGTTCCGTGGTATTTCGATAAATTAGCACCTTTGGGCGTAAGTAATGTTCCGCTTCGGCTAAAAAGGGCCGATCTTAAGTTCCCTTTAAGGCTTCCGGGCAACCAATGGGATCTGTGAAGGGGCGGGTTGCTTATGCAGGGTTGAATATCGCGGGCTAACCTTGGTGCGGGTGGCGTAGGCCGATCCGGCCTGCCCTTTCGCCGCCCGCTCGCTGATCACGGAAACAGGTTCGACGGGGCTAGTCCATGACACTGTCCAACATGCGCATCCTCACCAAGGTCCTGGCCTGCATCGGCCTGCTCGGCGCGATGGTGGCCGGCGCCATCTGGTACGTCTCCGTCCAGATGATGTCCATCGACGATGCTTATTCTCGGCTCATCGCCAACACGGCGGAGGGCATCCAGTCGGCGTCTCGCGCCAACCTGCTGGTGGTCAACTTCGGCCGTCTGACCTGGCGAATGGAAGGCGAGACCGACATCGCCACGGCGAAAAAGCTGATCGACGAGACGAACGACACGGTACGGGAGTTTCGTGATGTGATGGAGCATGCCAAGAAGCTGCTTCCGAAATTCGCGGCGCGGCTCGATCAGCTGCGCGGCCGGGTCGATGCCATGGCGCGCGATTATCCGGCTCTCCAGAACGCGGTACTGGCCAGCGATCGAGCCGCCGCGACCGCCGCCGCCATGGTGGTGACCCGTCAGCTCGACCCGATCCGCGCCGACTTCCGCGCCTTGGTGGCGGACGCCGACAAGGCCATGAACGAGGAATCCGACGCCGCGACCGCGGACACCTACGGCACCGTCAAGATGACGGCGATCGCACTTGCGCTGTCGCTCGCGGTGGTGATCGCCATCATCGTCGTGGTGGTCCAGACCACCGTCGTCGCGCCCATCACGCGGATCATTGCCACCATGGAGCGCCTCGCCGGCGGCGACTACGACGCCGAGCTCATCGGCACCGCGCGCAAGGACGAGGTGGGCATGATTGCCCGCACGGTCTAGGTGTTCAAGCGCAATGGCCAGGAGATGGCGAAGATGCGCTCCGAGCAGGCGGCTGCCGACGAACGCGCGGCCGCCGAGCGCCAGTCCGCCATCCACAAGATCGCCGACGACTTCGAGTCGGCCGTGGGCGAGATCATCGGTGTGGTGTCCACCGCCTCGAACGAGCTGGAGACCGCGGCGACGACCCTGACCAAGACGGCCCAGACGACGCGCGATCTCTCCACCACGGTGGCGGCGGCCTCCGAGGAGGCGTCCGCCAACGTGCAGTCGGTTGCCTCCGGCGGCCAGGAAATGGCTGCTTCGGTGACCGAGATCAGCCGCCAGGTGGCCGAGTCGACCCGCATCGCCGGCGACGCGGTGCGCCAGGCGGAGAAGACCGACGCCCGCATCGGCGAGCTGTCGCAGGCCGCCGGCCGCATCGGCGACGTGGTCAAGCTGATCACGGCGATCGCCGAGCAGACCAACCTGCTGGCCCTCAACGCCACCATCGAGGCGGCTCGTGCCGGCGAGGCCGGCAAGGGCTTTGCGGTGGTGGCCCAGGAGGTCAAGGCGCTCGCCGCCCAGACCGGCAAGGCCACCGGCGAGATCGGCGCCCAGATCGCCGGCATGCAGCAGGCGACCCAGGACTCGGTCGTCGCCATCAAGGAGATCGGCAGCACCATCGGCCGCATCTCCGAGATCGCCTCGGCGATCGCGGCGGCGGTGGAGGAGCAGGGCGCCGCCACCCACGAGGTGGCGCGCAACATCCAGCAGGCGTCGCAGGGCACCGCCGAGGTGGCGCGCAACATCGTCGAGGTCAGCCGCGGCGCCAACGCGACCGAGACGGCGTCCGAGCAGGTCCGCTCGTCCGCCGCGATGCTGGCCAAGGAGGGCGGCAAGCTGAAGGAGGAGGTGCGGGCCTTCCTGCTCAGCGTGCGCACCGGGCCGCTCAATCGCCGCCATCACGACGATCCGAACTACAAGGGGCCGGAGCGGCGCGCCGATCGCCAGGCGGCCCGTCAGGTGACCGCGTTGCGGAAAGCCGGCTGAACGGCGCCATCGCGCAGCCCCCGGCGGTCCGCCCGCCGGGGGCTGCCGCGTTCAGGCGGTGCCGAGCCGGGCCGCCCGGCGCCGGGAGGTTCGCTGCGGCGGCTCCGAGGGGGGCGCCGCCATGCCGGGTGTCGCCGCCGCGAGGTGGTCGCGGAGCATGTCGGCGAGCGTTTCTCGGGCCACCGGCTTCTGCATCACCGGCACGTCCGCGAAGGCGCGGTCGACGCTCTCGCTGTCATAGCCGGTGGCGAACAGGATCGGCACGCCCTTCCGCTTCAATGTCGCGGCGACCGGGTAGACGGTCTCCTGCCCGAGATTGAGATCCAGGATGGCGCAGTCGAACTCGCCGGCCGCCACCGCGGAGCTCGCCTCGGCCACCGATCGCACCGGCCCCACCACGGCGACGCCCAGATCGATCAGCAGGTCGTGCATCATCATGCCGATCAGCGCCTCGTCCTCGACCAGCAGGACCCGCAGCGCGGCCGGTGCGCCGGCCGGCTCGGGTGTGTGGCTGTCGGCGGTCTCTGGAGCGGTCTCTTCGCCGACCGGCTGGTCCGGCCGCTCACCGATGGGGATGACCAGCGAGCAGACCAGGCCGCTCTCCCGCCAATCGAGGGTGACGCGGCCGTTGATCTGCTGATTGACGCTCGATTCGAGGATGCGGGTGCCGAAGCCGCGCGACTGCGGCGGGCGCACCGGCGGTCCGCCGGTCTCGGTCCAGCGCAGCACCATGAGGTCGTCGGCGACCTGCCAGTCGACCGCGAGCGACCCGGTCTCGGCCGACAGTGCCCCGTACTTGACCGAGTTGGTCGCCAGCTCGTGCAGCGCCAAAGCGAGCACCTGGGCGCGGTCCGGCGGCAGATAGACGGTCGGTCCCTCGGTGGTGAGGTGCCGTGCGCCGTGGCGGTAGGGCTCCAGCTCCTCGTCGACGAGGCGGCGCACGTCGGCGCCTTTCCATCGCGATTCCGACAGCAGCGTGTGGGCCTGGGCGAGCGCGCGAATGCGGCCCTCCACCGAGGCCACGTAGCTGTGCGGGCTGGTCGCCGCGGTGAGCCGCACGATCGCCTGGACGATGGCGAGCGCATTGCGGGCGCGATGATCGACCTCGCGGGCGAGGAGGAGCTGGCGCTCCTCGGCCTGCTTGCGATCGGTGATGTCGAGGGTGACGCCGCTCACCCGCACGGCCTCGCCGGCATCGTCGCAGGTGACCGCGGCGGCGCACACGCACCATCGCTCCTCGCCGTCGGGACGCACGATGCGCACCTCGGCCTGGAAGGTCTGGCACTCGCCGCCCGCCTCGATCAGCGCGTGCAGGCGCCGGAGATCGTCGGGATGGATCATCGGGCGGATGCGGTCGAAGGTCGGCACGAAGGTCTCGGGCTCGACGCCGAAGATGCGGTACTGGCCGGGGTCCCACACGCACTCGCCGGTGCGCACGTCCCAGTCCCACGAGCCCATCTGGCCCGCCTCCAGCGCGACCGAGCGGCGGCGCTCGCTCTCCATCAGGCGGGCCGTCGAGGCGGCGAGCGCGGCGGTGCGTTCCGCCACCCGCTGCTCCAGGTCGCGGGCCAGCGTCTCCAGCTGGCGGGTCTTGCGGAACAGCTCGACGAAGATCCGCACCTTGGCGCGCAGCACCTCCGGCACCACCGGCACGTAGTCGACCGCCCCCATCTCGTAGCCGCGCACCCGGTCGGCATCGGTGAGATGCACGGCCGAGATGAAGATGATGGCGGTGCGCTCGAAGCGCGGATGCTCGCGGATCATGCGGGCGAGCTCGAAGCCGTCCAGATCCGGCATGCAGACATCGACCAGCACGACCGCGATCTCGTGGCGGAGCAGATGGCCGAGCGCTTCGCCGGCCGAGCTCGCGGTGATCAGCCGCTCGCCGAGATCACGCAGGATGACCTCATAGCTCAGGAGCTTGGCGGGCTGGTCGTCGACCAGCAGGATGTTGACGGGCTCGGTGCTCTCCATGGCGACCTTCAGCGGTGCAGCCACATGCGCAGGGCGGACAGGAGCTGCTCGGTGTTGACGGGCTTGGCCAGGTAGTCGGAGGCGCCGGCCTCCAGGCATTTCTCGCGGTCGCCCTTCATGGCCTTGGCGGTGAGCGCGACGATCGGCAGCCGGCCGAAACGCGGGTCGCGGCGAATGCGCTCCATGGTCTGGTAGCCGTCCATCTCGGGCATCATGATGTCCATCAGCACGATGGCGAGATCGGGCGTGGTCTCGATGGTCTCGATCGCCTCGCGGCCCGTGGTGGCGGCCAGCACCCGCATCCCGCGCCGCTCCAGCACGCTCGACAGCGCGAAGATGTTGCGGGCGTCGTCGTCGACCAGCAGCACGGTGCGGCCGACGAGATGCTCGTCGGAGCCGTGCAGGCGCTCCAGCATGCGCTGCTTGTCGGGCGACAGCCGGGCGATCTCGCGATGGAGCATCATGGCGGTCTCGTCGAGCAGGCGCTCGGGCGACTCGACGCCCTTGACCACGATGCCGCGGGCGAGCCCGCGTAGCCTGGTATCCTCCTCGGCGGTCAGCGCCCGCCCGGTGAACACCACCACCGGCAGCTCGGCGAGGGCGGGATTGCTCGACATCGCCTCCAGCACCGCGAAGCCCGACATGTCGGGGAGCCGCAGGTCGAGCACGACGCCGTCGAACGGCTCCCGCCCCATCAGCCCGAGCGCGTCGCGCCCACTCTCCGCCTCGGTGATCTCGATATCGTCGTCGCCGAGCAGGGCCGCCACGGCGGTGCGCTCGGCCGCGTCGTCGTCGACGATCAGCAGCCGCTTGCGCCGCGAGGCCGCATAGGCTTCGAGCCGGGCCAGCGCCGCCGCGATGCCCTCGGTGGTGGTCGGCTTGCGGATGAACGCGAAGGCGCCGCGGGCGAGCCCGTGCTGGCGATCGTCGTCGACGGTGACCACCTGGACCGGGATATGGCGGGTCAGCGGGTCCTGCTTGAGGCGGACCAGCACGCTCCAGCCGAGCATGTCGGGGAGGTGCACGTCGAGCGACACGGCGGTGGGGTGATGGCGGCGCGCCAGCTCCAGCACCTCGGCGCCGCGGCTGGCGACCAGCACCTTGAAGCCGCGGGCACGGGCCAGATCGGCGATCACCCGCGCATAGGCGACGTCGTCCTCGACGATCAGGAGCACGGTGTCGCCGGGCGCCAGCGTCTCGCGATCGTCCGCGATGGTCTCGATCGGGTGGGGGGGCTCGCCGGCGGTTTGCGGCACAGCGCCGGCGGCCGCGAGTGGCGAAGCCAGCGCCGGCTGTGGCCGCCGCGACGGCAGCGCCGGCAGCGGCAGCGCCGTCGCCGGGCCGCTGTAGCGCGCCGGCAGGTAGAGCACGAAGGTGCTGCCGACGCCCGGCGTGCTGTGGAGCTGGATCTCGCCGCCGAGCAGCGATGCGAGCTCGCGGCTGATGGCCAGCCCGAGGCCGGTGCCGCCGAAGCGGCGGCTGGTCGAGGCGTCGGCCTGCTGGAACGCCTCGAACACGATCTTCTGCTTGTCGGCCGGAATGCCGATGCCGGTGTCCGCCACCTCGAAGGCGACCACGGCCGGCGCCCGGCTGAGCACCGGGTGGCTCGGTGTCCAGCCGGCGGTGGCACGCACCGCGGAGAGGCGCACCGAGCCGCGCTCGGTGAACTTGAAGGCGTTGGAAAGGAGGTTCTTCAGCACCTGCTGGAGGCGTTTCGGATCGGTGACGATGCTGCGGCCGACATCGGCGCCCGCCGCGACCGAGAAAGCGAGCTGCCGCGTCTCCGCCTCGTGGCGGAACGGGCGCGCGACGGCATCGAGCAGGTCGCCGAACAGCAGCTCCTCGGCCTCCACCGTGACGGTGCCGGACTCGATCTTGGAGAGGTCGAGAATGTCGCTGATGAGATTGAGGAGGTCGGTACCGGCGCCGTGGATGGTGCGGGCGAACTCCACCTGGCGGGGCGACAGGTTGCCGTCGGGGTTCTCGGCGAGCTGCTGACCGAGGATGAGGATCGAGTTCAGCGGCGTGCGCAGCTCGTGCGACATGTTGGCCAGGAACTCGGACTTGTACTTCGACGTGAGGGCGAGCTCGGCCGCCTTCTCCTCCAGGGCACGGCGGGCGTGCTCGATCTCCTGGTTCTTGCGTTCCACCTCGACGTTGCGCTCGGCGAGCTGCTGGGCCTTCTGCTCGAGCTGCTCGTTGGTCTGCTGAAGCTCGCGCTGCTGCGCTTGCAGCTCGGCGGCGAGCTGCTGCGACTGCTCCAGCAGGCCCTCGGTCTGCATGGTCGCCTCGATCGAGTTGAGGACGATGCCGATCGAGGCGGTGAGCTGCTCCAGGAAGGCGATCTGGAGCGGCTTGAAGGTGGCGAGCGAGGCGAGCTCGATCACCGCCTTCACCTCGTTCTCGAACAGCACCGGCAGCACCACGATGTTGCGGGGCGTCGCGCGGAACAGGGCGGAGGCGATCGGCGGCGCGTCCGGCGGCACGTCGGCGACGAGCAGCCGCCGCTTGTCGCGGGCGCATTGGCCGGCCAGGCCCTCGCCCGGCGCGAGCTGGGTCGGATGGCCATTGCCGATGCCGTCCGCATAGGCCGACAGCAGGCGCAGGCGCGGCGTCTGCTCCTCGCTCTCCATCTGATAGATGACGCCGCGCTGGGCCTCGACCAGCGGCGTCAGCTCGTCGAGCAGCAGCCGGCCGACGGTGGCGAGATCGCGCTGGCCCTGGAGCATATTGGTGAAGCGGGCGAGGTTGGTCTTCAGCCAGTCCTGCTCGGTGTTGCGCTCGGTGGTGAGGCGCAGGTTGTCGATCATCGTGTTGATGTTGTCCTTGAGCTGCGCCACCTCGCCGCGCGCCTCCACCTGGATCGAGCGGGTGAGGTCGCCCTTGGTCACCGCGGTCGCCACCTCGGCGATGGCGCGCACCTGGTTGGTCAGGTTGGCGGCCAGCAGGTTGACGTTGCCTGTGAGGTCCTTCCAGGTGCCGGCGGCGCCGGGCACCACCGCCTGGCCGCCGAGTCGCCCTTCGACGCCCACCTCGTGGGCGACGCGCGTCACCTCCGAGGCGAACGAGCGGAGCTGCTCCACCATGGTGTTCAGCGTCTCCTTGAGCAGCAGGATCTCGCCGCGCACGTCCACGGTGATCTTCTTGGAAAGGTCGCCGCCCGCGATGGCGGTCGCCACCTCGGCGATGTTGCGGACCTGCGCGGTGAGGTTCGACGCCATGAAGTTGACGCTGTCGGTGAGGTCCTTCCAAGTGCCCGCCACGCCCGGCACTTGTGCCTGACCGCCGAGCTTGCCTTCGGTGCCCACCTCGCGGGCGACGCGCGTCACCTCCGAGGCGAAGCCGTTGAGCTGGTCCACCATGGTGTTGATGGTGTCCTTCAGCTCCAGGATCTCGCCCTGCACGTCCACGGTGATCTTGCGCGAGAGATCGCCGCGCGCCACCGCGGTGGTCACCTCGGCGATATTGCGCACCTGGGTGGTGAGATTGGCGGCGAGCAGGTTGACGTTGTCGGTGAGATCCTTCCAGGTGCCGGCGACCCCCGGCACGTTGGCCTGGCCGCCGAGCCGCCCCTCGGTGCCCACCTCGCGGGCGACGCGCGTCACCTCCGACGCGAAGGCGCGGAGCTGGTCGACCATCGTGTTGAGGGTCTCCTTCAGCTCCAGGATCTCGCCGCGCACATCGACGGTGATCTTGCGCGACAGGTCGCCGCTGGCGATGGCGGTCGCCACCTCGGCGATGTTGCGCACCTGGGCGGTGAGATTGCCGGCCATCGAGTTGACGCTGTCGGTGAGGTCCTTCCAGGTGCCGGCGACGCCGCGCACCTCGGCCTGGCCGCCGAGCTTGCCGTCGGTGCCCACCTCGCGGGCGACGCGCGTCACCTCCGAGGCGAAGCCGTTGAGCTGGTCCACCATGGTGTTGATGGTGTCCTTCAGCTCCAGGATCTCGCCGCGCACGTCGACGGTGATCTTGCGCGAGAGATCGCCGCGCGCCACCGCGGTGGTCACCTCGGCGATGTTGCGCACCTGGTCGGTGAGATTGCCGCACATGGCGTTCACCGAATCGGTGAGGTCCTTCCAGGTGCCGGCGACGCCGGGCACCAGCGCCTGGCCGCCGAGCTTGCCGTCGGTGCCGACCTCGCGGGCGACGCGCGTCACCTCCGAGGCGAACGAGCGGAGCTGATCGACCATCGTGTTGATGGCCTCCTTCAGCAGAAGGATCTCGCCGCGCACGTCGACGGTGATCTTCTTCGACAAGTCGCCGTTGGCGACCGCGATGGTCACCTCGGCGATGTTGCGGACCTGCGCCGTGAGATTGGACGCCATGGAGTTGACGTTGTCGGTGAGGTCCTTCCACACCCCACCGACCTCGGTCACCTGGGCCTGGCCGCCGAGCTTGCCCTCGGTTCCCACCTCGCGGGCGACGCGCGTCACCTCCGAGGTGAACACCCCGAGCTGCTTGATCATGGTGTTGACGATGGTGGCCGATTCCAGGAACGCGCCCTTCAGCGGGCGGCCGTCGACCTCGAGCCGCACCGTCTGCCGAAGGTCGCCCTGCGCCACCGCGGCCACCGCGCGCGTCACCTCCTTGGTGGGCCACAGGAGATCGTCGATCAGCTCGTTGACCGAGGTCTCCATGTCGGCCCAGGCGCCGACCGCGGCACCGAAGCGCACCCGGTCGCGCGTCTTGCCCTCGCGCCCCACCGCCTGGCCGACCCGCTCCAGCTCCTTCGCCATGCGCTCGTTGGTGGCGGCGATATCGTTGAACACATCGGCGATCTTGCCGGCGAGGCCGGCCTGGTCACCCGGCATGCGGATCGAGAAGTCGCCGACCCGCATGGCCTGGAGGGCATGGAGCAGGGCCTTCAGCCCCGCCTCGTCGCTACCGGCGCTGCCGTTCGCCGGCGTCGGCGCCGCCTGCTCGGCGAGCGCGGCCGCCACCACGGGGGCCTCGACTGCGGCCTTGCCGCTGCGGCTCTCGCGCCTGGCCGTCATGCTGGAGTCCTCGGATGAAAGGGGCAGGAGACGGTGCAGGCCGACACGGAGTGCCGGTCTGCACGCCAGAGTACCGATTTCGCGAACGACATCGGGGTCGATTGGTTCCGTGGAAAAGAGCTAACCGCCGCGTCAGCGGCGGGTTCCATCCTTGAGCGGCCGCTTATGTCCGGTCGGCCGGGCCTCCGCGGCCCCGTGCGCCCGGAGGTTCTCGGCCATGGACCACGATCCACCGCCCGGTTCGCGGTATGAAGATGACGACAGATGTCGTCGGGCCCAGCCGGATCAGTGACGCGAGATAGAGGACGACGCGCACCGATGCCGACATGACCCATGGCGCCATGTTCGGATCGTTCACGGCGGCATTATGGAATCGGCTCGGTTCTCCAGACACTCCGGCGCCGCGCCGGGCCGCTCTGTCGGGAAATCCGTTACCGGACGCCGAGCAGACCGCAGACGGAGGTTCTATCGTGCCGCCGTCTGCATCGGATTGCGGCGACGCGATGTCATCGCCGCCGCTTCGGCTTGAAGCCGCCGCGCTGGCCCGGACGCCCCATGGTGGAGCGCGGACCGGACGAGCGATCGCCGTCGGCGGGCTCGCGGTCGCGTGTCGGCGCGTCGTGGCCGAACGGGATCGCCTCGACGCCGGGTCCCATCTCGTCCAGCGTCGGCTTGCGTGGGCGTTTGGTCTCGCGGGATTTGGCGTCGGGACGGTGGACGCCGCGCTCGTGCCACAGCGCGATCCCCATCTCGTCGAGATCGGGCTTGTGCGGACGGGTGCGGCCCGCCGCGCCCTTGCCGCCGCGCGCCTTGCCGAGATCGACGGTTCTGGCGGTCGGATCGTCGGCGACGGCCAGCATGGTGGCGCGCAGCCGTTTCACCTCGTCGCGCAGCCGCGCCGCTTCCTCGAAGTTCAGGTCGGCGGCGGCCTCGCGCATCCGCGTCTCCAGATCCGCCACGACGGCTTCCAGATTGTGGCCGATGCTGGCAGCGTCCTCGAATCCACCTGCCGCCGAAAGGCCGCCCGTGCCGCGCCCGGTGGAGACCAGCACATGGTCGCGCTCGTACGGTGAATCGAGAATGTCGGCGATGCCCTTCTTGACGCTCTCCGGCGTGATGCCGTGCTCGGCATTATACGCCTGCTGCTTCTCGCGGCGGCGGTTGGTCTCGGCGATGGCGCGCTCCATCGAGCCGGTGACGTGATCGGCATAGAGCAGCACCTTGCCGTCGACATTGCGGGCGGCGCGGCCGATGGTCTGGATCAGTGACGTCTCGCTGCGCAGGAAGCCTTCCTTGTCGGCGTCGAGGATCGCCACCAGGGCGCATTCCGGAATGTCGAGCCCTTCGCGCAGCAGATTGATGCCGACGAGGACGTCGAAGGCGCCGAGCCGCAGATCGCGGATGATCTCGATGCGCTCGATGGTGTCGATGTCGGAGTGCATGTAACGCACCCGCAAGCCCTGCTCGTGCAGATACTCGGTGAGGTCCTCGGCCATCCGCTTGGTCAGCACGGTCACCAACGCGCGGTAGCCCTGCGCCGCCACCTGGCGCACTTCGCCGACCAGATCGTCGACCTGGGTGCGGGCGGGGCGCATCTCGACGGGCGGGTCGATCAGGCCGGTCGGGCGGATCACCTGCTCGGCGAAGACGCCACCGGCCTCGCCGATCTCCCAGCCGCCCGGCGTTGCCGACACTGCGACGGTCTGCGGCCGCATGGCGTCCCATTCCTCGAAACGCAGCGGCCGGTTGTCCATGCAGGAGGGTAGCCGGAAGCCGTACTCGGCGAGCGTCGCCTTGCGACGGAAGTCGCCGCGATACATGCCACCGATCTGCGGCACGGTGACGTGGCTCTCGTCGATGAAGACGAGGGCGTTGTCGGGCACGTACTCGAACAGCGTCGGCGGCGGCTCGCCGGGGCGGCGGCCGGTGAGATAGCGCGAGTAGTTCTCGATGCCGGCGCAGCTTCCGGTGGCCTCCATCATCTCCAGGTCGAACAGCGTGCGCTGCTCCAGCCGCTGCGCCTCCAGCAGCCGCCCGGCGTCGTTGAGCTGGTCGAGCCGCCACCGCAGCTCGCGCCGGATGCCGTCGATCGCTTGCAGCAGCGTCGGGCGTGGCGTCACATAGTGCGAGTTGGCGTAGATTTTCACGAACGACAGCTCGTCGGTCTTGTGGCCGGTGAGCGGGTCGAACTCCTCGATGCTCTCCACCTCGTCGCCGAACAGCGTGATGCGCCAGGCGCGATCCTCGTAGTGGGCCGGGAACACGTCGACGGTGTCGCCGCGCACCCGGAAGGTGCCGCGGGAGAAGTCCGGCGTGCGCTTGTAATGCAGGGCGACGAGATCGGCGATCAGCCGGCGCTGATCGATGCGGTCGCCGCGCTTGAGAGAGAACGTCATCGCCGAATAGGTCTCGACCGAGCCGATACCGTAGATGCACGAGACCGAGGCGACGATAACGACGTCGTCGCGCTCCAGCAGCGCGCGTGTCGCCGAGTGGCGCATCCGGTCGATCTGGTCGTTGATCGACGATTCCTTCTCGATGTAAGTGTCGGTACGCGGAACGTAGGCTTCCGGCTGGTAATAGTCGTAATAGCTGACGAAGTACTCGACCGCGTTGTCCGGGAAGAAGCTCTTGAACTCGCCGTAGAGCTGGGCCGCCAGCGTCTTGTTGGGGGCCAGGATGATGGCGGGCCGCTGCGTCGCCTCGATCACCTTGGCCATGGTGAAGGTCTTGCCCGAGCCGGTGACGCCGAGCAGCACCTGGGTGCGGTCGTGACGGCCGATGCCCTCGACCAGGTCGGCGATCGCCTGTGGCTGGTCGCCCTTGGGCTGGAAATCCGACTTCACCACCAGGTGGACGCCGCCCTCGCTCTTCTCCGGCCGCGGCGGCCGGTGCGGGGTCCACGCCTGGTCGGCGAGCTCCGGTCGCCCCTCGCGCAGCAGCCGCTCCAGCGACTGCGCCGTCGCCGTGGTGCCGAGCTCGGACAGGGTGGGACGCGCCGGCCGGCGGCGGGTCGGCCGGTCGTCGGTGTCGGCTGTCGTCGGGTTGCCGGGCCCGCGCGGGCCGCCGGGCGGCTCCGCGTCGTCGCCGATCAGGCCGAGCGCGCGGGCGAGCTCGGGCGAGGCGTCGCGCAGCTCCTCGGCGTCCAGATAACCGGCCTGCGGGGCCTCGGCGAAGCCGCGCCGTCCGGGCTCCTCGGTCGGTTGCAGCGGTGTCGGCCGGCGCTCGTCCTTCTGGTCCTCGCCGGCCTGCGGGGGAGCGAGACGGGGGCGGGCGCCCGTCGATTGCCGCGCCGTATGGGCGGCGGAGAAATCGGCGCGCCGGTCGCGCGAGTTTCCGGCCGGCGGCGTGAGGCGCGATTCGAGGCCGGTCTGCGAGCCGATTCCGGCCTCGCCGCGGGCGATGCCGGGATTGAGGAGCGATTCGAGCGCCGGCGCGATCGGCGGCAGCGCCTCGCGCGACGCCTTGGCCCGGGTGGGCCGGGCCGGGTCCTTGCTCGGCGGGGCATGACGGGACGGACGCGACGGGTCCGGTGATTTCGGCGGCTTCGGCATCGGCGCAATATGGGCCGGCGACCGTGGCAGGGAAAGGGCCGGGCTGCCGCGTCGGCAGAGACGTCCTATATTACTCCCGGGGTGGTGCTCGCCCCGTGCGCCAATCAGGGGATGCCCGATGATCACGCCTCCCGACGCCTATCTGGATCTGCTGACCGGCAAGAAGGCTTTCGCCAGCATCGCCACCGTGATGGCGGACGGCTCGCCGCAGGTGACGCCGGTGTGGTTCGACTTCACCGACGGCGTCGTCCGCGTCAACACCGCCAAGGGCCGGGTGAAGGCCCGGACGCTGACGCCGGGCGCCCGCGTCGCCCTCGCCATCATCGATCCCGACAACCCCTATCGCTATCTCCAGATCCGCGGCCGCGTTCGCCACGTCACCGAGGACGGTGCCGACGCCCACATCGATGCGCTGGCCAAGAAGTATCTCGGCGTCGATAGCTATCCGTATCGGCAGCCGGGGGAGCAGCGCCTGTCGGTGGAGATCGAGCCCACCTCGGCGTCCGGGATGAGCTGAGTCGTATCGGCACCGCTCGCCGCCTGCCGGCGGTCACGTCACGGCGCCACCAGTGATGCCGACTGGCCGCTGGCGGCCAGCTCGCGGGCGACCAGCCCGCTGCGCTTCATCTCGTCGACCAGGCCGGTCAGGAAGGCGAGGGCGGCGGTGCGGCCCTTCGGCATGGCCACCGCCTGCTCGATGCCGACGAAGCGCCCCTCCATCACGCGCAGGCCCGGATGGGACGCCGCGAAGGCGACCAGCTCCTGGCGCACGCCGGCGACCGCCTCCAGCCCGTCGCGCAGGAACGCGGCACGCGCCTCCGGGCCGCTCGGCAGATGCACCAGGGTGGCGTGCGTCAGGGTGCGGGAGAGGTAGAGGTCGTAGGCGCTGCCGCGGGCGCCCGCGATGCGCACGCCCGGCTGATCGACATCGTCGATGGTCCGCAGGGGCGAGTCCTCCCGCACCACGCAGGAGGCTTCGATCAGCACATAGGGCGGCGTGAAGTCGAGATCGGCGGCGCGCACCGGGTCGATCGCCATGAAGGCGACGTCCCATTCGTCGCGGGCCAGTGCGGCGAACACTTGTCCGGCCGCCGGATAGGTGGCGAAGGCGACCGGCACGCCGAGCCGGGCGGCGATCTCGCGGGCGAGCGCCGCCTGCACGCCGCGCGGCTCGCCGGTGGTGGGGTCCGGCTGGGCCAGCACCGAATTGCCGAAGTTGATGGCGGCGCGCAGGCGCCCCCGCGGGGCGAGCTGCTTCGAGACGTCCTGCATGCGGGGCTCCTGGGCTGTGTCGCGCCGCGCCGGCCGACCCGTCAGCGATACTACGGTTTGGTCTCCGGCGGTATGGTCGGCGGCGTGCCGCCCATGAACACCGGCGTGAGGACATGCGAGCGGTAGAGCCAGCGGCCGCCGCGGTGCACGCAGACGCTGACCACGTCGGCAATCAGGATCGCCGGCAGCGAGGGAAGCACCGGCAGGCCATCCGCCGCGTAGAGCAGGAGGATGCAGTGCAGGGTGGCGGCATTGTCGCTGCCCGCCTCGTCGCCGCCGGCCGACTCGAGCCGGAAGTTGGTGACCACGTGCCGCGCCGTGCGGGCGCCACGCTGCTCTCGCCAGGCGTAGAAGCCGCGGATGGCGTCGCGTCCGTCCATCCGCGTGTCGCCGATCGCGAACAGGCCGTCGGCGACGTAGAACGCCTCGCCGCCGCGGCCGTGATTGAAGTCGACGTCGTGCCAGTAGTCGGTCTCGAACGTCGTCAGGGCCTGAAGGAGCGCGCCGCGATCGCGGCCTCCACGGTCGGCCGGGTCGAAGGTCATCGTCACTCCTGCACGTGGATGCCGGCCTTCTCGATCACCGCCTTGTTGAAGGCGAGCTGCTCGTCGAGGAAGCGGTCGAGCTCCTTCGGGGTCGACCCGACAGGATCGACCACCAGTTCCTGAAGCCGTTTGGCGACGGCCGGCGACTGCACGGCGGCGGTGATCGCCTTCGACATCCTCTCGACGATGGCGGGCGGCGTCTTGGCCGGGGCGAATACCGCGACCCACATCGGAAACGCGAAGCCCGGCAGCGTCTCGGCGACGGTCGGAATGTCCGGCTGCTTCGGCGAGCGCTCCGTGGTGCTGACGGCCAGCGCACGGACGCGCCCGTCCTGGATGTTGGGAAGCTGCGGTGCGAGGCCGTCGATGACCAGCTGGATCTGGCCGCCGAGCAGCGCCGCGGTGGTCTGCCCGCTGCCTCGATAGGGCACATGGATCATGTCGAGGCCGGCCTGCGCCTTGAACGCCTCCAGCGGGATGTGCGAGGCGCCGCCGATGCCGCTGGAGCCGAACGCATACTTGCCGGGGTTCTTCTTCACCAGGGCGATGAACTCGGGCAGCGTCTTGGCCGGCAGATCGGGCGTCGTCACCATCACGAGCGGATAGCGGGTCACCAGCGACACGGCCGCGAAGTCGTCGCGCACGGCGTAGCCCGGGTTCTTGTAGACATAGGGCAGCGACGCCATGCCGGGGCCGGAGAACAGGAACGTGTAGCCGTCGGGCTCCGCCTTGGCGACCGCGCGGGTGGCGATCAGGCCGCCGGCGGCGCCGTTGTTCTCGACGACGACGCGCTGGGGCAGCTCGCGGCTCAGCCCGTCGGCGAGCAGGCGCGCCATCAGGTCGATGCCGCCGCCGGCCGCCGAGGTGACGAGGAAGCGGATCGGCCGCTCGGGCCACGACTCGGTCGCCGCTGTCGCGGCGGCGTCTCGTCCGGCCGTCTGGGCGTGGGCCGCACCGGACCCGAAGTCCGTCGTCAGGACGGTGCTCATCACGACGGCGCTGGTTGCTGCCGCGATGGTCGCGAGCTGTCGAAGCGGGGGCATGGTCGGCTCCTTCCCTACGTTCCTCGGTGCGGCGCGGGTGCCGCTCGTTCTTGACTTGAAGATTATTAATAATTAATCAGAGACCCAGATGCAACTCCCCGCCGATGACGTCGCTTCGCGGCGCCGCCCTCGCTGCACTTGTCTCGCCGCGGTGCGACGGCTCCGGAGAGAGCCGGTGGGGCACGATCGGAGGATGTTCAGTGGAGCGCGCGAACGGGCCGGCCTGGCCGAACGGAAAGCGGATCGCCGTCGCTGTCACGGTGATGTACGAGACCTGGGCCGAGGGGAAGGCGCCGAATTACTCGGTGCAGACCACGCATTTGAAGCCCGGCACCGTGGATCTGGCCGGCCGCGCCTGGTCCACCTACGGGGCGCGGGTCGGGGTGTGGCGCATCGTGCGCACCCTCGACCGATTGCAGATTCCCGGCACCTTCTTCACCAATGCGCGCTGCGCCGAGCTCTATCCCGACACGGTGACGCAGATCGTCCGCTCCGGCCACGACGTCGGCGGCCACAACTACACCCAGGACGCGCTGCTCGCCTACATGGAGCCGGACGAGGAGCGGGCGACGATCGCACGGTGCCTCGGCATCCTGGAGGAGAAGGCCGGCCGGCGCCCGACCGGCTGGCTCTCCTCGGTGCTCGCCTTCACCGAGAACACCACCAGCTTCCTGGCTGCCGAGAAGCTGAAATGGCACGCCGACGTCACTTACATCGATCTGCCGCATCGGATCGAGACGCCGAACGGGGTGCTCGCCGCGGTGCCCAACAGCGACTTCACCGACAACCGGGTCCTGCGCTCGAGCCCACGTGATTTGTGGGACGTCTACAAGGGCACGTTCGATTATCTCTATCGCAACGAGCCGATGTCGATGTTGGTGCTGACGCTCCACTGCCATTTCGGCGGACGGCCGATGATCATGGCGGTGTTCGAGGAGATCGTCCGCTACATGCAGCAGTTCCCGGACGTGTGGTTCGCCCGGCACGAGGAACTGGCCGACTGGGCGCTGGCGGCGGCGGCGCCGGAGCATAGCTATCGGGCACGGTTCTTCTGACGCCACCGGCGGCTCGCGTCGGCTTGTCATCTCCGGGCGCGCCGCGTAAGTCGCAGGCGCTTCGGGCGAGGACGAGACGATGGCGAAACCGGGACGACGCAGCAGACCTGTCGCGGCGACACGCGACCGGAAGCCGGCGTCGTCCGGTTCCGCCTCGTCCGCGCCGCGGCCGGCCGCGAAGCCGCATCCGAAGGCGGCCGCCACTGCCAAGGTCGTCGCCGAGGCCGCCTCCAAGGCTGACGCGAAGCCTGACGCGAAGCCGCCCCGTCCCGTCCCGCCGCCCGAGGAGCCGCCGCCGTCGCGCAGCCTGTGGCTCGCGGAGGTGCTGCGCGACCGCATCATCACCGGCGTCTACGCGCCGGGCGAGCGCCTTCGCGAGGCGCAGCTCCGCGCCGAGTTCGGCTTTTCCAACGGGCCGATCCGCGAGGCGCTGCAAGCCGTGGTGGCGGCCGGGCTGGCGGAGCGTCCGCCGTTCCAGGGGGTGCGGGTCAAGCGCCTCTCCGAGCGGGAGATCGTCGAGCTGTTCCAGGTGCGCCTGGCGCTGCTCGAATACGCCGTCGAGCTGGCGGCGCGCCAGGTGACGCCCGAGACCGTGGCGGCCGCGGCGGAGCTCAAGCGCAGCATCGACGCCGCCTTCGACAAGCTCGACGAGGGGCACCCGGCGTTCGGCGGACGGATGTCGCAATGGCTGCTGGCGGCGGCCGGCAACCGGATCATGCGAGAGATCTGGGACAACACCATGCAGCAGACGCTGATCTACGTGAACGCATCGTTCGCCAAGAGCCGCGGCCGCAAGAGCCGGATGCTCCTGCGCGCGCTCATCGATCACATCTGCGACGGTGATGTGGCGGCGGCCCGCCGGACCGCCCGGGCCCTGACGGTCCAGACCCTCGCCGATCTCGGGATCGCCGGCACGCTGTAGGCCGCTGCGAAGGCCGCGAGCCTCCAGGCGGCGTCGCGCCCTCTTGCGCGGCGCGTGGCCATGGGGCACTAGACGGCGCCCCCGCTCCCTGAATGCCAGACCTTTGGAGGCGTCATGCCGCTCTACGGCTATGCGTGCAAGAGCTGTGGCCACATGTTCCAGACGCTCGTCCGCTCCTCGGACGTGCCGACCTGCCCGGCCTGTGCCAGCGGCGATCTCGAGCAGCAGCTGTCGTTGATCGCGTCGCCCGCCAAGGGCGGCTCCGATCCCGAGCCGGTGTGCGCCGGCGGGGGTGGCGGCTGCGGCCAGTGCTGCGGCATGGGGGCCGGGATGGGACTGGGCGGCTGCGGCTGAGCGCGGCCGGCGCCGGGGCGCCAGCCGGATTTCTGTCTCGCCGCCGGCGGGCGCCGCCCTGGCCGTCGATCAGGCGGCGCGGTCTCGCCGGCTGCCGTGATCGGGCCTTTCGGCCAGCCAGCGATCGATCATTGTATCGAGACCGCGGTCGCTAAGGTCGACCTCGGTCGTTGCTGCGACATTGCCGAGCGACAGGCGCACCAGCACGGGCCGGTGATCGGAGACGTTCGCCACGAAGCCGTCGACCGAGCGCTCGCGCGCCACGATGAAGAAATCCGCCCCGCCCACTGTCCGGGTCAGGTTCGACGACAGGAAGATGTTGTCGATGAGGGATTTCGGCGACTTCAGATAGGTGAAGCCGCCGGCCTTCTCGTCGCTCGCAGCCATTGCGGTGAAGCCGCCGTCCTGCAAGGCGTTGAGATCGCCGGAGGCGAGTGGCGCATTGACATCGCCGCCCAAGATGATGTCCGCATCTCCGGATTCGCGGATCAGTGCACCAGTGGCCCGCATCAGCAGCCGAGCCGCGAGCCGGCGGCGGACGCTGCCCTCTGCCATCGCCTTGAGGTGCAGCGGCACCAGAAAGAAGTCGAATGGCGCGCCGGGGCGGGCTGGAGTACGGGTGCCGCCGAGAGTGAACCGGAACAGGCCCGGGAAGCGGTCGAACACCTTGCCATGCACCGCTTCCTCACGAGCACGCGGGTCGCGGCTGTCGAGATCGAACAGCGCCAGGGCCTCGTCGGGCCAGCGGGCCGGCTCGCCCCTCACCGTGGCGGTCCTCCAGATCACCGCGGTGGACTGCTTGCCCTCGGGGGCGTCGGGTTCCGACAGGGCATAGCCATAGTCTTGGCCGAACAGGTCGCGGAGCACCCGCACCAGCTCGACGACGGCGCGCGGCGAGACTTCCTCGAGGCCCCAGACGTCGAGATTGAGGTCGGCGATCACCCGTGCGGCGCCGTGCAGCTTCTCGGGGTCGCGCCAGCGGTTCGCCAGCCACTCGACGTTCCAGAAGGCGATGTCGACGTCCTGGTCGGTGCCGCGATAGGTGTCGACCACCGCCTCGACCCCGTCTTTGCCGCTGAGTGGGCGGCCGAGCCCGCCGAAATAGCCGGTCAGTGAGTCCGATCCGGTGATGGCGTCGAGCACCACCGATGCCATTGCGGCATCGTCGGCGCGGCGCTTCACCCGGTTCTCGAGATCAATCGCGATGGCGCCGATCTTGATGCCTTCGTTGACGATTGTGGTCCTGCCACCATCGGGTAGGGGAAGCTGGAGATTCTGGCGGGCGTGGTGGAGCGCCACCAGCCGACCCTGCTGGTCGAGCACCGGCGCGCCGGACGAGCCCTCATCGGTGTCGGACGTATAATGGATGAGGGCCGAGTCGATGTTCAGCACGTCGGTATCGTCCAGCGAGATCCGCTTGGGCTGGCCTCGCGGGTGGTGGATGACATACGCTTGCTCCCAACGTTCGACCGTGAAGGAGGCCCGCTCCATCGGAATTGTGCCGTATTTCTTGGCGGCAGCCTCCTCGATCCACACGAAGGTGAAGTCGAGCCCACCGGCGACCGGACTGGTCACGAACAGCCGGTCGGGATCGACCCGGAAGGTCTCGGCGGAGACGGCAGTACCGACGCCATTCAGCAGGTCGGCGCCGCGCACCTCGAAATCGAATTCGACCGTGGCGGTGCGGGCGACCGTGACGGAGTTGAGGACGTGGTGATTGGTCAGCAATAGGTTGGGGCCGACCAAGAAGCCGGTGCCGCACCACGGCAGGGCGCGGGCGATGCCTTCATAGTCGGTGCCGCGCGCCGTGATGCGGACGACCGCCCGCCGTCGCTCGGCGAGGATCGCCACCAGCGCGGCCGGAGCCGTCACCTCGCGGCCGACCGCTGCCTCCACCCTCAGGGTGCGGAACCCTCTGAGCATGTGGGCCGGATCATCGACCGGGGCGGCACCGGCGAGGTCGCCGAACGGCGGCACCTCGGTGGAGGGCTCGCGGAGGAACGGCGGGTCCTGAATCGGCGTGACGACGTCCGACCCGGCCGTCTCCGGATCGCGTGGCGGGGCTGAGAATGCGGGTGTCGTCGGTGGCGTGCCGGCCTCCGGTTCGCTCCCCCGCGCCCGCACCGGCACCGGCCGGGCCGGCACGTCGCGGGCCGCGACATCCGCCAGCACGGCTTGGAAGCGCCGCGCCACGCGGGCAAAGCCGTCGCTGGTCGGGTGCAACTCGTCGGCCCAGTCGGTGACGGCCGGCAACGTCCCGCGGACGTCGACCTGCCAGGCGGTCGGGAAGGCTCCGCCCGCATTGTTGCCGCCGCACAGCCGCGCCTGGAGGGCGCCGAGGCGATCGATCATCGCGGCCACGATGCCGCGCTGGAGGGCAGGGTCGGCGATCCGGCGTCGGGTCATCGGACCGCCGAGCCACTGGTCGCGGGCGGCCCACCAGGGCCGACGCGGATCGCCGGCGCCGGCCGGGATGGCGCGGTCGTAGCCGTGCAGCACCACTGCGACCCGGCGCCCGAAGGTTCGGTCGATGGTGTCGAGCAGGGTTCGATAAGCCTTCTCGATGAAGGCGAGGCGCTCCGCGAAAGCGTCGGTCTCGATATACCAGTGGGCCGGCCGGCCGGGCTCGAAGTCGCGCAGCACTTTGTACATGACCGGCGTGCCATCCGGCTCGACGCCGATGAGGTCGTTGCCGGCGGCGGAGAACAGCAGCGCCAGCGGGCGCTCCTGGCTCGCGATGGCGTCGACGTATTCGGCCGCTTTGCCGACCATGCGGGCGAGCGTGTCGCCGGCCTCGCTGGTGCACCAGATCAGATAGGCGGGGTCGAGCTGGTCGATCACGTCGTCCAGCAGCAGCGGGAACTGGAACCAGGAGTCGCCCTCGGCGACGAGCACCGGCAGCCGCTCGCCACGGGTGCGGCGCCGCTTGAAACGGGCCTGCCGGCGGAATCGGGCGATGCCGTTCGCCCAGTCCATCGCGAAGGCGTTCTCGACTCGGAAGCTCTCGATCGTGTCCAACTCGACCCGCTGCGGGTCGATGGTCAGCACCGGGGCGAACGGCCGCGACGATGATGGATCGCCGGTGAAGTAGGGGCGCAGCGCGGCGTCCGGCACATCGATGTCCTGGAGCCGCCGCTCGAGCTCGGCGAACGAGATGCGAGGGACGTCGCCGTCCCGGTGCGCCGGCGTGTCGTTGGGGCGTGCCGGGAGGTGTGCGGATGCGCCGTCCGGCCGTGCGGGCGCCTCTTCCGACTGCGTCGACACTCGCGTGCAATCGTTCATCACCGCTGTCTCCTTTGTTGAAGGGACGTCAAGCCAAGAGGCAGCGCCGGCGATCCCGCCCGCACGGGCGGCCGGTCGATGGGTGGTGCTGATCTGAATTCGAGGGCTCTCCTCGACGAACCGCCGATGGCCGCTAGCCGCAACGAGGCGGCGCTGCTCTCAGGTGTGATGATGCCGGACCAGACAGATCGGTCTAATCACATTGCCGTCACCGGAGGTTTTGCTGCGCGAAAGTTTCGCTATTTGCGCGAGCCAGCGAAACGCCGCCGCCGTCACCCGGCTCAGAAGCCGTGCACGATCTCTCGGACGTGCTCCACCTCGGGCGGCGCCGCGAAGGTATGTCCGACGCAGGCGCGCCATTCCTGGAAATCGGGCGAGCCGCGGAAATCGACCGTGTGGTTTTCGAGGGTTTCCCAGCGCACGAACAGCCGATAGCGGGTCGGCTTCTCGATGCTCCGTTGCAGCGTCACGCCGGAGCATCCCTTGGCCCGGCGGAAGAGCGGCACCGCCTTGGTGACCCCGGCTTCGAACTCGGCCTCCTGGCCCGGCTTTACCTCGATCTGAGCGATCTCCAGAATCATCACGGCCTCGTCGCGCTGCGGGAAAGGTATCGACAATTCGCCATGATGCGTCGGGTATCGGAACCGTGCAATCGAGCCGACGGGGCGGCTGCCATGCGGGCGGTGCGGCTCAGGTGCAGCACCCTCCGAGTTTCCGCCGTGCCATGGGGGAAAGCCGCGGGCCTGCGAGGCTTCGTCGGCGATGACGAATTCGCCAGCGCATAACAATTGTCCGGCAAAGCCGATGCCGGCTGCCGTCGGACATGCGATCACGGAAGGACGTCTGGAGCGAAGTCCGTTCCACTTCGATTCGCATTCCATTCTAAGACGGGTTCCTTACATGAAACTTTCAATTGTGCGCCGCTACGCTTTTTGGTTGCGAATTAGGTTGGTTATAGTACATTCCGGCCGGTGGGTGTTTCGTTGTTCGGCCCTGCATGGTCCGACCAAGAAATTCTCGTTATAGGACGATATGAACGGCTGCCGGATCAGCAGCTTTCAGCAACCGGGGGTAAGGCATTCGTCGATACGCAATCGATCGGTGGGTTATTTCTCATGTTTTTTCTTGCGACGAACCGAAACCCGTGACAGAGCTTTACTCGTCAAGTGGCCTCTCCCGGTTTTTGCGACCGGATCACGTTCATCCGCCGAAACCGCCTCAATCCTTTTCAGGAGCCGAGAATGGCTGCCGTCAATCTGAAAGCCATGGATGTCGATGCCCTGCTGGCCCTTCGTGCCGAGATCGACAGCACGTTGGAGGAGCGTAGTCGCGAGCTCAAGAAGCAGCTGAGCGCGCTCGAATCCGCCCGCGGACGCCCGGCGCGCAGCGCCGCGTCGGGGCGCTCCAGCGCCCTGAAAGGGGTCAAGGTGGCGCCCAAGTATCGCGGCCCCAATGGTGAGACCTGGGCGGGGCGGGGGGCGCATCCGAAGTGGCTCGCGGCGCTGCTCGACGAAGGGCACAGCCTGGAGGAGTTCGCCATCGACGGTGGCGGCGAGGAGGCTGCCGAGGAGGAGAAGCCGGTCCGCAAGGCCAGCCGCGGCGGTGGCCGTCGCAAGCGCGGCTGAGCGGACGAGCTGGCCGCCTCCGCCGCGGTGGCGGGACGATCCGGCACGAGGCTTCAATACGTCGATCAGGGCGCCGTGCGCAGCACGGCGTGTCTATCAGCAGGCCGTGCGCAGCACGGCGTGTCGATCAACAAGTCGTGCGCAGCACGGCGCGCTGGGAATAGCCGCGATAGGGGCGGGTGACCGACAGGGTGGCACCGATCGTCGCCGCCGAGGCCGCCAGGTGCTCTTCGAGACGATCGCGCGGCGTCACGTCGAACAGGGCCAGCCAGCGGCGCAGTGCCCTCCGCGCGGCGGCGGGCAGCCCCTCCTGGGCGCCGAAGTCGACGATCTGAAGCTCGCCCCCCGGTGCCACCGCGGCGAGCGCGCGGTCCAGCGCCGCCTCCCAATCCGGGATCATCGACAGCGTGTAGGAGAAGTAGACGCGCTCGAATGCCGGCTCGCCGAACACGGCGGCGGGATCGAGCAGGGTGGCATCGGCCCGGGCGAGCCCGATGCGCGATGCGAGGCCGGCACGGGCGACGCCGCGCGCCGCGCTCGCCAGCATCTCGCCCGACACGTCGACGCCAAAGAAGCGCGCCGCCGGATAGCGCCGTGCCGCCCGCACCAGGTTGCGGCCGGTGCCGCAGCCGATCTCCAGCACGCGGTGGCCGGGCGCCGGCGCGAGATCGCGAATCAGCCCGTCGCGACCGAGCAGATAATACTTGCGCGTCAGATCGTAGACGTGCCGCTGGTGGCGGTACATCCGGTCCATGCGGTGTGCCGCGTCGGCCGCGACCCTGGCACCCATGCGGTCCGGCCCAGCGGCGCTCCGCTCCAGCATGGCGTCAGTCCGCCAGGACATAGAGATGGAAGCCGCCATAGATGGCGGAGCGGTCGCGTGCCGTGAAGGCCCGCGAGGCCGCCTCCTCGTAGCGCCAGCGCGCCAGGATCGCGGCGTCGAGGCGGCCCGGCAGCAGGCTCGGCTCGGCGGCGGTGCGGAAGATGACGCGGGCGCCCGGCCGGGCGGTGCGGGTGATCTCGCCCCACAGTGCATCGAGCTGGGCGTCGGTCATCCAGTCCTGGGCGTCGAGCAGGACGTAGCGGTCCACCGACGCGGCCGGCTGCGCGGCGAGATGCTCGGTCATCACCGCGTTGACGACGGCCACGCGATGAGCCCGCGCGCTCACCGCCGGGAAGTTCGCCTGTTCCAGATAGGGCGGCACCGGGTCGTGCTCGTCGCCGCCGTAGCGGCGCCCGAACGCCTGCCAGGCGAAGTAGTTCTGATCGAGGTCGAACCCGCAGGTGAGGCGCTCGACGCGGCTGCGCAGGACGCTCGCCATGTCGCTGCCGGCCGAGGCCAGCGCGGCATGCTGGGCCGGCGGGATGCCGAGCCCGTAGAGTGCGAACGGCCGCTCCGCCGCCCAGCGCACGAATCGCTTCTCGAACAGCGGCGCCAGCAGCGTCTCGAAGGCGCGCGCCTGCTCGTCGCGCGAGCGGGCTTGCAGAACCGCCCGCAGGTCGACGCCGTAGAGCCGCGCCACCGCGTGGCCGAGCCCGATGAAGCGGCCGAGCAGCCCGTGCCGGTAGACATTGCGGGCGAACATCGAGATGCGCGGGCGCCCGATCCCGAAGGCGCCGCGGCCTTCCCAGTAGGCGCGCGTCGTCGCGTCGAGCCGCGGTGCGAGATGATTCCAATAGGCCGCGACATTGGCGGGGTCGTCGGCGCTGCCGAAGAAGCGATGGAAGGCGCGCCACGACGGCAGATGCCGCGCTGCCGCGAGCTTGAGGCGCACCAGCGCCACATGCGCGGTGTTGACGTCGACCGCGGTGATGCGGGCCGGATCGGCGACCAGATACGAGAGCACGTTGCAGCCCCCCGACGCGATGGCGACGACGTGACAGCCGCGATCGATCGCCAGCGCCTCCATGTCGACGGCGGGGTCCTCCCAAATCTGGGGATAGACCAGACCACGAAACATCCAGGCGAACAGCGCCTCGGACAGGCCCTGACGCGAGAGCGCGGGCGTGCGGCGAACGGCGGCGCTGACGCCGCATCGAACCTTCGACGACGTGAGCAAACCGGGCCTCGATGTCTAAGAGCTCAGGGAAATGCCTGCCGACGGGGGAGCGGCTGCCGGCCTGTCTATCGGCTGGCCGATGACGGCTTGATGACGCCGGAGGTGGAGAAGAGAGCTGCCGTGCAGTCGCACCGCCGGACCTCGCAGCCGGGTCCGGCGGTGTCGCGGCGGGCGGCGCCCTGCGGTGCCGCGCCTTCCGCGGCGCCGCGATCCGGCCGCGCCGCGATCCCGCGAAGTCGTGATCTATCGCGATTGCTCCCTCAGGTTGTGTTCTCGTTCAATCTCCCGTAATAGTTCCGTTAGCCGAGCATCTGCAACCAAAGCGTGTAGAGCTGAACGTGTCCCGCAGGATCGGCGGATACAGGCCCTGGCCTGCATTCGCCGCGGATCGCACGTCGGCATGGGACGCCTGCCACGGATGCCTCGGGCTTGCCGCCGATCCGTCCCGCGTCACGCGGCCGGCGGCGGCGCGGTCACAAGGGGGATTCATGCGGCACAACTTCACGCAGACGATGACGCTCGCCGGCTCGGTCCAGGACGTCGACGCCACCGCCTCGACCTTCAGCCTGAAGGCGCGCACCGGCGATGTGTTTCGGGTGTTGGTGGGCGAGACCACCACCTATCAGGTGCTCACCAACCTCGATCAGATCGGCCGCGACCGCGTGCCGGAGCCGACGGCGTCGTCAGGCGACGACATTCCCCGCGCGCTGACGAAGTACATCGTGTCGGGGCGCCCGCTGTTCGTCGCCGGCCTCTATCAGCTCGACGGCGAACGCGAGCGCTTCGAGGCCCGCACGATCTATCTGCTGCACTCCGATCCCGGCCGCTATCTGTTCGAGGAGACGCATTGGTGGCTCGCCCAGGTCACCCAGATGGCCGACCGCATCCTCGACCATCTGTTCGATCAGCGCCGCAGCTACACCATCGACGATTTCGCCAAGTTCTACCGCACCAATCTCAACATTCTCGGCCAGCCGGTGGACGACGACGTGCAGGAGAGCGCGGTGCTGTCGCGGCTGCTCTACGATCTCTCCACCGCCTTCCTGATCACCGGGGCGGAGCGCTACTTCCTCGCCGCCAACGCCGCGATGAAGTATCTGCGCGAGGCGTTCCGCTCCGTAAGCCACGACGGCGAGTACTGCTTCTGGGCCTATGGCCGGCGTCGCCACGAGGAGGGCGAGAAGGGCGAGAGCCTGTTCTTCGCGTCCCAGGGACCCGACGACATCGGGACCATTCCGCTCTATGAACAGATCTACTCGATCGCCGGGCTCACTCAATACTATCGCATCACCCTCGACACCGAGGTGCTGGAAGACATCCGGCGCACCATCAACGCCTTCCAGGCGTTCTGGTGGGACCCGCCGGCGGCCCGCGAGAAAGGCTTCGCCGGGACCGGCGGCTACTACTCGCATCTCGATCCGGTGACCATGCGGCCCGATACTCCGGCGCTCGGCGACAACTTCCGCCGCAAGAACTGGAACTCGATCGGCGACCACATCCCGGCCTATCTGATCAATCTGATCCTCACCCTGGAGCCGCTGCCGCAGGGCACCGGGCGCGGTTATTTCGATGCGCTGCTGCACACCTGCATCGGGATCCTGGAGGAGACGACGAGCCTCATCGTCGAGAAGTTTCCCGATCCGAAATCGAGCTATGTCAACGAGCGCTTCCACGACGACTGGACGCCCGACCACACCTATCGCTGGCAGCAGAACCGCGCCGTCGTCGGCCACAACCTGAAGATCGCCTGGAACCTGACGCGCTGCGCCAACTACTTCCACATGCGCGCGGCGCGTCGCCGGGCCATGGGCAAGGCGACCGAGGCGGCGGGCGACGACGATCGTGCCGCGCGCTGCCTCGGGGTGGCCCGCCAGCTCGCCGACCGCATGGCGACTGTCGGCCTCGACGTGATTCGCGGCGGCATCTTCGACTGCGTCGAGCGCGAGCCTTCCGGCGGCATGCCGATCCAGTTCGCGTGGGGCGCCACCAAGGACTTCTGGCAGCAGGAGCAGGGCATTCTCGCCTATCTGGTGCTGCACGGCGCGACCCCGAGCGATCCCCAGTATCTCGGGCTCGCGCGCGAATGCGAAGCCTTCTGGAACCTGTTCTTCCTCGATCGCGAGCGCCAGGGCTACTACTTCCGCACCACCGAGAACGGGCTGCCGATCATCGACGGTCAGTACGGCATGAAGAGCAGCCACGCCATCGGGTATCACGCTTTCGAGCTGGCCTATCTGGCCCATGTCTACACCCGCGCCTTCGTTGATGCGGGCCGCGAGGCGGACAACGGTTTCTGCCTGTTCTTCCGGCTGCGCAAGTCGTCGATCCAGACCAGCATCAACGTGCTGCCGGACTTCATGCCGCCCGGTCGCCTGTCGATCGAGCGCATCGTCGCCAACGGCATCGACGTGACGGCCGACAAGCGGCCCGCCAACCCGGACGACTTCCAGATCCATCTCGACGGTCTCGACGGCGAGCGCACCGACGGCACCATCTCGCTGGTGGTGCAGTTCTCCGCCATCGCGCCGACCGGCGCCTGAACGTCACGTCGCGCAAGCCAGGAGACCGCGATGACCAACACGCCTCTCGCCGGCAAGAAGATCGCCGTGCTCGTCGAGTCCCAGTATATCCCGGGCGAGATCCGCCTCTACCGCGAACGCTTCGCCGCCTATGGTGCGACCGTCGATCTGGTGTCGCGCCTGTGGGGGCAGCCCAGCCTGCGCTTCTACTCGACGGTCGAGCCCGGCGTCGTCGACGAGATCGAATGGATCGACGTCGACAAGGACGTCGCGACGGTGGCGCCGGAGGACTATGCCGCCGTCATCGTCTCGGCCAACTACACCAGCGTGCGACTGCGCTGGAGCGAGCGCGAGGACGTGACCGCCGCCAACGCCGCCGAGGTGGCGCGGAGTGTGCCGGCCGCGCACTTCTTCCGCCGCGCCATGGCGGACCCGCGGATCGTCAAGGCCGCCGCCTGCCACGGCCTGTGGCTGCTGACCACCTCGCCCGATCTGCTCGCCGGCCGCAAGGTGATCTGCAACAAGGTGGTGCTCGCCGACGTTGTCAATGCGGGCGGGCTCTACACGCCTTGCGTCGCCGGCACACCGGAGGATCGCCAGGTGGTGGTCGACGGCGATCTCGTCACCAACAACTCCTGGCATGCCACCGAGGCGCTGATCGATGCCGTGAAGGATGCCATCGTGGCGGGACCCGCGGCGGGCGTGCCCGATCCGCTGCCCCCGCTTCCGGACCCGCGCGGAAAACGTCACGTCCTCGTGGTGCTGTCGGAATGGGGCTACTGGGGCGAGGAGCTGGTCGGGCCGCTGGACGAGTTCGACCGCGCCGGCTGGACGGTCGACTTCTGCACGCCGAACGGACGCCGGCCCAACGCGATTCCCGTCAGCATGGACCCGGACTTCTTCGACCCCGCCCTGATGCGGCCGGTGACGACGCCCGCGATGGCCGCCAAGGTGCGCGAGATCGACGATCCCGCGACCGCGCAGGGGCGCCGCCTGCAAACGCCGATCTCGCTCGCCGCCTGGTTTCCGGATCGGCCCTACTACTCGGCGCCGAGCTTCGTGCGCCTGCTCGAAGCCTACAACCGGGCGCTGGCGGCGGCGCGCGACAGCATCGCGCGTTACGACGCGGTGCTGATCGTCGGCGGCTCCGGGCCGGTGGTCGACCTCGTCAACAACCAGCGCGTCCACGACCTGATCCTGGCGTTCCACGACGCCGGCAAGCCGATCGCGGCGGAGTGCTACGGCGTCGCCTGCCTGGCCTTCGCGCGCGACATGAACATCCGCAAGAGCATCATCTGGGGCAAGCACGTTACCGGGCACTGCCTCGAATACGACTACAAGGACGGCACCGCCTTCGTGCGCGCCCGCAACACGTTCCTGGACTTCAACATGGGGCCGCCACCCTATCCGCTGGAGTTCATCCTGCGCGACGCGACCGGGCCGGACGGTGGGTTCCACGGCAATTTCGGGCATCCGACCAGCGTGCTGGTCGACTACCCTTTCATCACCGGCCGCTCGACGCCGGACAGCACGCTGACCGGCCGCAAGCTGATCGAGGTGCTCGACGGCGATCCGCCGCTGCGCCGCTGGGGCTGGTGAACTCACGCCGGTCGGTCCGGGGGCGCGGCGAAGCCGCGAACCCGGACGCCAGCATCCGATTCCGAAGCACGCAACGGAAGTCCGGGTTCGGCGCGTCGCGCCGTCCCGGAATGACGGAGCAGGTCGCCGATGATCCAGCAGTTCATCTTCGCACATCCCAAGCCCGGGATGAGCGAGGCGGATTTCCAGCGATACTGGGTCGAGGTGCATGCGGTGCGCTATGCGAGCCGCATCCCGCAGATCCGCAAGTACAAGGTGGATACCCGCATCGCTCGACCGGGCGACCCCGCCGATCCGTTGTGGGACGGCGTCGCCGAGATCTGGCTCGATGACGAGGCGGCCGAGGTGGCCTCGCTGGAGTCGCCCGAGCTGATCCAGGGCGCCCGCGCCGACGAGCCCAATTGGGCGGCGTTCTGGCGCACCGTGGTGCTCGATACCACGGCGCATCCGCGGCTGCCCGGGCCGCCCGAGACGCGCGACGCCGCCGGCGTGCTGCTGCTGGTCCTCACCAAGCGCCGCGAGGGCCTGCGTCTCGCCGACTTCCGCGCCCATCTGCTGGGGCCGCACGCCGACAAGGCGGAGGCGCTGCCGGGACTGCGGCGCTATCAGATCGGCCTCGTCCGCGACGCCGCCTATGCGATCGGCGAATCGCCGCTCGATGCCGTCGAGCAGTTCTGGTTCGACGATGCCGACGCGGTGGATGTCGCCGAGGCGTCGCTGCCGCACGCGCTGCTCGCGGCCGATTGGCGCCTGTGCGCCGAGCCGCGGTGGCTGCACCGGATGCTCGTGCGCGAGCACTGGATCATCGGGCCGGAGCCGCGGCCCTATCGGCCTGCATGACTTCTGCGAGGACCCCATGCCGCAGATTCCCGTCCATTTCGAGTATCGCACCGGCCTGCGCCATATCGTGCTTCGCAACATGCGCCTGACCGGGAGCTGGGACGCAGCCGGCCGCCCCTCGGCGCAGTGGTCGACGGTGCCGATGGAGTCCTTCACGGCCGACGACGGCTGCCCGGCGTTTCGCGCCACCATCGGCCTCGCCGCCGACGCCGTCGGGAACACGTTCCACTGGAGCGTCCTCGCCGAGACGGCGGCGGGCGAGAGCATCTCGGCCATTCCGACCGAGCCGTGCCAGGCGGATGCGACCGATCCGGTGCGCGCCTTCGTGCTCGCCGGCGCCGATCAGATCGAGCGATACCATCTCACCCATTGCCGGCGCCTCGGCGCCAACCGGCTGGAGCGGCCAGGCGCGCCGCCGGCAGTGCGTTTTGCGGTGTGGGCGCCCTATGCCCAGAAGGTGGAGCTGGTGCGCGGCCAGCTCTCGGGCGCCGAGAACGACAAGGGCGGCTACATCTTCGACGACGGCCGCGGCATCGCCGACACGGCGCCGATGCATCGCGAGCCCGACGGCGTGTGGAGCACGCGGCCCGAGGATCTGCCCGAAGGCGGGTTGCTGACGGCCTACGATCACACCCTCTACATGTTCCGCATCACCCGCGACGACGGCAGCATCGTCTACCGAACCGATCTCTACTCGCGCTGCCAGATCGGCAGCGGCAATGTCGACCCGGCTCGCGATCCGTCGTGGTGCGGCTGCCGCCGCAGCCTCGACGGCACCAAGAGCTGCTCCGTGATGGTCGATCCGGCGCGCGGCGTGACGACCAACTTCGAATCGACGGTGTTTCCGGAGACCGAGTGGACCGCCGAGGAGGAGTTCTGGCGCGACGAGTTCGATCCGGCGCGGCCGGTGCCGCGGCGGCTGGAGGATCTCGTCATCTACGAGCTGCATGTCGACGGGCTGGCGGCCGGCCAGGCAGCGCGCGGTCGGCTGAAGGACGCCATGGCGCTGCTGCCCTATCTGCGCGACCTCGGCGTCAACGCGATCGAGCTGATGCCGCTGTCCGAATACGAGGGCTGGGCGAGCTGGGGCTATGGCTCGTCGCACTACCTCGCCATCGAGTATGCGGGCGGTGGCCGCGACCAGTTCAAGCATTTCGTTCGCGAATGCCATCGCCATGGCATGGCGGTGATCATGGACGTGGTCTACAACCACTACATCAAGGATGCCGAGCGGGCCGAATGGGCCTACGATTCGACCGCGCCCGAGCGCAACATCTACTACTGGTACGAGGGCAAGCCCGGCGACTATCGGTTTCCGGAGGGCGGCTATATCGACAACCAGTCGACCGGCTGGGCACCGCGCTTCTTCGAGGAGAATGTCCGCAAGCTGTTCTGCTCCAGTGCCGCCATGCTGGTCGACGAGTTCCATGTCGACGGCTTCCGCGTCGACCAGACGACATCGCTGCATTCCTATGCGGTTCTGCATGCCGACGGGCGCGCCGCGAACACCGCCCGGATCTTCGGCCAGAAGTTCCTGCGCGAATGGACCCGCACGGTGCGGCTGGTGCGGCCCGACGTGATCCTGATCGCCGAGGATCATTCGGGCTGGCCGGCGGTGACGCAGCCGACCGCGGCGGGCGGGCTCGGCTTCGATGCCGCCTGGTATGCCGAGCACTACCATCAGCTCATCGGCGACGCGACCAACGACAGCCAGCGCGCCCGGCTTCTCAAGTTCTCCGGCTACGGCGACGACCGGCCGCTCGCCATGAGCTGGTTCGCCGGCACGCTGGCGGCGAGCACGCAGGGGCGGGTCGTCTATCACGAGTCCCACGACGAGGCGGGTAATTCGAGCTACGAGGAGAACGGCCGCAAGGTCTACTCGGCCCGCACCATCGTGACGGCGGTGAACGGGGCGCCGCTCGTCGGCGCGACCCGCGACGTCGCCGAGGCGCGGGTGCGGGTCGTCGCCGCGCTCTCGCTGCTCGGCCCCGCGACCCCGATGTTCTTCATGGGCGAGGAGGTCGGTGCGTCGCAGCCCTACCGCTATGACGACTTCATCGATCACCGGGAGAACTTCCCGGCGCTGCGGGAGTCCTGGGGGGCGCGGCTGTTCGGCTTCTATCGCGACGTGATCGCGCTGCGGCGGGAGAGCCCGGCGCTGCGCTCGCATGCGATCGATATCCTCCACGTCCATGACGCCAACCGGGTGCTGGCGTTCCGCCGCGCCGCCGACGGCGACGCGCCGGGGGGCGAACTCCTGGTGATCGCCAGCCTCGCCAATCACGCCTACGCGGCAGGCTACCGCATCGCCCATCCGGCGCTCGCGGACGGGACATGGCGCGAGGTGCTGAACAGCGACGCCCGAATGTATGGTGGCAGCGGCCTCGTCAATCCGGCGCTTGTCTCGTCGCAGCACGGCGCCGTCACGGTGCTGCTGCCGGCGAATGCGGTGGTGGTGCTGCAACGATCCTGAGTCCGTAGGAATACCGAGTGCGGCTTCCGGCTCATGATGGAGGTTTCAAGGTAGCGCAAACGTTGAGGCCGCGGCCCTCGAATGCAGCGGATACCGCCGCTCATCCATTTGGATAATCTGACAAGATATGGGTGACGGGAGATTCCCCCGTCATCGGCGGTATCTTCCTATTGACTGATCCGGATCAACGATCCCGCCGATTTGCTCGGCTATCTGTCGGCTCGATGTCCCGCCGTGTTGCATCCCTTCGTCGAACCGCAGCTCTCGTCCGACCTGAAGCGATCCCGTGTTCCGCAAGTCATTACCGTCAGCCGGCCACCGGGTGGCCGCCGTCGATCGTCGCCGCTTCCTCGGGGGCGCGTGGAGTCGCGACCCGAGCGGAGCAGCCGGAGCGCGGTCGAGCGCGGCCGAACCCAGCAGGGCGGTGGCGAGCGCGGCGGCCGAGGACGACAGCCCGGCGGCTGCCTGCCTGCTGGTTCGTGCGCACCCGGCTCGAATCGATGCCGTCGCTGCGGCCATTCCCGGCATCGATGGAGTCGATCGTGTCACCGCCGCGCCAGGCGGGCGCCTGGTCGCCGCCGTGCGGTGCGATCACGTCGCCGCGGCGCTCGGCGCCATCACGGCGCTCCCCGGCGTCCTCGCTGTCTCGATCCGCGATACCTCGCTCGACACCCAGACCGACCCGGAGAACCGCGCATGAATGTCTGCGGCGTCCTCGTCCACACCGTTCCGGACCGCGCCGACGAGGTGGCGCGCGCGCTCGGTGAGATTCCCGGCAGCGAGCTGCACGGCGCCGCCGATGGCGGTCGGCTGATCGTGACGCTGGAAGACACCCCGCAGGCGACCGCGCTCGACGGTCTCGCGGCCATTCACCGGCTCCCCGGCGTCGTCGCCGCGGCGCTCGTCTATCACGGATTCGACCAGGACCGCGGCTCCGCCGCCCCGCACGTCATGGAGGCTTGAAGCAATGTCCGAGCAGACGCGACGCGACACCATGAAGCTGGCCGCCGTGGCGGCCACCGCGGCGGCCGCCGGCGTGGCGCTTCCCGACACCGAGGCTGCGGCGCAGGTGACGCGGCCGGACGGCATCCGCTGGGACAAGGGCGTATGCCGCTTCTGCGGCACCGGCTGCGGCGTCTTGGTCGGCGTCAAGGCCGGCCGCATCGTGGCCACCCAGGGCGATCCCGATGCGCCGGTCAACCGCGGCCTCAACTGCATCAAGGGCTACTTCCTCTCCAAGATCATGTATGGCGAGGACCGCCTGACGCGGCCGCTGCTGCGCATGCGCAACGGCAAGTTCGACAAGACCGGCGACTTCGCCCCGATCACCTGGGCGCAGGCGTTCGAGATCATGGCCGAGAAGTGGAAGGCGGCGCTCAAGAAGGGCGGCCCCTCGGCGGTCGGCATGTTCGGCTCCGGCCAGTGGACCGTGTGGGAAGGCTACGCCGCCGCCAAGCTCTACAAGGCCGGCTTCCGCTCCAACAATCTCGATCCCAATGCGCGCCACTGCATGGCGTCGGCGGTCGCCGGCTTCATGCGCACCTTCGGCATCGACGAGCCGATGGGCTGCTACGACGACCTCGAGCACGCCGACGGCTTCGTGCTGTGGGGCGCCAACATGGCCGAGATGCACCCGATCCTGTGGTCGCGCCTCACCGACCGGCGGCTGACCCACGACGGCTGCGAGGTGCATGTGCTCTCCACCTACGAGCACCGCAGCTTCGAGCTGGCCGACAACGGCATGATCTTCGTGCCGCAGTCCGACCTGGCGATCCTCAACTTCATCGCCAACTGGATCATCCAGAACGGCGCCGTGAATCAGGACTTCGTCGGCAAGCACGTCGCCTTCGCCCACACGGTCGAGGACATCGGCTACGGCCTGCGGCCCAGCCATCCGCTGGAGGAGAAGGCGAAGAACGCCTCTCACAAGGCCGGCAAGGACGGCGCGCTCGATCCCGCCGGCATGCGCGACATCACCTTCGAGCAATACAAGGAGGCGGTGTCCAAGTACACGCTCGAGTACACGGCCAAGCTCTCCGGCGTCGAGCCCGAGAAGCTGGTGCGGCTGGCCAAGCTCTATGCCGACCCGAAGAAGAAGGTGGTGTCGTACTGGACCATGGGCTTCAACCAGCATGCCCGCGGCACCTGGGTGAACAATCTCGTCTACAACATCCATCTGCTGACCGGAAAAATCTCCGAGCCGGGCAACGGCCCGTTCTCGCTCACCGGCCAGCCGTCGGCCTGTGGCACCGCCCGCGAGGTCGGCACTTTCGCGCACCGGCTGCCCGCCGACATGGTGGTGACCAGCCCGCAGCACCGGGCGATCAGCGAGAAGATCTGGCAGCTTCCCGAAGGCACCATCCCGGGCAACATCGGCTACCACGCCGTGGTGCAGCACCGGATGCTCAAGGACGGCAAGCTCAACGCCTACTGGGTCCAGTGCACCAACAACATGCAGACCGCCCCCAACATGAATCAGGAGGGGCTGCCGGGCTACCGAAACCCCGATGCGTTCGTGGTGGTCTCCGATCCGTATCCGACCGTGACGGCGCTCGCCGCCGACCTGATCCTGCCGACCGCCATGTGGATGGAGAAGGAGGGCGCGTACGGCAATGCCGAGCGGCGCGGCCAGTTCTGGCGCCAGCAGGTCAAGGCGCCGGGCGAGGCGCGCTCCGATCTCTGGCAGACCATCGAGTTCTCGAAATACTTCAAGGTCGAGGAGGTGTGGCCCGAGGAGCTGATCGCCAAGAAGCCGGAGTATCGCGGCAAGACGCTCTACGACGTGCTGTATGCCAACGGCGTCGTGAACAAGTTCCCGCTGTCGGAGCTTCAGCAGGGCTTCGACAACGACGAGTCCACCGCGTTCGGCTTCTATGTCCAGAAGGGGCTGTTCGAAGAGTACGCGGTGTTCGGTCGTGGCAAGGCACACGATCTCGCGCCGTTCGAGACCTACCACAAGGCGCGTGGCCTGCGCTGGCCGGTGGTCGACGGCAAGGAGACGCTGTGGCGCTTCCGCGAGGGCTACGACCCCTACGTCAAGGCGGGCGAGGGGGTGAAGTTCTACGGCAAGCCGGATGGCCGCGCGCGCATCATCTTCTGCCCGTACGAGCCGGCGGCCGAGAGCCCCGACAAGGACTTCGATCTGTGGCTGTGCACCGGCCGCGTGCTGGAGCACTGGCATTCCGGCTCGATGACGCGCCGGGTGCCGGAGCTGCATCGCTCCTACCCGACCGCGCAGCTGTTCATGCATCCGGACGACGCCATGAGCCGCGGGCTGCGGCGCGGCCAGCTCGTCAAGGTGGCGACCCGCCGCGGCGAGGTGGTGACCCGGGTGGAGACGCGCGGCCGCAACAAGGTGCCGCCGGGCCTCGTCTTCATCCCGTTCTTCGACGAGGCGCAGCTGGTGAACAAGCTGACGCTGGATGCCACCTGTCCGATCTCCAAGGAGACCGACTTCAAGAAGGCGGCCTGCAAGGTGGTGCCGGTCTGAGCCGACGGCGGTGCGTCGCGAGCAGATGAGGCCGTCATGGCCGGGCCTGACCCGGCCATCCATCGAACGACGACGGCGAGCGTCGTCTTCACAGGATGGATGCGCGGGTCGAGCCCGCGCATGACGGGTGACGGAAGGCGAATGTGAGTCGAGATGGCGTCAGAGCCCCACCATAGCGTCAACCGCCGCCGCTTCGTGCAGGGCACCCTGCGCACGGCGATGGGCGCGGGCGTCGGCGGTCTCGCGCTCGCGCTGCTCGCCCGCCAGTCACGATCGCTGCCGGCCGATGCGCTGCGTCCGCCCGGCGCGCTGCCGGAGCCGAACTTCCTGGCGGCCTGCGTGCGCTGCGGCCTGTGCGTGCGGGCCTGCCCCTACGACACGCTCAAGCTCGCCGATCTCGCGGCCGGCCCCGCCGGCGGCACCCCGTACTTCCGGGCGCGAAACATCCCGTGCGAGATGTGCGAGGACATCCCGTGCGTGAAGGCGTGCCCGACCGGCGCGCTCGACAAGTCCCTGGTCGACATCACGGCGGCCCGCATGGGCGTCGCCGTCATCGTGTCGCGCGACACCTGCCTCAATCTCCAAGGCCTGCGCTGCGACGTCTGCTATCGCGTCTGCCCGGTGATCGACAAGGCGATCACCCTGGAGCAGTCCCACAATCGCCGCACCGGCAAGCACGCGGTGTTCGAGCCGGTCGTTCATCCGGACGCCTGCACCGGCTGCGGCAAGTGCGAGAAGTCCTGCGTGCTCACCGAGGCCGCCATCAAGGTGCTGCCGATCGGGCTCGCGGCCGGCCGCCAGGATGCGCACTACCGGCGCGGCTGGGAGGAGAAGCGCAAGGCCGGCGAGGAGCTGGTGCCCGGGCTGATCGATCTGCCCGATCGGCTGCCGGAGGTGAAGCCATGACGGCCCGCCGCATTCCCGGCCGCGCCGCCTGGGCGCAGCACGGCTTCTGGCGGGCGCACCGCCTGCTGGTGCTGCGCCGCCTCACTCAGCTCGGCGTGCTGGCGCTGTTCCTCAGCGGGCCACTCGCCGGCGTGTGGATCGCCAAGGGCACGCTGTCGGCGAGCCTCACCCTCGATGTGATGCCGCTCACCGATCCGTTCGTGGTGCTGCAATCGCTCGCCGCGCGCCACTGGCCGGAGGCGACGGCCCTCACCGGCCTCGGCATCGTGGTGGCGTTCTATCTGGTGTTCGGCGGCCGCACGTTCTGTGCCTGGGCTTGCCCGATCAATCCGGTCACCGATCTGGCCGCCTGGCTGCGGCGTCGGCTCGGCATCGAGAAGGGCTGGGTGATGCGCCGCGAGACGCGGTGGCTCGCCGCCTTCGCCATCCTGGCGGCGTCGGCCGCTACCGGCACCATCGCGTTCGAGCTGATCAACCCGGTGACACTCGTCTACCGGGCGGCATTGTTCGGCGGGCTCGCCGGGCTCGTGGTGGTGGCTGCGGTGTTCGCCTTCGATCTCGTCGTCGCCCGCGACGGCTGGTGCGGCCATCTCTGCCCGGTCGGCGCCACCTACGGGCTGATCGGCAAGGCGACGCTGCTGCGCGTCGCGGCGCGCGGCCGGGCCCGCTGCGACGACTGCCTGGACTGCTTCGCCGTGTGCCCGGAGCCGCACGTCATCGCGCCGGCGCTGCGCGGCCGCGAGGGCGCCGGCCCGGTGATCGTCTCGGGCGACTGCACGGTGTGCGGGCGCTGCGTCGATGTCTGCCCCGAGCGGGTGTTCTCGCTCACCCACCGTTTCGACACGCGCGTGGACGCGCCGCCGGCGTCTGCCCCGCGCCCCGCCGGACGGCCGGCGCCGGCCGCACTGGAAAGGGCCTGAACCGATGACCCCGTTTCGCCGATGGAGGACGATCATGATCGACGACACGACAGCCCGTCGCGGCGAAGAGATCGCCGGCTCGCGGCGGCGTCGACAGGCCGGAGTGGGTGGCTTCGTCGCCGTCCTGGTCGCCGGGTTCGCGGTGATCGCGCTCACGCTCGCCGGGCCGGGCGTCGCGCAGGACCGTTCGCAGACCGTCAAGACGCTGCGCGGCGACATCGGGCTGGAGGAGCCGGCGCCGCCCCCCGCGGTGGTCAAGCAGGACACGCCGGCCGACGGCATGTTCGGGCGCGCCTATCGGCAGCAGCCGCCGCTGATCCCGCACCGGATCGAGACCTATCAGGTCACCAAGGACTTCAACCAGTGCATGACGTGTCACGACTGGCCCGCCAACATCAAGGCCGGCGCGCCGAAAGTGTCGGAGACGCACTACAACGACCGCGAGGGCAACCGGCTCGACAAGGTGTCCGGCACCCGGTTCTTCTGCACCCAGTGCCACGTCCCGCAGCTCGACGCCAAGCCGCTCGTGCAGAGCACGTTCCAGAACGCCACCGAAGTGAAGTGATGACGGTGCGGCGCCGGGGTGCGGACCCGTGTCCGGCCGGCGCAGGAAGAGGATCGGACCGATGAACGACCAGTCCCCGAACCCGGGTCCGGCCGCGACGGGGCCGGTGCCCGCGGCCGAGGCGGCCGCGCCGCCTGCCTCCCGGCCCGGTGCCCTGCGCCGCCTGTGGCGATGGTTCTGGACGCCGTCCGGAACGCTGTCGCTCGGCGCGCTGCTGATTGTCGGCTTCTTCGCCGGCATCGCCTTCTGGGGTGGCTTCCACACCGTGGTGGAGGCGACCAACAGCGAGGCGTTCTGCATCTCGTGCCACGAGATGGAGGCGAACGTCTTCCGCGAGTATCGCCAGACCGTGCACTACACCAACCGCACCGGCGTGCGGGCGGTGTGCACTGACTGCCATGTCCCCAAGGACTGGCGTCACAAGATGGTGCGTAAGGTGCAGGCGTCCAACGAGCTGCTGCACCATTTCCTCGGCAGCGTGAATACGCCCGAGAAGTTCAACGCCAAGCGGCTTCAGCTCGCCACCAATGTGTGGCGCACGATGAAGACCACCGACAGCCGCGAGTGCCGCAACTGCCACGACTTCATTCACATGGACTGGTCGGTGCAGGAGAAGCGCTCGGCCGAGAAGCACCAGGAGGCGGTGCGGAACGCCGGCACCTGCATCGATTGCCACCGCGGCATCGCCCATCGGCTGCCGCCGGGTGCCCAGGAGGCCGCCGACAAGCTGTGGCGCGAATTGTCGCACGGCCAGGCGCCGGCGGTGCCGGCCGCGGGGGGCTTCGCGGCGGCGCGCTAGAGCATTGTCCGGCGAAGCGGACTCCGGTTCGCCGTCGACAATGCGATCACGCAAGGACTTCTAGAGCGGGTCCGATCCAGTTGGATCGGATTCCGCTCTGACGGCCGCGGCTGCGCGCCGGTGCCGGGCCGGCGTCGCTCCGAACTCACATCCACGGCATTGCGGAAAGCGGCGGCGGTCCAGGAGGATCGCCGCCGCTGGCGTCCTCGGGCGCCGATTTTCGCGACCCCGCGCCGCACCATCTGCGTGTGCGACGACGTGACCAATTGTCGGGTCACACTTCTTTCAATACCAACATTCTGTTATGGGACCACTGCAAGTCGAATGTGATTCGCGGCCTGAAGAGCCCAAGTACAATTTCGATTTTCTTCGAGTTGTTCCTCATCCTTTACTGTAGGTATCGGCTTGTTGCACGGAGCGTCTCTCCCCTCGCCATGAGACGTGCAGCAAATTTCTGCCGTATTCGTGCTCTGAATAGGAAACTGAACGGCTGTTAATAATGCCGTAACGCCGTGGGCGGGACACTCCACTGGAGGGGCCGCCGCGGTCAGGGGGAGCCCGAGGGTGACGACCGGCTCGGTCGGAGGCCCGGAGTAAAGAGATCGATGTTCGTGGGATGACGACGAGGCGGCGGCGTGCCGCCCGGTTCGCCCGACCCTCTCGGTCGCCATTCGAGGGGCATGGCGAACAATCCCGTCATCCCATGGGTTCGATCTCGGCGAGGTCCTCACGAGAATGACGCGACCCCGGCGGATGCGAATCAGCCGGGCACAACGAGCGGCCGTGATGCCGCACACGGCGTGGGCTCCCCGGCTCGCGTCCAACTGTTTTTGTGACTGGAGATGACGACGATGACCTTGCCCACTGTTCGGGCCTTCGCGAACTGGCGCTCCGTGGTGCTTCTCGGGGTGCTCGGCCTCGCCGCCTGCACCGAGGCGCAGACATCGCCGCCGACCGCCCAGTCCGGCCCGCCGCAAGTCTCCGTCGTCACCCTGCATCCGGCGCCGCGCCCCTATGTGCGCGAGCTGCCCGGCCGCATCGCGCCGATCCGCATCGCCGAGGTGCGCGCTCGTGTGGCCGGCATCGTGGTCGAGCGGCCGTTCCTCCAGGGTGCCGACGTGCAGGCCGGCGACGTGCTCTATCGCATCGATCCGCGCCCCTACGAGGTCGAGCTCGACGCCGCCAAGGCGGCGCTCGCCAAGGCCGAGGCGGTGCTCGAGCAATCCGAGAAGCAGGCCAAGCGCATGGACGAGTTGGCCAGCAGCCGCGCCGCCTCGCAGGTCCAGCACGAGACCGCGATCGCCACCTGGCGCCAGGCGCAGGCCGATGTCGCCGCCCGCAAGGCCGATGTCGCCCGCGCCGAGCTCAACCTCGGCTACACCAATGTACGCTCCTCGATCCCCGGCCGCGTCGGCCGTGCCCTCGTCACCGAGGGCGCGCTGGTCGGGCAGGGCGAAGCGACCCATCTCACCACGGTGCAGCAGCTCGATCGCGTCTATGCCGACTTCACCCAGTCGGTGGAGGAGCTCCAGCAGCTTCGCCGCGACTTCGAGACCGGGGCGCTCGAGCAGGTGGCGCCCGACGCCGCCAAGGTGCGCCTGGTGCTCGGCGACGGCACCCTCTATCCGCATCCCGGCCGGCTGCTGTTCTCCGACGCCAGCGTCGATCCCTCGACCGGCCAGGTGACGCTGCGCGGCGAGTTCCCCAACCCCAAGGGCGAGCTCCTGCCCGGCATGTATGTCCGCGTGCAGATCGAGCAGGGCATCGACGGTGATTCGCTCGCGGTGCCGCTCCAGGCGGTGCAGCGCGGCGACGACGGCGACAGCCGCCTGTTCCTGGTCCGCGACGACAACCGCGCGCATCCGAAGCCCGTGCGGCTCGGCCGCGTCGTCGACGACCAGTGGCTGCTGCTGGACGGCGCCAAGCCCGGCGACCGGGTGGTCGTGGAGGGTTTCCAGAAGTTCGTGCCCGGCGATCTCGTCGATCCGGTGCCATGGCAGCGCCGCCCGACCCGCGCGGCGGCCGTCGATCAGGCCGGTGACGCCACCGCCTCGATCACGCGCTGACGGCGGCTCTGCACGATGCCGGCCTTCTTCATCGACCGCCCCATCTTCGCGGTGGTGGTGGCGCTGTTCATCTGCCTGTTCGGGGCGCTGGCGATCCCGTTTCTGCCGGTGGCGCAGTATCCGATCATTGCGCCCCCGTCGATCTCGGTGTCGACCAGCTATCCGGGCGCCTCGCCCGAGAACCTGTACAACAGCGTCACCCGGCTGATCGAGGAGGAGTTGAACGGCGCCAGCGGCATCCTCAACTTCGAGTCGACCTCCGACTCGCTCGGACAGGTCGAGATCCTCGCCAACTTCGTCCCCGGCACCGATCCGAGCCTCGCCTCCGTCGAGGTGCAGAACCGCATCAAGCGGGTGGAGGCGCGCCTGCCGCGCGCCGTGATCCAGCAGGGCATCCTGATCGAGGAGGCGTCGAGCGCCGTCCTCCAGATCATCACGCTATCCTCGACCGACGGCAGCCTCGACGAGATCGGCCTCGGCGACTTCATGATCCGCAACGTGCTGGGCGAGATCCGGCGCATCCCGGGCGTCGGCCGTGCCACCCTCTACTCGACCGAGCGCGCATTGCGCGTGTGGCTCGATCCGGCCCGGCTCGTCGGCTACAACCTCACGGCCGACGACGTCACCAAGGCGATCGAGGCACAGAACGCCCAGGTCGCATCCGGCAGCATCGGAGCCGAGCCGAGCCGCACCGGCCAGCCGGTTTCCTCCATGGTGCTGGTCAAGGGTCAGCTCGCCTCGCCGAACGAGTTCGGCAGTATCGTGCTGCGCGCCAACGCCGACGGCTCGACCGTGCGGCTGCGTGATGTGGCGCGCATCGAGGTCGGCGGCCTCAACTACCAGTTCACCACGCGCCTGAACGGCCAGCCCACCGCCGGCCTCTCGGTGCTCTTGTCGCCGACCGGCAACGCGCTGGCCACCGCCCGCGCCGTGCAGGCCAAGATGGAGGAGCTGTCGAAGTTCTTCCCGCAGAACATCAAGTACCAGATCCCCTACGACATCACCCCGGTGGTGCAGGCGTCGATCAAGAAGGTGCTGATGACGCTGGCCGAGGCCGTGGTGCTGGTGTTCATCGTGATGTTCCTGTTCCTCCAGAACATCCGCTACACCATCATTCCCACCGTCGTGGTGCCGGTGGCGCTGCTCGGCACCTGCGCGGTGCTGTTGATCGGCGGCTTCTCCATCAACATGCTGACGCTGTTCGCCATGGTGCTGGCGATCGGCATCCTGGTCGACGACGCCATCGTGGTGGTCGAGAACGTCGAGCGCATCATGGTGGAGGAGCGCTTGCCGCCGCGCGAGGCCACCCGCAAGGCGATGCGGCAGATCTCCGGCGCCATCGTCGGCATCACGCTGGTGCTGATGGCGGTGTTCGTGCCGATGGCGTTCTTCCCCGGCTCGGTCGGCATCGTCTACCGCCAGTTCTCCATCACCATGGTGGCGGCGATCGGCTTCTCGGCCCTGATGGCGCTATCGCTGACGCCCGCCCTGTGCGCCACGCTGCTCAAGCCGGTGACTCACCACGGCGAGAAGCGCGGCGTGTTCGGCATCTTCAACCGCGGCCTCGACCGTACGCGCGACGGTTACGGCCGCTTCGTCGGCTGGTCGCTGGCGCGCTCGGGGCGGATGCTGGTGGCCTTCCTGGCCATCGTGGTGGCGATGAGCTGGATGTTCGCGCGGCTGCCCGCCGGCTTCCTGCCGGTGGACGACCAGGGCTTCATCACCACCGACGTGCAGACGCCGCCCGACGCCTCGTTCAACCGCACGCTCGACGTGGTGCAGCGGGTCGAGCAGTTCCTGATGAACCGCGACGGCGTCGACAACATCACCTTCATCACCGGGTTCAGCTTCCTCGGCCAGGGCGCCAACACGGCGCAGGCGTTCGTCACCCTGGACGACTGGTCGAAGCGCGGCCCGAACGACTCGGCCGCCGCCATCGTGGCCGACGTCAACCGCAGCCTCGCCGGCATCAAGGACGCCGACATCTCGGCGCTCCAGCCGCCGCCGATCGACAACCTCGGCAACTCGTCCGGCTTCAGCTTCCGTCTCCAGGATCGCGGCCAGAAGGGCTATGCCGAGCTGATGCGGGCCCGTGACATGCTGCTCGACGCGGCCCGCAAGAGCCCGATCCTCCAGGACGTCTATGTCGAGGGCCTGCCGCCGGCGCCGCAGATCGAGCTGATGATCGACCGCGAGAAGGCCGCCGCCCTCGGGGTCGCCTTCCAGGAGATCAACTCCACCATCTCGACCAATCTCGGCTCGTCCTACATCAACGACTTCCCCAATCGCGGCCGCATGCAGCGCGTCATCGTGCAGGCCGACAACGGCGCCCGGATGAAGGCCGAGGACATCCTCGGCTTCAATGTCCGCAACGACAAGGGCACGCTGGTGCCGTTCTCGTCCTTCGCCACCGTCAAGTGGTCGGTCGGGCCGAGCCAGGTGGTCGGCTTCAACTACTACCCGTCGGTGCGCGTCAGCGGCTCCGCCAAGCCGGGCTTCACCTCGGGCGACGCCATCGCCGAGATGGAACGGATCGCCGGCACGCTGCCGCGCGGCTTCGGCTTCGAGTGGACCGGCCAGTCGCTCCAGGAGAAGGCGGCGGGCTCGCAGGCGCCGTTCCTGCTGGCGCTGTCGGCCCTGGTGGTGTTCCTGGTGCTGGCCGCCTTCTACGAGAGCTGGACGATCCCGATCGCGGTGCTGCTGGTGGTGCCGCTCGGCATGCTCGGCGCCGTGCTGGCGGTGACGGCGCGGGCGATGCCCAACGACGTCTACTTCACCATCGGCCTGATCACCATCATCGGGCTCGCCGCCAAGGACGCCATCCTGATCGTCGGCTTCGCCCGCGACCTCAATCTCGCCGGCATGCCGCTCGCCCAGGCCACCGTCGAGGCGGCGCGGCTGCGCTTCCGCCCGATCCTGATGACCGGCTTCGCCTTCGTGTCGGGTGTCGCCCCCATGGTGATCGCCTCCGGAGCCAGCGCCAAGAGCCAGCAGGCGCTCGGCACCGGCGTCGCCGGCGGCATGATCGCCGTGGTGGTGCTGGCGCTCCTGATGGTGCCGATGCTGTTCGTCGGCGTGCAGCGGCTGATTGGCGGCGAGCGCGGCGGCAAGGGCTGGCTGCGCCTCCAGGCGCGGCGGCGGGTGCTGCGGCGCTATCGCCGGCAGCGCCGGCTGGCGGCCGCCGAGGCCGCCGCTGCGGAGAGCTGACGCCGAAACTCATCCGGCCGCGGCGACGCGGCCGGTCGTCTCTCCGCCGTCGGCACGGCGACGCCAGCGGCGGGCGGCGCTCCGTCGTCGCCCGCAGATGTGCGCGACGCGGCGGGTCAGCAGCGAGAGCCGGGCGGTGGCGAGGTCGACCCGCACCGCCTCCAGCCGAAAGCGACCGCCGATCCGGTCCAGCACCGCGTCGGGCGCGAGCGGCCAGTCGTCGGCGGCGATCTCGCAGCGGCCGAGCAGGGCGCCGGTCTCGGTGTCCCAGGCGGTGACCCGCCAGGTCGGCATTTCAGGCGGCGGCGCCGCGCCACGTTCCACGGTCAAGGCGATGCCGTCGCCATGCCAGGCCCGCCGGTCCGCCGAGTATCCCACGACACGCCTCCCCGGAGTTCGACAACACCGTTAGCGTGTCGCCGGCTCCCTCTCCGGTGCGATAAGGCGAGCCGTGCCGGGCCGCGAATTTGCAGGCCGCGGTGAGCGGGCCGTGAGGGAAACTCCTAAAATCGTCGCGGTCGGGCGTGCTGGGCTACAGTGGCGCCGATCCCGTGCGAAGGAGCCGCCGTGCGCATCGACTTCCTCGGCCTGGAAGCGTTTCTCAGCATCGCCGAGCGCGGCAGCTTCCACCGCGCCGCGGCGCATCTCAACCTGTCGCAGACGGCGCTCAGCCACCGCATGCGCAAGCTGGAGGATGCGCTGGGCGTCAAGCTGCTGGCCCGCACCACCCGCCGGGTGGCGCTCACCCCGGCGGGGCTCGAGCTGCTGCCGCGGGCGCGACGGATCGTCGAGGAGGCCAGCCAGTCGTTCGAGGATCTCCGGCGACAGGGGCGGGCCCGGCAGGCGCGGCTCGCCATCGGCTGCCTGCCGACCGTCTCGATCCGCTACATCCCGCGGGTGCTGGCCGAGTTTACCCGGCTCTATCCGGGCCTCGAGGTGCAGGTGTTCGACAATTCGGCGAGCGAGATCGCCGATCATGTGCAGGCCGGCCGCGCCGCGTTCGGCATCACCATCGTGTCGGCCAACCGCTGGGACCTGGAGATCACCGAGCTTCTGAAGGAGCCGTTCGTCCTGGTCTGCCCGGCCGAGCACGAGTTCGCGGCGCGCAAGAGCATCACCTGGGCGGATCTAGAGGGCCAGCCGCTGGTGCGGGTGAGCCCGCAGACCGGCAACCGCATCCTGATCGACGACGCGCTCGGAGCGCGGCGCGACGCGCTGGCGTGGCGCTACGAGGTGCAGCACCTCTCCACCGCGGTCAGTCTCGTCAGCGCCGGCGTCGGCCTCGCGGTGGTGCCGCGCCTCGCCGTCGAGGCGAGCGGCCGCACCGGCATCGCCACGGTGGCGCTGCGTCAGCCGGCGGTGTCGCGCTCGCTCGGCGTCGTGGTGAAGCGCGGCCTGCCGCTGTCGCCGGCCGCCGAGGATCTGTTGCGCATCATCCGCCGCACCCTGCGCAGCCGTCCCTGAGAGCTGCGGCGGGGGCGTGACCCCGTGGCGCGACCCGTGCACCGCGTGCAGCGCATGGGTTCCCAGATTGGTGAGCCGATCTCACCAATAGGCCCAATAATGTCATTTGTTCAGGGAGCGGCCCGGCGCCATGCTCCCGGTCGCGACGCGGCGATCGGCCGTGCCGGCCTCCGGTTTTCATCCCGCCCCGGATCGGCACGCCGATCGCCCGGCGCCGCGCCGGACTATCCGCGGGGCGGTTGCCCGTCCGTGCGGACCGCCAGGAAAGATCCCGATGAGTCCGATCCCGACCATCCCGCCGCCGCATCCCGATCCGCGGACGCCCCGCCTCGCCTTGCCGCCGCTCGCCTGCGATACCCACTGCCATGTGTTCGGGCCGGACGCGAAATACCCCTACGTGGCCGATCGTCCCTACACGCCGCCCGATGCGCCGCTCGCCAAGCTGCAATGGATGCAGGCGCGCATGGGCATCGCGCGCGCCGTGCTGGTCAACGCGACCCCGCACGGCTGCGACAACCTGGTGGTGACCGACGCGATCGCGGCGAGCGGCGGCCGCTACAAGGGCATCGCCAATGTCGACGCGAGCTTCTCGGAGGCCGAGATCGGCCGCCTCGCCGCCGCCGGCATCGTCGGCTGCCGCTTCACCTTCCTGGCCCGCCTCGGCGGCCGGCCCGACATGTCGCGCTTCGACACGGTGGTCCGCCGCATCGCGCCGCACGGCTGGCATGTCGACCTCTACCTTCCGGCCAAGGATCTCGACGGCTTCGCGCCGGTGCTCGACCGCCTACCCATCCCGTATGTGATCGACCACATCGGCGTCGTCGAGGCCCGCCTCGGCGTCGACCAGCCGGCGTTCCGGGCGCTGTGCGAGCGCTACGCCGGCGATCCGAAGTGCTGGATCAAGCTCACCGGCGCCGAGCGCGTGTCGTCGGCGGGCGCGCCTTATCACGACGTCGTGCCCTTCGCGCAGCGGCTCGTCGAGATCGATCCCGACCGCTTGCTGTGGGGCACCGACTGGCCACACCCCAACGTGCCGGCGATGCCCGACGACGGCGACCTCGTCGACCTCGTCGCCCTCTATGCCCCTGACGCCACCGTTCGGCAGAAGCTCCTGGTCGACAATCCGGCCCGTCTGTTCGGCTTCTCCGCGTGACCGGCGGCTTCACCACGAGGATTGAATCATGACCCGAGACACCGCCCCCTTCCTGAGCCGCCGCACCCTGCTGTGCGGCCTCGCGGGCGCCGCTGCCGGCGGCCTCGCGGCCCCGAGCGTCCTGTCCGGCCCGGCCTTCGCGCAGGCGAAGTATCCGGTGCGACCCATCAAGGTGGTGGTGCCGTTCGGCCCCGGCGGCGTCGCCGACATCACGGTGCGCATCGTCACCGAGCGGCTCGGCGACAAGCTCGGCCAGCGCTTCGTCATCGAGAACGCGCCCGGTGCCGGCGGCTCGCTCGCCGCCAGCCGGGTCGCCTCGGCGGCGCCGGACGGCTACACGCTGGCGCTGTTCTCCAACGGCACGGCGGTCAGCGTCGGCCTGTTCAAGCAGCTTCCGTTCGACCCGATCAACGAGTTCGTGCCGATCTCGACCCTCGGCCTGTTCGACTTCATCCTGGCGACCAACAAGCAGACCGGCTACACCAAGCTCGCCGACCTGCTCGCCGATGCCAAGGCGCGCCCCGGCGCCCTCAACATCGCCACCATCACGGCCGGCTCGACCCAGCATCTCAGCGCCGTGCTGTTCAAGGCCGAATCCGGCATCGACGCACAGATCGTCACCTACCGCACGACGCCGGACGCCATGGTGTCGATGCTGCGCAACGACGCCCAGCTCATCGTCGATTCCTACGCCTCGCTGAAGGGCTCGGTCGAGGACAAGAGCCTGGTGGCGCTCGCCACCTCGGGCGCCAAGCAGTCGGTGGTGCTGCCCGACGTGCCGCCGGCGGCGAGCACCGTGCCGGGCTTCGACGCCACCTCGTGGAACGCGCTGTTCGCCAGGAAGGGCACACCCGAGGAGGCGTTGCGCGCCCTCAACGCCGGTCTCCAGGAGGTGCTGGTCGAGCCCGAGGTGAAGGCGAAGCTGCTGGAGCTCGGCATCGTGGCGACGCCGAGCACGCCGGCCGATCTCGGCGAACGCCTGGCGGTCGATATCCGCCGCTGGTCTGCCGTCATCGACAAGGCCGGCATTCCGAAGCAGTAGCCGCTCTCTGTAGCCTCTGCTCGCGGCGTCATGGCCGGGACAAGCCCGGCCGTGACGAACTCTGTGATCCGGACCAGAGCCGTCATGTCAGGCAAGAACGAGGCTCCCATGAGCAAGACAGCACTCGTCGTCAGCGCCCATCCGGGCGATTTCGTCTGGCGTGCCGGCGGCGCCATCGCGCTGCACGCCAAGAAGGGCTACCGCGTCAAGATCGTCTGCCTCGCCTACGGCGAGCGCGGCGAGAGCCAGTTCGCCTGGAAGCAGCCGGGCATGACGCTCGACCAGGTGAAGGCCGGCCGCAAGGACGAGGCCGAGCGCGCCGCCGCGATGCTCGGCGCCGAGATCGAGTTCTTCGATGCCGGGGACTATCCGCTGCGCCTCGGCGCGCAGCATCTCGACCGGCTGATCGACATCTACCGCGAGCTCAATCCGAGCTTCGTGCTCACCCACGCGCTGGACGATCCCTACAATGTCGATCATCCGGAGGCGTCGCGCTTCGCCCAGGAGGCCCGCATCCTCGCCCAGGCGATGGGCCACAAGCCGCAGGCGAGCTACAGCTATGCGGCGCCGCCGGTGTTCCTGTTCGAGCCGCACCAGCCGGAGATGTGCAACTTCAAGCCCCAGGTGATCCTCAACATCGACGAGGTGTGGGAGATCAAGCGCAAGACCTTCGAGATCCTGGCGGCCCAGAAGCATCTGTGGGCCTATTACGAGCGCGTCGCGCTCCAGCGCGGCGTCCAGGGCGGCCGTAACACCGGCAAGCCGATGACCTATGGCGAAGCCTATCAGCGGCTGTTCCCGATGGCCCTGGAGGAGCTGGCATGAAGCCGGTCGTCGTTCGCAACATCTCGCGCGCGGAGCCGTCCATCGTCGCGGCGCTCGCCGATCTCGGCGTCGCCACCGTGCACGAGGCGATGGGCCGCGTCGGTCTGATGAAGCCCTACATGCGGCCGATCTATGCGGGAGCCGGCATCGCCGGCTCGGCCGTCACGGTGCTGGCGCAGCCGGGCGACAACTGGATGATCCATGTCGCCATCGAGCAGTGCCGGCCCGGCGACGTGATGGTGGTGGGCGTCACCGCCGACAACACCGACGGCATGTTCGGCGATCTGCTCGCCACCTCGCTGAAGGCGCGCGGCGGCGTCGCGCTGGTCATCGATGCCGGCGTGCGCGACGTCAAGACCATCACCGAGATGGGCTTTCCGATCTGGTCGCGGGCGATCTCGGCCAAGGGCACCGTCAAGGCGACGCTCGGCTCGGTCAACATCCCGGTCGTCTGCGCCGGTGCGCTGGTGAACCCGGGCGACGTGATCGTCGCCGACGACGACGGCGTCGTGGTGGTGCCGCGGGCCGACGCTGCCGCGGTCGCGAAGGCCGGCGAGGCGCGGGTCGCCGCCGAGGAGGAGAAGCGCCGCCGGCTCGCCTCCGGCGAGCTCGGCCTCGACATGTACAAGATGCGCGAGCCGCTGGCGAAGGCCGGATTGCGCTGGGTCGATTCGCCGGACGAGATCTGACACCGGCGGCGGTGCTCTCGGACTGCATCCTCCGTCATGGCCGGGCTTGTCCCGGCCATCCACGTTTTTGCTGCCGCTCGGCTCGAAGTCGTGGAGGCTCGGCACGACGAGTCTCGTCCGCCCGCCGTGCCGATCAGCCTCCGGCGGCGGCGCGCGCCGGCTCCGGCGGCTGTCGCGATGCACCGATCAGGTGCTGCGGATAGCGATTGCACAGCGTCGTCACCAGGGTGGCGAGCTCGGTGCGCAGCGGATCGCTCGGGCCGACCAGCGGCAGCCGCACCGTCGGGGTCATCAGCCCGAGCAGGCCGAGCGCGTATTTGAGCGGCGACGGGCTGGTCTCCTGGAACAGCGCGGCGGCGATGCGGGCGACGACGATCTCGTGGCGCTGCGCCCGCGCCATCTGGCCGAGCCGCAAGGCCGGGATCATCTCGCCGTAGAGCCCGGGCGCCAGGTTGGCGACCACCGAGATGCAGCCGTCGCCGCCGCGCAGCAGGAAGCTGAACACCGTCGCGTCGTCGCCGGAGAGCAGGCGGAAGTCGCGGCCGACCCGCGGCCGCAACCGCGCTGGACGGGCGATGTCGCCGGTGGCGTCCTTGAGCCCGATCACGGTGGGGCGCTCGGCGAGCCGCACCACGGTGTCGTCGGCGAGGCTGCATGCGGTGCGCGACGGCACGTCGTAGAGGATCACCGGCAGCGCCGTGGCGTCGGCGATCGCGCCGAAATGCGCCATGAGCCCGCCCTGCGTCGGCTTGTTGTAGTAGGGCACGACCGACAGGATGGCGTCGGCGTCGAGATCCTCGGCGGCGCGGGCCATCTCGATCGCCCGGGCGGTGGCGTTGGAGCCGGCGCCGGCGACCACCGGCACGCGGCCGGCCGCGACGTCGACGGCGCGTCTGATCAGCTCGCGGTGCTCGGCCGCCGACAGCGTCGCCGACTCGCCGGTGGTGCCGCAGACGACGAGCGTCGCCGCACCGGCCTCGATCTGGAGATCGCAGAAGCGCTCGAAGGCGGCGTAGTCGACCGCGCCGTCCTGGTCGAACGGGGTCGGCAGCGCCGGCGAGGCGCCGGCGAGCTGGGCGCGAAGGTCGCCGAAGCTGGTCATCGGTGCGGCTCCGTGTCGGTGGCGGGCGGTGTGGCTCAAGCGACGCGACGGCTGGCGAGCCGCGGGGTGACGGGCGAGACCGCGCAGGGCAGCGGCGCGGCGGCGCGGCCGCTGAGGTCGAGCTCCAGAACGCCCGGCACCATCATCACGGCTTGCGGACGGCGGCCGTTCTCGAACAGCGCGTAGCGCAGCGCCTCGGCGCGATCGACGAAGAAGCCGCCGCGGCGGCCGCTGTGGTCGCGCACCACCCAGCGGTTCCGGCTGTCGCGGCCGATGAAGTATTGGGGAGGCTCCGTGGTGCGCTCGCTGGCGGTCTGCGGGTTCATGGTGAACATCCTTTCGGGTCGAGGTTTGCCGGGTTCGAATGAGCGAGGGGCCGTGCCTTGCGGCGGGGCCGTCGCGGCGGCCGCTCGCACGGGCCGCCGATCATGGGTCGTGGTCGTGGGCAGAGGGTCGGGGCGGCTGGTTCAGTGGCCGCGTGTCCGCCGGCCGGATCGGCCGCCGCGAAGCGGCCGCCGGAGACGGAGGGTGGACTCCTCGGCGCGGCGCAGCACGGACGGCGGGATCGCCTGGCGCATGCGGTTCTCCGCATAGGCGTCGAGCGCGTGGGCGAGGCGCCCGGCCAGGTGCCTCAGCGTCGTGTGCCAAAGCGTCGTCCCGAGGCGGGTCGTCGTGGACGGAACCCTGGTGGTCGGAACGGTGAGCATCGAGATCCTCGGCTGGTTCGCAGTGGTGTCTCGGACGGTTCGGCGGCGGGCTTCGAAAGGGTCACGCTGTCCGCCGCGTCTGTGCCAAGATGTGCCGCTCCCCGCATATGAAATCGAGACCGCGGCCGCCCCCTCCGCCATAAAGCCCGCATAGAGATGCGTCGCCGGTGCATGGACCGGACGTCGCAGCGGCGATGCGGGCTCAGAGCCGCGAGAGCAGGCCGGCGCACAGGGCGTAGACGGCGGCCTCGTCGACATGCGTGAGCACGGGTCCGAATGGTGCCTCGCGGCGTTGCACCGCCACCAGCAGGCAGTAGAAGGCGGCGAGCGCGAGCAGCGCCGCGAAGGTCGCCGCGAAGCCGCGGGTGCTCATCGCCGCGACGGCGGCCAGCCCGACGAGCCGCATGGCGAAACGCAGCAGCACATGCGCCGAGGGGAGGGGGTGCGGGACGAAAGAGGGGCGGTCCATGGGTGTGTCCATGTCGATCGGCCGGACCGGCGGAGGTGCGGCCGGCGGGTCGCCGGACCGATAGGCGGGCACCACATAGGAAAACAATGGGGAGCCGACAGCCGGCCCGTAAAGGCCGTGTGTCACGCCGGCGCCGTGACCCGGCGACGAGGTCGGCGCGTTCGGCCGACCTGTCTCCCGCGTGGGGCGCATTGCATGCCGGGACGCTGCCGTGTAGGGCTCGGCGATCCGGGTCCTGCCGGACGCGGACCCGCCCGATCGACGACGCTCCCCAAGAACCAGAAAGGAACCGAGATGGACCTCGGACTCGCGGGCAAGACGGCGCTGGTGCTCGGCGCCGGCGGCGGCCTCGGCGGCGCCATCGCGCTGGCGCTCGCTCAGGAAGGCGCCCGGGTCGCCATCGGCGACATCGACGGCGAGGCGCTGAAGCGGACGGCGGCGGCGATCGAAGGCGCCAGCTCCAAGGCGCTGCCGCTGACCTGGGACCTCGCCGATCTCGCCGCGATCGAGGGACATGTGGCGGCGATCGAGGCGGCGTTCGGCCCGGTCGATGTTCTGGTCAACAACACCGGCGGTCCGCCGCCCACGCCGGCCAGCGGCCAGGACCCGGCGGTGTGGTCGAAGCACTTCCAGGCGATGGTGCTGTCGGTGATCGCGCTCACGGACCGCGTGCTGCCGCAGATGCGGACGCGCAAGTGGGGCCGCATCATCACCTCGACGTCGTCGGGGGTGATCGCGCCGATCCCCAATCTCGGCATGTCGAACGCGCTGCGCCTGACGTTGGTCGGCTGGTCGAAGACGCTGGCCCGCGAGGTCGGCCGCGACGGCGTCACCGTCAACATCGTGCTGCCCGGCCGCGTCGCGACGCCGCGCATCAGGTTTCTCGACGAGCAGAAGGCGAAGCGCGAGAGCCGCAGCGTCGACGAGGTGTCGGCCGAGAGCACGGCGTCGATCCCGGTCGGCCGCTACGGCGAGCCGAAGGAGTACGGCGACGTGGTGGCGTTCCTGGCCTCGGCCCGCGCCTCCTATGTCACCGGCTCGGTGATCCGCGTCGACGGCGGCTTCATCCCGAGCATCTGATCACCCGCGTCCTGCGGCGGCGGCGCTCACGGCGCCGCCGTCGTCGCCAGATAGGCCACGATGGCGGCGCGTAGATCGGGGTCGGCGAGCGGCGGCAGGCTCATGCGGGTGCCCGGCACCACCGCCTGCGGGTCGGCGACGAAGCGGTCGAGGGTCGTGGCGTCCCACACCAGGCCGGCGTCGCCGGCGGCCCGCATGGCGTCGGAGTAGTCGAAGCCCGGGCGCGTCGCGGCGCGCCGGCCGACGATCCCGGCGAGCATCGGTCCTTCCAGAGTCGCGGTCTCGGCCGGATCGACCGTGTGGCAGGAATAGCAACGCTGGAAGGCGCGGGCGCCGCGTGCGACCGCGTCCTCGGCGCCGACGGGGCCGGGCCCCGGCACGGCGAGGACGGCGGCCAGCACCGCGGCCGCCGTGATCGCGGCGGCCCGACGCGGACGGCACATCACTTGGCGTCGTAGCGGATGACCCGCACCCGATCGGTGCCGGATTCGGCGATCCACGCCTCGCCCTTGCGGCCGAGGAGCTGGCGCACATTGGCGCCGGGCCGGTCGCTCGGGAAGCTCTCGAACCGCTCGGTCTTGGGATCGAAGCGCAGCACCGCATTGGCGCCCCAGTCGGTCAGCCACACGCCGTCGTCCGGATCGACCCAGACGGCGTAGGTGCGGGGCTTGTCGCCCGGCAGCCGCCACGTCTTCCAGCTCGCCGCGGCGGGATCGTAGACGCTGACATGGCCGCTGTTCCACTCGCTGATCCACAGGCGGCCCTTGGAGTCCGACCACACGCGGCGGGCGCCCTGGTTCCTGGTCGGCGGCTCGTGGACGGTGGCGGCGCCGCTCTCCAGGTCGACCTGCGCCAGATAGCTGCCGGCGAGCGACACGAACCAGATGTCGCCGCGCGGCGTGCCGGTGATGCCGTAGGGGCCGCGGCCTTTCGGCGCGTCCCACACCCGCATGTCGCCGGTCTTCGGGTCGAGCCGGCCGTAGACGCCGTTCTGGCCGGTGAACCAGATGCGGCCCTTGCCGTCGAAGGCGGCGGTGTTGAGGTTGACGTAGGGCATCCGCTCGGGCGGCAGCGGCCACACCTTGACGGCCTTGGTGGCGGGATCGACCCGCACGATGGCGTTCTGGCCGCCGTCGGTGAACCACGGGGCGCCGTCGGGGCCGACGATGACGCCGTGCGGCGACGAGCCCTGACCGAGCGGGATGCGCTCGATCGCGCCGGTCTCCGGATCGAGCCGGCCGGCGATGCCGAGGCGCTGGCCGGCGTACCAGACCTCGCCGGCGGGACCGACCGCGACGTCGTGCGGATAGTCGCCCTTCGGCAGCTCGTAATAGCGCTGGGAGGGCCGCTCCTCGGCGTCCGCCCGGGCGGGCAGGAGGGCGAACGACAGGGTTGGAACGAGGGCGAGCGTCAGCGCGAGCCGGACCGGCAGCCGCATGAAAGCCTCCGACGAGAGCGTGAGGGTGTCGTCCGTACCTTAACGGCCGACCGCCCCGCGGCCGTCTTCACAAGAACGGGATCGCACGTCGTGCGATCCCGTGAGCCTCGCTTGCGAGGAGGCGGTGCGAGGTCCCGTCGGGTCGGCGAAGGACCGTCGCACCGCCGATGTCAGCGTATCGCGGCCGTCACTGCGGCTGCGGCTGGGCCTGGCCGGTGAGCAGCGGCGTGATGCGGCGGACGGTGACGCGGCGGTTCTCCCGCAGCGGTCCGTCGGTCTGCACCTTGAGGTACTGCTCGCCGTAGCCCTGGGTGGTCAGGTTCTCGGCCGGCACCCCGAACTGCTGGGTGAGCACGAGCGCCACCGACTCGGCGCGGCGATCCGACAGCGACAGGTTGTCGACGTCGGCGCCGACCGCGTCGGTGTGACCCTCGATCAGGAACACCTCCTGCGGGTTCTGCTGGATGGCGCGGTTGAGGCCGTCGGCGATGCCGGCGAGGAGCTGGATCTGCGCCGGGCCGAGCTCCCACGAGCCGGACTCGAACGTCACCGTGTCGAGATCGATGCGGCGCATGCGGTCGCGGATCGGTGCGTTGTAGCGGATCTCGTCGAGCGTGTAGGCGCGCTCGATGGTGTCGACCGGCGGTGCCGTCAGCGTCTCGTAGAGCAGCGCCGGATCGGCCCGCTCGGTCTCGACGATGTAGCGTTCGCGTGGGATGCGCACCACCGGCGGCGGCACGTCCACCATCAGGGCGCCGAGGCCGAAGCCGACGGCGGCGCCGACCGCGAGCCCGGTGCCGAAGCCGGGACCGCGTGGACCGGGGCCGGGAGGTCCGGGTGGGTAGCCGGCGCCGCCGCCCCAGCCGTGGCGCGGCCGGTTGTCGATCAGCACGTATTCACGGCCGTCCGGCATCACCCGAGTACGACGCAGCAGGTAGCCGTTGTCGTCCACCACGGTGACGACGCGGTCGCCACTCGGCCGCTCGATCACGGTGACGTGCTCGCCGCCGCGCCGCTCGACGCGGACGTCGCGGGCGCCATAGCGGAAGCGGTCGATCTCGTTGTGGCGGATGATCGTCCGGTCGCCCTCGCGGATGATGGTGCGGTCGGGCTCGCGGATGATGGTGCGGCCGCCCTCGACGATCTCGCGGCGCTCGCCGCGCAGGTCGTCCATGCGGCGCAGCGGCTGGCCTTGCGCCGACTGCGGCACGAAGCCCGCTGCGGCACCGCTCGGGGCCACCGGGATCGGGCGTGCCTGCTGGGCCGTCGGCGCCGGCACGCCGGCGGGTGTCAGCGGCTGCCCTTGCGTCGACGGCACGACGACGGGGGCCACCGCCTGGCCCGGAGGTGGTGCCATGGGCTGGCCCTGAGCGGCGGGCGGCGGCGGGGGCGCACCGGGGCGCTGGCCTTCGGCGGCCGGGGGCGGAGCGACCGGACGGCCGGGCACGCCGGGCGGCTGCTGGCCCTGAGCGGCGGGCGGCGGCAGCGGTGTGCCGGGACGCTGGCCTTCGGCGGCCGGGGGCGGGGCGACCGGGCGACCGGGAACGACGGGTGGCTGCTGGCCCTGAGCGGCGGGCGGCGGCGGGGGCGCACCAGGGCGCTGGCCTTCGGCAGCCGGCGGCGGGGCGACCGGGCGACCGGGCACGGCGGGTGGCTGCTGGCCCTGAGCGGCGGGCGGCGGCGGCGCACCGGGGCGCTGGCCTTCGGCAGCCGGGGGCGGCGCCATGGGGCGGCCCGGGCGGGCCGGCGGCTGCTCGCTCTGGGCGGACGGTGGTGGCGCCTGGCGGCCGGGCGGTGGGGTCTGGGCACTCGGGGGTGGCGGCACGGGACGGCCACCCTCGCGGGCCGCGGGCGCGCCGGGCGGCGGTCCGCCAGGAGCGGGCGGGCCACCCTCGCGGGCGCCGCCCGGGCGTTGCGGTTGACCCGGTGCGCCGCGCGGCGGCTGGCCGGGGCGCTCCTGGGCCTCGGGCGCCTGCGCGAGCATTTGGCCGAGCGTCAGGGGGGCGGCCAGGGGGGCGGCCACGGGGGCGGCGACATCCGACGCCGCGGCGACGGGCGCCAGACCCGCCAGGCCGGACAGAACGGTGCCCGCCAGGAGCAACCGCTGGAGCTTGTGCATTCGATGCCTCGTGAGGATCGGTGGTGGGGGGAAGCGGAGCGGATCGACCCGATGCCGCGCGGTCGGAGAGCGGCGACGGCGAGAGCCGTCGCGCCGGCGCGTTCCCGATCGGAAGCGGTATCACGATGATAATCAGGAGGTTGACGGCATTGCGGCACAGCCGTGTTCGGCTTGCGCCGGCGATCGGGCCGGCTTGCGGCCGCCGCGGCTCCGAAGGAGGCTCGTGGCCGAGCCCCTGCCGCTGGCCTCACGCCTCGCCGTGCGCCACCCGCTTGCGGAAGCCGCGCAGGCCGAGCCACACCAGCGTGGCGACGATCGGGATGCTCACCCCCATGGCGATCTCGGGGCTGACCGGCACGCCCGCCGAGGCGGCGCCCTTGGCGCCGTAGCCGATGAGGCCGACCACGTAATAGGTGACGGCCGCGACCGACAGGCCCTCGACGGTCGACTGGAGTTGGAGCTGGAGCTTGGCCCGCCGATTCATCGATTCGAGCACGGCGCGGTTCTGCCGCTCGCGGGTGATGTCGACGCGGGTCGACAGAAGCTGCGTCACCCGCGCCACCCGGCCCGACAGGGACTGCTGCCGCTCGGCGACCGCCCGGCAGGTGTTCATGGCCGGGACGAGCCGGCGGTCCATGAACTCGCGCAGGGTCTGGAGCCCCTGGATGCGCTCCTCACGCAGCTCGCTGATGCGCCGCTGGACGAGATCGTGATAGGCGACCGCGGCGCCGAAGCGGAACAGGTTGGCGGCCTCGCGGCTCTCGATCTCGGCCTCCAGCCGGGTCAGCCGCTCCAGCAGCACCGGCTCGTCCGTCTCGTCGGCATTGACCAGCGCGTCGGTGACCTCGGCCAGCTCGCGCTCGCGCGCGCCGAGGAACGGCGTCAGCTCGCGGGCGACCGGCAGCGCCAGCAGCGCCATCATCCGGTAGGTCTCGATCTCCAGCAGCCGTTGCACCAGGCGGCCGGCTTGCAGCGGCGTCAGGTGGCGGTCCTGCACCAGAAAGCGGCCGAAGCCGTCGGCGTGGATGCGGAAGTCGGTCAGCGCCACGGCGGCGCGGTCCGACACCGGGCCGCCGACCAGCGCATTGCCGTTGAACAGCTTCGCCGACATCGTCTCGGCATCGGGCAGCCCGTCGGCCCGCACCACCGCCACATGGGCCGCGACGATGATCTGGCCGGGCCGCGTCGCCACCCAGTTGGCGGGCGCCAGCGCGATCGCCGGCTCGGCGAACGGATCGTCGCCCTCGCCGAGCGGCGCGATGAAGGTGTAGCGGGAGAACTCGCCGTGCCGCTCCCACACCAGGCGGAACGGACCGAGCTGGCCGCTGTAGTGGTTGGAGCCGGGGAACGGCGCGGTGGCGCCGAACCGGCGCGCGAGGTCGCACACGCCCTGCCATTCGGCTTCGCGATCGTCCCAGTGCGACACCGTGGCGATGTAGGACGCCCGCGTCGGCGTGGTCAGCGCCTCGGGCGGTCGCGCATGGACCTCGTCGTTGAGGGCGAAGCGCTGGGCGTGATCGGGCGGCAGGGTCATGTCGTACAGCACGGCGGTCGGCTCACCTTCAGGCCGCGACGCGGCCGCGACGACGGGAGATGCGAGACTTGGCCGGCCACGCTCGGGAGACCTGCCCGCGTGAGGGAGGCCTGTCCGCGTGACGCGATCGCATGGTGACGTATCGACGTCCGTCGCCTGTCATGTCGGCGTTCGAAATTCCTATTTTTAGCAATTCCCGTGCCGTTCCGGCTGAGAATGCCGGCGCGTCCCGTTCGCGCCGGCATCTTAGAGCAGCTCGTCCGCCGGCGCACCGGCAAAGTCGCCGGCGCGACGTCAGTAGCCGAGCACGCGCGGCAGCCACAGCGCCAGCTCGGGCACGGCGATCAGCAGCACCAGCACGGCGAACATGGCGGCAATCAGCGGCCCGACCCAGCGTAGCGTCGCCTCCATCGGCACCCCGGCGATGCGGCACGACACCATCAGGTTGACGGCCATGGGCGGGGTGAACTGGCCGATGGCGATCTTGAGCGTCAGCAGCACGCCGAACCACACCGGGTCCCAGCCGAACTTCGCGGCGATCGGCATCAGCAGCGGCAGCAGGATCAGGAAGGTCGAGACGCCGTCGAGGAACATGCCGATGACGATCAGCATGACGATCAGCATGGCGAGGATCACGTACTCGCTGCCGCCGGTGGCGACGATGGCGCTGGCGGCGCGGTCGAACACGCCGAGCGTCGAGCCGGCCCAGCCGAAGATCGAGGCGAGCGCCACCACCACCAGGATGACACCGGAGATCTCGGCCGCCTCGACGAACATCTCGTAGAGGTCGCGCAGCGTCAGGGTGCGGTAGATCACGAAGCCGACGAACAGGCCGTAGACGACGGCCATCACGGCCGCCTCGGTGGGCGTGAACCAGCCGGCCCGCATGCCGCCGAGGATCAGCACCGGCGCCATCAGGCCCCACATGGCCTCGCGCAGCGACGCCCAGAAGGGCGGCCGCGGCAGATCCTTCTCGGCGAGCCCGAAGCCGTGCGTCTTCGACATCCAGAAGATCGGCCCCATCAGGGCGAGACCGGCGAGAATCCCGGGGATCATGCCGGCCGCGAACAGCGCCGGCACCGACGCCTGCGGCACCAGCACGCTGTAGATGATCAGCGCGATCGACGGAGGGATCAGGATGTCGGTCGCCGCCGCGGCGCCGATCACGCTGGCCGAGAAGGCGCGCGGATAGCCGGCGCGCGACAGCGCTCCGATCATGGCGCCGCCGACCGCGGCCGCATTGGCGGGGCCGGACCCGGAGATGCCGCCCAGGAACATGCTCACCATCACGGTGACGGCGGCGAGCGCGCCGGGCCGTCGGCCGACCAGCACGGTGGCGAAGTTGACGAGCCGCAGCGCCACGCCCGAGCGGTCGAAGATCGCCCCGACCAGAACGAACATCGGCACGGCGAGGAGCGGGTACTTGGCGATGCCGGTGTAGGCGTTGGTGGGCACGCTGAGGAGGCCGAGATCGGCGATCCAGATGGCGAGGCAGCCGGCGAGCCCGAGCGCCACCGCGACCGGCGTGCCGAGCACGAACAGGACGAGGAAGCCGAGGAAGAGGACGGCCGCGGTCATGGCGGGCTCACGAAGAGGAGTGTCGCGAGCCGACGTGCCGTGTGTTGTCCGCTCGTCCCCGCGAATGCGGGGACCCAGGGGCCGCACGACGAAACTGGATTCCCGCTTGCGGGGGAATGAGCGGAGACTGTGGCCGGGGTCAGAACGATCATCACAAGGGCTCGATCGGATCGTGCGGCGGCGTGTCGCGCGAGCGCAGCACGCGGACGAGGTGGCCGATGGCGCGGCCGATCACCGCGAGCGACAGCAGCGGCAGGGCGGCGGTGTAGATCCACTGCGGCTCGCCGAGCCCGGGCGACGTCACCTCGAAGCGGTACTCGTCCCACACCAGCCGGGTGCCGAGCCAGACCAGGAGGCCGAACATCACGATGGTGGCGAGCGTCGCGATCACCTCGGCGGCGCGCCGTCCGCGGGGCGGCAGCAGGCCGGCGAAGAACACGATGCGGATCTGGCGGTCGGCCGCGGTGGCGATGCCGGCCCCGAGCAGCGTAACCACCACCATCAGGGCGATCGAGAACTCCTCGGTGAACGCGAAGGAGTAGTTGGTGAGATAGCGCGCGATCACGTTGCCGAGGGTGATCAGGCACAAGGCCGCCATGGCGGCCGCGGCCAGCACCTTCTCGATCGACAGCGGCACCCGCACCGGCGGGTCCTTGGGGGCGATCAGCGGGTCGGGTTCGGAGGACATGGCGGGCTTGGTTCAGCACGGCCTCGTGTCCCGCACGCGGTGAATCATGGGCGCGCAGCGCGCGTGATACACCGCAGATGCGGGACCCAGTTCCTGTTCGAGGCAGATGGGTCCCGGGTCCGCAGGCATCACGGCGCATCGCGCCGTGATGCCTCGCGCCCGGGACACGAGGATCGACAGTCTCACTTCCTCTCCCCCACCGCCTTCTCGGCGGCCTCGACCAGCGGGACGCCGATGCGCGCCTTCCACTTGTCGTAGACCGGCTTGGTGGCGGCCTGGAACGCCTTCTGGTCCTCGGGGGTGAGCCGGGTGACGGTGACGCCGAGCGCCTCGATGGCCTTGAGGGTGGACGGGTCCTCCTCGGTGATGCCCTTGCGGGCCAGCTCCTTGCCGTACTGGCCGGCCTCGGCGGCGGTCTCGCGCAAGAGCTTCTGGTCCTCGGCCGAGAAGGTGTCCCACACCGGCTTCGACACAGCGAAGATCAGCGGGTCGGCGACGTAGCCCCACAGAGTCAGGTGCTTCTGCCCGACGGTGTTGAGCTTCGCCGCCACGTAGACGGTGATCGGGTTCTCCTGGCCGTCGACCGCGCCGGTCGACAGCGCGGGCTGGGCGTCGGCCCAGCTCATCTGGGTCGGGTTGGCGCCGAGCGCCGTGAAGGTCTCGTTGAACAGCGGCGAGCCGACCACCCGGATCTTGAGCCCCTTGAGGTCGGCCGGGGTCTTCACATCGCGCTTGGAGTTGGACACCTCGCGAAATCCGTTCTCGCCCCAGGCGAGCGGGATCACGTCCTTGGCGGCGACGATGTCGAACAGCTTCTTGCCGGCCTCGCCGCCCGTGATGGCGTCCAGCGCCTTGTGGTCGGGCATCAGGAACGGCAGGGCGAACAGGTTCAGCTCCGCCACCTGGGGCGACCAGTTGATGGTCGAGCCGACCGCCATATCGATGACGCCCTGGCGCATGGCGGTGAATTCCTTGGTCTGGTCGCCGCCGACCAGCTGGGCGCCCGGATAGACCTTCATGACGATGCGGCCGTTCGAGCGCTCCTTGACCAGGTCGGCCCAGCGCTGCGCCGACACGCCCCACGGGAAGGGCGCGCCCAGCACCGTCGAGATCTTGTACTCGGCCTTGTAGGTCTGGGCGGCGGCGGGCAGCGTCGGGGCCGCCGCGAGGGCGATGGCGACACCGGCCGCCAGCGCTGCGAGCAGTCGCTTGGTCATGAAATGTCTCCTGGTGGTTCGGGCGTAGGCATCCGCGCCGGGCGGGGCGGGCCGTCGTGGCACTTTGTTGCGCGGCGCGGCCGCCAATGCAATCGGATCGAGGCTCGGAGGGCGCGGAGCCGTCATACGCGGAGCGGGGTACCAGTTCCAGGCGAAAGTGGCCGCAGCCCGGTCCGGGTCGCCGAAGGTTCGGTCGCGCCCGCCGGGCCGGCCCGGTATGGTGCCGGGCCGGTGTTGGCGCCGGGCGAGGCCGGTGTCGGGCGAGCATGCATGGGGGCGGGATGCCGGGACGCGACGAGACGATCTATTCGGTCATCGTGAAGTTCAGGGAGGATAAGTCGCTCGCGCAATGTGCGGCGGTGCGTCACGATGACAAGCTGTGGCTGGTCCCGACCTGGATCGAGGAGGACGACGCGGCGGTGATGCGGCCGGAGCGCATGGTGTGCATCGAGGGGCTGCCGCTGAAGAAGGGCGGTCGACTCGGCGCCCGCAGCTTCGACTGGATCTTGCGGCCCGAGATCCCGCGGGCGGTGCTCACCGGTCCGCTGCCGCCGCCGGCCGAATGGCCGCTGCCGGTGCTCGACCGGCCCGACCTGACCTTTCCGCGCGCCTGACGGCGGCCTCGCGCCGCAGGCTCAGGGCGCGTCCAGCTCGCGCTTGCGGCGGATCGACAGCACCACCTCGCGGATGCCGATGATGGTGAGCGAGCAGGCGAACGGCACGATGAAGTACATCAGCCGGAAGATCAGCAGGCCGGCGATCAGCTCCTCCTTGTCGAAGAAGGGCAGGCCGACCAGCATGGCGGCGTCGAACACGCCGATCGAGCCCGGCGCATGGCTGGCGAAGCCGAGCAGGGTGGCGGCGATGAACACCCCCGCCAGGGTGAAGAAGTGGATCGGCGGTGTCGCCGGCACCAGCATGTACATGGCGAGCGCGCAGCAGGTCAGGTCGGTGATGCCGATGCCGATCTGCAACAGCGTCGATCGGCCGCCGGGAAGCTGCACCGTCCAGGTGTTGCGGCCGAGCCGCCGCGGTTTGCCCCACACCCAGGCCACCCAGGCGGCAAGGCCGACCAGCAGCGCCACCCCGATGATCCGGTTGACGGCCGGGGCGAGCTGGTCGACGGCGCTCACCGCGGCCGGATCGTACACCATGGCGATGCCGAGCACCGCCAGGTTGCCGAGCCAGAAGGTGAGGCCGGCGACGAAGCAGATCTTGGCCACGTCGACGATGCCGAGGCCCCAGGACGAGTAGATGCGCCAGCGGATGGCGCCGGCCGAGAAGGCGGTGGCCCCGATATTGTGGCCGATGGTGTAGCTGGTGAAGCTCACCATCGCGGCCACCCGGTAGGGGATGTGGCGGACCCCGATGGTGCGCAGCGCGAACCAGTCGTAGAGGGTCAGCGTCGCGTAGGCCATCGCCACGAACAGGGCGGCGCGGACGAGATTCTCCGGCGGGATGTTGGTCAGGCCGGTGCGGATCTCGTCGAGCGCGATGTCGCTGAGCACATTGTAGAGCACCACCATCGACACCGCGATGATGGCGACCGCCACCACGGCGCCGACCCGATTCCAGCGGATGCCGCCGACCCATGCCCCGATCCGCTGCAAGCGGCCCCGGCCGCTGCCGACCGGGGCCGATGCCGCATCAGGTGCGGCCTCGTCGTCTCCGGACGTCGGCGCGTCGTCGCGAGGCTCTGGGTTCGGCGTCAGCAAGGCTTTGGTCACACGCGCGTCTTTCGGCCCGGCCGGGCGCCTCGCGCCCACCGGGTCCGGGTTTTTCACAGCCGTGCGACAGAGACACGACAGGGGCGCACGACCTAGCACGGTTGCCGGCCCGCGTCACGGGCGGTGCCTGCGTCATGGTCCCGTCAAGGCCGCGTCATAGACCAGACCGAGCGGGAGAGCGGCGATGCGGCAGCGACGAGCGGGGCCCGGAGGACGGGCGGGACTCGGAGGACGAACGGACCGGGGCGGACCATGCGCATCCTGATCGCCACCGATGCCTGGCACCCGCAGGTCAACGGCGTCGTCCGCACCCTGCAATCCCTGGCCGCGGCGGCCGCGGGGCTCGGCGCCTCGGTCGATTTCCTCACACCGGAGGGGATGCGCACGGTGGCGCTGCCGAGCTATCCGTCGATCCGCCTGGCGGTGCCGCCGCCCGGCGCGGTGGCGCGGCGGATCGAGGCGGCTGCGCCCGACGTCGTCCACATCGCGACCGAAGGCCCGATCGGGCACCTCGCCCGCCGCCATTGCCGGCGCTCCGGCCGGCGCTTCACCACCAGCTTTCACACCCGCCTCGCCGACTATGCGGCGGCGCGCTGGCCGATCCCGGCCGACGTCACCTGGAGCTGGCTGCGTTGGTTCCACAATGCCGGCTCGGCCACCATGGCGGCGACCCCCTCGCTGATCGCCGAGCTTCAGGGCCGCGGCTTCCGCACCGTGCTGCGCTGGCCACGCGGTGTCGACGTCGATCTGTTCCGGCCGCGGCCCGGCGCCGATCTCGGCCTGCCGCGCCCGGTGTTTCTCGGTGTCGGCCGGCTGGCGGTGGAGAAGAACGTCGCGGCCTTCCTGGCGCTCGACCTGCCGGGCAGCAAGGTGGTGGTCGGCGACGGCCCGGCCCGGGCGGCGCTCCAGGCCCGGCATCCGGACGTGCATTTCCTCGGCGAGCGGCACGGCGAGGAGCTCGCCGCCGTCTACGCGGCCGCCGACGTGTTCGTGTTCCCGAGCCGCACCGACACCTTCGGGCTGGTGCTGCTGGAGGCGCTGGCGAGCGGCCTGCCGGTCGCCGGCTTTCCGGTGGCGGCGACCCGCGACGTCGTCGGCGATGCCCCGGTGGCGGCGCTCGACGACGACCTGCGCGCCGCCTGCCTGGCCGCCGCGGCGCTGCCGCGGGCGGCCTGCCGGGCCTATGCGATGACGCTGACCTGGGAGGAGAGCGCCCGCCGCTTCCTCGGCAATCTGGAGCGGGCGGGCGTCGCGCGCGGCAGTGGTCGCCGCGTCAGCGGCCGCGATTCGCGGCTGGTCCGGGCGTGACCGGCGCGGCGGGCGCGGGCGCAGTAGCGGTGGTGCGCGCGTCGCTTCGCCGCGGGCGGCGGACGATGCCGCCGACGATCAGCCCGACGAAGCCGAGGAGCGCCACGAGCGTCAGCGGCCCGCTCCAGGCGCGGCCCGGCTGCCACGCCAGAACGTCGCCGGCGACCCGCAGCAGCACGGCGGCATGCAGCAGCACCAGCGGCCCGTACAGGGCCGGCCGGTAGGCGATGCGCACCCGCGCCACCGCCGGCAAGATGATCAGCGCGTGGCCGAACACCATGGAGAACACGAAGCCGATCAGCACGGCATGCAGCGCCGCGTCGTAGCCGAATGCCGTCTCGGCCGGCGGCATGGCGAGCAGCAGCGCCCCGGCGGCACCGAGCCAGACATAGCCGGCGATCATGCAGACCGCCATGAAGCGGGTCTGCCCGGCCTGGCGCACCGTGTGGCGGACCACGTCGTGACGGATCAGCCAGGCGGTGAGGACCAGCAGAGCGAAGCCGTAGAGGGGGGCGCCGTTCGGGCTGGTCAGGCCGTTGTGGGCGCCGGCCGCGATCAGCGCCACACCGAGCAGGAACAGCGCCTCGCTGCCCCGCTTCACCGCCATCAGCCGGCCCAGCTCCAGCCGCTCGCCCGCGATGGTGAGGATCAGGAAGCCGAGCCACCAGCCGGCGACCTCCGGGACGGTGCTGCCGGAGAGCCACAGCACCGTCCCGGTGAGCCAGGCGAGCGCACCGGCCACGAGGGTGCCGGTGAACACCGCCGGCTGCGCCGCCGCGATCGTCGAGGTGGCAGCGAGGAGGATCGCGGCGGCGAGCGCATAGGCGACGGCGCCGGCGAGCGGCGCGCCGGACAGCATCAGCAGGGTGCCGAGCCCGGACAGGCCGGGCGCCAGGAAGGCCCAGTCGCGGCCGAGTGCCACCGCCCGTTCGAGCCCGATCACGGTGCCGAACAGGCCGCAGATCAGGAGCGCGCCGTGCAGCTCGGCGAGCGACGATCCGTGCGGCAGGTCGAGGCCGAGCCGCCACAGGCCGCCGTAGAGGCCGGTCAGCATGGCGAGCGCGCCGAGCCCGAGGAAGCCGAGACGCAGCCGCATCCGGCTCGCGGCGGCGGGTGGAGGGGCGGGCGAGGGGGCGGGGGCGTGCACCACCGTGGCCGCCGAGGTCTCAGCCGGCGACGCGGCTGATACGGACGCGCCAGACATCGGGGCCCTGCTCCACATAGGTCCAGTCGAACTCGTCCGGATGCGCCACCGCGAGATACTCGCGCAGCGGCGCCGGATCGTGCGGGGCGGCCACCACCAGGGCGGTGGCGTCGCCGAGATCGGCGATCGCCCGGAAGATCACGTTGCGGCAGGAGCCGGGCGGCAGGGCGCGGACGTCGATCTCGGTCTCGGTCGTGGTGCTCATCGGGTCATGCTCATCGGGTGGCGCGGGGCGGGTGGCCGAGCTGGGCGAGGCCGTGCTCGGTGATGCGGTCGGGAGTCCAGGGCGGATCGAACACGAGCGCCACGTCGATGCGGGGCACGTCCGGGAAGCGCGATGCCAGCGCGTCGCGGGCGTCGTCCATGATCATCTCGCCGAGCGGGCAGGCGCGCGCCGTGAGCGTCAGGTCCACCTCGACCGCACCCGGGGAGCGGCGGGCCCCGTAGACGAGCCCGAGATCGACGACGCTGAGGCCGACCTCGGGGTCGATCACCGATTGGAGGCAGTCCAGCACGTCGGCATCGAGGCCGTCGGCGTCGAGGCCGGTGTCCGGCCGCTCGGTGATGGTGTCGGGTGACGTCATGGGGAAGCCCTCGCGGTACGAGGTGACCATGGCGGCGCCGGCCGGGGCCGTCTTTGCCCGGGCACAAACAGTGCCGCGATGGGCGCGGCCGCCGACCGCATTGCTTGTGCCGGCACAAAGAGCCCGGCCGCGGCCTGGCGTACACCGGACGGGCAACAGGCCGTGGAGGACAGTTCGTGATCGATTCCGACCGGCTGGTCGTCGAGGTGATGCGCGAGACACCCGCCACCGTGCGGGTGTTCCTCGATCATCGGATGCGGTGCGTCGGCTGCCCGATCGGCCCGTTCCACACGGTCGCCGATGCCTGCCGCGAGCACGGCATCGATCCGGTGCTCTTCATCGCGGCCCTGCGGGCCGCGGCGGCGGCGCCGGCGCGCGGCGTTCCGCTGCGGGGTCCGCGTCCCCGTCCCCGTCAGCCTGCCGCCGATGCGTCGTGAGCCGTCGTCACGCCGACAGGCGGAAGGTACCGCCCGCCAGTGCGGCGATCACGGCATCCAGGGTGTCGTCCGGCCAATGACCGTCGGTGCGCACGACATGCCGTTCGAGTTCACCGAGCGCCGAGAGCTGGCGATGAAGAGCCGCGATCGGCTCGGGGTCCCGCAGCGTGTCGCCGCCGCGGTCGCGGCAACGCCGCTGAGCTTCGGCGAGCAGCGGCCGCAGAACGACGTAATGAAGCGGTACCGCGAGTGATCGGAACGGCGACAGGAACCACGGGCCGACAATCCCGTCGACGATGACGAAGTAGCCGCCCCGGGCATACGCCTCCGCGGCGCCGGCCAGCACGCCGACGACGATCCGGTTCTGGGCATCGGCTTCCGGCCGGAACGGCGCCACGGCGCCGTGCCGGATGAAGTGCCAGAAGTCGTCGGCGTGGAGATGCACCTTGCAGGAGCCCGGATGAGCGGCGAGCGCGCGAGCCGTCGTCGTCTTTCCGGAGCCGGGCGGCCCGGTCAGCACCAGTATCTCGCCGGCATGGTCGATCGCAGTCGGCTGCGGTCCCATCTCGTTGCGATGCCCTACTCGTCGGCGCCGTCGGCGAGCAGCATCAGCTTGTGCGGCTCGCGCACCGTGATCTTCTGGCGCCCGCTCTCGACCAGCCCGCGCTCCTCCCACGCGCTGATGATGCGGCTCACGGTATGCAGCGTGGTGCCGGTCATCTCGGCGATGTCCTGGCGCGAGATCGGGAAGTCGATGCGCACGCCGGTCTCCACCTTGCGGCCGGCCTGGTGGGCGAGGCGCAGCAGCGCATGGGCGACGCGCCGCTCCACTTGCTCGGTCGACATCTCGACGACGCGCGTGTGCATCTCCTGGATGCGGCCGCCCACCGTGTGAAGGGTGTTGAGGGCGAGCGCCGGATGCGCCGCGACGAGCCGCGACCACGACGCCGAGGGCCATTGCAGCGCGACGCTGTCGACCACCGCGGCCGCGGTGCCTGGATAGGTGGTCCGACCGATCGCGGCGGCGACGCCGAACACCTCGCCGGGCGCCACGAAGCGTACCACCACCTGCTGGCCGTTCGGCGTGAGCTTGAACACGCGCAGCCGCCCGTGCAGCAGCACGAAGAACGAATGGGCGTCGGTATCCTGCTGAAACACCGTGGCGCCCTTGGGAAAGCGGACCGCCTGCGCCTCGCGCAGCAGCGCCTCGCGCTCCTGCACCGACATTCCGGCGAACAGCGGCACGCCGGCGACGAGCGTCGGATCGACGGTCGCCATCACGCTGCCCTCGTTGCGATGGCGGCGCAGGCCCCGGGGGATGGGTACATCGAAGTCTCCGGACCAGCACGACGCCGCCCGCGCGACGCCGGCCGCGCGTTCTAGCACGCCCGCGCCGGGTCGTCGTCGTGGTTCGGGCCGGCGGTGGTGCCGGCGCCCGGCCGCGTCGGAGCGGCGACATGCGCTTCCCACGCCGCGGCGAAATGCTCTAGACAGCGGTACCGCCCGCCGGGGTCCGTGGCCGCCGGACCGGGTCCATGCCAGCCCGGAATTCGCCGCGACATGCCGCTCGCTCGTTCGTCCTCCCGTGCGCTCCTCCGCGCCTTCGTCCTCGCGGCCCTGGTGCTCGCCGGCGCCGTCCTTCCGGCCGCCGCCGCCAAGGTCACCTTCGTGCTGGTCAACGACATCTACGAGATGGGCGAGCAGGCGATGCCGGACGGCAAGGCGCGCGGCGGCTTCGCCCGCCTCGCCGCCGTGGTGGCGGCCGAGCGGGCCAGGGGCGCCGCCGCCGGCACCACGGTGCTGATGGCGCATGCCGGCGACACGCTGTCGCCGTCGCTGATGTCCGGGCTCGATCAGGGCGAGCACATCGTGGCGCTGACCAACATGATTCGCCCCGACGTGTTTGTGCCCGGCAATCACGAGTTCGATTTCGGCAAGGCGGTGTTCCTGAAGCGGATGGCGGAGGCGCGGTTCCCGCTCCTCGCCGCCAACCTGCGGGCGCCCGGCGACGCCATGGTCCCGGGCTTCTCGGATCACCGCATGGTCGAGGTGGAGGACATCAAGATCGGCATCGTCGGGCTGACCTACGACGAGACGCCGCGCGCCTCCAATCCGGAGGACCTGCTGTTCCGGCCGTCGGTCGAGACCCTGAAGGAGGAGGCGGCGCGGCTGCGCCGCGACGGCGCCGACTTCGTGGTGGCGGTGGTCCATGCCGACCGCGACCAACAGCGCGCCATGGCGGCGACCGGCGTCGTCGACCTCGTGCTCGGCGGCCACAACCACGACCTGTTCATCAACTACGATCAGAACGCCGCGGTGGTCGAATCCGCCTACGAGGCGTTCTACGTGGTCGCCGTCGACATCGACCTGCACGTCGCCATCGACGAGGGCCGGCGGGTCACCCGCTGGTGGCCGCAGTTCCGGGTGATCGACACCGCCACGGTGACGCCCGATCCGGGCGTCGCGGCGGCCGTCGCGGTGTTCCGGCAGGAGCTGACCAAGGAGATGGCGGTGCCGCTCGGCGCCATCGCGGTCGAGTGGGACAGCCGCAGCGCCACCGTGCGCACCCGCGAGACCGCGATCGGCAACGTGTTCGCCGATGCAGCCCGCATCAACCTGAAGACCGATGCGGCGATCCTCAACGGCGGCGGCATCCGGGCCGGCAAGGTCTATCCGGCCGGCAGCCCGGTGACGCGCCGCGACGTGCTGGCCGAGCTGCCGTTCGGCAACCGCGTCGTGCCGGTCGAGATCGGCGGCGCGGCGCTGCGCGAGGCGATCGAGAACGGGCTGGCGCGGCTGCCCGCCGCCTCGGGACGCTTCCCGCAGGTCTCCGGCCTGACCATCGAGGCGGACGTCTCGAAGCCGCCGGGCAGCCGGGTGCTGTCGCTGCTGGTCGACGGCAAGCCGCTCGATCCGCGGAGGACCTACACGGTGGCGGTGAACGACTTCCTGGCCCGCGGCGGCGACGGCTACACCACCATCCGGGACGCCAAGCATCTGCTGCCGACCGACGACTCGCCGCTGCTCGCCAACGAGGTGATGGTGCATCTGCGCCGGCTCGGCACGGTGCGCACCGGCATCGAGGGGCGCATCACGCTACGCTGACAGCGCGGTGCAGGGGCGCGCGTCGCCCGCGTCTATGCGGCCTCCGGCTCGGCCTTGACGATACGCGACAGGCGCCCGTGGAGAGCGTCGATCTCCCGGCTCATGCCGGCGATCGCGTCGCGCACCTCCACCGAGTGGTGGCCGACCTCTGCGGCATCGGCCGACACGGCGCCGAGGCGAGCCGCGACCTCCTGGGCCGCCGCGGTGGACCGCTGCACGCTGCGGGCGATCTCCCGGGTGGCGGCGCCCTGCTGCTCGGCCGCCGCGGCGACCGCGCCGGTGATGCCGTCGATGCCGCGGATGCGCTCGCCGATCTCCTCGACGGCGCGCACGGCGGCGTCGGTCGCCAGCCGGATGTCTTGGACGTGGCGGTCGATGTCCTCGGTCGAGCGGGCCGTCTGGCCGGCCAGCGTCTTCACCTCCTGGGCGACGACCGCGAAGCCCTTGCCGGCCTCGCCGGCGCGGGCCGCCTCGATGGTGGCGTTGAGGGCGAGCAGGTTGGTCTGCTCGGCGACGTCACCGATCAGCTTGGAGACCTCGGCAATGCGGACCACCGCCTCGGACAATGACCGGATTCGCGTCGTGGCCGTGTTGCCGGCCGCCACCGCCTCACGGGTCGCCGCGCCGGTGCGGGTGATCTGGCCGTTGATCTCCTGCACCGAGGAGGACAGCTCCTCGGCGGCGGCCGCCACCGCCTGGGCGCTGGTGCGCGCCTCCTCGGCGAAGGCCGCGATGGAGCGGGAGGTGTCGCCGACCGCGACGGCGCGGCTCGCCATGCCGTCGGCGACGCCGCCGACCCGCCGCGACACGTTACCCAGCTCGCCGATGGCACCGAGCGATTCCCGCTCGACATTACGCGCCATGGACAGCACCGCCTCCCGGCGCTGCCGGTCGGCCTCCTCGCGTGCCGCTTCCTGCTCGACATGGAGGCGCCCATTCTCGACGGCGTGGTCCTTGAAGACCTGGACGGCACTCGCCATGACGCCGATCTCGTCGCGGCGGCCGATGCCCGGCACCACGGTGTCGAGCTTGCCTTCGGCGAGGGCCGTCATGGCGCCCGTCATGCCGAGCAGCGGCCGGACGATCCCGGCCCGTGTCACCACGAAGGAGAGCACCAGCGCGAGGCCGATGCCGATGCCGGCGATCGCCAGGATGGTTCGCATGCCGGTCTGGTAGGTGGTCGCGACCTGGTCGGACAGGCGGCGCTTGAGACGCTGGATCTCGTCGAAATAGACGCGCGTCCGGTTGCGCGCCTTCTCCTGGGCGGCCCGGCTCGCGGCGGCCCGGGTCAGCAGCTCGGACCGCTCGGCGGCGCTCGGCGGATCGGCGATCGCGGCGAGGAGCGTGCGGAGACCGTCGGACTCCCGCCGCAAGGTGGCGATCAGCGGCGCCTGCTCGGCGAGGTAACGGCGATCGTCCTCCGTCGTCGCCAGCTTGCCCAGGAGGGCGATGCGCTCGTCGAGCAGCGCCCATTCGGCGCGCACGAGATCGCCGGCCTCCTTGATGGTCGCCGCGCGTGGGTCGGCCACCATCATGGCCTCGGCGCGCCCGATCGCGGTGAAGTTGGTGTTGAGGCGCGAGCCGAGCACCGCCTTGTCGCCGGCCGCCTCGGTGAGCCGCGCGGCATCGGACAGCGACGTCATCGCATCCAGTGCGACGAGGACCACGCCCGTTGCGACTAATGCGAGTAGTCCGACGAGAGATAGTATTTTTGTTATAATACGAAAGCGCGAAAGGAGATGAGACACGGGTTCGCTCCGCGAATGCTCGATAGCGACCAGCACTGTACGCCCGGAAGCGATGAGTTATCGTTAACGACGGCGGCGGGATCTGTGCTCTACATGCAATGGGTCGGATCGGTAGTCCAGTCGCCCGGCCAACCGTCGGGGAAAGCCATGGAGTTCTGGCCGGTCGGCCTGATCGAGGTGATGTTCGACGGCGGCCTTCTCGCCGCGGCGCTGTGGCATCTCGTCTGGGGACGGCGGCAGGATGCCGAGCGCCTGGCCGCATTGCGGCGGCGCCGCGAGGGGACCGTGGTGGGGGAGACCGCAGTCGTTTCGACGCCCGTGTCGGTTCCGGCGGTGCCGCAGGTCAGGTGCGGTCGTGTCGCGCCCGCTGGAAGGCGAGAACCTGCTCGGCGGTCTGGCGCCTGATGCGATCGAAGCTCGACCGGGCGACCGCCAGGGCCTGATCGCCGATGCCGCCGGGGCCGAGTCGCATTTCCAGAATGGCGCGCGTGGTCGGCCAGCCGAGGCCGACGGCCCGGGCCAGGAACAAGAGCGACTCCGAGCGTCGTTGCAGAAGAATGCGCTCCACCGTGACGAGCGGCAGGTCGGCCAGGCGGGCGAGTGCCGCCGCGGTGTGCTCGAAGCGGCCGGCGGTGGCGAAGGCGCCGATCTCGGCGTCGCCGAGCCGGCCCGTACGGTCCAGCTCCGCCGCGGCCGCGATGGCCGCCGTGTAGTCCTTCGACTCGGCCGCCGTGCGGGCCGCGATCGCCTCGGCGATCTGCGCCACGATCCCGCGGATGTCGTCGCCCGACGTGCCGCTGCGGCCCGCTTGCAGGCGTCCCCGCACCGCCTCGGAGGCTTTCGCTAGCAGCCGGATGAAATGCCGGCGCGGCAGGTCGGGGCGCAGGCCCACCCGGGTGGCGAGCACGTCGTCGCCGTCGGCGCGGCGCACCAGGGTGTCGAACCCGGCGTCCGAGAAGCGCGACCCGGCATTGTCGGCGACGCTGCGGACCACGAGATCGCTGCCACGCTCGACGAGCACATCGGTGACCGGGGTGGGCACCACGGCGCGCTTGGTGATCGCCAGCAGGTGGGCCTGGCTGCGCGTCCGGGCGCAGGCGACGAGATCGGCGTCGTCCAGCCCCTCGGCATGGATCAGCAGCGGTGCCGCGACCGCCGGCGTCTCGTCGAGCGCTAACGTGCGGGCGAGCCGTGGCGGCGGCACCGGGGCGGCGGCGAGGCGGCGGGCCAGCTCGCGCCGGGCCGTTTCCTCGATGTCGGTGGCGAGACGGCCGAGCACGTCGTCGAACACCGCGATCTGATCGTCGGCGTAGTGGACGGCACCGTCGAGATAGAGATCGGTGATGCGTCGCAGAAGATGCGCGCGGGCTTCCGGTGAGCCGCCGGCGAGCGTCTCGTCGAGGTCGTCGATCAGACGGGACGGCTCGGCCATGGCGCGACTCGCTGGATGGGCGGCGGCGTCGCGTGTCTGCGTCGTGGCGCAGCGCGCGGTACACGCCAGGGTATCGGGCGAGCTTTGCCGAGTCGTTAACGGCGTCTGCCGAGAGCGCGACGCCTTGCGGGCGACGCGACGATGCCCCCGGCGCGGCGCGAAGCAGGTCGCGTACTCCACCTCCGATCGCACCGTGCCGGGCGCATGGGTGACATTCGATATCCGCCAGTAAGTTGTTGGGCGGATAGTTCGGCCATGGCCGCGCGTATATCTGCACGGCGTCATGCCCCCCTCCTTCCGATTCCTCCCCCGATACGTCTGACCCGAACGGAAATCATGTCCAGCTCGTCTCGCATTCTCGACCCGGTCTTCCGGTCCAAGATCATGTCGGCCGCCGAGGCGGCCGCCCTCATTCCGCCGGGCGCCAACGTCGGAATGAGCGGCTTCACCGGCGCCGGCTATCCCAAGGCGGTTCCGCTGGCGCTGGCGCAGCGCATCGAGGCCGCGCATGGGCGCGGCGAGCCGTTCCGTATCGGAGTGTGGACCGGCGCCTCGACGGCGCCCGAACTGGACGGGGCTCTCGCCAAGGTCGACGGCCTGGAGATGCGGCTGCCCTACCAGTCGGACCCCACCTGCCGGAAACAGATCAACGCCGGCACGATGGAGTATCTCGACATCCATCTGTCGCACGTCGCCCAGTTCGTGTGGTTCGGCTTCCTCGGTCAGCTCGACGTCGCGGTCGTCGAGGTCGCGGCGATCCTGGAGGACGGCCGGCTGGTGCCGACCAACTCGGTCGGCAACAACAAGACGTGGCTCGACCAGGCCGACAAGGTCATCCTCGAGGTGAACTCCTGGGCCAACCTCGATCTCGAAGGCATGCACGACATCTATTACGGCACGCGGCTGCCGCCCTACCGCATGCCGGTGCCGCTGCTCGCCCCCGGCGACCGCATCGGCGAGCCCTACTATCGCTGCGATCCGTCCAAGGTGGTGGCGGTGGTGGAGACCGACGCGCCCGACCGCAACACGGCGTTCACGGCGCCCGACGAGACGTCGCGCCGGATCGCCGGCCACATCCTCGAGTTCTTCTCGCACGAGATCCGCAAGGGGCGGCTGCCGGCCGGGCTGCTGCCCTTGCAGTCCGGCGTCGGCAACGTCGCCAATGCGGTGATGGCGGGCCTCGAGGACGGGCCGTTCGACAATCTGGCCGCCTACACCGAGGTGCTCCAGGACGGCATGCTCCAGCTCGTGCGCTCCGGCAAGATGACGCTCGCCTCGGCGACCGCCGTGTCGCTGAGCCCGGAGGCCGCCGTCACCTTCAACCGCGACGCCGCCGCGCTGAAGAAGAACGTGGTGCTGCGGCCGCAGGAGATCAGCAACCATCCCGAGGTGATCCGCCGGCTCGGCATCATCGCCATGAACGGCATGATCGAGGCCGACATCTACGGCAACGTGAACTCGACCCACATCAACGGGTCGAGCATCATGAACGGTATCGGCGGCTCCGGCGACTTCGCCCGCAACGCCTATCTGTCGATCTTCATGACGCCGTCGACCGCCAAGGGTGGCAGCATCTCGTGCATCGTGCCGATGGTCTGCCATGTTGACCACACCGAGCACGACGTGCAGGTGATCGTCACCGAGCAGGGCCTCGCCGACCTGCGCGGCCTGTCGCCCAAGCAGCGCGCCAAGGTGGTGATCGAGAACTGCGCCCATCCGGACTACCGTCCGGCGCTGTCGGAGTACTTCCGGCTGGCGCTCGATCGCTCGCCGGGCCGCCACACACCGCATCTCCTCGACGAGGCGTTCCGCTTCCTGCCCGAGTGGAAGGCGCGGGCGGCGGGCGGCCGCTGACGCGCTCCGCCGCCATCATCTCTGAATGTCCATCGCTCGGGTGATTCGCGTCGCCCGGGCGATGTGCGTTTGCGTCTGGAGCGGAATCCGATCCAACGGGATCGTGTTCCGCTCCAGACGTCCTTGCATGATCGCATTTTCGACGGCGAACCGGACCACTTCGCCGGAAAATGCCCTCATGCCCGCGCTGGCGGCTGGCGACCTTTCGTCTCGGAAAAAAATGCCGAGTTTCACGGCTTTGGCGAGTTTTGTCCGAGCTCTGCCACGTTTCAGGCCGATTGTTACAACCAATAGTCTGTATGACTAATCTGCGATTAAGTCGTCATTATCTAAGATGCCATCGATCCGGATAGCGTTAAGCCGACGGCAACAGCACCGGACCACGATTGCGAACACCCGTTAAGGACACCACAACTACCGCGATGAAACTACCGATCCTTCAGTTGCCCAAGCGACTCGCCGAACGCCGCAGCTCGGCGATCTTCGGCGTGGTGCTGATCGCGGTTCTGTGGGCCGGTGTGGCGCTCAAGTATTTCGACGGGGTGCAGGCCGACCAGCGCGAGGCGGAGCGTACCAACCAGAACTTCGCGATGGTGTTCGAGGAGAACGTGCTGCGCCTGATCGGCGAGATCGACAAGGCGCTGCTCTATCTCCGGCGCAGCATCGAGACCCGCAAGGACTCGACCGACTTCCACACCATCGTGGCGACCACCGACGTGCTGAGCGAGATCATCGTCCAGGTGGCGATCATCGACGCCGGCGGCATCATGCGGGCGTCCAATGCCGGACCGCAGCCGGCCCCCTCCACCGACCTGAGCGATCGTGAGCACTACCGGGTCCACGTCGACAATCCCGACGATGCCCTGTTCATCTCCCGGCCGCTGGTCGGCCGCATCAGCGGCAAGTGGTCGGTGCAGTTCACCCGCCGCTTCCTCAACACCGACGGCACCTTCGCGGGCGTCGTCGTGGCCTCGCTCGATCCCGCTCACCTGACCCAGTTCTACGACAAGATCGACCTCGGCCCCTCGGCGTCGATCTCGCTGATCGGGGCCGACGGCGTGGTGCGTTCGAGCGGCGGTCGGTCCGGGGGGCTCGGCCTCGGCACAGATCTGCGCGGCACCGCCGTGCTCCGCCACATGCTGGCCGGCGCCAACGTGACCTTCGACAATGTCGATCCCGTCACCGGCGAGACGCGGCTGGTCACCCTGCGCAAGGTGCGCGGCCATCCATTGTGGGTGGCGGTGAGCGTCGACAAGGCGGACGTCTTCAAGAACGCGCTGACCACGCTCGAGCTGCACGTCACCGTCGGTATCCTGCTCACGCTTCTCGTGCTCGTCGCGGTCAATCGCATCCTGCGCTCGGAAGATCGCGCCGTGCAGAAGAGCGAGCAGTTGCGGCTGACGCTCGAGCACATGAGCCAGGGCATCATGCTGGTGACCAAGGATCACGAGATCCCGGTCATCAATGCCCACTGCATGGAGCTGCTCGATCTGCCGCCGAGTCTCGCCGCGCATCCGCCCCGCCTCGACGAGCTCGCCGACACGGAAACCCGCTACGGCAAGCTGCGCGACATCGTGGCGCCGGCGCCGCCTCACGGCAGAAGCGCGACCGGCGAGGGCGAGGCGCGCCGCATCACGGTGAGCGAGCGGCTCCAGCCGGACGGCACGGTGCTGGAGCAGCGCACCGTCCATCTGCCCGACGGCAGTGTCGTGCACACCTTCACGGACATCACCAAGCGTTGGCAAGCGGAGGCCCGGGTGGCCCGCCTGGCTGCCGAGGACCCGCTCACCGGATTGCCCAACCGGCGCGTCTTCCACGCCGCGCTGGAGCAGGTCGGCCGCCGCGACGGCGCCCGGCCGGTCGGTCCGGTGGCGCACGACCACGCCGTGATGTTCCTCGATCTCGACCGCTTCAAGGTGATCAACGACACGCTCGGCCACCGCATCGGCGACCGTCTCCTCCAGGAGGTGGCGCAGCGGCTGCGCGGCACCGTGCGGGAGAGCGATGTGCTCGCCCGGCTCGGCGGCGACGAGTTCGCCGTGGTGGTGTCGCCGGTCGAATCCCGCGCCGCCATCGAGGCGATGGCGAAGCGGCTGGTGGAGACCGTGGGGCGCCCGATCGAGATCGATGGTCACCGCATCTGCACCACCGTCAGCATCGGCATCGCGGTCGGTCCGCAGGATGGTCGCGGTGCCGACGAGCTGCTGATGGCGGCGGACCTCGCGCTCTACGCCGTGAAGGCGGAGCGGCGCGGCACCCACAAGTTCTTCCACGCCGCCATGACCAAGGAGGTCAACGACCGCCGGCGCATCGAGATGGAGCTGCGCGAGGCGATCGCGCGCGATCAGCTGGCGCTGCACTTCCAGCCCATCGTCGACCTGCGCTCCGGTACGGTGACCGGCTTCGAGGCGCTGACGCGCTGGCACCATCCGGAGCACGGTCTGGTGCCACCCAACGTGTTCATCCCGGTGGCCGAGGATTCCGGCCTGATCCTGCCGCTCGGCGAATGGGCGCTGGCGGAGGCGTGCCGCCGTGCCGTCGGCTGGCCGGGGGCTCTCCGGATCGCCGTCAACCTGTCGCCGGTGCAGCTCTATGCGCCCGATCTCGTCGACGTGGTCGAGCGCACCCTGGCGGCGACGGGCCTTCCGCCCGAGCGGCTGGAGCTGGAGATCACCGAGCGGGTGTTCCTCGACGACAGCGACCGCACCATGCGGGTGCTGCGCCGCCTGAAGCAGGCGGGCGTGCGCATCGCGCTCGACGATTTCGGCACCGGCTACTCGTCGCTGAGCTATCTGCGCAGCTTCCCGTTCGACAAGATCAAGATCGACCGCGCCTTCGTGCTCGATCTCGACGACGGCTCGGAGCATGTCGCCATCGTCCAGGCGGTGGTCCAGATGGCGGGCGCGCTCGGCATGACGACCACCGCCGAGGGAGTCGAGACCGAGCGCCAGCGCGAAGTGTTGGCGACGCTCGGCTGCGACCAGGCCCAGGGCCATCTGTTCAGCCCGGCGGTGCCGATCGAAGCGGTCGCCCCGCTGCTGGCCGGCTGGACGCACCGCCGCATCGTCGCCGCCTGACCATCGCGGCCTGATCGTCGAGGCTGACGGCGACCTGCCGCCGTTCCGCCCGTTCAAGACTGCGTCTGGCCGCCGCCGGCCTGCTTGGCCTTGCGTTGCTGCGCCTCGTGCCACAGCAGGATCAGCCCCGACACGATGACGATGGCGGAGCCGGCGAGAAGCGCGAGCGTCGGCTGGTCGCCCCACACCAGGAAGCCGATCACCATCGCCCACACCAGGGTCATGTAGTAGAACGGCGACACCGCGGTGGTCGGCGCGAGATGCAGCGCCTTGGTCCAGAAGTATTGCTGCACGGCGTTGCAGACGCCGGTGCCGACCAGCATCAGGGCGTCGATCGGGGTCGGCATCCGGAAGCCGAACAGCAGCAGGAACGAGTGGAAGAACGACATCGTCAGCATCTGCCACATGAGCAGCGTGTTGGCCGATTCGGTCTTGGTCATGCCGCGCACCGCGACGGTGACGCTGCCGTACATGACGGCGTTGCCGAGGGCGAACAGGGCGCCGAGCGACAGCGAGTCGGCACCCGGCTCGGTGACGATCAGCACGCCGACGAAGCCGAACAGGAGCGCCGCCCAGCGCACCGGCCCGGCGCGCTCGCCGAGCCACAGCACCGAGATCAACGCCGCAAACAAGGGCGCCGAGAAGCCGATCGCGATGGCGCCGGCGATCGGCATCAGGCTCACGGCCAGCACGGTCAGCGTCTGCGAGATCGCCTGCGAGAGGCCGCGGGCGACGTGCTGGTGCACCTTGCGGGTGGCGAACACCGAGAGGCCGGTGAACGGCAGCACGAACAGCGAGCAGACGAGGAGCGACGAGATGGAGCGGAACGCCATCACCTCGCCGACCGGGTAGAGCGCCACCTGCCATTTGGCGAGCGCGCTCGACAGGGCGAACATCACGGTCGCCCCGATCATGAACAGGATGCCGAGCGGGATGTTGTCGACGCGGGCCGGCGATGTCGACACGGCGGGCTGGGCGGCGGGGGCCGCCGGCGCGGGCTCGGCCGGCGCGCTCGCCGATGTCGTCATCGGCACGCTTCCGGCTCGGGCGATCAAGGGCACGGTGTCGTCCTCGGTCTCGGTGGACACGTTGCGGCCTCTGGCTCGACAGCGCCGAGCGATCAGTCCGGCAGCGTCTCGGCCGGCCGGCAGCGGCAGTCGTCGGGCCCGCACGGCTCGGCATCGGCCGGCAGGAACCACGGCTTCACCGCGAAGCCGCGGCGCAGCGAGTACATGTAGAAGACCGGCATGCGGGCGGGAAACAGCGAGCGCAGCTTGCTGCCGTTGAAGGTGACGAAGACGGCCCCCGGAAAGGCGATCTCGACGGCCCGCTTCTCCACCATGTTCATGGCGTAGTAGGCGCGGGCTCCGTCGAGCGCCGAGCCTTCGCCGCGATACCACTTGCCGGCGCTCGCCGCCAGGCTCTCCAGCACGTCGTCCGGCACCGGCGCGGTGGTATCGACGTCGTGCGCCTCGGGCGCCGCCGCCACCAGCGTGCTCAGCCGGCAGGTCTGGAAGCCGCGTCGCGTCGCCTCGGCCGTGATGGCCGCGAAGTACGTGTCGATGCTCTCCTCGGCATGGCCGTTGTGCCGCGCATGGGTGTCGGTGAGGATCAAGGTCACGGCGGCACCCGCCACGTGCGCCTGGCGCACGCGCGTCACCATGCTGCCGATGAAGTCGAGGCACTCGATGTCCTCGCCGGCGGCGGCGCAGCGCGGCCCCTTGCCCCAGTAGAGAACGAACCGCAGCGGCTCGGCGTAGGCCACCGCGGTGGTGACCACCTGCAACAGCAGGTGCGGGTTCTCGGGCTGCTCGCGCTTGAACGACCAGGTGTTGAATGACCGCAGAACCTTCTCGGCGGTGGCTTCTACGGTCGCATGGACCGGCGCCCGGGGTGGGCGGCCGCCGTCGACGGGCGTGGCGCGCGGTGGGCCGGGACGTTCGTACGGGCCGTGCGCGGTCGGGGTGGTGCGGGCGCGGTCCTGAACAGCCGCAGTCGGAGAGCCGGCCGGGGCGGCACTAGTCGGTCGCGACATGTCTTACTCCCACCTGACGTGTCGTTAATATTCGTTAAGGGGTGGAAAGCGTCAATTTGAATCAAATTTCTCGATAGTTTTAGCGAATATTAAGGTTAACGAATCAAGACGGACTCAAGAATCGCCGCTGGCTGGCATTTCGACGGAAGGGGTTCCTCTACCGTTTCGAGAGTGTTGTGACGGATGAGGTATAGTAGTGGGGCATTCTTCACCTTCGGACGGTGCGTTCGGTGCGATCCGGATCGAGGCCCCGCGACGTCGTCCGAGCCACGCCTCGGCCGCAACGAGTGCCGCGCGACCTGGGCCGCGAGGGACGCCGCCTTGGGGAAGATGTGCTGCGGCGGCCGTCCATCGGTGAGCCATGCCGGGGTGCGGCCCCGGTCTTGCGCTGCCGGAACAGCTCCCGCCTTGACGATCGGCCTGCCCTGATGGTCTTGTAACTAGACGGTTACTTGATTTGACGGATCGCGCGCCGGTCCGCTTCCGCCTGCCGCTCCACCCGCCGCGCCGGCGCCGCGATGCGTCGTGGCGAGCCGCGAGTCGAGAGCCGGCGGCCGGGCAGGGCGCGCCGAGTGCGAGGTCTTCGGCGGCGGGTTGCGGGGTTTGCGGCCCGTCCGTCGTCACCGTTCGAGGAGACTGACGAGATGGCACACGATCGAATGGCCGTCCTGACGGCGATGATGGACCAGGGGGTGATCCCGGTCTTCTACCATCCCGATGCGGAGGTCTGCCGCAAGGTGATCCAGGCTTGCGCCGACGGCGGTGCCAAGTGCATCGAGTTCACCAACCGCGGCGACTTCGCCGCGCAGGTGTTCCTCGACGTCGCCCGCCATTTCGCCAAGGCGGACCCGAGCGTCATCATGGGTGTCGGCTCGATCGTCGATGCGCCGACCGCCGGGATCTACATCGCCAACGGGGCCAAGTTCGTGGTCGGCCCGCTGCTCAATCCCGACGTCGCCAAGGTCTGCAACCGGCGCAAGATCCCCTACAGCCCCGGCTGCGGCTCGATGTCGGAGATCGGCTTCGCCGAGGAGCTCGGCTGCGAGATCGTCAAGGTGTTTCCGGGCGGCTCGGTCGGCGGGCCGGAGTTCGTCAAGTCGGTGCTGGGGCCGTGCCCGTGGAGCCGCATCATGCCGACCGGCGGCGTCGACGCCTCCGAGGCGTCGCTGCGCGCCTGGTTCTCGGCCGGCGTCGTCTGCGTCGGCATCGGCTCCAACCTGATCACCAAGGAGCTGCTGGTCGCCCAGGACTACAAGGGCATCGAGACGAAGGTGCGCGACACCATCGCGCTGATCCGGTCGATCCGGGGGAAGTGACATGAGCGACGTTCTGACGATCCGTCCGGCATCGGAAACCAAGTGGGACTGCGCCTCGTTCGGCGAGGTGATGCTGCGCTTCGACCCCGGCTTCGGCCGCGTGCGCACCGCCCGCAGCTTCCAGGTGTGGGAGGGCGGCGGCGAGTACAACGTGGCGCGCGCCATGCGCAAGTGCTGGGGCAAGCGGTCGACCGTCGTCACCGCGCTGCCGGAGAACGATCTCGGCTGGCTGGTGCAAGACTTCATCATGCAGGGCGGGGTCGACACCTCGCACATCCTGTGGCGCGAGTTCGACGGCATCGGCCGCAACACCCGCGTCGGCCTCAACTTCACCGAGAAGGGTTTTGGCGTGCGCGCCGCCCTCGGCTGCTCCGACCGCGGCCACTCGGCCGCCTCGCAGATCCGGCCCGGCGAGGTGAACTGGGAGAAGCTGTTCGGCGAGGAGGGGGTGCGCTGGTTCCACACCGGCGGCATCTTCGCGGCGCTGGCCAGCAACACGGCCGAGGCGGTGATCGAGGCCGTCGAGGCGGCCCGCAAGCACGGCACCATCGTGTCCTACGATCTCAATTACCGCGCCTCGCTGTGGAAGAGCCAGGGCGGCAAGGCCGGCGCCCAGAAGATCAACCGCGAGATCGCCCGCTACGTCGACGTCATGCTCGGCAACGAGGAGGACTTCACCGCCTGCCTCGGCTTCGAGGTGGAGGGGCTCGATGAGCACATCTCGGAGATCGACCCGGCCAACTTCAAGGCGATGATCGCGAGCGCCGTGAAGCAGTTCCCCAACTTCAAGGTGGCGGCGACGACGCTGCGCAACGCCAAGACCGCCAGCATCAACGACTGGGGCGCCATCGTGTGGGCGGGCGGACAGTTCTACGAAGCCCCGTTGCGGGAGAACCTGGAGATCTATGATCGCGTCGGCGGCGGCGACGGCTTCGCGTCGGGCCTCGCTTATGCGTTCCTGGAAGGCAAGGGGCCGCAGGCGGCGGTGGAGTACGGCGCCGCCCACGGGGCACTGGCGATGACGACGCCGGGCGACACCTCGATGGTGAACGCCAAGGAGGTCGAGGCCATCATGAAGGGCAAGGGCGCCCGGGTGATCCGGTGACGCCACGGCGGGATACGCTCGCGCGGTGTTGCGGGAGCCGTGTCCCATGGTCCTGGCCGGGCTTGTCCCGGCCATCCACGTCTGCTCGTGTGGAATTGGCCGAAGACCGTGAATGGCCGGCACGACGCTGGCCGTGACGAGTCACGAGTGCAGGCCGACAGGGGGCGAACGCTCATGAAGATCGACACCGTTCTGACGCCGAACGACCTGCTGCCGGCGATCCGCCGCATGTGGGCCCTCTCGGCCGACAAGATCATCGCCATCGACCGCAGCATGGACCGCTCCGCCGGAGCCCCGGTGCACACGGTGGCGGGCGTCTACAAGCCGCGCGGCTGGACCGACTGGACACAAGGGTTCGAGTTCGGCAGCGCCATCCTGCAATTCGATGCGACCGGCGACGAGAGCTTCTTGGCCATGGGGCTCGATCGCATCTGTGCCGAGATGCCGGTGCACGTCACCCATTTCGGCGTCCACGACCACGGCTTCAACCAGATCTCGACCTTCGGCAATCTGCGCCGCCTGGTCGGCGAGGGTCGGCTGCCGCACGATCCCTGGCAGCTCGAATATTTCGAGCTGGCGCTGAAATGCTCGGGCGCCGTGCAGGCCAACCGCTGGACCGAGCTCGGCGACGGCTACGGCTTCATCCAGTCGTTCAACGGCCCCCACTCGCTGTTCATCGACACCATGCGGACCCTGCGGGTGCTGGCGCTCGCCCATCAGCTCGGCCACGTCATGAAGGGCGAGGGCGACCAGGTGATCCCGCTGCTCGGTCGGATGGTCGCGCACGCCCGCACCACGGCGCAGTACGGCGTGTTCTACGGCGAGGGCCGCGACATCTACGACCTGCGCGGGCGCACTGCCCACGAGGCGATCTTCAACACCGCCAGCCGTGCCTTCCGCTGTGTCGGCACCCAGCAGGGCTATTCGGGCTTCTCGACCTGGACGCGCGGCCTCGCCTGGGCGATCACCGGCTATGCCGAGCTCCTGGAGTTCATGGAGACGGTCGAGGAGGAGGAGGTCGAGGCGTTCGGCGGCAAGGCCGAGGTGGTCGCCATGATGGAGAAAGCGGCGGCGGCGACCTGCGACTTCTACATCGCCCACACGGCGACCGACGGCATCCCGTACTGGGACACGGGCGCGCCCGGCCTGCGCGATCTCGGCGACGTCTACGCGCGCGAGTCCGAACCCGAGAACGACGTCGAGCCGGTCGACTCCTCGGCGGCGGCGATCGCCGCGCAGGGCCTGCTGCGCTTCGGCGCCTGGCGCGAGGCGACCGGCCGGGCCGACGCGGCGCGCTACCGGCAGGCCGGCCTGACGGTGCTGCGCACGCTGCTGTCGGACCGCTACCTGTCGATCGATCCGGAGCATCAGGGCCTGGTGCTGCACAGCCAGTATCATCGCCCCAACGGCTGGGACCACGTCCCGCCCGGCCGTCACAATCCGTGCGGCGAGGCGACCATGTGGGGCGACTACCACATGCGCGAGCTCGCCTTGTATGTGCAGCGCCTGGCCGAGAACGGGCCGTACCTGACGTTCTTCGGATGAGGCGATGATCTCGCTCCGCCACTCGTCCCCGCGAAAGCGGGGACCCAGCCCTTGCGGCACTGGAGTCCCGCTTGCGCGGGATTGAGCGGCATGCGGAGCAGGCGACAGGGAGACATTACATGAACCAGACCACCGGCCGTCGCGTCGCGCTCGTCACCGGCGGCCGTCGCGGCATCGGCCTTGCGGTCGCCGAGGGGCTCGCGGCCGACGGCTTCGACGTCGCCATCACCGGCACCCGCGACGACGACGTGGCGCAGGCGGCGGTGAAGCGGCTCGCCGCCCACGGGATCGCCGCCACCTACGTGGCCGGCGATGTCGGCGACGTCGGCGACCATGCGCGCGTGCTCGACGCCGTCGAGGCGGCGCTCGGTCCGACCGACGTGTTCGTGTCGAACGCCGGGGTGGCGCCGCCGCAGCGGCTCGACGTGCTGTCGACCACGCCGGAGAACTTCGACTATGTGCTCGGCGTCAACCTGCGTGGCGCCTTCTTCCTGGCCCAGGCGGTGGCCAACCGCATGCTGGCGCGACCGTCGGAGACGCCTCGGGCGATCGTCGTGGTGTCGTCCTGCTCGGCCGAGATGGTCTCCAACAACCGCCTGGAATACTGCATCTCCAAGGCCGGCCTCGCCATGGTGGTGGAGGGGCTGGCGGCGCGGCTCGCGGGCGACGGCATCGCGGTGTTCGAGGTGCGGCCCGGCATCATCAGGACCGACATGACGGCCGGCGTGATCTCGAAATACGACGCTCTCATTGAGCAGGGCTTGGTGCCGGCGAAGCGCTGGGGGCGGCCGGAGGACATCGCGGCCGCCGTGCGGGCGCTGGCGCGGCCCGATGTCGCATTCTCGACCGGCACCGTGGTGAAGGTCGATGGTGGTCTCACCATCATGCGACTATAACGTTCAGTGTCGGTGTATTTCTGCATTGCGATAGTCTCGCCGTGCCGTCGCGGAGATCTCTTTCGTATAAATCCGGACTGCCCTCGCTACCCTTGTGCCGTTAACCTTGTCCTGTGTCGTGTGCGCGACACGGGGCGGGGGCCTGGGTCATGGCGGCGTTGACGGTTCTCGGCACATTGCACAAGGCGCGCGAGCTTCTGCATGCCGGAAGCTGCGACGGGCTGTTCGAGGCGATCGGCGCACTTCGCGGCGAGGCGAGCGGGCCGGTGCGCGACTGCGCCTATTTCGCCCTGATGGAGACCGCCGCGGCCGGCGACGGCGTCGCCTCCTTCACCACGCTGGCGCGGCCCGGCGAGGCGGCGCTGACGCTGCTCGACGCCACCATCGCGCGGCTGACGGCGGCGCTGCACTGACCGGCGCTGCCCAGAAGGGCGCTGCACGGAACGGCGCGACACGCGCGGCGGCCGCTGCCGGTGGCATCTGATCAGGCCCGGTGGCGGGCGTCGCGGCGCCACGGCGGAGTCAGGTTTCTGTCACTCGGATTTCTGTCACTCGGATTTCTGTCACATTGGGTCGCTATGGTTGCTCTCGCGGACGGGCGACGCGCCCGAATGCCCCGAATGCACGGACGGGCGATGCGCCCGAATGTCTCAGGGACCGCGGCAGGGGTTGGAAACAACGATCCTATCCCCATATGCGGTTGGAGCGGCTTCGGCCGCACCCCTCTCACGCGCCGCCTGACCGCGGATGTACCGGCAGGCTTCGGCCGTGAGATGGGGAACCGACGGCGGGTCTCGATCGTTCTGTCTTCGCTTCACGAGCCTGGCTTGACGATCTTGGCTTCACGATCCTCGTCGGCCGGCTGCTCCAGCCGAGCTTGGTTGGTTTCCCTTCATCGGGAGTCGATCGATCTCGTCGGTCCGAACCACGGGCCGCGAGGCACAGAACGATGTCACACCGCTGTGGTGCGACACGGTTCTGGTGTGACACCACGACGGTGTGACACCACGCAACGACAGTGCGAAGCTTCGTCGTTGCTGCGCGGCCTCGGGCCGCGCCAGTCTCGTGCGCTGCCTGACCGCGGATGAACCGGCAGGCTCGGCGCCGAGATTGGAAGCGGGCAGCCGACCTCGATCGAGGTCGATTGATTTGGTCGGTTGCCGCCGCTTTCCACCGCATCCCTCTCACGCCACCTGACCGCGGATGTACCGGCAGGGTCGGTGCTGAGATGGGAGCGGACCCTTCTCTCCTCACGTTTTTTCGACCGACTTCGCCGCGTTGCCGACGGGGCGTCGCGTTCGGCTCGCGTCAGTCGGCGGGTGCGGCGGTGCGGCGGTGATCCAGCACCTCGCGCAGCTTGGCGGCGAGACCCGAATAGGTGAACGGCTTGGCGATCAGGTGAAGTCCAGGCTCCAGCCGGCCGTTGGCGACGATGGCGCTGGTGGCGTGGCCGGTGGTGAAGATCACCCGCACGCCGGGGCGCCGCCGCATCGTCTCCTCGGCCAGCTCGCGGCCGTTCATGCCGCCCGGCAGGCCGAGATCGGTGAACAGCAGCGTCACCTCCTCGCGCTCGACGAGGTCGAGGGCGGACGGGCCATTCTCCGCCTGCAAGACCCGGTAGCCCAGCTCGCTCAGAATTTCGGCCGAGTGCTCGCGGACGTCGGGGTCGTCTTCCACCACCAGGATGGTCTCGTGCCGATGCCCGGCCGGCGGCGCCGTTGCGTCGGCCGGCTCGTGCTCGTTCGCGGCGGGCTCTTCGAGGAGCCGCGGCAGGTAGAGCTTCACGGTGGTCCCGTGGCCGACCTCGCTGTGAATGCGCACATGGCCGCCCGACTGCTTGACGAAACCGTACACCTGCGACAGCCCGAGCCCGGTGCCGTGGCCGATGTCCTTGGTGGTGAAGAACGGCTCGAACGCCTGCGCGATCACGTCGCGGGTCATGCCGATGCCGGTGTCGCTGACCGCGATGACCACATAGGGGCCGGGCAGCACCTCGACCTCGCGGGCGGCGCCCTCGGGGTCGATCTCGGCATTGGCGGTCTCGATGGTGAGATGTCCACCGTTCGGCATGGCATCGCGGGCATTGACCGCGAGGTTGAGGATCGCGCTTTCGAGCTGGTTCGGGTCGACGCTGACTTTCCACAAGTCGTCGGCGAGAATGAGGTCCACCGCGATCTGCTCGCCGAAGGTCCGGTGCAGCATCTCGGACATGCTGCCGACGAGGCCGTTGACGTCCGTCGGTCGCGGATCGAGTGGCTGCCGGCGCGCAAAGGCGAGCAGGCTCTGGGTGAGCGCGGAGGCGCGCCGTGCACCGCGCGCCGCGTTCTCGACCGAGCGCTTCAGCCGCTCCGGCGCGTTCTCGCCCAGGTGGCGCTGCAAGATGTCGACATTGCCCATGATGATGGTGAGGAGATTGTTGAAGTCGTGTGCCACGCCCCCCGTGAGCTGGCCGATGATCTCCATTTTCTGGGACTGGGCGAGCGCTGCTTCGGCGCGCTCGCGCTGGGCGATCTCGTGGCGCAGCCGCTCGTTGGCGGCGGCGAGATCGCGGGTGCGCTCGGCGACGCGCCGTTCCAGGCTGCCGGCGAGCGCCCGCATCTCGTCCTCGGCGTGGCGGATGCGCAGCAAGGCCCGCACGGCGGCGGCCAACTCCTGCGGCTCGGCCGGCTGCACCAGGTAGGAGTCCGCCCCGCTGTCGAGCCCGGTGGTGCGGTCGGCCGCGGTGGTGAAGGTGGCCGAGGTCTGCAACACCATCACCTCGGGCCAGCGTGACTTGATCTCGGCGCACACTTCGGTGCCGCTGATGTCGGGAAGCTGCACGTCGAGCAGAACGACATGCGGGCGCGCCGTCTCGACGAGGTGGAGCGCCTCGGCGCCGGTCCCCGCCTCGATCACCGTGAAGCCGGCGAGCTCCAGGTCGCGCGTCTTCGTGTACCGGCCGATCTCCCGATCGTCGACATTGAGGACCAGGGGCTTGGGTTCCGTCATGATCCGACCCCGACGTGTCCTGTTCCGTTCATGATCAGCTGTGCCAGCAGCGTCGTGACGGTGTCGCGCGACAGCTCCTGCTTGGCCAGCAGCGGGACGCCGGGCCGCAGCCGCGCGCGCAGCTCGGCGGTCACCGCCAGCGAGGTCGAGACGACGACCGGAATGTCGGCGGTGCGGTGGTCCTCCGCCAGGTGCCGGAGAGCCGTGAAGCCGTCCATGCGGGGCATCTGAAGATCCAGCAGCACCAGGTCCGGCCGCTCCTCGCGGGCCCGGCGCACGCCGCTCTCGCCGTCCGCCGCCTCGATCACCTCGAAGCGGCTGTCGCCACCGATGAGCTGACGGAACACGTAGCGGAACGTCTCGTCGTCGTCGACGATCAGCACGCGGTGCCGTGCCGGCGTCGACGGAGATGCAGATGCGGTGCGGGCCGGCTCGGCCGGCGCGCCGTCGAGCCGGTAGGGAATCGTCAATCGGAACACCGAGCCCTGTCCAGGCACGCTGTCGAGCGTCAACGTGCCGCCGAGCAGGCCGGCGAGATTGCGCGACAGCGGCAGCCCGAGGCCGGTGCCCTTCACCCGGCGCTGGATCGTCGTGTCGATCTGGCTGAACTCCTCGAAGATGCGCTCCTGGTGCTCCGGCGCGATGCCGATGCCGGTGTCGCGCACCGCGAACACGATGCGGGCGGTGTCGGGCTCCCAGGCGGCCGAAACGGCGACCTCGCCGGTCTCGGTGAACTTCAGCGCATTGGAGATCAGGTTGCGCAGGATCTGCGCCACCCGCGCCTCGTCGGTATACAGGGCCGGGAGATCGTCGCCGACCTCGAAGACCAGATCGACATCCGGATTGGTCTGGAGCGGCTTGAGCGCCCCGCGCAAGCCCCCGAACAGATCCGCGACCGTGAACGGCACCGGACGCAGCTCGATCTTGCCGGCCTCCACCTTGGCGAGGTCGAGCAGGTCGTCGACCAGCTCTAGAAGTCCTTCGGCGGAGCGCCGGATATAGCCGACCTGCTTCTCCTGTTCGGCGGTCAGCGGGCCGTCGACCCGGTCCATCAGAAGCCGCGACAGCGCCAGGATGGAGTTCAGCGGCGTGCGGAACTCGTGACTCATGTGCGACAGGAAGCGCGACTTCAGCTCGCTCGCCTGCTTGAGCTGGTCGGCCCGCTCGTCCAGCTCGGCATAGAGCGCCACGACGCCGCGGTTGGTGGCGGCCAGCTCGCGATCGAGGGTGGCGGCCTCCTCCTCGCGGCGATGCAGCTCGTCGAGGGTCTGCATCAGCTCGCGGTTCTGCTCGTGCAGTGCCGCGAGAGCGTCGCCGCCGGTGTTCGGGCCGCCGGCCGTGACGGTCAGGTCGCGCACGAGGGTGGCGATCGTCTCCGCCGTCGCCGGCATCGCGCGGGCCGGCAGCCGGTGACCGAGCGTCACGGTGGTGCCGACGCCGAGCGACGAGTCGATGGCGAAGTGGTCCATCAGGCGGCGCGCGCCGGCGAGGCCGACGCCGAGCCCGCCGGGCGAGCGGGTGCGGCCTGCGAGCACGGCATCGGGATCGGCCATGCCGGGGCCGCGGTCGCTGATCCGGATCACCAAGCCCTGGTGACCACCGTTCGTCTCCACCGCGAAGTCGGCTCGTCCGCCCCGGCCGTGGCTGAAGGCGTTGCGGGCGATCTCCGACACCGCGGTGGCGATGCGGGTCTGGTCCTGCCGCTCGAAGCCGAGCCGCTCGGCAATCAGCCGCGCGCGCTGGCGAACCGCCACCACGTCGGCCTCGGCGGCGATCGCCATGGTCACGATCGGCCAGGCGGACGACCAATCGGTGGACCGGCTGGGCCGCACGCCGCAGGGGAAGTGGTCCGACGCGGAGGTCGGCCACGTGGTCGGCTCGGTCGTCGGCTCCGTCGAAGGCACCATCATCGGTTCGGTCCCGCACCGGCCACCAGCACCGTCACATCGTCCCGCCGCCGCCAGAAGTCCCGGAACAGCACGGCGGCGATCAGGGTCGGATGGGCCCGGATCAGGCCGGGATAGCGGTCGAGGCTCCAACTGGTGGCCAGGCCGTCGGAGTGGAGGATGACCACCCCATCGTCGAGGCGGTAGTCGAAGGACTGGATCTTGCGCACGGTGTGCCCAGCGGTGCCCGGCAGCGATATCATCCGGCGGACGTCGCGGGGTGTCACCACGACACCGGCGACGTTGCCGATGCCGCCGAATTCCACCCGGCCGTCGGCGGCGTCGAGGCGGGCGACCGAGACGGCGGCGCCACGGGTGGCCCGCAGTCCGCCGTGGATGTAGTCCAGCAGGGTCGGGACGCGGTGATCCTTGTGCCGGTTGAACACGCGCACCGCCTGGGTGGCGGCGTCGGCGGCCTCGGGGCCGTGGCCGAGCCCGTCGGCGACCATCAGGGTGCGCAGTCCATGGCCGTCGATCACCCCGAAGGCATCGCCGCACACCGCCTCGCCCTCCTTGGCCACCGAGACGGCGCCCCATCCGGCGCGGCTCGGCTTCTTGGTCTTGGGCGGGGTGCCCGGCTCGAAGCGCGCCAGAAGCGCAGTGCCGAGGCCCGGCCAAGTCGCCACCTCGACCCTGTGGGCCTGGCGCACGACGGCCCCGAGACCATGGCCGTTGGTGCCGCTGGTCGAGTAGCCGTCTTCCAGGCAGGCCGCGAGATCGGCGATGCCGCGGCCCTTGTCGAGCGACAGCACCTCGATGCCGGTGCCGTCCTCCTCGTCGAAGGCGCCGACCAGGATCTCGCCGCCGCCCGCATGCTTGATCAGGTTGGTGGCCAGCTCGGTGGTGGCCAGCGCCACCCGGCCGACCTCGACGGTGCCGAAGCCGTGACGCTCGGCCCGCTCCGCCGCCGTGTGTCGGGCGGCGGCGATCTGGCTCTGCTCGCTCACTGGAACGCGGATCATGTCTTCATTTCCAACGCGCGCAGGTGATCCGGGTGCCGCGGCCCGGTGCCGAGTCGATCGAGAACTCGTTGCACAGCCGTTTCGCCCCGCCGAGGCCGAGGCCGAGGCCGGAGCCCGACGTGTAGCCGTCCTTGAGGGCAAGCTGAACGTCGGCGATGCCGGGCCCCTGATCCTCGAAGGTCAGGCGCAAGCCGCGCCGGTGGCCGTCCGTCATCGTCTCGATGGTGGTGACACCGCCGCCGCCGTAATCCAGCATGTTGCGGGCGAGCTCGCTCGCGGCGGTGACGATCTTGGTCTGATCGACCAGTGACAAGCCCACCTCCACGGCGCGCGCCCGCACCTGCTGGCGAACCCGCACGACATCGTCCGAGGACCGCACCTCCATCAGGTCACGCGCCGGCGTCGTCGCCATCCGCGACCTCCGGCTCCTCCAGCCGGCGCCGGATCATCTCCATGCCGCGCTCGACGTCGAGCGCGGTCCTGACGCCGGTCAGCGACAGGCCGAGCTCCACCAGGGTGATGGCGACGGCCGGCCGCATGCCGACCACCACGGTCTCGGCATCGAGCATGCGGGAGATCGCGGCGATGTGGTCGAGCATCCGGCCGATGAAGCTGTCGACGATCTCCAGGGCCGAGATGTCGATCAGCACCCCCTTGGCATGGGTGGCCACGATCTTCTCGGTCAGGTCCTCCTGAAGGGCGGTCGCCAGCCGGTCGTGCATGTCGACCTGGATGGTGACCAGCAGAGCGCTGCCGAGCTTGAGAATGGGGATGCGGTCCATCGTCAGCCCACCGGCTGCTGGCGGTGCACCGTCTTCAGTGGCGCCACCGTGCGGCCGACCCGCCGCAGCGCCACCGCGAAGGCATCGGCCAGCGTCGCCTTGGACACCACGTTCAGCTCGACGCCGAGATGCACCATGGTCTGGGCGATCTGCGGGCGGATGCCGGAGATGATGCAGTCGGCGCCCATGAGGCGCGCCGCCGACACCGTCTTGAGGAGGTGCTGGGCCGTCAGCGTGTCGACGGTCGGCACGCCGGTGATGTCGATGATGGCGATCTCGGCGCGCTCGGCGACGATCGACTCGAGCAGGTTCTCCATCACGATCTGGGTGCGCTGGCTGTCCAGCGTGCCGATCAGCGGCAGCGCCAGCACGCCCTCCCACAGCTTGACCACCGGGGTGGACAGCTCGGCGATCTCCCGCTGCTGGCGGACGATCACCTCCTCGCGGCTCTTCTGGAACACCTCCATGGTGTGCAGCCCGAGGGCGTCGATCAACCGTGTCACGTCCTGCACGGCGCGCAACGCAGTGGCGTCGTCGGTGCCCTTGGCGGCGTCGATCGCCTCGAACAGCGGCGGCTTGAGGGAGAACACGAAGCTCGCCGTCTCGGACGGCGAGAAGCCCTGAATGGCGCGCGAGCGCGAGATGTCGGCGAGCAGGTCCCGCAGCGGCTGATAGGGCGGCGCCGGCACGTCCAGCCCGGCTGCCGTGATGGCGGTCGCCAGCAGATCGAGCACCGTGCGGCATTGGGTGGCGAGCTCGGTCTCCTTGATCCGGCCGGTCGCCAGGATTCCGTTCTGCTTGAGCAGGGTGGTCCATTTCGGCAGCAGGGTGGACGCTTGCTCGGACAGGATCTTGACGATGAGCGGGGGCTGGCTGCGTGGAGTCATGGTGGCCGGGGACCTCGTCACTCGGAGGGCGGTTGATGGACGGCAAGATGGATTCGGCCCGCGGGCCGTTTTGGGCGGGTTGGGGGCGATGGTCGGACGAGTCCGCGATGCGAACAGATGCCTAGGGGCAACCCCGACAGGCCGCAGCCCCGAAGGCTTCGGCGGATCGCCGCGGCAGGGGACGCTGTCGCGTTCTCTCAAAAAGCGTCGATGCTGCTCCGTACGGCGGGCCGCGCGTCGATGAAGGCCCCGAAAGGGTCCTGTTCAACGCAGAAGGCGGCACCGGGTTCCGTTCCCTGGCCTCCTGTGGGTAACGGGCGGAGGCCCAGCCTGGATTCGAACCAGGATGTGGGAATGCGGTCGGCATTCCCCGCGTCGCCCTTCCGCCACCGGGCCAGCCACGAGGCTAGGTGTAGCGGAGTTTCGCCGCAACCGAATGCGGCCGTCAATCCTAATGCCGAAATTCGGGTACCGCCCGGCCGCCGAGTGGAGATCTGCGGTGTCCGGCCTCCGGCCTCGTCTCGACGCGGCGGCGCACCTCCGGCAGCACCGCGGCCGCGATGGCGCGGGCCTCGGCGGGCGGCGTGCCGGCCGCCATCCGCGGGTGGTAGAGGAGGTTGAGGAGATAGCGATCGTAGCGGCCGAAGCGGCCGGTGCGGACGCGGTCGTTGAACATCGTCCACGGGATCGCGTCGGTGTCGGCGGACGGCCCGAGCGCCTGCAAGATCTCCTCGTAGGCGCAGTCGCGGACGTCGAAGGCAGAGACGTCGACGGCGAGGATCGCGGCCGCCCGCGTGATCCGGAACTCGTCGTCGCGGGCGAAGCCGCTCACGCAGAGTGGCGCGAGTCGTGCCAGGATCGTTCGGGCGCGCTCCGGCCCGAACACCCCTGCGACCGCGGCATCGAAGTCGCGGCGACGCACCAGCCGCACCGTCAGATTGGCCGGCTCGTTCGCGGCAGCCAGCCGCAGGTCGAGATGGGCGATGCCACGGCCGATGTCGGCCACCACCGCCTCGACCATGGCGCGTCGCGTCGCCCCGGCGCGGCCGAGGCGAGGATCGGCCTCGATGCGCACTCGCACCGGCGCTTCGAAGCGGCGGATGCGATCCGCGGGAGACGTCGCGTACTCGGCCGCGCCGGTGACGGCCGCGAAGCCGCGCAGGATCTGAGCATCGGTGAATGGCCCCCGGTCGGACGTGACGGCGCGGCGCGGCCCGGCCGCGGCGACGCCGGCCCCGAGGCCGGCCGGAAGGGCGATCGAGAGGACGACAGAGAGGGCCGCCAGAGAGGCGGCGCGGAGGGCGGCGGCGATCCGGTGCCCGGATGACGGGGGGCGCCCCGCCGTCACGAGGCGGCGGCTTCCGGCACCGGGGCGGTCGCGGCGGGCTGTGACGGCACCCGCGAGGCGCGGGCCTGGAGGGCGCGGATGCGCTCGATCAGCTCGCCGCCGCCCGGCCGGTCGCCGTTCGCTCGGGTCTCGTCCGGCCGGTGCTGGTCGGTGCGCTCCTGGTCGGTGCGCTCGTGGTCCAGGATCGCGGCGATCGGCGAGTCGGCGCCTTCCAGCGCCAAGGTCAGCTTCGCCACCTCGGCGGCGACGTCGTTGATGCGCTCGCGCAGCAGCGCGTTCTCCACCCGCTCGGTCGCCCAGCCGGCCTCGGCGCCGCGGCGCAGCGTCGCCAGCTCGCGCTCCAGCCGGGCGTTCTCGGTGCGCGCCTCGCCCAGCTCGCGCTCCAGGCGGGCCTTCTCGCTGGTCAGGTCGCCGGCCGCGCCGGTCTCCTCGCGGGCCTTGCGGGCGTCGTATTCACGCTCGACTAGCATGCGGCCCTGCTCGGTCAGCCGCTCCTCCAGCTCGTGGATGCGGCGGGTCAGCCCCTCGGCCTCGCTGGTCTGCTCGGCCTGCTGGCGCTCCAGCTCGCCGATGCGGGTCGTGAGGGCGCCGGTGCGGGTCCGCTCCTCGGCCAGCTCGGTGGCGGCGGCCGCCGCCGCGGCGCGCTCACGGTCGAGCCGCGCCTTGGTCTCCTTGAGGTCCTTCTGGTCCTGCTCGGTGCGCGCCTTGAGGGACTCGATCTGGGTCCTCAGGGTGGCGATCTCGATGCGCTGGCTGTCCGACACCGAGGTGCGCTCGTTCAGGGCGGCGGTCAGCTCGGCGAGCTCCGCCTCCTTGCCGACCAGGAGCTTCTCGACCGTCTGGGCCTTGTCGCTCTTGCGCGAGAACTCCTGCTCGGTGCTCTGGAGCTGCTCGCGCAGGGTCTTTTCGCGCGCCTCGATGGCCTGGAGCGCGGCGGTCTTCTCGGCCAGCTCCTGGCGCAGCCGGGTCACCGCCATCGACTTGCGCCCGAGATCGGCGAGCTGGCCGGCGGCGCGCGCCTTGAGCTGCTCGACGCTCAGCTCCAGCCGCCGGGTCGACATGGCGAACTCGGCGCGGAGCTGGTCCTTCTCGGCCTGGATCTCCGCCATCGAGAACGGCGTCGCCGCCTCCAGGCGCCGCATCGTCAGGCGGACGGCGCGGTTGTGCACCAGCGGGACGAACAGGAGATTGAACAGGCTCGCGACCAGAAATCCGATCCCGAACAGCATGACCTGTTCGATCATGAGAACGCCTCTTCGATCATGAGAACGCCGCCGGCCGCCCGGATGGCGAAGCGGCGGGGCTGCCCGACGTCGTCCCGACCGTCGCGAGCCGCTTTCGGCCTACCAGCTTCGGCAAGGATTTCAACAAGCTGATCACCGTTCCGGGAGAACGGCCACCGAAAATCCCGGCCGATCACGCAACCGTGTGGCATCGCGGGCCGCGCACAAGGGGCGGGGCGGACCGCGGGCCGCGAGATCAGAACGGATTCCAGGTCGATTGCGGGGTGAACTTGAGATAGCCGATGCTGGCGCCGAGCCGCAGCCCGACGCCGGAGCGGATCGGCACCACCACGATGTTGTTGGAGGTCAGCGCCGTCATGCCGAGGCCGCCGATGAAGTAGGCGGAGCCGTCGATGCCGCCGAACCGCTGATAGATCGCGTTGGTGGCCGGCAGGTTGTAGATGAGCATCATGGTGCGGGCGCCGTCGCCGCCGACGTCCCAGCCGAACGACGGGCCCTGCCAGTAGACCTTCAGGTCGCCGGCGTTCTTGGTGTAGAGCACGCCTTCGCCGTAGCGCAGGCCGCCGAAGAAGGCGCCGCCGCCCTCCTCGCCCAGCACGTAGCCGTTGGGCAGGCCCCACTGGCTGACGGCGCGCTCCACCAGGGTGGCGAGGCTGCGCGAGACGCCGCCGAAGAAGCGATGCCCGGTGGCGACGATCTCGCCCGGCGAATAGGTGTTGGGCTGGTGGGCGGGCTGCGGCGTGCTCTGGGCGAAGGCCCCGACCGGCACCGCCCAGGCCAGGACCACGACCGCGGCGACGATCCAACGCGAGACTCTGCCCATCTGGCCCTTCCCGAAATTTTGCCTGCGGCGCGTAACCGGCCGCTTACGAAAGCGCGCTAGGACAATGACACCCCCGAGAGAGCTCACGGCCGAGCTGCACCCGAATCGCGACACCATCCGGCAATACTATGACGTCACGGCGGCGAACCCGACAGATCGTGCCGACCCTTCGACGGGCGGCGGGTCTTGCGATGCTGATGCTGTCGAGCCTGTGGCTCGGCCCGCCCGCCTCGGCCGCCACCACCGAGCGGGTGGTGACTGATCGCCATTCCGGGCTCGCCATCTCGGGCTTCGACCCGGTCGCCTATTTCGTCGAGCGGGCCGCCGTCGAGGGCCGTGCCGAGTACGAATACACCTACGCCGGCACGGTGTGGCGCTTCCGCAACCCCGGCAACCGTAACGCCTTCGCCGACAACCCGACCGTCTATGCCCCGGTGTTCGGCGGTTACGATCCGGTCGGGATCGCCCGCGGCGTCTCGCGCCCCGGCAATCCCGGCCTGTTCGCCGTGATGGGAGGCCGCGTCTTCCTGTTCTACAGCGAGACGGCGCGCGACAAGTTCATGGCCGATCCGGTGGGCGTGCTCACCGAGGCGCAGAACCACTGGCCCCAGGTGCGGGCCGGGCTGACGCCCTGACGGCCGACTCGTCGGCAGGCCACCCGCCGGCAGGCCCCTCCGGTCTCACGGATTCGTCGTCATCGCCGGCCCGGCCACCGGGTCCCCCCAGGCGACGAAGCCCGGCACCCCCCAGCCGGCGGTCTCGCCATAGCGCAGCGGCGTGCCGTCCGGCCGCACCACGGTCCCACCCGCCGCCGCCAGCACCGCGTGGCCGGCCGCGACATCCCAGGCCGAGGTGGGGGCGAGGCGCGGATAGACATCGGCCTGCCCCTCGGCGAGCAGGCCGAACTTGACGGCCGAGCCGCAGCTCACCCGCGCCGCCACCTGCCGCCGGGCCAGGAACGCCTCGCTCGCCGGATCGAGGTGCGAGCGGCTGACCGCCGCCACCGCGCCGGTGCGGGGGCAGGGGCGCGCCCGGATCGCCGTCGCCACGGCAGTCGTCGCCCGGCCGCCGGGCGGCAGCGACAGCCGCTCGGCCCCGTGCCCGACGCGACCGCGATAGAGCACGCCCCGGGCCGGCAGCAGGACCAGCCCGGCGATCGGCACCCCGGCCTCCACCACGGCGACGTTGACGGTGTACTCGTCGCGGCCATCGACGAACTCGCGGGTGCCGTCGAGCGGATCGACCAGCAGGAAGGTGCCGGCGAGCGGCGGCTGCGGCGCGGCCGCGACGCTCTCCTCCGACACCACCGGGACCCCCGGGAGGAGCCGCGCGAGCCCGGCCAGGATCACCGCCTCGGCGGCGCGGTCGGCCGCCGTCACCGGGCTGTGGTCGGCCTTCTCGCGGACGTCGAGGACGGCCGATCGGGCGACCGCCAGGATGGCGTGGCCGGCCTCGGACACGAGGTCGGTGAGGGCATCGAGGAGTGGAGAATCGATCTCGGTCATCGGTCGGTACGACAAGGTCCAGGTGGTTTGCGTCGTGGTGTCGGCACGGTGTATCACACGCTACCACCCCGGCGCGGCGCCGATTCGGTGGGCTCGCCGGAGACCAGATCCATGTCCAGCGCCACCTCCAGCGTCCCCGCTTCGAGCCCGGCGACCGCCGATGCGGCGAGCGCCGACGCCGTCGCCACGGGGGCAGCGAGCCCGGCGAGCCTGGTGACGCTCGATCCGCTCGATCTCTGTGCCCTGATCTGCTCGCGGGTCTGCCACGACCTGATCAGCCCCTCGGGTGCCATCGTCAACGGTCTCGAGGTGCTCGAGGACGCCCAGGACGAAGAAACCAAGACGTTCGCCCTCGACCTGATCAAGAAGAGCGCCATTCGCGTCTCCGCCCGGCTCCAGTTCTGCCGGCTGGCGTTCGGCGCCTCGGGCTCGTCGGGTGCCCAGATCGATCTCGGCGACGCCGAGAAGGTGGCGCGCGGCGCCCTCGAGGACGAGAAGGTCAAGCTGGTGTGGAGCCTGCCGCGCCTGCTGCTGCCCAAGAACCGCGTCAAGCTGGTGCTCAACCTGCTGGTGCTCGCCGGGCAGACGATCCCGCGCGGCGGATCGCTCACCGTCGATCCGGTCGGCGAGGGCGAGGCGATGGGCTTCCGGGTCGAGACGCGCGGCCTCAACGTGCGGCTGCCGGCGGCGTTGCCGCCGCTGGTGGCGGGAACCCCGGCCGATGCGGCGCTCGACGCGCACGCGATCCAGCCCTTCTATGCCGGGATGCTGGCGCGGGCCTGCGGGCTGGATGTCGGCTTCGTGGCGACCGGAGACTCCGTCGTGATCACCGCGGCGGTGCCGGCCTAGATTCCTCCCCGGTTTGGATTAGTCCTTGCGATTCCGAGGCTTGGAGCGGCGTCCGCGGACCTCGCCGGCGAATTTTTTTGGCTGCCGACGATCGCGAGCCGACCGTGTTTAACAGATTGCGAAGAGGCCCGCACATGCCGGCGTATTCGCTCTAATTTTCAGCAATTCGCTTTGATTTTGCCGATGCCGGCCCGCCGGCGCGACCTGCTCGCCGCCGCCGCGACGACGGGTTTTCCGCGCCGCCGAGGGGTTTCAGGGTAGTTGCACGGCCTGTGCCGAAACGAAACTTAAACGCTTTCCCAACAGACTGCATCAGTCTTCCGACCGATCGGGCCGCGCGAGCCTGTAACGCGAGTTTTCTCCGATGGACGACTTGCTCCGGGAATTTCTGACCGAAACCAACGAGAGTCTCGACGTCGTCGACGTCGAGCTCGTGCGGTTCGAGCAGGATCCGAACAACGCCAAGATCCTCGACAACATCTTCCGGCTCGTCCACACCATCAAGGGGACCTGCGGTTTCCTCGGCCTGCCGCGCCTGGAGGCGCTGGCACACGCGGCCGAGACGCTGATGGGCAAGTTCCGCGACGGCACCGCCGTGACCGGCGAGGCCGTGACGCTGATCCTGTCCACCATCGACCGCATCAAGGCGATCCTGGACGAGCTGGAGCAGAACCAGGAAGAGCCGGCCGGCGAGGACCGTGACCTGATCGACGAGCTGGAGCGCCTGGCGCTTGCGGCACCGGCGCCGGCCGCAGACCCGGTGATCGCCGCGCCGCCGACGGCGCCCGCCGCCGCGGAGGAGACCAGCGGCTCGCTCACCTATCAGGTGCTGGAGCGCCCGCTGCGTCCCGGCGAGGTGTCGCTGGACGACCTGGAGCGCGCCTTCCGCGAGACGCCCGGGCCGAAGTTCACGGCGCCCGCCGAGGCCCCCTCGGCCGCCAAGGCGGCGGCGGCCGCCGCCGCTGCCGGCGAGCGCGACGAGGACAAGACCGACGCCAAGGTCGCCAACCAGTCGATCCGCGTCAATGTCGAGACGCTCGAGCACCTGATGACCATGGTGTCCGAGCTGGTGCTGACCCGCAACCAGCTCCTCGAGATCGTCCGCCGGCACGAGGACTCCGAGTTCAAGGTGCCGTTGCAGCGCCTCTCCAACGTCACCGCCGAGCTGCAAGAAGGCGTGATGAAGACGCGCATGCAGCCGATCGGCAATGCGTGGCAGAAGCTGCCCCGCATCGTTCGTGACCTCGCCACCGAGCTCAACAAGCAGATCGAGCTCGAGATGCACGGCGCCGACACCGAGCTCGACCGCCAGGTCCTCGATCTGATCAAGGACCCGCTCACCCACATGGTGCGCAACTCCGCCGACCACGGCCTGGAGACGCCGGCCGAGCGGCGTGCGCTCGGCAAGCCCGAGAAGGGCACGATCCGGCTGTCGGCCTATCACGAAGGCGGCCACATCATCATCGAGATCGCCGACGACGGGCGCGGTCTCAACACCGAGAAGATCAAGGCCAAGGCGCTGTCGAGCGGCCTCGTCAACGAGGCGCAGCTTGAGAAGCTGAACGAGCAGCAGATCCACAAGTTCATCTTCGCGCCGGGCTTCTCGACCGCCAGCAAGGTGACGAGCGTGTCCGGCCGCGGCGTCGGCATGGACGTGGTGCGCAACAACATCGATCAGATCGGCGGCACCGTCGACGTCAAGTCGGTGGCCTGCGCGGGATCGAGCTTCATCATCAAGATCCCGCTGACCCTGGCGATCGTCTCGACCCTGATCGTCGAGGCCGGCGGCGACCGCTTCGCCATCCCGCAGCTCTCGGTGATCGAGCTGGTGCGGGCGCAGACCAATTCCGAGCACCGCATCGAGCGGATCAAGGACACCCCGGTCCTGCGTCTGCGCAACAAGCTGCTGCCGCTGATCCGGCTCAAGTCTCTTCTCAAGATGGACGAGAACGAGATCGTCTCCGGCGACGACGCCGAGAACGGCTTCATCGTGGTGACGCAGGTCGGCAATCAGACCTTCGGCATCGTGGTCGACGGCGTCTTCCACACCGAAGAGATCGTGGTGAAGCCGATGTCGACCAAGCTTCGTCACATCTCCATGTTCTCCGGCAACACGATCCTGGGCGACGGCTCGGTGATCATGATCATCGATCCGAACGGCATCGCCCGCGCGCTCGGCACCACGGCGACGGCGCAGGCCCAGTCGGAGGAGAACGGCGCCGTGCAGCATCACGGTGGGGCCGACAACACCACGTCGCTCCTGGTCTTCCGCGCCGGCTCGCCGGAACCGAAGGCGGTGCCGCTGTCGCTGGTCACCCGTCTGGAGGAGATCGACGCCACCAAGATCGAGGCGTCCAACGGCCGCCGGCTGGTGCAGTATCGCGGCCAGCTCATGCCGCTGGTGCGCGTCAACGACGAGGTCCAGATCCGCACCGAGGGCACCCAGCCGCTGCTCGTCTTCTCGGACGACGGCCGCTCGATGGGCCTGGTGGTCGACGAGATCGTCGACATCGTCGAAGACAACCTCAACATCGAGGTGTCGAGCGAGACGCCCGGCGTGCTCGGCTCGGCGGTGGTCAAGGGCCACGCCACCGAGATCATCGACATGGGCTATTTCCTGCCGATCGCCTTCGAGGACTGGTTGCGGCGCAAGGACAAGGCCGTCGGCAGCCACGTCTCGCGGTCGCTGCTGTTCGTCGACGACTCGGCCTTCTTCCGCAACATGCTCACCCCGGTGCTCAAGGCCGCCGGCTATCAGGTCACCACGGTGCCGGGGGCTGCGGATGCACTGGAAGTGCTCAAGTCCGGGCGCCGGATCGACGTCGTCGTCACCGACATCGACATGCCCGGGATGAACGGCTTCGACTTCGCCCAGGCCGTGCAGGCCGACCCGGCGACCAAGGATCTGCCCATCATCGCCCTGTCGGCGCTCACCTCGCCCGATGCGATCGAGCGCGGCCGTGCCGTGGGCTTCCACGACTTCGTGGCCAAGTTCGATCGGCCGGGCCTGATCGCCGCCCTCAAGGAACAGACCGCGCTCGGTGAGGCCGCGTGATGGAGACCAAGATGGTGAACGACAACAATCCGAGCGACACGCTCATCGAGTACGTCACCGTCATGCTGGGCGAGCAGCTGTTCGGGCTGCCGATCTCGCGGGTGCAGGACGTGTTCATGCTGGAGCGGTTGACGCGGGTGCCGCTGTCGCAGCCGGAGATCGCCGGGGTGTTGAACCTGCGCGGCCGGATCGTCACGGCGATCGACATGCGCCGCCGGCTCGGCCTGCCGAAGCGCGACGACGGCAAGAAGCCGATGGCGATCGGCATCGAGTCCAAGGGCGAGTCCTACGGCCTCTTGATCGACACGGTCGGCGAGGTGCTGAAGCTCTCCGACGGCACGCGCGAGCCCAATCCGGTGAATCTCGACGGTCGGCTGGCGCGCGTGTCGGCCGGTGTCCACCGTCTCGACGGCCAGCTTCTGGTGGTGCTCGACGTCGACCGGGTGCTCGACATGGGTGAGGCGATCGCGGCCTGATCGGCGACGCCGTCTGCGGGTGAAGCGGCCGGGCGGACCGGCCGACGTGAGAAGATCAACGAGGCGCGCGATGAAGACTTGTCTGGTCGTCGACGATTCCAGCGTCATCCGCAAGGTGGCGCGTCGCATCCTCGAGGGGATGGAGTTCGAGATCATCGAGGCGGAGGATGGCCAGCAGGCGCTCAACGTGTGCCAGCGCGGCCTCCCGGACGCCGTCCTGCTCGACTGGAACATGCCGGTGATGGACGGCTACGACTTCCTCCGCACGTTGCGGCGGATGCCGGGTGGTGATCGGCCCAAGGTGGTGTTCTGCACCACCGAGAACGAGGTGGCGCAGATCGCGCGCGCCATCCATGCCGGCGCCGACGAATACATCATGAAGCCGTTCGACAAGGACATCATCGCGGCGAAGTTCCAGGAAGTCGGGCTGGTCTGATCGGCTCGCGACCGCCCCCGCGCCACGTCCGTCGTTCCGTCCGCGTAACCGAGTAGCTCGTGTTATGGCCATCGCCGTCACATCTGCGTCCACCGCATCGACCGCCGCCGGAGACCGGCTGCGCGTCATGGTGGTGGACGACTCGGTCGTCGTGCGAGGCCTGGTCGCACGGTGGCTCGAAGAGCAGCCGGATTTCGAGGTCGTCGCCTCGCTGCGCACCGGCCGGGAAGCGGTCGACCAGGTCGAGCGGCTCGATCCCGACGTCGCCATCCTGGACATCGAGATGCCGGTGCTCGACGGCATCTCGGCGCTGCCGCTGCTGCTCGCCAAGAAGCGCGACCTCGTCGTCATCATGGCGTCGACGCTGACGCGCCACAACGCCGAGATCAGCCTGAAGGCGCTGTCGCTCGGTGCCGCCGACTACATCCCGAAGCCGGAGACCAATCGCGGCGTCACGACGTCCGCCGATTTCCGGCGCGATCTGGTCGAGAAGGTCCGCAATCTCGGCCAGCGCCGCCGCCGTCAGCGCGGCTTTCGTCCGGCCGCCCCGGCTCCGAGCTCGGACGAGCGGCCGACGGCGGGCCGTACCGTTCCGCCGGTCGTCGACAAGCCGCCGACCTGCAAGCTCCGGACACTGTCGCCGACCATTCCGCGCGTGCTGCTGATCGGGTCATCGACCGGCGGCCCGCAGGCGCTCAACGAGGTGGTGGGCCATCTCGGCAGCGTCATCGACAAGGTGCCGGTGCTGATCACCCAGCACATGCCGCCGACCTTCACGACGATCCTGGCCGAGCACCTCAGCCGCGCCAGCGGCCGGACGGTACGCGAGGGACAGGACGGCGAGCCGGTGGTGGCCGGTCGTGTCTACGTGGCGCCCGGCGCCCTCCATATGCAGGTGGCGCGGCGCGACGGTGGCCCGGTGATCGTGCTGCAAGACGGTCCGTTGGTGAACTTCTGCAAGCCGGCGGTCGATCCGCTGCTGACCTCCGCCGCGCAGGTGTGGGGCGCCGCGACTCTCGCCGTGATTCTCACCGGCATGGGCTCCGACGGGGCCCGCGGGGCGGCCGATCTGGTTACCGCCGGCGGCAGCGTCATCGCGCAGGACGAAGCCAGCAGCGTGGTGTGGGGCATGCCGGGGGCGGTCGCCCAGGCCGGCCTGTGCGCCGCCATCCTGCCGCTCGCGCAGATCGCGTCGAAAGTAACTCGTGTCTTCTCGGGAGAGCGCTCGTGACGCCGTTCGATTACGACTTCCTGCGCCGGCTTCTCAAGGATCGCTCCGGCCTCGTGCTCTCCGCCGACAAGGAGTATCTGGTCGAGAGCCGCCTGCTGCCGGTCGCCCGTAAGAACGGGCTCGCCTCGCTCAGCGAGCTGGTCCAGAAGCTCAAGGCGCCCGGCGCCGAGAACCTGACCGTCGCGGTGGTCGAGGCGATGACCACCAACGAGACCTTCTTCCTGCGCGACAAGGTGCCGTTCGATCACTTCCGGCAGTCGATCGTGCCGTCGCTACTGGCCGCCCGCGAGAGCCGTCGCCGGCTGCGCATCTGGTGCGCCGCCGCCTCCACCGGCCAGGAGCCGTACTCGCTCGCCATGTGCCTCAAGGACATGGGCCCGCGGCTCGACGGCTGGCGGGTCGAGATCGTCGCCACCGATCTGTCCATGGAGGTGCTCGACAAGGCCAAGGCCGGCATCTACAGCCAGTTCGAGGTGCAGCGCGGCCTGCCGATCCAGATGCTGCTGAAGTACTTCACGCAGATCGGCGAGACTTGGCAGATCTCCTCCGAGATCCGCTCCATGGTGCAGTACCGGCCGCTCAACCTGCTCGGCGACTTCACCAGCCTCGGCCCGTTCGACGTGGTGTTCTGTCGCAACGTGCTGATCTATTTCGACCAGGTCGCCAAGATCGACGTGATGGAGCGCATCCGCAAGGTCGTCGAGCCGGACGGCTTTCTGGTGCTCGGCGCGGCCGAGACGGTGGTCGGGCTCACCGATGCCTTCAAGCCGGTGCCGGACCAGCGCGGCGTCTATGCGCCGAACCCGGCGTCCGGTGCGGCCAAGCCGGGAGCTGTCGGCTTCTCGGCGACCCAGCGGCTCGCCGCCAATTTCGGCGCCGCCCGCTGAGGTCGAATCCGACCCGGCCGGATCGGCCGGCGCTCTCCAAGCCCTTTACTGTTTCCGGGTGATCGGTGCGCCGTCATGTATGGACGGCCCCTGGTTGGCAAGGGTGCTTTGTGGGCTTGGCGGGGCGGATCGGGAGCGGTCATGTATCCGGCCTTTGGATGCGGTCGATGACCGCTGGCCCTGAGGGACTTCGCGGATC
>NZ_CAXWGY010000018.1:0-481030 GCF_964266735.1 Rhodoplanes sp. P11
CCCAACGACAATCCGCTGCTCCCCATCGCGACACTCCGATCAGCCCGAAGTGTCCGACATGGAATCATGCGAAGCCCCCACTACGGAAGAGCTGCCGACACCCCCGAGTCACTCCGCCGCACCACGATGTGTGCATGCCCTAGCCCGCAAGCGGGGAGAGGGAGAGCCGCCGCCGTGCCTCGGAAGCTGGAAGCGGCTGTCCCTGCTGAAAGCCGGCGTCCCTGTTGTCCGCCCCCGTGCCCCTCCTCTATACCGACCCGACAGGCAGGAGGGCGCGATGAGCGATGTTCGACTGATCGTGGCGGGAGCGGGCGGCCGCATGGGCCGCACCCTGGTGAAGGCGATCGCCGACGCGCCGGGCGTCGTCCTGGCGGGCGCCGTCGACGCGCCGGGCTCGGCGGCGCTGGGCCGCGATTCCGGCGAGCTGGCCGGCCTCGGGCCGAACGGCATCGCGGTGACGGCCGATCTGGCCGCCCTCGCGGACGGCGCCGACGGCGTCGTTGACTTCACGCTGCCGGCCGGCTCCGTGGCGCTCGTCCGCCAGACCGCGGCGACGGGCCTGTTCCACGTGATCGGCACCACCGGCTTCTCGGTCGCCGACGAGCAGGTGATCGCCGAGGCGGCGCAGCGCATCCCGATCGTCAAGTCCGGCAACATGAGCCTGGGCGTCAACCTCTTGGCGGCCCTCGCCAAGCGGGTGGCGGCGACGCTCGACGAGGACTTCGACATCGAAATCCTCGAGATGCATCACAACAAGAAGGTCGACGCGCCGTCCGGCACCGCGCTGCTGCTCGGGCAGGCGGCGGCGGCGGGGCGCGGCATCGACCTCGCCACCCGCTCGGAGCGCGGCCGCGACGGCCACACCGGCGACCGCCGGCGCGGCGACATCGGCTTCGCGTCCCTGCGGGGCGGCACCGTGGTGGGCGAGCACTGGGCGATCTTCGCCGGACCGGCCGAGCGCATCGAGCTGGTCCACAAGGCCGAGGACCGGATGATCTTCGCGCGCGGCGCCGTGCGGGCCGCGACATGGGCCAGGGGCCGCGCCCCGGGCCTGTACTCGATGATGGACGTCCTCGGCCTAGCCGACGTCTGACACTGTGCCGGGTGATCAGCGCACCGTCATTCCGGGGCGCCGCGCAGCCGCGAACCCGGAGCTCTCGGCGGGATTCCGGATAGCCGCTTCGCGGCTTCCGGAATGACACCGAATGGATCAGCCGGATCTCGTGTCACACGCCTTCGGCGACGCGGCGGCGCTCTTCCTTCTTGCGCTCGTTGGGGTCGAGGATCTTCTTGCGAAGCCGGATCGACTTCGGCGTCACCTCGACCAGCTCGTCGTCCTGGATGTAGGCGAGCGCCTTCTCCAGCGTCATCTTCATCGGCGGCGTCAGCCGCACCGCCTCGTCCTTCGAGGTGGTGCGGATGTTGGTGAGCTTCTTGCCCTTGAGCACGTTCACCTCGAGATCGTTGTCGCGGGTGTGCTCGCCGACGATCATGCCCTGATAGACCTTCCAGCCGGGCTCGATCATCATCGGGCCGCGGTCCTCCAGGTTCCACAGCGCATAGGCGACCGCCTCGCCGGCGTCGGTGGAGATCAGCACGCCGGTGCGACGCCCCTGCACCTCGCCCTTGTAGGGCGCATAAGCGTGGAACAGCCGGTTCATGATGGCGGTGCCGCGGGTGTCGGTCAGCAGCTCGCCCTGGTAGCCGATCAGGCCGCGGGTCGGGGCGTAGAAGACGAGCCGGGTGCGGCCACCGCCGGACGGCCGCATCTCGATCAGCTCGGCCTTGCGCTCCGACATCTTCTGAACGACGACGCCCGAGAACTGCTCGTCGACGTCGATGACGACCTCCTCGATCGGCTCGCGCAGCTCGCCGTTCGCCTCGTCGCGCTGGAGCAGCACCTTGGGGCGCGACACCGACAGCTCGTAGCCTTCGCGCCGCATGGTCTCGATCAGGATGCCGAGCTGAAGCTCGCCGCGGCCGGCGACCTCCATCGAGTCCTTCTCGTCCGACTCGCTGACCCGCAGCGCCACATTGCCCTCCGCCTCGCGCAGCAGGCGGTCGCGGATCATGCGGCCGGTCACCTTGTCGCCCTCGGTGCCGGCGAGCGGCGAGTCGTTGACGCGGAACGTCATCGACAGCGTCGGCGGATCGATCGGCTGGGCCGGCAGCGGCTCCGACACCTCGGGGGCGCAGATGGTGTGGGCGACCGTCGCCTCCGGCAGCCCGGCGACCGACACGATGTCGCCGGCCACCGCCTCGTCGATCGGCTGGCGCTCCAGGCCGCGAAACGCCAGCACCTTGGAGATGCGCCCGCTCTCGACGATGCGGCCGTTGCGGTCCAGCACCTTGGCGGCCTGGTTCGGCTTGATGCTGCCGGAGGTGATCCGCCCGGTAACGATGCGGCCGAGATACGGGTTCGATTCGAGGATGGTGCCGAGCATGCGGAACGGCCCGTGCTCGATGGTGGGCGGCGGCACATGCTTCAGCACCAGATCAAACAGCGGCGTCATCGAGTCCTTCGGACCCTCCAGGCTCGGCGCCATCCAGCCTTCCTTGGCGGAGCCGTAGAGGATCGGGAAGTCGAGCTGCTCCTCGGAGGCGTCGAGCGCCGCGAACAGGTCGAACACCTCGCCGGCGACGACGTCGGGCCGGGCGTCGGAGCGATCGACCTTGTTGATGGCGACAATCGGCTTCAGGCCGATCTTGAGCGCCTTGGACACCACGAACTTGGTCTGCGGCAGCGGGCCTTCGGCGGCGTCCACCAGCACGATGGCGCCGTCCACCATGTTGAGGATGCGCTCGACCTCGCCGCCGAAATCGGCGTGGCCCGGGGTGTCGACGATGTTGATGCGCACGTCCTTCCAGACGATCGAGGTCGCCTTGGCCAGAATCGTGATGCCGCGCTCGCGCTCCAGGTCGCCGGAGTCCATGGCGCGCTCGGTGACCCGTTGGTTCTCGCGGAACACGCCGGACTGCTGGAGCAGCCGATCGACCAGGGTGGTCTTCCCGTGGTCGACATGGGCGATGATGGCGACGTTGCGCAGCGTCATAGGCGTCCTTTGGAAACGGAACGCGGGCCTCGTGGCCCGCGAAAGTTGCGCGGAATATAATCGAGGCCCGGCCGGAGGCAATGCCGACCGCCGGTTTCATCGATCTTTCACACGCGGGTTCGCGCAATCCGCCCGGCCGAGCAGCAACCTCTCGTTGTGCCGCGCGCGGCGTCGGGCCGGTCAGGACGGGTCGGAGGCTGAGGCGATGCGCAGCGGCGCGACGGAGCCGCCCGGCGCCTCGGGGCGGAGCGCGGCGGCAGCCGGAGATGTCGGCGGGCCGGCGAGCGCCGCCCGGCGCGCCGCGATGGCGCCGCGGGCCTGATCGAGGGCGAGCGAGAAGGCGGCGAGCGAGCCGTGGTCGAGGGCACTGCGGTCTCCCGGCAGCAGCACCCGCTTCAGGATGATGTCGATCTCGGCCTCCAGCGCCGCAACATCGTCGAGACTCCCGGCCGACCGCGCCCGCTCCAAGATCCCGACGAGCTGCTCCAGCAGGCGCTGGCGCCGGCCGCGGCTGTCGGCGCGGAAGTGGCTGGCCAGCCAGGCGAGCCCGGAGCCGACGCCCGACACCGCCATCACGCCCAGATAGATGAAGTCGCTGTAGCGATCGAAGAAGGTCTGCTGCTCGTTGTCGATATAGGCGGCGGCCCCCGGATGCGCCGGCACCGCGGCGTCGCGGTCGGTGTCGGGCTTCTCGATGCGGGCCGCCATCGGGAACTCGCCGGAGAGCGTCTGCCGCACCGCGAAGATCTGCCGGGTGAGATCCGCCACCGTGTCGTCCGGCACGCTGCGCCGCGCCACGATGTAGTGCTTGAAGCCGACGGTCTCGACGTTTTCGGCCGGCTGCGGGGTCTGGCCGCCGAACACGCCGGCCTTCAGCTCGGCCTCCTCGTAGGCCGGGGTGCGGGCCGCGATCGCCTCGGAGGCGCCGATCTCCAGGAAGGTCGGGCCGGTGCGGCCGTTGCTGGCCGCCGCCACCACGCCGGCCACCTGCGGGCTGGCCACCGGCCCGAGCGCCAGGATGGCGTCGACCGGGTTGGCCCGCAGCGCGGTGGCGAGGTCGCGGGCGTCGAGCGGCACCACGGTGACCTTCTCGGTCGGGACCTGGTACTGGCGCAGGATGGCGTCGAGCAGCTCGCGGTCGCCGACGCCGGGGCCGACCAGGCCGATGCGGCGGCCCGCCAGATCCTCGATGCTCTCGATCCGGGGCGGAGCGGGAGGCGGCGGGGCCGCGGAAGGGGCGGCAGCCTTGCGCTTGCGACCGCTCGATGGCGGTGGCGGCGCGGGTGCCGGCGGCGGCGGAGCGGCGCGGGCGCCGCCGGCCGCCAGCGAGCCCTCGGCCGGCACCACCAGAACGGCGACATTGTCGTGCAGCACCACCACGGCCCGGGCCGAGCCCGGCAAGGCGACGTCGCGGCGCACCACCGCGACATCGGCCTCACGGCCCTGGAGGGCGCGCGCCGCCTGGGCGGGCCCCTCCTTGACCACCGGCACGAGGCGGACCGCGGCGCCGCGGTCGCGGGCGAACTGCTGGGCCATCGCCTGGATCAGCCGGGCGTCCTCCCCGCCGGCCGGGCCGACCGCGATGCGCAGCGTCGTCGGACGGTCCGAGAGGTAGAACACCGCCGCCACGCCGCCCACTGCCAGGAACACCCCGAGCAGCAGGAGCGACGGGCTCTGCCGCAGCAGCACCCGCAGGCGCCGCTGCGCCCGGCCGGAGCGCACGCCGGTCCGCCGGTCCCGAACCACCAGCGTGGCGGCGATACGGCGCAGCGGCGAGGGCATGCGGGAGGGCTCCGGAGGGAGGATCGCGGCTCGTTCCGCTGATGTGGTAGCAGCCCGAGGTCACCGAAAGAGGGCGGCGGCGGGGCAGCAGCGGCCGCTTTCGCGGCAGACGGTAAACTCCGCATGCCCATGGCCGGCCGGTCCGAAGCCAGCCGAGAGTCACAAGCTTGCCGCGGGATGACGTGTTTCGCTGGGTTCCGACGGCCACCTGATCACCCGGAAACAGGCATCAGATGCCGGTGGCGGGTCCCCACGGGCCGACCCGCGCGTCGCGCGGCAGCGCCTCGCGCACCATCAGCATCTCGCCGATGGTCTCCGAGGTGACGAGGCCGACCAGCCGCCCGGCCGCATCGACGATGCCGACGGCCGGCTTCTGCTTCTCCTGCAAGGTGCGGAAGGCGTGCTCCAGCCGGCCGCGGTGGCTCATCAGCGGGACGTCGACGGTCATCACGTCGGCGACGGCCGCATGCGGACCGACCTGCTTGAGGGCGCGGATCATGTCGGCCCGGCTGAGCACCCCGACCAGCCGCCGCTGACCGTCGACCACCGGGAACTCCTGCTGGCTGGTGCGCAGCAGCGTCTCGATCGCCGCCTCGATCGGCTCGTCGGGCGCCAGCGTCGCGAACTCGGTGATCATCGCGGCCGACACCGGCACGTCGCGCGACATCGCCCGGATGGCGACGAGCTGCGCCTCCGAGGAGGCCGCCAGGTACACGAAGATGGCGATGAAGATCAGCAGCGGATTGCCGAACAGCCCGATGAAGCCGAACACGAAGGCGGCGGCCTGGCCGATCCAGGCGGCGATCTCGGTGGCCCGCACATGGCCGAGCTTGATCGCCAGCAGCGCCCGTAGCACCCGGCCGCCATCCATCGGGAACGCCGGGATCATGTTGAACAGCACCAGGAAGATGTTCACGGCGGCGAGCCGGTCGACCATCGCGGTCGCCGAGCTCTCCATCGCGGCGAGATTGCGCACCGACGGGTCGGCGCCGAACAGCACGATCAGCAGCGCCGCGATGACGACGTTGACCATCGGGCCGGCGACCGCCACCAAAAACTCCTCGCCGGGGGCCTCGGGGATGCGCTCCAGCCGCGCGACGCCGCCGATCGGCAGCAGCGTCACGTCGGGCGTCGCCACCCCGAAGGTCCGCGCCGCGAAGATGTGGCCGAACTCGTGCGCCAGCACGCAGGCGAACACCAGCAGCATGAAGACGAGGCCGCTCCACGCCGCGTCGATGCCCCCCTGGGTCCAGCTCGCCGCGAAGATCCAGACGAGGAACAGCACGAAGGTGACGTGGATGCGCACCGCCGTTCCGGCGATCGAGCCGATGTTCACCGACCACGTCATGCCTGTCTCCTCGCGTCCCTCTTGCCGCCGACGCTCGCACTCCAGATATGATCGCTCGGGGCCAGCCACCAGACGGCGCCCCGACACACGATGCACCGCGACAGCGACGGAGGGCGCGATGACGCAACGACTGAGCGCCGAGCGGCGGCGGGAGGCGCTCGCCGCCCTGCCCGGCTGGCAGGAGGTGGCCGGGCGCGACGCCATCGCCAAGACGTTCACGTTCGCGGACTTCAATGCCGCCTTCGGCTTCATGGCGCGGGTGGCGCTCGTCGCCGAGAAGCTCGACCATCATCCGGAGTGGTCGAACGTCTACCGCACCGTGGCGGTGACGCTGGCGACCCACGACGCCGGCGGCGTCACCGAGCGCGATGTCGCGCTCGCCACCGCGATGGAGCGCATCGCGGCCGGGTCGGGCGGCTGAGCCGGCCATCGCGCGGCGCGGCGGCGCCTTGCGGCCGCCGTCCCGGCACCTATCTGGTGGTGCGGCTGCTGCGGACAGCCGGTCGACGAGAGAGACGATGATCGACGTCATGGGCATGGGCCGGGGAGCGGCCGGCGGGCATGCGGGACCCGCGGACGCCGAGGCACGGGCGCAACGCGACGAGGACACGGTGCGGCGCGGCTTCTGGCCGAAGATCCGCCGTGTCGCGGCGCGGCTGCCCTTCGCCGAGGACCTGATCGCCGCCTACTACTGCGCTCTCGACCGCGGCACCCCGCACCATGTCCGCGTCGCGCTGCTCGGGGCGCTCGCCTATTTCGTGCTGCCCGCCGACCTGATGCCGGACCTCCTGCCGGCGCTCGGCTTCACCGACGACGCCGCCGTGCTGGCCGGGGTGGTGCGGCTGTTCTTCACCCACCTCACACCCGAGCATCGCACCGCCGCCCGCCACGCCCTCGACGAAATGGCGCGCTAGACCGCGAATCGGGGGAGCGCGGCGCACGGGGCACCGCGTCGCCGGTCGGCCACGATCTCCGGGACCATCGCCCTAGGCGCGGGCGGCGGCCTGGGGTAGCATGCCGGCCGTCCGGGATTGTTGCGGGCTGATAATGGGATACGATGTTTGCGAAGGCGCCGCCCGCGGCGGCGCGCGCCGGCGATTCGAGCGAGGAGCCACGATGGCCGTGCGGAGGCCGCCGGTGCCGAACCACCCGATGCGCGAGCGAGGCCGCACGCGCACCCTCCTGCTGGCCGGTGGTGCCGCGCTCGCGAGTGCCGCGCTCCTGCTGATGGCGGCCGGACCGGCCGCCGCCCAGCAGCCACCCGGTCAGCCCGCGGCCCCGCAGGCGCAGCCTCGCCCGGCGCAGCCGCCACGGCCGAAGCCGCCGGCCCAGACGCCAGCCGCTCAGCCCTCCGGGCAGCCGCCGCGCGCCCCCACGGTGCCGGCCGCCGCGGCCGGCGGCGCCGGGGCGCAGCTGCTCGGCCAATTCGGCAGCTGGGGCGCCTACACGGCGAGCCCGGGCGGCCGCAAGGTGTGCTTCGCGCTCGCCAAGCCGAGCCGGGCCGACACCGACCCGCCCGGCCGCCCGCGCGACCCGACCTTCCTGTTCATCGCATCGCGCCCCGCCGAGAAGGTGAAGGACGAGGTCTCGGTGATCTTCGGCTACGGCTTCAAGCCCAATGCGGATGCGGCCGTCGAGGTCGGCGGCGCCAGCTTCGCCATGTACACCCAGGCGGATGGCGGCTGGATCAAGAACGCCGCCGAGGAGCCGCGCCTGGTCGAATCGCTGCGCCGCGCCGGCGACGCCGTCGTGAAGGGCGTGTCGGCGCGCGGTACCGGCTCGACCGACGTCTACTCACTCAAGGGGCTCGCCCAGGCGCTCGACCGCGTCGCCCAGGAATGTCGCTGACGGCGGGTTCGGTGAGTGGCGGGTGCCGCTGATCGCCGGCTCTGCTCCCGCTACGCATCTTGTCATGCGGCCGTCCGTCGCGGCTGCGGTCATCCGCCCATTCGTGATCCAGGCCGGTTCCGGTGGCGTAGCACTCCTATCGCAACCGCCGACCCGGAGGACCTCCCATGGGCTACTTCAACGAAGCAAGTCTGCAAGAGCGTGCCGCCATCGCCATCACGGCCGCGCTGACGCTGCTGCCCCTGGTCGTGTACGTCGGGTGAGCACGACGTGATCTGATCCGCGCCTCGACCATTGGACAACGAAGCCCCCGGTGGACCCGCCGGGGGCTGTCACGTCGCCATTCCTCGACCGCGTCGCATCAGCCTTCGAGGCCGACCGCGATATCGAGCCAGCCGCGCGCATCCACGCGCAGACGGTCGGCGCGCCCGATCCGCACCGTGGTGGTCTCCGCCTCGATCAGCGCCGGCCCGACGATGCGATCGCCGGGCTTCAGCGCATCGAAGCGATACACCGGCACCTCGGCCCAGCCCTCCAGATAGACGCGGCGCCGCCCGTGCGGCACCGCGTCCGCCTCGCTCGCCATCGCCGCCGCCTCGACCGCGATCGCCGGCACGCTCCCCACGGCGGCGACGCGGGCATTGACGAACACCACCTCCTGGTCGGGCGAGGCGTAGGTGTAGAGCGCCTCGTGGCGGCGGTGGAAGCGCTCCTCCAGGGCCTCGACCAGCGTCGGCGATGCGAGATCGAGCCCGTCGAGATCGACGTCGATCTCGAAGATCTGCTCGCCGTAACGCATCTCGGCCGACCGCTCGAGGCGCACCGGGCCGTCGAACCAGCCCCGCATCCGCGCCGTCGCCTGCTGCTCCAGATCGCCGAACACGTCGCGCACCGCCGCGACGCTGGTGCGGCCGCTCGCCGCGATGCTGGTGCGGCCGACCTCGTAGCGCAGGTCGCTCGCCAGCATCCCCCAGGCGGACAGCACCGACGCGGCGACCGGCACCACGACGCGCGGAATTTCCAGCTCGCGCGCCACGTCGGCGGCATGCAGGCCGGCGGCGCCGCCGAAGCTGAGCACCGCGAAGCGACGCGGATCGACACCGCGGCGCAGCGTCATCAGACGGATGCCGTCCGCCATGGCGAGATTGACGACGCGGTGGATGCCGGCCGCCGCCTGCTCGCGCGACACGCCGAGCTTTTCCGCGATGCCGTCGACCGCCGCGGCGGCGGCGGCCGCATCGAGCCGGCGGGCGCCGCCCATGAAGGCGTCGGGATCGAGATAGCCGAGCACCACATTGGCGTCGGTGACGGTCGCGGCGGTGCCGCCGTTGCCGTAGCAGGCCGGCCCCGGCTGCGAGCCGGCGCTGGCCGGCCCGACATGCAGGGTGCCGCCGGCATCGACCGCGGCGATCGAGCCGCCGCCCGCCGCGATGCTGGCGATGTCGAGGCTGCGCAGCGCGATGCGCTGGCCGGCGAGGCCGGCGTCCGCCGTGAGCATCGCCTGGCCGTCGACGATCAGCGAGATGTCGGTGCTGGTGCCGCCCATGTCGAACGGCACCAGATCGGCGATGCCGAGCAGCTCGGCGCAGCGCCGGCAGCCCGAGATGCCGCCCGCCGGCCCCGACAGCACGGTGCCGGCAGCGAGCCGCGACGCCTCCTCGACCGGCGCCATGCCGCCATGGGACAGCACGATGAACAGGCTGCCGGCGAAGCCGGCGGCGGCCAGCCGCCGCTCCAGATTGCCGAGATAGTGCTCGACCGCCGGCCCCACATAGGCGTTGACCACCGTGGTGGAGACGCGCTCGTACTCCTTGATCTGCGGCCACACGTCGCTCGACCGCGACACGTAGACGTCGGGCAGCGCCCGCCGCAGCCGCTCCACCGTGGCGATCTCGTGGGCCGGATTGCGGTAGGCATGCAGGTAGCACACCGCGACCGACGTGGCGCCGGCGCGGCGCACCGCCTCGATCGCCGCGTCGAGCGAGGCGATGTCGAGCGGCACCCGCACGGCGCCGTCCGGCCCCAGCCGCTCGCGCACCCCGAAGCGGCGCTGGCGCGGCACCAGCGGCTCCGGCGGCGGCGAGCGCAGATCGTAGCGGTCGCCCTTCAGGCCCTCGCGCATCTCCAGCACGTCGCGGTGGCCCTCGGTGGTGAGCAGCGCCACGGTGGCGCCCTTGCGCTCCAGCAGCGCGTTGGTGGCGACCGTGGTGCCGTGGACGAGACGCCCGGTGCGGGCGAGCAGATCGCCGCGGGCGAGGCCGAGGCGGCGCGCCAGCTCGTCGAGCCCGGCCATCACGCCGAGGGACTGATCCTGCGGCGTGGACGGCGCCTTGGCGAAGACGACACGGCGGTCCGGCCCGATCGCCACCAGATCCGTGAAGGTGCCGCCGACATCGATGCCGATCGCGTACATGGTCAGTGCTCCTGCGCGCCGGCGTCGACGAGGCCCTGCTCGACATCGCGCCGCTGTGCCGCGGCGGTGCGCTCGGCCGGCGGCCCCCAGCCGCCGCCACCGCCCGAGCGGATCTCCAGGACGTCGCCGGGTGCCAGCACGATGCCGGCCTCCTTGGTCTTCAGCACCCGCGGCGGCCGGCCGGCCGAGACGAGGCGGTAGTCGTGCGGCGCACCGTCCTCGCCGCCGTGCAGCCCGCAGGCGCCGTGGCGGACACCGTCGCCCGCCGTGTTGGCGAGCGCCGGCCGCTCGGTCTCGACGACGAGATCGAGGGCGACACCGAGGCCGCCGCGATGACGCCCGCGACCGCCCGAGCCGGGGCGGAACTCGTGCCGGCGGAAGTGCAGCGGAAAGCGCACCTCGGCGACCTCGATGGAGCCGAACTTGATGCCGCCCGCGGTGTGCCACTCGCCGATCGACGACCAGCCGTCGCCGCCCGGCGAGGCGCCGCCGCCCGGGCGCGCCTGGAACATGTGCCAGATGAAGCCGCGATGGCTGCGCGGGTCCTCGCCCTTGATGGCGAGGCGGAAGCGGCGGCTCCAGCCCGCCATGGCGCGGTCCGGGCAGCAGCCGGCGAGCGCCTTGATCACCGCCTCGACGATCTCGTTGGACGGGTGGCTGGTGCACAGCGTCACCGGCCGGCCGGGATCGGCCCACACGATCGTGCCCTGCTTCGCCACCACCTTGAGGGGCCGCAGGGCGCCGTCGTTCTTGGGCGTCGCCGGATCGATCAGATAGGCGAAGGCCATCGCCACCGCGGCCTGGGTGTTGGCATGCGACGAGTTGACGAAGCTGTCGGCCTGCGGGTCCGAGTCGCTCAGATCCACCTCGATGTCGCTGCCGCGCTTGGTCACCGTCGCGGCGATGCGCAGGTTCTCCCGGCCGCGACCGTCGTCGTCGAGGAACGCCTCGCCGTGGAACACGCCGTCGGCCCAGCCGGCAACGACGGCGCGCGCCTGCTGTTCGGCGGCGTCGAGGATGGCCTCCACGGCGGCCTCCACCACCGCCGTGCCGAACTCGGCGAACAGCCGCTCCAGCCGGCGCTGGCCGAGATGGGCGGCCCCCACCATGGCGGCGAGATCGCCGCGGAAGTCGCGGGCGTTGCGGACGTTGAGGGCCAGCATGTCGAGCAGGTCGTCGCGCGCCCGCCCGCCCTCGTGCAGGCGCAGCGGCGGGATGCGCAGCCCCTCCTGCCAGATCTCGGTCGCCTCCGGATTGTAGCCGCCATGGGTGGCGCCGCCGATGTCGCTCTGGTGCGCCCGCACGACGGTCCAGAAGAACCGCCGCCCGTCGGCGAACACCGGCACGAAGGCGGTGAGATCGGGCAGATGGCTGCCGCCGTGATAGGGATCGTTGAGCAGCATCACGTCGCCGGGCACGATATCGGCGAAGCGCGCCTCGACGGCGCGCACCGCCCAGGGCAGCGCCCCGACATGCACCGGGATGTGATCGGCTTGCGCCACCAGGCGGGCGCGGGTGTCGCAGATCGCGATGGAGAAATCGCGGCTGGAGTTGAGGATCTGCGAGTAGGAGGTGCGCAGCATCGCCTCGCCCATCTCGGCCACGATGGACGACAGCCGGTGCTGGATGACGGAGCGAGTGATCGGATCGACCGCGGTGGACATGGAGGGCCTTCGTCGTCGACACGGGATGGACGGTGGCGCGGCGGCGGCGCCGTCGGGTCACACGATACGGGAGCTGGAGATCCGTTCGGCCGTCACATCGCCGCGACCTCGGCGAGCGAGTCGGAGATGGCCGCCACCACGGTCTCGATGTCGTCGTCGGTCATCGGGGTCGACAGCGCGATCAGCCCGTAGCCGGCGGCGAGCACGCCGCGGTTCAGCAGTTCGAGATTGAGGCGCGCCAGCCGGGCCGCCTCGGCAGGCGTCTGCCAAGCGCTGCGATAGTCGCGCACCGGCCGCTCGGTGAAATGGATCTTGGCGAGCGAGCCGAGCCCGACGGCGCGGCCCGCCACACGGTGGCGCGCGAACGCCTCGTCGATGCCGCGGCGCAGCCGCTCGCCGATGGCGTCGAGCCGCGCGAAGGCGGCATGGTCGAGGAGCTGCATGGCGGCGAGCCCGGCCCGCATGGTCACCGGATTGGCCGAGAAGGTGCCGCCGTGGGGCAGCGCCGGCTTGCCGGCGGTCGGATCGAACACCGCCATCACGTCGGCACGGCCGCCGACGGCGCCGACCGGGAAGCCGCCGCCGATGATCTTGCCGAGCGTCGTCAGGTCGGGGTCGATGCCCCACAGGCCCTGGGCGCCGGTGTAGCCGAGCCGGAAGGTGATCACCTCGTCGAAGATCAGCAGCGCGCCGACCTCGTGGGCGACGTCACGGAGGGCTTCGAGATACGCCTTGTCGGCGGGCACGAGGCCGGCGCGGTTCGGCATCGGGTCGACCAGGATGCCGGCGAGATCGGCGCCGTGCTCGCGCACCAGCGCGACCGCCGCGTCGGTGTCGTTGAAGGGCAGCGTCAGCGTGTCGGCCAGCACGCTCGCCGGCGTGCCCTTGGCGTAGGCGACCGACACCGGCGCATTGCCGCCCCAGTCGGCGGGACCGGGATCGAGACTCACCTCGGCGTAGTCGTAGGAGCCGTGATAGGCGCCCTCGCACTTGGCGATCTTGGGCCGCCCGGTGAAGGCGCGGGCCGCCTTGAGGGCCATCATCACCGCCTCGGTGCCGGAGTTGCAGAAGCGGATCTGGTCGACGGCGGGCAGGCGCGACACCAAGAGCTCGGCCAGATCGATCTCCGACTCGGTCGGCAGGCCGAAGGCGGAGCCGAGCGCGATCTGCGCAGTCGCCGCCGCCACCAGCGCCGGATGGGCGTGGCCGTGGATCAGCGCCGTGAAGTTGTTGATGCAGTCGATCCGGGCGACGCCGTCGACGTCGACCACTCGGCAGCCCTCACCACGCGCCGCGTAGATCGGATACGGCTTCATGAACACCGTGGTGCGGGTGTTGCCGCCCGGCAGGCTCGCCTGGGCACGCCGGGCGAGCGCCTGCGAGCGCGACGACGGGTCCGGATAGGTCATCTCGTGTGCTCCTCGCTGCGGCATCATCCGACGATCTTGTTAGATCGCATGGTCGACGGCGAACCGAGTTCCCTTCGCCGGACCATGCTCTAGCGGCCCAGATAGGCTTGGCGGACGCGCACGTCCTGGCGCAGATCCGCGGCGGCGCCCGCCAGCACGATGCGGCCGTTCTCCAGCACGTAGCCGCGATCGGCGACGGCGAGCGCCAGCACGGTGTTCTGCTCCACCACCAGGATGGTCAGCCCCGCCGCCGCGATCTCGCGGATGCGCTCGTAGACCTCCTCGGCGAGCCGCGGCGCCAGGCCGAGCGACGGCTCGTCGAGCAGCAGCATCCGGGGGCGCGCCATCAGGGCGCGGCCGATCGCCAGCATCTGCTGCTCGCCGCCCGACAGCGACCAGCCGAGCTGTCCGCGGCGCTCGCGCAGCCGCGGAAACAGATCGAAGACGCGGTCGAGATCGGCCGTATAGGACTGCCCCCAGCGCCGCCACGGCGTGGTGCCGAGGATCAGGTTCTCGGCGACCGTCAGCCCGGGGAACACCCGCCGACCCTCCGGCACATGGGCGATGCCGAGGCGCACCCGCGCCTCGGCGGCGCGGCGGCCGAGCGGCTGGCCGTCGAAGCGAATTTCGCCCGAGCGCACCGGCGCCAGGCCCGAGACGGTGCGCAGCAGCGTCGTCTTGCCGGCCCCGTTGGCGCCGATCAGCGCCACCGTCTCGCCCGCCGCGACCGCGATCGAGAGACCGTGCAGCACCACGTTCTCGCCATAGGCGACGACCAGGTCCTCAGCCGCCAGCATGGACATAGCCCTCGCCCAGATAGGCGGTGAGCACCGCCGGATCGGTCTGGATCTGTGCCGGCGGTCCCTCGGCGATGCGGCAGCCGAAGTTGAGCACCAGGATGCGCTCGGCGAGCCGCATCACCATCCCCATGTTGTGCTCGATCAGCACCACGGCGATCCGGTGGGTGGCGCGCAGCTCGGTCAGCCGCTCGATCAGGTGCTCGACCTCGCCGGAGTTGAGGCCGGCGGCCGGCTCGTCGAGCAGCAGCAGGCGCGGCTCGCCGGCCAGCACGCGGCACAGCTCGACCATGCGGCGCCGCCCGTAGGAGAGCGACCCGACCGCCTGACCGGCCTCGGCGGCGAGCCCCATGCGGTCCAGCACCGCGTGCGCGGCGTCGCGCAGCGCCGCCTCGCTGCGGTCGCGGCGGATGGCGGCGCCGACCATCACGTTCTCCAGGACGGAGAGGCGATCGAACAGCCGCCCGTGCTGGAAGGTGCGGCCGAGCCCGGCGCGGATGCGCGCGTGGGTCGACGCCCGGGTGATGTCGCGGCCGTCGAGCAGGACCTTGCCGGCGGTCGGGTAGACGAGCCCGGTGAGCACGTTCAGGAAGGTCGACTTGCCGGCGCCGTTCGGTCCGATCACGGCGACGAACTCAGCCGGCGCGACCGCGAGGTCGACGCCCGACAGCGCCATCAGGCCGCCATAGCGCATGGAGACGCCGGTGGCGTGCAGGAGCGTCATGGCGCGCCTCGCGGGGTGGCGGCGGCGCCGCGGCGAAACCGGAGACGAGCGGCCATACGCACCAGCCCGATCAGGCCGGTCGGCAGGAAGATCAGGATGACGAGCATCATCAAGCCGAAAAAGGCGAGATACGCATCGCCGAGACCGCGCAGCCACTCGGGCAGGAAGGTCAGCAGCGCGGCGCCGATCACCGCACCCACGACCGTACCCTCGCCGCCGACGATCAGCATGGCGAGATAGACGATCGAGTGCGCGTAGTTGAAGTCCTCCGGCGCGACGAAGCGGACATGGGTGGCGAACAGCACGCCGGCGAGACCCGCGGCGGCCGCCGACAGGCACAGCGCCGCCACCTTGGTGCGGGTGACGTCGATGCCGGACATGCGGGCCGCGGTCTCGTCGTCGCGCACCGCCATCATGGCGCGGCCGTGGCGCGAGCGTTGCAGCGCCACCGCGGCGGCGGCGACCACCGCCAGCGCCACCAGCCCGAGCCACAGGAAACGCCGCTCGTCGTCGATCACGAGGCCGGCGACCGCGAACGGCGGAACGCCGGAGATGCCGTTGGTGCCGTTGGTCAGCGCGATCCAGTTGGCGGTCACGATGGTGAAGCTGACATTGAGCCCGAGCGTCGCCAGCGCCAGGTAGTGGCCGCGCAACCGCAGCAGCGGATAGCCGATCAGCGCCGCGAACAGCGTCGTCACCGCGACCCCGACGGGCGCCGCGAGCCACGGCGACCAGCCGAGCTTGGTGGTGAGGATCGCCAGCGTGTAGGCCCCCATGCCGACGAAAGCGGCGTGGCCGAGCGAGATCAGCCCGGCGAGCCCGAAAGCGACGTTGAAGCCGATCACCGCGACGGCCGAGATCACCGAGAGATTGAGAAGCCGCAGGCTGTAGTCGGCGAGCCCGAGGGAGAGCAGGCCGCCGCCGGCCAGGATCGCCACCGCGGCGAGGAGGCTGTCGCGCACCCGCATCGCTCAGCCCCGGTCCTGGATGCGCTCGCCGAACACGCCCTGCGGGCGCACCAGCAGGAACAGGATCATCGCCCCGAAGGCGATCAGATCCTTGTAGGCGGACGACACGTAGGAGGCGCCGAGCAGCTCGGCGAGGCCGACGAACAGGCCGCCCGCGATGGCACCCGGCAGGCTGCCGAAGCCGCCGATGATGGTGGCGGCGAACGCCTTGAGGGCGATCGGATCGCCCATGTTGACGTCGGCGAACCACATCGGCCCGAGCAGCAGGCCGGCGATGCCGGCGAGCATCGCGGCCAGCACCCAGGACAGCGCCAGCAGGCGATTGACCGGCAGGCCCATCAGCCGCGCCGCCTCGACATCCTGGGCCACCGCGCGCATGCCGATGCCCAGCGCGGTGCGGTAGAACAGGAGCCAGATCAGGCCGATCAGCAGCGCCGTCACCGCCACCACCATCACCGCATGGGCGGTGATCATGGCGCCGCCGATCTGGAGCATGATGCCGTCGAGCGGCGACGGCAGCCGGAACGGCCACGAGCCGAAGCCGAGCAGCACGGCGTTCTGCATGACGATGCCGATCGCCACCGTGCCGATGATGATGGTGACCACCGGGCTCTTCCGCAGCGGCAGGTAGACCAGGACGAAGAACAGGACCCCGAACAGCGCCATGGCGGCGAGCGCCGCACCGTAGCCGAGGCCGAGCGGCAGCGCCCCCTGGGTGATCATGCCGACGCCCGCGAAGGTGCCGAGCATGACGAACTGGCCGGCCGCGAAGTTCACCACGCCGGTCGCCGCGTAGACGATGACGAAGCCGATGGCGGCGAGCGCGTAGACGCTGCCGAGCGCCAGCCCGTTGACGCACAGTTGGATGAAGTCGGCCATGTCTCGCCTCGCGCTCTCGTCTCGCGCTGGTGTCGCGGGTGGTCGACGGGCCGCACGGCGCCCTCGCGTCGCGTGCGGCGACGGCAGAGTTCAGAACCATGCCGGCGGGCACGCCGGCGCGCTGCGCCGACGCGCCGGTGCGTCGGGTCAGTCGACCTTGACGGTCTGCACCAGCTCCAGCGTCTTGGTGCCGGGCTTGGCCTTGACGACGGCGAGGTCGCGCACGCCGTTGCCCTTGGCATCGAACCCGTAGACGTGGCCGATGCCGGGCCAGTCGCGCAGGCCGGCGATCCAGTCGCGCAGCGCCTTGGGATCGAGCCCGACCTTGCGCATGCCCTCGGCCATGATCAGGGCGCCGTCGTAGTAGGCGAGGCCGTAGGGGTCGGCATCGGTGCCGAACATCTTGCGGTAGCGCTCGACGAAGTCCTTCATGCGGTCGCCGACGCTCGCATCCATGTAGGCGTCGACGACGCCCCAGACATTGACGAGATCGGCCGGCGACAGGAGTTGCAAGGCGGCGGGCACCAGCGCGGCCGACGAGGTGACGATCGGCATCTTCAGATCGAGCATCTTGGCCTGGCGCAGCAGCAGCGCGCCGTCCTGCGGGTAGTTGAACAGCACCAGCACGTCGGCGCCCTTGGCGCGCAGGCTCAGCATCTGGGCCGAGAAGTCCTTGTCGTTCTGCCCGTACGCCTCCATGCCGACCACCGGGGTGCCGGCGGCCTCGAACTGCTTCGCCGCCACGTTGGCGCCGCCCTGGCCGAAGTCGTTCTGGATGAAGAGAATGCCGGGCTTCTTGGCGTTCAGGATGGTGGTCGCCGCGGTCACCATGCCGCGCGCCGCGACCGAGTCGGCCGGGCGGATACGGAACATCCACTCGTTGCCCTGCTCGGCCACCACGTCGGCGCCGCCCGCATACATGGCCGGCACGCCGATCTTCTTCAGCTCCGGCGCCACCGCGAGGTTCTGGGTCGAGTAGCTCGACAGGAAGTAGAAGGCCGGCTTGGTCTCCTGGGCGAGCTTCATGAAGGCGTTGACGGCGGTGCTGTTGGACGCCTGGGTGTCCTCGAACACGATCCTGATCTTGCGGCCGCCGATGCCGCCCGCCGCGTTGATGTCCTGCTCGGCCATCCGCAGCGAGTTCAGATACTGCTTGCCGGTGAGCGACAGCGGCCCGGTGGTCGGCACCGTGGCGCCGATCAGGATGTCGCCCTGCTGGGCGAGAGTGGCGGCCGGAAGCGCCGGCGCCAGGGCGGCGGCCAGCGCGAGCCGCAAGACGGTCTGTCGGGTCAGTGTCATCGGACGTCTCCTCCACGGGCGCCTGCGGCGCGGCCGTCGTGATGGTGGCGGCGATCTCTGCGGATCGCTTGACGAATTCCGATATTCGGAATATCATTCCACAAATCGTTACTGACGATACGGGCTGCTCCGGTCCGTGTCAATCGGGCCGCGAGGATGCGACATTGGGTACCGACGCGACGGGTGCCGACAGGGAGAGCGACGGTCCGCTCGACCGCTACATGACGGTCCTGGAGCTGATCGCGGCCTTCCCGGGCAAGCTGACGCTCGCCGAGGTGGCGACACTGCTCGACCTGCCGAAGACGACGGCGCACCGGCTGCTGAAGGGGCTCGTCAAGGCGCGGCTGGCCAGTGGCGGCCAGGGCGGCCGCGCCTACGACATCGGCGACCGCCTCGCCCGGCTGCTGCACGCCACTGCGGCGGACGGCTGGCTGGAGACGCTGGTGCGGCCGGTGCTGGAGCGGCTGGCCGGCGACTCCAACGAGGCGTGCTATCTGACGCGGCTGGTGGGAGATCGCGTGCTGGTGGCGATCTCGCAGGCGCCCGAGGTGCGCTGGCGCAGCTACGTCCAGCCCGGCATCGAGATGCCCCCGCACGCGGCCGCCAGCGCCAAGGCAATCCTGGCGTTCCAGGACGACGCGCTGATCGCGTCGGCGCTCGCGACCGAGCGGCCGAAGCTCACCGTCAACACCCGCACCGAGCCGGCGTGGATCACGCAGGAATACGCCGCGGTGCGCCGGCAGGGCCACGCCACCTGCATCGGCGAGATCGACGAGGGGCTCGCCGCCATCGCGGTGCCGGTGCGCCAGCCCGACGGCGCGGTGCTGCACGCGGTCGCCATGACCGGGCCGCTCCAGCGCATCATGAACGGCGAGCTGCCGGGGCGGCTGCGCGCCCTGACGGACGCCGCCGAGGCGCTCGCCGGCAAGCTGGCGCTCGGCGCCCGCGCCGCCGCGCGGCCCTGAGGCGCGCCGCAGCGTCGCCGCACCATCAGCGCCTCGCGGCGCCCGCACGCCGTGGTGTCGGGCGCGGCGTTGCAGTACGGTCGGGGCGCCGCCCTCCTCGCGTGGAGCCCGACCGATGCACGTCACCCTCGTCCATGTCGTCGTCAAGCCCGAGGCCGTCGACGCCTTCATCGCCGCCACGCGCGCGAACCACGAGGCGTCGGTGCGCGAGCCGGGCAACCGCCGCTTCGATGTCCTCCAATCGCCGGACGATCCGGCCCGCTTCGTGCTCTACGAGGCGTATGCGAGCGCCGCCGAGGCCGCCGCCCACAAGCAGACGCCGCACTACGCCGTGTGGCGCGATACCGTCGCCCCGATGATGGCGGCGCCGCGCGAGGGCGTGCCGATGCGCGGGCTGTTCCCGAGCACACCATGATCGCGCCGTTCTCCATCGCCCGGCTGCCGCGCATCGTGTTCGGCGTCGGGGTCGTCAAGCAGTTGCCGGACCTCGTCGCGGCCTACGGGTCGCGACTGCTGCTGGTCACCGGCACGCGCTCGTTCCGCGCCTCGCCGCAGGCCGCGCCGCTGCTCGCCGGCTTGGCGGCGCAGGGCTGCACCATCGACACCGTCGAGATCACCGGCGAGCCGTCGCCCGAGATGGTCGACGATGCGGTGCGCAGCTTCGGGGGGCGCGCCATCGACGTGGTGGTCGGCATCGGCGGCGGCAGCGCCCTCGATGCGGCGAAAGCCATCGCCGGGCTGCTGCGGCCCGGCACCTCGGTGATGGACCATCTCGAAGGCGTCGGACCGGAGGCCCCCTATCGCGGCCCGACGACGCCGTTCATCGCGGTGCCGACCACCGCGGGCACCGGCTCGGAGGCGACCAAGAACGCGGTGCTGTCACGTCACGGCCCGGACGGCTTCAAGAAGTCGTTCCGCGACGAGGCGCTGGTCGCCGCGGTGGCGGTGGTCGATCCCGATCTCCTGGCCGGCTGCCCGCCGGAGCTGATCGCCGCCAACGGCATGGACGCGCTGACGCAGCTCCTCGAATCCTTCGTGTCCAGCCGCGCCAACCCGCTCACCGACGCGCTGGCACTATCGGGCCTCGCCGCGGTGCGCGACGGCCTTCTCGCCTGGCACGACGGCGGCGCCGCGGCCGCCGCGGCGCGCGCCCGCATGGCCTATGGGTCGCTGCTGTCCGGCGTGTGCCTGGCGCAGACCGGGCTCGGCGCCGTGCATGGGCTCGCCTCGCCGCTCGGGGCGTTCTTCCCGATCCCCCATGGCGTGGTGTGCGGCACCCTGATGGCGGCGGCGACGCGCGTCAACATCGCGGCCCTGGAGGCGCGGGCGCCGCAGAGCCCGGCGCTGGCGAAATACGCCGCCGTCGGGCGCCTGCTGTCCGACCGCGACAGCCGCGACGTGCGCGACGATCGCGCCCGCCTGGTCGACCTCCTCGAGGCGTGGACGGAGCGGCTGGCGCTGCCGCGTCTCTCCGCGCTCGGCGTCGCCGCCGCGGACGTGCCGCGCATCGTGGCCGCGAGCCGCGGCTCCAGCATGAAGACCAACCCGGTGGTGCTGACCGACGACGAGATCGCCGGGCTTCTCGCCGCACGACTGTGAGGCGAGAGGCCGGCGCCGTGCCGCCGGATCATACAGTTTGCAGTTTGCGGGTGATCAGTTCTCGTCTTTCCGGGACGCCGCGCAGCGGCGAGCCCAGAATCCAGCGCCAATTCGGAACTCTCGGCTGGATTCCGGACAGCCGCTTCGCGGCTTCCGGAATGACCACCAAATCGATCAGTCGGATCTCGTATCAGACCTCGCGCTTGTCGCTGATCTGCGCGACCCGCAGATTGTTGGTGGTGCCGGCACGGCCGAACGGAATGCCGGCCACGATGACGATGAAGTCGGCCGGCTGGGCGAAGCCCTCCAGGCTCGCCACCGACATGCCGCGCTCGACCATCTCCTCGTAGGAGCCGACGTCGCCGGCGAGCGAGGCATGCACGCCCCACAGCAGGCTCATGCGGCGCGCCGTCTCGCGGCTCGGCGTGATCGCCAGGATCGGCAGCGGCGGGCGCTTGCGGGCGATGCGGGTCGCGGTGGTGCCGGACGACGTGAAGGCCACGATGGCGGGCGCCCCGATCGACTCGGCGAGATCGGCGGCGGCGGCCGCCACCGCATGGGGCGGCGTCTCCTCGGTGCCGGGCTGCGACGCCTGGACGATCGAGCGGTACAGCTTGTGGGCCTCGGTGGCGCGGATGATCCGGTCCATCATCGCGACGGTCTCGACCGGATAGCGGCCGGTCGCGGACTCGGCCGACAGCATCACGGCGTCGGCGCCGTCGTAGATGGCGGTGGCGACGTCGGAGGCTTCGGCTCGCGTCGGCGTCGGCGCCCCGACCATGGAGTCGAGCATCTGGGTGGCGACGATCACCGGCTTGGCGGCCTGGCGGCAGGCCCGCACGATCTCCTTCTGCCGGCCCGGCACCAGCTCGTGCGGGATCTCGACGCCGAGATCGCCGCGCGCCACCATGACACCGTCGGCGAGACGGAGGATGTCGTCGATCGAATCGAGGGCGCTCGGCTTCTCGATCTTGGCGATGAGGCCGGCGCGGTCACCGACCAGTCGGCGCGCCTCGATGACGTCGGTCGCCTTCTGGACGAACGACAGCGCCACCCAGTCGACCCCGAGCTCGAGCCCGAAGGCGACGTCGGCGCGATCCTTGGGGGTGAGCGGCGAGACGTCCAGGATGGTGCCCGGCAGGTTGACGCCCTTGCGATTGGAGATGGTGCCGCCGAGCACCACCTCGGCGTCGATCGAGTCGCCGGTCAGCCCCGTCACCCGCACCTTCACCCGGCCGTCGTCGATCAGAAGCTCGTGGCCCGGCAGCACGGCATCGAAGATCTCGGGATGCGGCAGCGGGATCGACATGGCGTCGCCGTCGGCGCCGGTGCGCACGAAGCGGATCGCCTCGCCGGCCTCGACCTGCACGGCACCGCCCGCCAGCGTGCCGACGCGGATCTTCGGCCCCTGGAGATCCTGAAGGATGCCGATGGAGCTGCCGACCTCGGCCTCCAGCGCCCGGATGGCGGCGTGCACCCGCGCATGGTCGTCGTGGGTGCCGTGGCTGAAGTTCAACCGGAAGGTGTCGACGCCGGCGAGCAGAAGGGCACGCAGCGTCGCCGGATCGGCACTCGCGGGACCGACCGTGGCCACGATCTTGGCTCGACGAAAACGACGCATGGCAAACCTGCTCGATCATTTGGTGTGTGTCGGACCGCCGTCGAGGGCGGCCGACGGAAACGCCGGGGGAGCGCTTCCGCCGTTGTTGGTAGCCGGTGAAGGACCCGCACCGCAATCGGCTTCGCGCGATCGGCGCCCGGCCGAATGCCGGCTCTGCGCCGGAGCACGACACGAGACGCACGACACGAGCGCACGACGTGAGGCGCAGACGACCGACCTCGAGCACCGCCGCGCGCCTCCAAGGGGCTGCTCCTCGCGAACGCATCGCGACGGCGGCCGACCATCGCGCGGCTTCGTGCAACAAATAAGACCGGGCGACGACCATCGCGCCGTGTGCGCCACCCGACGTGCGGCGCCGGCGGGCGCGTCCGACCCTCGCGGCGGCGCCCGCCACGGCGGCTACGGCCTACGAACTACTGCTTACCGGCGAGGGGCCGTCGCAAGAAACTTCATCGTGCCTGCCGGGTCGCGTCATCCCATGTCGTCGGGGCGCGCCGGACGCGAACATTCGGAAAGGTCCCCGCCCAGCGGGCATCTGGCATTCGCGGCGCCGCCTGCCGGGCGAAGTATGTGGTGATATATCACGCTCGCTGTCCGGGCCGCCGCGGCCCTCGCGTCGCCCCGTCATGACGCAGTCTCGTCGCGGTCTCCGCATGGTTCGACACGACGTCGATCCCGGCCGACAGCCCGTGAGGCGCGACCGTCCAGGTCTCGCCACACGGCCGAACCTGATCAGAACGAGGTCGTCATGAACGCCGTCACCGAGAACGCCACCGCCGGAGAGCCCTGGACCGGCTTCGCCGCCGCACCGTGGCAGAGCCGCATCGACGTGCGCGGCTTCATCCAGGCGAACTACAACCCGTATCTCGGCGACGCGCGCTTCCTGGCCGGCCCGACGACCCGCACCCTCGGCCTCTGGGCGAAGCTCTGCGACCTGCTCGCCGAGGAGCGCCGCAAGGGCGTTCTCGACGTCTCGGTCGATCGCCCGGCCGCCATCACGGCGCATGCGCCGGGCTACATCGAGCGTGACGCCGAGCTGATCGTCGGCCTCCAGACCGACGCGCCGCTCAAGCGCGCCATCATGCCGAACGGCGGCCTGCGCATGGTCGAGACCGGCCTCGAAGCCTACGGCTACACGGTCGATCCCGTGGTGCAGGAGATCTGGACCAAGTACCGCAAGAGCCACAACCAGGGTGTCTTCGACGGCTACTCGCCGGAGATCATGGCGGCGCGCAAGTCCGGCATCGTCACCGGCCTGCCGGACGCCTACGGGCGCGGCCGCATCATCGGCGACTACCGTCGCGTCGCCCTCTACGGCACCGATCGGCTGAAGGCCGACAAGCGGCGCGAGCTGCACGAGATCGACGACGCGGTGTTCGACGAGGCGACGATCCGGCTGCGCGAGGAGCTCAACGAGCAGATCCGCGCCCTCGACGAGCTGGCCGAGATGGCGGTGAGCTACGGCTGCGACGTGACCCGCCCGGCCGCCAGCGGCCGCGAGGCGGTGCAGTGGACCTATCTGGGCTATCTCGCCGCCGTGAAGGAGCAGAATGGCGCCGCGATGTCGCTCGGCCGCGTCTCCACCTTCCTCGACATCTATCTCGACCGCGATCTTTCGCGCGGGCTCATCACCGAGGCGCAGGCCCAGGAGCTGATCGACGATCTCGTCATGAAGCTGCGCATCGTCCGCTTCCTGCGCACGCCCGAGTACGATTCGCTGTTCTCCGGCGATCCGACCTGGGTGACCGAGTCGATCGGCGGCATCGGCGAGGACGGCCGTCCGCTGGTCACCAAGACCAGCTTCCGCTTCCTCCAGACCCTCTTCAATCTCGGCCCGGCGCCGGAGCCGAACCTGACGGTGCTGTGGTCGACGCAGCTTCCCGAGGGCTTCAAGGACTACTGCGCCAAGGTGTCGATCGAGACCTCGTCGATCCAGTACGAGAACGACGACGTCATGCGGCCGCACTGGGGCGACGACTACGGCATCGCCTGCTGCGTGTCGCCGATGCGCATCGGCAAGCAGATGCAGTTCTTCGGCGCCCGCGCCAACCTGGCCAAGGCGCTGCTCTACGCCATCAACGGCGGCGTCGACGAGAAGTCGGGCCTCCTGGTGGCGGAAGGCTTCACGCCGATCGAAGGCGACGTGCTCGACTACGACACCGTCGTGGCCAAGCTCGACCCGATGCTGAGCTGGCTCGCCAAGACCTACGTCAAGGCGCTCAACGTCATCCACTACATGCACGACAAGTACGCCTACGAGCGCATCGAGATGGCGCTGCACGACCGCGACGTGCTGCGCACCATGGCGTGCGGCATCGCCGGCCTGTCGGTCGCCGCCGACAGCCTGTCGGCCATCAAGCACGCCACCGTGAAGGTGGTGCGCAACGCCGCCGGGCTGGCCGTCGACTACGTGATCGAGGGCGACTATCCGGCCTACGGCAACAACGACGATCGCGTCGACGCCATCGCGGTGTGGCTGACCGAGACCTTCATCGAGAAGATCAAGGCGCAGCCCTGCTTCTATCGCGACGCGATGCCGACCCAGTCGGTGCTGACCATCACGTCCAACGTGGTCTACGGCAAGAAGACCGGCAACACGCCCGACGGCCGCCGCGCCGGCGAGCCGTTCGCGCCCGGCGCCAACCCGATGAACGGCCGCGACCGCAAGGGCTTCGTGGCGGCCGGCGCCTCGGTGTCGAAGATCCCGTATGCCTGCGCGCTCGACGGCATCTCGTGGACCGCCTCGGCGACCCCGACGGCGCTCGGCCGCGTGCCGGAGGAGCGGCAGAAGAACCTCGCCGCCTGCCTCGACGCCTTCGCGGGCGCCATGGGCCACCACGTCAACGTCAACGTGCTCGACCGCGAGACCCTGCTCGACGCCATGGAGCGCCCGGAGGTCTATCCGCAGCTCACCATCCGGGTCTCCGGCTATGCGGTGAACTTCGTCAAGCTGACGCGCGAGCAGCAGCTCGACGTCGTCAACCGGACGTTCCACGCCGGCATGTGACGGCGGCGGACGGGCGGTCGGGAGGAGCGGACCATGGGGACGGACGACAGCGGAGGACGCGCCGATGCTCTCGGCGCGCTCGGCGCGGGCGCTCTGGCGCCGGCCGCGATCCAGGAGAAGATCGAGGTCCTCGGCATCAAGAAGGTCCGCCTGCCGCTGCCCGCCAGCGCCCTGCTCGCGGTGGTGGCCGGCGGCTTCATCGGCCTCGGCGCGCTGTTCTTCTGCATCGTGCTGGCCGATCCGACGCTCGGCTTCGCGGCCCAGCGCGTGCTCGGCGGCGTGGTTTTCTCGCTCGGCCTCGTCCTGGTGACGATCGCCGGCGCCGAGCTGTTCACCGGCAACTGCCTCGTCGTCATGGCGTGGATGAGCCGGCAGATCCGCGGCGCCGAGGTGCTGCGGAACTGGGCCGTCGTGTGGATCGGCAACCTGGTCGGCGCACTCGGGCTCGTCGCCCTGGTGGTCCTGGCGCACCATCCGGATCTCGGCGACGGCCGCGTCGGCGCCGCCGTGCTGACGCTGGCGGCCGGCAAGATCGCGCCGGACGCCGCCACCATCTTCGTCAAGGGCGTGCTCTGCAACGTGCTGGTCTGTCTCGGCGTGTGGCTCGCTCATGCGGGCCGCTCGGTCACCGACAAGATGGCCGGCATGGTGCTGCCGGTCGCCTGCTTCGTCGCCGCCGGCTTCGAGCACTGCGTCGCCAACATGTACATCCTGCCGCTCGCCTGGGTGCTGGTCGCCACCGGCCAGGTGCCGGCGGGCTTCGACGCCTCGCTGATCACGCTCCCGGGCATCGCCCACAATCTGATCGCGGCGACGCTCGGCAACATCGTGGGCGGCGCCGGACTGGTCGGCCTGGTGTACTGGACGATCTACCGCCGATGCCTCGGCGAACGCGAACCCGCCGGCGGCGCCCGGCGCGGCCCGGTGGTCGGCACCGGCGGGAGGGCATCGTGATCCGCCCCTCGCTCCCGGGGACCGCGGGCCCGGCGGCCAGGCCGAGCGTCGCACCAGGAATCGCCCCTTCCGATCCCGTCGGCTTCCTGCATTCGGTCGAGACCGGCGCGGCCGGCGACGGGCCGGGCATGCGCTTCGTGTTCTTCATGGCGGGCTGCCCGCTGCGCTGCCAGTACTGCCACAACCCGGACACCTGGAAGCTGAAGGCGGGCCGCCGCATCGATCTCGACGAGGCGATCGCCGAGGTGGCGCCCTATCGCGGCTTCCTGCGCCTCGCCGGCGGCGTCACCGTGTCGGGTGGCGAACCGATGACGCAGCCGGAGTTCGTCGGCGCGCTGCTCGCCCGGCTGCACGACGAGCTGCGGCTGCACACCGCGCTCGACACCACCGGGTTCCTCGGCCGCAACGTCGCCGACGACTGGTTCGACCCGGTCGATCTGGTGATGCTCGACATCAAGCACGCCGACCCTGCCGCCTACCGGCGAATCACCGGCTGCGATCTCCAGCCGACCCTCGACTTCGCCCGCCGCATGGTGCGCCTCGGCGTCCCGATGTGGATTCGCTACGTGCTGGTGCCGGGCCTCACCGACGACGACGCCGACATCGCCCGGCTCGCCGGCTTCCTCGCCGATCTCGGCCCGCTGGTCCATCAGGTCGACGTGCTGCCCTATCATCGGCTCGGGGTGCAGAAATGGGCCGCGCTCGGCCGCCCCTATCCGCTCGGCGACACGCCGACCCCGACCCGCGCCGACATCGACGCCGCCGTCGCGATCTTCCGCAGCCACGGCCTGACGGCCCGGTGACCCGGCCGATCAGCGCCGCCTCTCGGTGTGCCGGGGGCCCCGGGATGTAGCCGAGAACTGGCCAGACGGTCAGGGCTGATATATCAGGTCTCTCGGGAGGACGGCATGGAGACCTCATGGACGCGGGAGCGAACGCCAGTGCGGCCACCGCGGCCGAGCCGCATTGTCGGCCCGCCACAGGCGCCGTCGGCCCGGATCGCGGAGGCGGCGGGCTGACGATCCGGCATCGCCTGTTCCTCCTCGTGGTCGCCTGCACGGCGCCGATGCTGCTGCTCTCCTTCGCGATCATCTGGCAGCTCGCCCACCGCGAGCGCGAGACGAGCCGGCAGGCCATCACCTATGCGTCGCGCTCGATCGTCAGCGCGGTCGACGCGCAGTTCCGGCACTACATCGCGGTCGGGCAGGCGCTGGCGATCTCGCCGTCGCTCCAGACCGGCGATCTCGCCGCCTTCAGGGCCGAGGCCGAGCGGGCCATGACGGTGGTGCCCGGCGGCTGGCTGACGCTCGCCGACACGACCGGCCAGCAGCTCGTGAACACGTTGATTCCCGCCGGCGAGCCTCTGCCCCGGTTGGCTCCCGCCGTGGCGGAGGACGGCCGTCGCGCCTTCGCGTCCAAGACGGTCAAGATCGCCGATGTCGTCTTCGGCCCGGTCGCCAAGGCGCCGGTGACCGGCATCGGCGTGCCGGTCTTTCGCGGCGGCGAGCCGGCCTATTATCTGCTCGTCGGGGTGCCGGCGGCATCCTTCCGCGCCCTGCTCAACGACGGCCGGATGCCGGAAGGCTGGCTGGTCGCCGTGATCGACAGCCGGGGCAACCTCGTCGCCCGCTCGCGCGACCACGACCGCCTGGTCGGCCAACCCGCCGCGGCGGGCTGGCGCGCCGCCATGCATCGGGACGGGCTGATCGAGACCGAGACCCTCGAGGGGCGCCCGGTGCTGACCGCCAACACGGTGTCGCCGCTCACCGGCTGGGCGGTCGGGGTGGCCTCCGAGAGGGCACTTCTGGAGGCGCGGGTCTGGCGGACGCTGGCGGTCGCCGGCCTGGCCAGCGTCATGGTGAGCGTCGCGAGCGGGCTGCTGGCCGCCTGGATCGCCCGGCGCATCACCGTCCCGATCCAGGCGCTCGAAACCGGCGCCGGGCTGCTGGAGCGCGGCGAGCGGGTCCGGTTCGGGGAGACCCGGGTGCCGGAGATCGATCGGGCGCTGCACGCCTTCGATGCCGCCGCCGCCGAGCTGACCGCTCACGAGCGTGCGGTGGCGACGTTGCAGAGCGAGCTGTGGCACGTCTCCCGCCTGTCCGAGATGGGGCAGATGGCGGCGGCACTCGCCCACGAGCTCAACCAGCCGCTCACCGCGCTCGCCGTCTATGTGGGCGGGTGCGAGCGCCTCATGAAGGCCGACCCGTTCGACGACGCGCGCCGGGAGCAGATGCGCAATCTGCTCAAGGCGATCTCCGACCAGGCGTTGCGGGCCGGCGAGATCATCAAGCAGCTCCGCAGCTTCGTGCAGAAGGGCGAGGGCGAGCGGCGGGTCGAGAGCGCCGGCAAGGTCATGCGGGAGGCGGCGCGGCTGGCGATGACGGCGGCCAAGCACAAGGACGTGACATTCCGCTGCAATGTCGACGACACCGCCAGCATCCTCGTCAACAAGGTGCAGATCCAGCAGGTCGTCTTCAACCTGATCCGCAACGCCATCGAGGCGATGGAGACGAGCGCACGCCGCGAGATCGACGTCACCGTCGTGGTCGGCGACGGACAGGTCGAGACGAGCATCGCCGACACCGGCTGCGGGCTGGCTCCGGAGATCGCCGCGCGCCTGTTCATGCCGTTCGCCTCGACCAAGACCCACGGCATGGGAATCGGCCTGTCGGTCTGCCGTGACATCATCGAGGCGCACCGGGGGCGCATCTGGGCGGACTCGATCCCCGACGGCGGAACCGTGTTCCGCTTCACGCTGCCGGTGGTCTCCAGCGATCCGGCCGACGATTCCGAGCCGACCGAGACGTGACGCTCGGCATCGCCGGAGGGCGCCCCGCGTGCCGGCGAGCGATCGCGCCGCTCGACGACGGCCGCCGGGCCGCGCGAGATCGGCCCGCCCCACGGCAGCGCTACTGGAGCAGGTCCCAGGCTTTGACGAAGAGGTCGGGGCTGCCGAAGTTGCCCGACTTGAGAGCGAGGGCGAGATCGGCACCGGACAGTGATCGCGTCCACGGCACGCCGGGTGCGATCTCGGGCCCGATGCGCAACGCCCCGACCCCGAGCGCGGCGACGACGGCGCCGGACGTCTCGCCGCCGGCGACGATCAGGCGCGTGAAGCCGCGGCCCGGAAGGGCGCGCGCGACGTCGGCGAGACACTGCTCGACGAGCTCGCCGGCCGCCGCCGGACCGAGCTTCTCCTGAACCCGCCGCAGGTCGTCGGGATCGGCACTGGAGTAGACCAGCAACGGCCGCGCGTCGGACTGGCGCGCGATCCAGTCGAGGATGTCCGCGGCGGAGAGCCGGCCGGCGCTCAGCACCAGCGGATCGATCTTAAAGGCCGGAAAGCCGGCGGCGAGCGCGGCAGCGACCTGGCCACGGGTGGCGGCCGAGCACGACCCGGCCAGGATGGCACAGCGGCCCGTCGGCGCCGCCATCCGCTGCCCGGTGCGCTCGTGCGGCGCGAGGCCGAAGGCCCCCGGCAGACCCATGGCGACCCCCGACCCGCCGGTGATGACGGCGAGATCGTGGGCGGCGGCACCGATGGCGCGGAGGTGTGCGTCGGTGATGGCATCGACGACGACGATACGATGGCCGGCGGCGCGCGCATCCGCAAAGGCGGCCTTCAGCGCCTCGGGCCCGGCTGCCACCGCCTCGTAGCCCACGAGACCGACCGACATCCGCGTCTGCCGCCCGAGCACGCGAACCAGATTGGAGTCGCGCATCGGCGTCAGCGGATGGTCCTTCATGCTGGAGTCGCTCAGCAGCACGTCACCGACGAACAGGTGGCCGCGATAGACGGTGCGCCCGTTCGCCGGAAAGGCGGGACAGGCCAGGGTGAAGTCGCTGCCGGTGACATCGAGCAACGCCTCGATCACCGGACCGATGTTGCCGTCGTCGGTGGAATCGAACGTCGAGCAGTACTTGAAGAAGAGATGACGGGCACCCGCCCCGGTCAGTGCCTCGGCAGCGCGGACCGCCTGCGCCACCGCGGCGGCCGCAGGGATCGTGCGCGACTTCAACGCCACCACGACGGCGTCGGCCTCGGAGATGTCCAGCTCCCGATCGGGAACGCCCGCCGTCTGAACGACATTCATGCCCTCGCGGGCCAGCATGAGCGCGAGGTCGGTCGCTCCGGTCAGATCGTCGGCGATGCAGCCCAGTCGGACCATTCTGGAGTCCTTCAGAGTTATGTCGGCGGCGTCTCGACCGCTCACCCGCCGCCACGCTCGACGAGCGCCCGCACCTTCCGGACGGCACTCGCCGGGCTGGTGAAGACCGGCGTCCTGGTCTTCTCCCGAACGGCGGCCTCGGCGTAGGAGGTGGAGAAATGCGCCAGCAGCAATGCGTCGTATCCGGCCAGCTGCTCCGCGGCCTCCGCCACGAGCGTGTTGTGGAGTGCCGCATCGCCGTTGTTGATCGCGACGAGAGCGCTCGGCACACAGACCGTCGTGAGCGTCGCCACCGACTGTCTGGCCCGAGCCAGCTCGTAGAACTCGTTCTCCATCGACGCGACTGCCGACGGATTCGTGACGATCATCGCCACCCGCGTGCCCTGATCGAGGGCCGCGTCGAACATCCCTTCATTCGGCTTCACGACGGGAATTCCGGACGTTCGTGCCGCCAGAGAAATCGCATCTCCGAAGGCCGAGCAGGTGAACAGCAGACCGTCGGCGCCGATCGCCTCGGCATAGGCCGTCAAAGCGCAGAAACGGCGAAACAGCTCGGGCGTCAGCCGACCCGCCGCGGCGAGATCGGGCGCCAGCGAGTCGTCGAGGATGTTGACGCAGTCGGCCGCGGGCCAGAGCGTGCGAAAGGCGTCCTCGATCGGCTGCATCGCAACCTTGAGGGCATGGACGAGGGCAATTCGCTTGGTCATTCAGGTCGCTCGGACTGCTGATATCCAGAACCATGGTTCGCGAAGATCGGGCTGCGGGCGGCGCCGTCCGATCGGCGCCTTGTCGAGCGTTCGTCGCCGCCCGCAGTCCGTCGGTGATGCCGGTGCAGTGTGGCCACCTGCCGGCTCCGCCGCATTCCATCGTCGCCGACGTGAGAGCCCCTCACGCCGCCGATGCTCGCCTCATGCAGACGGCCTCGGCCACCGCCCGACCGAACTCGTCGGTGTTCAGCGTGCCGCCGAGGTCCCGGGTCCGGGTCGCCGGGTCCGCCAGGACGATGTCGACAGCCTCCTGCATCGCCGCGCCGGCCGCCTCGAAGACCGGCAGCTTCCGCTGCTCGCCGAGCCAGCTCAGCATCATGGCGGCCGACAAGATGAGGGACGTCGGATTGGCGATGTTCAGGCCCTGAATATCCGGCGCCGACCCGTGCTGCGCCTGCGCGCAGATCTTCCCCGTCTCCGCGTTGGCATTGATCGATCCCGCGAGGCCGAGCCCTCCGGAGAGCTCGCTCGCCAGATCCGAAAGAATGTCCGCGTGGAAATTCGTGGCCACGATGACGTCGTAGCGGCTGGAGTCACGGACGAGGTGCGCCGCCATCGCGTCGATGATGACCTCGTTCAGCTCGACCTCCGGGAACTCGGCCGCGACGCTGCGCACCTGGTCGAGAAACAGCCCGTCGGAGATGATGAAGTTGTTGACCTTGTGGATCGCCGTCACCTTCTTGCGGCGCTTCATCGCCAGCACGAATGCGGCGCGCGCGATCCGCTCGCAGCCACGTGCCGTCAACTTGCGGACCGACAAAGCGACGTCGGGCGTCGGCATGAACTCGCCGATCCCCTTGTACATGTTGCGGTCCGGATAGAAGCCCTCCGTCGCCTCCCGCATGATGACCAGATCCATCGACTTGGCCACGGAGTTGAGGAACGGCCGGGACCGAGCCGGGCGGACATTGGCATAGAGATCGAGCTTGACGCGGAACTGGGCGGATGGATTCGGCCCGCCCTTGTCGCGGGGCGGGTAGTCCAGGTGCGAGATCGGCCCGAGAAGGATCGCGTCGTAGCTCTTCGACTTCTCGATGGTCTCGTCGCGCAATGTCGTGCCGTACCTCTCGAGACTGGCAAACCCGATATCGTCGAAATCGAACGAAAGCCCGAGATCAAATCCCCGATTGGCCGCCTGGAGCACCATGACCGCCGCCTCGGCGATCTCCGGCCCGATGCCATCTCCTGGCAGAACATAGATTCTCATCACTTTCTCCTTCCGCACGAACGAGACCCGCCGTTGCCTCGCCGCCTGGCCCCTTAGCATTCTCCGGCGAAGTGGACGCCGGTTCGCCGTCGAGAATGCGATCACGCAAGGACCTCTGCCGCTTCGCCCACCAGCTCCGGACGATCGAACACCGGCCTGATCACGACGCCTCCGCTGTTGCTCTCGCGGCGGCGAACTGCTTCGATTTCTTCAGAATGACCGGCAGGAACAGGAAGGCGACCGCGCAGATGAGCAGCACGAGCGCGATCGGCTTCTCGAAAAAGATCCAGTTCGAGCCGTCGGAGATGATCAGTGCCTGACGGTATGCCTGCTCCATCTTGCCGCCGAGGATCAGGCCGAGGACGAGCGGCTCGATCGGATACTTGTGCTGCCGCATGTAGTAGCCGAGCACGCCGGCCGCACCCGTGATCACCAGGTCGACATCGGAATAGTTGAGCCCCCACACGCCGATCGTCGAAACGACCAGGACGATCGGCATCAGGTACTTCGCGGGCACCCGCATCACTCGGGCGAACACGTTGACCAGCGGCCAGTTGAGGACCAGCAGCAGCACGTTGCCGACATACATGGACGCGATCAGCGTCCACAGCATGGCCCCGTGCTTCTCGAACATCAGAGGTCCCGGCGCGATATCGAGCATCATCAGGGCGCCGAGCATCACGGCCGTCGCGCCGCCACCGGGCAGCCCCAGCGTCAGCAGCGGCACCAGCGAGGCACCGCTCGCCGCGTTGTTCGCGGACTCCGGGCAGGCGACACCGCGAATGTCGCCGGTGCCGAGCCGCTCCGGGTTCCTGCACAGGCGTTTCTCGATGTTGTAGGCGATGAAGGTCGACAGCGTCGCTCCCGCGCCGGGCAGCATGCCGACCAGGAAGCCGAACACGGTGCCGCGGCCGATCGACGGCAGCGAATAGACGAACTCCGACCACGTCACCCAGATGCCCTTGGGCTCGATGATCTCGGCACGGACGCCCGAGCGCACCTCGCGGGCGGTGACCACCACCTCGGTGAGTGCGAACATGCCGATCGCGATGACCACGAAGTCGATCCCATCCGAGAGGAAGGGATTGCCGAAGGTGAAGCGGGCCGCCCCCGAGACGAGGTCGATGCCCACCGTCGCGATCATCAGGCCGAAGCAGGTGGTGATGATCGACTTGAGCACATTGGTGCCGGTCAGGCTCGCCACGGTGCACAGGCCAAACACCATCAGGGCGAAGAACTCGGCCGGCCCGAACAGCAGCGAATAGGTGGCGATCGGCTTCCCGACTAGGCTGAGCATCACGACCGAGAAAGTGCCGGCGATGAACGAGCCGATGGCCGCGATGGCGAGCGCCGGTCCGGCGCGGCCCTGCATGGCCATCTTGTGACCGTCGATCGTCGTGATCACGGATGCGGACTCGCCCGGAATGTTGACCAGGATCGAGGTGGTCGAGCCGCCGTACATGGCGCCGTAGTAGACCGACGTCAGAAGGATCAGCGCAGTCGCCGGCGACATCGAGAAGATCAGCGGGATCAGCATCGCCAATGTGGCGGCCGGGCCGAGCCCCGGCAGAACGCCGATGAGGGTGCCGATCAGGCAGCCGGACAAGGCGATGAGGATATTGGTCGGCTGTAGCGCGATGGCGAAGCCGCCGAGGAGCTGTTCCAGCATGGCGGGCTCCTATTGTCCGGCCTGGACGTCGAGGACGCCGAGGGGAAGCCGCACGTTCAGTCCGGTCTTGAAGGTCACGTAGATGATCGCCGTCGACGCGATCGCGAGCCCGAGAACGACATGCCAGCGCGTCTCGCCGAGCAGATAGAAGAACACCACCAGGACCGCGAAGGTGGCGAGCGGAAAGCCGAGATCCGGCATCGTCCACAGATAGCCGAGGATCACCGTCCACATGGCGATCAGATGCCACTCCGAGGCGACGCGGGCGACGAGCCCCCGGCGTGGCTCGGCGGCGGTGGCGGGCAGCGCGGTGCCGGCGTCCGGCTCCTTCGTCAGGCGTTCGATCAGATCCTTCGGGGAGACCAGCAGCCAGACGCCGCACACCGCGAAGATCACGCCGAGCAGATACGGAAACGTGGTCGGACCGGGCACGCCGGGAACGTGATAGAACTCCGGCACACTGTGGGCTTCCCACAAGTAGCCGAGGCCGACGAGGAGAATGACGAGCCCTTCGACACGCGCGCGGGTCGCATACAGGCGGAGACTGCTCATGGACGGACCTCCCTCGGCAAGGGACCGACTCGCGACGGCATCGGGTGCCGGACGACCAGCCGCCCAGCGGCCGGCACGGCCGCGGCAATGGCTTACTTGACGAAGCCGAGCTCCCTGAGCAGATCGCGCGACTGCCGGAGATCGTCGTTCAGGAATTGAACGAAGTCGTCTCCGAAGCGATTGACGGACTCCCAGCCGAGCTTCTCCAGCGCGGCCGCGTATTCGGGCGTCTCGACCATCTTCCTGATCGTGTCCGACCACCATTTGACGGCTTCGGGGGGTGCGCCGGGCGCCATGTAGAAGCCGCGCCAGACCAGGTAGCTGACGTCGACTCCCTGCTCGTAGGTGGTCGGGATGTCCTTGAGGCGCGACGACCTCTGCTGCGCCATGATGGCGAGGCCCCGCATCTTGCCGGCCTCCACCTGGCCCGCCGCCTCAGAGGTGTCGATCGCCGCCACCTGGACGTGACCGCCGAGCACCGCGGACACCGCCTCGGCGCCGCCCTGGAACGGGACGTAAGGCACCTTGGTCGGGTCGACGCCGATGGCCTTGGCGAACTTGGCGACCTTGATGTGGTCGAGCCCGCCCGGGGCGGAGCCGCCGGCGAAGGTGACGCCCTTCGGATTGGCCTTCATGGCGGTGACCATGTCGGCGAGGGTCTTGTACTTGGAGTCGTCCCTGACGAAGAAGCCGCCGATCTCGGCGACGGTCTGGGCGAGCGGGATCACGTCGTTGAAGGTGTGCGGCGTGCGGCCCATGGCCATGGTGAAGGTGAGCGAGTTGGCGGTCGCCACGATCAGATTGGGATCGCCCTTTCGTTTGGCGATGACGCTGGCGATGCCGACGGCGCCGCTGCCGCCCGGCACGTTGGTCACGTAGATCGGCTCGCGATAGAGACCCGTCTTTTGCAGAGCCGACACGGTCATGCGGCAGATGGTGTCGAGACCGCTTCCTGGACCGGACGGCGCCATGCATTCGACCTGCCCCTTGGGCTCCCACGCCTGCGACTGCGCCGGCGCCAGCCAGGCGAGGACCGCCACGGCTGTCGAGAGAAGGATTTGATGCCGATGCATTTGCTGATCCTCCGAGGGAACGCGCCCGACCTCGCGGCTCGATGCACGCGGCACGGCGGCTGGCCCTTGGTTGCACCAGATGCCGCGCAGGAAAACCCGAAATCTCAACGGTACCGCGTCGGCGCCGGGGCCTCGCGCGGGTCGGCGAGGCCGCCTTACGGCCGAACCTTCACCGGCGCACTATTGGGCATCGCCCGGCTTTAGGGAATGCGCTTTCGTCTACTTTCGAAGTTCAGAAATGCTGAATGTTGCCCCGTCTCGTCGGGGGCTCGCATCAATCCCGGGGGCGGCGACGACGCGAATCGCCATCGTCGGGCTTCCTGCTCTTCTGGGAGACGACCGCATTGATGGCTTCGTTGACGAAGGCGCGGATCAGCCATTCGCGTGGAGACGTGCGCGGCCACAGCAGGCCGAACTGCCGACTGGGCGCGTTCGGCAGCGAGATCTTGCGGATGGCCAGCCCCTCCAGCCGCGGCGCCGGCCATTCGGGAACGAGCGCCACTCCGATGCCGCGATCGACCATCATGCCGATCGCGTCCAGCGAATCGAGCTCGTACTGCTCGTGTGGCCGGATCTTCATCTTGCGGAGGTAGCGATCGGCGATCCGCCCGCCCCAATTGTTGCGGTCCTGGCGGATGAACGGCTCCGTCGCCAGAATGGCGAGCGGGTCGCGGGCGCGCATGCGCGCCGGCACCACCACCACCAGCGGCTCCTCGCGCAGCAAGGCCCAGTTCAGCGTCTTGGGAATCTTGAAATGCGGCTTGACCATGATGGCGATGTCGATCTGGTCGGCGATCACCTTGGGGTAGAGATCGGCCGACTGGCCGCGCACGATGTGCACGTCGATCTTCGGCCGGTTCCGCTTCAGCGCCACCAGGATGTCCGGGAGAAGCCCGATGATGGCGCTGTTGCTCGCCCCGACGGTGAGCCCGCCCGCCTCGATGCTGCCTCCGGCGATCGCGCTGATGTCGCGGGCGGCGCGCACCATCCGCACGGCCTCGGGCAGAATCGCGGCGCCCGCCGCGGTGGGTCGCATCGAATGCCCCGAGCGATGGATGAGCTTGCGGCCGATCTCGCCTTCCAGCACGCGGATACGCTGGATCACCGCAGACGGCGTGATGTTCAGCTTCCGCGCGGTCTCGGCCAGCGAGGAGGTCTCTGCGACCACGATGAAGGTCTGGAGGAAGCGCGTTTCCATCGTCAGTTATCCTAAAGCTCGAAACGCAAAAATTAATATTCCCTTCTTCTCGACCCTGCCCTCAGATCTAGCGGGAGGCGCGGCGGGGTCCGCGTCACCAGCCGTCGGTGGAATTCGCGGCATGGTGCGCCGACGTCGGGCGCGCAGCGATGGTGGCGTTTCTTCACACACGATAGCCGGATCATCGGGAGACTGTCAGCATGAAGATCGCTGTGCTTCCTGGCGACGATATAGGCCCGGAAATCACCGATGCGACGCTCGCCGTTCTGCGCACGGTCGACGACGTCCACCGCCTCGGGCTCGACTTCGAGATCCACGAGGTGGGGATGGCGTCGCATCGGCGATGCGGCACCACGCTGCCGGACCGGGTCGTGGAGATGGCGAGGGCCGCCGACGGCGTCTTGCTCGGTCCTGCCGGGATGACTGCGTATCCGCCCCTGTCCGAGGGTGGTCGCAACATCCCCGGCGCGATCCGCAAGGAGCTCGATCTGTTCGCCAACATCCGGCCGGCGCGCGCCCGGCGCGGCCTGCCGAAGGCGCAACCGGGCCTCGACTGCGTCATCGTGCGGGAGAACACGGAAGGCTTCTACGCCGACCGCAACCTCTATTTGGGATATGGCGAGTTCATGCCGACCCCGGACGTGGCGATGTCGCTGCGGCTGATCACGGCGCGTGCCTCGCGACGGATCAGCGAGCGCGCCTTCGCGATTGCCGAGACGCGCCGCAAGCATGTGACGTTCATCGGCAAGCGGCATGTCCTGAAGGTCACCGACGGCCTGTTCTGGCGCGAGGTCGAGCGGGTCGCGGCACAGCATCCCGACGTCACCTTGCGCGAGGTGGATGTCGATGCGGCGGCGGCCGAGCTCTACTCTCGTCCGCAGGCGTTCGACGTCATCCTGACCAGCAACATGTTCGGGGACATTCTCTCCAACCTGGCCAACGCCCTGGCCGGGAGCCTCGGGCTCGCCGCGGCGCTCAATGTCGGGGAGAAGCACGCGGCCGCCAATGCCGGCCACGGCTCGGCTCCCGACATCGCCGGCAAGGGCATCGCCAATCCGGCCAGCCTGATCCTGTCGGCCGCCATGCTGCTCGACTGGTACGGCGAGACGCGCGGGTCAGGGCCTCATCGCCAGGCGGCATCGGACATCGAGGCGGCCCTCGACGCCACGCTCGAGATGCCCTCGGCGCGGACGCCGGATCTCGGTGGAACGGCCGGCACCAAGGATGTCAGCGCCGCTCTGTGCGCGCTCATTCGCAATGGCAAGTGACGTTCTGATCGATCACGGGCTTCCCCGCCGGCATCGAACCGCGTGTGGACCACGGCTCTCCCCCGAACGAGGACGCACCGTCAAACTGGAGGCGAGACCATGTCCGGACCCACCCGCCGAGAGATCGTGGCGCTGATCGTGGGAGGAGCCGCATTGTCGACGGGCACTCTGCCGGCGTCGGCCGAGGAGGCGCGGACCGCTGGTCCGACCACCCCGACGTTCAAGGCGCCGCCGCTGACCTGCGACACGCATTTTCACATCTACGACAGCAAGTACCGGCCCGATCCCAAGGCCAGCCTGATCCCGCCGGATGCCTTGCTGGAGGACTATGCGAAACTACGGGCGAGGCTCGGGATCGAGCGCAGCGTCATCGTCCAGCCTTCCACCTATGGAACCGACAACTCGTGCATGCTCGACGCTCTGTCCCGGCTGGGCGGGGCGGCGAGAGGCATCGCGGTCGTCGACACGTCCGTGACCCAGGAGGAGCTGAAGCGGCTGGACGCGGCCGGCGTGCGCGGCATCCGGTTCAATCTCGGACGCAACACCGGCGCCACCACCGTCGAGATGATCGAGCCTCTCTCGAAGCGAATCGCGGATCTCGGCTGGCATATCCAGATGCACATGCTCGGTGCCGACATCGCCGCGCATGCGGCGCTCTTCCAGAACCTCCCGGTGATCACCGTGTTCGACCATCTCGGCCGCATTCCGCAGCCCGGCGGCAAGGATCATCCGGCCTTCAAGGTGATCGCCGACCTGCTCCAGCGAGGCCGGGCCTACACCAAGCTGTCGAGCATCTATCAGGACACGGCGGTCGGCCCGCCCGGCTATGCCGACATGGCCGTGCTCGCCAGGGCCTACCTCGCCGTCGCGCCCGAGCGCGTCCTCTGGGCCTCCGACTGGCCGCATCCGTCGCCCGGCAAGCACGGCAAGCCGGACGATGGGCTGCTGATGGATCTGAGCGCCGAATGGGCCGGAGACGACGCGACGCGGCGCAAGATCTTCGTCGAGAACGCGGCCGGGCTCTACCGCTTCTAGCGCGCGCAGCCCTGCCGGCTCGCTCGGGCCGCCCGCGCCCTACCCCTGCCCGAGCACCAGGTCGTCGCGGTGGATGATCGCGGTGCGGCCGTGGGTGCCGAGAATCGCCGGGATGTCGGCGGTCGAATGGCCGCGCAGGCGCTCGGCATCCTCGGCGTCGTAGGCGACCAGGCCGCGGCCGACCTCGAAGCCGTCCGGCCCGCGCACCAGCACGGCGTCGCCCCGGGCGAACGAGCCCTCGATGCGCACCACCCCGGCCGGCAGCAGGCTGCCGCCGCGGCGCAGCGCCGCCACCGCGCCGGCATCGATCACCACCGTTCCCTTCGGCTCCAGCGAGCCGGCGATCCAGCGCTTGCGCGACGTCACCGGGTTGTCGGTGGCGATGAACCAGGTGGCGCGGCCGCCTTCGGCGATGGCGCGCAGCGGGTGATCGATCCGGCCCGAGGCGATCACCATGTGGGTGCCGGCCGTGGTGGCGATCTTGCCGGCCTCGATCTTGGTCCGCATGCCGCCCTTGGACAGCTCGGAGGCCGAATCGCCGGCCATCGCCTCGATCTCCGGGGTGATGCACTCCACCACCGGGATCAGCCGCGCGCTCGGGTCGGCCCCGGGCGGAGCCGTGTACAGCCCGTCGATGTCGGACAAGAGCACCAGGAGGTCGGCGCTCGCCATGGTGGCGACGCGCGCGCCGAGGCGGTCGTTGTCGCCGTAGCGGATCTCGTTGGTGGCGACGGTGTCGTTCTCGTTGATCACCGGCACGACGCGCCAGTCGAGCAGGCGGCCGATGGTGGAGCGGGCATTGAGGTAGCGGCGGCGCTCCTCGGTGTCGCCGAGCGTCACCAGGATCTGGCCGGCCGTGATGCCGTGGCGGCCGAGCGCCTCGGCCCAGATGCGGGCCAGCGCGATCTGCCCGATGGCGGCCGCCGCCTGGCTGTCCTCCAGCGCCAGCGGCCCCTTGGGCAGCCGCAGCAGCGAGCGGCCGAGCGCGATGGCGCCCGACGAGACTACCAGGAGGTCGCGGCCGTCGCGGTGCAGGCCGGCGAGATCGTCGACCAGCGAGGCCAGCCAGGTCTCCTTGACGCAGCCGGCTTCGGCATCGACCAGCAGCGACGAGCCGACCTTGACGACGATGCGGCCGAAATCGCCGAGGGAGGGAATGCGGCCCGGCGTGGCCGGGTTGAGCGAGGAAGAACCGGACATGACCGAACCGGACGGGCTGGACGCGGACCTGCGGCGATGACGCGAGACGACGGACGACATGGCCTGCATGTCCCACACCCGGGCGGGGTTTGGCAATCGAGCCGGGCGCGCGGCTGCCGCCCGCCGGGCCGCCATCGGTGCCTCTGTAGGGTCTCCGACACAGACCGAAACCGAGTGCTGCCGCCGGGGTTTACTTCTGAGGAGCGGCATTTTTGGCCGGCTCTCGAGTGCCTATTTGATCGCATTTTCGACGGCGAACCGGGTCCCACTTCGCCGGAAAATGCTCCAGCTCGCAAGGAGTGTCGCACCGTGCCCGTCTCGTCGCAGGTCCATATCGGTACGTCGGGTTGGAGCTATGACGGCTGGCGGGGCTCGTTCTTTCCCGCGGATCTGCCCAAGCGGAAATGGCTGTCCTGGTACGGCACGCGCTTCAACTCCACCGAGATCAACGGCTCGTTCTATCGCACGCCGCCGCTCGGCGCCGTCTCGGCGTGGCACGACCAGACTCCGGAGGACTTCCTGTTCGCCTGGAAGGCGTCGCGCTTCATCACCCATTGGAAGCGGCTGTCGCCGCGCACCGCCGACAGCCTGGCGCTGATGCAGACCCGGCTGGACAAGCTCGGCGGCAAGGCCGGCCCGGTGCTGTTCCAACTGCCCGCCCGCTTCGGCGTCGATCTCGCCCGTCTCCAGGAGTTCCTCGGCCTCCTGGCTCCCGGCCGCCCCTATGTGCTGGAGGTGCGCGACGAGAGCTGGTTCGACGACGCCGTCTACGACCTGCTGCGGCAGCACGACGTGGCCCTGTGCTTCTCCGACCACCGCGACGCCCGCACCCCGTGGGTGATCACGGCGCGCCACGTCTATGTCCGCGGCCATGGGCCGGCGGGCGACTACCGCGACCGCTATCCGGAGGAGACCTTGCGCGACTGGGCCGGGCACATCCGCACCTGGCGCCACCAGATGCGCACCGTCTACGTCTATTTCGACAATGATCAGAAGGGCGCCGCGCCACACGACGCGCAGCGCCTGCGCGAGCTCGTTGCCGAGAGCTGACGCGCCGGGCGTCGACGTGCCGCTCTCGTCAGTCGAGCGGCCGGCCGGGACCGCGGGCGCCGCCGGCCAGGAAGTCCGCATAGGCCCGGGCGAGCCCGTCGGCGAGGTCGGTACGGGGGCGCCACCCCAGCGCCTCCAGGCGACGGCCGTCGAGCAGCTTGCGCGGCATCCCGTCCGGCCGGCTCGGATCGAACACGAGGTCGCCCGCATAGCCGACCGTGTCGGCGACCAGCCGGGCGAAGGCCGCGATGGTGATGTCGTGGCCGACCCCGACATTGACGATGCCGGGGGCCGACCAGTGCTTCAGCACGAACACGGCGGCGTCGGCGAGATCGTCGACATACATGAACTCGCGCCGCGGCTGGCCCGTTCCCCACACCGTGACGGTCGGGTCGCCGCGCCGCTTGGCCTCGTGGAACCGGCGGATCAGCGCGGCCGGCACATGGCTCGACTCGGGGTCGTAATTGTCGCCCGGACCGAACAGGTTGGTGGGCATCACCGAGACGAAGTCGCAGCCGTGCTGAAGCCGGTAGGCATCGCACAGGCGGATCGCCGCGATCTTGGCGATGGCGTACCATTCGTTGGTCGGCTCCAGCGGCCCGGTCAGCAGGGCCTCCTCGGGAATCGGCTGCGGCGCCTCGCGCGGATAGACGCAGGACGAGCCGAGATTGAGCAGCTTGCGGACGCCGCTCAGGCGCGCCGCCTGGATCACGTTCATCGCGATGGCGAGATTGTCGTAGATGAAGGAGGCCGGCCAGGTGCTGTTGGCGTAGATGCCGCCCACCCGGGCGGCGGCCACCACCACGACGTCGGGCTTCAGCCCGGCGATCAGACGCTCGGTCGCCTCCTGCCGACGCAGATCGGTGCCGGTGGCGTCGGTCACCAGCTCGCAGTCCTCGCTCGCCAGCCGGCGCATGATCGCCGCCCCGACCAGGCCCCGGTGACCGGCGACGAAGACGCGGAGGCCGCGCAGATCGAGCAGGGTCGGCGGCACCGCCCCGTCGGCAATCGATGAGGAAGGAGGCTGTGACACGCTGGGCATCCTTGCCGCGATGTGGGCTCTTGTGATTGATGCTGGGCGCCGGTTGGTGGCCCCGAACCACGGCCGTGCAACCTACCCCACCATTCCCGCAAGGGAAGCCCGGTTTGTTCGGGAACAACCAGCATGTGGACCACCGAGCACCTTGCCGCACTTGCCGAGGCTGTCGTCCGCGGGCCGTGCCGCGACGTCCTCGTGCTCGGGCCGGCCGAGGGGCCTGTCGCGGCCACCGTCCAAGCCGTCGTCGCGGCGCGGCAGGGATGCCTCACCATCCGCGATCCGTCACACTTCGATACCATTCCGCCGGCCGCGTCCGGCCCGGCGTCACCGCCGTCCCGTCTCGCCCGGCTGCGCGGCTGGCTGGCCGGCCGGTGGGGTCGCGACGGCGCCGACCTCGTGGTGGTGGACGACCTCGCCGCCACCCTGGCGGCTCCGGGGGTCACCGAGATGGCGCTGGCGCGGCTCGCCCGCGGCGGTCGCCTGATCGCCCGCGAGCCGCGCCGGCGTGACGTGGTGCCTCTGCTCGACCGTGCCCCGGCCGACCGCTGGTTCGCGCCGGCGCCGGGCGACGCCCCCGGGGCCGTCCGGGTGCTGGTCTGCGACCGGCCCGGCCGGCTGGGCCGGCGGCGCCTCGCCAAGCGGGTGGATGCCTGCCTCCTCTACAACGAGCTCGATCTCCTGGAGATCCGCCTGGAGGAGCTGTGGGAGCATGTCGACCATCTGGTCGTGGTCGAGGCCGAGACGACCTTTGCGGGCCGGCCCAAACCGCTGTTCCTGCGCGAGAATGCGGCCCGTTTCGCGCCCTATGCGGCGAAGCTCGTGCACCATGTCGTTGCCGCCCCGTCGCAGCCGCCGCCGCGGACCGAGGCCGAGCGGTTCGCCTGGGAGGCGCGGCAGCGGGACGCCATCGGCGACGCCCTGGCGCCGCTGCGGCTCTCGCCGGACGACATCGCGATGGTTGGCGACGTCGACGAGATCCCGCGCGGCACCGCGGTGGAGCGGGTCGACGCGCTCCTGGCGGCCCGCGACTACGCGGTCTTCGTTCTCGCCAACCACCGCGGTTATCTCAACAATCTGTCGCGCGAGGCGCTGAACGGGACGCAGTTCGCCGGGCCGGTGGCGTGCCGGGTCTCGACCCTGCGACGCGAGGGCGCCCAGGCGGTGCGGCGGGGCGACGAGAAGTCCGGCCATGTGGTGTCGCAGCGCTCGCCCGCCTACGCCTATGTGGAGGGCGGGGGCTGGCACTTCTCGTCGCTGGGCGGCCCCGAGGCGGTGTGGCTCAAGGCCGCCAACTTCTCCCACATCGAGGACCCCTACCGGGTGATCGGGCTCGGCGCGGCGGAGCCCGGCCAGCAGGTGTTCGGTGCGGCGCTCGACCGCGAGACCTGCCGGGCGCGCCAGCGGCTCTATCTGGCGCATTGCCAGCAGCCGGCCTTCGCGCCGCTCGACTTCGACCGCTTCGAGGTCACTGCCGACCTGCCGGCCCATCTGGTGGGGGCGCGCGAGCGCTATCGCGGTTTCTTCTTCTTCACCGACCTGGTCTGAGGGCGCGGACGAGGAGCCGCTCCCTCACACCCCGCAGGCCGTGGCGTGCCAGGAACACCGGCAGCCGCAGCAGGCGGGCCGGCAGGCCACGCACGTCGCGCAGATACGAGACGAGACCTTTGCGCAGCCGCCGGCGGCGGACGAGCTTGCGCAAGATGCGCTCCGCCTCGGCCTCGGCGACGACGTCATGGGGCGGCGCCGGCAGGTCGATCGGGGCGAAGTGCAGCCGGCGGTCGATCCGCGTTTGCGCCTCGGGCAGCTTGTCGGCAAACCCGCTGTGGCTCGGATCGTCGGCACGCCGCCGGTACTCCGCGGTGAGGCGCCAGGTGGGGACGAAGCGCGCCGAGGCCGAGAAGCGCAGCAGCAGGTAATAGTCCTCGCCGACCACCAGCTCCGGATCGGGACCGGCCCGCCGCAGCAGGTCGGACCGCGCCACCCAGGCGTTCGAGGCGATGAAGTTCTCGGTCCGGAACCGCGTCGCATCGAAGCGGGCGAGCAGCAGCCGGCTGCGGATGCCGCCGGGCTCGTCGACGGCGACCGAGCCCGAATAGGCGAGATCGAAGCCCGGATAGGCCGCGAGCGTCGCCAGGCCGGCGGCGACATGGTTCGGCATCACCGTGTCGTCGTCGTCGAGGACGGCGAAGAACGGCGTGTCGACGGCGGCGAGCCCGGTCCACAGCGCCGTGCTGCGCCGGCCGTTATCGGGTGACTCGATCACCCGGACCGGCAGCCGTCCAGGACGCGCCGCCACCCGGGCACGGATCGCATCGGCGTCGCGCCAAGCCACCACCAGCGCCCGGACGGTGGGATGCGTCTGCCGCTCCAACGAGTCGAGGGCACGGTCGAGCATCGCGAGGTCGCGGTCGCCGCTGCGCACCACCACGGTGACGGCTTGATCGGCCAGGTCGGGCGGCGAGGCCCAGCCGGCCCGCACTGCCGCCGTAAGGGCTGGGAGCTGATCGAGCAGCCGATCATAGGTGAACCGCTCGCTGACGATGCGGTGCGCGGTCGCCCGCATGGCTTCCGCGGCGTCCGGATGGGCGTCGATCCAGGCCAGGTGACGGGCGATGGCGGCGGCCACCGTCTCGGGCGGCGCCGTGCTGTCGACATAGAGAGCGGCGTCGCCGAACACCTCGCGCACGAAGGCGTGCTCGTCCGACAAAATGACGGCGCCGCCGATGGCGGCCTCGAACACCCGGCCGGCCGGCGTGCCGCCCCGACGATGGGCGTCCGAATGAAAGCACAGCGCGGCGGTCCGGCGGCCGAGCTCCGCCACGACGCTCTCGCCGTCGAACGGCAGGGTGGTCTTCGGCGGAAGGTCGGGCGGGTCGTGGCGGCTCGGCACCCCATAGCGGTGGAGCAGGACGGTCTTCGACAGCGCCTCGATCATGGCACGGTGCCGACCGCGGTCCCAACCGACCTCGAAATAGGCGAGCCCGCTGCGCGCGCCCTGCGGCAGCGGCGCCGCCTGGCACGACGGCACCCAGGTTCCTTCGACGAAGCCGGCCGGCACCGCGGCGATCAGGTCGCGGATGTGCCGCCGCGTCGCCCCATCGGCGAACAGGTGGCCGTCATAGGTGACGATGTTCTCGATGTAGTCGGGCTGCCCCTCCCAGAAGCCGGGCGGGTTCCACAAGAGGCCGAGCGTGGGAAACGGGGTGAGCTTCGGAACGATGAAGTGCTCGACCAGCACGAGATCGGGCGTGAAGGCGATGATGGCGGCGGGATCGTCGGACCGCATGCAGGGCCAATCGCGCCGGCCGCAGGCGATCTCCAGCCGGCGGAAGTGCTCGAACTCGGCCATCGGCCAATCGGCCTTGGTCATGGCGTGGACGGCGATCCGCATGCGCCGGGTCCTCCCGGGCGTGTTGATGCCGTCGCGCCACCGCCGTGACAAGCTGAAAGGTCAGGCCGACGCGGGGGCCGGGCCGCGCGTCCGCCGGCGGCGGAGCTGCCGCCGCCCCCACAGGACGAGCCCGGTGGCGAGCAGCGCCACCGCGGCGATCGAGATCACCACGTTGATCAGCGCCGAGACAGTGCCGGCCCAATTGCCCTCGTGGAGGAGCCGCGGCCAGTTGCGGCCGGCGGGGACGAGGCCGTCGCGGCCGACCGAGAAGACCGTGTGCTCGCCGCCGACGTCGATCCGGGCGAGCTGGTCGCGCCCGCGCTGGCGGACCCACAGCAGCGCCGACGGATCGTGCTGCGCCGTCACCATCCGCACCGCCTCGTGCAGCGGCACGGCGGGTCCGGCGGCCGGCAGCGGCCCCGACAGCGTGATCCCGAAGGCGAGCGCGAGCCCGGTGAGCGGGCTCAGGATCAGCAGCGGCAGCAGCACCCAGGCGACGCCCTTGTGCCAGCCGGCCAGCGAGTGCGACAGGCGCGGCCAGCCGAGCGCGATGCCGAGCCCGGCCAGCACCAGCATGGCGATGGTCGAGGCGGTGACGAGCCAGCCGAGATCGAAGATCAGGTGCTCGTGCAGGCCGCGCGAGCTGCCGAACAGGGCCGCGAGGGCGCCGGGGCCGGACCGTTCGGTGCCGGTCGAGAGATCGACCGTGAGGGGCGCGCCGCGCAAGCCCGAGAGGGTCAGCGATCCGTCATAGGGCCGCAGGAACAGCCCACGGGCCTGGCCGGCCGGATCGTGCTGCACGAGCAGCGCATCGAGCTGTGCGGCCGTGACGGTTCCGGGCGACCGGCCCGCCGCCATCGGCTCGAACGACAGGATCAGCCCAGTGATCAGAACGACGGCGAGCGGCAGCGCGAAGACGAGCGTGATCCAGCGGTGCAGCCGCAGCAGCAGCGGGCGTGACATGGTGGCCCCCGGTCATCGAATTCTGCCCGGGGTTATCGGCCGCAGGGCGGTATTCAAATGAAGTCTTGGTAATGCGCGGCGCAGGGTGGCTGCGACCCGGCCCCGCACAGGCTCACGGCTGCCAGCCGGCCTCCGCCGGGGCGGTGTCGGCCCGCTCGGCCGCGCGGGCGCCGTCGACCACCGCCAGCACGGCCCGCAGCACCTCGGGCACCCCCTGGCCAGTCGCCCCGGAGAGCAGCAGCGGCTTCGCCTTGGCGGCCCGCTTGAGGCGGGCCACCTGCTGCTTGAGGTCCTCGGGGCTGAGGGCGTCGATCTTATTGAGGGCGACGATCTCGGGCTTGTCGAGAAGGCCGTGCTCGTAGGCGGCGAGCTCGCCCCGCACGGTCTTGTAGGCTTTTCCCGCGTGCTCGCAGGTGCCGTCGACCAGATGCAGCAGCACCCGGCAGCGCTCCACATGGCCGAGGAAGCGGGTGCCGAGGCCGGCGCCCTCGTGGGCGCCCTCGATCAAGCCCGGGATGTCGGCCAGCACGAACTCGCGGCCGTCGACCCGGACGACGCCGAGCTGCGGATGCAGGGTGGTGAAGGGATAATCGGCGATCTTCGGCTTGGCGGCGCTGACGGCGGCCAGGAAGGTCGACTTGCCGGCATTGGGCAGGCCGACCAGCCCGGCATCGGCGATCAGCTTGAGACGCAGCCAGATGGTGCGCTCCTCGCCCGGCTGGCCCGGATTGGCGCGCCGCGGCGCTTGGTTGGTCGAGCTCTTGAAGTGGGCGTTGCCGAAGCCGCCATTGCCGCCCTTGGCGATGACGACGCGCTGGCCGACCGCCGTGAGGTCGGCGAGCAGCGTCTCGTTGTCCTCGTCGAACACCTGGGTGCCGACCGGCACCTTGAGGACCATGTCGGCGCCGCGGCCGCCGGCGCGGTCCTTGCCCATGCCGTGGCCGCCGGTCTTGGCCTTGAAATGCTGCTGGTAGCGGTAGTCGATCAGCGTGTTGAGCCCGTCGACGCACTCCACCACGACGTCGCCGCCGCGGCCGCCGTCGCCGCCGTTGGGACCGCCGAACTCGATGAACTTCTCGCGCCGGAACGAGACGCAGCCGGCGCCACCGTCGCCGGAGCGGATGTAGATCTTGGCCTGGTCGAGGAATTTCATCGTGTCATCCCGGCCGTCCGGCCGTGTCCTGCTCCAGGAGAGGGATGTTCAGCGTCCGTGCGGCTGCTTCCATTCCGACATCGAACGTCATAAGTCGAGCGCCGATTCGCTGGGTGATCGCGATGTTGAGGGCGTCGGGAGCCCGCAGAGGCAGATCGAGTCGTCGGACGAAGGATGTCGCCTGGGCGACGTCCGCCGCGACCGTCTCGACCCGCCGCGCGCTTCGTGCCGTCCATCCGTCGAAGTTCACGAAGGCGTCCCGGGCCGCCTGCACGGTCAGGTCGGCGGTCCTGACCCGCCGCGCCACCGCGGACGAGAACTCGGCGGCCGCGAAGTCGCTGACGACGAGGACGGGGGCGGTCGTCCGCAGAATCACTTCGGCCCGGGCCGAGTTGCGGTCGCGGACGAACAGCGAGACGAGCACGCTGGCGTCGAGATAGATCGTCAATGCTCCCCCTCGTCGCGCAGCCGCGACAGCAGGGTGCCGGAATCTTCGCTGGGCTCGTGACCGCCGACGCGATGGGCCGCCAGCCAGTCGAGCGCCTCGGGGGTGACCGGCCCGACCACCGGCTCGATCGGGGCGAGCCGCGCCACCGGACGGCCGTGGCGGGTGATCACCACCTCCTCGCCGCGTAGCGCGCGGTCGATCAGGTCGGAGAGCTGGTTCTTGGCTTCGACGACGCTATGGGTGCCCATCGCTCTAAAATAGCCAGCAGCTAGCCATTTTCAAGCGAGCGCCGCCACCGGCACCGGCGCCTTCCGACCGAGCAGAGGCCCGGCCGGAGCGGCGGTCGGCGGTCAGGCGACGCAGCGCACCCGCGTCTCGGTGCGGCCCCAGTCCTTCAGGGCCGTCCAGATGCCGCGATCGAGCCGGAAGCGGTCGAACGGGGCGGACGAGCTGATGGCGCGGATGCGGTGCAGCACGACCCCGGTCCACTGGAAGCCGCACTTCTCCAGCACCCGCCGCGACGCCGGGTTGCTGATGCGGGCGCCGGCGACGAGCGCGTCGCAGTCCGGGTCGGCGAACGCATGATCGACCAGGGCGCGCGCCGCCTCGGTGGCGAAGCCCTTGCCCCAGTAGGGGGCGCCCAGCCAGTAGCCGATCTCCGAACCCTCCGGGCCGCGCCGACGCAGGTCGCAGGCCCCGATCAGCAGTCCGTTGCGCAGGGTGATCACAAAGGTCTCGTCGTCGCCGGCCGCCGTCGCGGCGATCCAGTCGGCGGCATCGCCGGGGCCGTAGGGGTGGGGAATCCGCAGCGTGTTCTCGGCAATACGGCGGTCGTCGGCGAGCGTCGCGATCGCTTTGGCGTCCCCGAGTCGCGGCGCTCGCAGAACGAGGCGGTCAGTCTCGAGGACGTGGATACAGCTCTCGGTCGGATCGACCCTGGGCCGTTCGAGAATCGACATCGCGGGCTCCTTACTTCCAGAAACTGCTTCCAGAAACGACGAGGGGGAGCCGGCGCCCGGTCTCCCCCTTGCACGAACCCATTCTGTCGAGGGTCCACCGGGGTGACTGCGCCGGCGGACCTCGAATGATCCACCGTCTACTCGGCCGCGGCCTCCGTCGCCGGTACCACCGACACGTAGGTGCGGCCCTGCGCTTTCGTACGGTACGCGATCGTGCCGTCGACGAGGGCGAAGAGGGTGTGGTCCTTGCCGAGGCCGACATTCTCGCCCGGGTGCCACTTGGTGCCGCGCTGACGCACGATGATGTTGCCGGCGCGGCAACGCTCGCCGCCGAACATCTTCACGCCGAGGCGCTGACCGGCCGAATCACGGCCGTTGCGCGAGGAGCCGCCTGCTTTCTTGTGAGCCATCGCTCGAATCCGTTTCGCTGAAGGGTCTAGCTTCGATTTGTGACCAAATCATCACCGCGGCGGTCACCAAGAGTTCAGTCTTCGCGCCGCGGTGCTGCCTCACTCGGCCGCCGGAGTCTCCGGGGCGGGCTCGGCCGGCTTCGCCGTCCGCGACGGCGTACGACCCTCGGTCAGAATCTCGGTGATGCGCACCAGCGTGAAGTCCTGCCGGTGGCCGCGCTTGCGCCGCGAGTTCTTGCGGCGGCGCTTCTTGAAGGCGATGACCTTGGGACCGCGCGCCTGGCGAACCACCTCGGCCGCCACGCTGGCGCCGGCCACCGTCGGGACGCCGAGCAGGGGCGTGTCACCGCCCACCACCAGCACCTCGCCGAAGGTGACGACGTCGCCGGGCTCGCCCGCGACCTTGTCGACCTGGAGCAGGTCGTCGGCGACGACGCGGTACTGCTTGCCGCCGGTCTTGATGACTGCGAACATCTTTCTATCCTCGTGTTCGTCCCCGGCCTGGAGGGGCCGGCTTCTTGCAGTCGGGTTTCTGAATGGCCGCGACGGCCGGGCTCGCGCCCGATCGTGATCACCTTCGGGATCGTCTCGACCCGCAGGGTGTCGCGGCCATAGCGAAACACGCGGGCCGAAAGCCCGCGCGTGCCTGCCGGTTATGGCGATGCGTCACGGCTCTGTCAAGGAACGTGCCGGGACGATGGAGCCACAACCCTGGCGTCGGGATGGCTGTCGCTCGCGCCGCGCCTGCGGCGCGTCCCCCTGACGGCGGCCACCGACTCGTCTGCCGGCCGATGGAACGCCTACCAACCGGAGGGGGCGAGCAGATCCGCGTGCGGAGAGGTGCGCAGCGGCCTTGTGTCGGCGGTGCCGGTTCGTGTAGAAGTCCGTCCCGCCGGGCGGCTGCGTCGTCCGGACTCGGCCCCGCGGAGAGGTGGCAGAGTGGTTGAATGCACCGCACTCGAAATGCGGCATACGGGTAACCGTATCGGGGGTTCGAATCCCTCCCTCTCCGCCAGCGCCGCCTGCCTCCGTGCTGTTATTCGGCCGCGGTGATCCAGGCCGCAAAGCCGGGTCTCGCTCTCGCGTCTCTGAATCTCGCCGGAAGGGGCTCGTCGTGAAGCCTCGCCGCGCCCGCATCGAGGCCCATCGCTCCGCTCCGGGCGAGACCGTGTGGGCCGAGATCATGCGGGCCGAGAGGTGCCGTTCAGGCCGCCGTGTCGCGCCGATCGCCGGATCGCGCCTGACCGGCATCTCGCCGCCACAGCCGATGCCCGCCTACGATCCCTTCGCCAGCGCCTTCTCGATCTCGGGGCGGAGCACGCTGTCGAGATTGCGCTCGGTGATCGGGCCGACCAGCTTGTAGGCGATGGTGCCGTCGCGGGCGATCACGAAGGTCTCGGGGACGCCGTAGACGCCCCACTCGATGCCGGCGCGGCCACGCAGGTCCGCCCCGGTGGCCGCATAGGGATTGCCGTAGCGGGCCAGGAACTGGAGCGCGTTGCGTGCCTCGTCCTTGTAGTTGAGGCCGAGAATCCGGATGCGCTTGTCCTCGGCGAGCCGCATCAGCAGCGGCGCCTCCTCGCGGCACGGCACGCACCACGAGGCCCAGACGTTGAACACCGTGACGGCGCCCTTGAAGTCGGCGGCGGTCAGCCCGGGCACCGGCTTGCCGTCGCGCTCGAGGCCGGCAATGCCGGGCAGCTCGGTCGCCGGAGCCGGCCGGCCGATCAGGGCGGAGGGCAGCGCCGACGGGTCGCCCGCTCCGAGCCGGTAGAGGAACAGGCCGGCGATCCCGAGGAAGACCAGCAGCGGCAGCAACAGCATCCAGCGCCGGCGCCCACGGGCCGGCTCGGTCGAAACTGCGGTCATGCGGCGCTTTCCTTCATCGGATCGGCGGGACCGGGGGAGGACGCCACCCCGGCGGAGCGGCGGCGCACGCCGCGCGCCTCCAGATCGGCCAGCAGCCGCCGCTGCCGGCGGTGATCGATCCACACCCACACGACCAGCATCATCACCACGGTGAACGCCAGCGCATAGACGGCGACGATGAACACGGCGTGCGGCCCGAGAGCGATGCCGAGACCCATGGCGTCAGGCTCCCCGGGCGGTCTGGGCTTGCAGCAGGCGCAGCGTCCGCACCCGCCGGCGCAGCACCTCGTTGCGCATCGCCGCGAGGTGGAGGGCGACGAACAGGAGCGTGAAGGCGATCGTCATGGCGAGCAGCGGCACCAGGATGGACGGATGGATGGTGGGGCCGTCCAGGCGCACCACCGAAGCCGGCTGGTGCAGGGTGTTCCACCAGTCGACCGAGAACTTGATGATCGGCAGGTTGAGGGCGCCGACGAGCGTCAGGATGGCGGCGGCGCGGCCGGCCCGGATCGGGTCCTCGACGGTCCGCCACAGGGCCAGGAGGCCGAGATACATCACGAACATCACCAACACCGAGGTGAGCCGCGCGTCCCACACCCAGTAGGTGCCCCACATCGGCTTGCCCCACAGGGCGCCGCTGACCAGGCACAGAAACGTGAAGGAGGCGCCGAGCGGCACCGCCGCCTTGGCGGCGACGTCGGCGAGCGGGTGGCGGAACACCAGGGTGCCGAGCGCCGAGACCGACATCATTCCCCAGCAGAACATGCCGAGCCACGCCGACGGCACATGGACGAACATGATCTTGACGGTGGCGCCCTGCTGATAGTCGTCGGGCGCGCCGAGCACCCCGACCACCGCGTAGGCGAAAGCCAGCACGGCGGCCGCCGCCAGCCAGGGCAGCGCCCGGTCGACGAGGCGCAGGAAGCGGGTCGGGTTGGCGAGATCGATCCAGGCCATGGCTCGTCTCTTAGTCCGCACGTCCGGAGCGCGCAATGCGGCAGTTCTACGGAGGGGCGAGCCGCCGCGGGCCGCTCACTCCATCCCGTGGCGCAGCGTGGCGCCGGCCGCCACCGGCCCGGTGACCAGGCCGACCAGGGTGAGGGCGCAGAGGATCGTGAACGGGGTGCCGAACGGCACCGGCCCGACGATCGCCGCATTGGAGGCGGCGACCCCGAAGATCAGCACCGGCACCGTGAGGGGCAGGACCAGCACCGGCAGCAGCAGCCCGCCACGGCGCAGCGCGGTGGCGAGCGCCGCCCCGATCAGCCCGGTGAAGGTGAGCGCCGGGGTGCCGGCCAGCAGCGTCAGCGCGACGGCCCCGATGGCGGCCGGCTCCAGGTTCAGGAACAGGCCGAGCACCGGCGCGGCGATCACCAGCGGCAGGCCGGTGGCGAGCCAGTGGGCGAGGCCCTTCACGGCCACCGCCAGCTCGATCGGAGCCCGCCCCATCAGGATCAGGTCGAGGGAGCCGTCGTCGTGGTCGGCGGCGAACAGGCGGTCGAGCGCCAGCAGCGAGGCGAGCAGCGCCCCGATCCACAGGATCGCCGGGCCGATCCGGCGCAGGAGCGCGAGATCGGGCCCGATGGCGAACGGCATCAGGGTCACGACGGTCAAGAAGAACAGCACGCCCATCATGGCGCCGCCGCCGATGCGCAGCGCGATCCGCAGGTCACGAAGCAGGAGGGCGCGCAGCGCGGTCATGCGGAGGCTCCAGACGGGGCGGCCTGTTCACCTCTCCCCGCCTGCGGGGAGAGGTCGGCAGGCGCCGAACCAGGCGAGGCGGACGCTGGGTGAGGCGGCCTCCGTGGAGACCGCAGCGCCCCCTCACCCGGAGCCCTCGCGGCGCTCGGTCTCCGACCTCTCCCCGCAGGCGGGGAGAGGTGACGTCGGCGCTCCGTCATCCCCACCCTCCCAGCCGCAGCTCGCGGGTGTCGAGGCCGAGCGGCCCATGGGTGGCGGCGAGGATCAGCCCGCCGCCGGCGAGGTGCGCCCGCATCAGCCCGGCCAGGCGCTCCTGCGAGGCGACGTCGAGCGCCGAGGTCGGCTCGTCGAGCAGCCACACCGGGCGCGCGACCGCCACCAGCCGGGCGATCGACAGCCGCCGCCGCTGGCCCGCCGACAGGTAGCCGGCCGGCAGGTCGGCGAGATCGTCGAGCGCCACCGCGTCGAGCGCGGTGGCGAGCCGGGCCGGGTCGCCGCCCAGATAGTCGATCCAGAAGCCGAGATTCTCGGTCACCGTCAGGGACGGCTTGAGGGCATCGAGATGGCCGAGATAGTGGGCCTGCTCGGGCACCGTCAGCTCGGGATCGCCGCCGTCGAGCCGCACGCTGCCGGCGGCCGGCCGCACCAGCCCGGCGATCAGCCGCAGCAGCGAGCTCTTGCCCGCCCCGTTGCGGCCGGTGAGCGCCAGCGCCTCGCCGGCGCCGACGCGGAAATCGAGGCCGGTGAAGACCTCGCGCTGCCCCCGCACGCAGGCGAGATCGTGTCCGATCAGGTCCATCCGGTGTCCGACGTCGGTCGTCCGACGCACCCCCACGGCCGCCACGGCCCGGCTGGCGCTCCGGGCCGCCCTCTTTGGAATTCCAACGATGTGGCAGAATTCCAAGAAAGCACTTATAAGCGCCCCGTGCCCGCGTTCTTCAACCCGACGACAGCCCGGCGCTGCTGCACAGGCGATCACTATCGCCCCGGGGTGCTCTCGTCCACTGGCAGTCCGGTCCCAGCTCCACCGGAATGGAACGAGACGACATGACCTCACTCGACAGCTTCAAATGCACCAGGACCCTCAAGGTCGGCACCAAGAGCTACGTGTATTACAGCCTGCCGGCCGCGGAAAAGAACGGCCTCCCCGGGATCTCCCGTCTGCCCTTCTCGATGAAGGTGCTGCTGGAGAACCTGCTGCGCCACGAGGACGGCCGCTCGGTGACCAAGGACGACATCCTGGCGGTCGCCCAGTGGCTCAAGAAGCGCACCTCGACCCGTGAGATCGCCTTCCGCCCGGCGCGCGTGCTGATGCAGGACTTCACCGGCGTGCCGGCCGTGGTCGACCTCGCGGCGATGCGCGACGCGATGAAGAAGCTCGGCGGCGACCCCAAGCAGATCAACCCGCTGGTGCCGGTGGATCTGGTCATCGACCACTCGGTGATCATCAACTATTTCGGCAGCAACGACGCCTTCAAGAAGAACGTCGACGAGGAGTACAAGCAGAACCAGGAGCGCTACCGCTTCCTCAAGTGGGCGCAGCTCTCGTTCGAGAATTTCCGCGTCGTGCCGCCCGGCACCGGCATCTGCCACCAGGTCAATCTGGAGTACCTGTCGCAGACCGTGTGGAGCGCCAAGGGCGAGGCGGTGGTCGGCGGCAAGACCGTGGCGGCCGAGATCGCCTATCCGGACACGCTGGTCGGCACCGATTCGCACACCACCATGGTCAACGGCCTGTCGGTGCTGGGCTGGGGCGTCGGCGGCATCGAGGCCGAGGCCGCGATGCTGGGCCAGCCCTACTCGATGCTGCTGCCCGAGGTGGTCGGCTTCCGGCTCGACGGCAAGCTGAAGGAGGGCGTCACCGCCACCGACCTGGTGCTGACCGTCACCCAGATGCTGCGCAAGAAGGGCGTGGTCGGCAAGTTCGTCGAGTTCTTCGGCCCGGGCCTCGCCGCGCTGTCGATCGCCGACCGCGCCACCATCGGCAACATGGCGCCCGAATACGGCGCCACCTGCGGCTTCTTCCCGATCGACGAGGACACGCTCGGGTTCCTGGAGGGCACCGGCCGCAGCGCCCAGCGGGTCGCGCTGGTGAAGGCGTATGCCAAGGCGCAGGGCATGTACCGCACCCGCAACACGGCGGACCCGGTGTTCACCGAGGTGCTCAAGCTCGATCTCGCCAAGGTCGAGCCGTCGCTCGCCGGCCCGAAGCGGCCGCAGGACCGGGTGCCGCTCAAGAAGGTGAAGGCCGGCTTCCAGGCCGCGCTCGCCGAGGAGTTCGGCAAGGCCGGCGAGGCCGGCAAGCGGGTGGAGGTCGAGGGCCGCGACCACGATCTCGGCCACGGCGACGTGGTGATCGCGGCGATCACCTCGTGCACCAACACCTCGAACCCGAGCGTCATGCTGGGCGCCGGCCTGCTGGCCAAGAAGGCGGTGGCCAAGGGCCTCAAGGTGAAGCCGTGGGTGAAGACCTCGCTCGCCCCCGGTTCGCAGGTGGTCGGCGAGTATCTGGCCAAGTCCGGGCTCCAGAAGGATCTCGACAAGCTCGGCTTCAACCTGGTCGGCTTCGGCTGCACCACCTGCATCGGCAATTCCGGGCCGCTGCCGGCGGAGATCTCGAAGGCGATCAACGAGCACGATCTCGTCGCCGCCGCCGTGCTGTCGGGCAACCGCAACTTCGAGGGCCGGGTCAATCCGGACGTGCGGGCCAACTATCTGGCGTCGCCGCCGCTGGTCGTAGCCTACGCGATCGCCGGCACGATGAACTTCGATCCGGTGAAGACCCCGCTCGGCGTCGACAAGGCCGGCAACAAGGTGTTCCTCAAGGACATCTGGCCGACCAAGCGCGAGATCGACGCGGTGATCAAGAAGGCGGTCACCAAGCAGCTCTTCGCCAAGAAGTACGCCGACGTGTTCAAGGGCGACGAGAACTGGGGCAAGATCGCCGTCAAGGGCGGCCTCGGCTATGCGTGGGACGGCAAGTCGACCTACGTGCAGAACCCACCCTACTTCGTCGGCATGGGCAAGCAGCCGGCGGCCACCACCGACATCGTCGAGGCGCGCATCCTCGGCCTGTTCCTCGACTCGATCACCACCGACCACATCTCGCCGGCGGGCTCGATCAAGCTCACCTCGCCGGCCGGCCAGTACCTGATCGACCGCAAGGTGAAGCCGCTGGACTTCAACCAGTACGGCACCCGGCGCGGCAATCACGAGGTGATGATGCGGGGCACCTTCGCCAATATCCGCATCAAGAACCAGATGGTGCCGGGCGTCGAAGGCGGGGTGACGATTCACTATCCGTCCAAGGAGCAGCTGCCGATCTACGACGCGGCGATGCGCTACAAGAGCGAGAAGGTGCCGCTGGTGGTGTTCGCCGGCCGGGAGTACGGCACCGGCTCGTCGCGCGACTGGGCCGCCAAGGGCACCATGCTGCTCGGCATCCGAGCGGTGATCGCGCAGTCCTTCGAGCGCATCCACCGCTCGAACCTGATCGGCATGGGCGTGGTGCCGCTCACCTTCGAGGAGGGCACCTCGTGGCAGTCGCTCGGCCTCAAGGGTGACGAGCGGGTGACCCTGCGCGGCCTCGGGGCGGACCTCAAGCCGCGCCAGATCCTCGAAGCCGAGATCGTCGGGGCGGACGGCAAGACCCGCAAGGTGCCGCTGCTGTGCCGGATCGACACCCTCGACGAGCTGGAATACTTCCGGAACGGCGGCATCCTGCACTACGTGCTGCGCCAGCTCGCCGCCTGACGCGATATCCGAGCCAGACCGGCCGCCGTGCTCCGGCACGGCGGCCGTTTCATGTCGAGACGCCGCCGCGATCCGGCCCCTTCGCGGGCCTGGCGGCCCGTCGCCGGCCGATGGTTAATCGCGCCTTAACCTCGGCCTCCCTATCATTCATGCGACGCTTCTCCGCCGGCCGGCGGCGGAGGCCGTCCGACCGACCATGCCGCCGATGCCCATGACGCCCCCCGCCAACGCGCCTTCGCCTTCGACCGGAAGGCCGCCCGACACCCGTTCGCCGTTCGTGCGGCTGGCCGATCTCCTGGCCGGCGTCGCGCCCGGCCGGCCGGCCATCAACCTGTCGATCGGCGAGCCCCAGCACCCGGTGCCGGACTTCGTCGCCGCGGCGCTCGTCTCCGATCTCGCCTCGCTCGGCCGCTATCCGGCCGGCAAGGGCACCGCGGCGTTCCGGACCGCCGCCGCCGCCTGGGCCACCCGCCGCTACGACCTGCCGCACCCGCTCGATCCGGAGCGCGAGGTGCTGGTGCTCAACGGCTCCCGCGAGGGGCTGTTTCTCGGTGCCCATGCGGCCAAGCGGTACGTGACGGCGAACCGTGGCCCGCGCCCCGGCCGGCCGGCCGTGCTGGTGCCCAACCCGTTCTATGCCGCCTACCCGATCGGCGGCGACACCGCCGACTGCGAGGTGGTCTACCTGCCGGCGCGCGAGCCGTCCGGATTCCTGCCCGATCTCGCGTCGCTCGACGCGGCATTGCTCGCCCGCACGGTCGCCTTCTACGTCGCCTCCCCGGCCAATCCGCAGGGCGCCGTGGCCGATCTCGCCTATCTGACCCGCCTGCTGGGGCTCGCCCGCCAGCACGGCTTCCTGGTCTTCGCCGACGAGTGCTACTCGGAGATCTACACCCGCGAGCCGCCCCCCGGCCTGCTCCAGGCGGCCGGTCCCGACTTCGCCAACGCGGTGATGTTCCAGTCGCTGTCCAAGCGCTCGAACCTGCCGGGGCTGCGCGTCGGCTTCGCGGCCGGCGACGCGGCGTTCCTGGAGAAGTTCCTCGATCTGCGCAACGTCGCCGCCCCGCAGGTGCCGGTGCCCTCGCAGATCGTCGCCGCGGCGGCCTATGCGGACGAGGCGCATGTCGAGGACAACCGCCGGCGCTATGCGCGAAAGTTCGATCTCGCCGACCAGATCGTCGGCGACCGCTGGGGCTACCGCCGGCCGGCCGGCGGCTTCTACCTGTGGCTCGACGTCGGCGCGCTCGGCGGCAGCGAGGCGGTGACGGCGCGGCTGTGGGCCGAGGCGGGGCTGAAGGTGCTGCCCGGCCGCTACATCGCCCGCGACCAGGCCGACGGCTCCAATCCGGGCGCCGACTACATTCGCATCGCCATGGTGCAGGACGAGGAGACCACGGCCGAGGCGCTGCACCGCCTCGTCGCCGTGCTGGGCTGACACCGCGGCCTCGGGCCGCCGGCCTCAATCGAGCGGAGACGCAATGCCCGCGCTGCAACGCCGAGTCGGAGCCGCCCCCCTGCTGCCGGACGAGATCCGGGCCGGGCTGGAGCGGCGCGTCCGTCAGGCCGTCGGGCTGGTGCTGGTCGGGATCGCGGCGCTGTGCACCGCCGCTCTCGTCACCTGGTCGGTGAAGGACCCGAGCCTCAGCCACGCCACCAGCGCGCCGGTGCGCAACCTGCTCGGCGTGCCGGGCGCCATCGCGGCCGACCTGTGCATGCAGCTCTTCGGCCTCGCCACCCTGGCGCTGGTCGGCCCGGTCGCGGCCTGGGGCTGGCGGCTCGCCCATCTGCAACGCTTCGATCGCGAGCGCTGGCGGGTGGCCGCCTGGGTGCTCGGCGCCCCGCTCGCCGCCGGCTTCGTGGCCTGCCTGCCGCGCAGCGCCGCCTGGCCGCTGCCGAGCGGGCTCGGCGGCGTCGTCGGCGACTGGCTGGTGCGTGGCCCGGCCGCGCTGCTGCCGCTCGGCTGGAGCTATCCGGCGCTCGCCGCCGTGTACGGCCTTCTGGCCGCCGCCGCCCTGTTGTTCGCCTGCGGGTTCGGCTTCGCCGAGCCCGACGAGGACGCGCCGGCCCGCCCGGCGCCGGCCCGGCCGGCGCCCACCCCCGCCGCGGCCCGCGATCCGGACGCCGACACCGACGAGGACGACAACTCCCGCGCCGCCGTATCGATCGGCCTGGTGGTCCATGCGCTGCTCAGCCTCAAGGCGCGGGCGCTGCGGCTCGCCCGTCACGGCGCCGCCGCCGGGCTGCACTGGTTCAAGACGTCGCGCGAGCCGGCCATCGATCCGCTGGCCCGCCGCGAGCCGCGCTTCGAGGACGGTGGCAACGACCTCGCGCACGCCCGCCGCGCCCATGACGACGCGCCGCCCTTCGAGGCGGCTCCGGCGGCGAGTCGCCCCGCCGATCCGGCCGATACCGACGACGACCTCGACGACGCGGAGGAGCCGGCGCCGCCGCGCGCCGCCCGGAAGCCCGCCCCGGCCAAGAAGGCGGGCGGACGCGGCGGCAAGCCAGGCGAGTACGAGCTGCCCGGCCTCGGCCTGCTCGCCGCCCCCAAGCCGAACGAGCGCACCGCGCCTAGCATGGAGCTGATCAAGGCCAACGAGGCGGCGCTCCAGACCGTCCTGTCCGACTTCGGGGTGCGGGGCGAGATCCTCGACGCCCATCCGGGGCCGGTGGTGACGCTCTACGAGCTGGAGCCGGCCCCCGGCATCAAGTCGTCGCGCGTCATCGGGCTGGCCGACGACATCGCCCGCTCGATGAGCGCCGTGTCGGCGCGCGTCGCCGTCATTCCGGGCCGCAACGTGATCGGCATCGAGCTGCCCAACGCGACGCGCGAGAAGGTCTATCTGCGCGAGATGCTGGCGGCCGAGCAGTTCCACGATTCCAACGCCAAGCTGCCGCTTTGCCTCGGCAAGACCATCGGGGGCGATCCGGTCATCGTCGACCTCGCCCGCATGCCGCATCTCCTGATCGCCGGCACCACCGGCTCGGGCAAGTCGGTCGCCATCAACACCATGATCCTGAGCCTTCTGTACCGGCTGCGGCCGGACCAGTGCCGGCTCATCATGGTCGACCCCAAGATGCTGGAGCTGTCGGTCTACGACGGCATCCCGCATCTGCTCACCCCGGTCGTCACCGATCCCAAGAAGGCGGTGGTCGCGCTCAAATGGGCGGTGCGCGAGATGGAGAGCCGCTACAAGAAGCTCTCCAAGGTCGGGGTGCGCAACATCGACGGCTACAACGCCCGCCTCGCCGAGGCCAAGGCCAAGGGCGAGCGGCTGACCCGCACGGTGCACACCGGCTACGACAAGGAGAGCGGCACCGCCATCTACGAGACCGAGGAGCTGGATCTGGAGCCGCTGCCCTATCTCGTCGTCGTGGTGGACGAGATGGCCGACCTGATGATGGTGGCCGGCAAGGAGATCGAGGGCACGGTGCAGCGCCTCGCCCAGATGGCGCGCGCCGCCGGCATCCACGTCATCGTGGCCACCCAGCGTCCGTCGGTCGACGTCATCACCGGCACCATCAAGGCCAACTTCCCGACTCGCATCTCCTTCCAGGTCACCTCCAAGATCGACAGCCGCACGATCCTCGGCGAGCAGGGCGCCGAGCAGCTGCTCGGCCAGGGCGACATGCTCTACATGGCGGGCGGCGGCCGCATCAGCCGCGTCCACGGCCCGTTCGTGTCGGACGACGAGGTGGAGAAGATCGTCCGCCACCTGAAGACGCAAGGGCAGCCGCAGTATCTCGACGACGTCACCGCCGAGGAGCCGGAGGGCGACGGCGAGGCGGTGTTCGACGGCACCGCCATGGGCCAGGAGGGCGGCGACCTCTACCAGCAGGCCGTCCAGGTGGTGATGCGCGACCGCAAGGCGTCGACCAGCTACATCCAGCGCCGGCTCCAGATCGGCTACAACCGCGCCGCCTCGCTGATGGAGCGGATGGAGGCGGAGGGCATCGTCGGCCAGGCCAACCATGCCGGCAAGCGCGAGATCCTGGTGGGCGGCGACAGTGGCGAAGACGCCTTCTGACGGCTCGGCTATGCTGGCGGGAGCTGTCCGGCGAGTCGCGTCGAGACCACCGAAAGCACCGTCGGGCGGCAGCCCCGAAGGGACGTCCGCAGGGGCGCCCGAACGGGCGCCGCGGGTGCCGGCCACGCCGGGCGGGCGGGTCGCGAAATCGCCATAGACCTGGACGACAGCTCGTCGTCCAGTTTCAGGGGTGATAGGGCAAAGGTGAAATCGGAGATGGTCATGCGGACGACGGGGGCAGCCGCGCGGGTCGGCACCGTACTGATCGGCGGCGCGGTGCTCGGCACCCTGTCGGTCGGCATCCTGACGATCGGCGTCCTCGGGGTCGGCACCGCTCCCGCGGTGGCGGCCGGCGCCGAGACCGTCCCGCTGCCGGTGCCGCGGCCCAAGAAGCTCGCCCAGACGGCGCAGCCGGCGCGGCCGCCACTGGTCGCCCCCGCCCTCACCGGCACGCCGCCGACCGGCGCCGTGGTTCCGGTCGCCGCTCCGGCCCGCCCGGGCGTGCTCGACAACGCCCAGAAGGCGCTGGCCGACAAGGTCAGCGGCTATCTGTCCGGCATGCAGACGCTGGTCGGGAGCTTCATCCAGGTCGGCCCCGACGGCGGCCGCACCGAAGGCCAGTTCTACATCCAGAAACCCGGCAAGGTGCGCTTCGAGTACAGCCCGCCGAGCCCCATCGACGTGATCGCCGACGGCTCCTCGGTGGTGGTGCGCGATCGCAAGCTCGCCACCCAGGACCTCTACCCCCTGTCGCAGACCCCGCTGCGCTATCTGCTGGTCGAGAAGATCGACCTCACCCGCGACACCAACCTGGTCTCGGTCTCGGCCGACGACGTCTTCGTCACCGTGGTGATCGAGGAGAAGCAGGCGCTCACCGGCACCCACCGGATGATGATGATGTTCGGTGCCAAGGACTTCCAGCTCAAGCAGTGGACCGTGACCGACCCGCAGGGCTACGACACGACGGTCGCGGTCTACAATCTCGACCCGACCAAGCGGCCCGACCCCGGCCTGTTCCGCATCGAGTACGAGCGGGTCCTCCAGTAGCGGGCCTGGATCGTCCGTCCCGGCGAGCCCCAGGGGGCGCTGGAACGAGGCGGCAGGAACGAAGTCGAGCATCGCGGACTTTCGAAAGGGCGCGCCGGAGCGGCGCGCCCTTTTGCGTTCCGCCCCGGGCGGGACCCTGCCGGGGACGATCCATGAGAACCAAGACGCTCGGCGTCATCGCCGGCCTCATCGCCGTCCACGCGCTCGCGCTCGCGGTCGCGGCCCGCCGGGCGGAGCGGCGGCACCCGCCGCGCGGACGCTTCGTCACCGTGGACGGGCTGCGGCTGCATTACCTCGAGGCGGGACCGCCGGACGGGCCGCCGGTAATCCTGCTGCACGGCAACGGGGCGACCGCCGACGACTGGGCGGCGAGCGGCCTCCTCGGCCGGCTCGCCCGCCGCCACCGGGTGATCGCGTTCGACCGGCCGGGCTTCGGCTATAGCGACCGGCCCTGGCTGCCGCAGCCGCCGGAGGCGCAGGCGCGGCTCCTCGCCGAGGCGGCGGCCCGTCTCGGGATCGACCGCGCCGTGGTGGTGGGCCACTCCTGGGGCACCCTGGTGGCTCTCGCCATGGCGCTGGAGCGGCCCGCCCGGGTGGCCGGGCTGGTGCTGGCCGCCGGCTACTATGTGCCCACCCGCCGGCTCGACGTGTGGCTCGTCTCCGGCCCGGCGCTGCCGATCGTCGGCCCGCTGCTGCGCTACACGGTGGCGCCCATCCTCGCCCGGCTGGTGGCGCCGCGGGTGATCCGCCGGCTGTTCGCCCCAGTGGCCGTGCCAGCGGCGTTCACCAGCGGCTTCCCGGTGCCGCTGGCGCTCCGGCCGAGCCAGCTCCGCGCCACCGCCGAGGAATCGGCCCTGATGATCCCGGCCGCCCGGCGCCTGGCCGCTCGCTACGGCGAGATCGGCTGCCCGGTCACGGTGTTCGCGGCGGCCGGCGACCGGCTGGTCGAGTCGAGCCACGGCCCGCATCTGCGCGCCGCCCTGCCGGGTGCCGCGCTCCATGTGGTGCCGGGTGCCGGCCACATGCTCCACTACGCCGTGCCGGACGAGATCGCCCTGGCGGTCACGGCCCAGGCGGCCACCGCCGCGCCGGCGGCCGCCGGCCGCGACACCGCCGAGCGCCACACCGCCGACGCGCCGCCACTGCTGCCCGACCTGCCGGCCGTCACGACGCCGGCGCAGGGCTGACGCTCGCCGACGCGACGGCGGGGCCGAAAAGCGGCGCTCTGCCTTGTTCCTGCCGTCTCCGGGGCTATCAAGGGCCTGCGCAGAAGCAGAGTCCGATGCCCGTCACCATCTCGACCTGGAATATCAACTCGGTCCGGCTGCGGATCGATCTCGTCGCCAAGTTTCTGAAGGCCGTGCAGCCCGACGTGCTGTGCCTTCAGGAGACCAAGTGCCCGGACGACGCTTTTCCGCTGAAGCGGCTGGCGCGCCTCGGTTACACCCATGTCGCGACCAACGGCCAGAAGGGCTATCACGGGGTCGCCATCGTGTCGCGGCTGCCCTTCGAGGCGGTCGACCGCCGCAGCTTCTGCGACAAGCAGGACTGCCGCCATGTGGCGGTGACGCTCTCCGAAGAGGCCGGCCTGAAGGACCCCGCCGTCATCCACAACTTCTACGTCCCGGCCGGCGGCGACGAGCCCGATCCCGCCGTGAACCCGAAGTTCGCCCACAAGCTCGCCTTTCTGGACGAGATGCGGGATGCCGAGACGCTGCATCCGGTGAACGGCGCCCGCGCCATCCTGGTCGGCGATCTCAATGTCGCGCCGCTCGAGCACGACGTGTGGAGCCACAAGCAGATGCTGCGCGTCGTCTCGCATACGCCGGTCGAGTGCGAGAAGCTCGGCGCCGTGCAGGCCGCCGGCGGCTGGGTCGACGCCATGCGGGCGCATGTGCCGGCCAGCGAGAAGCTCTACACGTGGTGGAGCTACCGCGCGGCCGACTGGGCCGCCTCCGATCGCGGCCGCCGGCTCGATCACGTCTGGGTCAGCCCGGCGATCGGCGACCGCGTCTCGGCCATGACGGTGACGCGGGCGGCGCGCGGCTGGCCGCAGCCCTCCGACCACGTCCCGGTGACCGTGACGGTGGAGCTCTGAGGCCACCGCCCGCATCCCCACATGCGCCCAGGAGCCGAGCGGCTAGAGCGGAATCCGATCCAACTGGATCGTGTTCCGCTCTAGAAGTCTTTGCATGATCGCATTTTCGACGGCGAACCGGCGTCCACTTCGCCGGAAAATGCTCTACCCGCCGCGCGGGCCGGGGTCGAGATTGGTGCGCACCTGGGCGATATCGTCGGCGGTCTCCAGGGCGCGGGCCGCCAGATGGTCGCGCAGCCGATAGGCGGCGTCCGGGAAGCCTTCCAGCATCTTGAGAAAAAGCTGGCGCGGGATGCGCATGACGGCGGACGGCTCGGTCGCGGTCGCGGTCACCGGCCGCACCGTGTCGATGAGGAGCGCCAGCTCGCCGAGCAGCACGCCGGGCCCCACCGTGGTGACCGGGCCGTCCCGCTGGGCCGCATCGAGCCGGAAGGCGCCCTCCTGCACCACATAGCCGCAATCGGCGGCGTCGCCCGCCCGGAACAGCACGCCGCCCGAGGCGACCGACCGGCTCTCGCAGCCGATCGCCAGAATCCGCAGCGCATTGGGGCCGAGCAGCCGAAACGTCGGAACGCTCTCCAGGAACCCGATATCGTCTTCGATGCTCATGCGTTCGCGACGAGGTCCTGGCCGCGGGCGGCGACACGGGGCGTCCACGTCCGACGAGGATGAACCGGCCGCGCCCCCCGGCGACCGATCGGACCGACGATCTTGGTCAGGGCACCAGCTTGTAGCCCCCCGCCTCGGTGACCAGGATGGCGGGATTGGCGGCGTCGCGCTCCACCTTCTGACGCAGCCGATAGATGTGAGTCTCCAGCGTATGGGTGGTGACGCCGGAATTGTAGCCCCAGACCTCCTGAAGCAGCACGTCGCGCGACACCGGCTTCTGGCCGGCGCGATACAGGAAGCGCAGGATCGCCGTCTCCTTCTCGGTCAGCCGCACCTTGTTGCCCTTCGGGCTGACCAGGAGCTTGGAGCTCGGCCGGAACGTGTACGGCCCGATGGCGAACACCGCGTCCTCGCTCGCCTCGTGCTGGCGGAGCTGGGCGCGGATGCGGGCGAGCAGCACGGCGAAGCGGAACGGCTTCGGCACGTAGTCGTTGGCGTCCGACTCCAGCCCCAGGATGGTGTCGGAATCGGTGTCGTGGCCGGTCAGCATGATGATCGGCGCCTTGAAGCCGTTCTTGCGCAGAATGCGCACCGCCTCGCGCCCATCGATGTCGGGCAGGCCGACATCCATGATCACCAGGTCGAACGGCGTCGCCTTGGCGGCCTGCACGGCCTTGGCCCCGGTGTCGACGGCGGCCGGCTCGAATTCGTCGTGCAGCGAGAGCTGCTCGACGAGGGCGTCGCGCAACTCGGTCTCGTCATCGACGATCAGGATCTTGCGGGCATTCGGCATCGGTTCGCGGCCTCTGGCGCACGCGCACAAAAACGTGACGTTGCGCGAAGTAGAGCATTCGGGGACAAAAGCGCAAGCGTTCCGAACCCATTGTAAACGAGCCATACCCTTGATTCAGTTAAACCATCGATCGAGATCCCCGCGCGGTGGCAAGCTTCGGTGCATTTGGGTGGCGGCGCAGCCCGGTCGGCCGGACCGCGGCATCGCGGTCGCAGGGCTGCTGCGGCTGGTGGTCGCGCTCGGCCGCAGCGGCATCCGGGCCGACAAGCGTGAGGGCGACGGGGCGACCCCGCGGGGCCGTTTCCGGCCGGTGCGGGTGTGGTGGCGGGCCGATCGCGGCCCGCGGCCGCGGACGGGCCTGCCGGTCCGCCGCATCGATCCGGCCGACGCCTGGTGCGAGGACCCGGCCGATCGCCGCTACAACCGGCCGTTCCGGCGGCGAGGCGGCGAGGCGGGCGATCGGTTGTGGCGCGACGACCGGCTCTACGACCTGATCATCGAGCTCGATCACAACACCCGCCCGCGCGTCGCCGGCCGCGGCAGCGCGGTCTTCGTCCATCTGGCCCGCGAGACGTTCGGCCCCACCGCCGGCTGCGTCGGCTTCGATCCGGCGGCCTTGCGGCGGCTGGTCGCCCGGATCGGCCCGGACACCCGCATCGTCATCGGCCGATAGAGCCTCGTCCGGCGACATGGCCGCCGGTTCGCCGTCGACAATGCGATCAGGCAAGGATTTCTGGAGCGAACTCCGATCCCCTGGGATCGGAGTTCGCTCTCGCCTCACCCGATCGGGTGAGGGCGACACCGAGCAAGACACCGCGACCGCGCATGCGGCTCAGCGGCCGCCCTTGCTCAACCGGACGATCAGCCAGATCGGAATCACCACCACGGCGCCGAGCAGGAAGTAGCGCCACAGCCACACCACGGCGTCGAAGCCCATGTCCCAGACGGCGCGGACGAGGCGCTCCAGGCTCTGGATGATGTTCCAGGGATCGAGCCCGATCGCCGACAAAATGACGCCGACCAGCACCGAGAGCAGCACGAGGCGCACCGCCACGGCCCCCGGCGAGCCGCCCAGCAGCCGGTTCATATCCGTGTTCGATCGCTGCATCTCGTCCTCGTACCGCATCGGCTGCCGCGACCGTGGGTCCTGCATGGTCATCGCCGTCTCCCATGGTGCCGCGCCCTCGGGGCAGCTTACCACAGCCGGACGCCGCACCGCAGCCGCGCCGCGCGCGCCTCATTCCGGCGACCGCGACCGCGTCCTGCCGGCGCCACGCCGGGCCGGCACGGCGTGCCGCCACGCCATCTCCAGGGCGGCGGCCAGCTCGTCGGGCGACAGGGCCGCGAGGGTCACGGTGGTCCAGCCGCGCGTCCCGAAGGCGTTCGGGACGGGAGCGAACGCCTCAGGCGCCACCGTGCATTTGAGCGCCTGCTCGTCGGGCGTGTAGGCGAGATTGGCGGTGAGGCCATCGGCCGTCAGCGTCGCGTAGGTGCGGGCGACCCGGAAGGCGCGGCGATCGAAATGCGGGGTCTCGACGGTGCCGGGCAGCGCCAGCGCCAGACGGCGGAGATCGGCGGCGGTCGCCATCAGGTTCCGGCCCGCCAGGGGTCGTAGGTTCCGACCGTCCACAGATGCCCCTCCGGATCGCGGAACGAGAAGCCGCGGCCGCCGAAGCTCTCGTCCTTGAGGGCGACCACGATGTCGGCGCCGCCCGCCACCGCGCGGCGGTGCACCGCATCGGCGTCCGGCACCACCACATAGGGGCTCTGGCTGTTGCCACCGAGCGCCGCGGGCGGCTGCTGGAGCTTGCCGAAGGCGTCGTCGCGCGCGGTGCCGATCATGATCAGGCCGGGGCCGAGCGACAGCTCGGCATGGGCGATGCCACCCTTATCGTCCTCGTAGACGGCATGCCGCGCGAAGCCGACCACCTCGCACAGCCAGTCGATCATCTGCCGGGGGTCGCGGTAGCGCAGGGTCGGGATCACGGTGCTGGTCACAGGCAGCCTCCCTGAACGAATGGACCGGGATCGCGGCATGACGACGCCGGCCCCAGTGCCGACTCGAGGTCGACGCAGCGGGCCGGCTCCGGTTCCGGGCGCTCGCGCGCTGCGGCGTGTCCCGCCGTTCAGGCGAAGCGCACCGCATAGACGGGCGGCAGCGTGTGGCTGACGCAGGTCCAGCGGTCGCCCTGGTCCTCGCTCACCCACAGGCCGCCGGTGGTGGAGCCGATCGCGAGGCGCTCGCCGCTGTCGTCGAGGGCCAGCGCATGGCGGTAGACGACGTCGTAGGCGTGGCGCTGCGGCAGACCCTCGGTCAGCACGTCGAAGGACCGGCCGCCGTCGCGGGTGCGGGTGACGACGAGCCGCCCGTCCTTGGGAATGCGCTTCTCGTCCTTGATCTCCGGCACGAACCACGCGGTGTCGGGCTCGCGCGGATGCACCGCGACCGCGAACCCGAAGGTCGACGGCCCGGCCTTGTCGATCTCGGTGAAGCTCGTGCCCTCGTCGGACGAGACGAAGATGCCGTTGTGGTGCTGCACCCACATCCGCTCGGGCGCCTCGCGGCAGCGCACCAGGCAATGGACGTCCTGGGCGATCGGGTCGTCGGCCTGCTCGGGCGGCATGTACTCGGCCCGCATGCCGCCGCCGCGCAGCGTCCAGCTGTCGCCGCCGTCCTCGCTCGCCCACACGCCGCCGGTGGACACCGCGATGGCGAGCCGCCGCGCATTGCGCGGATCGACACAGATCGAATGCAGGCCGGGCAGGTCGGCGCCGCCGCCGCCCCATTTCTGCCGGAGCGGATGGTCCCACAGCGAGCGGACGAGCTGCCAGCTCGCGCCGTGATCGGTCGACTTGAACAGCCCGCCCGGCAGGGTGCCGCACCACAGCGTGCCGGGCTCGTCCGCGCCGCCGGCGGCGAGCGCCCACACCCGCACCGTGCTCCACGGCAGCGGCCGGCCCCACATGTCGAACTCCTCGTGGCCCTCCGGCTTCTCCGGATAGGTCGGCGTGGCGATCTCCTCGAAGCCGCCGCCGGCGGTGGAGCGATGCAGCTTGACACCGAAATGGCCGTGATCGAGCGCCGCGTAGTGGCGGCCGTCACGCGGATCGGTGAGCGTCAGCGTGACGTTGTCGCCGAGGAAGTCGACCGCGGCGACGTCCCACCCGCCGCCGTCGCGCTTCACCGTGAACAGGCCCTTGCGGGTCGAGACGAGCAGCGTGTCACTGGGCTGCGTGTGGCTCATGGATCAGCCTCCCGAGAGCGCCTGAAAGACGTGGACGGTGCTCGCCGGGCCGACCGGCTCGGCGAGGGTCGTGCGGTCGCGCACCATCGTGCCGTCGACGAACACGGTCATGTGCTTGCGCAACGCGCCCTGGTCGTCGAGGACGTAGCTGCGCGCCGAAGGGCTGTCGGCGAACACCGCCTCCAGCACCTCGCGCACGGTGCCGCCCGCGACCTCGGTCTCGGGCAGCGCGACGTGGCGCTGGATGTTCTGCGTGAAGACGACGCGGACCATGGCGGCAGCCGCGCTCGGTCAGGCCGCGGCCTGCGGCTGCACATGGGCCGGGTCCATCCAGAACACCTCCCAGGTGTGGCCGTCGAGATCGTCGAAGGCGCGGTGATACATGAAGCCGTAGTCGTGGGGCTTGCGCGGCTCGCTGGCGCCCGCCTTCACGGCGGTGTCGACCAAGCGGTCGACCGCGTCGCGGCTGTCGCTCGACAGCGCGATCAGCACGGCCGACGTCGTGCGCGTGTCGGCGATCGCCTTGTCGGTGAACTGCCGGTACTTCTCGTGAGTCAGCAGCATCGCATGGATGTCGTCGGCGATCACCAGGCAGGCCGCGGTGTCGTCGCTGAACTGCGTGTTGAAGGTGTAGCCGAGCGACTCGAAGAAGCGCATCGACCGCGGCAGATCGGCGACCGGCAGGTTGACGAAGATCTTGGTGGCCATCGGGGGTCCTCGTTGTGGTGACGATTGTGTCCAGTGGCGGCGGTCAAACGTCGACCAGCACGTCGAAGCCGCCCCAGAACATGCGCTTGCCGTCGAACATCATCGGGTCCTGCGAAATCACGGCGCTGCGCGGATCGGCCATCACGGCGGCGTTGATGCGATCGCGCTCGGCCCGCGACGGAAAGACGATCCAGGCGAACACCACGGTCTCGTCCGCTTGCAGGTCGACGGCCTGCGGGAACGACGTGTAGGTGCCGGGCTTCACATCCTCGCCGACACACTCGACATAGGCGAGGGCGCCGTGCTCGCGCCAGATCGCCCCCACCCGAGCGGCGAACTCCCGGAACGCCTCGACCTTCGCCTTGGGGAGCGGCAGAACATAACCGTCGACGTATTTTCCTGCGTAGTCCATCGGGGTCTCCTGGTGGTGACGCGGTTGCCGTCTCGGTCGGCCGCGGCCGAAGCGCCGAGTACGCCCTGAAAGACGGGCGCGGGCTCGGCAGCCCGACACCGCGTGCGAAAAAAATCAGGCGGTATCGCGGGAGGGTGCGCCGTCCGGCGGCAGGCCCGGCAACGCCTCGGCCTCCGCGGCGAGACGATCGAGATGGCGGCGGATGTGCGCCGCCTCGGCGGGCGAATGGGCGAGCGCGATGGCGCGGTCGAAGGCGACGCGCGCCTCGGCCCGGCGGCCGAGCCGGTCGAGCAGCGCGCCTTCGAGGCCGTGATAGTAGAAGTAGCCGGCGAGCTTTTCACGTAGCGGCTCGATCAGGCCGAGCGCGGCGAGCGGGCCGCGCGTCTTCGACACCGCGACGGCGCGATTGAGCGTCACCACCGGCGACGGCTGGAGCCGCTCCAGCGCGCCGTACACAAGCTCGATCTGGGTCCAGTCGGTATCCTCGGGCCGCGCCGCGCGGGCATGCAACGCGGCGATGGCGGCCTGGAGTTGATAAGGACCCGGCCGACGGTGCCGCATCGCCTTGTCGAGCAGCGCCAGCCCCTCGGCGATCATCGGCCGATTCCAGCGACCGCGGTCCTGATCGTCGAGCAGCACGATGGCGCCGTCGGCATCGAGCCGCGCCGCGGCGCGCGCGTGCTGAAGCAGCATCAGCGCCGCCAGGCCCATCACCTCGGGCTCGGCGGGGAACAACCGCAAGAGCAGGCGGGCGAGGCGGATCGCCTCCTCGCACAGCGGCGCGCGCAGATGCGCCTCGCCGCCGCTCGCCGCATAGCCCTCGTTGAACACGAGATAGAGCGTCGCCATCACGGCGGCGAGCCGCTCGGCCCGCTCCGGCGCGCTCGGCGCCTCGAACGGCACGGCGGCCGCGGCGACCCGCCGCTTGGCGCGGGTGATACGCTGCTCCATGGCGGTCTCGCTGGTGAGGAACGCGCGGGCGATCTCCTTCACCGACAGTCCCGAGACGATGCGCAGCGCCAGCGCCACCTGCTGGCCGGCCGGCAGCTCGGGATGGCAGCAGACGAACAGGAGCCGCAGGATGTCGTCGCGGTAATGGCTCTCGTCGAGCTCGGCCGCCAGCACCGCCTCGGTGTCGTCACGGTCCGACAGTGCGTCCTCGTCGGGCAGCGGCGCCTCGCGACGGCGGCGGCGCACCGCGTCGATGGCGGCGTTGCGGCCCACCATGATGAGCCAGGCGGCCGCATCGCGCGGCGGGCCGTTGCGTGGCCAGGTGCGCAGCGCCCGCAAGCACGCCTCCTGCAACGCCTCCTCGGCGGCGTCGAGATCGCGGAACGCCCGCGTCAGCGCGGCGAGCGCCTGCGGGCGCGCCGCCGACAGCGCCGCGCCGATCCAATCGACGTCCATCATCACCCCACAGCCATCGTCACGCGAGCCATCAGGACGTGATCCTGGTGCCCGCTCCCGGCGTCTCGGCAGGATTGAACAGGGCGACCGGCCGCAGCTCGTAGGAGCCGCCCGGATTGGCCTCGCCCAGCTCGCGGGCGATCTCCAGCGCCTCGTCGAGCGACGCACAGTCGACGATGTAGAAGCCGAGAAGCTGCTCCTTGGTCTCGGCGAACGGCCCGTCGAGCACGAGCGGCGGATCGCGGTCCTTGCGCAGCGTCGTCGCCGCGGTGGTCGGCATCAGCCGCGCCACCGGGCCGAGCCGACCCTGGCGGGCGAGGCGGTTCTGGATGACGGCGAGCTTCGCCATCACGGCGTCGTCCTCCTCCTGGCTCCAGGCACAGACGACGTCCTCTTGATGGTAACACAGGATGGCGTAGAGCATGCGGGGGCACTCCGATCGCTGGCAAGGACGGACCAGCCTAGCCGAACCCGACAGCCGGGCGAAAATCCGGCGCAACGCGGGCACGGAACGGCCGCGAGTTCGGCGGGTTCACTGGGCAAGCGACGAGCGACGGAGGTGGCTCGTGATCGCCTTGCAGGTGACGGCCCTGGTTCTCGTCGCGGTCGCGATGGGGCTAGCGCTCGCCCACGCGCTGGAGTTTCCGGGCAAGCTGCGGCTGACGCGCGAGCAGTATCTGGCCACCCAGTCGATCTACTATCCGGGCTTCACCATCGGCGGCATCGCCGAGCCGGTGGCACTGGTGGCGCTCGCCGTGCTGGTCTGGCTGACGCCCGCCGGTACCGTCCGCGGCCTGACCATTGCGGCCCTCGCCGCGATCGCGGCCATGCACGCCACGTATTGGCTACTCACGCATCCGGTGAACGGATTCTGGACCGCGGGCGCCGCGCTCGACCGGCTCGGCCGCGGCTTCTTCGCCTTCGATCCGCTCGGCCGCGGGCACTCGGACGAGCCGCCGGACTGGACCCGGATGCGCGACCGCTGGGAGGTCTCGCATGTCGTGCGCGCCGCCTTCGGGCTCGCCGGCCTGATCCTGCTCGCCACCGCGCTGGCACTCTGACCGGGTTACGGCTCAGCCGCCCTTGCGCTTGCCGGTGCGCGCGACGGCGGGATCGAGCACGCGGCCGCCGGACGCGGGCGTGCGTTCAGCCTCCGCCAGCATGCCGAGCAGCGTGTCGAGACGATCCGCCTCGGCGGGCGGCTTGTCGAAGCGCAGCCGGCTGATGCGGGGAAACCGCATGGCGATGCCGGAGCGATGGCGGGTGGAGCGTTGCAGCCCCTCGAACGCCACCTCGAAGACGAGGCCTGCGTCCTTCTCGTGCACCACCTCGCGCACCGGGCCGTAGCGATCGACGGTGTTCTGGCGCACGAAACGGTCGATCTTCAGCAGCTCCTCGTCGGTGAAGCCGAAATACGCCTTGCCGACCGGCACCAGGGTGTCGCCGCCCTCGCCGGCCGTCCACAGGCCGAACGTATAGTCGGAATAATAGGACGATCGCTTGCCGTGACCGCGCTGGGCGTACATCAGCACGGCGTCCACGATGAACGGGTCGCGCTTCCACTTCCACCACGGACCCTTGGGCCGGCCGGGGACATAGGGCGCGTCGCGGCGCTTGATCATCACGCCCTCGATCGCCTCGGCGTCGGTGTCGGCCCCGGCCGCACGCGGGTCCTGGCGTGCCTGCGCGAGGGCGTCCCAGTCGGCGAACGGAATCTCCGGCGAGAGGTCGATGCGCGGCTCGTTCAGACGCTGCACCAGCGCGGCGAGGCGGGCGCGGCGCCCGCCGAGCGGCCGGCCATGCAGATCCTCGCCGCCCTCGGCGAGCAGATCGTAGGCGCGCAGATGCGCCGGGAACTCGGTGATCAGCTTGGCCGTCACCGCCTTACGATTCAGCCGCTGCTGGAGGACGTTGAACGACTGCACCCGACCGTCGCGCACGATCAGCAATTCGCCGTCGACGGCGCCGTCGAAGGTCATGACCTCGACCAGATCCGGGAAGGCACCCGAGATGTCCTCGCCGGTGCGCGAATAGAGCCGGGCGACGCGCCGGCCGTCCGCACAGGTGCCGGCGACCGCCTGCACCCGGATGCCGTCCCACTTCCACTCGGCGACGAAGTCGTTCGGATCGAGCGCCGCGAAATCGGCGGCACCGATCGGATGCGACAGCATCGGCGGATGGAAGCGCGCCGGATCGTCGACCACCGGCCGCTCGGCGCGGCCCTCCACCCAGGCGAACAGGTCCGCATAGGGCGGCGCGAGACCCGGCCACAGCACCTCGATCTCGTCCGGGTCCTTGCCGCCGAGCGCCGCCACCGCGGTCTTGGCCAGCCGTGCCGACACGCCGATGCGCAACGACCCGGTGAGGAGCTTGAGGAGCGCCCAGCGGCCGGTCTCGTCGAGACCGTCGAGCCAGTGGGCCAGCACCTTCGGCAGCTCGGCCTTGCCGAGCGTCTGCAACGTCGTGATCACGTCGGCGAGCGAGGGGGCGTCGTCGGTGCGGCCTCCGGGCGCCGGCCACATCAGCGCCACCGTCTCGGAGAGATCGCCGACATAGTCGTAGGACATCGCGAACAGCACCGGATCGGTGCGCTCGGCGATCAGGGTGCGGATCAGCCCCGGCTTGGCGTGCGGGAACGACAGCGCGCCGGTGAGCGCCGCCAGCGCGAAGCCCCGCTCGGGATCGGGCGTGGTGCGCAGGTAGTCGGTGATCTGCCGCAGCTTGGCGTTGCGGCCGGGCTCGTAGGCGAGACGATCGAGCAGCGCGGCGAAGCGATTCATGCGGGCTCTTCCGTGGTGCCACCGGCGGCGGCCTCGATCGCCTCGACCTCCTCGTCGTCGCCGTAACCGACGAGATGCAGCGGCCGGGCCCGCAGGCCGCGCGTTCCGCACCAGTGGACCAGCGCCTCCTCGGCACCGTGGGTCAGCCAGATCTCCGCGGCGCCGGTCGCCGGGATGACGCGGGTCAGCCCGTCCCAGTCGCAGTGATCGGAGACGACGAGCGGCAGTTCGACGCCGCGCTGGCGGGCGCGGGCGCGGATGCGCATCCAGCCCGACGCGAAGCAGGCGATCGGGTCGGGGAAGCGCCGCGTCCAGCGGTCGCCGAGCGCCGACGGCGGGCACAGCACCACGGCGCCGGCAAGCTCGTCCGGCGCGGCGTCGCGCACCGCCCGCAGCTCGCCGAGATCCATGCGGCCGGCGTAATAGCGGGTGACCGCCTCGGCGGCGCCGTGCAGCAGGATCGGCCGCTCCCAGCCGGCGGCGCGCAAGAGCGCGATCAGCCGCTGTGCCTTGCCGAGCGTGTAGGCGCCGAGGAGATGCGTGCGCTCGGGAAACAGCGCGAGCGAGCGCAGGAGCTTGCCCGTCTCGGCCGCGGCGTCACCGTGGCGGAACACCGGCAGCCCGAAGGTCGCCTCGCTGATGAAGACGTGACAGGGCACCAGCTCGAACGGCGTGCAGGTCGGGTCGGGCCGGTCCTTGTAGTCGCCGGACGCGACGATCACGAGCCCGTCCTTCTCGACCCGCACCTGGGCGGAGCCGAGCACGTGCCCGGCCGGGTGCAGGCTCACCCGCACGCCGTCGAGCGTCACCGCCTCACCGTAGCGAAGCGCCTGCGTGGCGCCGGCGAAGCCATCGCCGAGCCGCAGCCGCATCAGGTCGAGCGTCTCAGGCGTCGCCAGCACAGCGCCGTGGCCGGGCCGCGCATGATCCGAATGCGCGTGGGTGATCACCGCGCGCGCCACCGGCCGCAGCGGATCGATGTGGAAGCCGCCGTCGGGGCAGCACAGACCGGCGGGGGTCGGAACCAGCAGGCTTTCGGGACGCATGCCGCAGAGATAAGCGGTCGCCGCCGCGATGCGAAGGGCTCACCTCACATCGACACCGACCACCTCGGAGATGTGCTTCACCCCGTCGCGATCCATCAGGTCGAGGAGACCGCGGGTCACCCGCCGCACCACGCCCGGCCCTTCGTAGACGAGCGCGGTGAGCAGCGCGACCAGCGACGCGCCCTTGCGGATCTTGGCGTAGGCATCCGCCGCGGTCGACACGCCGCCCGAGGCGAACAGCACGTAGCGGCCGCGGTCCATGCGGCGGCAGCATTCCACCAGGCAGTCGTCGAGCAGCGCCGCCGACGGCGGTCCGGAGACGGCGCCGGGCATTCGCTCCCACACGGCGCGCGGTGTCGTCAGGCCGGCCGGCTTGCCGCTCGGCAGGTTGAACATGAAGCCGGTGATCTTGCGGTGGCGGCCGACGATCTCCAGAAGCTGCTCGATCATGGCGACGCCGCCGAGCGGCGACACCTTCAGGAACGACGGCCGCGGCGCATAGTCGGTCTCGTCGAGCGCCGTCAGCCAGGCATCGAGGCGGACCGGATCGGCAAAGAAGTCGCGCCCGTCGGTGGTGTTGGGGCAGCTCAGGTTGAACATCAGATAGTCGGACACCGGCGCCAGCAGGCGCGCCGCCTGCATGTACTCGGCGATCAGCGCATCGTCGCAGATTACCGGCGCCCCGGGGCCGCGATTGGTGCCGACGATGTTCAGCCCGAGCGGCACCGGCAGCCGCTGGCCGGCGAGCCGGCGCGACACCGCCGCGGCGCCCGCGTTGGGCACCCCGTAGGCGACCGCGAGCGCCCGGTCGGCCGGCAGGCGGAACAGCCGCGGCGGCGGATTGCCGTTCGAGGGCTCGGCCGACACCGAGCCGACCTCGACGAAGCCGAAGCCGAGAGCCGCCAGGCTCGCCACCGCGTCGCCGTTCTTGTCGAAGCCGGCCGACAGGCCGATCGGGGTCGGGAACGTCAGGCCGCCGACCGTGACGGCGAGCCGCGGATCGTCGACCGCCGTCACGGCCCGGAGGAGTGGCGCCACGGCGCCGGCCCGCGCGGCGAGCCCGATCGCCAGATGGTGGACGCGCTCGGGATCGAGCCGGAACAGGGCCGGGCGCAGGACGGACGTGTAGAAGGACATCGGAGTTGCCGCGATCGTCGGACCCCGACCCTAGCCGGTTCGCGGCGGCGCCGATACGGAACGGCCCGCAATGCTGCCGGTCAGCCGGCGCGCGCCCCGCGGCGCAGCCCCACCACGACGGCGACGCGGTCGCGGCCCGCCTGGTGCTCGTGGACGGCGTCGTCCAGAAACTCCACCGAGAAACCCGCCGCCGCCGCGCTGCGCACCAGATGGCCGCGGCCGTGAACGAAGCAGCCACTCTGCCCGAGGCCGTCGAGCGGCCCGAGCGCGAAGCCGTCGGGATCGCGCTCGTCCGGGAACAGGGTGGCGGCGAGGACGCCGCCATCCCGCAGGGCCGAAGCCGCCGCCGCCAGCGCGGGCGCGAGATCGCCCACATGCACCAGCACGGCCGCCGCCGTGACGGCGTCGTAGGCGGCCGGCCGCGCCGCCAGGAAGTCGACCATCTCGGCGCGATGCAGAGCGTCATAGACACCTTTCGCCCGGGCCTGCGCCAGCATCGCGTCGGACAGGTCGACACCGTCGAGACGCCGCGCCAGCGGCCGCACCAGGGTGCCGACCAACCCGGTGCCGCAGCCGAGATCGACGACGTCGAGCCGCTCCGGCCCGGGCGCCAGGCGGGCGAGGGCGTCGGCGGTCAGGCGAGCGCCGCGATAGCCGAGCGGCCCCGCGGAGCCCGCATCCCAGCGGGCCGCCTGCCCGGCATAGAGGCTCTCGATCTGGCGATCCGAGGCGCGCGCCGGCAGCGGCCCGTCGCCGAGCGAGGCGAGCAGGAGGGCGACGCCGTCGCGGTCCTCGGGGTCCTGGCGGAGCGCCGCCTCGAAGCAGATGCGGGCCGGCGCCACGGCGCCGCAGCGAGCCAGCAGCAGGCCGAGCAGCCGGTGCGGCACGCCCGGCCGGTCGGCGAGCCGGGCCGCGATCTCGGCGCAGCCGAGCGCCCCCGCCACGTCGCCACGCTCCACCAGCGCCAGGCCGAGATGCACCTGACCCTGGATATCGAACGGTCGCAGCGCCACGGCCCGGCTCAGATGGGTGATCGCCTCGTCGAACGCCCCGAGAGTCGCCAGGGTGGTGCCGAGCGCCAGCAGCGCCTCCGCGAAGTCGGGCGCGAGCGCCAGCGCCTGCCGGTAATGGCCGATGGCGCCGGCCGTGTCGCCCTGGCGCGCGAGCGCATTGGCGAGATTGTTGTGGACCAGGGCGGCGCTCGGATCGGCGGCCAGGGCCTGGCGGAGATGGGCGATGGCCTCGTGAGGACGACCGAGCTCGGTCAGCAGGTTGGCCAGGTTGTTATGGACGATCGCCGACCGCGGCGCGATCTCCAGTGCCTCCTGGTAGCGGCGGACCGCCCCCGCGAGCTTGCCTTGCTGCTTCAGGGCGGCGGCATCGGCGCAGATCGCCTCGGCATTGCCCTGCTTGGCGGCCGCCCGCCGGTCGCGACGATTCATCCGCGCCCCCGTGGTTCGCAATCCGCCCGAGCCATAGCGGACAACCGTTTACTGTCCGTTAACCATGATGCGGCGGCTGGCCCGCTTGGAACGGGGGAGCCGCCGCGCTAGGACGGCCGGGTGAGCGACCCCGCCGCCCCCTCGCCGCCCGCCCTGCCGGTGCCTTTCGACCGCTGGTTCGCGGCCCGTGGCTGGACGCCGCGGCCACACCAGCTCGCGCTGCTCGCCGCCGCCCGCGCCGGCCGCTCGGCCCTGCTGATCGCCCCGACCGGGGCCGGCAAGACGCTGGCCGGCTTCCTGCCGACCCTGGTGGAGGTCGGGGAGCGGCGGTCCGGTGATCCGCAGCGCTCGCCGCGCACGCTGTCGCCCTCTCCCCCTGTGGGAGAGGGCGGCGAGCGACCCGAGGTCGCGAGCCGGGTGAGGGGTGACACGGCAACGCTCAGGCTCGACCCCTCACCCGGTCCCTCGCTGCGCTCGGGACCACCCTCTCCCACAAGGGGAGAGGGTTCAGGCAGCGTGCGTGGCGGCGGCCTGCACACCCTCTATGTCTCGCCCCTCAAGGCGCTCGCCGTCGACATCGCCCGCAACCTGGAGCAGCCGGTCGCCGAGATGGGGCTTCCGGTCCGCATCGAGACCCGCACCGGCGACACCCCGCCGAGCCGACGCCAGCGCCAGCGCCGCGACCCACCCGACATCCTGCTGACCACGCCCGAGCAGCTCGCACTGCTGCTGGCCAGCGCCGATGCGCCCTACCTGTTCGGCGACCTGCGCCGCGTCGTACTCGACGAGCTGCACGCCCTGGTCACCTCCAAGCGCGGCGATCTGCTGTCGCTCGGCCTCGCCCGCCTGTTCGCGCTGGCGCCGGGGCTGACGACGGTCGGGCTCTCCGCGACGGTGGCCGAGCCGCACGATCTGGCGCGCGTCCTGGTGCCGCAGCGACCGGGCGAGACGCACGCCGCCGAGATCGTCCAGGTCGGCGGCGGCGCCCCCCCGATCGTCGAGATGCTCGACACCGCCGAGCGGCTGCCCTGGGCCGGCCACTCCGCCTTGCACGCGCTCGCCGAGATCTACGCGATGATCGGCCGGCACCGCACCACGCTGGTCTTCGTCAACACCCGCAGCCAGGCCGAGATGCTGTTCCAGGCGCTGTGGCGGATCAACGACGACGGCCACGCCATCGCGCTCCATCACGGCTCCCTCGACGTCGCCCAGCGCCGCAAGGTCGAGGCCGCCATGGGCGAGGGCCGGCTGCGCGCCGTCGTCTGCACCTCGTCGCTCGATCTCGGCATCGACTGGGGCGACGTCGACCTGGTGATCAATGTGGGCGCCCCGAAAGGCGCGTCGCGGCTGACCCAGCGCATCGGCCGCGCCAACCACCGGCTCGACGAGCCGTCGCGCGCCGTGCTGGTGCCGGCCAACAGGTTCGAGGTGCTGGAGTGTCGCGCCGCCATCGAGGCGGTCGCCGAGAACGCCCAGGACACGCCGCCGCTGCGCACCGGCGCCCTCGACGTGCTGGCCCAGCATGTGCTCGGCCGCGCCTGCGCCGGGCCGTTCGCGGCCGACGACCTGTTCGCCGAGGTGCGCTCGGCCGCCCCCTATGCGGCGCTGTCGCGCGAGAGCTTCGATGCGGTGGTCGATTTCGTCGCCACCGGCGGCTACGCCCTGAAAGCCTACGAGCGCTTCTCCAAGATCCGACATGGCCGCGACGGGCATTGGCGCATCAGCCATCCGCAGGTGGCGCAGCGCTATCGGCTCAATGTCGGCACCATCGTCGAGGAGCCGATGATCAAGATCCGCCTGGTGCCGTCGCGCGGCGCGGCGGCGCGCGGCCCCTCGGGGGCGCTCCTGCGCGGCGGCCGGGTGCTCGGCGAGGTCGAGGAGTATTTCGTCGAGACGCTGGTGCCGGGCGACACCTTCGTGTTCGCCGGCGAGGTGCTGCGCTACGAGACGCTGGTGGAGAACGAGGCTTACGTCTCGCGCGCCGCCGCCGCCGACCCCAAGGTGCCGGCCTACATGGGCGGCAAGTTCCCGCTGTCGACCTATCTGGCGGCGCGGGTGCGCGACCTGATCGCGACGCCGGCCGCATGGCCGCGGCTGACCGGGCAGGTGCACGAATGGCTCGATCTGCAACGCCTGCGCTCGCGCGTGCCGAAGGCGGGCGATCTCCTGGTCGAGACGTTTCCGCGCGCCGACAAGCACTATCTGGTCTGCTACCCGTTCGAGGGGCGGCTGGCGCATCAGACGCTCGGCATGCTGCTGACCCGCAGGCTGGAGCGGGCGCGCCTGCGGCCGCTCGGCTTCGTCGCCAATGAATACGCACTCGCCGTGTGGGGGCTCGGCGACCTGAGCCTCGCGGTGACGCAGGACCGGCTGTCGCTCGCCGACCTGTTCGCCGAGGACATGCTGGGCGACGATCTCGAAGCTTGGCTCGCCGAATCGGCGCTGATGAAGCGCACCTTCCGCCAGTGTGCGGTGATCGCCGGGCTGATCGAGCGGCGCAGCGGCGGCGCCGAGAAGAGCCGCCGGCAGGTGACGATCTCGACCGACCTCGTCTACGACGTGCTGCGCAAGCACCAGCCCGACCATCTGCTGCTGCGGGCCGCCCGGGCCGAGGCCGCCACCGGGCTGCTTGACATTCGCCGGCTCGGTTTGCTGCTCTCGCGGGTGAGGGGGCGAATCGTCCACGAGCCGTTGCCGCGCGTGTCTCCGCTCGCCGTGCCGGTGATGCTGGAGATCGGGCGCGAGCCGGTGCATGGCGAAGCCTCGGAGGCTCTGCTGGCGGAAGCCGAAGCGGACCTGGTCAGGGAGGCGATGGGGTGACGGCACGGCTCGGCGAACGCCGGTCGCGCGGAGATCTCGCGCGGCCATCGAGGGTCTTCGGCGCGAGGGCGCCGCGGTGAGGGACGCCCGCACCATCGCGCCGGCCGCCGCCGACGGTGGCGCCACCGACGGCGGTGCCGCCGCGGTGGCGGGCACCACCCTGGTGGTCGCCGGCGTGCCGCTGGTGGCCGACCTTTCGGGCGCGCTGTGGTGGCCGGCGCGGCGGACCCTGGTGGTGGCCGACCTGCATCTCGAGAAGGGCTCGGCCTGCGCGGTCCGCGGCGCCCTGCTGCCGCCGTTCGACACCGCCGAGACGCTAGAGCGGCTCGCCTGGGTGATCGGCTTCTACGATCCGGCGCGGGTGATCGCCCTCGGCGACTCGTTCCACGACGGTGAGGGTGCCGACCGCCTCGCCGCCGAGAACCGCGCCCATCTGCGCACCCTCCAGAGCGGCCGCGACTGGGTGTGGATCGCCGGCAACCACGATCCCGAGCCGGCTCGCGCGGTCGGCGGCCGCTTCGCCGACACGCTCGTCGACGGGCCGCTGCTGTTCCGCCACGAGCCGAGCGCCGCCAGCCCGGCCACTGGCAGCCTGGCCGCCCCGGTTGGCGAGATCGCCGGCCATCTGCACCCCTGCGCCCGCATCGTCCAGCGCGGCCGCAGCCTGACCCGGCGCTGCTTCGCCACCGACGGGCGGCGGCTGGTGATGCCGGCCTTCGGGGCCTACACGGGCGGCCTCAGCGTGCGTCACCGGGCCTTCGCCCGGGTGTTCGGCGGCGACGCCTTCACCACGCATCTGATCGGCGACAGCCGCCTCTACACGGTGCCGGCGGTGCGCTGCATCGCCTGAGTGCATTGCCTGACGGACCGGCACGACCGCACGGCACCGCGGTGCCCGCCTCGCACCGTCACGCGAGTCACGATCGTCCTGCCGGCCGGTGCCGGCGGAGGGCGATCTGTCGCGACGGTGTCATCCGGTAGGATGATTTTTCGTTCTACGACCCTCATGTTGTCGAGGGGAGACGATCATTCTAGGACTCGTGCCGAAGGGCGGACCGCGGGTCCGTCACCGCAGTGGAGAGACCTCATGGCCGAAGCCGCGCGCAAGCCGCTGTCGTCCTCGCCGGCCCGCGCCCCCGGGCGCGGACGCATCTTCGACTCGATCACCGACACCATCGGCGACACCCCCCTGGTGCGCCTGCACCGCCTGCCCCAGCTCCAGGGCGTCAAGGCCAACATCCTGGCCAAGCTGGAATTCTTCAACCCGATCGCGAGCGTGAAGGACCGCATCGGCGTCGCCATGATCGACGCGCTCGAGGCCGAGGGGCGGCTGACGCCCGACTCGGTGCTGATCGAGCCGACCTCCGGCAACACCGGCATCGCGCTCGCCTTCGTGGCGGCGGCGCGCGGCTATCGGCTGGTCCTGGTGATGCCGGAATCGATGTCGATCGAGCGCCGCAAGATGCTGGCGCTGCTCGGCGCCGAGCTGGTGCTGACGCCGGCCGCCCAGGGCATGAGCGGCGCCGTCGCCAAGGCCGACGAGCTGGCGCGCGAGACCCCCAACGCCATCATCCCGCAGCAGTTCCGCAATCCCGCCAACCCGGAGATCCACCGGCACACCACCGCCGAGGAGATCTGGAACGACACCGACGGCCAGCTCGACGTGTTCGTCTCCGGCGTCGGCACCGGCGGCACCATCACGGGCGTCGGCCAGGTGCTCAAGCCGCGGCGGCCGTCGCTGAAGATCGTCGCGGTCGAGCCGGAGGACAGCCCGGTGCTGTCCGGCGGCAAGGCGGGCCCGCACAAGATCCAGGGCATCGGCGCCGGCTTCGTGCCCGACGTGCTCGATCGCAGCGTCATCGACGAGGTGGTGACGGTCGGCAACCAGACGGCGTTCGAGACGGCGCGGGCGCTGGCGCGCTACGAGGGCATCCCGGCCGGCATCTCGTCGGGGGCGGCGGTCGCGGCCGCCCTCAAGATCGGCGCCCGGCCGGAATATGCCGGCAAGACCATCGTGACGGTGCTGCCCTCCTTCGCCGAGCGCTATCTGTCCACCGCGCTGTTCGAAGGACTCTGAGCTCGGGGCGCCACCCGGCACGGCGCCAGACCACGCGGCGCCAAACGACGCGGCGGCTCGCCGCCGTGTTGGTCACCGAGCGCCGCCAGGCGGCGGATCGCTCGGGCCATGATCGGGCGAGCGCAGTTCGGCGGCCGCGCGCAAGCGTGACGCATCGCGGCGTCGCTCGCGGCGGATCGAGACGAGCTGCCACACGCCGAGCCCGATCGCGGTGCCCGAGAACAAAATCTCGATCGCGACGATCTGCCAGTCCATCGTGCTGCGGCGGCTACCGGCGCGGGCCGGGGAGAGTCGATGCTGCGGACGACGATGCGACAGTCGATGATGCTGCGGTTGATGATCCCGCGGACGACGACGCCGCGGACGTTGCACGGCTGGTCGGTGCGGCCGCACGATCCCGGCGCAGGCCGCGCAGCTCGCGCAGCCCGAAGCCGAACACCACAGCGAGCACCAACACCAGCTCGATCAGCACCAGCGTGTTGCCGGATTCGCTTCCGTCCACGCACGACTCCTGGGTTGCGATCAACTAACGGAATCCGACCCAACGGGATCGGACTCCGCTCTAGACGTCCTTATTCGATCGCATTCTCGACGGCAAACCGGAGTCCACTTCGCCGGAAAATGCTCTAGCTCCGACACCGGGTCCGACGACGGAGCGACCCGGCCGATCGTCACCCGGCGCGATTCGTCGGCACCGGCCCGGGCACCGGCCCGTCCGTCGCCGGCTGCGGCGGGCCGCGGTCGTTGGCCGGCAGGCCCATATAGGCCGGCATCGCACCCGCCCCGGCCGGAGCAGCCGCGATGCCTGCGGCTGCCGCGGCCTCGGCGGCGGCCGCCTCCGCGGCCACGAGATCGCTCGTCCGATAGGTGGTGCGCAGGCTCATCCAGGCGCCGTAGCCGGCCAGCATGAACAGCACCCCGGCGACGTCGAAGTAGGACAGCACGTCCTCGCCGTCGAGCATCACGAACAGCACCACGGTCTTGATCGCGGCATAGACCAGGAAGGCGAGGATGATCGGCCGCATGATCTCGCGGAACGCGGCGACCGAGCGCAACCCGGGCTCGCCCGGCACGATGCCGCGCGCCGCCGCGGCGGCCCGCGCCGCCAGCACGCGGCGCTTGTGCAGGACGGCCGCGACGAACAGCGCCGCGCCGGCCGCGAAGAAGACGATGCCGACCCAGTATCGCATGGCGTGACCCCGATCTCGACGACCTGGTCGGACGACCCGGTTCGACGATGCTTCGATTCCGAGGATGCGACTCGACCCGCACATTCGTCTCGACGACGCGGCCGGAGGGACCCGATCCGCGATCGAAGATCCGCGACCACGATCGACGAGACAATTCGACGACGATTCGAATCGAGCATGCCGCCCTGATCTCGCGCCAGCGCATCACGACGTCGCCGCCAAGGCAAATCACATGGCCGCGGGCGGCGGATGTGGCCGAGGTGGCGCCGCCATGCGGGTTCCGGCCGGCTGGGGCGCATCGGCTTCGCGCTCTCCCTGATTGTTTTCCTCCCGAACGGTCCTAGCATCGCCCTGCGGGGGCCGCCTCCGCTGTGTCCGGCACGACGTGCCCCCGCCCGTCCGGACTCCTCGATCGACAGCGCTGGCACTCACACGGTGAGATGAGGAGACGAACAATGACGAGATGGCTGCGGGGCATCACTGCCGTCGTCGCCGTTCTGGCAGCCGCCACGCTGCCGTTCGACGCCGACGCCCAGAGCTCGAAACCGGCCAAGAAGAAGGCGCCGACGGTCAGCTTCCAGGAGGACATCGTGCCGATCCTCAAGGGGCGTTGCGTCGACTGCCATCAGCCGGGCGGCGCCGGCTTCGACGCCAGCGGGCTGGACCTGCGGACGCATGCGGGCCTGATGAAGGGCACCAAGTTCGGTCCCATGGTGGTGGCCGGCGATGCCGATGCGTCGAGCCTGATGGCGCTGCTCGACTGGCGGGTGAAGCCCGAGATCCGGATGCCGCACGGCTCCAAGAAGCTGTCGACCTGCGACCGCGACGTCATTCGGCGGTGGATTCAGGAAGGCGCGCTGAACAACTGATCGGGCCCCGGACCGCCGGACGGCACGGTCGACCGTCCGGCGCCGGGAACCGGCCTCGCCATGGAGCGGGCGATCTCGTGCGGCCGATCTCGTCTGGCCATCTCCGCATGAGACGGGCGGGCGATGGTCGCGTGCATGGCCCGGTCCGGCGCCGCCGCGGCGGGCGGGGGGTGTTCCCGCTGCGGAGCGGGCTTGCGGATGCGGTCGCGCCGGTTGATCCTGGCAGTCGTGGCCCTCGAAAGCCGCGTCGCGGGCCGTGACCACGGCGAACCGAACGTTAACGGCCGCCCGCTAGGCTCCGCCGGAACTGCGCGCGGCGGAGGGACCCGTGGCCTTGAGCGAGATCGATCACGGCCGCGGAGCTCGGGCGTCGCGGCTGGCCGCGCTGGCCGGCCGCCTGGCGTCGCGCCTGGCCGCTTGGCGGCACGACGACAGCGACCGCTCGGTCGCCCAGCGCAGCGCCGGCTCCGCCTTCCTGATCCGCGTCGCGAGCGCCGGCATCGTCTTCGTCACCCAGATCCTGCTGGCCCGCTGGATGGGCCGCTTCGAGTTCGGCATCTACGTCTCGGTGTGGGCGTGGGCGAGCGTGCTCGGGCCGCTGGCGGCGCTCGGCATCGCCCACGCGGCACAGCGCTTCATTCCGGAGTATCGCCTGGGCGGCGATCTCGACGGCCTGCGCGGCTTTCTCTCCGGCAGCCGCTGGCTGTGCTTCGGCCTCGGCGCCGGCGCCGGCGCCCTGGTGGCGGCGGCCGTGCTGGTCTCCGACCTGGTGCCGCCCGCCTTCGTGGTGCCGTTCCTGGTCTGCGCCGCCATCCTGCCGGTGTTCACCCTCAGCATGATGCAGGACGGCATCGCCCGCTCGTTCGACTGGGTCAATCTCGCGCTGGTGCCGCTGTTCGTCGTGCAGCCGGTGATGATCCTCGCCGTGATGGGCGGCCTGAAGCTGTTCGACGGCCCGATGGATGCCGTCGCGGCGCTCGTCACCGCCGGCGTCGCCATGTGGCTCGTCACCCTCGCCCAGACGCTGCTGCTCGGGCGCCGGCTCGCCGGCGCGGTGCCGCCCGGCCGCCGCCGCCACGATCTGCGCCACTGGCTGGCGGTGTCGCTACCGGTGTTCGTGGTCGACGGCTTCTTCCTGCTGCTGTTCTACGTCGACATCCTGGTGCTCCAGCTCTATGTCGACCCGCGCGAGGTGGCGATCTACTACGCGGCCAGCAAGACGCTGTCGCTCGTCCACTTCATCTCGTTCGCGGTCGGTGCCGCGGTGGCGCACCGCTTCAGCGCCTATCACGTCACCGGCGAGCGCGAGAAGCTGGAAGGCTTCATCGCCGACGCGGTGCGTTGGACGTTCTGGCCGACGCTCGCCTTCGGGCTGCTGCTCATCGTCCTCGGCAAGCCGATCCTGATGCTATTCGGCCCCGGCTTCGAGGCCGGCTATCCGCTGATCGCCATCATCATGATCGGGCTGATCGCACGCGGCGCCGTCGGGCCGGCCGAGCGGCTGCTCAACATGACCGGGCAGCAGCGCCTGTGCGCCGTCGTCTACGCGGTGGCGCTCGCCACCAACCTGACGCTGTGCGTCGTGCTGATCCCGCGCCAGGGGATCTTCGGGGCCGCCTGGGCGACGGCCGGCGCCGTGGTGGTGGAATCGCTCCTGCTGTTCCTCGTGGTGAAGCGGCGGCTCGGCCTGCACGCCTTCGTGTGGCAGCCGCGCCGGCGCGGCTGACCATGTGGTCGGCGCCCGACGGCGCGTTGCGGACGACGTGGCGGAGCCTCGCCGAGCTCGTGGCGCCCTCCGGCGGCGGCGGCGATGACGGCGACGAAGACGGTGACGCCCTGTGCTCCGGCTGGGCCGCCCTCGCGGCCCGGGCGATCGAGCCCAACGTCTTCTACGGGCCGGCGGTCGCGGCCGCCGCCGCCCCGCTCTACGGGGCCGATGTCGTGGTCCTGCTGGTGCACGGGCCGGACGGCGACCTCGTCGGCTTGCTGCCGCTGCGGCCGACACGGCGACGCTACGGCCTGCCGGTCGCGGTCGTCACCGGCTGGAGCCATCCGTTCGGGCCGCTCGGAACGCCGCTGATCGATCCGGCCGACCCGGCCGGCATCGCCGGCGTCATGCTGGATGCGGTGGCGACGCGCTTCGGCGCGGCGCCGCTGCTGCTGCCGCATTTCCCGGAGGACGGGCCGGTCGCCGCCGCCTTCGACACCGCGCTGGCGGCGCGCCGCGGCCGTGTGATGGCGTTCGACCGCCATGCCCGCGCCGTGCTGCGGCGCCCCGCCTCGCCCGGCGATCCCGCCGCGATCACCGACCCGCGCCGCAAGGAGCACGCCCGCCAGCGCCGTCGCCTCGCCGAGCACGGCCGCCTCGCCTTCGACATGGCGACCACACCGCACGAGGTCACGGCGGCGCTCGCCGACGTCCTGGCGCTGGAGACGCGCGGCTGGAAGGGTCGCGCCGGCACGGCGGCGGCGCAGACGCCAGGCCAGCAGGCGCTGGTCACGGCGGCCGTCGCGACTCTGGCGGCGGCGAGCGCCGCCCGGGTGGCGCGCCTGCGGCTCGGCGACCGCACCGTCGCGGCCGGCATCGTGCTGGTCGCCGGCCCGACCGCCTGGTTCTGGAAGACCGCCTACGACGAGGCGCTGGCCAGATACTCGCCGGGTGTGCTGCTCACCCTCGATCTCTCGGCGGCACTGCTGGACGACCCGCAGATCGCGCTGGTGGATTCCTGTGCGATCGCCGGCCATCCGATGATCGACCGCCTGTGGGGCGGACGGCGTACCCTGTCCGATCGCCTGATCGGCTTCGACCCGGGCCTGCGCTTCGCCCTGGTGGGCCGGCTGGAGACCGCCCGCCGGACCGCCCTCGGGACGGCCCGCCGCGTGCGCGACGCGATGCGGCGCCGCGGGTAGAAGGCATGACTACCAGCAGATCATCGGCGCCCGGCCCGCCATATTCGGGCCGCACGATATCGGCGATGCGTTGAGGGTGGAGGTCTCATTTCTGTAGCCATCCAATCAACATCCCCAGAAAGCCGACGCCGATCAGAGCCTTCAGGGCGATGTCCTGAAACGTCGAACGTTGGCTCGGCAGCGCCCCACGCACCAAGCCCAAACCAAGCCCTCCGAACGCCACAAGAACCACGCCTATTGCCGTCAACTGCCATCTTACTTTGTCCCAGTAACCTCCCTCTGCCACCGTCGCTCCTCGCTGACCCAATGCCTTTATGCTCTCGCCATCGAATAGTACGTTCATTCCCAAAAATGCGAACGCCAATCCGAAGACCACGCCGATCGACGCCACTCCGGCCAACCCGTTCGCGGTCTCGGTCTGATATCGCTGTTCCTTCGACAGCAGAAACTGACTTGCTGCTTCGATATCCGCCTTCAGCTCATTGAATGGCACATCGATTCGAACGGCATTCCGCCATTTCTCGACCAGCTCGTGTGCCTGCGTTGCGTTCGACAAGACCACGAATCTGAAATTGGCGACGTATCCTAGAAACGCTCGTTCGATAGCCGAAATATTACCGACAACCCCATCGCCGCTGACTTTTGAGGATGAGGATTGAACCGCGGCATCGAGAAGTCGCCTGACCCTATCTTTCATGATCAGCAGAGAGGCGAACTCTACGACGATCTGTCGGCCGATCTGGAGGTACTGACGTCTGAAATGATGAACAAGATCTTCATCGAAAAACAACCCTGCTCCTACAACGGCGAAATGATGGCGGGCAAAGACATAGCGCGTAGATGCGATGGTGGCGTCGGACGGAAAGAAGCGATCGTAGCATGCGGCGCGCTCGAAATCGTGCATAAAACTCGGCGCGTACGGAAGTGGGGAATCATCCGAAGCATCGACGTAACACAGCCGGTACCAATCCCGCGCGAGATCGACCACAGCGCGGCCTTATTATCCACACCTTCTTTGGTAAGTGATACATAGGTCATGATAGGGATGCGGGTCTCGATCGCACTCGTCCACGTCGCGCCATCAACCTCTCCGGCTTTGCCGTATCCGGCGATGCGCAACGGACTCAGGATCGCTGCCCAATGACGCAAGACCGGAGTCGTTCGGTGCTTCGCGACGAATGCATCCGGATTGCCCAGGTCGAGGTCACCGGGCACAATATCGAGATTGCCCCAACTCACTCTCTCGCCCGGAGCGTGCGTTTGCATCGGCCCACTGAGTTGAACGGACGCGACATAGTCGAGCACGTCGGCGAGCGTGAGCGCCGCAGAGCGAGATTGCCGATCGCTGAATTCGATCTTACTCGGAGTGCTCGTCTCCAGCACCAAGAGGGCGAGACCGTTGTCGTAAAGGAAGAGATCACACCGTTCGACATGGCTTAGGACCGAACGTCCGCTCGCGAGCGGTACCGTCAGTGGCCCGGGATTCCGCGATCTGCGAAAGAGCCGGACAGCCGGCGCTTCAGGTGTTCTTTCACCAAAGAGAACTGGTTGAACAAATTCGTGAAAATACGCGAACTCCTCGTAACGGGACCGAGGGTCGCGCTCCGCTGATCCCGCGTGGTCGCGCAAGTCCGGGACGAGTTGCCAATCTTCGGACCTCTGGAGGTCGTCGAGGACTTCAGCAACGGCCTGCGGCACTCCTTTCGGATCGAGGAGCGTTTTGTTACAGACGCGAAGCGCGAGGGGATAAAGGAATATCTGCCGAAGCGCCGCAACCTCGATATCTCTCGCGACCTTCCATTGATCGGGTCGATAGAGCGAAGGGTTCGATCCGAGCCATTCGTCGGGCCAGCCACGCGGCCATTGCTCCGGAACCGCTGCCATTGCGTCCTCCACCTATTTCGAGACGACTCCATCGCTCGGTTGTCAGTACGAGAACAGCGCTTTGATCGGAGCCGGATAGGCGAAGGCAGCAGCACATAAGGCCATAAAGCCGAACCAGAGAAGGACACGACCGATGGAAGGGACGTTTTTCGTGCCACGCCGGTCGAAGTCGAATGCCCGGATCAAAGCTCCTCCGAGCACCGAGAGCACCCCGATTGTCGCGGCGGCAATCGCCAGCTGCTTGGAGAGTTCGACGGGCGCCGCCTCGCCCTCGAAGATTGCTCGAAGCGTCTCGGGGTTGAAGACGACATTCATGCCGAGCGCGCTGAACGCCAAGCCGAACACGACACCGATAGTGGCCACCTGTGAGAGCTTGACGGCCTCCAGGCTGGTCCGTGTCTGTGCTTGCGTAGACAGGAATTCGTTCGCTGTATGGATTTCACTCCGGAGATCATCGAACATTCGGGCCAAGTCCAGCCGGTCGCGCCAGAGGTCGAAAATCTCGCGCCCTTGGATTTGGTTCGACACGCCAGTGAAACGAAACCGATGCACGAAATGCAAGAACTGCTCTTCGATCCCAGAAAGAGCATCCTGAAGGTTTCCGTGCGCCCTCTGGAGGCCATGGCATTCGACAGCCCGGCTGATCTGCGACGAAAAGGCGAGCAGGGTCGCCTGCTCGAAATGAAGAAGGAGACCCATCTGAAAATAGTGGCGCCGAACATAATTCATAACGTACATGTTAAAATGACTACCGGACCCCACGGCGACAAAAGCAGTCCCTGAAATCAGGAACAACGTGCCCATCGATCGGAAGCGGGCATAGGCGTGCTTCGTCCAAAGCATGTCACCAAGAAATTCGCGATCGTAGGGGTAGTCCTGTTCTCCCGAACCGCTTCCGTCGGCAAAACAGAGACGGATCAGGTCGCTTTCTTGCACAATTTTAGTGATGTCACACGTCCGGAACTTGTCTTCGGCGTTTGGTGAGTCGTGACCGGATGTGAGGGAAATCGTCGCTATGGTCGGCATTCGCTCATCGACCACCTGATGCCACCGACCTGTGCCCTCGCCAGGGTCTCCATCGATGGCAAGAGCGTTGTCCAGAAGACACTTCCAATGGGGCAAGATGGGTGGGCGTCGCCGACCGTCCGCGTCGGGGTGTTGAACAAGGGCTTCCACCTCGGCCTGCGACGAACAGCTGTTACCGGCCCCGGGTGTCGCCCCGACGATCTGAGAAGAAGAGTCGAGCTCGGCATCATGACGGAATTCAATTGCAAGCCGTACCGGGACTTCGGCCTCCGGAACGGCCGGTCGGTAGGGCACGTAAACGCGACGAACGAGCTCGTGAAAATCCTGCACCTGGGCCAGGGTCCAGCCGCTGGTGCCGTCCGCGCCCGACGGCGCCCACAGCTCCAGCACCAGGATGGCGACGCCGGTGCGGAACAGATAGAGATTGAGGCGCTCGACCGTGAGCCGCTTGTCTGTCGCGCCGTTCTTCGTGCCGATGGTCACCTCGGCGAAACGAAGGTCGTCGCGCTGGAACAGATGGAACGGCGCATCGCGCCCGTCGGCCTGCTTGCGGAACAGGAAGCTCTGCACGAACTCGTGGAAGTACACCGTCTCGGCATAGGCCGCGTTCTTCCAGGCGGCCACCTCCTCGGCCTTGCTGGGCATCGGGATGTGGTGCAGCGGGTCGGGCTGGTGGCGCCAGCGGGTCGTCTGCTTCTGCTCACGCCGGCGCAGCGCCTCGGCCACGTCCCGCACGGCATCCGCCATGGCCCGGGCCTCGCAGTTCCGGCCGCTCAGATGCAACGTCAGCGGCCACAGCAGGATGAAGCGCGCCTCGCGCACCGGAATGCCGCCCGCCGGACGGGACGGCGCGGCGGCGGGTCGGTTCGGCGCCGGCCCGGCGCCGTCGCTCGGCGTGTCGCTCGAAACTCCGGTCGAGGTGTCGGTCGGCACATCTGTGGTCATGTCGAACGCTCGCTGGCCGGCTGTCGTGCCGGACCATAGATGTCCGGCGACCCACGGACAATTTCACGCCGATGATCGCGCCGAGCTGATCGCGCGGCGAGATCGCGCCCTGCGCCGCCACGACGGCACGCAACGGCGAGATCGCGACCGCTCAGGTCCAGAACACCGGCGGCTTGCGGGGCTGCTTCGGCGCCGGCAGCAGGCGCCCATCGTCGGCGGTGGCGCGAGCCGGCGGCTTGGGGGTTTGCCCCCGCGGCGCCTTCAGAGGCTTGACCGTTCCGCGCAGCTCGTTGAAAGCTTTGAGCCCCATATAGTCGAGCTGCGCGTCCGACACATCGACCGCCGGCTCGCTGGCGCCGAGGAACTCCAGCACGGCCGGCACGCCTGGGAACTTGTCCAGCCCCGGCTGCGCGCGCATATGCGCCGCGAAGGCGACCAGGAACGGCTTCAGGCTGGCGGTGCCCTTGTCGGTGCAGAAGCCGGTGCGCGTGTCCGGGCTCGCCAGCTCCTCGCCGGCCGGCGGCGGAATCGTGCGCCCGTCGTTCGCCTCCGCGGCGAGATCGAGCGTGCGCAGCCGCATCTGGCCGGCGCCGAACGGTCTCGCCCGCCCGATCATGTGGCGGTAGGGCTTGGCCGGATCGCCCCCGTGGGTGAGCGCGAACAGCACCGCCCCGATCTCCGCCGCGGTGACGTTGTGCAGGCGGATTTCGCCTTCGAAGACGAGCGGCTTGCCGGCGTCGCGCGGCAGCAGGAAGCGGAGGCGGCTCTTCACCTCCTCGCTGACCGAGCGCCCCGTGGAGCGGTCGCTTGCAGCCTCGATTTGGCGCTCGCCCATCGTCTTGATCTTGGCGAGCCGCCCGAGAGCATCCGCCGCCCCGTCGCGCGGCCGGTAGCGCTTGCGGCCGGCGAGCCGCGGCGGCTGCTCGGCACTGTAGTCGGCTTCGCCGTCGTTCGCCCCCGGTCGCGCGGGCTGCAAGTAGAACGGCGCGAACGAGGCGCGCGGCGCCGACTGGATGACGACCACCGGATCGGACAGGCGGGCACGGCCGAAGCCGGGCATCGGCGTCGCGAACGAGAAGGCGATGCGCCCCTTGCGGGCGATGCTCGGCGGTGCGCTGCTGGCCGACTGGTCGGCGCCGATATCCTTGGGCTCGACCACGTAGCCGAACAGGCCCTCGACGAAGTCGGCGTGGTAGGCCAGGTCGTTCTGCTGGCCATAAGCTGGCTGATGCCGCGCATGGCTCACCGCGAGGACGTCGCCGACGGACCGTCGGTGCGGCAGCTTCATCATGCGGGTGAGGCCGAAGAAGAAGTCCCGTCCCTGCGCCTCCAGGTCGCCCACATAGAAGACCGGAATGCGACGATCGGCGTCGAAGGTCGGCTTCAGCTCCTTCCAGGAGCCGTCCGGAACCGGCCGGTTCTTCGACGGCTTCGAGTTCATCCGCACGAAGTCCTCGACGATGGCGTCGTCGATCGGCACCGGCCGGGCGCCGCGGCGATCGAAGAAGGCGTATTCGTACTTCTTCTTGCCGCCGCGTCCGGGCAGCTTGCCGGACATCACCGGGACGCCGGGCGTGCCGCCCTTCATCGGCTTGCGCACGGTGCGGCCCTTGTCGTCGAAGGGCGGGCCGTACCCGAAGGTCTCGTGGAAATCGTAGAGGATCGGCTTGCCGCCACCCGGCGCGAGGCCGAGCGCCTGGTACTTGTCGGTGAGCGACTTGACGATCCAGTCCTCGCGGCGCGACACCCGCCCGGCGAACTCGGGCGCCGCCGCCATGTCGTCGATCAGCACATGAGCCCAGTCGCAAGGCACGATCTCCATCGTGACCTTGCCGTCGGGGTCGGTCGATCCGGTGAGCCATCCCGCCTCGACCCGGTCGACCTTGGCGACCAGCTCGTAATAGGGATGCTCGAAGTCGCGAATACCGAAGCGGTGATGCAGGTTGGCGCTGCCGAGCCTGCCGTGGGCGACGATCTCGACGGCCGCGCGGACCAGCCCCCGCAGGGTCGCCCCCGGGATCACATAGGCGTCGGTGCCTCCCATGGTCATCGGCACGACGATGCCCTCGTCGGGACCGGACCGCGACGCCTCGGCACCGACCAGCAGCGGCGTCTCCGCCTCGAGCGTGTAGCGGATCGTGGCGCAGTAGCCATCCGCCCGGGGGATGTCGAGCCGGACCTGATCGGCCGGCACCACCTGATCCGGCAGGGTGACGAACACGAAGGGTGACGTGTAGGGCGCCAGCTCGCGCGGCGTGCCGCCCCGGGCGATGTCGAAGGGCCTCGCCCCGCCCTTCGCGCCGGCGGCCGGACGGCTGCCGGGACGCGCGCCGGCGCCAGTCCCGACGCCGGGAGCGGCACCGACCTTGCCGAGCGCCGCCCGCGCATAGGCTTCGAGCTCGTCGTTCTCCATCGCCTCGAAGGACTCGTATCCGGCCAGCAAATCCACGGCGCCAGGAATGTCCCGGGTGTCGCGAACGCCCTTGCGACGGAGGATGCCGGCGGCCTCCTCGACCAGCTTGTCGTTCAGGCTCATCACGAAGCCCCCTCGGACCGGAACCAGCCGAAACCCTTGTTGCCGCCGTGGCCGAGCGTCAGCCCGTTCTTGCGGATGTCGTCGAGCAGGTCGTGGTACAGCGCCTCGTCCTGCGCGCCGCGATCGGCGTCCAGCCCGGCCAGGCGGCCCGGCCCGAGCCGCAGCACCAGCGCCAGCCGCACGCCGATGAAGGTCCGGGTCTTGAACAGGGCGTTGTCGACGGGGCCGCCGGTGAAGCGGTCGAGCTTCACCGAGGTGACGTCCCACGGGGTGCCGCCGCGCACCTCCACCCGCACGATCTCCAGCCGGCCGCGCAGGCCGGTGATGCCGAACAGACGCTGCACGCTGCTGAGACGACCCGGATCGTCGCCCTTCCGCCAGACGACGCCCTCCGGATCGACCTTTTCGGCGGCGCCGTCACGCAGCCCCCGCAGCCGCGCCCGCATCTCCAGCCAGCGGGCACGCGCCCGCAGCACGCCGGCGACGCTGGTGCCGAGCAGCAGCGGCTCGTCCTTGACCAGAACCTGCGCCGCGATGTGGGGCTCTTTGCCCTCGTCGCTGCCGCCCTGCTTGCGCGTCTTCGAGGCGTCGACGACCAGGAACGGCCCGTCGCAGACGAGCCGCAGCACGTCCACGGCCGCGGCAGCGGACGTGCGGCGCGCGAGCGGTCGCTTGGTCGTGCGCGACGTGAAGGTTCCGTCGGCGCCCAGCACGCGCTCCTGGATCTTCACCGAGGCGGGATCGAGGCGCACGCGCCCGAAGCCGTCGCTCTGCCCCTTCCCGATCGGCCGCCCGCTCTCCTCACAGAGGAGGTCGAGCAGCGCGAGCAGATCCGACAGGGTCGCGTTTGCCTCGAGCCGGGCGTCGCGGCCGTCACGCGCCGCCGCCTCGGTCTGTATCACATGATCGCCCCCTGCCCCGCCGACGCGGCCGCGCGTGTCGATGCGCAGGCGCAGCGCGAAGGTGGTCTCCGGCGCGACCATCTCCTGATGGAAGAGCGTGTGGTCGCCGGCCGTTCCCGACTCCGGATCGATCCGGGTGCGGGCGGCGACGAACACGCCGCGCCCGAGGTCGTCGGCCGCACCGGCCACGAATGGTGCCTCCGGCACCGCCGGCGCCGCGATCCGGCGGGCACCGAACACGGTCACCCGGCCCGCGGCGCCACCGCCCCCCGCCTCGATCGACGACTTGATCGATCCGAACAGCCGCTCCACGGCCTCGCCGTCGCGGCCGTGGCGCTCCTCGGCGAGGCGGCGCAGCAGGCCCTTGATGGTGGTTCCCGGAAGATAGGGCGCGTCGTCGGCGTCGCGCACGACGGCGGCCACCTCGGGCTGGCGGTTCGCCCCCTTCTTGCCCGTCACGGTCGAGATGTTGCAGGTGTCGCCGCTGCCGACATGCAGGGGCGACAGCACCACTAGGGTCGCGGTGATGTCGTGCAGAATGCGGGGCGAGGCTCCCTCACGCATGCCGCACCTCCTTCAGCAGTGTCACGCCGATCGGGCCGGAGAGGTGGTCGGCGGTGATCCGCCCATAGCCGTTCTCCCGCACATAAGGGCAGGTCTCCCAGTCGACCGCCCGCCCGTCGATGGTCGCGGGCGGCAGCCCGGTCCGGCACAGGTCGCGAAGGCGCGCGAGATCGTCGCCGCGGACGCCCGACAGATGGAACACCGAGCCCGCCTCGGTGATCAGGAAGGGATGATAAGCCTTTTGCCCGCGCGCCCGGCGGCGCCGCGCCAGATAGCCCCCCGTATAACGCTGACAGGCGATGGCGCCGACCAGCGTCGCCGCGGGCAAAAGCGCGCGCCAATAGTCGGCATAGGCTTTCTGGGGCGAGATATCTTTCCAGGCCGGCCGGCCGTCGCGCATCTCGACGAGGCTCGCCGGGTCGAGCAGATGCGCCGGCGTCACCAGCATCACGGCATACTCGCCGGGGTGCCCGTCGATCTCGCGCAGCACCGGCGCCGGCGTCTCGCCGATCGCCCGGAAGGTGGCGCGCGCGCCGGTCTTGCCGATGCCGTCGAGGCCCTGCTCCAGCAGGGCGAGCAGGCGCAGCGAGGCGGCGTCGCCATCCGCCGCGACATCCACGATCCAGCTCCGGTCGGTCCATCCGCCGCCCTCGGCGGCCGAGCGCGCGCGGCGCACGCTGCGGGCCAACGTGGTGAACAGCGCCTGGTCGGTGGCGACCCCGCCGTGATCGATCTCCGTGTGGGTGCGGGCGATCGGCGGCGGCTCCTCCGTCGGCAGCCGCCCCAGCGCGGCATTGGCCTTCCCGAACCAGGGCGATTTCCAATCGCCCGCGAACCGCGCGGCCTCGCACTTGCGATCGCCCAGCCTCGAATCGACCCGCATCAGCACGCCACGACCGTCGGGACACCGCAGGGCGTCGCCGAAGACCTCGCCGTCGGCGCTGACCAGCGACAGCGGCAGCGGCAGCAGGCCCGGCGTGCCGCTGGGCTCCAGCGCGCCGCTGGCCTCGTCGCGCCGGAACGCCTCCGGGAACGCATGCCCGATCGACAGCGCCGCCAGGCTGTCGCGATAGGCGCCGGTCCGCGGGTCCTCGCCAGCGTGCATCAGCACCTGGGCCAGCGCGCCCTTGAACACCGCGCCCGGCACCACGACGCTGCCCAGCACCGCGTTGTCGGCGATCTTCTCGGCATCGACCAGGATCGGCCGGTCGAAGGTGACGCGATAGCGCCGCCGGACCGGGCCGCTCGACGCGACGGGAGGTGCAGCCGGGATCACGACCGGCGTCGCGGCGACGCGCTCGACCGCGGTGGCCGTCACCTCGCCATAGCCCGCCGACTTGGCGGTCCCGATGGCGGTGACCAGCGCCAGCGCGCGGCGCAGCCGCGTGGTCCACGCCTCCTCCTCGCCGACCGGCACGTAGAGCGTGGCGGTGCCCTCGAAGGTGACGGCCCGGCCGAACGGCGCCACCAGCTCCAGCACCTGCATCTTGCCTTCGTCGACCGCGCCGGTGTCGTTCTCGATCTCGATCCGGGTGGTCTCGTACTGCTCCGATCGATCGACCCCGCGCGCCACCAGATCCGAGACGATCAGCCGGCCGCGCAGCGGCTCGTTCGGCGTGCCCGCCGTCCGCTCCGCCGCCGACGGCCGGCCGAACAGGTCGAGAATGTCGGAGGCGCCGAGGCCCGCCCCGGCGGCGGCGAGGTCCTCGAAAGCATCGCGCAGGCAGCCGCGGATCTGATCGGCCGGGATGATCGGGTGCCGCTCCTCGTCGCGCAGCGCCGCGGCATCGAGACCGACCAGCTTGCCGCCGAGGCCGCGGAACAGGAACGGGCTCGCGACCGTGACCGACAGGGCGAGCGCGAGGCGCGTGTGGGGGTGGCTCTTCACGATGCGCTCCCGGCCGACGCTGCGAGCTGCGGGAAGTCCGGCGCGAACGGGGCGGCGTAGTCCCACAGGGTGACCAGCAGCGCCAGCGTCATGGCGAGACCGCGCGGCGAGCCACCGGCGATCTCGTCTAGATCGAGGTCCTCGCGGGACACACCGCGATCGGCGCCGGCACCGGCGAGATAGCGATCGAGCGCCTCCTCGACCGCGCGGTCCGCCCCGGGCTCGCCGACACCGATGCCCTTCTCACGCAGCCGGCGGAGCGCCCCGTAGATCTGCGAGCGCGGAAACGGGTCCTTGGTCCGGCGGCCTTGCTGGTCGACGGCGCCGTCACGGAGCGCGCCGATCTGCTCCATCAAATTGGCGAAGCGGTCGCCGTCGCCCGGCAGCGCCAGGTGCCTGGCGACGACGTCGTCGTCCGCCCGGGCGCCGAACACCGACTTGCGCCAGCGGCCGAGATCGCGATCCGGCGGATGCAGGCTCTCGAAGATCTCGAAGGTCGCGGTGCTCGTCCTGTCGAGGCCCGCCGCCTTGGCGGCGTCGGCCGCCTCCTTGGCGATGCTGCGGAGCTGGCGGATCGGCACCTTGACGTGCCCGATGGCGACCCCGACCGCATGGGTCAGCGGCATCCGCGACCCGTCCGCGATCGCGATGTCCCAGCCGGCGGTGGCGCGGAAGAAGCCGGCCACGAACGCGGTGGCGAGCCAGGCCGGCATCACGAAGGCGAACTCGTCGCCGCCCCACATCAGGGTCTCGAAGCGCAGGCCCGGCGGCCGCCCGGCCTTGCTGTCGACCTTGAAGACGTCGCCCCATTCGCGGCTCTCGGCGCCGTCGACGAGCCAGCTCGTGATTGCTTTCAGCAGCTCGTTTCGCTTGTCGTCGAGGTCGTCGGAAAACACCTTGGTGCCGGCGTTGGCGCGCAGCGCGCCGAACTTGTTGCCGTCCGCATAGACGACGGCGATCTTGTTGCGCACCGACAGCCCGGCCTCGGGCGGCGGCGCCGCCACGATGTCCTGAAAGTGCTGGGCGAAGCGCAGCCGCGGCCGGTCGCCGGCGAGCGCGGGGGGCAGGCTCTTTCCCAGTTCCCGGCCGTAGAATGTCTGGCGGGCACGACGGCCATATTCGCGGCGCGCCTTGACGGCGGGCGACACCGGGCGCCGCTTGCCGCGTCCGCCGTCGTCCTCGCCGTCGTCCACCGTGTCGTCCGGAAACCAGGCGGTCGCGGTGGCGGGGCGGATGCCGTCGCGCTCGTCGGCATCCTCGGCCGCGGGGTCGAAGACGATCGGCTGCTCGGTCCATCGGCGATATTGCTGCGCATGCCCGCGCGCCGCCGCGACCGTCAGGGCCTTTTTCTCCGCCTCGGCATTCTCGCCGGTGCCGGCGGGGATTTCGATCGGCGCCACCGAGACCACATGCATCATCACGGCGTGCGGGGGCGCACTGTAGGGGGGCTTGGCGTCGCGTCCGTCGGCGCGGGCGAGCGCCGTGCGGATCGTCTGCTCGATATCCGCGGCCGCCGCGTCCTCGCTCGTGGTCGTGGTGATGCGAAAGGCGCATTGCGACGCGCCGCGAAACTCCAGACGCGGCTCAAAACCTTTTTGTCGCAGAACCGCGCCGACCGCTTCGGCGACATAGAGGGCGGCCAGCCCGCCGCCCCGGATGGTCGACAAATCATTGGTATCGTCGATCGTGGCGGAAAAATTGACCGCCTCGACCCGGACAATCAGCTCGGGCATCGAAAAATCCCCGCAACCCCTAACGTGGAAAGGGTAGCGGCACGCTCGACTCGCGTCAATGTCGTGACAGGCCGACAGGAGGGTCGGCAGACCTGCTCCGACCTGTCGGGCGACTGCTCCGACCTGGTTTCAATCCGCTTCACGTCACGGAGGGTCGGCAGACGATCGGCTCCAAATCGTCAGTGCTGGAGCCATGGGTTTCAATCCGCTTCACGTCGCTGAGGGTCGGCAGACGTGACTGCCTTGACGGCTGCGCCCGAGATGGTTGTTTCAATCCGCTTCACGTCGCGGAGGGTCGGCAGACCCGACTTCGTCCGCGCCGTCGGCGTGGCGAAGTCGTCGTCGTTTCAATCCGCTTCACGTCGCTGAGGGTCGGCAGACGTGACTGCCTTGACGGCTGCGCCCGAGATGGTTGTTTCAATCCGCTTCACGTCGCGGAGGGTCGGCAGACGCCTCGCGCTCGACACGACCGGCATGACCGGTCTGTTTCAATCCGCTTCACGTCGCGGAGGGTCGGCAGACAGCGGAGGGAATATCCGCGACCCGTGGTGGTCGCAGAGTTTCAATCCGCTTCACGTCGCGGAGGGTCGGCAGACCCGCTGATCCGTGCGGCGCTTGAGGCGGGAGCCCAGGGGTTTCAATCCGCTTCACGTCGCGGAGGGTCGGCAGACGCGGTCTTCGTTCACGTGGGGTGGGTAGAACAGCGTTTCAATCCGCTTCACGTCGCGGAGGGTCGGCAGACTGTTCCTTCCCAACCCTTTCGTCAAGCTGAAGAATTAAGCTGGCTTTCCAGCATGACCCCGGCCGGGCCGTCAAGGCCGATCGCACAAAGCACGAACAAGGTCCCCTGAAACGGCATTTCGAGTTTTCAAAACAAAGGCTTATGGATTTTCCAGCATGGGTCTTCCAAGATTTCCCTTTCCGATCAATGATCGTGGTGGTGTTTTATAACCTTCGACAGCGCCGCCCGGGACAGCCGCAGGTGGCGAGAATTTTTGGCCAGTGCAATTTCAGCACGGTACCGCGCGCTCGACTCGGGGAAGACCCATGGCCCGCCCGGATCACCAGCGACTGCCCCTCGACGGCCAGGCCCTGTTCCTGGCGGCCACCACCCCGGCCGGCCTCGGCGACGGCTGGCAACGGGTGTGGCGCAACCAAGGCGCCGCCGGCGGCGACGGCATGACGGTCACGGCCTTCGCGGTCGGGGCGCCGGAGCGCCTCGCGGCGCTGTCGACGGCGCTGCGCGAGGGCACCTATCGGCCCGGGCCGCTGCGCCAGGCGAGCATTCCGAAGCCGTCCGGCGGCAGCCGTCGGCTCACCATCCCGTGCGTGCGCGACCGGGTGGCGCAGTCGGCGGTGGCGCAGAAGCTCGGGGCCGCCCTCGATGCCGAGATGGACGACGCGAGCTTCGGCTACCGCCCGGGACGCGGGGTCGCCGACGCGGTGAAGCGGGTGGAGACGCTGCGCCGGCGCGGCTTCGTCTGGACCCTCGACGCCGACATCGACGACTTCTTCGACAGCATCCCGATCGACGCGCTGGTGACGCGGCTGCTCGACTGGATCACCGACGGCCCGCTGATCGACCTCGTCGCGCTGTGGCTCGAGCAGGCCGCCGTGCAGGGGCGCGGCATCGCGCAGGGCTCGCCGCTGTCGCCGCTGCTCGCCAACCTCTATCTCGACCGGCTCGACGAGACGATGTCGGCCGGGGGCCTGCGGATCGTGCGTTACGCCGACGACTTCGTGGTGCTGGCGAAGGACCGCCCGGCCGCCGAGGCGGCGAGGACCCGGGTGGAGAAGCTGCTCGCCGATCACGGCCTCGGCCTCGATCCCGACAAGACGCGCATCCGCAGCTTCGACGACACGCTGAGATTCCTCGGCCACGCTTTCGTGCGCGGCTGGGCGATGCGGCCCACCGAGGGGACCGACGGCGACCCCGACAGCCTGTCGGCGGCGCTGCGCCGGCTCGCCGTGCAGGACGAGGCCGAGGCGAAGGCGCTCGACGCCGAGGCGGACGAGGCCGCGCAACTGTCGCGCGCCGGGCTCGATCGCGGCCTGCGGGTGCTGCATGTGCGCGAGCCGGGCCGCCGGCTCGGGTTGCGCAATCTGTCGTTCGCGGTGCACGAGGCGCCGGGGGACGGCGACCCCGGCGGCCGCGAGCTGATCGCCATCCATCACACCCGCATCGACCGCATCGAGCTGGGGCCGCACGCCGCCACCGATCTCGCCACGCTGCGGCACGCGCTCGCCTGCGACATCCCGGTGAGCTTCGTCGGCCGCCATGGCGAGACGCTCGGACATCTCGCCTGCCGGCTGGCGCCGCATGCCCGCCGGCATCTCGCCCAGGCACGGCTGGCGCTCGATCCGGCCGCCCGGCTCGATCTCGCCCGCCGCATCGTTGTCGGCCGGCTGGCGAACCAGCGCGCGCTGCTGCGCCGGATCAACCACCGCCGCGGCAGCGTCTTCGTCGATCGGGCGGCGGTGATCCTGTCACGGCTGATCCGGCGCGCCGCCGACGCCGCCACGATCGAGCAGGCGATGGGCCAGGAGGGGGTCGGCACGCGGGTGTTCTGGAAGGCGTGGGGCCGGCTGCTGCTGCACGGCTTCGGCTTCGAGGCGCGGGTGCGGCGGCGGCGCGCCGACCCGGCCAACATCGCGCTCGACCTGTGCGCCGCGCTGCTGGCGCGCGACGTGAGCGTCGTCGTGCTGGCGGCCGGGCTGCATCCCGGCTTCGGCGTGCTGCACGCCGCGGCCGATGGGCGCGACGCCTGCGTCTACGATCTGATGGAGGAGTTCCGGGCCGGGCTGGTGGAGAGCGTGGTGCTCGCCGCCATCAACAAGCAGGTGCTGCGTCTCGACATGTTCGCCGAGATGCCGGACGGCGGCGTGCGGCTGGGCCGCGCCGGCCAGGCCGCGCTGGTCCGCGCCTACGAGGAGCGCTGCACTCACGCGGTGACCAGCCGGCGCTCTGGCGCCCGGGTGAGCTGGCGGCGGTTGATGCGCGAGCAGGCCGAAGCCTATGCGGCGCATGCCGAGGGGCGGACCGCCTATCAGCCTTATGTGCTCGATCATTGAGGATCGGATGGCGCGGGAGCATCTGTTCGTGTTCTGCTACGACGTCGCCTCGGCGAAGGCGCGGCGGCGCATGGCCGAGCTTCTGGAGAGCACGGGGACACGGGTGCAGCAATCGGTGTTCGAGGTGCGCACGACGGCCGCACGGGCACAGGCGCTGCTGCGCCGGCTCGGCCAGGAGCGCCATGTCGGCGACAGCGTGCGGATGTACTGCCTGACCGAGGAGGGCCGCGCCCGATCGGCGGCGAGCGGCGGCGCCCCGATCCCCGAGCGCAGCGAGTTCTGGTTGCTATGACGGACCCGGCCGAGCGGCTCTCGCTCCGCGCCACCGCGCTCCGCGCCAGCGACCCGCAGGCCGCTGGCCTCCGCGATGGCAGCGCCATCGGCCGCTTCCTGCGAAGGCCGGCCGAGGCCGTCGATCTCGATGGCTTCGTGGCGCGGCTGGAGGCGCGGCGCATCCGGCTGCGGCTCGACGCGCTCGCCCCCGCGGCGGTCGACCCGGCACTGGCCGGCCGGCTGCGCGGCGCCCTCGGCGACGTGCTGGCTCGCACCGCCTCGCCGGAGGCCGTCGCCGGCCGGCCCTGCCCGTGGGACCCGCCCTGCGCGTTCGAGGCGCTGTTCCGCAAGCAGGGGCGCATGACGGCCGGCACCGACTTTCCGAGCCCCTGGGTGATCGCCGTCACGCCGCGGCGGGGCTGTCTCGATGTCGCGCTCACCGTGTTCGGCATCGCCCGGGAGTGGGCCCCGGCGGCCGCCGAGGCGCTGGTCGAGGCATGCCGGCGGATCGACTGGCGCGCCGCCGCCGGCGTGTTCGTCCCCGCCATGCAGGTGCTCGATCGCCGCGTCGAGGACGCATGGCTCCCCGATCTACCCGCCGGTACCGGCCTGGAGCTGGATTTCGTCTCCCCGCTGGTGATCTCCGGGGGCGATCCGCGCGAGGCGCCGGCCGCGGCCTTCACGAGCCTCGGCCTGCGGCTGGAGGGCCTCGCCCGCTGGCACGGCCTCACGCTGGCGCCGGTCGACTGGCGTGCCGTCGCAGCCGCCGCACAGGCGCTCGACTGGACGTGGTCGGAGGTCGACGCCATCCGCTGGCAGCGCGGCTCGCGTCGGCAGGATCGCTGGATCGGCATGACGGGCGTCACCGGACGCCTGCATGTCGGCGGTGCGCCCGACGCTCTCGCCCGGCTCGGGCCGCTGCTGCGCCTCGGCACGCTGACGCATGTCGGCGCCGACGTGTCGTTCGGCTGCGGCCGCTATCGTATCGTCCCGGACGCCGACGCCGCGTCGGCCAGTCTCGCCCGGTCGTAGACCGCGCGCGCCATGCGCGCGTCCGTCTCCCGCTGCACGAGGGCGAACAGCGCCCTTCGTGCGCGCGACGGCGCAAGGCCGCCACCGCGCACGACGGGGATGACGATGGCGACGACGCGCGACGTCAGGCGCCGATGCCGTGGTGCTTCAGCGACGCGGCGATCTCGTCGAGCGCCGCCGGATCGTCGATGGTGGCCGGCATGGTCCACGGATCGTCGTCGGCGATCTTCTTCATGGTGCCGCGCAGGATCTTGCCCGAGCGCGTCTTCGGCAGCCGGTTGACGCAGATGGCGATCTTGAACGCCGCCACCGGGCCGATCTTGTCGCGCACCAGCCGGACGATCTCCTGCTCGATGTCGCTCGGCTTCTTGGTCACGCCCGCCTTGAGGACGACGAAGCCGCACGGCACCTCGCCCTTGAGCTGGTCCTTGATGCCGATGACGGCGCACTCGGCGACGTCGGGATGCGACGCCAGCACCTCCTCCATGCCCCCCGTCGACAGCCGGTGGCCGGCCACGTTGATGATGTCGTCGGTGCGACCCATGATGTAGAGGTAGCCGTCCTCGTCCTTGAAGCCGGCATCGGCGGTCTTGTAGTAGCCCGGATACTCGGTGAGGTAGCTCTCGCGGAAGCGGTCGTCCTGCTCCCACAGGGTCGGCAGGCAAGCCGGCGGCAGCGGCAGCTTGACCACGATCGAGCCCATCTTGTTGGCGGGCATCTCGTGGCACGCCTCGTCGACGATGCGCACGTCGTAGCCCGGCATCGCCACCGTCGGCGAGCCCGGCTTCACCGGGAGCTGGCCGAGGCCGATGGGATTGCCGGCGATCGCCCAAGCGGTCTCGGTCTGCCACCAGTGATCGATCACCGGCACGCCGAGGATGCGCTCGGCCCACACCACGGTGTCGGGGTCGGCGCGCTCGCCGGCCAGGAACAGCGTGCGGAAGTGCGAGAGGTCGTACTGGCCGAGCAGCTTGGCCTCCGGGTCCTCCTTCTTGATGGCTCGGAAGGCGGTCGGCGCCGTGAACAGCGTCACGCACTTGTGTTCGGCGATCACCCGCCAGAAGGCACCGGCGTCCGGCGTGCCGACCGGCTTGCCCTCGTACAGGATGGTGGTGCAGCCGTGCAGCAGCGGCCCGTAGACGATGTAGCTGTGGCCGACCACCCAGCCGACATCCGAGGCGGCCCAGTACACCTCGCCGGGATCGACCCCGTACAGGTTCTTCATCGACCACTTCAGCGCCACCATGTGGCCGCCGTTGTCGCGCACCACGCCCTTCGGCTTGCCGGTGGTGCCGGAGGTGTAGAGGATGTAGAGCGGATCGGTGGACGCCAGCTTGACGCAATCGGCGGCGCGGCCGGACTTGAGCGCCGCGGCCCGCAGCGCCGCCCAGTCGTGATCACGTCCCGCCGTCAGCTCGGCCTGCACCTGCGGCCGCTGGAGCACCAGGCAGGCGGACGGCTTCTCGCTGGCGAACGTGATGGCGGCGTCGAGCAGCGGCTTGTAGGGCACGACGCGGCCCGGCTCGATGCCGCAGCTCGCGGTGAGGATCACCTTCGGCTTGGCGTCGTCGATGCGGGTGGCGAGCTCCTTGGCAGCGAAGCCGCCGAACACCACCGAGTGCACGGCGCCGATGCGGGCGCAGGCCAGCATCGCGAAGGCCGCCTCCGGCACCATCGGCATGTAGAGCAGCACGCGGTCGCCCTTGCCGACGCCGAAGTCGCGCAGGATGGCGGCGAGCGTGCGCACCTCCTGCAACAGGTCGTCGTAGGTGAACACGCGCTTGCTGCCGGTCACCGGCGAGTCGTAGATCAGCGCCGGCTGGGTGGCGCGGCCGTTCTGCACATGGCGATCGACGGCGTTGTAGCAGGTGTTGCAGGTCCCGCCGACGAACCAGCGGCCGTAGACGCCGGCGGTCGGGTCGAAGATCGTCTTCGGCTTCTCGTACCAGTCGATCGCCTCGGCCGCCTCGGCCCAGAACCCTTCCGGGTCCGACAGCCAGCCGGCGTAGACCTCGTGATAGCGGGTCGGCGCGAGCTCGTCCTGGCGGGACACACGATGCAATGCGGATGTCGTCACGGCGCTTCCTCCTGCTCGGCGTGCCCGCCTCACGCCTCGCCGGAGCGAAACGTTCCCGATGCTGCGGCCGCCATTTGCTGTCCCGGGGGCTTTTGGTGCGATTTTGCCGCACTCCCCCCGGTTTGCAAGCCCGCCGGTGCTTAACATTTGGTCGGGCCGCCCGCGGCCGATCGCAGCGGCTCGCCCCCGGGCGCCGCCTCCGGCCTGTCGGGCGCCGCCGGTAGGCTGGCGCCGCGGCGGCGGATCGGCTTTGATGCGCGCCCGCCCGCCGCGCGCCGCACCGCGCCTCTCGTCCGGCTGTCGACCGTGAACATCATCCAGGACCCCACCTTCTACCTGTTGGCGCTGCCGGCCGTGACGGCGCTCGGCCTGTCGAAGGGTGGCTTCGCCGGGGTGGGCACCATGGCGACCCCGCTGCTCGCGCTCTACGCGCCGCCCCTCCAGGCCGCCGCCATCCTGCTGCCGATCCTGATCATCCAGGACATGATCTCGGTCGTGACCTATCGGCGCGACTGGGACGCCTGGAACCTGCGGATCATGCTGCCCGGCGCGGTGCTCGGCGTCGGGCTCGCCTGGGCGATCGCGGCGCATGTCTCGGACGACGTCATCCGCATCGCGGTGGGGCTGATCGGGCTCGGCTTCGTGCTGAACGTCTGGTTCGGCCGGCCGCCCGCCACGACGCGGACGCCCGACCCGAAGGCCGGCGTGCTGTGGGGGGCGGTGGCGGGCTTCACCTCCACCATGGCGCAGGCGGGCGGCCCGCCCTTCCAGGTGTTCGTGCTACCGCAGAAGCTGCCCAAGCTGCGCCTGGTCGGCACCTCGACGATCTTCTTCGCGGTGGTGAACGCCCTCAAGGTGGTGCCCTATTTCGCCCTCGGGCACTTCACCGGCGACGCGCTGGGCACCTCGGCGGTGCTGCTGCCGCTGGCGGTGGCGACCAACTTCCTCGGCATCTGGCTGGTCCGCCGAACCCCGACTGCGCTGTTCTACCGGATCAGCTACGCCCTGGTGTTCATGATCTCGGTCACGCTGCTCTGGCAGGGCGTGTCGCACCTGGTCGCCGGCGCTTGAGAGCCCCGCTCGAAACTCGCCGCCGCGGCGGCGAACCGGGCCGACGTCGACCAAAGCAGGGCGCGACACCAGGGCGGTGAACCCGATATTGGAGCCGCCAGCCCGGTTCGATAACCTCGCCCCAACCGATTTCCAGGGAGTGAATTGCCATGGCCCCGACCGCCTACGATCTCGATCTCGACAAGAACCCCGCCAACCACCAGCCGCTCACCCCCCTGGTGTTCCTGGAGCGGGCCGCCCGGGTGCATCCCGATCATGTCGCCATCGTCCACGGCGCCCTGCGCCGGACCTATCGGGATTTCCACAATCGGGCAAAGAAGCTCGCCTCGGCGCTCGCCAAGCGCGGCATCGGCCGCGGCGACACCGTGTCGGTGATGCTGGCCAACACTCCGGCGATGCTCGAATGCCACTACGGCGTGCCGATGACCGGGGCGGTGCTCAACACTCTCAACACCCGACTCGACGCCGCCATCATCGGCTTCTCGCTCGACCACGCCGACGCCAAGGTGGTGATCACCGACCGCGAGTTCGCGCGGATCATGAAGCCGGCGCTCGAGGCCGCCAAGGTGAAGCCCCTGGTGATCGACTACGACGATCCGGAATACACCGGCCCCGGCGAGCGCATCGGCAGCCTCGACTACGAGGCGTTCGTGGCCGAGGGCGACGAGGGCTTCGTCCGGGCCCATCCGGGCGACGAGTGGGACGCCATCTCGCTGAACTACACGTCCGGCACCACCGGCAACCCGAAGGGCGTCGTCTATCACCACCGCGGCGCCGCGCTGCTCGCCACCGGCAACGTGGTCAACTGCGGCATGGGCAAGCACCCGGTCTATCTGTGGACCCTGCCGATGTTCCACTGCAACGGCTGGTGCTTCCCGTGGTCGGTGTCGGTGGTGGCCGGCACCCATGTGTGCCTGCGCCAGGTGCGCGCCGGCCTGATGTACGAGCTGATGGCCGAGCACGGCGTCACCCATCTGTGCGGCGCCCCGATCGTCATGTCGACGCTGCTCAACGCCGCCCCGCACGAGCGCAAGCCGCTCGCCCGCACGGTGCAGTTCTTCACCGCCGCAGCGCCGCCGCCCGAGTCGGTGCTGGTCGCCATGAAGGAGGCCGGCTTCGAGGTGACCCACCTCTACGGCCTCACCGAGAGCTACGGCCCGGCAGTGATCAACGACTGGCACCGCGAGTGGGACGCGCTGGCGGTCGACCAGTGGGGCGCCTTCAAGGCCCGCCAGGGCGTGCCCTATGTGGGCCTCGACGGCCTCACCGTGATGGACCCCGCCACTATGGAGGAGGTGCCGGCCGACGGCCAGACGCTGGGCGAGGTGATGTTCCGCGGCAACGTGGTGATGAAGGGCTATCTCAAGAACAAGAAGGCCACCGACGAGGCGTTCGCGGGCGGCTGGTTCCACTCCGGCGACCTCGGCGTGCTGCATCCGGACGGCTACATCCAGCTCAAGGACCGCGCCAAGGACATCATCATCTCGGGCGGCGAGAACATCTCGTCCATCGAGGTGGAGGACGCGCTGTACAAGCATCCGGCCGTGCAGGCGGTCGCGGTGGTGGCCAAGCCCGACGAGAAGTGGGGCGAGACGCCGTGCGCCTTCGTCGAGCTGCGCGAGGGCAAGGAGGCCAGCGCCGACGAGCTGATGCAGTGGTGCCGCCAGCATCTCGCCCACTTCAAGTGCCCGCGCCACGTCGTCTTCACCGAGATCCCGAAGACCTCGACCGGCAAGATCCAGAAGTTCAAGCTGCGCGAGCTGGCCAAGGAGGCGTGACGGGCGCCCTCGCACTCTCGCATGGGCCCGGCATGACGAGTCAGAATCAGCGGCCATCGGCATGAGAGAGCATGTCGTGAGGCCTCGTGCCCCGGACGCGGCGCGCAGCGCCGCGAGCCGGGGCCCAGAGCCGCAAGCGCCGTGATCGCCGCCTCTAGGTCCCGGGTCTCCGGCGCGTCGCGCCTTCGCCCGGGACACGCGACCTCCGACTAGATCCACAACGGCAACGCTCTCAGCCGGCACGAGGCCGGGCATGACGAGCCAGAATCAGCAGCCATCGGTATAAGGTCCGCGTCCCAGCGGCGATCGATCGGACCGGCATTCTCGGGAGACGGCGTCGGCCTTCCGGCCGGCGCGTCCCGACAGGCACGGCGGGCCATGACGGACGAGACGATCAATCGCTACGGCAGCCTGGCGGCGTGGGTCTACGACGTCGACAAGCCGGTCGGCCGCTCGTTCGGGGACGTCGACTACTATCGCGACCGGCTCGCCGGCTGCGCCGGGCCGGTGCTGGAGGCGGCCTGCGGCAACGGCCGGCTGCTGGTGCCGCTGCTGACCGCCGGGCTTGACCTGCACGGCTTCGACGCCTCCCCCGAGATGCTGGCGCTGTGCCGGGCGGCGTGCCGGGACCGCGGCTTCGACCCGCCGCTGTCGCTCCAGCGCTTCGAGAGCTTCGCCTTCGACACCCGGTTCGCCGCCATCGTGGTCGCGGTCGGCTCGATCCAGCTCGTCACCGATCCGGCGGTGCTGCGCGGCGTGCTGCGGCGGTTCCTCGATCATCTCCGGCCCGGCGGCCGGCTGCTGGTCGACCTCGTCCCGGTCGACCCGCCCGAGCAGACGGCGCGTACCCGTCGGTGGCCGGTGGCGGACGGGGAGCTGTGGCTCGACGAGCAGCCGGTCACCGCCGACCCGGCGGCGGACGTGGTGGTGTCGCGGCTGCGCTACGAGCATCGGCGCGGCGGCGTGCCGGTCGCCACCGAGGAGGAGCCGTTCGCGCTGCGTCGCTGGGATGCGGCTGCCTTCGCGGCCGTGCTGGACGAGGTGGGGTTCACCAGGACCGTGGTGTCGGGCGGGTATCGCTTCGGCGAAAAACCGCGACCAGATGACGCAGTGGTGTCGCTGGAGGCGGTCCGTCCGGCCTGATGGCGGAGCCATCGGGTGCCGCTCTCGACGTCATCCTGACGAGAGGCCGACGAGCCCCTGAAAACAGAACCGCCGGCCTCGTTTCCGAGGGCCGGCGGCTCTACCAAACAACGGAGTAGGTCAAATCAGAACGGATGGGCTCAGTGTACGCTGCTCTGGTGCTTGAGCCGAACGATGGCATCCTTCAGTTGCAGTTTCCGACGCTTCAACTCGGCGAGCTGGAGATCATCGACCGACGGATGTTGGAGGGCTTCAGACAATTCCGCTTCCAACATCCGATGCCGTTGTTCGAGGTCAGCAAGCGAGAGCGTGGCCATGTGGCGATTCTCCTCATGTCAGATTGTTGCCTGACCATGACAGTGTGCCACGTCAGGTTCGCAGAGTCGACCCGGTTCGATTTGTGCGACGCATCAGGAGGGTGCGACGGCTGTGGGCGGCGGACGTTGGAAAGCTTGAAAAAAATCGGGCGGCGAGCGATACATTGCGGCGACAGGCCGCGACCGCGCTTCACATGTGCATGACTGGACCGCGGCCGGTGCGGCGGTCCGAATGGCGAACGACAACGAAGCCGATCTGAAGGCGCAGCTCGCGCGCCTCCAACAAGAACATCGCGACCTCGACGTCGCCATCTCGGCGCTCCAGGACGCCCCCGGGTCCGACGTTCTCCAGGTCCAGCGCCTCAAGAAGCGGAAGCTCTGGCTGCGCGACCGCATCTCCTTCATCGAAGATCAGATCACGCCCGACATCATCGCCTGATCGACACGGCCGATGGATGCGAGGCGATCGAGGCGGGTGATCCGGAATAACCCGATCCGGTATCGCTCGATCCGGAATGGTCCGAGGTCGAGCGAGCGGCCCGGCTGCGGCGGGGCGGAGCCGGAGTGATCAGTTCGGACCGGCCGAGAGGCCGTGTGGCCGGACGGCCGGCACGCACCCGAGCCCCCTCCGTCCTCACCCTTCGCGGGCCGCCGCCGGCGGCATCCCGACGTGATCAGTCCGCCCGAGTGATCAGTCCGTCCGGCCGCGGGCGACGGCACGATCGCGCTTGCGCGCATACATGGCGGCGTCGGCGCGAGCGAGCGCCGCGGCCGTGTCGGTCGGGCCGGCCACCGCCGTGAGGCCGGCCGAGGCGCCGACCGCCACGGTGGCACCGTCCCACGGCACCCGCGCGGCCGCGATCATCGTCTCCAGCGACGCCGCCTTGGCGGCCGCGTCGGCATCGCCGAGATTCCACAACAGCACCGCGAACTCGTCGCCGCCGAGCCGCGCCACCAGATCCGAGGCCCGGACATGGCCGCGCAGCACCCCGGCCACCGCCCGCAGCACCGCGTCGCCGGCCGCATGGCCGTGGCGGTCGTTGATCGGCTTGAAGCCGTCGAGATCGAGATAGACCAGCACCAGCCGGCCGCCGTAGCGGTCGACATGGGCGGCGGCGCGCGCCAGCTCGCGGTCGAAGCCGCGGCGGTTGAGGACGCCGGTCAGCGGATCGTGATCCGCATGGGCCTCCAGCTCGGCGATGCGCGCCTGGGCGGCGACGAGCTCGGCCTCCAGCCGGGCGACCTCGCGGCCGAGCCGGGCGGCCTGCGCCGCCTGCTCCAATCGCTCCATCTCGCGGGCGAGCCGGCGCGGATCGGAGGCGGGCACCCCCGCGCCCCCGGTTGCGGGATCGACCGCCGGGTCGGCCCCCGCCTCGCCGGCCGCTGCCGCCGGCGGCCGCGCCACCGTCCGCCGTCCCTGCTGCACGCGCCGTTCCGCCGCCTTGCTCCGCATGTCGGCCGCCACCTCCCCGTGACCGCGCCGGTGTACGTGATTCGCGGCGCCGCCCGGAACCGCCACGGCATGGCAGATGTGCCGGCAGCAGGCGACCGGCCGCTCGCTTGCCAGCGGGACGGCGCTACCTATAATCCGCGCCCTTCCGCCGCCGGTTCGGCGGCCCTCGTGTCGTCGCGTCGAGATCGTTGCGCGCGACCGGCGCGTTCGAACGACAGCGAGTTCCCGATCATGAGCGCGACCCCGGTGGCCATCATCATGGGCAGCCAGTCCGACTGGGCCACCATGCGGCATGCCGCCGAGACGCTGACCGCCCTCGGGGTCGGCCACCTCACCCGCATCGTCTCGGCCCACCGCACGCCGGAGCGGCTCTACGCCTTCGCCAAGGGCGCCAAGGCGGCCGGCTTCCAGGTGATCGTCGCGGGCGCCGGCGGCGCCGCCCACCTGCCCGGCATGACGGCCGCGATGACCCCCCTGCCGGTGCTCGGCGTGCCGGTGGAATCGAAGGCGCTGTCGGGCGTCGACTCGCTCCACTCCATCGTCCAGATGCCGCCCGGCGTGCCGGTGGGGACGCTGGCCATCGGCCGCGCCGGCGCCATCAACGCGGCGCTGCTCGCCGCCGCCATCCTGGCGCTCGCCGACCCGGCGCTGGCCGGGCGGCTCGACGACTGGCGCCGCCGCCAGACCGAGAGCGTCGCCGAGACCCCCTCCGAGGAGCCTGCCCCGTGATCGTTCCGCCGCGTCCGCTCGGAACGGACGCCACCATCGGCATTCTCGGCGGCGGCCAGCTCGGCCGCATGCTGGCGCTCGCCGCCGCCCGCCTCGGCTTCAAGTGCCATGTGCTGTGCCCGGACCCGCAGTCCTGCGCGTTCGACGTGGTGCGGCGGGTCACCGAGGCCGACTACACCGACAAGGACGCCCTCGACCGCTTCGCCAACGACGTCGACGTGGTCACCTACGAGTTCGAGAACGTCCCGGCCGAGACCGCGACCTTCCTGTCGGCGCGCCGGCCGGTGCTGCCCGATCCGGCGATCCTCGCCACCACCCAGGACCGGCTGGTGGAGAAGTCCTTCGTAACCTCGCTCGGCATCGCCACGGCGCCGTTCGCCGCCGTCGACGATCGCGCCGGGCTCGATGCCGCGCTCGCCGCCATCGGCCGCCCGGCGGTGCTCAAGACCCGCCGCTTCGGCTACGACGGCAAGGGCCAGGTGATCGTCCGCGCCGGCGACGATCCCGGCGCCGCCTGGAACGCCATCGGCCGCCAGCCGGCCATCCTCGAAGCGTTCGTGCCGTTCAGCCGCGAGATCTCGGTGGTGGCGGCGCGCGGCCGCGACGGCGGCGTGGTGGTGTTCGACATCGGCGAGAACGAGCACCGCGACCACATCCTGGCGGTTACCCGGGTGCCCGCCGCGATCTCGCCGGCGCTCGCCGAGGCGGCCCGCGCGATCGCCGGCCGCATCGCCGGGGCGCTCGGCTATGTCGGGGTGCTGGCGGTCGAGATGTTCGTGGTCGAGGAGGGCGGCGGCCGCGTGCTCGTCAACGAGATCGCGCCGCGCGTGCACAATTCCGGCCACTGGACCCAAGACGGGTGCTCGATCTCCCAGTTCGAGCAGCACATCCGGGCGGTGGCGGGCTGGCCGCTGGTGGCGCCGCTGCGCCACGGCCGGGTCGAGATGCACAACCTGATCGGCCACGACGTCGCCGCCTACCGCGACTGGCTGACGGTGCCGGGCGCCTCGGTGCATCTCTACGGCAAGCCGGTGGTCCGCCCCGGCCGCAAGATGGGCCACGTCAACCGGGTGTTCCACGACTGATCGGCGGGCGCACCGTGTCCGGAATGCGGCGACGCACGATGGACTTCGCCTGTGGATTCTGCTAAACGCCCGGCCACTTGGGAGCCCGCGCGATCGTCTCGACCGCAGGCGGACGGCCCTGCGACAATCAACGACAAGCTTTCGAGAGGATGCCGCGTGCAGGTACTCGTTCGTGACAACAACGTCGACCAGGCCCTCAAGGCCCTGAAGAAGAAGATGCAGCGCGAAGGCATCTTCCGCGAGATGAAGCTGCGCGGCCACTACGAGAAGCCCTCCGAGCGCAAGGCGCGGGAGAAGGCCGAGGCGATCCGTCGCGCCCGCAAGCTCGCCCGCAAGCGCGCCCAGCGCGAGGGCCTGATCCCCGGCAAGCCGAAGCCCGCTCCGCGCGCCGGTGGTCCGGGTGCGCGTCCGGGTGGTGCCGGCGGCGGCGGCTTCCGCAGCAGCGCGCCGCGCTGATCGACGATTGCGACCCGGGTGACCCCGGGTCCGCGTCCACGGCGGGCCCCGCCTTCGATCCACCGATCCGGTGGGTCTGCCGCAAGATCGCCGCCTTTGTCCGTGACGCAGGGTTCGCCGCGCGCCGACGACTGGTCCAGCCGGACCGGCGGGTGTGCGGCGTTGGCCGTCGTGCGACTGCGTCCGGTCGTGCGGGCCCTTGAACGCCACGGGGGGACCATGGACATCTCGACCATGGTGACGCGGATCAAATGGTGAGGCGGCTCCAGACTGTAGGGCGCTGGCCGTCGGGTGCCGGGGCGCCCCGGACGCAGGCCGACCGCCCATCTGATGATGGCCGCCGCGCGAGTACCGGCCCGCTGCTGGCGACCCTCGCTCTCGCTCTCGCCCTCGGCGGCTGCTCCACCATCGCCAACATGCCGTCGACCATGGTGGACGACTCGGCCTCGGCGGCCTCGCCCGCCAACCTCGCCTCGCTCACCGAGGTGCTGGCCAAGAACCCGAACGACCCGCAAGCCTACAACATGCGCGGCTCGGTGCTCGGCCAGTCCGGGCGCTACCAGGAGGCGCTGGCCGACTTCGACAAGGCCATCGCGATCGACCCCAACTACGCCCAGGCTTACGCCAACCGCGCCCTCGCCCGACGCCAGACTGGACAGATCGACCTCGCGCTCGCCGACTACGAGCGGGCGCTCCAGATCGATCCCGGCTACGCCGTCGCCTATGTGGGCCGCGGCATGACGTATCGCGACAAGGGCGAGCTGCTGCGCGCCTTGCAGGACTTCAACAAGGCGATCCAGATCCGGCCCGACAACGCCCAGGCCTACTACAATCGCGGGCTGCTCTATCAGAGCCAGCGCCAGCATCAGTACGCCATCGACGATTTCTCGACCGCCATCGGGCTGTCGCACCAGCAGGCCGAGCCGTTCATCGCCCGGGCGCTGAGCTATCTGGCGGCCGGCGACGCCAAGGCGGCGGCCGGCGATCTCGACGACGCCGTCGAGGTCGAGCCCGAGAACGTCCAGGCGTGGACCAGCCGCGGCCTCGCCTACGAGCGGCTGAACGACAAGGAGAAGGCGGCCGGCTCCTATGCCCGCGCGCTGGCGCTACGGCAGGGCTACGGCCCGGCGGTGGCCGGCTTCAAGCGGGTCGGCGGCGAGCCCGGCAAGAGCTACACGACGTTCAACTGAGCGCCTTGTTCAATTGAGCCGCCTTCGACGAGCCCGGCGTCCTCCGGCCGCCGTCTACTCGGCAGCCGGCGCCTCTCCGGCCGCCGGCCCGCCCGCCAGGAACGCCCGCACCTCGGCGAGCACGTCGAAGGCGTCGAGGTCCTCGTGGCCGGCCCCGGCCACCCGGACGAACCGCTTCGGCGTTCGGAACGCCGCATAGAGCTGCTCGCCGAAGGCGATCGGGATCACCGTATCGGCGGTGCCGTGCAGCACCATGGTGGGCACGGTGACGTCGCCGGCCTTCAGGTCAGCACGGAACTGGTCCTTCATCAGCAGACCGATCGGCACGAACGGATAGGCGAGGCGGGCGACGTCGGCGGTCGAGGTGTAGGGCGCCTGAAGGATCAGCCGGCCGACCGGCCGTCCGGCGGCGAGCAGCACGGCGACGCCGGTGCCCAGCGACTCGCCGAACAGCGCGATGCGCCCGGCGCCGTAGCGATCGGCCAGGAACGCATGGGCGGCGGCTGCGTCGCGCAGCAGCCCGGCCTCGTCGGGCGCGCCGGTCGAGCCGCCGAAACCACGATACGAGACGGCGAGCAGGCCGGTGCCGTCCGCCGTCATGGCCGCGAAGCGGTCGGCGCGGTGGCGCAGCGCGCCGCCATTGCCGTGCAGATAGAGCACCACCGGCCGGCCATCACGCGGCGGGATATGCCAGGCGACAAGCCGCTCGCCGTCCTCGGTCGACAGCCACAGCTCCTCGGCCTGCGGCAGCCCGGCTTCGGCGGGTGGTGTGCGAACCGTTTCGGGCCGGTACATCAGGAGCCGCTGGCCGAGATAGAGCGCCAGCACCGCCACCGCATAGACGGCGACGCCGAGCAGGACGAGACGCACCAGCATGAGCGTCATGGCGACGCTCCGGCGTGGCAGCCGTCCCGTCGCGCCCGACATGCCGGGCCGCACCATGTCAGCGGACGACGCGCCGGCCCTTTCGGGCGCGCGGCGGGGGCTCGGTCTCCGGCCGCCCCCAGGCGAACGGGTTCTCGTAGCAGTAGCCGCCCGTTCCCATGACGGCCTGCCGGCATTGCCAGAGCTGGCTGAAGTAGCAGTTGACGCCGCCCCCGAAGGCGCCCCCGTACTGGGCGCACCACGGATAGACTGGATAGGCCAGCGCGCGGCTCGCCCGCAGATCGGCCGCACCCGCCGCCACCGCCAGGGCGAGCCCCAGGCCGATCGACGACATCCGCATCGACCATGTGCGCACGGAGACACTCCTTCGCGTCTGCTTCGACGGCCGGGACCTTAGCATGCCGGGCCGCCGGCCGGCAGCCGGCCCCGGACGGAGCGGCCGTCAGTGGGCGGCGCGACGCTTGCCCTTGCGAGCGACCGGCGGGGCACCGGCCGGGCTCGCGCCCTGCGCCCAGTAGAAGGGGTTCTCCACACAGAACCCGCCATTGCCGCTGATCGCCTGCTGGCACTGCCACAGATTCGCGAAGTAGCAGTTGCTGCCGCCGCCGCGGCCCCCGCCATACTGGGCGCACCACGGATAGACCGGATAGGCGGAGGCCCGGCTCGCCTGCATGTCGGCCGCGATCACCGCCACGACCAGGCCCAGGCCGATCAGGATTGCGCGCATTGTGGTCTCCTCGGCATCTCGCGCCGCCGCGCGACACGTGCGCGGCGCCGTCGGGCAACATTGCGGCCGAGGTTAGCATGGGCGCAACACCCGCGCCGAAACGGCGCGATCACGAGCCCGGGAGGCGCAGCGGCGGTGTGACGAGGGAGCCGGCACGGCTCAGCCGTCGCCGCGCCGCAGCCGCCGGCGCTCGCCCGGCGGCGGCGCACCGGCGCCGCGATAGAACGGGTTCTCGTAGCAGTAGCCGCCATTGCCGCTGATCGCCTGCTGGCACTGCCACAGGTTCGAGAAGTAGCAGTTGGTGGCGCCGCCGCGGGTGCCGTATTGGGCGCACCACGGATAGACCGGGGTACCCTGGGCGGCCGCCGGGGCGGCGCCGACGACGAGAACAGTTGCGGCGGCGAGGGCAGACAGCAGCATCGGACGCAACAGCAGCATCGGGCGCATCGGAGGCTCCAGACGACCGCTCACGGCCCGCCCGGCAGGGCCGCCGGGCCACACGCGCGCGGGTCAATCGGACAAGCCGCCACCGCCCCGATGGTTCGATCCCGCCGCGTCGCCGCGATGTCGCACGACGCAGCGTCTCGCGACGCGGGATTCAAACGAAATCCGCGTGGTCATTCCGGAAGCCGCGAAGCGGCTGTCCGGAATCCAGCCGAGAGTCAAAAGTCTGCCGCGGGAGGACGTGTTTCGCTGGGTTCCGGGTTCGCGGCGCCCGAACGGCGCGCAGCGCCGATCCGGGTGCCGCGCCCCGGAACGACGGCGAACCGATCATCCGGAATCCGTCTCACTCCCGGTTGGGCGTCGCTCCGGTCGCCATGCCCGAGATGATGATGCGCTGGATGTTCGAGGTGCCCTCGACGATCTGGAGCGACTTGGCGTCGCGATAGAAGCGCTCGGCCGGATACTCGGTCGAGTAGCCGTAGGAGCCGAAGATCTTCATGCACTCGTTGGCGGCGTGGACGGCCGCCTCGGAGGCGGCGAGCTTGGCGACCGACGTCTCGTATTGGCTCGGCCGGCCTTGATCCTTCAGCCAGGCGGCGCGATAGACCAGCATCTGGGCGGCCTGATGCTCCACCACCATGTCGGCGATCTGGGCCTGGATCATCTGATGCTGGGCGATCGGCTTGCCGAACTGGGTGCGGCCGTTGGCGTAGTCGATGGCGAGATCGAGGGCGCCGCCGGCCACCCCGAGGGCGCCCGCCGCGCAGCCGAGCCGGGTCTGGTTGAGCTGCCACATGCAGATGCGGAAGCCCTCGCCCGGCTGTCCGAGCACGTTCTCCTTCGGCACCTTCATGCCGTCGAACACGAATTCGCCGGTCGGCGCGCAGTGCAGCCCGAGCTTGGTCTCGATCGGCCGCGCCGAGACGCCGGCCCAGGTCTTCGGCTCGATGATGAAGGCGGTGATGCCCCGATTGCCGGCGCTGCGGTCCGTGTAGGCGTAGAGGAGCCCGGCATGGCCCACATGGGCTTGCGAGATCCACATCTTGCTGCCGTGGACTTCCCAGTGGTCGCCCTTGTCGATCGCATGGGTCTTCATGCTGGCGACGTCGGAGCCGGTGTTGGGCTCGGTCATGGCGAAGAAGCCGAGCTGCGTGCCGGCGACCCAGCCGGGGATGTACTTCGCCTTCTGGGCCGCCGTGCCGAACTTCGCCACCGTCAGCGCGGGGCCGAGATTCTGCATGTTGAACGGCAGCCGCCAGGACGCCGACACCTTGGCCACCTGCTCGGCCATCAGCACCGACTCGAAGAAGCCGAGGCCGTTGCCGCCGAGATCGTCCGGCAGGGCGCAGCCGAAGAAGCCGAGCTCGCCCATCTTGGCGACGCGCTCCGGCTTGAAGGCGTGGGCGCGCTCCTCCTCTGCCAGCGTCGGCGCGATCTCCTCCAGGGCGAAGCGGCGCGCCGTCTCCTGGACCATTCGTTGCTCGTCGGCGAGATCGAAATGCATCAGTCCTCAGTCCCTGGCGTTGTCGCGGGCAGCCGGCCGGCGGAGAGGCCCGCCCACCGACCCGGTCCCGGTCACTCGATCAGCAGCAGCAGGTCGCCGGCGGCGACCGCGTCGCGTTCCTGCACGCGGACCGCCAGCACGGTGCCGGCCCGCGGCGCATAGACCAGATGCTCGGCCGCCGGCGTGGCGACCACCACGAGCTCGGCATCGGCCGCCACGGCCGTCCCGGGCTCGACCAGCACTGCCTGCACGATCCCGGCGAGCGGTGCGCGCACCTCGTCGGCCATCCTGCCTCCCCTTGGTCCTCCGCGGCGCCCACCACTGCGGCGGCGGCGCAGCCGCAGTGAACCACCCGGGAGCCGGTTGTCGCAACAGGAGCGGAGATTTTCGTGAGATGGAACGATCGGCGCAGCGCGCCCGGCCGTGCCCGGGCGCCTGCGGTCCTTCCGGGGCGGCTGCGCGCTGTCGCGGTCGACCGCCGGGTGGCTCAATGCAGGAGATCGGAGAGCGGGGCGCCGGGCTCCCAGCCGAGCGCGGCCCGGCCCGCCTCGGTCATCCGCTCGGGGCTCCACGGCGGGTCCCACAGCAGGCGGACATGCACCCGTGGCGTCTCGGCGAAGCGGCGGCGCAGGGCGTCCTTGGCCTGGGTCGCCATCCGCTCGCCGAACGGGCAGGTCGGCGCCGTGGTGGTCATGTCGACCGCGATACCCTCCGGGGTCCACTCGGCCCGGTAGACCAGGCCGAGATCCACGATGCTGATGCCGAGCTCGGGGTCGAGCACCTCGGCCAGCGCCGCGAGGAGATCGGGGTCGATGGCCGCGACCGCGGAATCGGCGGGGGCGGCAGGATCGCCGGGGGAAGCGTCGCTCATCACCGTCCTCTCGGGCCGTCCGTCCGGATCGATCCTCCCGGATCGTCCTGGCGGGCCGCCCCGGCGGGTCGGCCGGAAGACCCGGCGACCGGCGGCGGCACGGTGGATCTCGCGGCCGGCCATCGGCGGGAGATTGGCCGGAGCGGCGGCCGAATCGCCTTGTTCTAGGTCAAACACCGCATCGATCGGGCCGGCTCGGTCTTCGTCACCGGGCGGTCCAGCGAGCGGCGCCCGGCTCACGAGCCCTGCTCGGAGATCAGCACCCAGTCGCCCTTGCGGATCTCCAAGAGCCGCAGGGCCGAGAGGTCGAGCCCGGTGTGATCGGTCGGCGACATGGTGACCACGCCCCCGGTGCCGATATGGCCGCGGGTGCGCTCGATCTCGTCGCGCAGCCGCGCCGGCTCGACGCTGCCGGCCCGCCGGGCGGCCTCCACCACCAGCATCAGCCCGTCATAGGCATGCCCGCCGAAGGCCGAGACCGGCTGCCCGGTCTTCTGCCGGAAGGTGTCCGCATAGGCGCGCAGCACCGGCTTCTGCGGATCGCCGTCGGGCAGCTTGTCGGCGACCAGCAGCGCCGCCGCCGGCAGCCGCACGCCCTCGGCGGCCGGCCCGGCGAGCGCGATGAACTGCTTCGAGGCGACGCCGTGGCTCTGGTAGAGCGGCAGCCCGACGCCGACCTGACGATACGCGCGGGTGACGATGGCGGGACCTTGGCCGTGGCCGGCGACCACCACGGCCTTCAGGCCGCTCTTGCGCTTCACGGCCGCGAGCTGGGCGGTGACGTCGGTATCGGCCGGCCCGTAAGTCTCCTCGTGCGCGATGGTGATGCCCATGGCGGGCGCCAGCTTGACGCACTGGTCGCGCATGGCGCGGCCGAACGCATCGGTGCCGGAGACGATCGCGATGGTGGTGAGCCGCCGGCGCACCAGATCGGCGAAGATCTTCTCGCAGGCCATGCGGTCGGTGTGCGGTGTCTTGAACACCCATTTGCGCACCGGCTCGACGATCTGGGCGGCGCCGGCGAGCGACACGAAGGGCACCTGCGCAGCCTCGATCACCGGCACCATGGCGAGCGAGGTCGCCGTGGTGGTGCCGCCGATCACCACCGACACCTTGTCGTCGGCGATGAGCCGGGCCGCCAGCCGGCGCGCCGTCTCCGGATCGCCGCCGTCGTCGTGCAGCATCAGCCGGATCGGCTCGCCGCCGACACCGCCGGCGGCGTTGAGCGCCTCGACATAGATCTCCAGCGTGCGCTTCTCCGGATCGCCGAGATACTCGGCCGGCCCGGTCGCCGACACGACGGCGCCGATGCGCAGCTCGGCCACGGCCGGCCTCACGGTGCCGGGCGTCACGAGCGCGAGGATGACCGCGACCGTGGCGACGGCGACGCGGCCGGTCCACGCGGAGGCGGCCGCATAGAAACGGCGGAAAGCGGGCATACGGGGGCTCCCGGGCGACAGCGGTTGTTTCCGTCCCAGCAGGCGTGTTCTTGTCGTTGCGGTGATCTTGCCGGCTGCGGCGGCATGACGCAAGCGCCCGGGCGGCGCGCCCCGCTACGACATCGGAACCAGTGGAGGGGGCATGACGACCGTCGAGACGGCAGCAGGCCACAGGATGTCCGGCCACGATGCATCCAGTCACGATGCGGCGACCACGGCGCGCGTTGCATCCGGTCCGGCGCCCGAAGCGGCGCCCGGCCTGGTGGTGCGGCAGTTCCGCCAGATCGTCACCTGGCCGCTCCAGCTCATGCCGCTCAAGGAAGGCGCCCAGATCCAGAACCACTGGGAGCTCTTGACCGAGATCGACGATCCCTTGGTCGGCCGCCCGTGGGCCGAGCTGAAAGACGAGTTTCCGGTCGATCCGGCGGGCTTCCAGGAACGTCACTACCGCGAGTTCGTCGGCTTCCTGCCGCGGGCGCAACGCTTTCTCTACGGCGAACGCGCCTCGCGCAGCGGCCGCACCAGCTACGGTGACTCACCGATCCGCATCTACCGCCGCGACGACATCCGCCGCGTGCGCACCTGGCTGCGCCGCGGCACGGCGCCGATCGAGCTCGCCGTCGCCCACGCGGATCTCTACTTCTTCTACGACGTCGACGTCGTCGTGCTGGTGTTCGAGCTCGGCGGCGAGGACCTGCCGCTCGCCGTCGCGCAGGAGTTCGTCTACCGCTTCGCCCGCGCCTATCCGTCCGGCTGGAGCGACACCGGCGAGGCCGAGAACTGCCCGGCCCGCGTCGAATGGCTCGCTGCCGACGGCGCCGTGCTGGCCGTCTCCGATTACGACGACCGCCCCAAGTTCACCGCCTCGGTGTGCCGCAACATCGCCCCGACGGTGGCGGCGCACTGGGACTTCCTGCTACGGCCGCTGCGGATCAATCACGCCGATCCGCCGGGGCCGCTGCGCTACCGGCCGCTCGAATACTACCGGATGCCGTCGATGGTGTATCTCGCGGTCGACGATCCCGGCCGGATGAGCCAGTCGGACCTCGTCCGCCTCACCCTCGGGGTGCTGCCGGACCGGCGGCCGGGGCTGCCCTACGCGGCCCGCTTCCTCGCCGACTTCGATCAGAAATACGCCTACGACCGCTATCACGATCCCGGCCGCGGTGGCGACTGGTGCGACACGCGGATCACCTGCACGGGGCACACCTTCGTGGTGGTGGGCGACGCCCGCCATCCCGTCTTCACCGATGCCGAGCGCGGCTTCCTGGCGCAGTTCCGCCACCAGATCTTCATGCTCGGCCTGGTCGCCCATTTCCACCGCGCCGCGCTGCTGATGCTGTCCGAACGGCTGATGAGCATGATCACCCGGCTCGACATCGACGATCCGGCGACGGTGCGCAGCTTCCGGCGCGACATCCGGCAGACCCAGGAGATCTTCCTGCGCTTCACCCACCGCTACTGGTTCTCGGAATTGTCCGACCAGGCGATGGCGCGCGACCTGTTCCACCGCTGGGCCGATCATCTGGCGCTCGAACGGCTCTACGCCGACGTGCGGGCGCAGATCTCCGACATGAGCACCTATCTCGACTCCGACATGCTGCGCCGTCAGTCGACCACCATCGTGCGGCTGACGGTGGTCACCATGATGAGCATTCTCGGCACGGTGACGACCGGCTTCCTCGGCATGAACCTGTTTGCTCACGCCGAGGAGCCGAGCCTGACCAAGCTCGCCATCTTCTCGACGGTGCTGGCCGGCATCACGCTGATGACCTATCTGGTGCTGCGCCGCTCGCAGGCGCTGGCACGCTTCTTCGAGTCGGTCGCCGACACCCGCACCACGCTCGGCGACCAGGGACGCACCCTGCGTGACGTGTTCCGGCGCGGCGGCGACTGAGCCGCACGGCCAGCACCTCGCGCCGGCGCCCGCGCCCGCGCCCGCCCAGCGGCGTGCCGCCACTCAGCCGCCTGCGGCCGCCTTGGCGGCGAGACGCTCGTCGAAGCGGGCGGCGTCGATCACGGCGCGCACATGGGTGCCCTCGCCGACGATCTCGACGGCGTCGCGGGCGACGACACGGAACGTCAGGGTACGTCCGGCGACCGCGACGAGCGTGGCCTCGGCTTCGACCCGCAAGCCGACCGGCGTGGCGGCGCGGTGATCGACGTCGAGCTTCACGCCGACGCTCTGCCGGCCTTCCGGCAGCGCGCCCGCCAGGGCGTCCACCGCCGCCGCCTCCATCAGCGTCACCATCACGGGCGTCGCGAGCGCCGCGACGCCGCCGCTGCCGACCGCCGCGGCGGTGTGCCGATCCTCGACCGTCAGCGCCGCACGCCCCGTCAGCCCGATGGCCGGCCCATCGCCACTCATGATCACCTCGTCGTCCGTACATACCGTCGGCGCGCGACACACGGGCGCGACACACCGATCACACCATGGCGGCGTTGCCGCACCACACCGAAATCACCGTCCGGTAGGCCCGGCTTAACCGCTTCTTTACCGTGCCGCGTCGAAAGTCGGGACGAGCGTCGCTGACACCGCCCCGATGGCATCGTTCCTTAACGATCCCGGCTCCGGCGCATCCGTCCGCGGCTCGGTTCGATGCGTAAAGCCGGGTAACCACATGACAGGCGCGCCAGGGTACGTCAAAGGGGGTCGGCGCGACGCGCGCGACACGGCTCCGGACGCGGCGCACCGATCGGGCTCGGCGTTCCGTCGCTGGCTCGGTGCCGCGGTGCCCGGCGCACGCCCGGCCGAGTCCGACACGATCGCCACCGACACGGCGGCCTCCGGCCCGACCACGTCGGAGCCGAGCGACGCCGAGCTGCGCGCCACCGAGCTGCGCGCCACCGAGATCCGCGCCACCGAGATCCGCGCCGACGCGCCCGCATCGGCGACAGGCCCCGACGCGCTGGCCGCATCACTGCGGCGCCCGGTGCCGGATCGCGATCTCGTCGCCCTGTGCAATCGCTTCGAAGGCATCACCCGCCAGCTCGAGCGGCTGGTCCGCACCACCCTCGATTCCGGCCCGGCGGCCGGCTCCGGCACCATCGACGGCAAGAGCCCGCTGGAGCGGGCCGTCGCCGAGATCGCGGCGCGCCAGCGGGCGCTCGACGAGGACGGCATGCCGGCCGAGCCCAGCATGTTCGCGCCGGTGCTGACGCCGGCCGCCGCGCCGCCGGCCGTCGACCTGTCGCGGCTGGAGGATCAGCTTCGCGCCATCACGGCCCAGATCGAGACGCTGCGCTCGCCCTGCCGCGCCGCCGAGCTCGCCGGCGAGCTGCGCCAGGAGCTGCGTCAGATCGGCCGCGCCGTCCACGACCTGGTGCCGCGGCACGCCTTCGAGGCGCTGGAGGCCGAGGTGCGGGCGCTGTCGGCGCGGCTCGACCAGAGCCGGGCGGCCGCCTTCGATCCGGCCGCGCTGGCGCCCATCGAGCAGGGCCTCGCCGAGGTGCGCGACGCGCTGCGCGGGCTCGCGCCCGGCGAGCTCGCCGGCTCAGTCAATACGCTGTTCCACAAGATCGATCAGATCTCGGCCGAGGGGCTCGACCCGGCCGTGCTGCATCAGCTCCAGGGCGCGGTCGAGACGCTGCGCGGCATCGTCACGACGGTCGCGTCCGGCGACGCGCTGACCGCGCTGGTGGCCGAGGTCCGCGTCCTGTCGGAGCGCATCGACCACGCGCCGCTGGCACCGGCGACGCCGGCCGCCGATGCCATCGCCAATCTGGAGCGCCAGATCAGCGGCATCGCCGAGACGCTGGCGGCCCAGAGCGCCGAGCACAGCGCCGCCCAGACCGTCACACGGGCGGCCGCCGATGCGGCCGTCCAGGCCGCCGGGGCCGCCGCCCAGGCGGCCGAGGCCGCCGAAGCCGCCCTGGCCCGCAGCGCCGAGCGGATCGCGCTCGCCGCTCCGACGACCGACGACGCGACCGCCGCGCCGGCGCAGCCGCCGACGCTGGAACCGCTGATGGCCTCGCTGGTCGACCGCCTGGAGCGCTTCGACCTGATGGCCGACGCCCGCGCCGCCCAGGCGCTCGCCCCGATCGAGGAGCGCATCGGCTTGGTCGACGACAAGCTCGACCGCCTGCAAGCCAGCGGTCTCGATCCCGCCGCCGTCGCCAAGGTCGAGGACCGCATCCGCCTGCTCGCCGACAAACTCGACAGCATCGAGCGCTCGGCGCTCGATCATCCGGGCCTCGCCCCGCTGGAGCAGCGGGTCGCCCAGCTGGTGCAGAAGATCGAGCAGTCCGAGCAGCGGCTGGAGATGCTGCCGGCGCTGGAGCGCGGCATGGCCGAGCTGCTGGCCCATGTCGAGGCGTTGCAGGCCGCCCGCACGGCGCCGCCGCAGCCCGACCCGGCGCTGGCGGCGCTCGCCCGCGACGTCGAGAGCCTGCGGCAGAGCCAGGACGACGCCGACCGCCGCACCCGCGCCTCGCTGGAAGCCGCGCACGGCACCCTCGACCGCATGGCCGACCGCCTCGCCGCCATCGAGAGCGACCTGCGCGCCGGTCCGGCGCGGTCCTCCGCCTCCGTCTCGGCAACTCCGACACCGACGGCGCCGACGGCCGCGGTCGAGGCGGCGGCCGAGCCGCCGCCCTTCGCAGCGGCCGCGCCCACGGCCACCTCCTTGCCCGGCCCCTCCTCGGCACGCGGCACCGGCCTCGCGATCCCGATCGGCCCGCCGCGGCGCCCCGCCCCGGAGCCGGCCGCCCTGTCGTCGACCGAGACCGAGGACGGCGGGCTGCCGCCGGACGCGCCGATCGAGCCCGGCTCGGGGCCGCCCTGGTATCGTGGCCGCAGCGCCGCCGACCGCATCGCCGCCTCGCAGGCGGCGCTCGGGCCGACGCCCGAGTCGCCGGCGACCGCGGGTGCCAAGCCGAACTTCATCCTGGCGGCCCGCCGCGCCGCCCAGGCGGCGAGCGAGCAGGTGAGCCCGTCGCCCGCCACCGCCGAGACCGGCTCCGGTGCCGGAGCCGGCATCCGTCGGCTCAGCGACCGCATCAAGGCGCTGTTCGTCACCTCCAGCGTGCTGGTGATCGCCCTCGCGCTGGTGCCGATCGGCCTGCGCTCGCTCGATCCGGACGCCGACCGCCCGGCCGCGGTGATCACCGCGGCGCCCTCGTCGGTCCCGCCGTCGTCCGCGCCGGTCGCCGCCGCCCCCGACGCCAAGAGCCGGGCCGGCACCACGGTCGCCGATCTGGTGCCGCCGTCCGATCTCGCCGCCGCGGCCCGCGCGCTCTCCGCCGCGTCGCCGACCGCCAAGGCGCTGATCGACCGGCACCTGCCCAAGCTGAAGGACGAGACCTCGCTGCTGGCGCCGCCTGCGACGCAGCCGCCGGCCACGCCGCCGCCCGTCGTGGCGGCCCCGGCCACCGTTCCGGCCACCGGCACGCCGGCGGTCACCGCACCGGCCGCGACCGCCGCCGCGCCTCCGGGCGCCGCCCCTCAGAGCGCGGCCGAGATCACCGGCGCGCTGCCGTCGGGCCGCGGCGTCGCGCCCGCCACCCCGCTCGCCGCCGCACCGACCACGGCGCCGGCCCGCCCCGGGGCGCCGCCCGCCGCCGTGCCGCTCGCGCCGGCCCCTGCCGCAGCATCCGGAGAGGCGTGGCCCGACAGCCTGCCGGCCGCCCTGGCCACCAAGCCGCTCGCCGCCGGGATCGCGGCCCGCAACCCGGCCGCCGCCTACGAGATCGCCATGCGCTACGCCGAGGGCCGCGGCGTCGCCGCCGACCTCGCGGCGGCGCTGCCGTGGTTCCTGCGCGCCGCCGAGGCGGGCCTGGCGCCCGCCCAGTTCCGGCTCGGCAGCCTCTACGAGAAGGGGCAGGGCGTGAAGAAGGACCTCGCCGAGGCACGGCGCTGGTACCAGGCCGCCGCCGACCGCGGCAACGCCAACGCCATGCACAACATCGCGGTGCTCTACGCCGAGGGCATCGACGGCAAGCCCGACTTCGCCGCCGCGGCGCAGTGGTTCCAGCGGGCCGCCCGCCACGGCGTCGCCGACAGCCAGTACAATCTGGCGATCCTCCATGCCCGCGGCATCGGGGTCGAGCAGAACCTGGCCGAGGCCTACAAGTGGTTCGCGATCGCGGCCCAGCGGGGCGACAAGGACGCGGTGCGCAAGCGCGACGACATCGCCCAGCGGCTCGATCAGCAGAGCCTGACGGCGGCGCGGCTGGCGGCGCAGAGCTTCGTGCCGCTGGTGGCGCCCGAGGAGGCCGTCACGGTGGCGCCGCCGCCCGGCGGGTGGGAGGACGCGGTGGTGGGTCCGGGCAGCCGGCCGAAGCCCAAGACCCGCGTGCCGTTCGAGCAGGCCGCGCGGCTCTGAGAGCCCGTTTGGCTGCCGAGCCGGCGGTCATCGGGGCGGGCGAGATTCCGCTTTGCGGCGGCGGAGCGAGCCTGTACGGCTTCGCTCGTCGCAGCGTCGTTCCCGCAGACCAGCCGGCTCGTGTCCTCGGACCAGGCCGCGGACCCGAGCCGTGGATATCTACCTCCCGATCGCCGACCTGCCGGTCAACGTGTTCCTCGTCTTCGCGATGGGGATCGCGGTCGGCTTCATCTCCGGCATGTTCGGCATCGGCGGCGGCTTCCTGATGACGCCGCTCCTGATCTTCATCGGGGTGCAGCCGGCGGTGGCGGTCGCCACCGTGTCGAGCCACATCGCCGCCTCGTCGTTCTCGGGCGCCCTCACCTATTGGCGCCGCCGCGCCCTCGACCTCGCCCTCGCCTTCATGCTGCTGATCGGCGGGCTGATCGGCACCGCCCTCGGCGTCTGGCTGTTCGGAGTGCTGCGCGCGGTCGGCCAACTCGATCTCGTCATCGCGCTGTCCTACGTGATCCTGCTCTCCTCGGTGGGTGGCCTGATGGTGGCCGAGAGCCTGCGGGCGATCGTGCGGGCGCATCGCGACAAGCAGGCGCCGGCCGCCCGTCCCGGCGGCCACACCTGGCTGCACGGCCTGCCCCTCAAGGTGCGCTTCAAGCAGTCGCGCCTCTATGTGTCGGTGATCCCGGTGTGGGCGATCGGCCTGTCGATGGGCTTCCTCGGCGCCATCATGGGCATCGGCGGCGGCTTCATCCTGGTGCCGGCGCTGATCTATCTCCTGCGGGTGCCCACCAATGTGGTGATCGGCACCTCGATGGTGCTGACCCTGGTCACCATGGCGAGCGCCACGGTGCTGCATGCCGCCACCAACCACCTGGTCGATGCGCTGCTCGCCCTCATCCTGATGGTGGGCGGCGTCATCGGGGCGCAGTTCGGCGCCCAGGCGGGGCAGAAGATGCGGTCCGAGCGGCTGCGGCTGATGCTCGGCCTGTTGGTGCTCGCGGTCGGGCTGCGCTTCGCCGTCAACCTGTTCCTGCCTCCCGGCGAGATGTTCTCGTTCCGCCTGATGGAGGGCGACCGATGAGCCGCCGCGGCCGCATCGGCAGGGCATCGCCGGCCGGGCGCGGTCTCGTCCTCCTCGCCTGCCTCGCCATCCTGGGGAGTCTGTCGTGCGGACCGGCCGCCGCGGCGGAGCGGCTGGTCACCTCGCTGTCCACCCACCGGGTGCTGATCAACTCGGTGTTCACCGGCGCCGAGGTGGTGCTGTTCGGGGCGGTGGAGCGCGATGCCGGCGAGGCGCCGCGGCGCGCCGGCTACGACGTCATCGCCACCGTCACCGGGCCGCGCCAGACGCTGAAGACGCTGCGCAAGGACCGCATGCTCGGCATCTGGATCAACGTCGATTCACGCACCTTCATCGACGTGCCGGCCTATCTGGCCATCCTCGGCACCCGTCCGTTCGATCAGGTGATGCCGGAGGAGCGGCTGCGTCGTCTCCAGATCGGCCTGGGCAACGTCGTGCTGCCGCAGCAGATCGGCCCCGACATCGCCGACGTGGTGCGCGACGACCCGTTTCGCCAGGCGTTCCTGCGGCTGAAGACCGAGCGGCGCCTGTATGTCGAGGACCCGACCGCGGTGACGCTGCTGTCGCCGACGCTGTTTCAGGCATCGATCCCGGTGCCGGCCGAGGCGCCGGTCGGCATCTACGAGGTCGACGTCAAGCTGTTCGCCGACGGCGCCCTGGTGACGCGCTCGACCTCGGCGTTCGAGATCACCAAGGTCGGCTTCGAGCGTTTCGTCGCCACCGCGGCGGTCGACCACGGCCTCGTCTACGGCATCGTCACCGCCATGATGGCGCTGGTCACCGGCTGGCTCGCCTCCATCGTGTTCCGCCGCGACTGAGGCGCGATCCGGCTGATCCATTTGGTAGTCATTCCGGAAGCCGCGAAGCGGCTGTCCGGAATCCAGCCGCTGGGTTCCGGGTTCGCGGCAGAGCCTGCGCCCGGACGGCGCGAAGCGCCGATCCGGGTGCCGCGCCCCGGAACGACGAGGAGGGCCGCCGCCTCACACCGCGTCGAGCGCCGACAGGAGATCCGTCATCACGTCGTCGGGATGCTCCAGCCCGGCCGAGAAGCGGATCAGCCCGTCGCCGATGCCGAGCACGGCGCGCTCCGCCGCCGTCAGCCGCTGGTGCGTGGTGATCGCCGGGCTGGTCACCAGGCTCTTGGCGTCGCCGAGATTGTTGGTGATGGTCACGAGCCGCAGCGCGTTCATGAAGCGGAAGGCGGCCGCCTTGCCGCCGGCCACCTCGAACGCCACCAGGGTCGAGCCGCCACGCATCTGCTTCGCCACGACCTCGGCCTGCGGGTGGTCGGCGCGGCCCGGATAGATCAGCCGGGCGATTTTCGGATGGCCGGCGAGCGCGTCGGCCACCGCGGCCGCCGTCGCGGTCTGGCGCTCGACCCTGAGCGTCAGCGTCTCCAGGCCCTTCAGCATCACCCAGGCGTTGAACGGCGACAGGCACGGCCCAGTCTGCCGCAGCAGCATGTGGACGTGGTCCTGGATGAACTGCTCGGACGCCAGGATGACGCCGCCCATGCAACGGCCCTGGCCGTCGATGTGCTTGGTGGCCGAGTAGACGACGCAGTCGGCGCCGAGCGCCAGCGGGCTCTGCCACAGCGGCGTCGCGAACACGTTGTCGACGACGAGCACGGCCCCGGCCGCATGGGCGATGTCCGCCACCGCCGCGATGTCGATCACCTCCAGGGTCGGGTTCGACGGGCTCTCCAGGAACAGCACCTTGGTATTCGGCCGCATGGCGGCGCGCCACGCGCCGAGGTCGCGGCCGTCGACCAGCGTCGAGGCGACGCCGAAGCGCGGCAGATAGTCCTCGATCACCCAGCGGCAGGAGCCGAACAGCGCCCGCGCCGCCACCACGTGGTCGCCGGCCCGCACCGGGCCGACCAGCGCGGCGGTGATCGCCGCCATGCCGCTCGCGGTGGCGCGCGCCGCCTCGGCGCCCTCCAGCGCCGCCATGCGGGCCTCGAACATCGCGACGGTCGGGTTGGAGAAGCGCGAGTAGAGGAAGCCGGGATCGGGGCCGGCAAAGCGCGTCTCGCACTCCTCGGCGCTGCCATAGGCGAAGCCCTGGGTGAGAAACAATGCCTCGGCGGTCTCGCCGAACGGCGAGCGCAACGTGCCGGCATGGACCAGCCGGGTCTCGGGGTGCCAGTCGCGGGCGGCGGCACGATCGTGAGCAGGATCGGACGGCATCGGACGCGGACCTCCTCGCTCGGGTCGGCGCGGGGACGAAAAAACCCGGCCGGACAGGTCCGGGCCGGGCGCGCGCGTCCCCGGCCTTTTAGCGACCTTGTTTAACGTGGCGGCAAGCCGGCCGGCTCAAATGACCACGGGATAACGGCGGCTCATAACGCCCGGCGCCCTTTCCGTCAAGGCAGGCATCGGCTAGAGACCTCGAAACGCGCGCGTTTTCGCGCCTTGTCGCCGCTCCGCGGCGGCGCGCGAGAGGAGGGCCGCCCGTGCCGCTCGCCTTCGGCCCCACCGACCGGGGAATCCTGCCGGACCGCATGATCGCCGCCCTGACCTCGTCGGGCGGCATCATCACGGCGGTGCCGCTCGCCGACGACCAGATCCAGCCGGCCAGCCTCGACCTGCGGCTCGGCGAGATCGCCTTCCGGGTGCGGGCGAGCTTCCTGCCGGGACCGCGGGCCTCGGTGGCGCAGCGCATCGACAGCCTCAAGCTGCACGAGATCGCACTCGGCGACGGCGCCGTGCTGGAGACCGGCTGCGTCTACATCGTGCCGCTGCTGGAGAGCCTGGCGCTGCCGGCCGATCTCGGCGCTGCCGCCAACCCGAAGAGCTCGACCGGGCGGCTCGACGTGTTCACCCGGGTGATCGCCGACGGCGCCCGCTCGTTCGACCGCATCGAGCCGGGCTATCACGGCCCGCTCTATCTGGAGATCAGCCCCCGCACCTTCCCGGTGCTGGTGCGCGAGGGCTCGCGGCTGTCCCAAATGCGCTTCCACCGCGGCCGCACCGTGGTGGCGGGCGAGGCGCTCATCGGCCTGCACGCCAGCGAGGGGCTGGTCGACGATCCCGACGCCGATCTGTCCGAAGGGGTCGCGGTCGGCGTCGATCTCGCCGGCTTCGGGCCGGACGGGCTCGTCGGCTACCGCGCCAAGCGCCACACGGGGCTGATCGACGTCGACCGCCGCGCCCGCTACGAGGTCGCCGATTACTGGGAGCCGCTGCGGGCGAGCCGCAGCCGCACCCTGATCCTCGATCCCGACGAGTTCTACATCCTCGCCTCCAAGCAGGCCGTGACGGTGCCGCCCGACTTCGCCGCCGAGATGGTGCCGTTCGATCCGCTGGTCGGCGAGTTCCGCGTCCACTACGCGGGGTTCTTCGATCCCGGCTTCGGCTGCGACGAGGCCGGCGGCCACGGCTCGCGCGCCGTGCTGGAGGTGCGCTCGCACGAGGTGCCGTTCATCCTGGAGCACGGCCAGACGGTCGGGCGGCTCGTCTACGAGCACATGCTGGCGCAACCCGATCAGCTCTACGGCGAGGGCATCGGGTCGAACTACCAGGCGCAGGGGCTGAAGCTGTCGAAGCATTTTCGCCCGTAGGTGGCCGGCGCTCACGCCGCCTCGCCGACACCGCCATTACGACACCGCCCCCTACGACACCGTCATTTGGGCGACCGGCACCCGCAGCATGGCGACGGCGCCGTCGGGCGGGAAGTTCAGCACCACCGAACCATCCATGCCCTGAGCCAGCAGGCGCTCGATGATGGTGTGGCCGAAGCCGCGCCGCTCCGGCTTCTGCACCGGCGGGCCGCCGTGCTCGCGCCAATCGAGCACCAGGGCATCGCCATCGATCCGCCAGGTGATCGCGACTCGGCCGGCCGGCACCGACAGCGCCCCGTACTTGGCCGCGTTGGTGGCCAGCTCGTGCAGCACCAGCGAGAGGTTCTGCACGGCTTCGAGCCGCAGCATCAGCGGCGGACCGTCGAGCGTCACCCGGGCATGCTCGCCACCGACGAACGGATAGAGCTGGGCCCCGATCACCTCGGCGAGCTGGGCCCCCTGCCACCGCTGTTGCACCAAGAGATCGTGGGCGAGGGCCAGCGCCTGGATGCGGGCCAGGAACTTCTGCTCGAAGTCGGCGGGGTCGGTGCTGGTCCGCATGAGCTGACGGGCCAGCGCCTGGATCACCGCGAGCAGGTTCTTGGTGCGATGAGACAGCTCGTGCATCAGCAGCTCGACATGCTCCTCGCGCCGCTTGCGCTCGGTGATGTCGGTGGAGACACCGACCAGCCCGACCACCGTGCCGGCGGCGTCGCGCAGCGGCGATTTGGTGGAGAGGAACACGCGAGTCTCGCCGGGCGGCGTGGTGAACGTCTCCTCCACCTTGCTGGCGGCACCGGCCGTCATCACGGCGCGGTCGTTGGCCATGATGGCGGCCGCCTCCTCGGGGTCGTGGTGCCATTCCGCCTCGGTGCGGCCGAGCACCTCGTCGCGGCCGCGGCCGGTCACGGCCAAGGCCGCCTCGTTGGCCATCACCATGCGGCCGTCGCGGTCCTTCACGTAGATCAGATCCGGCGTCGAGGCGCTGACCGCGGCGAGCAAGGCGGTGGTGCGGCGCAGCTCCTCCTCGGCGGCGTTGCGGGCGCGCACGATGGCGGCGGCACCCTCGAAAGCGCGCCACACCTCGTCCAGCTCGCGGATGCGGCGGTCGCCGGCGGGCAGCGGCTCGCCATGGGCGAGCGCCATGGCGGCGCCCTCCAGGGCGCTGATCGGCGCCGCGATGCGGCGGGCGAAGAACATCGCGAGGACGAGCGCCAGCGCCGCGAAGACGGCGCCGGTGGCCAGCACCGCCGCGGCGCGGCGCTCCGGCGCGTCCAGCACCGCGTGCGGGATGCCGATCACGGCGGTCCAGCCGGTCACGGCCGAGCGGTGGAAGGCGTTGTGCTGGCTGACCCCCTCCCAGGTGACGTTGTCGAAGCGGCCGCGCCGGGCGGGGCCGCTGGCGGCGGCCGCCAGCTCGGGCCGCGCCGGCTGGCCGACCTGGGTCTCGGCCTGGTGCGAGCGCGCGACGAACAGGCCCTGCCGGTCCACCACGGCGGCGATCCAGTCGTCGGGAAGGCCGGCGTCGCGCAGCACATGGCCGAGCGCCGCCGGATCGACCACGGCCGCCAGAATCGCCCCGGTGTCGCCGCCGGCCGTGGTGGCGACCGCCACGAGGGCGACCGACCGGCCACCGGCGGGATCGCGCAGCAGATCGGTGACCACCAGCCCGTCGGCGGTCGTGAGGGCGGCGAGCGATGCCATGTCGATGGTCTGCGGCCAGACGACGCCCTCCGCGGCCGGGGCGGCGACCACCAGCGGCCGGCCGGTCCGGTCGAGCAGCGCTACGCTCTTGCCGAGATGCTGCGCCGCCGCAGCGGCGATCTGCTGGAAGGCGGGCCGCTCCTCCTGGATGCGGGGGGCCTGCATGGCCAGGGTCCGCAGCACCGGCTCGACCGCCCGCACATGGGCGTCGATCAGATGGACGGCGGCGACCGCGACCGCCTCGGCCTGGAGCTCCAGGGCGGCCCGCTCCTGCTGGGCCTGGCGGACGATCAGCGCCCCGGAGAAGATCAGCACCGGCAGGAGAGTCGAGAGGACGAGCGCGACCAGCCGACTGCGGATCGTCGGCGCCCGCGACGGGATCTCGCCCTTGTCCGGCGGTCCTGCCGAAGCTGCTGTCAAACGCTCCCCCGGTGGCCGGCCGGCAACCCTTGCGCGCGGCTGGCCTGGTGCGAATGTATGGGAGTTTTACATGCCAGGCAAATCGGTTCCATCCGGCCTGGCCGAGCGCCGGCCCGCCTCGACGGTGTGCGGTTCGGCACCGACCGGCTGCCCGCCGGAGGCTCTTGCGGCGCACCGCCCGCCCCGGGTAATCTGCCGGCCGCGCGGGCGTAGTTCAGTGGTAGAACGACAGCTTCCCAAGCTGTATGTCGTGGGTTCGATTCCCATCGCCCGCTCCAAATCAGCGAACGACGAGAAGTACTTGGCCGGCCTGCGGCGGGTCTCGCACCGCCCTGGCGAGACCCCGCGGGCATCGAGCCGCGGCGGCTCTCCGCACCGGGAACGAGCCGCCGCGACGATCGCGAACCTCAGTCGACCAGGCCCTTCTTCACCAGCCAGTCGTGGACGAGATCGGCGATCTGGCCGTTGTTCTTGTCCATCATCAGCATGTGCGAGTTGCCCTTGATGCCGACCGCCGGCAGGTCGACGACGTCGACGCTGCCGCCCGCCGCCTTGACGGCGTCGCCGAAGGCGACGTCCTTGCCCCGCATGGCCGGCCAGCGCGAGTCCTGCTCGATATAGTCGCCGAACACCATCAGGATCGGGATGTCCTTGAGGGCCGCCGCCTTGGCGGGATCGCCCGGCACCGCCGGCTCGATCGCCACCAGCGCCTTCACCTTGTCGGGGTGCGCCTGGGCGATGCGGAACGCGAAGCCGCCGGCCTGGCTGTGAAACAGGATCACGCAGGGGCACACCTTCTGGACCAGCTCGGTGTAGGCGGCGACGATCGGCGCGTCGCTGTCGAGCCAGCGCGGCACGCCCTGCTTGACGAAGCTGTCATAGGCCTCGACCGGAAACTGGCTGCCGGGCAGCACCTTCAGCTTGGCCGGATCGGGACTCCACGAGCCCGGCCCGGCGCCGATGCGGAAGCGCTCGAACGGGTTGCCCTTGGTGAGGAAGATCGGCGAGCTCGGCCAGATATCCGGGCTCGGGAAGCCGGAGCGGCCGCGCTCGACCGCGTCGGAATTGTAGACGTCCCAGCCCTTGCGGACGAACATGTTGAGCCAGCCGTCGCGGCCGTCGGGCGTGGTCTCCCAGGTGACGCCGGTGAGGCCGCCGCCGTGCCACATCAGCAGGGGAACCTTGCCCTTGCGGTTCTGCGGCAGAAAGTACTGCACGTACATCTGCTCGACCTGATAGGGGCCGTTCGGGTCCATCTTGGCCGGGGTGCCGCCGGCCGCGAACACCACCTCGCGGGTCGGCTTGCCGGTCACCTCGACGGTGCGCCCGCCGATGTGGAACGAGCCCATGTCACGCAGGACGAGCGGAGCCTTCGCGGCCGCGGAGGCCGGCGCGCTCCCCGCGGCGGGAGCCCCCGCGGCGGGAGCCGCGGCCGGCGGCGCGGCGGCGGGTTGAGCAAGCGCGGACGTGCACAGAAGGCCGAGCGAGAGCCCGGCGAGGGCGAGACGAAGCATGGCAAGCTCCCGGAGGACGTTGACGTCGGGATGATAGCCTCCCCGGGGTGGCGCACACCTCCGGCAGAAACATTTTTTGCATCCCGAAACAAATCCTCGCGCGAGCCGGCGCCGCCGCCCGTCAGCCGGCCCGCGCCGCGTCGGCGAGGCGCTTGAGCATGGCGCGCAGCGCCGCCGCCGTGGTGACCCGCTCGGGGAACGGCACCCGCAGGGTGAGATCGCCGCGGGCGAGGTCGAGCCCGTCGGGATCGAGCCCGGTCACCCGCCAGGGCGCCTCCGGATTGCCCTCGGGGGCGCCGGCCAGCCGCGTCGCATAGAGCCGCACCGCCTCGGCGTGGTCCTGGTTCATGTGGGCGACGGCGCTTTCCTCGGTCTCCAGCAGCTCGCCGGCCCCGGACAGGTCGGTCAGCACGTCCTCGGGGGCGAGATCGGCGGCGCGGGCGAAGCCGCCATTGAGATGGAAGGCGGCGACCATCATCCGCCAGACCGAGAAGTCCGGCAGGCCGGCATACAGCTCCGCCTTCGGGTGGCGGGCGAGGTAGCGGCGGCGCAGCGCCGGATCGTCGTCGCGCACGAAGCTGCCGAGCACGGTGAGGCGCGGATGGGCGAGCGGATCGCCCTTGCCGGTGGCGGCGAGAAGAATCGAGGAGCGGCCGTCGCGCTCCAGATTGGCCGTGTGGGTGGAGAGCCGCGACACCAGGATGACCGGCGCGCCGTCCGCCGCGGTCGCCACGTTGACCAGCGAGCCGAACGGATGCCCGGTATTGCGGTCGTTGGTGGCGAGCGCCCCGGCGCGGGTCGCACGCAGCCACCGCCGGGCCTCGGCGACCGGCTCGAAGTCCTCGGGAAGCTTGGCGTTTTCGGGCAGGCGCCCGGGCATCACGCCGGGTCGCGGAGGCTGGATGTCGGTCACGAACTGTCTCCTGCGGGCGAGGCCGCGTGATCGCCACCGTCGCGGCGGACACACACCGATCAGGCTCCCGGTATGGCGGAATTGCGTCCGACGCACTAGACTTAGGCCGCAGAGGCGCGCTCCCGTCCGCCCGGCCGTCGCCGGCCGAGTCACATTTCGGCCCAGCTTTGCGGGCTTCAAGGCCCGAAACGCTCGCCCGTTCACGCGAAAGAGGCCCCATGCCGACCATCGCGCTCGTCGACGACGACCGGAACATCCTGACCTCGATCTCGATCGCGCTCGAGGCCGAGGGCTACCGGATCATGACCTACACGGACGGCGCCTCGGCGCTCGACGGCTTCAAGACCTCGATGCCGGATCTCGCGATCCTCGACATCAAGATGCCCCGCATGGACGGCATGGAGACGCTGCGGCGCCTGCGCCAGAAGTCCGACGTGCCGGTGATCTTCCTCACCTCCAAGGACGAGGAGATCGACGAGCTGTTCGGCCTCAAGATGGGCGCCGACGACTTCATCCGGAAGCCGTTCTCCCAGCGCCTCCTGGTGGAGCGGGTGAAGGCGGTGCTCCGCCGCGCCATCCCCAAGGACGGCACCGCCCCGAAGGAGACCGATTCCGCCAAGGTGCTGGAGCGCGGCCTGCTCCGCATGGACCCGGAGCGCCACACCTGCACCTGGAAGGGCGAGCCCGTCACCCTGACGGTGACCGAGTTCCTGATCCTCCAGGCGCTGGCCCAGCGCCCGGGCGTCGTCAAGAGCCGCAACGCCCTGATGGACGCGGCCTATGACGACCAGGTCTATGTCGACGACCGCACCATCGACAGCCACATCAAGCGGCTGCGCAAGAAGTTCAAGCAGACCGACGACGAGTTCGACATGATCGAGACCTTGTACGGCGTCGGCTATCGGTTCAAGGAATAGCGCGCGTTTCCGAGGCTGCGCGGTCCGCTCCGGCGCCGCGGCGGAGCCGCTCGCCGAGCTGTCCGGTGACCGGCCGCGGCCGGCGGTGTCGCGCCGGACCCTAGAGGCGGCACCGAGACGCGACGCCAGAGACGCGACGCTGACATGCGACGCTGACACCCCGAGGGGCGCCCCGCCCGTGCTCGATCGATCCGCCGACCACGACCGCGCCACGCCCTCTCCCGCGCCCCGCACCGCGCCGCCGGCCGAGCGCCCCGACAAGGAGCCGATGCTGCACGGCCTGCTCGGCCGCGCCGCCCTGCGCCGCCTCGCCCGGCTGCGGCGCGCGGCACGCCGGCAGAAGCGCCGCCTCGCGGTCGCGGTCGCGCCGCTGTCCCGCGGGCTCGACGCCGCCGGTCGCGGCGTTCTCGCCGTGGTGGCGCGGACCGTCGCGGTGGTCGCCACCGTCGCGGTCCCGGTCGGCCGGGCGCTGCGCCTCGACCGCCTCGGCCGCGCCCTCCAGCCAGCCTGGAAGCTGTTCACGGCGCTGACCTTCTCCAGCCTCACCCGGCGCATCGTGTTCCTCAACGTCGCCGGCCTGCTCGCCCTGGTGGTCGGCATCCTCTACCTCACCCAGTTCCGCGCCGGCCTGATCGACGCGCGGGTGCACAGCCTGCTGGTGCAGGGCGAGATCATCTCGGGCGCCATCGCGTCGTCGGCCACCGTCGACACCGACACCATCACGCTCGATCCGCAGCGCCTGCTGGAGCTGCAAGCCGGCGAGAGCCTGAGCCCGTCCGACGACGTGCTGTTCGGCTACGAGTTCCCGCTCAATCCCGAGCAGGTGGCGCCGCTGCTGCGCCGCCTCGTCACCCCGACCAACACGCGCGCCCGCATCTACGACCGCGAGGGCGTGCTGTTCATGGACAGCCGCAACTTCATCGGCCGCGGCGACGTGCTGCGCTACGACCTGCCGCCGCCGAGCGGCGAAGGGCCGAACTATCTGCAACGCCAGCTCACCAAGCTGCGCCGCTGGCTGAGCCGCGGCGAGCTGCCGCGCTACCGCGAGCTGGGGCCGGAGGAGAACGGCCGCGCCTATCCGGAGATCGCCCAGGCCCTCAACGGCCAGAAGGGCAGCGTGGTCCGCATCGACGACCAGGGCGACGTCATCGTCTCGGTGGCGATCCCGATCCAGCGCTCGCGCGTGGTGCGCGGCGCCCTCCTGCTGTCGACCCAGGGCGGCGACATCGACCAGATCGTCGAGGCCGAGCGGCTCGCCATCCTCAAGGTGTCGCTGATCGCCGCCGGCATCATGTTCGTGCTGTCGCTGCTGCTCGCCGGCACCATCGCGGGGCCGGTGCGCCGGCTCTCCGACGGCGCCGAGCGGGTGCGCCGGCGCATCAAGACGCGGGTGGAGATCCCGGACTTCACCGGCCGGCGCGACGAGATCGGCCATCTGTCCGGCGCGCTGCGCGACATGACCAACGCGCTGTACAGCCGCATCGAGGCGATCGAGAGCTTCGCGGCCGACGTGGCGCACGAGCTGAAGAACCCGCTGACCTCGCTGCGCAGTGCCGTCGAGACGCTGCCGCTCGCCAAGTCGCCGGACAGCCAGGCGCGCCTGCTCGCCGTCATCGAGCACGACGTCAAGCGCCTCGACCGGCTGATCTCCGACATCTCCGACGCCAGCCGCCTCGACGCCGAGCTTCAGCGCAGCGATTCCGGCACCGTCGACCTGCGCCGCCTGCTCGCCACCGTGGTGGCGGTCGCCAACGAGGTGAAGCGCGGCAAGGGCGTCAACGGCGTCCGCGTGTCGCTCGCCTTCGAGGGCGGCGGCCCGCGCAGCTTCCAGCTCTCCGGGCACGACTCGCGCCTCGGCCAGGTGGTCCACAACCTGGTCGACAACGCCCGCTCCTTCTCGCCCGAGGGCGGCACCGTGCGGGTGACCTGCCGGCGCCGCGACAAGGAGCTGGAGATCACCGTGGAGGACGACGGCCCCGGCATCCGCCCGGACGCGCTGGAGAAGATCTTCCAGCGCTTCTACACCGACCGGCCCGACCAGGGCTTCGGCCAGAACTCCGGCCTCGGCCTGTCGATCTCCAAGCAGATCGTCGAGGCGCATGGCGGCCGCATCTGGGCCGAGAACCGGCTCGGCCCCGACGCCGGCGACGGCCCGGTGGTGCTGGGCGCCCGCTTCGTCGTCCGCCTGCCGGCGATGTGACCGCGATGACCCGGACCGGCGCCCCACCCGGCGTTCGGAACGCCGACCCGACCCGAGACGAAGCCCCCGCTCCGGCCCGGCGCTGCACCGTGATCCCCCCGAGCATCCACGCCTCGGCCGTGCTGGTCGGCGCCCGCGCGGTGCTGATCCGCGGCCCCTCCGGCGCCGGCAAATCGGTGCTCGCCCTGCGGCTGATGCAGGCAGCCGAAGGCCGCGCCGGTGCGCTCGCCCGCCTCGTCGCCGACGATCGCACCATGGTGGAGGCGGTGAACGGCCGGCTGGTGGTGCGTCCCGTTCCGGCGCTCGCGGGGCTCGTCGAGGTGCGCGGGCTCGGCCTGCGGCGACTGCCGCACGAGCCGGCCGCGGTGGTCGGGCTGGTGGTCGACCTCGCCGACCCGGACGCCGAGCGCCTGCCCCAGGACCATCACGCGGCGACCACCATCGCGGGCGTGCGGCTGCGCCGGCTCGGCCTGCCGCCCGGCGTCGACCCGCTCGCCGCCGTGCTGGCGGCCCTGGCCGACCCAGCGCGCGGCCCCGCCGACCTGCTCTGACCGGCGCATACCGGCCCGACCGGGCGCCCCCGACCCTCCTGCGTCCGATTACCCTTGCTTCACCGCGCGTCACGGGCTATCGGCGACGCCCCGGAGAGCGGATTTGCGCGATGCCGCGATCCGGTCCATCACTCCGGCGGTGTTCCCGCCGGGCGTGCGGCTCTTGCGCTCGGGCTCCGGGATGTCATGATCGCTTCGTTCTGTCGTGCGGCGCACCACGCGCGCCGCGGGGTGTTCCGATGATCGGCCTCGTACTCGTGACCCACGGTCGGCTCGCCGTCGAGTTCCGTGCCGCGCTGGAGCATGTGGTCGGCCCGCAGGACCAGATCGAGACCATCACGATCGATCCGGCCGACAATGTCGAGCAGCGCCGCCGGGAGATCATCGAGGCGGTGGGGCGGGTCGACACCGGCGACGGCGTCGCCATCCTGACCGACATGTTCGGCGGCACCCCGTCCAACCTGGCGATCTCGGTGATGAGCCTCCCCAATGTCGAGGTGCTGGCCGGCATCAACCTGCCGATGCTGGTGAAGCTCGCCAAGATCCGGGCCGAATGCCCCCTGGCCGAATCGGTGGTGGCGGCGCAAGAATCGGGGCGCAAGTACATCACCATCGCCAGCCGGGTCCTGGCCGGAAAATAACGGGACATGAATCGAGCGATGAGCGACGACATCGACTGCGACGGAGCGGCGGGTGCGGAGTTTCCGCCGCCGCGTCCGGGCGCGGTCGTACGCCTCATCCCGATCGTCAATCAGAAGGGCCTGCACGCCCGCGCCTCCGCCAAGTTCGTGCAGACGGTCGAGCGGTTCGAGGCCGACGTGTTCGTCACCCGCTGCGGCCAGACGGTCGGCGGCGACTCGATCATGGGCCTGATGATGCTGGCCGCCGCCCCCGGCACCACCATCATGGTGGAGGCGCTGGGCAGCGACGCCGACGCGGTCGTCGCCGCCATAGAGGAGCTGGTCGGCAACCGCTTCGGCGAGGACGAGTAGCCGCGCCGCCGCGGCTCGGTCGCTGGGAGCTGCCGTCGCGCTTCACGCCTGCCGAAGCGAATGCCGCTCGCCCCTGGTCCCTGCCGCAGCGCCCTCGCCCCATCCTCACGGCGCTTGCTCGGCGCGCCTGTTCTCGGGTCGTCGTTGCGGACATCAGAACGCGCGCCGCCGGCCGCCCTCGTTCCCTGCGAAGAAAGATTTTCTCTTCAGCGGCGCGATCGGGATCATCCAACCTCCAGAACCTGGTGAAACTACCTAGACTCCTCCCCGGGCGACCAACCATCCCCACGAGGAGTCGCGCGTGACCCACCCCCCTGTTCCGATCGACGAAAAAGCTCGGCGCCAGATCGACGGCATGATCGCCGCCGAGGCCCGCCACCTCGCGGCGCGGCGCGCCGCCGAAGACGCCTGCCCGTGCCAGGACGGCATGTTCCCGGCCGGCCCGGCGGCGAGCCGCCGGCGCTTCCTGTTCGCCGCCGGCTCGGCCGGAGCCGCCGCCGTGGCGGCCCCGGCACTCGCCCAGACGGCGCCGCCCGGCGCCCAGTACTTCGCCCCGCAGGCCGATCCGACCAAGGAGCAGGGCCGTCCGGTCGCCGGCGACGGCGGCTATGGCTCGCGCTCCCAGTTCGAGACCGAGGTCCGTTGGCGCTACCCGACCCCCAACGAGCACACCTCGTGGAGCATGACGCCGCTCGACCACATGCTCGGCAATCTCACGCCGTCGGGCCTGCACTTCGAGCGTCACCACGGCGGCATCCCGACGATCGACCCGAACCGGCATCTCCTGTTCGTGCACGGCCTCGTCGACGGCCCGCGCAAGTTCACGATGGCGGATCTGAAGCGCTTTCCGTCCGTGACCCGCCGGCACTTCATCGAATGCTCGGGCAACGGCCTCACCGAATGGAACAAGCCGACCCTGAAGACCGTGCAGGGCACACACGGCCTGCTCAGCACCTCGGAATGGACCGGCGTGCTGTTCTCCACCATCGCCCGCGAGGTCGGCCTCAAGGACGAGGCGGCCTGGGTGCTGGCCGAGGGCGCCGACGCCGCCGTGATGACGCGCAGCATCCCGATGGAGAAGATGCTCCAGGACGCCATCCTGGCCTACGGGCAGAACGGTGAGGCGATCCGTCCCGAGCAGGGCTACCCGCTGCGCCTGCTGCTGCCCGGCTTCGAGGGCAACACTCACATCAAGTGGCTGCGTCGCCTCGAGGTCAGCGACAAGCCGTTCATGACCCGCGAGGAGACGTCGAAATACACCGACCTGATGGCCGACGGGAAAGCCCGGCTGTTCACCCTGGAGATGGACGCCAAGTCGGTGATCACCTTCCCGTCCGGCGAGATGAAGCTGCCGGGGCCGGGCTTCTACACTATCGCGGGCTTCGCCTGGTCGGGCCGCGGCCGCATCCAGTCGGTCGACGTGTCGACCGACGGCGGCAAGACCTGGGTGCCGGCCCGGCTCGACACCGTCCCGGAGCCGATCTGCACGGTGCGCTTCAGCCTGCCCTGGACCTGGGACGGCAAGCCCGCCGTGCTCCAGAGCCGCTGCACCGACGAGACCGGCTACATTCAGCCGACACTGCGGGAGCTGGTCGCGATCCGTGGCGCCAATGGGCCTTTCGGCTCCGTCTATCACCTCAACGCCATCCAGAGCTGGGCCGTCGCGGCCGACGGGAGCATCACCAATGTGCATGCGTGATGGACTGCTCGCCGGCTTCGCGGCCGGCCTGCTCGCGGCCGGCGTGCTGGCACTGCCGGCGACGTCGCCGGCCGCCGCGGCCGAGGGCCGCTACGGCTTCGGCACCCCGGCCACGCCGGAGGAGCTGGCCCGCTTCTTCGCCATCCCGCCGGACGGCCGCGGCCTGCCGCCGGGCCGCGGCACCGTGGCCCGCGGCGCCACCGTGTTCGCCGAGCAGTGCGTGGCCTGCCACGGCGAGAAGCTGGAAGGCATCCCGACGCCGGGCATCGGCGGCGACAAGCTGGTCGGCGGCCGCGGCTCGCTCGCCACCAAGACCCCGGTCAAGACGGTGGAGAGCTACTGGCCCTATGCCACGACGCTGTTCGACTACGTGAAACGGGCGATGCCGTTCAGCGCCCCCGGCTCGCTGCCGGACGACGACGTCTACGCGGTCGTCGCCTACATCCTGTCGCAGGCCAAGATCATCGGGCCGGGCGACACCCTGGACGCCACCACCCTGCCCAAGGTGGCGATGCCCAACCGCGACGGCTTCTTCCCCGATCCGCGGCCGGAACGGCGACTCTATCGCTGACCGGGCCCGGGCGCACGAAGGCCGGGCGGGCGAAGGCCGAGGGCCGATCCGTCCGCCCGGCGGGCCTGTGGAGAGGATCGTCACCAACAGTTCGTGACCAGGATGGCGCGCGGGAACGCAGCCCCGGTAAGCGGCGATAAAGCACATAAAGAATTCTTTATATCTTCGTTGCGGGTGCCGGCCGGCCCTGCTATAGGGCACGCACGCTGCCCGCGGTCGCGAGACGCCGGGGCGCATGACGTTGTCACCAGCACCCAGGGATCTCCATGACCGCTTCGCCGAAAGCCGCCCCGCCCGTTTCCGCCACCGGCCCCGACTACGCCGTCAAGGACATCGGGCTCGCCGACTGGGGCCGCAAGGAGATCGCCATCGCCGAGACCGAGATGCCCGGCCTGATGGCGACCCGCGACGAGTACGGTCCCGAGCAACCGCTGCGCGGCGCCCGCATCGCCGGCTCGCTGCACATGACCATCCAGACGGCGGTGCTGATCGAGACCCTCAAGGCGCTCGGCGCCGATGTGCGCTGGGCCTCGTGCAACATCTACTCGACCCAGGATCACGCCGCTTCGGCGATCGCGGCCGGCGGCACCCCGGTGTTCGCCATCAAGGGCGAGAGCCTCGTCGACTACTGGGAGTACACCCACAAGATCTTCGAGTGGGCCGACGGCGGCACCCCCAACATGATCCTCGACGACGGCGGCGACGCCACGCTGCTGATCCACCTCGGCGCCCGCGTCGAGGCCGGCGAGACGGCGCTGATCACCAAGCCGACCAACGAGGAGGAAGAGGTGCTGTTCGCCGCCATCGCGCGGCGCGTCAAGGAGCAGCCGGGCTGGTACAAGAAGAACGCCGAGGCGATCCGCGGCGTCACCGAAGAGACCACCACGGGCGTGCACCGCCTCTACGAGATGCAGAAGAAGGGCCGGCTGCTGTGGCCCGCCATCAATGTCAACGACTCGGTGACCAAGTCCAAGTTCGACAACCTCTACGGCTGCCGCGAGAGCCTGGTCGACGGCATCCGCCGCGGCACCGACGTGATGATGGCCGGCAAGATCGCCATGGTGGCGGGCTTCGGCGACGTCGGCAAAGGCTCGGCCGCCTCGCTGCGCAACGCCGGCTGCCGCGTGATGATCTCTGAGATCGACCCGATCTGCGCCCTGCAGGCCGCCATGGAGGGCTACGAGGTCGTCACCATGGACGAGGCGGCGCCGCGCGCCGACATCTTCGTCACCGCGACCGGCAATCTCGACGTCATCACGGTCGACCACATGCGCCGCATGAAGGACCGGGCGATCGTCTGCAACATCGGCCACTTCGACTCCGAGATCCAGGTCCAGGGCCTGCGCAACTTCAAGTGGCACAACGTCAAGCCGCAGGTCGACGAGGTCGAGTTCCCGGACGGCCACCGCATCATCCTGCTGTCCGAGGGGCGGCTGGTGAACCTCGGCAACGCCACCGGCCATCCGAGCTTCGTGATGTCGGCCTCGTTCACCAACCAGACGCTGGCCCAGATCGAGATCTTCACCAACCCGGGCAAGTACGAGCGCAAGGTCTATACGCTGCCCAAGCACCTCGACGAGAAGGTCGCTCGGCTGCATCTCGCCAAGGTCGGCGCCAAGCTGACCCGGCTGTCGGACAAGCAGGCGACCTATATCGGCGTGCCGGCCGAGGGCCCGTTCAAGCCGGAGCACTACCGCTACTGAGCCGCGACCGCGCCGGTGCGTCGCCCGACGCGACGAGGTCGGAGCCGTCCCCCTCACCCCGACCCTCTCCCCGCGTGCGGGGAGAGGGGGCGCGTGCCATTCCACGGCATCGCCTGTCCTCGGCTCTCCGACTGACGGACCAAACGAGCGTTCCGCCGAACCGGGGCGGGCTCCGCACAGGCGAGCCCGTGCTTCTTTCACCTCTCCCCGCGTGCGAGGAGAGGTCGCCGCGCGGCGCGTCAGCGCCGAGAGCGCGGCGGGTGAGGGGACGCTTCCATAGCGACGGGACCTTCTCCGATCACCGAAGGACCCTCTCGCCGAGGCTCGCCCCTCACCCCGACCCTCTCCCCGCGTGCGGGGAGGGGGCGCGCAGACGCCGTGCCGCCCGATCAGCGCGCCACGCCGCGCACCACCAGACGCTCGAGCCGGCGCGCGAAGGCGGCGGGATCGTCGGGCAGCTCGCCGTCGAGGATCTGCGCCTGCTCCAGCAGCAGCAGCGCCAGATCCGCCGCCTCGTCGGCGTGCCCGGCGGCGCTCTCCCGCGCGAGGGCGCCGACCAGCGCGTGGCGCATGTTCAGCTCCAGCACCGGCTTGAGCCCGGAGGCGCGGTTCTGCTTGGCGAGCAGCCGCTCCAGCTCGCGGTCCGGCCCGAAGCCGCCGGCCACCAGGCAGGCGGCGCTGTCGGTGAGCCGCTGCGACGCCTTGACGTCCGACACCTTGTCGCCGAGGGCGAGCTTGACGGCGGCGATCACCGCCGCCTCGTCCACGGCCGCGTCAGCGGCCGTCTGGTCCGCCTCCGGCTTCGCCGTGTCGGCGAGCGGCACCAGGCTGAAGTCGACCTCGCCCTGGCTCAGCGACTTGAAGCCCTTGCCCTGGAAATCCAGGCGCAGCGACGTCCACAGCGCGTCGACCGGGTCGGTGAGCAGCAGCACCTCGATGCCGCGGGCACGCGCCGCCTCCAGCTTCGGGTTGGCCTTGAGCCGGTCGATGTCCTCGCCGACCAGATAGTAGATCTCGGTCTGGTTCTCCCGCAGGTCGGCGACATACTGGGCGAGCGAGCGCCCGCTGCCGGCCGTCGAGGTGAACCGTGCGAGGCCGAGGATCGCCTCGCGCCGCTCCGGCTCCTCGTAGAGCCCTTCCTTGATCACCGCGCCGAACTGCTCCCACACGGTGGCGAACCGCTCGGGCTCCTTCGTGGCCAGCGTCTCCAGCTCGGCCAGCACCCGGCCGGTGATGGCCTTGCGCATCGCCGCGACCTGCGGGTTGTTCTGGAGCATCTCGCGCGAGATGTTGAGCGGCAGGTCCTCCGAATCGACGACGCCGCGCACGAAGCGCAGCCACGACGGCAGCAGGCTGGCGTCGTCGGTGATGTAGACGCGGCGGACATAGAGCTTGAGGTGGCTCTTGCGGGCCGGATCGAACAGGTCGAACAGCGAGCCCGACGGCACGAACAGCAGCACCGCGTAGGACTGGCGCCCCTCGACACGGTAGTGCAGCGTCATCGCCGGCTCGTCGAAGGCGCCGCAGATCGAGCGATACGCCTGCGTGTAGTCCTCCGGCTTCAGCTCGGACTTGGCGCGCTGCCACACCGCGCTCGCGGTGTTGACCTGGCGCGGCGCCGCGTCGCTGCTCGCCGCCTCGTCGGCGGGCTTGCCGGCGTCCGTCTTGCCGGCGTCCGCCTCCAGCATGATCGGGAACTGGATGTGGTCCGAGTAGGCGTGGACGATGCGCTCGATCTCGTGGGCGTCGAGGTACTTCCTCGCGTCCTCCTTGAGGTGCAGCACGATCTCGGTGCCGCGCCGGACGCGGTCGGCGCGCGCCGCGTCGGCCGCCTCGATCTCGAAGCCCTGGGCGCCGGTCGAGCGCCACACCCACGCCTCGGCGGCGCCGGCGCGGCGGCTCGTCACCTCGATACGGTCGGCCACCATGAAGGCGGCGTAGAAGCCGACGCCGAACTGGCCGATCAGCCCGGAGCCGTCCTTGGCGGCGGCGAGCTTGCCGATGAAGGCGCGGGTGCCGGAGCGGGCGATGGTGCCGAGATTGTCGATGAGCTCCTGGCGATCCATGCCGATGCCGTTGTCCGACACGGTCAAGGTGCCGGCGGCGGTGTCGGGCCGGAGGCGGATGGTCAGGGCGGAGTCGTCGGCGAGAAGCTCGGGCCGGGCGATCGCCTCGTAGCGCAGCCGGTCGCAGGCGTCGGAGGCGTTGGAGATCAGCTCGCGCAGGAAGACGTCGGTCTCCGAGTAGACGGCGTGCACCATCAGGTGCAGCAGCTCGGCCACCTCGGCCTGGAAGGCATGGGCCTCGCGGGGAGTGCGCGTGTCGGTGTCGGTCATGGCAGCCACTCGAAACGGTCGATGCGATCGATGGATCGACCGGATATAGCGGCGAAACTCCGAGTGGCAAGAACTCCGGGTGGCAGGAACTCGGGGCGGCAAGGCGGCGAACCGGCGCCGGGCCGGCCGGCGGGTGACGCACGGCCGCGGCGATGCGGTCGGGCGTCCTCCGGTGGTCGATCGCCGCTTAGTAGATCGAGCCCTTGGCGCGGTCGAACAGCGCCTCGTCGGCGGGCTGCACGGTGCCGTGATCGGACTGAACCGTCATGGCGGTGTGGTTGCGAGCGGCGGCCTGGACGTCGACGCCGCTGGTGGCGAGCATCGCGAGGAGGCCGAAGGCGAACAGGGCGATCTTGGTGAAGGTCATGACGAAGCTCCTGATGTGTCCTGATGGGCGATCATCGCCGCACCTGTCCCCAAGTACGCAGGAGCCGGCCGGGATTTACGCGACGGCCGATCACGAGATCGTCGATGCCTCCTCGCGTTAACCTGACCGATCTGTGAGGTCGGAGGCCCGTAACAAAGGCGACTCGGTCGTCTGCCGCAGCCGCCGGCCGACCACCAGCACCGCGGCGGCCGAGACGCCGAGCGACACAGCGACCAGGGCGAAGCCGGCGCGCGGGCTGCCGGTCAGCTCGATCGCGGTGCCGACGATCGACGGCCCGAGAAAGCCGCCGAGATTGCCCACCGCGTTGACGAGCGCGATGCCGCCGGCCGCCGCCGTGCCGGTGAGGAAGACCGGCGGCAGCCCCCAGAACGGCCCGAGGATGGCGTAGATGCCGACGGTGGCGAGGCCGAGGGCCGCGAGTGACGCCAGCCCCGCAGGCAGCGCCGCGGCGGCCGCGATCGCGACCCCGGCGACGAGCGTCGGCACCGCCACGTGCCAAACCCGCTCGGCCCGGCGGTCGCTGCGCCGGCCCCACCACAGCATCACGGCGGCACTGGCCAGATAGGGCACGGCGGTGAGAAGGCCGACCGCCCCGATCGAGAAGCCGGCGGCACGGACGAGCTGCGGCAGCCACAGGCCGACCCCGTAGAGCCCGACCACGACGCCGAAATAGGTGGCGCAGAGGAGCCACACCCGGCCGTCCACGAGCGCCGGCCCGAGCGCCGCGTGAACCCGGCCGGCGGGCCGCGCCCGTGCGGCGGCCAGGCGGGCCGCCACGGCGGCGCGCTCGCCGTCCGTCAGCCAGCGGGCGGTCGCCGGCCCGTCCGGCAGCAGGGCCAGCACCGCGAGCCCGAGCCCGCAGGCCGGCAAGCCCTCGATGATGAACAGCCACTGCCAGCCCTTCAGCCCGAGAAATCCGTCGGCCTGGAGGATCAGGCTCGACAGCGGCGCCCCGATGGCGCTCGCCAGCGGCACCGCCATCATGAACAGGCCGACTTGTCGCGACAGCCGCGCCGGCGGGAACCAGTAGGTGAGATAGAGGATCATGCCGGGCAGGAAGCCGGCCTCGGCGGCGCCGAGCAGGAAGCGCAGCACATAGAAGCTGGTCGGCCCCTGCACGAACGCCATGGCGGCGGAGACGAGCCCCCAGGTCACCATGATGCGGGCGATCCAGACGCGGGCGCCGACCCGCTCCAGGATCAGGTTGCTGGGGATCTCGAAGGCGAAGTAGCCGAGGAAGAACATCCCGGCGCCCCAGCCGTAGACGGCGGGCGAGAAGCCGAGATCGGCGTTCATGGTCAGCGCCGCGAACGAGACGTTCACCCGGTCGAGAAACGCCACCAGGTACAGCACCATCATGAACGGGATCAGCCGGAGGGCGATCTTACGGTCGAGTGCGTCGTCGGAGGTCATCGGCGGTCCTCGTCGCGCGGGTCGTCGTCGCGCGTGTCGTCGTCGCGCGTGTCCTGGGCGCGCCGCCCGCGAGCTACGCCGAAGCGGGAGGCCGACGCAACCGCGATGGCGACCGCGCCGACCGGGCGCTGCCGGCGGCGTCACAGAATCGCCGCTTCGACCGGCCACGGAGGAGACTGGATACGGCCCACCGGGCCGAGCAGCCGAGGCGGCATGACGCGCGGTTTCTCACACGAGCGAACGCCCTCCGGGCCGCAGGCGCGCCGCGCTGTCTGGCGCCGCGGCCTCGCCGTGGTGCTGGCGCTGGTCGTCGGGATCGCTGCGACGCTGGTGTCGCCGCCGCCCCGGCTCGCCGCCGCGGCGCACGCGCCGGCCGATGCCGTCATCCTCCTCGCCGCCTCGCCCGCCGCGCTCGGCGCCGCCCAGGACCCCGACCGAACGCCGTGCCGGCGCGCCACGCTGCCCGGTCCGGCCACGAGCTGCGGCGTCGCGATCGCCTGGCTCGCTCCCGCCGCCGTCGTCGACGCCGTCCCGCCCCCCACGGCGGCGACCCGGCCGGTGTGGTGGCGTGCGGCATCGCTGACGCCGCAGAACCTCGCCGCCGCCATCGAGCGCCCGCCCCGCCGCGGGGTGTGAGCGGCACGCCGCCGGGCAGCCGGCCCGGCCCCACTCCGATCGTCCCCCGTCGTCACATCAGCGCGCGTCCGCGCCTGCCCGCATGCCGTCCGTCGTCCGCATCCGGCCCGCCCAGGTCCGGTGTCGGGCGCGAGGCGTGCGGCGGCCCGACCGCGAACGAGAAGGCCCATGCTCACACGTATCGTCGTCGCGGCGGCGCTCGCGCTCGCCGTTCTGGCTCCGGCCGGTGGCGCCGGCCCGGCCGGTGCCGAGCCCGCCGCCGCGCCGCCGCCCGCCGACTGGATCGGGCCGGCCGCCGGGCTCGGCAGGCCCGAGTTCACCGCGCGCCTGGTGACCGGCGGCACCGATTCATCCGATCCGTCCGTCGTCTGGCTCGGCCTTCAGGTCCGGCTCGGCCCCGGCTGGCACACCTACTGGCGCTCGGCTGGCGATGCCGGCGCACCGCCCGAGTTCGACTGGAGCGGCTCCGCCAATGTGGCGGACGTCACGGTCGAATGGCCGGCGCCGCGCCGCATCACGGTCGCCGACTTCGACTCGTTCGGCTACGAGGACGAGGTGGTGTTCCCCGTGCGGATGCGGCGCGCCGATCCGCAGGCATCGACCCGGGTGTCGCTGTCGCTCGCGCTGTATGTCTGCGCCACCATCTGCACCCGCAACGATCTACGCCTCGACACCGTGGTGCCGCCCGGCGAGGCGGCCTCGGCCGACGCCGAGCTGATCACCGCGTGGCGCCGCAAGGTGCCGGCACGCGACGCCGTGGCGGGCCTGTCGATCGGGGCGCTGTCGCTGGAGCGCGAGCCGCCGCGGCTGCGCGCCGAGGTGCGGTCGAGCCCGCCCCTCGTGGCCGCCGATGCCTTCGTCGACGGCGACGACGCGATCGCGGCCGGTCGGCCGCAATTCACCCCGGGCGACGGCGGCGTCACCGTGCTGACGCTGCCGCTCGACGGTCTCGGTGACGGTGGCCCGACACGGCCGCTGCGGCTGACGCTGGTCGACGGCGCCCGTGCGGTCGAGGCGGTGCTGGCGCCGGTCGTAGGCCCTGCCCCGGTCGCCGCCGCCGCCGTGGTGCCCCCGGCCTCTGCTCCCGCGGCACCCGTGTCGGCCGATGGAGTATCGCTCGTCGCCATGCTGCTCGCCGCGCTGCTCGGCGGGCTGGTACTCAATGTGATGCCCTGCGTGTTCCCGGTGCTGTCGCTCAAGCTGCTGGCGCTGGCCGGCCACGGAGCGGAGCCGCACGCCGTGCGGCGTGGGCTCGTCGCCTCGGCGCTCGGGGTGGTCGCCTCGTTCCTGGTGCTGGCCGGCGTGCTGGCGGCCCTCAAGGCGGCCGGCGCCCAGATCGGCTGGGGCATCCAGTTCCAGCAGCCGGTCTTTCTGATCGCCATGGCGATCGTGCTGGCGCTGTTCGCCGCCAACCTGCTCGGCCTGTTCGAGGTGAGGCTGCCGATGGGCCTCGCCGGGGTCGCCGGCCGGGCCGGGGGCGGCCACGGGCCGGCCGCACAGTTCGCCAACGGCGCCGTGATGACGCTACTGGCGACGCCGTGCTCGGCGCCGTTCGTCGGCACCGCGGTCGGCTTCGCGCTCGCCCGCGGGCCGGCCGAGATCGTCGCGGTGTTCGCGGCGCTCGGCCTCGGCATGGCGGCGCCCCAGCTTGTGCTGGCGGCGGTGCCGCGGCTTGCCCGCCGCCTGCCGCGGCCGGGGCCGTGGCTCGACAAGGTCCGGCCGGTCGCCGCGGTGGCGCTGCTCGGCACCGCGGCCTGGCTGCTCGTCGTGGTCGCCGAGATCGCCGGCGCCGCGACCGCCCTGACGGTGGCGGCGGTGCTCACCGTCGCCCTGCTGGCGGCCGGGCTGTGGCGCGGCCGGCTCGCCCGGGTCGCCGCCGCAAGCCTGGCGGCCGCGCTCGTCGGCGTCGTCGTGCTGACCGGGGGGCGGCTCGCGCCCGCCGCCGCCGATGCGCCGCAGGCGGTGGAGTGGCGGCCGTTCGCGCCCGAGGCCGTGCAGGCCGCGGTGCGCAGCGGGCGCACCGTGCTGGTCGACGTCACCGCCTCCTGGTGCATCACCTGCAAGGTCAACGAGGCGCTGATCCTCGACAGCGCCGCGATCCGCCGGCGGCTCGGCACCGACGTGGTGCCGATCAAGGGCGACTGGACCCGCCCCGACCCGGTGATCGCCGCCTATCTGGGCGGCTTCGGCCGCTACGGCCTGCCGTTCAACGCGGTGTTCGGGCCGGGTGCGCCCGACGGCATCGTGCTGCCCGAGCTGCTCACCACCGACGCGGTGCTGGCCGCCTTCGACCGCGCCGCCACGCCCGCTCTCGCCGAAAGGACCGACCGATGACGAACCATCACACCACCCGCCGCACCCTGGTGCTCGCCGGACTCGCCGGCCTCGCCGCCGCGCCGATGCTGCCCGGACTGGTGACCGCGGCGGCCGCCACCGAGGGCGACGTGCTCAGCCGCGACGCAGTGCTGCGCGATCCCGATGCCCCGGCGGTCGGCAACCCCAAGGGCGACATCACCATCGTCGAGTACTTCGATTACCAGTGCCCCTACTGCAAGACGGTGCATGCCGAGCTGAAGCAGGTGATGCGCGACGACCCTAAGGTGCGGGTCGTCTACAAGGACTGGCCGATCTTCGGCGGCCCGTCCGGCTACGCGGCGCGGCTGGCGCTCGCATCCCGCCGTCAGAACAAGTACCTGGAGGCGCACGAGGCGCTGCTCGGGGTCAAGGAGAAGCTGAGCGAGGAGAGCGTGCGCACGACGCTCGCCGGGGTCGGCGTCGACGTCGAGCAGGCGCTCGCCGAGCTCCAGACGAACCGCACCGCCATCGAGGCGGCGCTGACGCGCCACCACACCCAGGCGACCGCGTTCGGGTTCAGCGGCACGCCGGCCTTCATCATCGGGTACTTCCGGGTGCCCGGGGCGCTCGATGCCGCGACCTTCAAGCGCGCCATCAAGGACGCCCGCGCGGCCGCCGCCAAGGGTGCCAAGTGAGGTGGACGTGAGGCTGCCGGCGGCTGCCGCGGTGTGTCGCGCGCCGCGGCGGGGCGGCTCGTCGGTGGCGCGAGGTTTTGCTACCGTGGTGCGATCGCTGGATCGCCCCGGAGCCGAGCCCCGTGCCGACGATCGCGTACTTTCTCGGACTGTCGGTGCGGATGTTCTTTAACGGCCACGAGCCTCCGCACGTGCATGTCCGACATCAAGGTTTCCGAGCGCGCGTCATGATCGCCGACGGCGCGATCATCGACGGCCACCTGCCGCCGACCGTTGCACGGATCTTGCGTGATTGGACTGCCTTGCGTCGTGACGCGCTCATGCGAAACTGGCAGGCGGCCCGGGAGGAGGCCCCGTTGGAGTTCATCGGAGGTCTTGAGGATGATTGACGTCATCGGGCTACGCCGGCTCGGCGACTATCGACTCGAACTCGCGTTCTCCGATGGAACGATCGGGGTTCGCGACTTCTCCTTCGTGCGGCAGAAGTCCGGCCCGATGGCGGAGCCGCTGAAAGACCCGGCTTACTTCGCCCGCGTGATCATCCACGACGGGGCGCTGACCTGGCCGAACGGCTACGACTGGGACCCGATCGCCCTCCACGACGAGATGCAGGCGGCCGGCCTGCTGCGGCCGATCGCGGCAGCGGAGTAGGGCGGAGTAGACCGGCATCGTCGCCCAGGCCGAGCGCCGCGAAGCCCGGGGGCATCGGGGTCGTCGGCGTTTGTCACATCGCGAGCGCGCCCGGTGTTTTGGGCTCAGCCGGCCAGGCCGAGCACGACCATCAGGGCTCGATCCAGCCGCTCGATCGCCGCGGGGTCGAGCGCCCCGAGGGCGCGGCGGATTCGATCGCGGCGGATCGGGGCGACCTTCTCGATCATGATCTGGGACGTGACGCGCAAGCCGTTGGCGACGGTCGCCTCGATCACGGGTCGCAGGCGAGGACTATCCCGAACAACGGACGACATCGGACAGACCAGCACCGTCGTGGTCTCGTCACCGAGGTCGTCACTCTGAACCACGACGGCCGGGCGTGGCTTTCCGAGATCGCCTTGCGCGACGATCAGCACCACGTCGCCGCGCTTCACGTCCATTCGCTCCAATCCACGACGGCATCGATCCAGTCGTCCACGGAGGCGTTGTCGGGATGCTGCGACAGGAGCGCCGCCTCGCGGTGGATTTCGTCACGCACCTTCGGATCACGCAGGTCCGGGACCCAGCGCTGGACGGGCCGGAGACCTTCCGCACGCAACCGCTCGCGCCGCGCCTGCATCCGCTGGCGCGGGCTCTTCGGCGGCGGCTTCTTCGGGCGGGCGGGCATGGGCGACTCCCCAGACGGCGTAACATGTTACGCGAACGGAACGGTATGGGCAACAGCCGGCGTCCTCTGACCGATCGCGGCGGCGGAGCTACGCTGACCGCAAGCTACTCGGCCGCGTCGGCGTTTTTCGCGTCCGGCAGCGGTGCGCTCAACCAGGCGCCGGGGTCAGACCTTGCCGAACTGGCGCATGCGCGTCTTGCCCTCCTTCTGCTTGTCGAGGAGCTTGCGCTTGCGGGTGATGTCGCGGCCATAGCACTTGGCCGTCACGTCCTTGCGGAAGGCCCCCAGGTCTCCCGACACACCACGTCAAGCAGCCTTCCCGAGCAGCTCCGGCGAGAGCTGGGCGCGGGCATCGAGCAGCTCGATCCCGACGATGCGGCCCTCGGCGTCGTAGTCGAACACGACGTCCGGCGCCACTTCGGCGCTGTCGAGGACTTTCTCCTGCGACAATCGAATGTACGCCGCATTGTCTTCGGGTCGATACTTTACCGTCGGTGTCATGTCGGCTCCCGGGCGTTCCTGTCGAAGAACACCGTCAGAACACGAATGTCCTGTTCAGTCTCGACGCAAGCGACGCGGAGGACGCGACCGCCGAATTCCGGAATCCTGCGAAATCTCCGCTCCACACCGGCCCGCCTCGGATCGCCCTCGACCCACTCGGGTTCGGCGACCGTGCTCTCGATCCAGGCGCGATCCAGCTCACGTTCGAGAATAGCGTCCTCGGCGTGACGGGTGAAGCGGACGGGCTTGCGGTCAGGCATGCAGGGTCGAGCGCAGCTCGCCCCTCACACATCCACCTTCAACGCGGCAATGAAAGCTTCCTGCGGGATGTCGACCTTGCCGAACTGGCGCATGCGCTTCTTGCCCTCCTTCTGCTTGTCGAGGAGCTTGCGCTTGCGGGTGATGTCGCCGCCGTAGCACTTGGCCGTCACGTCCTTGCGGAAAGCCCGCACCGTCTCGCGGGCGATGATCTTGGCCCCGATGGCGGCCTGGATCGGCACCTGGAACATGTGCGGCGGGATCAGCTCCTTCAGCTTCTCGCACATGGCGCGGCCGCGCCCTTCGGCACGGGTGCGGTGGACCAGCATGGACAGCGCGTCGACCGCCTCGCCGTTGACCAGGATCGACATCTTGACGAGATCGGCCGGCCGGTAGTCGGTCAGGTGATAGTCGAACGAGGCGTAGCCCTTCGACACCGACTTCAGCCGGTCGTAGAAGTCGAACACCACCTCGTTGAGCGGCAGCTCGTACTTCACCATCGCCCGGTTGCCCACATAGGTCAGCTCGGTCTGCACGCCGCGGCGGTCCTGGCACAGCTTCAGCACGCTGCCGAGATAGTCGTCGGGGGTCAGGATGGTGGCCTGAATCCACGGCTCGTGGATCTCGTCGATCTTCACCACGTCCGGCATGTCGACCGGATTGTGGATCTCGATCTCCTTCCCGTCCGTCATGGTGATCTTGTAGATGACGCTCGGCGCCGTCGCGATCAGGTCGAGATTGAACTCGCGCTCCAGCCGCTCCTGGATGATCTCCAGATGCAGGAGGCCGAGGAAGCCGCAACGGAAGCCGAAGCCGAGCGCGGCGCTCGTCTCCATCTCGAACGTGAAGCTGGCATCGTTGAGGCGCAGCTTGCCCATGGCGGCGCGCAGGTCCTCGAACTGTGCGGCGTCGACCGGGAACAGGCCGCAGAACACCACCGGCACGGCGGGGCGGAAGCCGGGCAGCGGCGTCGCGGTCGGCTTGCGCTCGTCCGTGATGGTATCGCCGACGCGGGTGTCGGCCACCTCCTTGATGGACGCCGTGATGAAGCCGATCTCGCCGGGGCCGAGGCCGTCCTTCTCCTGCATCTTCGGCGTGAAGACGCCGACGCGGTCGACCTCGTAGGCCGCATCGGTCCCCATCATGCGGATGCGCTGGCTCTTGCGGATGGAGCCGTCGACGACGCGCAGCAGCACGACGACGCCCAGATAGGCGTCGTACCAGGAATCGACGAGGAGCGCCTTGAGCGGGGCCGAGGGGTCGCCCTTGGGGGGCGGCAGGCGGGTGACGATCGCCTCCAGCACGTCCGGGATGCCGATGCCGGTCTTGGCCGAGATCAGCAGCGCGTCGTGAGCGTCGAGCCCGATCACGTCCTCGATCTGCTGCTTCACCTTGTCGGGCTCGGCGGCCGGAAGATCCACCTTGTTGAGAACCGGCACCACCTCGTGATTGTTGTCGAGCGCCTGGTAGACATTGGCCAGCGTCTGCGCCTCGACCCCCTGGGAGGCGTCGACGACCAGCAACGATCCCTCGCAGGCGGCGAGCGAGCGGTTGACCTCGTAGGCGAAGTCGACATGCCCGGGGGTGTCGATCAGGTTGAGGACGTAGTCCTTGCCGTCCTTGGCCCGGTAGGCGAGCCGCACCGTCTGGGCCTTGATGGTGATGCCGCGCTCGCGCTCGATATCCATCGAGTCGAGCACCTGCTCCCGCCCCTGCATCTCGCGCTCGCTCAGCGCCCCGGTGAGCTGGATCAGCCGATCGGCGAGCGTCGACTTGCCGTGGTCGATATGGGCCACGATCGAGAAGTTGCGGATGGTGTCGATGGTCTGGGCGCTCATGGGCGCGAGATATCATTCGCCCCGAGGGGCGGCAAGGCGCGCCCGGACGCCGCACCGGGTTTCTTCGCGCCGGCGGCGGCGGGATCGCCCCTGGGATCGGGAGAGCGCCCGGCCGGCGCGGCGCTGACCTGTTCGGCGACGGCCTACTCGGCCGCCACCTGGCGGGTGACCGTGAAGGGCACCACCTCGGGGGCGCGGCCGGCGCGGGCCACCACGGCGTGGTCGGGCGGCACCAGCTGCCAGTCCGAGCGGTCCTCGTCGAGCGGCTCGGAGACCAGCACCACGTCCTTGCCGACCGCCCGGTAGTACAGGGTATTGGCCTGGTCGTTGGCGGCGTAGCGGAAGGCGTACAGGTCCTTGCCGTTGGTCACCGCGGCGGTGAAGCGCATCGCCTCGGCGCGGCCCTCCTCACGGGTCATCTCGGTGATGGCGGCCAGCGTGCGGGCGGTGGCGCCGATCGGGTCGCGGTCGAGCCCGGCGCCGAGCAGCGCCAGGAACACCGCCTCGGAATCGGTGGTGCCGATGCGCGAGCCATAGAGCTCGTCCGGGATCAGCGCCTCGACCCGGCGGCGGATGCGGTTCCAGTTGCCGATCATGCCGTTATGCATGAACAGCCAGCGCCCGCAGGCGAACGGATGACAGTTCGGCCGGGTGATCGGCGTGCCGGTCGAGGAGCGCACATGGGCGAAGAACAGATGCGAGCGGATGTGCCGGCACAGATAGCGGAGGTTGTCGTCCGACCAGGCCGGGCGCACCTCGCGGTAGAGGCCGGGCTCGGGGTGGTCGCCATACCAGCCGAGGCCGAAGCCGTCGCCATGGGTGGAGGCGGTCGACTCGAGGGCGTGCAGGCTCTGGGCGACGAGGGATCGGGCCGGTGCGGTGACGTAGTGTTCGAGCGCGATCGTCTCGCCCCGATAGGCGATCCAGCGGCACATCGCGACGTTGCTCCTCTCGCGGCCGCGGGGTGAGGCGCCGGGCCGCCGACTCAACCGATTATCGCCGCAATGCGGCGCCCGCAAGGTACTTTCACCGCCGTGCGGGCGCCGCCGCCATGCGGGCCGCGCAGGCTGGAGGCCGCGCAGGCGGCGGGTCGCACGCGCGACGGGTCGAGGCGGCGAGCGGCCAGCGCCGGCGCCCCCTCCCCCGCCCGCCGAGAGAGGGAGTTCCGAGGCCCGCACGTCCTGCTATGCGGTCCGGCGCCTTAATCGGTGCCCCGGTCCGTCGTATAGACGGCCCATGTCCGCCCGCCACCCCCGACCCGCCGCCCTCACCCCCCTGGCGGACCGCATCGATCGTCTCACCGGCGCGGTGTTCCGCGTGGCCGCCTGGGGGGCGCTCGCGGTGGTGCTCATCCAGCTCGCCGTGGTGCTGGCCCGCTACGGCCTCGGGCTCGGGGCGCCGTGGTTGCAGGAGAGCGCCGTCTATGTCCACGCGGCCCTGTTCCTCCTGGCGGCCGCCGGCACGCTGGCGCGCGACGGCCATGTGCGGGTCGACCTCTTCTATGCGGGCGCGTCGCCGCGCCGAAAGGCGGTGGTCGACGCCGCCGGCGCCGTCCTGTTCCTGCTGCCGGTGGCGGCCGCGCTGCTGTGGCTGTCGCTGCCCTATGTGGGGCGCTCCTGGGCGATCCTCGAACGCTCCCGCGAGGCGAGCGGGCTGCCGCTGGTGTTCCTCCTGAAGAGCCTGATCCCGGCCTTCGCGGTGCTCCTGATGGTGCAGGGGGTGGCGCAGCTTCTTCGTGCGCTCGCCGTGCTGGCCGGCGATGCCCCCGCGGCCGCAGCGGCCACCGAGTGACATGATGATCCTGCCCGATCTTCTCGCGGTCGCCATGGTGGTGGCCGCCATCGGCCTCTTGATGGCCGGCTATCCGGTGGCGCTGACGCTCGCCGGCGTGGCGCTCGCCTTCGCGGCGCTCGGCGATCTCGCCGGCATCATGGGGGCCGGCCTGCTCGGCGCCCTGCCGCAGCGCATCTTCGGGGTGATGACCAACGAGGTGCTGCTGGCGATCCCGCTGTTCGTGTTCATGGGCGTGATGCTGGAGCGCTCGCGGGTCGCCGAGGAGCTGCTGGACGCCATGGGGCGCCTGTTCGGCCGCCTGCCCGGCGGGCTCGCGGTCGCGGTCGTCATCGTCGGTGTGCTGCTCGCCGCCGCCAAGGGCATCGTCGGGGCCACCACGGTGACCATGGGGCTGATCGTGCTGCCCACCATGCTGCGCCACGGCTACGACCCGCGACTCGCCGCCGGCACCGTGGCGGCCACCGCGACCCTCGCCCAGCTGTTTCCGCCCGCCACCGTGCTGGTCCTGCTCGGCGACCAGATGAGCAACGCCTACCAGGCCGCGCAGCTCGCCCAGGGCAATTTCGCGCCGCAGTCGGTGACGGTCGCCGACCTGTTCGCCGGCGCCATCGTGCCGGCGCTCGGCCTCGTCGTGCTCTACATCGCCTTCGTGCTGGGGGTCGCCGTGGTGGCGCCGGCCTCCTCGCCGGCGGTGCCGGCCGACCCGGCGGCGCCGCACGGGCTCGCCATGCTGCGCCGCGCCATCGCCGTGCTGGTGGCGCCGGTGCTGCTGATCGTCGCGGTGCTGGGCTCGATTCTCGGCGGCCTGGCGACCCCCACCGAGGCGGCGGCGGTCGGCGCCTTCGGGGCGCTGCTCTTGGCGGCGCGGCCGCATCCACGCGACTGGGGCCTGTGGCTGGTCGCCATGGCGGCCGTGCTGGTGGCGCTGCGGCGGCTCGCCGCCCAAGGGCTGACGCCCGGCCTGCTCGCAGCCGGCGACCCCGCCATCGTGGCACCGCTGGCGCTCGCCGCGGTGGCGGCGCTGCTGCTGGCCCTGCCGATCGTGCGGGTGCATCGCGCCGGCATCCTCGTCCCGGTGCTGGCCCGCACCGCCGAGGTGACCAGCATGATCTTCCTGATCCTGATCGGCGCGACCCTGTTCAGCCTGGTGTTCCGCGGCCTCGGTGGCGACGATCTCGTTCATCGCGGCCTCGCCGACCTGCCGGGTGGCACCGCCGGGGCGATCCTCACCGTCATGCTGGCGATCTTCCTGCTCGGCTTCGTGATGGACGCCTTCGAGATCATCTTCGTGGTGGTGCCGATCGTGGCGCCTGCGCTGCTGAAGCTTCCCGGCGTCGATCCGGTGTGGCTCGCCGTGATGATCGCCCTCAACCTCCAGACGTCCTACCTGCATCCGCCGCTCGGGCCGACGCTGTTCTTCCTGCGCGGGGTGGCGCCGAAGGAGATCACCACCGCGCACATCTATGTCGGTGCGATTCCCTTCGTGCTGATCCAGCTCGCCGCGCTCGCCGGCCTGTGGTTCGTGCCGCAGCTCGCCACCTGGTTGCCGGCGGTGCTGTACGGCCGCTGACGAAACGCCGCCGCGGCATTCCGGGTTCTCGACACGAGGTGCGGCGGGGGCCATCGTGCGCCGGCGGACGGAGGAGCGCACGATCGACAGGGGAGACGACGGCGATGGACCAGACCACCACGACCCGGCGTGGCGAGGCCACACGCGGCAAGACCCGGCTGGACGATGCGCTGCTCGCCCGCCTGGACGCCTGGTGGCGGGCCGCCAACTATCTCACCGTCGGACAGATCTACCTGCTCGACAATCCCTTGCTGCGCGAGCCGCTGCGGCCCGAGCACATCAAGCCGCGCCTGCTCGGCCACTGGGGTACCTCGCCCGGCCTGAGCTTCGTCTACGCGCATCTCAACCGGGTGATCGCGGCGCGCGACCTCGACATGATCTATGTCTGTGGCCCCGGCCACGGCGGCCCCGCCATGGTGGCCGGCACCTGGCTCGAAGGCACGTATTCGGAGATCTATCCCGAGATCGGCCGCGACGAGGCCGGGATGCGAGCGCTGTTCCGGCAGTTCTCGTTCCCGGGCGGCATCCCGAGCCACGCGGCGCCGGAGACGCCGGGCTCCATCCACGAGGGCGGCGAACTCGGCTACTCGCTGGCGCATGCCTTCGGGGCGGCGTTCGACAATCCGGACCTGGTGGTCGCCTGCGTGGTGGGCGACGGCGAGGCGGAGACCGGGCCACTCGCCGGCTCGTGGCAGTCGATCAAGTTTCTGGACCCGGTCCACGACGGGGCCGTGCTGCCGATCCTGCATCTCAACGGCTACAAGATCGCCAACCCGACGGTGCTCGGCCGCATGGCGGACGACGATCTCGTCGCCATGTTCCGCGGCCTCGGCTGGGAGGCGCTGATCGTCGCCGGCGACGATCCGATGCCGATGCACCGCCTGATGGCCGCGACCCTCGACTGCGCGCTCGATCGGATCGCCGACATTCAGGCGCAGGCACGCAGCGGTGCGGCGCGGGACGACGCCCCGCGCTGGCCGGTGATCGTGCTGCGCAGCCCCAAGGGCTGGACGGGCCCCAAGGAGATCGACGGCAAGCGGGTGGAGGGGTTCTGGCGCTCCCACCAGGTTCCGGTCACCGATCCGCGGCAGAACCCCGCGCATCTCAAGCTGCTGGAGGACTGGCTGCGCAGCTATCGGCCCGACGAGCTGTTCGGGACCGACGGCCGCCTGCGCGACGATCTCGCGGCGCTCGCCCCGCAGGGGCCGCGCCGCCTCGGCGCCAATCCGCACGCCAATGGCGGCATGCGGCGGCCGCTCGCGCTGCCGGAGATGCGCGACCACGCCGTCGCGGTGGCGCAGCCCGGCACCGTCGTGTCGGAGGCGACGCGGGTGATGGGCGGCTATCTGCGCGACGTCATCCGGCTCAACGCGGCGGCCCGCAATTTCCGCCTGATGGGGCCCGACGAGACCGCGTCGAACCGGCTCGATGCGGTGTTCGAGACCACCGATCGCACCTGGCAGCAGCGCATCGAGCCCTACGATGTTCACCTCGCCCGCGACGGCCGCGTCATGGAGGTGCTGAGCGAGCATCTGTGCCAGGGCTGGCTGGAAGGCTACCTGCTCACCGGCCGTCACGGTCTGTTCTCGTGCTACGAGGCGTTCGTCCACATCGTCGACTCGATGTTCAACCAGCACGCCAAGTGGCTTCAGGTGGCGCGGACGCTGCATTGGCGCGGGCCGGTGGCATCGCTCAACTATCTGCTCACCTCGCATGTCTGGCGCCAGGATCACAACGGCTTCACCCATCAGGACCCCGGCTTCATCGACGTGGTGCTGAACAAGAAGGCCGAGGTGGTGCGCGTCTATCTGCCGCCGGACGCCAACACCCTGCTGGCCGTCACCGACCACGCCTTGCGGACGTGGAACCGCATCAACGTCATCGTGGCCGGCAAGCAGCCGGCCCCGCAGTGGCTCGACATCGACGCGGCGGTGCGCCATTGCGCCGCCGGCATCGGCATCTTCGATTTCGCCTCCAACGATCAGGGATCGACACCCGACGTGGTGATGGCCTGCGCCGGCGACGTGCCGACGCTGGAGACGCTGGCGGCGGTGTCGCTGCTGCGCCGGCATCTGCCCAAGCTGAAGATCCGCGTCGTCAACGTGGTCGACCTGATGACGTTGCAGCCGGCCGGCGAGCATCCGCACGGGCTCACCGACCGCGACTTCGACTCGCTGTTCACCACCGACCGGCCGGTGATCTTCGCGTATCACGGCTATCCGTATCTCATCCACCGGCTCGCCTACCGCCGCACCAACCATCCCAACATCCATGTGCGCGGCTACAAGGAGGAGGGCACCACCACGACGCCGTTCGACATGGTGGTTATGAACGATCTCGATCGCTTCCGCCTCGCCATGGACGTCATCGACCGCGTGCCCGGGCTCGCGGTCGGCGCCGCCCATGTGAAGCAGATGCTGCGCGACAGGCGCAGCGCGCACCGCGACTACGTGGTGCGCCACGGCGAGGACATGCCGGAGATCCGCGACTGGGATTGGCCCTACGGCACGGCGGCGGCGACTGATACGAGATCCGGCTGATCACTTCGATGTCATTCCGGAAGCCGCGAAGCGGCTGTCCGGAACCCAGTCGAGAGTTCCGAGTTTGACGCTGGATTCCGGGCTCGCCGCTGCGCGGCGCCCCGGAACGACGGCGACCTGATCACTCGACAACAGTATGACGAGGGCGACTGACGGGGGCGGGTGGTGGGCTTTGCCGCCCGTCAGCAGCGCGATGCGATGCGGCGCTATGCCGGCACGATGCCGCCGGCCGTCGCGGCCGCAGGCTCGACGAGAGCGGCGGGCGGAGCCGTACGGGCCGGCTCGCCGGCATCCTGATCGGGCGCCGCCGAAGCCGCGGCCGGCGAGCCTGCCGGAGCCGCGACGGCGGCGGCTGTCGCGGCATCGACGCAGGCGTTCACGGCTTCCGTCAGCGACGAGACGTAGAGATCCGCCCCGATGGTGGCCCGCACGCTGTCGCCGCCATCGTCGCGCTCGCCGGCCGGCCACAACCCGACCAGCACCGGCACGCCGGGAAGCTGGCGGCGCAGCCGGCGGATCATGTGGCGGGTGCGGGCGACGTGCCCGGTCGACTCGATCAGCGACACGCACACGAAGGCGATGCCGGCGGGATCGAGCGACGCCACATGCACGCGCGACAGGCGATCGCTCGCGAGCGTTCGCGCCGCCAGCCCATGCTTGCCGAGGAGCTGCGCCAGCATGGCGGTGGCCGCCTCGTCGAGCGGGCTCGCGCCGGCGATGCACAGCACCGGCGCGGCGCTCGCCCAGGCGCCGCTGCGCGCTTCGGGAGGCGGCGCCTCGCGCCCCGGCGGCGCATCCTCGTCGCTCGGCTCCGCCGGCAACGGGCTCGCCTCGCCCTCCGGCGTCGCCGGCCGCGGGGCACGGTCGTCGTAGTCGTCGAGCTCCTCCACCACCTCGCACACCTCGTCGGCGATGCGGCGGATACGGACCGGGCTGAGCACGCCGCGCGCCACGTCGCTGGCGGCCAGCGCCAGCCCGCGCAGCGCCACCTCGTCGTAATAGGCGGAGAGCGAGCGGGTCTTCAGCAGCGCCTCGGCCTGATCCTGCACCTCGTCGGGATCGCCCGCCAGCATGCGCTGATAGAACGTCTCGGTGGCGGTCAGCGCCGGCCGGTCGCCGAGCAGCACGTCGAGGAACTCCAGCCGCTCGACATGGCGGCCCAGCACCACCAGGCACAGCGTCAGCGGGGTCGCCAGGATCAGCCCGATGGGTCCCCACAGCCAGGTCCAGAACACCGTGGCGATCAGCACCGAGACCGGCGACAGGCCGGTCGAGTGACCATAGGCCACCGGCTCCACCACCTGGCCCATCAGCGGCTCGGTGATGATGAACAGCGCCGCCGTCCACGCCACCATGCTCCAGCCGGGATCAACCGCCGCCGCCACCGCGAGCGGCAGCGCCGCCGCCACCCAGGCCCCCACATAGGGCACGAAGCGGCACAGGCCGGCGACGATGCCCCACAAGAGCGGGCTCGGCAGGCCGATGAGATAGAGCCCCGCGGTGACCAGCACCCCGAAGGCGGTGTTGAGCGCGAGCTGGGTGAGGAAGAACTTGCTCAGGCGATGGCCGGCCTCGTTGAGCGCCACCGTGGTGCGATGCAGGTCGCGCGAGCCGAACAGGCGGATGAAGCGGTCGCGCAGGTCCTCCTTCTGGAGCAGGATGAAGGTGACGAAGACCAGCACGATGCCGAGGGTGGCGAGCGGGCTGAGCACCGGCGAGACGTAGCGTTGCAGCGTGTCGAGCGAGGGAATGCCGGTGGTGCCCTCGCTCTCCGGAGCGGCGCCGTTCTTCGCGGGCGCCTTGGCGGCCGGCGACTGGCTGCCGGTGGGCGCCGTCCCCTCGCGAGCATTCGGCGGCGCCGGTGCATCGGCCTCGTCATCGGCGCGCAGCTGCTCCAGATGCGCGACGAGGCGGGTGACCCGGCCGACCGTCTGGTCGCGGACCACGTCGATCTTGTTGCGGATGGTCGATTCGTAGCGCGGCAGATCGGCAGCGAGGCCGGCGATCTGGGCGCCGATGACGGCGCCGATCGAGGTCAGCACCGCGAGCGCCACCAGCACGGCGGCGATCACGGCCGGCACCCGGCCGAGCCGCAGGAAGCGCAGCGCCCGCACCAGCGGGGCGAGCACGAAAGTGAGCAGCACCGCGAGCGTGATCGGCACCAGCACGTCGCGCCCGAGATAGAGGGCCGCCACCACCACCACGCCGACCGCGAGCGTGAGCAGCTCCGCCAGGGTGGGACTGTCGGCGGGCGCCACCTGGGCAGGCGCCACCTGGGCAGGCGTCCGATCTCCGTTCGACATGCTGAGGTCCTTCGGGGGCAGTCCTCCGGCGGTCCGGAGCGAGCGGGCAGGTTCCGCGCTCGACAACGTCCGGATCGCGATACGGTGCCACCGCCGTGCGAGATTCTTGTCGGTCGCCGTCACGGCACGGGAACTTTCCCGCGGCGTGCCGGTTGAAAGTCGCCGGCCCGCCGGCACCGCGTTACTCCGCGGCCCGGGCCTCGCCCGATCGCGCCCCGTGCTACGAGCCCCCATGCCGATCGCCGTGCTGCGCGCCGTGGCGCGACGCGGTGGCCTGTGGGATCGCCGTCCGGGCCGTCGTCCTCTCGTCCCGGTGGAGATCGTCTCGATGACCCAGCACGTCAGCCCCCCGACCCCGTCCACCGCGGCGAGGCCGGCCGCGACCCCGTCCGCCGCAACGGAGGCCACGCCGCCGACCGCCGCGCCGGCGGTCGTGACATCGCGCATCCGCGAGGGCTCGCCGCATCCGCTCGGCGCCACCTGGACGGGGCTCGGCGTCAACTTCGCGCTGTTCTCGGCGCATGCCACCAAGGTGGAGCTGTGCCTGTTCGACGATCACGGTGAACGGGAGATCGAGCGCATCGAGCTGCCCGAGTTCACCGACGAGGTGTGGCACGGCTTCCTGCCCGACGCGCGCCCCGGCACCATCTACGGCTATCGCGTCCACGGCCCCTACGAGCCGCAGCACGGCCACCGCTTCAACCCCAACAAGCTGGTGCTCGACCCCTACGCCAAGGCGGTGATCGGCAAGCTCGAATGGGGGCCGGAGCTGTTCGGCTACCAGCTCGAGACCGAGGACGACACCACCTTCGACGAGCGCGACAGCGCCCCCAAGATGCTCAAGTGCCGCGTCATCGATCCGGCCTTCACCTGGGGCGACGTGCGCTCGCCCAAGATCCCGTGGGACCGCAGCGTCGTCTACGAGATGCATGTGCGCGGCTTCACCAAGCAGCACCCGGCGGTGCCGGAGCCGCTGCGCGGCACCTTCCGCGGCCTCGGCCAGCCGGCCGTCATCGATCATCTGCGCAAGCTCGGCGTCACCGCGGTCGAGCTGTTGCCGATCCATACCTTCGTGGACGACACCTATCTGCTCGACAAGGGACTAGTGAACTACTGGGGCTACAACTCGATCGGCTTCTTCGCGCCGGAGCGGCGCTATGCGGCGGTGCCGGACTTCGCCTTCTCGGAGTTCAAGGAGATGGTGGCGCGGCTGAACGACTCCGGCATCGAGGTGATCCTCGACGTCGTCTACAATCACACGGCGGAGGGCAACGAGCGCGGCCCGACCTTGTCGTTCAAGGGCATCGACAACGCCTCCTACTATCGGCTGCTGCCCGATCAGCCGCGCTACTACATCAACGACACCGGCACCGGCAACACGCTGAACCTCTCGCATCAGCGCGTGCTCCAGATGGTCACCGACAGCCTGCGCTACTGGGTCGAGGAGATGCATGTCGACGGCTTCCGCTTCGACCTCGGCACCATTCTCGCGCGCGAGCCCTACGGCTTTGACGAAGGCGGTGGCTTTCTCGACTCGTGCCGTCAGGACCCGGTGCTGTCGTCCGTCAAGCTGATCACCGAGCCGTGGGACTGCGGCCCCGGCGGTTATCAGGTCGGCCGCTTTCCGCCCGGCTGGGCCGAGTGGAACGACCGCTATCGCGACACCGTGCGCAAGTTCTGGAAGGGCGACGAGGGCCAGCTCGCGGAGTTCGCGACGCGCCTCACCGGCTCGGGCGACCTGTTCAACCGGCGCGGCCGCAAGCCGTGGGCGAGCGTCAACTTCATCACGGCGCACGACGGCTTCACGCTCAACGACGTGGTCAGCTACAACGACAAGCACAACGAGGCCAACGGCGAGGACAATCGCGACGGCCACAACGCCAACTACACCTGGAATCACGGCGCCGAGGGGCCGACCGACGATCCCGCCATCAAGGCGCTGCGCGAGCGGCAGAAGCGCAACCTGATGGCGACCCTGCTGCTCAGCCAGGGCACCCCGATGATCACCGCGGGCGACGAGTTCGGCCGCACCCAGCAGGGCAACAACAACGCCTATTGCCAGGACAACGAGATCAGCTGGGTGAACTGGGACATCGGTCCCGAGGGCGAGGAGCTGTACACCTTCACGGCCCGGCTGATCGAGATCCGCCGCGCCTACGCGATCCTGCGCCGCAACCGCTTCTTCACCGGCGAATGGAACGACGAGATCGGCGTGCGCGACGTCACCTGGCTGACGCCGGCCGGCTCCGAGATGGGAGCCGAGCAGTGGGGCGACCCCTACGCCAAGTGCATGGGCGTGGTGTTCGACGGGCGGGCGCAGGCGAGCGGCATTCGCCGTCGCGGCAGCGACGCCACCATGCTGCTGATCGTCAACGCCGCCGAGATCCCGGTGAAGTTCACGCTGCCCGAGGTGGCGGCGGGGAATGGCTGGGCACGGCTGATCGACACCAATGTCGAGCATGTCGAGCTCGACGAGGAGGACCTGCCACGCTTCGGCTTCGGCGACGAGTACGAGGTGACGTCGCGCTCGCTGCTGCTGTTCCGCCTGATCCCCGAACGCCGGCGCTGACGCAGCGTCCGCCGTCGTGCCGCCGGCGATCTGCGCCGGCGCGGGCTGGTCGGTCACACGCTGCCGCGGGGGGCCGGCCGTTCACTGCGGCGGGGGCCGCCGGGCCGGCGCCTCGGTCGATCGATCCGAAGCTCCGATCAGTCCTGCGTCGGTCCGCCGGCTGCGGTGTCCTCGCTGGCCTCCGCCGCGGCCCCCGCTTCACCGCGGGTGCGATGGCGGCGACGGCGGCGATGCAGCGGGAAGCGGTCGGCGGTTTGGCCGCCCTGGCCCTCGAAGCCGTTCTGGCCGCCGCCCTGGGGCTGCGGCGCCGGCGCGCCGGTGACGAAGGACGGCAACCGGTCGATGCCCTCGTCGCTCGCCGCCGGCTGCGGCTGACGTCCGTAGGGCTGCTCGCGCGGGACGAAGAACTGGGCGTCGCGCGGCAGATAGGGTTGCGGGTCACGGGTCCCGAAGGCCGGTTGCTCGCCGGTGCCCGGCAGCGACGGCTGGTCGTCGCCATCGTCGTCGTAGCCCTCGTCGCGCGGATCGGCGCCGCCGCCCTCGCCACGGAAGAACGACGGCGTCTGACGGAACTGCTCCTGCGCGGCCGCGATCAGGCGGAGATAATGCTCGGCGTGCTGGAAGTAGTTCTCGGCCGAAACCGGATCGCCGGACGCCTGCGCGTCGCGAGCGAGCTGCATGTACTTTTCGGCGACGTGCGACGCGGTGCCGCGAATTTTCACGTCGGGGCCGTTCGATTCGTAAACCCGTGTCAACGGGTTATGGCTCTTGCGGTTACGGCCCCGCATGCGCTTGTTCTGACCGTTTCTCATGTTCGGCTTCTGGCCACCTCTGATTGCGGCGGGTCCTCCGCCGGTTCCATCAACGGTTGCTCGGATCGGCGCATGGCCGATCACCATCGAGTGCGACAGCGCGACGATGTTCGCGCATGCAGCCGATGCTTGCGGGCGTCGAGAGACGCGCCACATTTCCCACGTCTGTTGGCTCAGCTTGCCACCGCGGCATGTCCGCGGCGCTGTCAACCTCTCACGATGCCCGCATGGCTCTTGGGTGACTTCGCCCTGAGCGCACGCTGGAGCCGCTGAAGTATCTCGATCCCGGGTGGTGCGGCATCAATCCTGTTCATTCGGATGTTTGCCGACCGTGTCCCCCGCTGCCCGCCTCGCCGAGCCATGCTCGGGGCCTCCAATGCAGCGATTCAACCCCGACCCAGGTCGATTCCGTAAGCGGAAACTAGTCACTCCAGCCGGATAATCAAGCTCTTTTTTGTCCGCTCTTGGAAATGTGTTTCGAATTTGTATATCAGGTTTGCCGGACCGCCGTGACGGCCCGCAGAACTCCGGAAAGATCCGGATGCGGTGGCGTTTCACAGACGAGCCCCGCCGTCGTGAACAGAGCGGCGACCGCTTCCGCCTGGCCCATCCCGACCTCCACCACCAGCACCCCGCCGGGGGCGAGCAGACGCTCGGCATCGGCCGCGATGGCACGGTAGGCGGAAAGGCCGTCCGGCCCGCCGTCGAGCGCGAGATGCGGATCGTAGACCCGTACCTCCGGGGCGAGCGCGGCGATCTCTCGGCTCGGTATATAGGGTGGATTGGCGACGACGAGATCGAGGCCACCGTCGAGCGCCGTGCCGAAATCACAGGCGACAAGCCGCAAGCGGTCGAGGAGACCGATCCGCACCGCATTGTCGCGCGCCGTCGCGAGCGCCGCGACGCTGCGGTCGGTGCCGATGCCGAACGCCGCCGGCAGCTCGGTGAGAAGCGCCAGCAGCAGCGCGCCGGAGCCGGTGCCGAGATCGGCGATGCGTCGCGTCGCGTCGCGTCCGCCCTGCCGCGCCGTCACGGCGGCGAGCGCCGCCTCCACCACGGTCTCGGTGTCGGGACGCGGATCGAGCACGTCCGCCGTCACGACCAGCGGCAGGCTCCAGAACGCGCTGCGGCCGAGAATGCGGGTCACCGGCTCGCGGGCGAGCCGCCGCGCCGTGAGCGCCGCCACTTGCGCGGCCTCGTCGGGTCTCAGCAGACGTTCCGCCGCGGCCGCGAGGCCGGCGTGATCGAGGCCGAGCGCATGGCCGACCAGGAGGCGAGCATCGAGATCCGGCGTCTCGAGGCCAGCGGCCCGCAGCACCGCCGCCACGCCGCGTCGCGCCGCCCCGATCGTGTCGCCGGCCGCGACCGTCACGAGATCCATGCGACCCACAGGCGGTGGATGGCGCCGAGCTGGCCGGTCCAGTAGAGCGCCGCGATCAGCACCGCGGTCGCCACCGCGAGCTGAAGCGACAGGCCCAGCAGGGTGCGCGGTTTCAGCATCCGAAACAGCCGGTGACGCCAGCGGAGCGGAAATCGCGGCTTGTGCATTGTCACATCCGATTTCCTTCGGTTGCGAGAGGCATCGGGCCGCTCGGCGCCGCGCGTCGCGTCAGGCGGCTCCGCTCTCGGCGGCGAGCAGCGCCGCGTTGTGCTCCGTCACCAGCGCGTCGACGATCTCGCCGAGCGCCTCGCCCTCCATCACCTGCGGCAGCTTGTAGAGGGTGAGGTTGATGCGGTGATCGGTGACGCGCCCTTGCGGAAAATTGTAGGTGCGGATGCGCTCGGAGCGATCGCCCGAGCCGACCTGGCCGCGCCGCTCGGCGGCGCGCTCGGCGTCGCGCTTCTGCCGCTCGATGTCGTAGAGCCTGGCCCGCAGCATCGCCATCGCCTTGGCGCGGTTGCGATGCTGCGAGCGCTCCTCCTGGACGAAGACGACGATGCCGCTCGGCACATGGGTGATGCGGATCGCCGACTCGGTCTTGTTGACGTGCTGGCCGCCGGCACCGCCCGCCCGCATGGTGTCGACCTTGAGGTCGGCCTCGTTGATGGCGATGTCGACGTCCTCGACCTCGGGCAGCACCGCGACGGTGGCGGCCGAGGTGTGGATGCGGCCGGACGCCTCGGTGTCGGGCACCCGCTGCACCCGGTGGACACCCGACTCGAACTTCAGCCGGGCGAACGCACCGGCCCCGCGGATCTCGGCGACGATCTCCTTGTAGCCGCCGACCGTGCCCTCGCTCGCCGACAGGATCTCGGTCTTCCAGCCGCGGGTGGCGGCATAGCGCTCGTACATCCGGAACAGGTCGCCGGCGAACAGCGACGCCTCGTCGCCGCCGGTGCCGGCGCGGATCTCGAGGATGACGTTGCGCTCGTCCATGGCGTCCTTGGGGATCAGCGCCAGGCGGATGTCGTCCTCGAGGGTCTTGCGGGTGTCGTCGAGCGCCGCCTTCTCGGCGGCGGCGATCTCGCGCATCTCGGAGTCGCTGGCCGGGTCGGCGGCGATCGCCGCGACGTCGTCGATCTCGCGCAGCAGGTCCTCGTAGCGCGTCACCTTCTCGACGATCGGCGCCAGCTCGGCGAGCTCGCGCGACAGCCGCGCGAACGCCTCCGGCGCCAGCTTGCCGGTGAGTTCCGCCTGGAGCGCCGCGTGGCGCGTCACCAGGGTGTCGAGTTTCTGTCGGGGCAGCATCGGGACGTTTCGAGCCCGGTTGGTGTCACAGGGTCAAGCCCTCGTCTTCGGCGAAGGCGGTCAGCTTGGCGCGGATCGAGGCGGTGCCGAGCGGCAACCCCATCAGGCCGGAGACCAGCCGCTCGGCCTTGCCGGCATCGAGATCGAGCAGCATCGCCTTCACCGGGCCGACCGAGGAGGGCAGCACCGAGAAGGAGCGGAAACCGATGGCGATCAGCGCCAAGGCGCCGATCGGCTTGGAGGCGAGCTCGCCACACAGCGTCACCGGCTTGCCGTGGGCGCGGCCGCGCTCGACGATCAGCCTGAGGGCGCGCAGCACCGGCACCGACAGGGGATCGAAGCGGTTGGCGACGCGCGCATTGCCGCGATCGGCCGCGAACATGAACTGCAAGAGGTCGTTGGAGCCGACCGACAGGAAGTCGACGCGGTCGAACAGCTCGTCGAGCTGGAACAGCAGCGACGGGACCTCCATCATGGTGCCGACCTCGACCCGCTCGGGCAGGCGGTGGCCGTGCCGGCGCAGATGGGTCAGCTCGCGCTCGACCAGGCCCTTGGCGTCGTCGAACTCCTGCACGGTGGCGACCATCGGGAACATGATGCGCAGCTCGCGTCCCGCGGCGGCGCGCAGCATGGCGCGCACCTGGCTGCGCAACAGGCCGGGGCGGTCGAGGCCGAGGCGGATGGCGCGCCAGCCGAGCGCCGGATTCTCCTCCTCGTAGTTGCGCATGTAGGGCAGCACCTTGTCGCCGCCGATGTCGAGCGTGCGGAACACCACCGGCCGGCCGCCGGCGGCGTCGAGCACGTTGCGGTAGAGCGACAGCTGCTCGCTGGTGCGCGGGAACTGCGCCGCCACCATGAACTGAAGCTCGGTGCGGAACAGGCCGATGCCGGCGGCGCCGGTCTCGGCCAGATGGGGCAGATCGACCGGCAGCCCGGCATTGATCATCAGCGTGACCGGCTGGCCGTCCTTGGTGACCGACGGCTTGTCGCGCAGGCTGAGATATTGGAGCTGCCGGCGGGCCCGCAGCCGCACCCGCTCCACATAGGCCGCCTCCATATCGGGGGTGGGACGGATGTGGACGTCGCCGGTGACGCCGTCGACGATGATGCCGTCGCCGGGGTCGGCCAGGCCGGTCGCGTTCGGCACCTCGCCGACCGCCGCGATGCCGAGCGCGCGGGCCACGATGGCGACGTGCGAGTTGGGGCCGCCCTCTTCCAGCACCAGGCCGCGCAGCCGGTTGCGGTCGTAGTCGAGCAGCGCCGCCGGCCCCATCGAGCGGGCCACCAGGATGGCGTGCTCGGGGAGCTTGTCGCGGGTCGGTGCGTGGTCGTAGCCGAGCAGCTGACGTTGCAGCCGATGGGCGAGGTCGTCGAAATCGTGCAGGCGCTCGCGCAGATAAGGATCGGTCTGGCGCAGCATGCGGGCGCGGGTGTCGGACTGCACGCGCTCGACCGCCGCCTCGGCGGTGAGGCCGGTCAGCACCGCCTCCTCCAGCTTGTGCACCCAGCCGCGATCGTGGGCGAACATCCGGTAGGCTTCGAGCACGTCGCGGTGCTCGCCGCTCTCGGCCACCTCGCCGCTCTCCAGCATCAGGTCCAGCTCGGCCCGCAGCGTCTCGATGGCGGCGCTGAGGCGGCGCAGCTCTTTCTGGACATCGTCGGCGATGAAGTTGGTGATGACGACGCGCGGTTCGTGCAGCACCACATGGCCGAGCGCGATGGCATCGGTGAGCGCCGCGCCGCTGACATGCACGGGCCGGCGCACCGCCGGCTCGGCCCCCGGCTTGGCGAGCGACAGCAGCTCGCCGGAGGCGATCATCTCGGCCAGCACCATCGCGGTGGTCTGGAGCGCCTCGACCTCTTCCTCGGAATAGGTTCGTCGCGCCCGGTTCTGCACCACCAGCACGCCGAGCGTGTTGCCGGCCCGCAGGATCGGCACGCCGAGGAAGGAGCGGTAGATCTCCTCGCCGGTCTCCGGCCGGTACGAGAAGGCCGGGTGGGCCTGGGCGTCCGACAGGTTGATGGCGCTGGCCTCGGTGGCCACCAGGCCGACCAGGCCCTCGTCGGACCGCATCACGGTCAAGTGAACGGCCTGCCGGTTGAGGCCCTCGGTGGCGTACAGCTCGAGCGTGCCGTCGACGCGGAGCACGTAGACGGAGCAGACCTCCGCCACCATGTTGGCGGCGATCAGCACCACGATCTTGTCGAGGCGTTCCTGCGCGCTGACCGGCTCCGCCATCACCTCGCGGAGGCGGCGCAGCAGCACGCGCGGACCGCCCAGCGCACCGCGCATCGCGTGGGGTCCTTCGGATCGTATCCACCAGGGCCGGCCGGGACGGCGAGGTCGGGGCCGGTTCGAAGCATCGTGCCGGGGCGGGCCGGATGCGCGACGCCAAGACGGCTATACAGAATGCGCCGTGTGCGCTGCAAGCGAAAGGCGTGCTGCGCCGCAGCTCTTTTCCTTATTGTCCAACGCTTTGCAGCAGCGCCGGCGAGACCGCCGGACCCTCCTCCGGGGTGGCCCCTTCCGGCAGCGTGAAGCACCGGCCGGGCGGGGCACGATGCTTCGAACCGGCCCGATGCCGGGCGGGCCGGCGACCGCGCCCGACGGGCCGGCGGATGTCGGCGGCGCCGCTCAGCTCTTGTCGAGGCCGTAGAGGCTGTGCAGCGTGCGCACCGCCAGCTCGGTGAAGGCGGCGTCGATCAACAGCGAGAACTTGATCTCCGACGTCGTGATGGCGCGGATGTTGACGCCGCGCTCGGCGAGCGCCCGGAAGGCGCTGGCCGCCACCCCGGCATGGCTGCGCATGCCGACCCCGATGACCGAGACCTTCGACACCTCGGCGGCGGTATCGAGGCGGGCGAAGCCGATCGAATCACGCGCCTTCTCGATGGTGGCCTTGGCCCGCTCGAAGTCGGCCGCCGTCACCGTGAAGGTGAGGTCGGTGGTCTTGCCGTCCGGCGACACGTTCTGGACGATCATGTCGACATTGATGTTGGCGTCCGACAGCGGGCCGAAGATGGCGGCCGCGATGCCGGGGCGGTCGGCGACGTTGCGGATCGCGATCTGCGCCTCGTCCCTGGAGAAGGCGATGCCGGTGACGACCTCGTGTTCCATGATCTCGGTCTCGTCGCAAATCAGGGTTCCGGGAGGGGGCCGGTGCGGATCGATGTCCTCCGGCTTGTCGAAGCTCGACCGCACGAAGATGCGGACATTGTGGGTCATACCGAGCTCGATCGAGCGCACCTGCATGACCTTGGCGCCCAGCGACGCCATCTCCAGCATCTCCTCGAAGGCGATCTTGTCGAGGCGGCGCGCCTTCGGCACCACCCGCGGGTCGGTGGTGTAGACGCCGTCGACGTCGGTGTAGATGTCGCAGCGGTCGGCCTTGACGGCGGCGGCGAGCGCCACCGCCGAGGTGTCGGAGCCGCCGCGGCCGAGCGTCGTGATCCGGCCGGTCTCCTTGTGGATGCCCTGGAAGCCGGCGATCACGGCCACCTGCCCGGCCTCGAAGCACGCCACCAGCCGGCTGCCGTCGATGTCGAGGATGCGGGCCGAGCCGTGCTGGTCGGAGGTCACGATCGGGATTTGCCAGCCTTGCCAGGAGCGGGCCGGGATGCCGAGCGCCTGGAGCGCGATGGCGAGAAGCCCCGAGGTCACCTGCTCGCCCGAGGCGACCACGGTGTCGTACTCGCGCTGGTCGTGCAGCACGGCGGCGGCGCGACAGAACTCGACGAGCTTGTTGGTCGCGCCCGCCATGGCGGAGACGACGACGGCGACCTGATGGCCGGCGTCGACCTCGCGCTTGACGTGACGCGCCACGTTCTGGATGCGATCGATGTCGGCGACGGAGCTGCCGCCGAATTTCATCACGAGGCGGGCCATGGCGGATGGGTGGTCCTTATGAGAAACATCGGCACGGGACGGATCGACAAGGCTCGCTTGGTCGAGGCTTGCATCGCCCTGATCCCGGCGCGAAAAAGCGCGTATACATAACGGCGGGGAACCGCGAAGGCAACGGCCGGTCCGAGAGGCCAGCCGCCCGCGGGGCTCCGCCAGACCCATCCGTTTCAGGAACCCGGACCGATATCGGCATGAGCATCGATCTCGACAGATCCACCACGGTCGACGCGGCCGAAATCGCCCGTTTCGAGGCCCTCGCCGAGACCTGGTGGGACCCGCGCGGCAAGATGGGGTCGCTGCACAAGTTCAACCCGGTGCGGCTGGCCTGGGTGCGCGACGCCGCCTGCGCCCGCTTCGGCCGCGACCCCAAGCGGATCGATGCGCTCGCCGGGCTGCGAGTCCTGGATATCGGCTGCGGCGGCGGCATCCTGTCGGAGCCGCTGGCCCGGCTCGGGGCCGCGGTGGTCGGGGCGGACCCGGCGGTGCCCAACATCGAGGTGGCCAAGCTGCACGCCGCCAAGAGCGGCCTCACCATCGACTATCGCAACACCACGGCGGAGGCGCTGGCGGCGGCCGGCGAGCAGTTCGACGTGGTGCTGGCCATGGAGGTGGTCGAGCACGTCGCCGACGTGCCGCTGTTCGTCTCGGTGTGCGCCGGCATGGTGAAGCCCGGCGGCCTGCTGGTCGCCGCCACCCTCAACCGCACCCTCAAGAGCTGGGCGCTGGCGATAGTCGGCGCCGAATATGTGCTGCGCTGGCTGCCGATCGGCACTCATCAGTGGGACAAGTTCGTCACCCCGCAGGAGCTGGAGAGCGCGCTGGAGCGGGCCGGCCTGACGGTCTGCGGCGAGAGCGGCGTCGTCTATAATCCGCTCGCCGACCGCTGGCAGCTCTCCCGCGACATGGACGTCAATTACATGGTGTCGGCCGAGAAGCCGGCCTGATCGGCGGCGCGCTTCGTTCGCGGGGACCACCGGACGGCGCCCATCACGCGCCGCTCGGTCCCGCGCCAAGATCAGCAGCCATCGGTACGAGAGAGCATGCCGTGAGCCTCGTGCCCCGGACGCGGCACGCAGTGCCGCGAGCCGGGGCCCAGAGCCGCAAGCTCCGCAATCGCCGCCCCTGGGTCCCGGGTCTCCGGCGCGTCGCGCCTCCACCCGGGACACGCGACCTCCAACCAGATCATAAGCACTCTCGGACTGCCCCTCCGTCATGGCCGGCACAAGGCTGGGCACGGCGAGTCAACATCAGCAGCCATCGGTATCGGTCCCGCGCCAGCGGAACTTGGCATTTCTTCAAACAGAGCCTTTGCGCGGCGCCTCCTGGTCCCGTCCCCGCGGGGACGAGCGGGGGAGCGTCTCGGCCTGCGCCGTCGCAGGACCAAGGGGGCGCGATCGGAGCCCCGACGGTCTCCCAAAACGAAACCGGCCCGCGCGAGGCACGGGCCGGTTCGTGTGTTGCGATCGGTCGGACGCGATCGGTCCGCCCAGAGCGGAATCCGATCCAACTGGATCGGACCCCGCTCTGGAAGTCCTTGCGTGATCGCATTTTCTACGGCGAACCGGGAGTCCACTTCGCCGGAAAATGCTCTAAGCGGGCTCGATCACTCAGGCCCGCGTGGTCTTGGTGCCCTGACCGGGCGTCTCTTCCGGCGGATGCTTCACGTCGTGCCAGACCTTCTCGTACGTGAAGTACATCAGGCCGGTGAGCACGAGCAGGAAGATCATCACCTGGAAGCCGAGCCGCTTGCGCGCCTCGAGATGCGGCTCCGCCGCCCACATCAGGAACGCCGAGACGTCCTTGGCGTACTGCGCGGTGGTCTGCGGCGAGCCGTCCGCGTAGGTCACGACGCCGTCCGCGAGCGGCGGCGGCATGGCGATCGCATGGCCCGGGAAGTACTTGTTGTAGTTGGAGCCGTCCGGCAGCTTGAAGTCGGCGGGCGTGTCCTCGTAGCCGGTCAGCAGCGCCGTGATGTAGTCGACGCCGGCCTCCTGGTACTGCGTGAAGATATCGAACACGAAGGTCGGGAAGCCACGCTCGTAGGTGCGCGCCTTGGCGATCACCGACAGGTCGGGCGGCGCCGCACCGTTGAACGCGAAGGCCGCCGCCTGAGCGTTCGGATAGGGCGACGGGAAGCGATCGGCCAGCCGGCCGGGCCGCTCGAACATCTCGCCCTGATCGTTGGGGCCGTCCTTCACCTTGGCCTCGGCCGCGACGGCCGCGGCCTGCGCGGTGGTGAAGCCCGGGCCACCCGGCTCCGCGAGATTGCGGAACGACAGCAGCGACAGGCCGTGGCAGGCGGCGCAGACCTCCTTGTAGACCTGGAAGCCGCGCTGGAGCTGGGCCCGGTCGAAGGTGCCGAACGGCCCCGAGAACGACCAGGTGAGCTGCGGCGGCTTCGGGGTCTCGCCGGCCGCCTGGGCGGTCCGGGTCGAGGTCGACAGGCCGACCAGCATGGCCAGCGCCGCCACGGTCGCGGCGATCACCTTCTTCTTGGCGCCGTGCTTGGCCAGCGCGTCGGCGGTGATCGACTCGGGCAGCGGCAGCGGCTTCTCCATCAGCCCGATCACCGGCAGCACCACGATGAAGTGGAGGAAGTACCAGGCGGTGAGGATGCGGGTCGCGATGAGATAGCCACCCTCCGCCGGCTTGGCGCCGAGCCAGCCGAGCAGGAGGCAGTCGGCCACGAAGATCCAGAAGAAGACCTTGAACAGCGGCCGATAGCGCCCCGACTTGACCTTCGAGGTGTCGAGCCAGGGCAGGAAGGCGAGCACGATGATCGACGCGAACAGCGCGATGACGCCCATCAGCTTGTCGGGAATGGCGCGCAGGATCGCGTAGAACGGCAGATAGTACCACTCGGGCACGATGTGGGCCGGCGTCACGCTGGGATTGGCCGGGATGTAGTTGTCCGCGTGCCCGAGGTAGTTCGGGACGTAGAACGTGAACCACATGTAGATCAGCATGAACGCGACGAACCAGAACAGGTCCTTGAGGGTCGCGTAGGGCGTGAACGGAACCGTGTCCTGATCGGACTTCGGCTCGACGCCGGCCGGGTTGTTCTGGCCGACGACGTGGAGCGCCCAGACGTGCAGCACCACGAAGGCGACGATCACGAACGGCAGCAGGTAGTGCAGCGAGAAGAACCGGGTGAGGGTCGGGTTCCCCACCGAGTAGCCGCCCCACAGCCAGGTGACGATGGTCTCGCCGAAGATCGGGATGGCCGAGAACAGGTTGGTGATGACGGTGGCGGCCCAGTAGCTCATCTGGCCCCACGGCAGCACGTAGCCGAGGAAGCCGGTCGCCATCATCAAGAGATAGATGATCACGCCGATGATCCACAGCACCTCGCGGGGCTCCTTGTAGGAGCCGTAATACATGCCGCGGAACATGTGGATGTAGACGGCGAAGAAGAACATGGCGGCGCCGTTGGAGTGCAGGTAGCGCAGCAGCCAGCCATAGTTCACGTCGCGCATCAGGTGCTCGACGGAGTTGAACGCCAGGTCGACGTTCGGGGTGTAGTGCATGACCAGCACGACGCCGGTCACGATCTGGATGATCAGCAGGAACGACAGGATCGCCCCGAAGGTCCAGAGGAAATTCAGGTTCCGTGGCGTCGGATACGACACGAAGGAATCGTACATCAGCCCGATGATGGGCAGCCGCGCCTCGAACCACTTGAGGGCGGGATGTCGCGGCACGAACTTGGAAGGTCCACTCATGGATGTGTCTCTGTCCGGAGGGCGCTGCGGTCCGGAGGCCGCGTCAGCCGATCTCGATCTTGGTGTCGGAAACGAACCGATAGGGCGGCAGCGGCAGGTTGGCCGGTGCCGGTCCCTGACGGATGCGGCCGGAGGTGTCGTAGACCGAGCCGTGGCACGGGCAGAACCAACCGTTGTACTCGCCCGACTTGGAGATCGGGATGCAGCCCAGATGGGTGCAGATGCCGATGACGACGAGCCACTGGTCGTGACCCGCCTTCACCCGGTCCTGATCGGACTGCGGATCGGGCAGGGCGCTCAGCTTCACCGACTGCGCCTGCTCGATCTCCTGCTTGGTGCGATGGGAGATGAAGATCGGCTTGCCGCGCCAGGTCACCTTGATGACCTGTCCTTCGGCGATGGGGGTCAGGTCGACCTCGATCGGCGCACCGGCCGCGATGGTGGAGGCGTCCGGGTTCATCTGCGCGATCAGAGGCACCATCGTGGCCGCCACACCGATCGCGCCGACCGCACCCGTGGCGATGAAGAGAAAATCGCGCCGGGTCGGCTCGGCTCGCAATGACGGATTGGTCACAGTCTTCGATCCCTTTCAATCGATGGGGCGGGCAAGCCGGAGGGGGGGCCAACCCGAGCAAAGCCGGCGGCGGATCGGACGCGGCGCGAACTCGCGGGAGGCGCACTCCATGCCACCTTAAATCTCCTATTGGCACCGTTTGGGCGGGGAGCGCAAGCCCGTCGGGTTGCCGAATGCGGCTGATGGCAAATAGGATGAGGCGCGGCCGGTGCGGCATGCGTTCGTGCGCATGCGTCGGTCCGGGGCGGAGGGGCGTGGAGGTGGCGGATGCGGGCGCAGGCGCGCCGGGGCGGCACGGTCGTCGGTCCCAGGGCCGACGATCGCACACGCCTCCCGACGCCGGTCGGCGGCGCCGACGAGCGAGCCACTGAAGCATGCGCATCGCTCTCTTCGAGCCGGACATCCCGCAGAACACCGGCACCATCATGCGGCTCGCGGCCTGCCTCGGCGTCGCGGTGGATCTCGTCGAGCCCGCCGGCTTTCCCACCACGGATCGGGCCTTTCGTCGTGCCGGCATGGATTATCTCGACCGGGTGCGGCTCACCCGCCACGCCTCGTTCGACGCCTTCGAGGCGTTCCGGGCCGCGCGCGGGCTGCGCCTGGTGCTGTTCACCACGGCGGCCGCCACGCCGTTCCTGGAGCACGCCTTCACGCCCGACGACGTGCTGATGTTCGGGCGCGAAACCAGCGGCGTGCCGGAGCACGTCCATGCCGCCGCGGCCGCCCGCCTCGTCATCCCGCTGCGGCCCGGACTGCGCTCGCTCAACGTCGCCATGGCGTGCGCCATGGCGGTCGGCGAGGCGTTGCGCCAGACCGGCGGTTTCACGGGTCCTGCGCCGGCGCGTCGGGAGTCTCCCGTCGCCGCTTCCGATTTAGTCTTTCGAGATTAGTCACCGAGGATATGATGCCGAACCACAACGGGCGGCGCACCGGCCGCCTGCGGACGGCCCGCACCACACGACGATATGCAGGCCCCTCGTCCGCGAGACCTCCGCAGGCCAAATCCCCGCGCGAGACCCGGAGCTGATCCATGGCCACCCCCGCCCCCGTTTCGTCCGCCTCGCCGCTGCCCGATGCCGCCGTGCTCGATGCCCGCAAGCACGAGGCCCGCGCCTGGTTCGAGCGGCTGCGCGACGACATCTGCGTCGCCTTCGAGGCGATCGAGGATGCCGCCCCGCCGGCGCTCTACGGCGAGCCGGCCGGTCGCTTCGAGCGGACGCCGTGGCGCCGCACCGACCACGCCGGCCACGATGGGGGTGGCGGCGTGATGGCGATGATGCGCGGCCGTGTGTTCGAAAAGGTCGGCGTCCATGTCTCCACCGTGCACGGCGAGTTCGCGCCGGAGTTCCGCAAGGACATTCCGGGCGCCGCCGACGATCCGCGCTTCTGGGCCTCCGGCATCTCGCTGATCGCCCATCCGTCGAGCCCGCATGTCCCGACCGCCCACATGAACACGCGGTTCGTCGTCACCACGCGGGCGTGGTTCGGCGGTGGCGCCGACCTCACCCCGATGCTCGACGCCCGCCGCACGCAGGACGACCCCGACACGGTGGCGTTCCACGCCGCCATGCGGGGCGCCTGCGCGGCGCATCCGGCGGTGGCCGCCTACGACCGTCTGAAGGCGTGGTGCGACGAGTACTTCTTCCTGAAGCACCGCAACGAGCCGCGCGGCGTCGGCGGCATCTTCTACGACTGGCTCGACTCCGGCGACTGGGCGGCCGACTTCGCCTTCACGCAGGACGTCGGCCGCGCCTTCCTCACCGTCTATCCGCGCCTCGTGCGCGAAAACCTCGCGACGCCGTGGAGCGAGGCCGAGCGCGACGCCCAGCTCGTGCGCCGCGGCCGCTATGTCGAGTACAATCTGCTCTACGACCGCGGCACCGTGTTCGGCCTGAAGACCGGCGGCAATGTCGAGTCGATCCTCTCCTCGATGCCGCCGCTGGTGAAATGGCCATGAGGTCCGATGCCGATCCGTGAGGTCGCCGTCGCGGGCTATCGATCGCTGCGCGCCATCCGCTTTCCCGTCGGGGCGCTCACCGTGTTCGTCGGGGCCAACGGGGTCGGCAAGAGCAACCTCTATGGGGCGCTTCAGCTTCTCCAGGCGTCCGCCGCCGGCACGCTGGCGCGCGCGCTCGCCGCCGAGGGCGGCATGCAGTCAGCCCTGTGGGCCGGTCGGCGGCCGACCGGCAAGCCGGCCCGGATCAGGCTCGCGGCCACCATCGAGGTCGACGGGCTCGGCACCGACTATGTGGTCGAATGCGGGCTGGCCCCGCCCACCGGGGCGGCGTTTCCGTTCGAGCCGCAGATCAAGGAGGAGAGCCTGGTGCTCCACACCGGGCGGCGGCCGCTGACGCTGCTGGAGCGGCGCGGGCCGCGGGCCACGGTGGCCGGCGAGGCGGGGCGGGCGCGGCCGCTGGGGCTGCCGTTGCTCGCCTCCGAGACGGCGCTCGGCGCGGTGCGCGACCTCGCCGGCTGTCCCGAGCTCGATGCGGTCCGCCGCGCCATGCTCGACTGGCGCTTCTATCACGACCTGCGCAGCGACCGGGCCTCGCCGTTACGTCAGCCCTGCCTCGCCGTGACGACGCCGACGCTGTCGTCCGACGGGGCGGACCTCGCCGCCGTCTTCGCGACCCTCGTCCATGTCCGCCAGGACACCATCGACCTCGACCGGGCCATCGACGACGCCTTCCCGGGCGCCCGCCTCGTCGTTCCGGAGCCCGGCCGGTGCGCCTCCTTCGGCATGATCTTCCCGGATTACCCGAAGCGGCTGTTCGAGGCCGGCGAATTGTCCGATGGGACGCTGCGCTATCTGGCGCTCGCCGGCGCGCTGCTCGGCTACCGGCTGCCCGGCTTCGTCGCCCTCAACGAGCCGGAGGCGAGCCTGCATCCGGACCTGCTGGCGCCGCTCGCCCGCCTGATCGTGCAGGCGGCGGAGCGCACCCAGGTCTGGGTGGTGACCCATTCGGAGCGGTTGGCCGAGGCCCTCGCCGCCCATGGGCGGGTGACGCCACGGACAGTGGTCAAGCGCGACGGTGCCACCTGGATCGAGGGATTGCGGCTCGGCGGCGAGTTCGACGAGGACGAGGCGAGCGGCGCAGGCGAGGCCGATTGACCGCCGCCGGTCGTCAGCCGGCGGCGTCCGGCGCGGCGGCCGAGGCGCGCGCGACGGCCGCCGTCACGATGGCGTCGAGCGTCCCCCGGTCGGCGGGGAAGTCGGCGGCGATCCAGGCCGCCTCGGCGTCCCGCATGGCGGCGCCGACCGCCGGCCCGGCGAGGCCGCGCGTCATGAAGGCGTCGGCGCGCAGCGGCGAGCGCGGCACCGCCCACCGCTGCGGCAGGGTCGTCAGGGTGCGCCACGCATTCGCCGCCGCCGCCGCGTCCGGGGCGGCGCGGCTCCAGGCGAGCAGCACGCGGTCGGTGAACGACACCGGCCCGAGCCGGTAGAGCAGCGCGCGCGCCTCCGGCTCCGTCGTCGCAGGCCCGAGCCGCCACCAGCCCGTCGCCATGGCGGCGAGCCGGCGGTGCTCGGCATTGGACAGCCGCAGCCGCTCGCGCAGCCGCTCGGCGTCCTCCTCCACCAGCACCGCCAGCGCCGCCAGCCGGCGCACCGGGTCGGGCGGCAGCCCCAGCGCCGCCTCGCGCGCCGCCATGGCGGCGAAGTCGACCGGCAGCCCGACGCCGCCGAGCACGAGCTGGAGGATGCCGGTGTCCGACATCGCGACCAGCGTCGAGGCGGCGACCGGCGCCACGAGGAGCTTCAGCATCTCGCCGCGCACCCGCTCGCGCGACAGGTTGCGCAGGCTCTCGCGGGCGACGATGCAGGCATGGAGGCTCGGCCCGTCGAAGGCGCCGTTGCCGTAGGCGGCATGGAAGCGGAAGAAGCGCAGGATGCGCAGGTGGTCTTCCTCGATGCGCCGTTCCGGCTCGCCGATGAAGCGCACCCGCCGCGCCGCGACGTCGTCGAGGCCGCCGACCGGATCGTGCAAGGTGCCGTCCGGCGACACCGACAGGGCGTTCATGGTGAAGTCGCGCCGCTCCGCGTCGCTCTGCCAGTCGCGACCGAACGCTACCTTGGCCTTGCGGCCGAAGGTCTCGACATCGGTGCGCAGCGTCGTCACCTCGAACGGCCGTCCGTCCGCCACCACCGTCACGGTGCCGTGGTCGAGGCCGGTCGGCACCGTCTTGAAGCCGGCCGCCGCGGCCCGCCGCACCACCTCGTCGGGGAGCGCCGTGGTGGCGATGTCGATGTCGCCGGGCGCTTCGCCGATGAGCGTGTTGCGCACTGCGCCACCCACCACCCGGGCCTCCTCGCCGTCGCGGTCGAGCACCGCCAGCACGGCGGCGAGCGGCTCCGCGGCGAGCCATGCGGCGTCGAGACGGCGTTGCGGGACCTCGGTCATTGCGTGGTGCCCGGCACGAAGCGCCCGTTCTCCATGTGGGCCGGCACGTAGACGGAGTTCGGCGGCGCGCCCCCGAACTCGGCCATCACCACGAAGCTGACCACCACCAGGGCGAGGGCCGCGAGCGTCAGCCAGGCGACCGTGGACCAGCGCCACGAGTCGGGGTGGAGGACGCCGGCGCGTGTCGCCATCAGAAACACGGCGTAGAGCACGAACGGCGTCAGGAACAGGGCGAGTTCGGTGAGGATCGGGCGGATCATGATCTCAATCGGTTGATGCGGAGCCCGGCGGGCGGCGTCATCGCGCATACACCCGATCGTACAGGTTGCGCAGGATGCCGGCGGTGACGCCCCAGATGTACCGCTCCTGATAGGGCATCACGTAGAAGCGCCGCCGCAGGCCCTTCCAGTCGCGGCTGTGCAGGGCATGGTTCTGCTTGTCCATCAGGAATGCCAGCGGCACCTCGAAGGCGTCCTCCACCTCGGCCTCGTTGAGCACCAGCGTATAGCCGGGGGCGACGCGGGAGACCACCGGCAGGATGCGGAACCCCGAGAAGGTGCAGTAGAGGTCGAGATAGCCGATCGGGTCGACGAGGGCGCGGTCGAGCCCGATCTCCTCCTCGGCCTCGCGCAGCGCGGCGTCGAGCGGGGTGGCGTCGATGGGATCGATCTTGCCGCCCGGAAAGGCGATCTGGCCGGCATGGCTGGGCAGGCTGGTGGTGCGCTGGGTGAGGATGACGCCGGGCTCCGGCCGGTCGACGACGCCGATCAGCACGGCGGCGGGCCGCGCCGGGATGACGCCGGCCTGCGCCCACAGCTCGGGGTCGAGATCGATGTCGCCGCGGGTCGCCGGCTGCGACGGGTCGGTGAGGGCGGCCGGCACCGCCATGTCGAGCCGTGCCCGGGCGCGGTCGAAGAAGGCGTGGCCGAGGGCGAGCGGATCGGCGCGCTCGGTAGCTGTCATTTCGGTCAGCCCCCCACCCCCGACCCCTCCCCGCCACGCACTTCGCGCGCGGGGGGAGGGGAGCCGAAGCGCCTCGACTCCCCTCCCCCCATGTGCGTCAGCAAATGGTGGGGAGGGGTCGGGGGTGGGGGGCAACTTACACCAATCAGCATCATGAAACGTCTTTCAGCTCCTCGGCTGGGGCCATCGGGAAGAAGGCGGTGCCGGAGGCGATGCCGAACATCCGGCAGCCGTCGATCGCGCGCTCCTCCCCGAGACTGACCAGATCGTAGTAGAGCGGCCGCACCAGCCGGGCCCACAGGCCGCGGCGGACATGCAGGTAGGGCTTGAGGCCGCCGGTGCCGGGCTCCGGCTCGAAGCGCAAGGCGTGCTCGGCGTCGCAGCTGACCCAATCGTCCACATTGGTGCGGAAGCGCAGCAGCGGTGCGGCACCGGCCCCATCGTCATCGGCGGCGCCGGTGGCGGACGGAACTGGCTCGCGCACCATCTCGACCGCCAGGAAGGGCACGTCGTCGACCGTGATGCCGCACTTCTCGACCGGCGTCACCAGCACGTAGCGATCGCCGTCGCGGCGGAGCACCGAGGCGAACAGCTTGACCAGCGCGGGCCGGCCGATCGGCGTGCGCTGGTAGAACCAGGTGCCGTCGGCGGCGATCCGCATGTCGATATCGCCGCAGTCGGGCGGATTCCACAAATGCACGGGGGGCGGCCCGCGGCGGGCGGCGTCGCGCGCCGCGCTCGCCAGCGCCTCGAAGCCGGTCGCGCCGGTCTGCCCTTCGTTCGCCACGGTTCGACCCGACCCTCCGGGCGACGCGCGCCCTCATGGTTGCTGCGGCCCCGACGATCGGGTCGCGATTTCGTGAAGGGGCGTTGCCCCGCCCCGACTCATCTCGATAGCCTATGGTGCATAGGTGTGAGAGGAAACGGCCGGACGCAACGGCCAGTGGCGCGGTCGATGCATGTCGATCCGACCGCCCCTCGCAGGGCGGCGGTCCCCCACGAGGTCCGGATGGAGTCCCGAATGGCGTCGAGCGGCGAGAGCCTGGAAAAGCTGGAAGACATGATCGTCCGCGCCGCCGAGACCACGGCCGGGCATGTGCGCGCCGCCCGGGCGGCGGTCGGCACCGTCATCTTCGGCCAGGACCGGGTGGTCGAGCACGCGATCGTGACGATCCTGGCGGGCGGGCACGCGCTCCTCGTCGGTGTCCCCGGCCTCGCCAAGACCAAGCTGGTCGACACCATGGGCACCGTGCTCGGCCTCGACGCCAAGCGCATCCAGTTCACCCCCGACCTGATGCCCTCCGACATTCTCGGCAGCGAGGTGCTGGAGGAGAGCCCGGGCGGCAAGCGCAGCTTCCGCTTCATTCCGGGGCCGGTGTTCGGCCAGCTCCTGATGGCCGACGAGATCAACCGGGCGAGCCCGCGCACCCAGTCGGCGCTGCTCCAGGCCATGCAGGAGCAGCACGTCACCGTCGCCGGCGCCCGCCACGACCTGCCGAAGCCCTTCCATGTGCTCGCGACCCAGAATCCGCTGGAGCAGGAGGGCACCTATCCGCTGCCGGAGGCGCAGCTCGACCGCTTCCTGATGGAGATCGACGTCGACTATCCCGACCTCGAGGCGGAGCGACGCATCCTGTTCGACACCACCGGGGCCGAGGAGAGCAAGGCGAAGCCCGCCATGACGGCCGACGACCTGATGGCGGCGCAGCGCCTGGTCCGCCGCCTGCCGGTCGGCGAGACGGTGGTGGAGGCGATCCTTCGCCTCGTGCGCTCGGCCCGTCCGGGCGCCGAAGGTCCCGAGGGCAAGCTGATTGCCTGGGGGCCGAGCCCGCGCGCCAGCCAGGCGCTGATGCTGGCGGTGCGCGCCCGCGCCCTGCTCGAAGGCCGCTACGCGCCGTCGGTCGACGACGTGCTGGCGCTCGCCGAGCCGATCCTCAAGCACCGCATGGCACTGACCTTCGCGGCGCGCGCCGACGGCGAGACGGTTCCGGGGATCATCGGCCGGCTCAAGAGCCGGATCGGATAGGCCCAATGGCGGCACCCCCCTCCGCCGTGTCGGCCCCCGCGTCGGCCGCCGATCGCGCCGCCTCCGACCGGGCCGTTCTGGATCGGGCCGGCGCATCGAGTCGGGCGCTCGCCGCCTTGATGCCGCGCCTGGTGCTGGAGGCGCGCCGCGTCGCCGCGACGGTGATTCACGGCCTGCACGGCCGCCGCCGCGCCGGGCCGGGCGAGAATTTCTGGCAGTATCGCCGCTTCGTCTCCGGCGAGTCCTCGGCCCGGGTCGACTGGCGCCGCTCCGCCCGCGACGAGCACCTCTATGTCCGCGAGCGTGAATGGGAGGCCGCCCATACGGTGTGGATCTGGCCCGACCGCTCGCCCTCGATGGCGTTCCGCTCGGCGCTCGCCCGCGACAGCAAGCTCGACCGCGCCCTGGTGATGGGGCTGGCGCTGGGCGAGGTGCTGGTGCAGGGCGGCGAGCGCGTCGGCATCCCCGGCCTGATGACGGTGACGGCCAACCGCAACGTCATCGACCGCATGGTGCAGGCGATCCTGCACGACGCCGCGGCGCCCGCCAGCCTGCCGCCGGCCTTCGCGCCGTCGCCGCTCTCCGAGGTGATCCTTTTGTCCGACCTGTGGAGCCCGATCGCCGAGATTCGCACGATGCTGGCACGGCTCAGCGCCGCGGGTGCTCACGGCCATGTGGTGCAGATCGTCGATCCGGCCGAGGAGACGTTTCCGTATGCGGGGCGCGTCGAGTTCGTCGAGCCCGAGGGCTTCGGCTCGATCACGGCCGGCCGCGCCGAGGCGTGGCGCGACGACTATGCGGCGCGCATCGCGCTCCACCGGAGCCAGATCCGCGCCGAGACCGACCGCATCGGCTGGAGCTTCGTGGTTCACCGCACCGACCGTCCGGCGACCGAGCTGATGCTTCAGCTTCATGCGCGGATGTCGGCCGGCCGCGGCGCGGCGCCACCGCCGCGCGGCGACACCACGCTCGATGCCGCGGACGCCGAGATCCGCGATGTCGAGATGCTCGAGGCCGGGCCGAACGCCGCCGTCGGCGACGCGAGGCCCGCATGATCCCCGGCCTGCCGCTCGCCTTCGCCCAGCCGCTGGTGCTGCTCGGCCTGGTCGCGCTGCCGATCCTGTGGTGGCTGCTGCGGCTGGTGCCGCCGCGGCCGCGCCGCGTCAGCTTCCCGCCGACGCGCCTGCTCGCCGATATCGCCCCCAAGGAGGAGACGCCGGCCCGCACGCCGTGGTGGCTGACGCTGCTGCGGCTGCTGCTCGCCGCGCTGGTGATCCTGGCGGCGGCCGGGCCGATGTGGAACCCGCCGGTGTCGACCGCCTCGGCGCGGGCGCCACTCGTCGTGCTGATCGACGACGGCTGGTCGGCGGCGGCGAGCTTCGACACCCGCCTGCGCGCCGCCGGCGAGCTGGTCGCTCGCGCCCAGGCGGACGGCCGCGGCATCGCCCTGGTGCCGCTGTCGGAGCCGACCCGCGATCTCTCCGTCGAGACACCGGACGCCGCCGCGGCGCGGCTGCGGCTGATCCGGCCGAAGCCGCATGCGGTCGAGCGCGCCGATGCCCTGCCGGCGATCGGCCGCCTCCTCGCCGCAACCCCGGAAGCCGAGGTGATCTGGCTCGCCGACGGCGTCGATCTCGGCCGCGGCGCCGAGTTCGTCTCTGGGCTCGCGCGCCTCGCCCAGGGACGTCCCGTCACCGTCGTCACCGGCGGGGTGCGCCCGGCGCTGGCGCTCGCGGCCGCCGACAACGCCGCCGGTGGACTCTCCGTGAAGGTCCTGCGGGCCGACGGCGACGAGGCCGGCGCCGGCACCGTGCGGGCGCTCGACCTGCGTGGCCTGCCGCTCGGCGACGCGACCTTCGCGTTCGGCGGCAGCGATCGCGAGACCGAGGCGCGCTTCGACCTGCCGGTCGAGATCCGCAACGACATCGCCCGCCTGGAGATCGCCGGCGAGGCATCGGCCGGCGCCGTGCAGCTGCTCGACAAGCGATGGCGGCGGCGCACCGTCGGGGTCGTCACCGGCTCGACCGCCGAGACCGCGCAGCCGCTGCTGGCCTCGACCTTCTATCTCGGCCGGGCGCTCGCCCCGTTCGCCGACGCCCGCATCGCCGAGCGCGGCGCCCCCGCCGAGGCGGTCGCCCAGTTCATCGACCAGCGCCTGCCCATGATGGTGCTGGCCGATGTCGGCAATGTCGCCGGCGAGGCCCGCGAGCGCCTGGCCCGCTGGGTCGACGACGGCGGCGTGCTGGTGCGCTTCGCCGGCCCGCGGCTCGCGGCCGCCGACGACGATCTCGTGCCGGTGCGGCTGCGCCGCGGCGGCCGGGTGCTCGGCGGCAGCCTGAGCTGGGAGCAGCCGCAGCGCCTCGCCAGCTTCTCGCATGACGGCCCGTTCGCCGGCCTGCCGGTGCCCGACGACGTCACGGTGACGCGCCAGGTGCTCGCCGAGCCGGACTCGAGCCTCGGCGATCACACCTGGGCGGCGCTCGCCGACGGCACGCCGCTCGTCACCGCCGCCAAGCGCGGCAAGGGGATGGTGGTGCTGTTCCACGTCACGGCCGATACCCGCTGGTCCGACCTGCCGATGTCCGGCGCCTTCGTCGAGATGCTCCGCCGCATCGTCGGCCTGTCGGGCGCGACCGTCGGCCCCGATGGCGGACCGACGCCGCAGGGCAGCGGCGAGACGGTGGCGCCGACCCGCATCCTCGACGGCCATGGCGTGTTCGGGCCGCCGCCGCCGACCGCCCGGCCGGTCGCCGCCGGCTATGCGGGGCGGGCCACCGCCGACAACCCGCCCGGCTTCTACGGTCCGCCCGAAGGGCTCGTCGCGGTCAACACGCTGACCGCCGCCGACCGGCCGAGGCCGCTCGATCTCGCGCCGCTCGGCGCCCGCGTCGAGCCCTACCGGGCGGCCGAGCCGCAGGACCTGCGCGGCCCGGTGTTCCTCGGCGCCGTCGCGCTGGCGCTGATCGATGCGCTCGTGGTGTTCTGGCTCGCCGGCGGCCTCGCCCGGCTGACCGGCTGGCAGCGGGCGCCCGCCGCGCTGCTCCTCGGCGCCACGCTGGCGCTCGCCGCGGCGGTGCCGCCGCCCGCTCATGCGGCGGAGCCCACCCGCGCCGCCGACCCGGCGGCCGACGACTTCGCCGCCAAGGCGACGGCCGGCACCCGGCTCGCCTATGTGACCACCGGCAACGCCGAGGTCGACGCCATCAGCAAGGCGGGGCTCCAGAGCCTCACGGTGTTCCTCGGCCAGCGCACCGCGCTCGAAGCCGGCGAGCCAATGGGGCTCGACATCGGCCGCGACGAGCTCGCCTTCTTCCCGATCATCTACTGGCCGATCGTGCCGGACGCGCCGAAGCCGTCGGCCCAGGCGCTCGCCCGCGTCGACGCCTACATGAAGCAGGGCGGCACCATCCTGTTCGACACCCGCGACGCCGTCGAGGCGACGCCCGGATCGGAGACCGCGAGCCCCGGCATGAAGGCGCTGCGCGACATCCTCGGCGCGCTCGACATCCCCGAGCTGGAGCCGATCCCGCGCGAGCACGTGCTGACCAAGACGTTCTTCCTGCTGCGCGACTTCCCGGGCCGCTTCACCGCCGGGCGGCTGTGGGTGGAGGCGATGCCGGTCGCCGATCCGGACGGACCGGAGGAGCGCCGCCCGGCGCGCGCCGGCGACGGCGTCTCGTCGATCCTGATCACCTCGAACGATCTCGCCGGCGCGTGGGCGACGCGGCCCGACGGGCAAGCGCTGCTGCCGCTGGTGCCGGGCGAGCCGCGCCAGCGCGAGCACGCCTTCCGGGCCGGCGCCAACATCGTCATGTACGCGCTCACCGGCAACTACAAGGCCGACCAGGTCCACGTCCCGGCGCTGCTGGAGCGGCTGGGGCAATGAGGCACGGCGCCGCGACGTGCTGGTCATTCCGGGACGGCGCCAGGCGCCGGACCCGGAATCCAGCCCCATGCTTTGAACTCGCGGCTGGATTCCGGGCGCGCGCCGGCGGCGCGCCCCGGAATGACGACGCGACAACCTTGGATTCCGCATGACCTTCGGCCTGTCCTTCGCGCCCCTGGTTCCCGACGCCGTGCTGTGGGCGGTCGCGGTGGCGGCCGTCGTGGTGGCGGCGCTGCTGCTCGTCGCCCGCACGCGCGGGGCCTGGGTGCGGGCGGCCGCACTCGCGCTCCTCGTCCTGGCGCTCGCCAATCCGTCGCTCACCCGCGAGGACCGCGAGCCGCTGTCGTCGGTCGCCGTCCTCGTCGTCGACAAGAGCGCCAGCCAGGGCTTCGGCGACCGCGCCGCGCAGACCGAGGCGGCGCGCGCCGCGCTGACCGAGCGGCTCCAGCGGATTCCCGGGCTCGAGCTGCGCACCGTCGAGGCCGGCCACGCCGACGGCGAGACCGACGGCACGCGGCTGTTCTCGGCGCTGTCGGCGGCGCTCGCCGACGTGCCGCCCGAGCGGGTCGCCGGGGCCGTGATGATCACCGACGGTCGCGTCCACGACGTGCCGGCGGATACCTCCGGGCTCGGCTTCGCGGCGCCCGTCCATGCGCTCGTCACCGGCTTCCCGGGCGAGCGCGACCGCCGCGTCGTGCTCACCTCGGCGCCGCGCTTCGGCATCGTCGGCCAGCAGCAGAGCGTGACGTTCCGGGTCGAGGACACCGGCGCGCCGCGCGGCGTCGCCGAGGTTCGCATCAGCCGCGACGGCGAGACGGTCGAGCGCCGCACCGTGCGCACCGGGGACGCCGTGCGGGTGCAGGTGCCGATTCCGCATCCGGGCCAGAACATCGTCGAGATCGAGACGTCGCCGCTCGACGGCGAGCTGACGCCGCTCAACAATCGCGCGGTCGTGTCCATCGACGGCGTGCGCGACAAGCTGCGCGTGCTGCTGGTCTCCGGCGAGCCGCACGCCGGCGAGCGGACGTGGCGCAACCTGCTCAAATCCGACGCCAACGTGGACCTGGTACACTTCACCATCCTGCGCCCGCCCGAGAAGCAGGACGGCACGCCGATCAACGAATTGTCGCTGATCGCCTTCCCGACCCGCGAGCTGTTCCAGCAGAAGATCCACGAGTTCCAGCTCATCATCTTCGACCGTTATGCCCGCCAGGGCGTGCTCCCGATCATCTATTTCGACAACATCGCCCGCTATGTGCGCGACGGCGGCGCGGTGCTGGTGGCGGCCGGCCCCGACTACGCCAGCAACACCAGCCTGTGGCGCACGCCGCTCGAATCGATCCTGCCGGCGGAGCCGAGCGGGCGCGTCACCGAGCAGGCGTTCCGTGCGGCGCTGACCGATCTCGGCAAGCGCCATCCGGTCACCCGCACGCTGGAGGGCGCCAAGGCCGAGCCGCCGGCGTGGAGCCGCTGGTTCCGCCTGGTCGATGCGCGGGCCGGCGACGGCATGACGGTGATGAAGGGGCCCGACGACAAGCCGCTGCTGGTGCTCGCCCGCGAGGGCGAGGGCCGCGTCGCGCTGCTGCTGTCCGATCACATCTGGCTGTGGGCGCGCGGCTACGAGGGCGGCGGGCCGCACATCGATCTGCTGCGGCGGCTGTCGCACTGGCTGATGAAGCAGCCCGATCTGGAGGAGGAGGCGCTGCGTCTGTTCGCCCGCGGCCGCGACCTCATGGTGCAGCGGCAGACCATGGGCGAGACGGTGGCGCCGATCACCCTGACGGCGCCGTCGGGGGCGACCCGCACGGTCGAGCTCGATGCCGCCGACCCGGGCGTGTGGCGCAAGTCGATCGAGGCGAACGAGCTCGGCCTGTGGCGGGCCACCGACGGCACCCTGACGGCGCTCGTCAATGTCGGCCCGCCCAATCCGCGCGAGTTCGCCGAGGTGACGTCGACCACCGACGGGCTGGCGCCGCTGCTCGACGCCACCGGCGGCAGCGCCCGCCGCCTGGCGGCGCGCGCCGGGGCGGATGTCGACGTGCCCCGCATCGTGCCAGTGCGCTCCTCCGAGACCTATCGGGGCGATAGCTGGATCGGCCTCAAGATGCGGGAGGCGAGCGTGGTGCGCGGCGTCGGCGTGCTGCCGATGTTCGCCGGCCTGCTCGGGCTTCTGCTGCTGGTCGGCAGCCTGGCCGCCACCTGGGCGCGCGAGGGGCGGTAGCGCGGGGCGTCGGACGCGGTGCGCGTCCGTCCGGAGCGGGGATCAGAAGCCGCCGCCGGTGCGCCAGCCGCCGCCACTCCCGCCACCACGGTCACCGCCCGAGTCCCGGTCGGACCCGCCGCCGGAGCCACCGCCCCACGGCCCGCCGCCCCACGGGCCGCCCGGCCACGACGGCCCCGAGCCGCGGCCGCCGAAGTCGGGGTCCGAGCGCCGCGGCGGGCCGCGCCAGCCGCCGCGCAGCACGCGGTCGAGATCGGCCCCTTGGAGCACCCCCTTGAGGATGCCGCCGACGATGTCGCCGATGATCTCGGTGCCGCCGTCGAACCGGCCGCGCGGGTCGTCGTAGCCGGAGCGCCGGGCGCGCTCGCGCGCCTGCTCCAGCTCGCTGCGGCGGGCCGCGGTGTCGCGGATGGTGTCGCGCAGCCGCGTCAGCTCCGCCTCGACCGACTGCAACTGCCGGCGCGTCTCGGTGATGGCGCCGACCGCCTGGTCGTCGGCCGGCGACGGGGTGCGCCGAGCGCCGTCGTAGAGATCGCGCAGGTCGCGCGCCGCCAGCGCCTGCGCCAGCATCTCGACCGCCTCGTCGTAGACGGCGCGATCGCCGGCCCCGACCGCGCGGTCACGCTCCTGGTCGAGCCCGGCGAGCGTGGCGCCGGCGGCCGCCACCGCCGCGTCCGCCGTCTGGGCGGCGGCGCGGGCGGTCTCGACCGACGCTTCGACCGGCGCGATCCCGTCGGCCACCAGGGCGGCGCGCTCGATCGCCGCCAGCGCGGCGGTGCGCGCCTCGACCTCGCGCTGCTTGTTGTCGGCGTGCTCGCGCAGCCGCAGCGGGATCTCCTGGAGCATGGCGTAGTTGGCGCGGGCGTCGCGGTAGCCGACCAGATCCGCGACCCAGCGGTCGATCGTCCGCGCCAGGCCGCCGCTGCGGTCCTCCGCCTGATCATGGCGGCGATCCCACAGATACATGAACAGCGGATCGCTCTCGTAGGGCTTGCGCTTCTCGGCCAGATCCCGCTCGGCCTGCGCCGCCTTGTCGGCGGCCGCGCCGGCGATCTCGCGGGCCGCGTCGAGCACCGCCTTGGCCTGCTGCCACGCCGTGTCGCCGGCGATGCGCCGCATGGTGGCGTGGCGGGCGTCGTCGAGCCGGTCGAGCGCGTCGGCGAGGCTCTGGTCGGCGGTGCGCTTGGCCGCCTCGGCCCGCTCCAGCGCCTGCCGCGCCGCCTCGCGGCGCTGCGCCAGGTCGGCAAGGCGGCGCCGGTGCTCCTCGATCATCGCCAGGGCGGCGCTCTCGCTGGCGTCGAGCGTGCCGATCAGCCGGTCGCGCGTCGCGGCGTCGAGCTTGACCCGGGCGAGCCGGCGGAAGCCGTCCGCCTCGGCCCGCCGCAGCATCGCGGCCTGCTCCATGGCGGAGCGTAGCGCCGAGTCGAGCTGTCCCTCGTCGGCCCGCACCCGGCCGATGGCCTGCTCGACGGTCGTCATCGCGTCGCGGCCGGAGATCATGACGGTCCTCACCAGGCGGTGATGCGGCCTTCGAGCACCGGCATGCGATAGACCGGGTCGAGGGCGCCGCGGCGCTTCTCGGCGAGCCGCGTGTTCTGGACGATGCCGTTGCGCTGCTTGTCGTCGCGCACCGCCTCGTAGGTCGACTGCGGCACCCGCACGGCGAAGCGGCTGACGGTCTCGGTGGCGTTGGTCTCGTCGTTGCGGATCGGCAGCGGCACCGGCCGGCCCTGCGGGTCGACGGCGTCGACGACGACGAAATAGGCGCGGCCGCGGAAGCTCGGATGCTCGCGCCAGATGCCGGTGCGGTCCTCCGGTCGGCCGGCGATGCGCAGCACGTAGTCCTGGCGGAGCTGGGCCGCGAGGGCGTCGAGCTCGGCCACCGTGGCACGCGCCTCGGCGACGTCGCCGCGGTCGAGCGCGGCACGGCCGCGGGCCGCCAAGGCGTCGGCGCGCTGCCGCACCGCCTCGTCGAGCGCCTCGGCCCGCACCGCGTCGCGACCGGCGGCGAGCCGGCGCGGCAATGTCTCGGCGAGCTCGACACGGGCTGCCTCGGCCGCCTTTTCACGCGGGCGCACCACGGCGAGGTCGTAGGCGCCGTAGCCGACGAGCGCGACGGCGAGCGCCGCCGCCACCCGCTTGCCCCAGCGGCCGCGCGCGACCCAGGCGAGCGCCAGCGTCCGCCGCCAGCCCGGCGCCGGCGGCGTGTAGACGAAGCGGCTCTCCTTCAGCGCCTTGACGCCCTGCGCCAGGATGCTGTCGGGCACCGCGATGCCCTGGCCCTGGTAGATCGCGCGGAGCCGCTCGATCAGCGCCTGCTCGCGGGTCTCCTCGGCGAGCTCGCGCTCGACCATGACGTCGCGATGCCGCAGCGTGTCGACGACGTCCATGGCGAGCATCAGCTCGTCGAGGGTGCCGGCGGCCCGCGGCGCCGCGGCGGGGGCCGTCGCCGTCGGGGCCGCCCCGGCGGGCGCGGTCGGGTTGGTCGGCGCGGCGGCCATCAGAGCGGCAGCGCCTTCCCGTCGGCCACCAGCTTGGCGATGCGGCGCTTGCCGTCCTCGACGGCGTCGCGAATCTCCTCGGAGTTCTTCGTCGCCATCGTCCGCATCTCGTCGATGATCCGCTGCGAGCGCTCCTGGAAGTCGACCACCGAGTCGACCAGCTTCTTCACCGCGTCGGCCCGCACGGTCGGGCCGTAGCCCGATCGCACCGCCGCCTCCTGCACCTTGTCGCCGATCTCCGACAGCGTCTCCAGCGACTTCGACATGCCCTCCTTCATGGCGTCGAGGGTGGCGGTCGATTCGTGCAGCCCGAACATGCCGGTGAACGACGCCTTGAGAGCGGTCAGCACCGTGTCGTTGGTGGTGAAGAAGGTGATCGACTGCGCGTAGATGCGCTCCTTGGCGTTGGTGGTCTGCTGCAAGCGGGCCATCACCACCTCGGAGGTGTTGTACGAGATGGTCAGGTTGTCGGCGAGGTCCTTGGCGATCTGGTAGCGCTTCTCCTCGTCCTGCACGCGGCGGAGCTGCTCGTCGCGGGCGAGCTCGAGCTTGGCGCGTTCGGCCGGCTCGCTGCCGGCGAAGCCCGCCACCTTGGCAGACGCCTCGGTCAGCGCCTTGCGCTCGCGGTCGAGCGCCGCCGTGGCGGTCGCCAGCACCTCCAGCGCCATCACCTCCGACTGCTTCAGGGCACCGCGGAAGTCGCGATAGGCTTCGAGGATGGTGTGCTCGCGGTCGATCTGGCCCTTGGTGTCCGCAGTGACGTCCAGATAGATCGCCTTGATCTTGTCGAAGCGGTCGGCGATGTCGCCGCGCGCGATCTTCATCCAGACGTTGGTGGCGCGCTCCATCAGGTCGAGGCGGCTGTCGGCGATCTGGTCGACCATGCGCTTGGCGTCGTCGCGGATCGAGTTGAAGCCGTTGGTGATGTCCTCGTAGCGCCGGCCGATCTCCATGCCGGCGATCTGCTCGCGCACCACCTCGTTGAACAGCGACGCCTGGCCGAGCGTGCGGGCGATCACCTGGATCTTGTCGGGCGCCAGCACGGAGATCTTTTCCAGGAGCGCGTTGATCGGGGCCGGCTCGGTCTTCTCCGGCACCAGGCCGACGTCGCGCAGGGCGCCCACCGCCCGGTCGAGATACTGCATCGAGGTCGGAACGGTCGGTTCGGCCATGACGATGTCTCCGTCTCGGTTGCCGTCGCCGGTCGGGCCGCGGGGCGCAGCCATCCGGATGCTGCGCGCTGTCCGGGAACGGGCGCGGTCGCGCGCGGCAGTCTAGTGTGTGGGCGGCCGCCCGCCAATCCGATCGGATTGTCGTCGTCGACATTTCACGGGTCGACATTCAACCGGCTCGTCGTGCCCGACAGCGGACGCGGCACCGAAGACGACACGCCTCGCGTGCTTCCAAAGAGAATTGTCACGGGAACGTGTCGAGACGGAGGGCCGACGCGGCGCGATCGCGCCGCGCGGCTGGGCGAACGACGCGCCGCCTGACGAGGCCCTCAGGCGTGTCCCGCCTCGCTCGACAGCATGCCGAGATGAATGCCGATCTTCTCCAGGGCGCGATCGTACTTGCGGTCGTTGTCGGCCCCGAAGATCAGGTCGGAATCGGCGGTGCAGTGCAGCCAGCCATTGGCCTGGATCTCGGTTTCGAGCTGGCCGGGTGCCCAGCCCGCATAGCCGAGCGCCAGCACGGCCGAGAGCGGGCCGTCGCCGCGGGCGATCGCCTTGAGGATATCGAGGGTGGCGGTCAGGCAGATTCCGTCGTCGATCGGCAGGGTCGAGTTCTCGATGAAGAAATCGGCCGAGTGCAGCACGAAACCGCGGCCGGTCTCCACCGGGCCGCCGCGCAGCACTTTCACGGAGCCGGCCCGTGGCGGCAGGATGATCAGGTCGGAGGCCGGGATCACCTCGAGCTGCACCAGCAGGTCCGCGAAATTGATGTTGGGGGCGGGCTGGTTGACGATGATGCCCATGGCCCCTTCCGACGAGTGCGCGCAGACATAGATCAGGCTGCGGGCGAAACGCTCGTCGCGCATGCTCGGCATCGCGATCAGCATCTGCCCGTCGAGGTAGCCCCGCCTGGTCTCGTGGTCCTCGCTGTCGCGGGTCTTGGCGGTCTTTCTTGCGGCTTTCATCGCTGTAAGACTACTCCGAGCGGCGCGGGTTCGGCAACGCATCGCGCCTGCGGTCCGCGGTAGCCGGCCTTGCTCACCGCCGGCTCGACGGCCGCCACGATACGACGAGACGAGAGACTGACGGATGAATGGACCGACATTGCGACGCCTCGCTTGCGCATTCGTGATCTTGCCCGCGCTGGCGGTGATCGCGCCGGCGGCGGACGGGCCGCCGTCCGCCTCGCCCTGGGACGGCGACGCCCGCGCCGCCGTTCGTCTCGTCGGCGGAACGCCGCCGCCCAGCGCCGCGTTCCTGATCGCCGGGGTGGAGATCCGTCTTGGTCCCGCGTGGAAGACGTATTGGCGGTACCCCGGGGATTCCGGCGTGCCGCCGCGCTTCGACTTCGCCGGCTCGGTCAACGTGAAGGCGGCGCGCCTGCGCTGGCCGGCGCCGATGCGCTTTGCGGACGGCGGCGGCACCGCCATCGGCTACGCCGGCCGGGTGATGTTCCCGGTGGAGGTGGAGCGCATCGATCCCGAAAAGCCTGCGACACTCTCGCTGGCGCTCGACTACGCCATCTGCGAGCGGCTGTGCGTGCCGGTCACCGCGCGGGCGCGCCTCGATCTGCCGGCCGGCGACAGCGAGGCAGCCGCGGTGGCGGCGGCCCGCGCCCGGGTGCCGGAGCGGACGGCGCTGGGTGACGGCGGCCCGCTCGCCATCCGCACCGTCACGGTCGCGGAGGCCGGACCGAAGCCGCGCCTCGTCGTCACGGTCGCGGCCCCGCCGGGGGTCGTGCCCGACCTGTTCGCCGAGGGGCCGACCGACGACTGGGCGCTGCCGGTCCCGGAGCCGGCCGGCGAGGGGCCGGACGGCACCCGGCGGTTCATGTTCGTCCTCGATGGCGTGCCGCCGCGCGCCGAATCGCGCGGTGCGACACTCAGGCTCACGCTGGTGGCGGGCGACCGCGCCATCGAGACGACGGCCCGGATCGACTGACCGCCCCGCCCGTGCGTCGCCGGCGCGCCCGGGGCGTGCCCGAAGCGCCGAAACCCTCTACAGTCTCCCGGCCGGCCGTGCCGGCACCCCCATTCATCGAGCAGCGCAGCGAGAGCGAGACACCCATGCCCATCCAGGTCGGCGACCGCATCCCCGAGGCCAAGTTCCGCATCCTGACCGAGAGCGGGCCGGCCTGGGCCACCACCGACGAGATCTTCAAGGGCAAGACCGTGGTGCTGTTCGCGGTGCCGGGCGCCTTCACGCCCACCTGCCATGCCAACCACCTGCCGGGCTTCCTCAAGCATGCCGACGCCATCAAGGCCAAGGGCGTCGACACCATCGCGGTGACCGCCGTCAACGACGTGTTCGTGATGACGGCCTGGAAGCAGGCGACCGGCGCCGACGGCAAGATCGAGTTCCTGGCCGACGGCAACGGCGACTTCGCCAAGGCAGTGGACATGACGCTCGACGTCACCGCCGGCGGCCTCGGCCTGCGCTCCAAGCGCTACGCCATGCTGGTCGAGGACGGCGTGGTGAAGACGCTGGCGGTCGAGCAGGAGCCCGGCAAGGCCGATCTCACCAGCGCCGACGCGATGCTGGCCGCGCTGTAGGGGTTTCGGCGGAGCGGGACCCGGCTCACGGTCGCGCCGTTGTCGGGCCCGCCTCGGCCGTGGCAGGGTGGGAGCGGGTCCCGCCCGCCCCGGAATGCATGGTGAGGCGGGCTCCACCCGGGAAATGCATGGTGAGGCGGGCTCCGCCCGCCCTGGAATGCAATGGTCTGGAGTGCATCGTCTTGACGAGTGTCGCGTCGCCATCCGCCCTGTCCGCCTCGCGCTGGCGCCGGCTCCAGGCCGCCACCGACGCGGTCCACCGGGCGCTCGACGCCCGCATCATGGCGGCCGATCCGTTCCGCGACCGCGACCGCTACGGCCGCTTCCTGGCCATGCAGCACGCCATCTTCCGCGATGTCGACGCGCTCTATGCCGATGCGGCGCTTCGCGCCGTCTTCCCCGATCTCGCCGAGCGCCGCCGCCTGCCGCTGGCCGAGCAGGATGCGGGCGATCTCGGCCTCTCCCTCGATCCGCCCCAGCCGGCCCTTTTGCCGCCGATCGATCCGCCGACCGGCATGGGGTGGCTCTACGTGGTCGAAGGCGCCGATCTCGGCTCGCCCTTCCTGCTCCAGGAGACCGCCAAGCTGGGCATCGACGAGAATTTCGGCGCCCGCCACATGCGCGGCCATCCGCAGGGGCGCGGCCTGCACTGGCGCCACTTCACCGAGGCGCTCGACGCCGCTCCGCTGAGTGAGGCCGAGGAGGCCCGCGTGGTCGCCGGCGCCGAGGCGGCCTTCGCCCGGGTGAACCGGCTGTTCGAGCGGGCCGGTCTCGCCACACCGGCGCCCTGAGGCTGCGTCTCTGCGTCGTCTTATCCCCACACCTCGGGCGGAACCGCTGCGGCCGCGAATAGTTACGACATATCAGTGACGTTCTCTCCGCCGCCGCGGTCGACCTCGTGGCGCATCATTGCGGTTCTTGAATACCCCCGAGGGTCTCGTGCTCGTCTTGGTGCTCCGTCCACTCGGCTGGCCGGTCGACTGCTCCCGCCGCCCCTGTCCTGGCTCCGTCGGGTCTGCGACCTGTCGCGCGTGGACGACCGCGGTGCTCACGAGGTGTCCATGAGCGCGCCGCCCGAGCATGCCGCAGGCGCGGCCGGCGCGGTGACGCCGGACTCGGCCACCGGGCTGCCTCCGGGCGCCAGCGCGGTCGACTGTGCGGCCGAGCCGATCCATGTGCCCGGCAGCATCCAGCCGCACGGCGCCCTGCTGGTGGTCGATCCCGAGACCCTGCGGGTGGTGCAGGCGGCCGTCGGGCCGGGCGGCGTCGCGGCGGTCGCCGGTGATCCGCTCGGCCAGCGTCTCGTCGACGTGCTGCCGACCAGTGCGGCGCCGCTGATCCGCGACCTGCCGGCCCGCCTGCCGGAGACCGGCGTCACCCATCTGGGAATGACGCGCACCGGCGACGCCGTGCACCACCTGCTGGGCCACCGGAGCGACGGCGCCCTGGTGATCGAGCTCGAGCGTGCGCTCGTCGGCGAGCCGGGCTCTTTCGACGAGGTGTATCCGCACGTCCGCGAGCTGATCGACGAGATCCACCGGGTCGGCGACATCGCGGCCCTGTCGGCGCTCGCAGCCCGCGCGGTGCGCCGCATCACCGGCCTCGACCGCGTGCTGATCTACCGCTTCGATGCCGACTGGAACGGCGAGGTGATGGCGGAGGACCGCAACGAGCGGCTGCCGTCCTATCTCGGCCTGCGCTTCCCGGCCGCCGACATCCCGGCGCAGGCGCGCGAGCTCTACCGCCTCAACCGCCTGCGGCTGATCGCCGCCGCCAGCTATGCGCCGACCCCGATCGTGCCGGCCGAAAACCCACTCACCGGCCGCCCCATCGACCTGGCTTTCTCGGTGCTGCGCAGCGTCTCTCCCGTGCACCTGGAATACATGCGCAACATGGGCACCGGCGCCTCGATGTCGATCTCGCTGATGCGCGGTGACCGGCTGTGGGGGCTGATCGCCTGCCACAACCGCGAGCCCGTCTCGGTGCCGTATCACGTCCGCACCGCCTGCGACTTCATCGGGCAGGTGCTGTCGCTCCAACTCGCCGCCACCGAGGCGTCGGCCACGGCCGACCGGCGCAACAAGTTGCGGGCGGTGCACAACCGCCTGCTGACCCGGATGGCGGCGGCCGAGCATCACGTCGATGGCCTGGTGGAGTCCGAGGAGGACCTGCTGGCGCTCGCCGGTGCCTCCGGGGCCGCCGTGGTGGCGGGCGGTACCGTCCTTCGTCTCGGCGCGACGCCGTCGGAGCGCGACGTGCTGCGGATCGTCGCGTGGCTGGCCGACCGCGAGCGCCTGGACGTAACGGCGACCGACAGCCTCGCCGACACCATGCCGGGTGGCGAGGCCCTGAAGGACACGGCGAGCGGCGTGCTCGCCATCTCGATCTCGCAGATCCACGACAGCTTCGTGCTGTGGTTCCGGCCCGAGGTGCTGCGCACGGTGACCTGGGGCGGTGACCCGCGCCGCCACGCCGAGCCGTCCGCCGACGGGCAGCGGCTGCATCCGCGCCGGTCGTTCGCGGCCTGGCAGGAGACGGTGCGGCTGCGTGCGCCGCCGTGGCAGCCGGCCGAGATCGACGCGGTGGTCGAGCTGCGCACCGCCATCATCGATATCGTGCTGCGCAAGGCGGAGGAGACCGCGGCGCTCTCCGACCGGCTCACCGCCATCAACAAGGAGCTGGAGGCGTTCTCCTACTCGGTCAGTCACGACCTGCGGGCGCCGTTCCGCCACATCGTCGGCTACGCGCAGCTTCTCAAGAAGTTCGAGGGCGACAAGCTGAGCGAGCGCGGCAATCGCTACATCGACACCATCGTCGAGTCGGCGATCTCGGCCGGCGAGCTGGTCGACGATCTGCTCGGCTTCTCGCAGATGGGGCGCGCCGCGCTCACTCCCGTGACCATCGACATGAACGCGCTGGTCGCCGATCTGCGCCGGCGCACCGAGGCGGACACCCACGGCCGGCGGGTCGAATGGCACGTCGCACCGCTGCCCGAGGCGCGGGCCGACCCGATGATGATCCGCCTGGCGATGCAGAACCTGATCGAGAACGCGGTGAAATTCTCGCGCGATCGTGACCCGGCCGTGATCGAGATCGCCGCCACCGAGACGCCCGACGAGACCATCTACCGGGTGCGTGACAACGGCGCCGGCTTCGACATGGCCTATGTGGGCAAGCTGTTCGGTGTGTTCCAGCGGCTGCACCGGGCCGAGGAGTTCGAGGGAACGGGAATTGGCCTCGCCAACGTGAAGCGGATCGCCGAGCGGCACGGCGGCCGGGTGTGGGCGGAGGGACGTGTCGACGGCGGTGCCACCCTCTTCTTCGCGTTACCGAAACGATGAGGCTGATTGCATGGCCGACCTGAAACCCATCCTGCTGGTCGAAGACAGCCCCAAGGACATCGAGCTGACCTTGGCGGCGCTCGAGCAGTGCCAGCTCGCCAATGGCGTGGTGATCGCCCGCGACGGTGCCGAGGCGCTCGACTACATGTTCGCGCGCGGTGCCTATGTGAGCCGCAACACCGCCGATCCGGTGGTGGTGCTCCTGGATCTCAAGCTGCCCAAGATCGACGGGCTCGAGGTGCTGGAGCAGATCAAGCGCGACCCGGCGCTGCGCCACACGCCGGTCGTCATGCTGACCTCGTCGCGCGAGGAGCGCGACCTGCTCCGGAGCTACAGCCTGGGGGTCAACGCCTTCGTGGTGAAGCCGGTGGGATTCGAGCAGTTCTTCCAGGCGATCCGTGATCTTGGCATGTTCTGGGCGGTGCTCAACGAGCCGCCCCCGCTCGGCGGCAGCCCGACGGGGGGATCGTGATCGGCGGGCGCGAGACGGAACGGGTCGTGCGGGTTCTGCATCTGGAGGACGACACGCTGGATGCCGGGCTGGTGCACGAGTTCCTGCGTCTCGGCGGGCTCGATTGCCGGATCGATCGGGTGTGGACGCGGGTCGACTACACCGAGGCGCTCGCCTCCGGTGGCTACGACATCGTGCTCGCCGACCATCAGCTTCCGGACTTCGATGGCGTCGCGGCGCTGGCGATCGCGCGGGCACGGGCGCCGGCGCTGCCCTTCATCTTCGTGTCGGGCGCCTTCGGCGAGGAGCTCGCCGTCGAGGCGATGCGCCACGGCGCCACCGACTATGTGGTCAAGCAGCGGCTGGAGCGGCTGCCCGCGGTGGTGCGCCGGGCGCTGGCCGAGGCGTCGGAGCGGATCGAGCGGGTGCGGGCCGAGGCGGCGTTGCGCGCCAGCGAGGAGCAGTTTCGCACGCTCGCCGACAACATCCATCAGTTCGCCTGGATGGCCGACGCCTCCGGCTCGATCTACTGGTACAACAGGCGCTGGTTCGACTACACCGGCACGACCTTCGAGACCGTGCGAGGCTGGGGCTGGCAGTGCGTCCATCATCCCGATCATCTCGACCGCGTGCTGCGTGAGTTCCGCCGCTGCGTCGAGACCGGGGAGCCGTGGGAGGACACCTTCCCGCTGCGCGGCGTCGATGGCGACTATCGCTGGTTCCTGTCGCGGGCGCGGCCGATCCGCGACGCCGACGGCCATATCGTCCGCTGGTTCGGCACCAACACCGACGTGACGGCGCAGCGCGAGGCGGAGGCGGCGCTGCGCCGCCTCAACGAGACGCTGGAGCAGCGCGTCGTCGATGCCATCACCGAGCGCGAGGCGATGCTCGCCAAGCTGCACGAGGCGCAGAAGCTGGAGACCATCGGCCACCTCACCGGCGGCTTCGCGCACGACTTCAACAATCTGCTGACCCCGATCATCGGCAATCTCGATCTTCTGCGCCGCCGGCTCGGCGACAACGACCGCGCCCAGCGTCTGATCGCCGGCGCCCTTCAGGGCGCCGAGCGGGCCAAGACGCTGGTGCAGCGGCTGCTCGCCTTCGCGCGCCGCCAGGTGCTGGAGCCGCGGCCGGTCGATGTCGGGCGTCTGGTCGAAGGCATGCGCGACTTCGTCGGCCGCTCGATCGGGCCGCAGATCCGGCTCGAGGTCGCCGTGCCGGCGGGCCTGCCGGCCGCGCGGGTCGATCCGACCCAGCTCGAGCTGGCGCTTCTCAATCTCGCCGTGAACGCCCGCGACGCCATGCCGGACGGCGGCACGCTCACCATCGCGGTCGATTGCGAGAGGGTCGGCCGCGACCACCCGTCGGGCTTGCGCCACGGCGACTTCCTGCGCGTCGCGGTCTCCGACACCGGGACCGGCATGAGCGCCGCGGTGCTGGCCCGCGCCATCGAGCCGTTCTACTCGACCAAGGAGATCGGGAAGGGCACCGGGCTCGGTCTGTCGATGGTGCACGGGCTGGCGGCCCAGTCGGGCGGCACGCTGACGCTGGCGAGCACGCCGGGCGCCGGCACCCGGGCCGAGATCTGGCTGCCGGTGGCGAGCGAGCAGGCCGAGACGCCGACCCCCTCGGCCCGGGACGAGCCGGTGCGCAGCCGGCCGGTGACCATCCTGCTGGTCGACGACGAGGCGCTGGTGCGGCTCACCACCGCCGGCATGCTGACCGATCTCGGCCACCAGGTGATCGAGGCCGCTTCCGGGGCCCAGGCGCTCGCATGCCTGGAGAGATTGTCCGACGGAGCCTGCCCGGATCTCGTCATCACCGACTTCCTGATGCCGGCGATGAACGGGGCCGAGCTCGCCCGCGAGATCCGGGCCCGCCATCCCGATCTGCCGATCCTGCTCGCCACCGGCTATGCCAGCCTGACCGGCAACGCCATGGCGGACCTGCCGCTGCTGCCGAAGCCGTTCCAGCAGGCCGAGCTCGCCGCCACCATCGCGCGGCTCATCGCCGGCCGGGCGGAGCGGCACCCGGCGTAACCCGTCGCGCCGCCGGCGGGCGGCGGCACCGGGCCGAGCCCTCGCCGGGGTTCCCTCGCCGACCCCCGCGCGCCTATATAGGGGCCGAACGGAGCCATCCATGACCGAAAAGATCCCCGTGACGGTCCTCACCGGCTACCTCGGTGCGGGCAAGACCACTCTTCTCAACCGCATCCTGTCGGAGCCGCACGGCTACCGCTTCGCCGTCATCGTCAACGAGTTCGGCGAGATCGGCATCGACAACGACCTCGTCGTCTCGGCCGACGAAGAGGTGTTCGAGATGAACAATGGCTGCCTGTGCTGCACGGTGCGGGGCGACCTCATCCGCATCATCGAGGGCCTGATGCGGCGGCGCGGCAAGTTCGACGCCATCGTGGTGGAGACCACCGGCCTCGCCGACCCGGCCCCGGTGGCGCAGACCTTCTTCGTCGACGCCGATGTCGGCCGCGCCGCCAAGCTCGACGCCGTGGTCACCGTCGCCGACGCCAAATGGCTGCGCGACCGCCTGAAGGACGCCCCCGAGGCGAAGAACCAGATCGCCTTCGCGGACGTCATCCTGCTCAACAAGACCGACCTCGTCGACGCCGACGCGCTCGCCGACGTCGAGGCCCATGTGCGCGCCATCAATCCCTACGCCAGGCTCCACCGCACCGAGCGTTGCGGCATCCCGATCGGCGAGGTCTTGGGGCGCAACGCCTTCGATCTCGACCGCATCCTGGAGATCGAGCCGGCCTTCCTGGAGGCCGACGGCCACGGCCATCATCACGATCATGATAATGCCCACGACCATCATCATGATCACGGGCATGGCCACGATCACGATCACCACGGTCATGATCACGACGCCGGCCAGAGCGGCCTGAAGCACTATCACGACGAGCACATCCAGTCGCTCGCCCTCGACACGACGCAGCCGCTCGACCCGGAGAAGTTCTTTCCCTGGATTCAGAAGCTGGTCGCCGAGGAAGGCCCGAAGATCCTGCGCTGCAAGGGCATCCTGGCGTTCAAGGACGATCCCGACCGCTTCGTGTTCCAGGGCGTCCACATGATCCTCGACGGCGACCACCAGCGCCCCTGGCGCGACGACGAGGAGCGCCGCAGCCGCCTGGTGTTCATCGGCCGCGAGCTGCCGGTGGATCTGATCAGGACGGGCTTCGAGGCGAGCAAGGCGTGAGCCGGCGATGACCGACACCACATCTCCATCCGCCTCGCTGGCCGATCGCACCCACACGATCGCGGCCGGCGGTCCAGTGGTGGCGATCGCGTTTCTCGGACCCAAGGGACGCGAGACCGCCGCCTTCGCGCTCGGCGAGGAGACCGTGCTGCTGGTCGATCCGGCCGGCACCGAGCGGCACGTCACGGCGCATCGCGGCGGCATCCTGTCAGCGGCCGCCGACGGCACGCGGCTCGTCACGGGCGGCGACGACGGCCGCATCGTCTCCACTGCGGCGGACGGCACCACGACCGAGATCGCCACCGATCCGAAGCGGCGCTGGATCGACCAGGTCGCGGTGCATCGCGACGGCGTCGTCGCCTGGTCGGCCGGCAAGCAGGTGTTCGTGAAGCCCGCCAAGGGCGAGCTGCGCTCCACCGAGGTGGCCTCGACGGTCGGCGGCCTCGCCTTCGCGCCCAAGGGCCTGCGGCTCGCGATCGCCCACTACAACGGCGCCTCCCTGTGGTTCCCCAACGCCGCGGCGCCGCCCGAGCGGCTGGAGTGGAAGGGCTCGCACCTCGCCGTCACCTTCAGCCCCGACGGCCGCTTCCTGGTCACCGCCATGCAGGAGCCCACCCTGCACGGCTGGCGGCTCGCCGACGGCAAGCACATGCGGATGTCCGGCTACGCCAACAAGGTGCGCGCGATGTCGTGGACCGGCGATGGCCGCGCATTGGCCACCGCGGGCGCCGACACGCTGGTGATCTGGCCGTTCGCCGGCAAGGACGGGCCGATGGGCCAGCAGCCGCGCCTGCTGGCACCGACCGACACGCTGGTGACCGCGGTGGCCTGCCATCCGGCCGAGCCGGTGGCGGCCGTCGGCTATGCCAACGGCATGGTGCTGCTGACGCGGCTGGAGGATGGCGCCGAGATCGTCGTTCGCCGGCCCGGCGCCGCGCCGGTCTCGGCCCTCGCCTGGACGGCAGCCGGCAGCCGGCTCGGCTTCGGCACCGAGGACGGCGCCGCCGGGCTGCTGGCCCTGTAGGCCCGGCGACCGACGCAACGCGCGGCCGGCGCGGCCGCGTTACGGATACGCGCCGGCAGGCGCCACCGGCGCGTCCGGCAGGCCGAGCTCGTCGAGCGCCCGACGCACCAGCCCGGACGCCTTCGCGTCCTCGACGAAGGCGCTGACCAGCCCGACCGCCCGCAGCCGCCCCCTGGGCACCGCCACCGCCGTGGTGGTGGTGAAGAACGTGCCGTCGAGAATGCGCGAGCCCTCGATCAGCGAGGCGACGGCGCGGAGCGATTCGCGGCCGAGCGCGATCACGTCGGCGCTGCCGCCATGCATGAGAGCGACGGCGTCGTCGGGGCTGGCGACCGTGATGTGGGTGGCGCGCGGCGAGGCGCGCAGCGAGCCGCGCAGGGCGGCCCCGCCCGCCAGCCCGACGATCCGCACGCCCGGCGCATCGGCGTCGCCCACCCGCTTGACGGGCGATCCGGCCGGGACCAGGTAGGCGCAGTTGAGGATGTGATAGGCGGCGCCGAACGTGACCGCCCTGCGGCGCTCGTCGTCGGCCGGCAGCAAGGTGACGTCCCACATGCCGCAGCCCGCCGTCAGCTCGATCTCGCCGACCCCGAGAAACGGCACGATGTCGAGCGGCAGGGCGAGCGAATCGGCCAGCGCCTGGAACAGCACAACCGGCACGCCGCGCAAGCCGCCACTCTCCGGATCGCGCACCGCCGCGAAGGCAGAGGGCGCGAGGCCGACCACCATGGCGACGCGCAGGCGGCCGGTCGGGGCCAGCTCGTCGACCGCGGTCGGCTCGCCGGCGCCGGTAGCCTGCGCGAGCAGATCGGCCGCGGTGGTCGTCGGCAGCATTCGGCTGCCCGTCAGGTCGGCCCTTTCGTTGCAATTCATCTCGGCTCTACAGGATGGTGCCCTGACCCGTCCGACCACCGAACCGAAAAGCACCGGGCCGCAACCAGCGAACCGTGGACGCGCCGTCCGGTGGAGCCTCGCCGCTCGCGGCCGGGGCCGCCACGGTCCGAGTCCCAACGGCCGAGACGCCGCAGCTCAAGTCATCACGGTGCAGATCATCATGGTCCAAGTCGTCACGCTGCAAGTCGTCACGTTACAGGTCGTCACGCTACAAGTCGTTGCGGTCCACGGTGGACGGCAGGTCGGGCAATGAAAATCGATGGGTGAAGCACTTGGTCTCGTATCGAGATCGATCGGCTCGTCCGGTCGCAGTCGGCCCTCCCTTGCCGGCGGCGCGACGCGCCGCTGCCCCGTGCCCGCGCAGACGGTCCATGTCCCTCACCGAGCAGCTCGTGCCGAGCAGCTCGCGTGAACCGATCCGCGACCCGACGCGCCGGGTGCGGTCGGGTGGACCGCGACGCAGTGACGTTCCACTATGACACGGTTCCGTCACGAGGACGACTAGTCCGTGTAAACCCCTTTCGGGGTATCCTCGCGACTCCACGCCGCATCCGGCGCGCCCCGGCGCCCGGCGCGGTGGCCGGTCGTCCTTCCACGAGACCGCCCCTCCGCGATCATCCTTCGGAGCGATTGTCCTTCGGGGGCGATCGCTCGGGTCCATGGCGGGGACGAGGCCGGCGGCCGCGTGCCACCCGTGCGGTCCCTTCGGTTCGGAATCACCATGCGCTTCCCTGCCCCCCTGATCCCGGCCACGCTGGTGCGCCGTTACAAGCGGTTTCTGGCCGACGTCGCATTGCCCGACGGAACCGTCGTGACCGCTCATGTGGCCAATCCGGGCAGCATGCTGGGCCTGGCGGTGCCCGGCGTCCGGGTGTGGCTGTCGCGCTCCGACAAGCCGGGCCGCAAGCTCCCGTGGTCGTGGGAGCTGGTCGAGGTCGACCTCGGCGCCGGGCCGGAGCTGGTCGGGGTCAACACGGCGCATCCCAACGGGATCGGGGCGGCCGCCATCCTGGCGGGGCAGATCCCGGCGCTCGCCGGCTACCCGGGGCTGCGGCGCGAGGTGCGCTACGGGGCGGCGTCGCGCTGCGACCTGCTGCTGGAGGGGCCCGGCCGGCCGCCCTGCTGGGTCGAGATCAAGAGCGTGACCCTGATGCGGCGGCCTGGCCTCGCCGAGTTCCCGGACGCCCGCACGACCCGCGGCGCCCGCCATCTCGACGAGCTGGCCGGGCGGGTCGCGGCCGGCGAGCGGGCCGTGATGCTGTTCCTGGTGCAGATCGGCTCGGCCGCCCGGTTCGACATCGCCCGCGACATCGACCCGGCCTACGGGCTGGCGTTCGACCGGGCGCGGGACGCGGGCGTGGAGGCGATCGCCGCCCGCTGCGCGGTCACGCTGGACGGGATCGCGGTCGCGGGCCCGGTTCCGGTCGCCGCGCCGTGACGATTGATTCGGCGCCGCAAATGCCTAGATTTGGGCCATCCGCGACGAGGCCCGAGACCTGATGACCTATATCGATGCGGCGGCCGCACCGCTGCGCAAGAACGGACAGATCAAGATCTACGGCCCGGAGGCGTTCGAGGGCATGCGCAAGGCGGGCCAGCTCGTCGCCCGCTGCCTCGACATGCTGGTGCCCGAGGTCCAGCCCGGCGTGCCGACCGATCGCATCGACCGGCTGGTGTTCGAGTTCGCCATGGACCACGGCGCCTATCCGGCGACGCTGATGTACCGCGGCTACCCGCGCTCCACCTGCACCTCCATCAACCATGTGGTGTGCCACGGCATTCCCAACGACAAGCCGCTGCGCGAGGGCGACATCGTCAATGTCGACGTCACCCTGATCCTCGACGGCTGGCACGGTGATTCGAGCCGGATGTACGGGGTCGGCGAGATCCCCCGCAAGGCCGAGCGGCTGATCGAGGTCACCTTCGAGTCGATGAACCGCGGCATCGCGGCGATCCGCCCCGGCGCCACCGCGGGCGACATCGGCTTCGCCATCGAGAGCTTCGTCGAGGGCCACAACATGAGCGTGGTCCGCGATTTCTGCGGCCACGGCCTCGGCCGGCTGTTCCACGACGAGCCCAACATCGTGCACGCCGGCCGCCGCGGCGAGGGCGTGCCGCTGCGCGCCGGGATGCTGTTCACGGTGGAGCCGATGATCAATCTCGGCCGGCCGCACGTGAAGGTCTTGTCCGACGGCTGGACCGCCGTCACCCGCGACCGCTCGCTGTCGGCGCAGTTCGAGCACACCGTCGGGGTCACCGAGACCGGCGTCGAGGTGTTCACCTACTCGCCCATGGGGCTCGACAAGCCGCCGGTGATCTCCGGCCGGCACTGAGCACCGGGCCGGATCACGCCGGATCAGGCGGGCTCGCGCCAGAACAGCGCCACCACGGTCGCCATCCCGGTGATCACCGCCACCACCATGGCGACCGTCGCGGGCCAGCCGCCGGCCGCCCAGGCGAGACCCGGCAGCGACGCCCCGGCGCTGCCGCCCACATAGAACACCGTCATGTAGAGGCCGACCGCCGACGAGCGGCCGACCGTGGCCGTCGCCGTGACGGCGCCGGTCGACACGCCCTGGCACATCATCCCGCAGGTGGCGCACAGGGTGAGGCCGAGCAGGATGCTCCACAGCGGCCCGGTGAGCAGCAGCAGGGCCCCCGCCACCCACACGGCCAGCACGCCCAGCACGAAGCGCCGCCGGCCGAAGACGGCGACGGCGCGGCCGATCAGCGGCACCGTCACCGAGCCGGCCAGGAAGGTGAAGAACACCATGCCGAGCATCGCCGGCGTGAAGAAGTACGGCGCCGCCGCCAGATGGAAGTTCACATAGGTGAACACCGCCATGAAGTTGAACAGCACGCCGAAGCCGACGGCGTAGATCGGCACCAGGCGCGGATCGACCACGTGGCGCACCATCTGGCGCAGCGAGGCCATCACACCTTCGGAGCGAACGAAGTGCCGCTCACGCGGCATCATCACGGCGAACGCCGCCGCGCACGCGACGGTGATGAGCGCCAGCGTGCCGATGGCGGGCCGCCAGCCGACGAGGTCGGTGAGCAGGCCCGGAATGAGCCGCCCCGAGAAGCCGCCGAGGCTGGAGCCCATCATGTAGATGCCGGCGACGCCCGGCACCTCGGCGGGCGGCCACTCGTCGCCCACATAGGCGAGCGCGGTGGTGAACACCGGCGGCAGCGCCAGCCCCTGCACGAAGCGCCAGGCGATGATCTCGCGCACATCGGCGGCGAGCGCCACCATCAGGGTCGGCAGCGCCACCGCCAGCATGGCGATGACGATCACCCGCTTGCGGCCGAGGAGATCCGCGATGGCGCTGGTGAACGGTCCGGTAAGGGCGATCGAGAAGGTACCGGCCGTCATCACGGCGCTGATCTCGGCGGCGGTCACGCCGAAGTTCTGGGCGAGCGCCGGCAGCAGGGCCTGCGGGGCGTAGAGATTGAGGAAGGCGCAGTATCCCGCGAGGGCGACGCCGACGCGGCGGGGGTCGATGGTCATGCGAAGGCTGTTCCGGATCGGGGCTTACAATGATGGCACGGCGGGCATGGCCGCGTCGCGAGTCGCCGGCAGCAGGACGGCGGCGCGCGCCCGCGTCTCGGCCGGCGTTCCTCCAGCGTCCACCACGGGCCAATCGAGGCGGCCGAGATCGTAGCTGTCCTGGCGACGGGCGACCGCCGCGTCGGCATCCGACGCATCGGCCCGGCGGCCGTCGACCCGTGCCAGCCGGGTGGCGAGATCGGCGACGAGGAACAGGCCGCGGAACGGCACGCCGGCCTCACGCGCCGCGGCCGCGATCGCGTCGCGCTCAGCGGGCGTGGCGAACACCGCGTCGGCCACCACGCCGTGGCCGGCCGCGAGCGCCCGCCCGGCCCGGGCGACGAGCTCGGCATAGACGCGCGCGGTCGTCTCCGCCGTGTAGGCGTCCGCCGGCAGCCGGGTGGTCTCGCCGACGCCGGCGAGCACCTTGCGCAGCACGTCGGAGCGCAGCACCACCGCCCCGGGCGCCGGCAGGAGGTCGGGCGCCAGCGCCCGCGCCAGCACCGACTTGCCGGTGCCCGACAGCCCGCCGACCGCGACCAGCATCGGCGGTGGCGGCGCGATCAGGGCACAGGCGAGGGCGAAATAGGTGCGCGCCGCCGCGTCGCGGGCGGCCGCGCGGCCGGCGGGCACCGGCTTCGCCGCCGTCACCTTGGCCCGGATGGCGGCGCGCAGCGACAGGAACAGCGGCAGCGCCGCGAGCGCGTCGAGATCCTCCACCCGCCCGGTCTCGGCGAGCCAGCGGTCGAGCACCGCATGGGCGGCGGCGCACAGGCCGCGCTCCCACAGGTCCATCAGCAGGAAGGCGAGGTCGTAGAGGACGTCGCCGGAGGCGACCAGCGGGTCGAACTCGAGCGCGTCGAACGGCACCGGCCGGTCGTCGATCAGCGCGATGTTGCCGAGATGGAGGTCGCCATGGCCACGCCGCACCAGCCCGGCCGCGCCGCGCGCCGCGAGCAGCGGCGTCAGCCGGTGGAGCGCCGCCGCGGCGGCCCGCGTCAGCCGCTCGGCGGCGGCCGCGTCGAACAGCTCGGGCCGCTCCGCGAAGGCGGCGGCATTCTGGGCCACATAGTCGCCGAGCGCCGCGATCCACGGCGCGGCGTCGACCACCGGGGCGCGGGCATGGGCGGCCGCCACCACACGCCCGAGCGTGTCGGCGAGATCGAGGCCGATGCCGTCGCGGTCGGCGACAAGATCGAGAGTGCGGGTCTCGTCGAAGCGCTCCATCACCACGACCCACTCGACCGGCTCGCCGGTGCCGCCGAAGGCGAGCTGGCCGTCCGCCTCGCGGGTGATGGCGACGACGCCGCGATAGAGCTCCGGCGCGAACGGCCGGTTGGCGACGATCTCGGCCTCGCAGGCGGCCCGGCGGCGGTCGAGCGTCGAGAAGTCGAGGAACGGGAAGCGCACCGCCCACTTGATCTTGTAGGCGCGAGCGCCAGCCAGAACCACCACCGCCGCATGGGTGTCGATGCGAACGACGGCGGTCCCGCCGTGGGTGGACGGGTCCATCAGGAACGCCAGCACGGAGTCCTGCGCAGTGTCCGGCCGATCGGGGCGGCGGCTGCTCATCGATGCGTGCGGCTCCTTTCGGGACGCCGGCGGCCCTGCCGCGACGCCGCAACAGCGCGACACCGTGGCTGATCCGCAAGTCCAGGCTGCCGACACGATCCAGATCAAGGGACGGGCGTGCGCGGCGCGCGAGAATCATAATACGGGCGGCGCGCGATGTCGCCGACCGGAGGAGCCGAGAGGAGCCGCCATGACCCAGCTGCCGCACACGTTCAAGCGCATCCGGATGAATCTCGCCCGCTCCAAGGCGTTTCCGCTCGGCTCGGCACGGCACGGCTACGAGTTCGTGGCGCCACTGCGTCCGGACGGCCACATCGATGCCGAGCTGTGGCACAAGCACCGCGACCGCTGCCGGGTGCGCCGCTTCTGGGGCGAGGACGAGGAGATCGGCCGGCTGGTCCACAAGCCGGGCGGCAAGGAGCACGCCCGCTGGGTGTTCGACTACGACCAGACGGCCGAGACCGACGACGAGGCCGGCTACCGCTTCGGCGCCCACGCCTTCGAGCCCGGCGAGTATGTCTCGATCCGCGACGAGGACGGCGAGCTGCACACCTTCCAGGTGGTCACCGTGGAGGCGGCAGGGTAGCGGGCGGTGGGCTCGTGACGATGGGTCTCAGAACAAGGACGCGAGATCGCGGCGACCATCCACGATGCCGACCACCTCGATCCAGTCGACCGGACCGTCGTCGGTGTCGGGATGGAGCTCGTAGAACGAGATGATGGCCTTCGACGAGCACGCGGGCCGCCGGCCGGATATCGGGACGCCGGGGACCGAGGCGCGGATGGCGTCGCAAGCTCTCGATCCTGTCCATCAAGGCGATCAGGATGCGATCCGCAGCCGACTCGTTCTCGGCCGCGACATGGCGCCAGACGGCACGGATGTCGGCGTCGGCCCGGCGAGTGTAGACGAGGCGAATCACGATCGGCCGGCTTTTCGCGCCTTCTCCTCGGCGATCACCGTCGCGGCATCCCGTGCACCGGCGAGTCCGCTGGCCTTGCCGTCGTCCCAATGTCGCCGCAACAGCTCGGTCTCGCGCACCCGCCGCTGCTCCCAGACCCGGAGCGCATCGCTCAGGACCTCGCTCGGCGAGGAATACTCACCCGTCGCGACAGCGGAGCGAACCGCGTTCGCCTGGGATGCGGGCAGCGCGACGGTCAGTCGTTCCAGATCGGCCATGGCGGACTCCTGAGATACTCAAGGTAGGGCGGCGTCGCCGGTCCCACAACCCTGTCGGCTGACCGCGCCCCGCGCCCCGGGTCCCGGGTCTCCGCACGACGCGCCGCGTCGCGCTCCGCCCGGGACACGCCGCCGGGCGCCGCCCTCACAAGAAGCTCATCGGATCGATGTCGATCTCGCGGGCGAGGTCGCCGGTCACCTTCGGAGCGACGGCGAGCCAGTCGCGCACATAGCCCGACAGGTCGAGGCCGCGCGGCGCCTTCAACAGCAGGCGGAAGCGGTGGCGGCCGCGCAACAGCGACACCGGCGCCTCGGCCGGGCCGAGCAGCCGCACCCGCTCGTCGCGCGGCGCCGCCGCGGCGAGCTTTCGCGCATACGCCTCGGCGGCCGGGCGCGTCGCGGCCGAGACGATGACGCTGGCGAGCCGCCCGAACGGCGGATAGCCGGTGCGCTCGCGGGTGGCGATCTCGCTCGCATAGAACGCCTCGCGGTCGCCGGCGATCAGCGCCCGCATCACCGGATGCTCCGGCTGGTGGGTCTGGATCAGGCCGACGCCCTGCCCCTCCTCGCGCCCCGCCCGCCCGGCCACCTGGGCGAGGAGCTGGAATGTGCGCTCGGCGGCGCGCGGATCGCCGTTGGCGAGGCCGAGATCGGCGTCGACGATGCCGACCAGGTTGAGGCGCGGGAAATGATGCCCCTTGGCGACGAGCTGCGTCCCGATGACGATGTCGACACGCCCCTCCTCGATCGAGCGCAGCTCCTCGCGCAGCGTGTCGACGTCGGTGAGGAGATCGCTCGACATCACCAGCACACGCGCCTGCGGGAACAGCGTCCCGACCTCCTCGGCGAGCCGCTCGACCCCGGGGCCGCAGGCGACGAACGAGTCGGTCGCCTCGCAGTTCGGGCAGGCGGCCGGATGCCCGGTCGAGAAGCCGCAATGGTGGCAGACGAGCTGCCGGCGGAAACGGTGATCGACCAACCAGGCGTCGCATTGCGGGCAGGCGAAGCGATAGCCGCAGCCGCGGCACAGGGTCAGCGGCGCGTAGCCGCGGCGGTTGAGGAACAGCAGCGCCTGCTGCCGGCGCTCGATGGCGAGCTTCACCGCCTCGGCGAGCCGCGGCGCGATCCAGCGGCCGCGCGGCGGCCCCTCGCGCGACAGATCGATCGCCTCGACATGCGGCAGCGCCTGGCCACCGAACCGCTGCGGCAGCGGCAGCCGCCGGTAGCGCCCCTTGCGGGCGTTCACCTCGGTCTCGACCGACGGTGTCGCCGAGGCGAGCACGATTGGAATCTTCGCGATGCTGGCCCGCACCACCGCCATGTCGCGGGCGTGGTAGCGCACCCCGTCCTCCTGCTTGTAGGCAGGGTCGTGCTCCTCGTCGACGACGATCAGGCCGAGATCCCGGAACGGCAGGAACAGCGCCGAGCGGGCGCCTGCCACCACCGGCACCTTGCCTTCGGCGACCGCCTGCCAGGTGCGGGCGCGACGACGCGGCGACACCTCCGAGTGCCACTCGGCCGGACGCACCCCGAAGCGGGCCGCGAAGCGGTCGAGCGATTGGGTGGTGAGGGCGATCTCCGGCATCAGGATCAGGCTCTGGCGGCCGCGGCGCACCGCCTCCGCCACCGCCTCGAAATACACCTCGGTCTTGCCCGAGCCGGTGACGCCGTCGACGAGTAGCGCCGAGAAGTCGGCGGCTGCGACCGCCTCGCGCAGCGCCGCCGCGGCGGTCGCCTGGGCGTCGGACAGCGCGGGCGGCCGGAAGCCGGGGTCGGGCGCGCCGGCGATCGGATCGGGCGGCAGCACGACCGTCGCCAGCGTGCCCTCGTCGATCAGCCCGTCGACGACGCCGGCCGACACCCCGGCCTCGCGGGCGGCGTCGCCCTTGGCACGCACCAGGCCGTCGGCGAGGAGGGCCAGCAGGCGGGCGCGCGCCGGCGTCATCCGCTCGGGCGGCGGCCCGGCGAGCCGCACCCCGACCCGCTCGCGCGCCGGGCCGAGCCCCTCGCCCATGCGCAGCGCCATCCGCAGCACCATGCCGCGCGGCGCCAGCGTGTAGCCGGCCACCCAGTCGACCAGCCGGCGCAGCTCGGGGTTGAGCGGCGGCACGTCGAGCTTGGCGGCGATCTCCTTGATGCGGTTGTCGAGGCGCGGGTCGGGCGCGGCGGTGTCGCCCCACACGACGCCGGTGCATTCGCGCCGGCCGAGCGGCACCCGCACGACATCGCCGGCGGCGACCGGCAGGTCGCCGGCCGCGTAGGAGTACGGGTGGTCGAGCGCGACCGGAACCAGCACGTCGACGATGCGGCGGGCCATGCGCACGAACCCCGGCGGTTGACGAAAGGTGAACGATCCGCCCCGAATATGGGGCCATGTCAAGGCGAGCGGGGACCGCGATGGCGAGGACGAAGGCGAGCGGGGCACCGCCAAGCGGGGCACCGCCCAGCGAGGTGCAGCCGGACGGGATCGACCTGCCGTTCGCAGCGCCCGAGGTGTCGGTCGCCTATGGGCGCTGGCTCGTCCATCTCGGCGCCGAGCGGCGGATGTCGCCCAAGACGGTCGAAGCCTATGGGCGCGATGTCCGCCAGGTGCTGGCCTTCCTGGCCGAGCATCTGGGCGGGCGGGTGACGCTGGCGGCGCTCGGTCGCCTGACCACCGCCGACATCCGCGCCTTCCTGGCGGCCCGCCGCAGCGTGGGCGTCGCCGGCCGCTCGCTGATGCGCTCGCTCGCCGGGATGCGCTCCTTCGCCCGCCTGCTCGCCCGCGACGGGCTGGCCGAGATCACGGCGCTCGCCGCGGTGCGCGCCCCCAAGGTGGAGAAGACCCTGCCGAAGCCGCTCGCCATCGGCGACGCCCGGCGGATCACCGACGTCGACCTGCGCGCCGGCGAGGCCCGCGAGCCGTGGGTGCTGGCGCGCGACGCCGCGGTGCTGGCACTGCTCTACGGCTCGGGGCTGCGCATCTCCGAGGCGCTGGGGTTGAGGCGGCGCGACGTGCCGGCGCCCGGCGCCGGCGACGTCGTCGTGGTCACCGGCAAGGGCAACAAGCGCCGCATGGTGCCGGTGCTGCGCCCGGTGCTCCAGGCGGTCGCCGACTACGTCGCGCTGTGCCCCTACGCGCTGCCCGACACCGGGCCGCTGTTCGTCGGCGCCAAGGGCGGGCCGCTGTCGCCGCGCATCATCCAGCTCGTCATGGAGCGGCTGCGCGGCGCCCTCGGCCTGCCCGACACCGCCACCCCGCATGCGCTGCGCCACTCCTTCGCGACCCACCTGCTGATGCGCGGCGGCGATCTGCGCGCCATCCAGGAGCTGCTCGGCCACGCCTCGCTGTCGACCACCCAGATCTATACCGGCATCGACAGCGAGCGCCTTCTGGAGGTGTACCGGGCCGCCCACCCGCGCCGGTAGCGGCACCCGCCGCGACCCCCGGTCCATGGACACCTCTTGCACCCGCCGCCGGGTCCGCTACATGCGTGCGGCACGTCACGCCGGAGGGGGACACACCGCATGGGCTCGCACGAGACCCTGGAGCACCACGAGCACGCCGAGCACGCCGCCGGCCACAACAAGCAGATCGCCCTCCTGATCGCGGTGATCGCCCTGTTCCTGGCGTTCTCCGAGACGCTCGGCAAGAGCGCCCAGACCGAGGCCATCGGCCTCAACATCAAGGCGTCCGACACCTGGAACTTCTTCCAGGCCAAGACGGTGCGGCAGACCTCGCTGCGCGCCGCCGCCGAGGCGATGGAGCTGCAAGTGGCGGTGGCCCCGACCGAGGAGCAGAAGGCGGCGCTGCGCAAGCAGATCGACGCCTGGCGGGCCACGGTGGCGCGCTACGAGTCCGACCCCAAGGAGAAGGACGGCCGCAAGGAGCTGCGCGCCCACGCCGAGAGCCTGGAGCACGAGCGCGACACCGCGCTCGCCCGCTATCACCATTACGAGGTCGCCTCGGCGGCGTTCCAGATCGGCATCGTGATGTGCTCGGCCGCGGTGATCACCGGCATGATGGCGCTGGCCTGGGCGGCCGGCGGCATCGGGGTGCTCGGCATCGTGTTCATGGGCATCGGGCTGTTCGCGCCGCATGCCGTGCATTTCGTCTGACGGCGACGCCGGGACCGACGCTGCCGCCGGCGTCACTCGACGACGAGCTTCACCTGATCGCCCGGCCGCGGTGTGTCGGCGGGCCCGAGGCCGTTGAGCACCCGGAACCGCTCGACCTGGCGGTCCGGCAGCGCCATCCGGGCGGCCAGCCGCTCCACCGTGTCGCCCGGCCGCACGGTGACCACCGCGAGCCGCGTCGGCTTGGCACTGCGCGCCTCGGCGAGCGACAGCCGGCGCACCGAGTTGGCCGACTCGCGAAACGCCCGGTCGGCCTCCGGGGTGCGGGTCTTGGCGGCGAAGACGAAGCGGTAGACCTCGGCGCCGTTGCGGATCAGCACGACCCGGAACCACCACGGGTCGCCCTTGGCGGTCGCGGTGACGGCCGGGAAGCCGCCCGCCGTGGTCTCCTCGATCGAGCCCGTGTCGATGTTCTCGATCCAGCCCGACGTCAGATAGGCGGTGAGCGACGGGTCCCCGGCCGGCCGCACGATGTCGAGCCGGAGCGCCTGGTCGCCCCCCTCGCGGCTGCCGATGACGGCCTGGGCGGTGTTCTCCAGGGTGAAGCCTTCCGGCGCCGTGAAGCCGAAGCCGAGCTTGGGATGCAGGAAGCGGCGCCCGCGCACGAAGCCCTCGACCGGGTCCTCGCCGTACACCATGCCGTCGACGGCGGCCAGGAAGGCGGCGCGGTCGCGGCTGCCGGCGGCATGCTGGCGGGCGTTGGCCAGGGCGTTCTCGATGCGCTCCGGGGTGGCCGGATGCGACGACAGGAAATCGAGCGAGCGCGCGTCGGTGCCACCGGCCGAGCGCAGGGCGGCGAAGCGGCCCATGGCCGACAGGATGCGCGGGGCGCCGTGCGGGTCGAAGCCGGAGCGAGCCGCGATGCCGACCCCGATGCCGTCCGCCTCGAACTCCTGGGCGCGCGAGAAGCTGGCGATGGCGAGCTTGGTGCGGGCGAGCGCCAGCGCCCCGGTGGTGTCGGCCGGGTCGCCGGAGGCGAGGGTGGCCGAGGCGACGCGCCGGGCCTGATCCTCGCGGATGGCGGCGTGGCGCGCCAGCACATGCGCCATCTCGTGCGACAGCACGGCGGCGAGCTCGGCATTGTCGTTGGCGAGCGCCACCAGGCCGCGGGTGACGTAGAGATCGCCGGTCGGCAGCGCGAAGGCGTTGATGGCGGGCGAATCGAGGATCGTCACCTTGTAGCGGAGGTCCGGCCGCTCCGAGGCGGCGACCAGCCGGTCCACCATGGCGGCGATCATCGCTTCCAGCCGGGCGTCCCGGTAGGCACCCCCATAGGAGGCGAGGATGCGGCGGTGCTCGCGCTGGGCCGGAGTCGACGGCTCGCCGCTCTTGCGCGGCTCGCGCGGCACGCTGCCAGTCTGGTCGAGGCCGGCGATCCACGAGGAGCAACCCGCCACGGACCCCGCCAGGCCGAGCACCACGGCGAGCGCCGCCACGGCGCGCCGTGGCCGGCGCACCTGCCCGCCCGCCACCGCGGCACCGCCCTGCCGGCTGTCCCGGCCTCCGTGGCCCGACCCCACCGCTCCTCCTCTCGCGCAACCGGAGGGCGTGTCGTCCGCCTCACCGTCCGCCGTCTTGCCGTCCATCCGCCGAAAGCTGCTCCGGGCGGGCCACCGCGATGCGTGGCGCACCGCCCCGCTGCTCGACGATGCCCCGCACCTCGACGGTCCGCCCGGCGAGCCCCGGAAGATCGAGTCCGGCCGCCTGGAAGCTGGCGGCCGCCCGCTTCGGAACCGTCGCCGCGAACGCCTCGGACCACCGGCGGCCGAAGTTCAGGTAGACGGTGCCGCCGCTCTCGCGCACCGACTCGACCCGGCCGCGAATCACCCCGAACGCGCCGCGGCGGCGCAGAATCTCGGCCGGCAGCCCGGCCGGCAGCGCAGCATAGTCGGGGTGCGACCACAGGCCAAGATCGGCCCGCCGGGCCTCCCGCTCGGCCTCCCGCAGTCCGGCCAGGCAGGCGGCCTCGTCGACGCGCCCGGCCACCCAGGCCAGCCCGGCGGCGAGCTGCCGGTGCTGGAGCGCCTGCCTGTCGCCGTCGAGGGCGTCGCCCTCGACGAACGCCCAGGCGACCAGCCGGCCCCAGCGGTCCGGTCGCGGCGCCGCCTGACGCAGCACGACGCTGCGGCCCGCGGCCGCCGCCGCCAGTCCGTCACGGGCCGCGATGCCGGCAGGCGGGGCGGCGGGCGACGCGGTGCCCGCTGTCGCGAGGGAGGTGTCCTCCACGGGCGGGACCTCGATGCCGGCGAGCAGCACCTCGCGGCCGTCGGCGAGGCGGAGCGTCCGCCCGTCCACGGCGGCCGCGACGACGCCGCGGCCGATCTCGTCGAGGACACAGCCGGCCGGCGCCGGCGGCCCGCGACGGGCTGGCGGCGGCGTCGGCCGCACCTCCTGGCCGGTGGCCGGGAGCACCGCCGAGATGAGCAGCGCGGCGACGGCGAGGCGCGCCGCGCCGGGGCGAAGGCGCCGCCCGCGCGGAATGTCCTGCACCCATGATCGTCGTTCCGGCATCCCGCTCCCGCAACCGGGCGGCCCCACCCGGACGATCCTGCCGCGTGCCGCCGCCGTCGGCCCGGCTCCGTCACGTCCGGCAGGGGCGCGACGGGATGCGAAGCGGCGTCGATTGTGCTAGTCGAGGCACGGCACGGTCCCGTAGCTCAGCAGGATAGAGCAGCGGTTTCCTAAACCGAAGGTCGCAGGTTCGAGTCCTGCCGGGACCGCCAGCCGTCCCCCACGCAGGGTCGGCGCTCCCCCACCCGATGGCTCGGCGGCGGGACCTCGCCCTCACAGGGCCGCAGCCGCCCGCTATTGGGTCAGAAACAGCAGCGCCGCGATGGCGACCGAAAGCAACACCGCCGTGACGGCGCCGGTGGTCCGCACCGCACCGATCCAGCGCAGCGCCACCGCGAAGCCGATGATGATCGGTGTGGCGACCATGAGGCCGAGCTGCGCATCCGTCATCACGGGACTCCGTCGAAGCTCCGGCGGCGTCGCCGCCCACCGTGCCGTGCCGTGCAGGCGGACCGGCCGCCGCACTCCGTCGAGCCGCCACTCTAGACCGATGTCGCGGCGCCGCCTTTGCGCGCCACCAAACAACCGGGCGAATGGCGGCGCTCCCCGGCGCCCCCTGTTTGCCGATGCGCAAAGACCGTCGTTCCGCGTCCGCCTATGCGAGGAGGTGGGGCGACGCGGGAGCGCGACATGACGGTTTCGAGCGACGCGACGCACGACACCTCCGGCTGGGGCGTGCTCGACGATCTGCCGGGGCACCCGATGATGTGGGTGCTGATCTTCAGCGAGCTCACCGCCTTCGGCCTGCTGCTCGGCACCTTCGCGGTGGCGCGCGCCGTCGATCCCGCCGGCTTCGCGGCCGACCAGACGCGGCTCGATGTCGGCCTCGCCGGTCTCAACACCCTCGTGCTGATCGCCAGTGGCTGGCTCGCCGCCCGCGCCGCGACCGCGGCCCGGAGCGGCCGCCGTACCGCGGTGCGCGGCCTGACGGCCGGCGCCATCGCGTTGGGCGCTCTGTTCATCGGGATCAAGCTCGTCGAGTACGGGCACGAGATCGCCGGCGGCGCCGATCCGGAGACCAGCATCTTCTTCACGCTCTATTTCCTGCTCACCGGCTTCCATCTGCTGCATGTCGGCCTCGGCATGGTCATTCTGGCCGTGGTCGGATGGCGCGCCGCAGCCGACGACGTCGAGACCGGCGCCGCCTTCTGGCACATGGTCGACCTCGTCTGGCTCGTGATGATGCCGTCGCTCTATCTGATCAGGTGACGCCGTGCCGGCCTCCTCGTCCCGCCGCCTTGATATCGCGCTGGCGATGTTGCTCATTCTCGCCGTCGTCAGCCTGATGCTACCGCCGCTCCTGCCGGTCGCGTGGATCGCCAACACGGTGCTGGTCGCCTGTGCGGCCGCCAAGGCCCGCCTCGTCGTGCTCGACTTCCTCGGCCTGCGGGCGAGCACGCCGTTGTGGCGCGGCATCGTGGGTGCCTGGGTGTGGCTGGTCGTGAGCACCACGTTCCTCGGCGCCGCCGTCACGCCCCTGCTCCACTGATCGCGCCGCACGGCCTGCTCCGCAGGTTCGTTCCGCAGGACCCGTTCAGCGGTATTGCTGCGCGGCGGGCCTCGCGCATCTCCGACGATGCGGCGCGATCCGGCAGCTTGCTTGCGTATCGACAAAGACCCTTGTCCGACGCTGCCGCTAGCGTCGCGGCGCATCACCACTTCCACGCGACCGCTCGAAAGGACCCGCAATGGCTGAACGCCTCACCAAGTCGGCGGCTCGGAACGTCTTCTACGGCGGTTCGGCCTTCTTCTTCGCCATCTTCGTCGGCCTCACGGCCCACAGTCACTGGTACATGGTCAACACCTCGACCGACAAGGCGACGCTGACGCCGAGCGTGGCCCGCGGCAAGCATGTCTGGGAGAAGCACTCCTGCATCAACTGCCACACGCTGTTGGGTGAAGGCGCCTATTTCGCCCCGGAGCTGGGCAATGTCTGGGTGCGCTGGGGCGGTCGCGAGGACCCGGCGGCGGCCCGCGACATGGTCAAGGCGTGGATGCAGTCGCAGCCGTCCGGCGTGCCGGGCCGCCGCCAGATGCCGCAGTTCAATCTCAGCGACCAGGAGCTGAACGACCTCGCCGACTTCCTGGAGTGGACGAGCCGCATCAAGACCCAGAGCTGGCCCCCCAACAACGCCGGCTGACCGCCGCCCGTGCCCGCCAACGCAACCGAGATCCGATCATGACGTATCAGAGCCAGAAGGTCGCGCTGCTGTACTTCTACGGCGCGCTGACGCTGTTCCTCGCCCAGGTGCTGTTCGGCGTGCTCGCCGCCACCATCTACGTGCTGCCCAACACCCTGTCGGAGCTGCTGCCCTTCAACATCGTTCGGATGATCCACACCAATTCGCTGATCGTGTGGTCGCTGATGGGCTTCATGGGCGCCACCTACTTCCTGCTGCCGGAGGAAACCGAGACCGAGCTGTACAGCACGACGCTCGCCAAGGTGCAGTTCTGGCTGTTCTTCGCCGCGGCCGGCATCGCCGTCGTGGGCTACCTGTTCCAGTATCACGAAGGCCGCGAGTTCCTGGAGCAGCCCTTCGCCATCAAGGTCGGCATCGTGATCGTGTGCCTGATGTTCCTGTTCAACATCACCATGACGGCCCTGAAGGGACGCAAGACCACCGTCACCAACATCCTGCTGTTCGGCCTGTGGGGCGTGGCGATCTTCTTCCTGTTCGCCTTCTACAATCCGATCAATCTCGCGCTCGACAAGATGTACTGGTGGTACATCGTTCACCTGTGGGTCGAGGGCGTGTGGGAGCTGATCATGGCGTCGGTGCTGGCCTATCTGATGATCAAGCTCAACGGCATCGACCGCGAGGTGGTCGAGAAGTGGCTCTACGTCATCATCGGCCTGGCGCTGTTCTCCGGCATCCTCGGCACCGGCCACCATTACTACTGGATCGGCGCGCCGGGCTACTGGCAGTGGATCGGCTCGCTGTTCTCGACCCTCGAGGTGGCGCCGTTCTTCGCCATGATGGTGTTCACCATCCACATGACCTGGAAGGCCGGCCGCAAGCACCCGAACCACGCGGCGCTGCTGTGGTCGATCGGCTGCTCGGTGATGGCGTTCTTCGGCGCCGGCGTGTGGGGTTTCCTGCACACGCTGTCCTCGGTGAACTACTACACCCACGGCACCCAGGTGACGGCCGCGCACGGGCACCTCGCCTTCTTCGGCGCCTATGTGATGCTGAACCTCGCCGTGATGGCCTACGCGATGCCGCAGCTCCGCGGCCGGGCGCCCTACAACCAGTGGCTCAGCATCGCCAGCTTCTGGCTGATGACCACCGCCATGTCGGTGATGACCTTCGCGCTCACCTTCGCGGGCGTCGTCCAGGTTCATCTCCAGCGGGTGCTCGGCCAGGGCTACATGGACGTGCAGGGCCAGATCGCGCCGTTCTACTGGGTGCGGCTCGGCTCCGGCGTCGTGGTGCTGATCGCCGCTCTGATGTTCGTCTGGGCCCTGCTGGTGCCGGGGCGCGAGAAGCTCACCCCGGCGGCGACCGGCGGCCGCCTCCAGCCCGCCGAATGAGATACGGCACCTGAGACCTGTGCGGCCGCGCCCGGCGCGGCCGCCCGCCCCCCGAACCGCCCGGAGACCACCATGAAGCCCGCCGTCCACGCCCTCGGTGATCCGCTCGCCACCGCGCCGTTCTATGCGCCGGCCGGCAACGAATGCGCCCTGTTCGAGCTCGCCTGGCGCCGCGGCCTGCCGCTGCTGCTGAAGGGCCCCACCGGCTGCGGCAAGACCCGCTTCGTCGCCCACATGGCGGCGCGGCTCGGCCTGCCGCTCCATACCGTGGCCTGCCACGACGACCTCACCGCCGCCGATCTCACCGGCCGCTACCTGCTGCGGGGTGGCGACACGGTGTGGACCGACGGGCCGCTGACCCGGGCGGTGCGCGAGGGCGGCATCTGCTATCTCGACGAGGTGGTCGAGGCCCGCAAGGACGTCGCCGTGGTGCTGCATCCGCTCACCGACGACCGCCGCATCCTGCCGCTCGAGCGCACCGGCGAGGAGCTCGCCGCCCCCAAGAGCTTCATGCTCGTGGTGTCCTACAATCCCGGCTATCAGAGCCTGCTGAAGGCGCTGAAGCCGTCGACGCGGCAACGCTTCGTCGCCATCGAGTTCGACTTCCTGCCGGCCGCCCAGGAGGTCGCCGTGGTGGCGACCGAGAGCGGCCTGCCGGCCGAGCGGGTGCGGCCGCTGGTGACGCTCGCGGGCCGGCTGCGCGCCCTCAAGGGCCATGATCTCGAGGAAGGCGTGTCGACCCGGCTGATCGTCTACTGCGCCAGCCTGATGATGGCCGGCCTGCCGGCCGCCGAGGCGGTGCTGGCGGCGATGATCGAGCCGTTGACCGACGAGCCCGACGTTAAGGCGGCGCTGATCGAGGTGGCGAAGGCCGTGGTGGGCTGAGGCGGCCTCGCGGCGTCGGACAGCGGGCCGGCGCAGGGCCTGTCGGCTCGCCCCTCGCGACGACGGCCGAAAGCTGGTGTGACGATCATGCTCGACTTGCTCGAACTCGAAGAGACGGTCGGCCGCGCCTGGCACCGCCTGGTCGGCGGCGCGGCGAGCTATCCGAGCCATCCGGAGGCCGCCGCGACGCTCGCCGAGATGCGCGGGCCGCTCGCCGTGATGTTCCGCGGCCTCGGCGGCGCCCCGGGCGTCCAGCTCGCCGGAGCCGGCGCCCGCCGCTCCGGCCACCGCCTCGGCTGGCGCCAGCGCATCGGGCTCGGCGAGGAGCGCCTGGAGCAGCCGGGCCGCGACACCGCCACCCTGTTCCTGCCGGAGCGCATCGCGCTCTATCCCGACGCCACGCTGAACCGGGCGCTCTACCGCTGGCTCGCCGCCTGGTTCGCCACCGTGCCGGTGGTGACGCTGGTCGAGACCGATCCGCTGCGCCGCGATCTGCGCCTGCTGCGCCGCGCCCGCGAGACCGTCGCGGTGACGCTCGGCCGCTTTCCCGGGCTCGCCGCGCCCTACCAGCATCTGTGCATCGCCACGGCGGCGGCGCGCCCGGTGCGCAGCCTGCCGGCGATCGAGCGCGAGATGGAGCGCATCGTCCTCGCCCTGCTCGGCATCGGCGATCCGCCGACCGGCCCGTTGTGGAGCGCGGTCGCCGGCCGCGGACCGATCGACGGGGTGTCGGCGCCGGTCGGCTATCTGCCGCTGCTGCCCTGCCCGCTGTGGGGCGACGCCTGGGCGCGCGACGCCAGCACGGTTCGCGACCAGACCGACGAGACGGCCGAGGCCGGCGCCCTGGCGGCGCCGGAGCTGCGCAAGCGGTTCGCGGTGCGCCAGGACGAGGACCAGAATCGCAAGCGCGAGCCGTTCGCGCTGAACCGCTTCGAGAAGATCCTGGCGATCGCCGAGATGGTGAAGGTCGACCGCCCGACCGACGAGGACGAGGACGAGGACGCCAAGAAGGCGGCCGACGATCTCGACGAGATCACCGTCGGCGAGCGCCGCGAGAAGCCGGCGACGCGGCTCAAGTTCGATCTCGACCTGCCGCCCGACGCCGTCGACGGCACCCCCCTCGCCGCCGACTGCCTCTATCCCGAATGGGACTATCGGCGCGGCGCCTACTGGCCGGATCACTGCCGCGTGCTCGCCGGCCCGGCCGCCGAGGAAGGCGAGGCGTGGTCCGCCGACGACGACGGCCGCCGCCGCATCCGCCGGGTCCGCCGCCAGTTCGAGGCGCTGCGTCCGCGCCACGAGGTACTGCGCGCCCAGGCTGACGGCCCCGATCTCGATCTCGACGCGCTGGTCAGGGCTCGTTGCGACATCCGTGCCGGCAACGGCGGCTCCGACCGCGTCCACCTCGCGGTGCGCCCGCAGGGGCACGACCTCGCGGTGACGATCCTGGTCGACGTGTCGCTGTCGACCGACGCCTGGGTGGACGGCCGCCGGGTGCTCGACGTCGAGAAGGAGGCGCTGCTGGTGCTGGCGCACGGGCTCGCCGCCTGCGGCGATCACCACAGCATCCTGACCTTCACGTCGCGCCGCCGCTCGTGGGTGCGGGTCGAGACCGTCAAGGCGTTCGGCGAGCCGATGAGCACCACGGTCGAGCGCCGCATCGGGGCGCTGCGGCCCGGCTACTACACACGCATCGGCGCGGCGGTGCGCCACGCCGCAGCCGATCTCGCCAAGCAGCCGCAGCGCAAGAAGCTGCTGCTGGTCCTCACCGACGGCAAGCCGAACGACGTCGACCACTACGAGGGCCGCTTCGCCGTCGAGGACACCCGCAAGGCGGTACAGGAGGCGCGCCGGCAGGGGCTCGCGGTGTTCGGCGTCACCATCGACGCGACCGCGCAGTCATACTTCCCGACGCTGTTCGGCCGTGGCGGCTATGCCATCGTGGGCCAGGTGGCGCGGCTGCCGGCGGCGCTGCCGGCGATCTACCGCCAGCTCGTGCGCTGAGCCGTGCCGCCGCTCCCGCCGCCGGGCTCACACGCCGGCGGCGGCCAGGAAGCCCTCGACCATGCCGCGATAGCCGCCCCCGAACAGCCGCAGATGCACCAGCGCCGGCCACAGGCTGTATACGGCGCGGCGCTCGGCGTGGCCGGGCGGGAGCGCCCCGTAGGCGTCGAGAAAGGCGGGCGGCGGGCGGTCGAACAGCGCCAGCATGGCGAGATCGACCTCGCCGTCGCCGTGATAGCAGGCCGGATCGATCAGCCCGGTGACGCGACGGCCGGCCGCCATCACGTTGCCGCCCCACAGGTCGCCGTGCAGCAGCGCCGGCCGCGGCCGCGCCGGCAGCCGGTTCGGCAGATCGGCGGCGAGCGTCTCGATACGCCGGGCGAGAGTCGCCGGGAGATGCGGCAGATGAGTCCGCAGGCGCCGCTCGCCCCAGAAGGTCGGCCAGTCGTCGCACCAGCCGTTGGGGATCGCCACCGGCCCGAACGCAGAGTCGTCGGGCCAGCCGTAGCGCGGGCCGGCCGTCGTATGCAGGCGGGCGAGGGCGGCGCCGAGATCGGCCCATGCCTGGCCCGGGCCGCTGGTGCCGGCGATCTCCTCCAGCACCAGCACGTGGTCGTCGACGGCGAGCACCGCCGGGGCGGGCGTACCCGCCGCCGCGATGGCGCGCAGCATGGTGGCCTCGACGGGCGGCGCCGGGCCACCCTTGACGATGGCGCGGCGCCCGTCGGCGAGCACGATACGGATCACCTCTGAGAGATCGCCGCCGTGGATCGGCTCGGCACGGGCGAGCGTGGCGCCGAGCAGCGCGGCGGCGCGCGCCGCGAGCCGGCTCATCGGGCCGCAGTCGCCGCGGCGATGCGGCGGGCGAGCGCCGCGGCCCCGCTGGTCACGTCGGCCCAGGTGATCTCGAAACCCTCGGGGCCGCCGTAATAGGGATCGGCGACGCCCTCGCCGGCGCGGCCGTCCACCTCGTCGAGCAGCAATCGCAGCACGGCCGGGCTGCCGACCGGACGCAGCCGTTCGAGCGTCGACAGCACGCTGGCGTCGAGCGCCACCACATGGGTGAAGCGGTGAAAGTCGTCGCGCGTCACCTGGCGGGCGCGACAGTGGCCGATCTCGACGCCATGGCGCCGCGCCACCGCCTGGGCCCGCCGGTCCGGCGGCTCGCCGACATGCCAGTGGCCGGTGCCGGCCGAGTCGATCTCGACGTCGAGGCCGATGCGCTCCGCTTCGGCCCGGAACGCCGCCTCGGCGAGCGGCGAGCGGCAGATGTTGCCGAGGCAGACGAACAGGACGGCGGGCTTTTCGGACGCGGGCGTCATGGACGTTTCCGACGCGGGGGCTTGCGGCGCTGGCAGTTTCGACACGGGCGACGACCTCGGCACGAACGGACCGGCCGCCACTATGGCGACCGCCGCCGCCTTCGGGAAGCAGCCGCCGCCGGCCGGCCGCTCATGACAGCTTGGCGAGCGCCGCCAGCACCGCGACGCTCGCCGCGATGACGGCGCCGAGCCGGACCGTGATCTGAAGAGCGAGCTTGTCGAGCTTCGATTCGAGCAGGTCGATGCGGGCGTCGGAGCGCGCCGCCAGCGCGTCGATGCGCCCGTCGAGCCGTGTGGAGTGAGCGTCGATTCGGGCGTCCAGTCGCGCCACGGCGGCATCGATGGTCGCCTTCAGGTCCGCCTTGGTGACCAGCTCCGCCATGATGAAGTCCCGCGCCGCCGTGGCGTGCGCCTCCGCCTGTCCGACCGGCACGCCGGCCTCCTGCAACCGCTTGGCATAGCCGAGCGTATCGAACGCGAACGCCATGTCCACCCGCCCCGTCGGTGTCCCTGATCGGGACCAGCCTAGCACGACGCGACTTTTGGTTGTAGTCGGCGACATCAGCTATCCGCTGCGCCGCCGTCGCGCCGCCGCGCAGCCGAGGACAGTCGCCTGATGTACGGTCGCGCGCGTCCATGTCACAGTCGCGCTCCCCGCCTCGACCCTGGACTCGCCATGCCCAGCCTCGCCGACTTTCTCGACACCCTCCCGGCCAGCGACAAGCTCGTCGTCTCCACTCCGACCGAACTCGACTATCTGCCCACCGCCCTGGTGCTGGAGCTGGAGGCGCAGAAGCGGTTTCCCGCCGTCGTCATCGAGCGGCCCGACGGTTACGACGTGCCGGTGGTGACCAACCTGTTCGCCGATCGCGACCGCATCGCCCGCATGGTCGGCGTCGGCCCCGGCGAGTTCGCGCGCGCCTGGACCGAGGCGATGGCCAAGCTGGTGCCGGCCGAGGTCACCCGCGCCCGGGCGCCGGTGCAGGAGGTGGTGGCGCTCGGGCACGAGGCGGACGCCGGCGCGCTGCCGATCTCGCGCCACTTCGAGGCGGACGCCGGGCGTTACATCGGCTCCGGCATCCTGATCTGCAAGGACCCCGACACCGGCGTGCGCAACCTGAGCTTCCAGCGCATGCAGCTCAAGGGACCGCAGAAGTTCGGCGTCAGCCTGCATTCGCGCGGCCACATCTGGGATCATCTCCAGCGCAGCGAGGCACGCGGCCGCAACCTGGAGGTCGCCGTGGTGATCGGCTGCCATCCCGCCATCTACATCGCGGCCGCCGCCAAGGTCGCCATGGAGATCGACGAGCTCGCCATTGCGGGCGCCCTGCTGAAGCGGCCGGTCGAGCTGGTGAAGTGCCGGACCATCGACGTCGAGGTGCCGGCCGACGCCGAATACGTGATCGAGGGCGAGATCCTCGCCGGCACCCACGAGGACGAGGGGCCGTACGGCGAGTACACCGGCTACTCGACCTATCGGTCGACCCGCAACGTCTTCCACGTCAAGGCGATCACCCGGCGCGCGAAGCCGATCTTCCTCGACATCGTGCCGGGCTACTCGTCCGAGCACCTGCTGCTGAGCCGCTGCACCCGCGAGGCGCACGTCTTTCATCGCCTCAAGGAGATGGTGCCGACCCTGACGGCGCTGAACTATCCCAAGTCGGGCACCCACTTCCACGCCTACATGTCGTTTCGCAAGACCGCCGAGGGGCAGGCGCGCCAGGCGCTGATGCTGCTGATGGGGCTCGACTCCTACATCAAGCTCGCAGTGGCGGTGGACGACGACATCGACGTGTTCGACGAGGACGAGGTGATGTGGGCGCTGGCGACGCGCTTTCAGGCCGATACCGACCTGTTCATGGTGCCCAAGGTGTTCTGCAATCGGCTCGACCCGTCGTCGGTCGACGGCATGTCGGCCAAGCTGGCGCTCGATGCCACGAAGCCGCTCAAGTTCGAGGGCGAGCGCACCCGGTTGCCACAGCAGGCGCTCGACTGGGCCCGCGAGATCGCGAGCCGCCGGCCACGCTGAGGGCGCCGGGGCATCGTTGTGACCGCAACCCTGTGACGTCGCTGGCGCGTGACGCCGCGGACTGTGAGAGGGCCGGTTCACGCGCCTCTCGGCACGGTGTCGACCGCACTGATCGTTACAGGCAGGCGTGAGACAGGCGGGTTCGAAGCAGGCGGAGGCAGTGCAGGTACGCGGTGGTGCAAGCCGACTAGAGTTGGTGCAAACCGACTCGATCCGGATCGGATCGGTTCATCGGCTCGGTTCGGGCGCGGTTGTCGTCCGGCGCCGCCATGGATGGCCGGGCTCGCCCGGCCATGCCATCGGAGGTCACCCGCGGGCGACCGTGGTGGTCTTCGTCCCGGCACGCCAGCGGCGAGCCGCGACGCCGTCCGGCCGGTCAGGCCGTCTCGATCCTGAACTCCCAGTTGGCGAAGCCGTAGGTGTTGTCGGCCGACGGCGGGAACACGCCGCTGGCGATGTAGGCACGCACCAGGCGCTCGATGATGACGCGCTCCTCGGCGGTCGGCCCCTCGACGATCTCGCTCGGCGAGCGGTCCTCGGGCAGCTCGATCTCGGCCGCCACCTCGATGGCGACGCCGACGGCCGGATGCAGCCCGTGATGCTCGATCCAGTCGCGCGAGATGTAGGCGACGTCGCGCAGATAGTTGGGTCTGAGATGTTCCACGTGTCCTCCTGAGTGACTTCGGCGCGACCGCAGGCGAGCCGGGCGCTCGGCCCAGAGTCGTCGCCGTCGCGCACGCGACGGGCATCGCTTCCTCACACATCAGGTGCCGTGGCGAGCCGAACTGCGGTCCCGCACGGAACAGCGTGCCGGCGGGGCCGCGACACGCGACCCATCCCGCCCACCGACGCAGGGGTCCGGCTTCTTGCCCTGCTGGTCCGATCGGTCCGTCGCCGCGTCTTCGTCGATCGCCGTGCGCCGGCCCGTCGCCGGTCACGTCGTCGCGACAGCGGCTCGGGCGATCCGCATCCGGACCGCGCCCGCCCTCGGTCTCGATCGTCCCCGCGGTCGTGATGACCGCGCTGCGTCGCATACTTGCCGCGACGCACAATCACTTCGTCGCTGCACAAATGATGAGCAAGGCAGACTCCTGCCCTGCCGAGGTCGGGGATACAGGAAGATCCCGTGCGTCGGTATCCGGGAGACCACCGAGCCGTGTGTCCATACCGACGTCACAAACATCGAGGGACGACGCCGACACAGCACGATCTCACAACAACACGCACGCGATGTCGCAGCGGAGCATGCGCCCGGGCGATATCGTCGCAGCCTGCCCCACCCGGGCGACGACGAGTCGTCGCCGCTCGCCGAGCGGGCACGATGATGCGGCCTGCGGCATCCCGGGCGGCGACCGAACCCCGTGTGTTTCTTGACCCGTCCTGACCGATCGTCTATTCGTCGACACGTCGGTAGAAGCGGTCAGCCGAACACGTCCGCACCGTGATGCGGATCGGTTCGGTCGGAGATTGCTGACGAGCCAGTCGCATTCCGAGCCCGACCGGACGCTTCCCGTGACGTCCACCTCTCGCTGTCGATCCCATCGTCGTCGATCGCCTGCTGATCGATCACTTGTCGATCGATCGCGTGCACGTCGACTTCGCATACAGAGCCGGCGCGTCGCCTCGCCCGCGGCGATTCCGGCCGCCGATCCGACCCGCACCGCCGCCGCCCGCCGTCTCCGCGCCTCCCCTCCGCGCCCCGCCGATCCGCAAGGAGCGATCTCATGATCATCGACATCAGCTGTTACCCGACGAACCTCGTCGATCTCGCCTGGCGGCACGACGGCGAGCCGTTCACCGGCGAGCGCCTGCTGGCGATGATGGACGGCCCCTACTGGGTGAACGGCAAGCCGCGCCGCGTCGACAAGGCGTTCATCCAGCCGCCCCAGGGCAACACGCTCTACACCGACGGCGTGCTGGAGAAGGCCGGCCGGGCCGGCATCGACGAGTACATGGCCTACACGCTCGAGATGACGCGCAAGTATCCGGACCGTTTCATCGGCTGCTTCGTCTACAACCCGCGTTACGGGGTGCAGAACGGCGTCGAGGCGATCGAGCGCTACGTCAAGGAGCACGGCTTCAAGATGGTGCAGTTCCAGGCGAACATGCACTGCTATCGCCCCGACCGCGCCAAGGACTGGCTGCGCCCGGCACTCCAGAAATGCGCCGAGCTCGGCGTGCTGGTGAAGGTGCACACCGGCGACGGCCCCTACTCGATCCCCAACGAGTGGACGCCGATCATGTACGAGTTCCGCACCGTCAACTTCATCATGGCGCATTTCGGCGTGCAGACCGGCGGCGTCTACTGCTTCGAGCCCTTCCAGCTCGCCATGGACAACGACAACGTCTTCTGCGAGTCCGGCTGGTGCCTGCAATCGCGCATCGTCGAGTTCTCCAAGGATCTGCCCAAGCACAAGATCCTGTTCGGCACCGACACGCCGCCCAACGAGCCCGGCATGTGGCTGCGTCATCTCGAGGTGCTGTGCACCGAGCCGCCGCAGGGCCTCAACCTCGACGAGGACACGCTCGAAGACTACTTCGGCAACAACGTCGCCCGGATGATCGGGCTCGCGCCGACGGCGCCGCCGCGCACCCGCGAGGAGGCGGAAGCCTATCTCGCCGCCTGCAAGCAGCGCGACGCCGCCTGACGAACTCCGGAGAGCCCCGATGATCATCGACACCCACCTGCATCCGACCAATCTCGTCGACGAGGCGTGGCGCCACACCGGCACGCCCTTCACGGGCGAGCGCCTGCTGAAGATGATGGACGGCCCCTATATGATCAACGGCAAGCCGCGCCGGATCGACATGGGCTTCATCCAGCCGCCGCCCGGCAACACCGGCTATCGCGACGGCAACCGCATGGGCCGTGAGGGCATCCGCGACTACATGAGCTACATCGCGGAGCTGTGCCAGAAGTATCCGGACCGCTTCATCGGCAACTTCACCTTCAATCCGCGCTGGGGTCCCGAGAACGGCGCCGCCGAGCTCGAGTTCCATGTCAAGGAGTACGGCTTCAAGATGCTGAAGCTGCACGCCAACATGCATGGCTACCGGCCCGACCGCGCGCTCGACTGGCTGCGCCCGGCGATGAGGAAATGCGCCGAGCTCGGCGTCGTGGTGCTGATCCACACCGGCGACGGTCCCTACACCATCCCGACCATGTTCTATCCGATCATCCGCGAGTTCCCGATGGTGAACTTCATCATCGGCCACTTCGGCATCCAGACCGGCGGCAACTACTCGTTCGAGGCGTTCTGGATGGCGATGGACACGCCCAACGTGGTCTGCGAGACCGGCTGGTGCTTCCAGGCCCGCATCGTCGAGTTCGCCCGCGAGCTGCCCAAGCACAAGCTGGTGTTCGGCACCGACTCGCCGCCCAACGAGCCCGGCATGTGGCTGCGCGAGCTGGAGGTGCTGTGCGCTCCGCCGCCCCACGGCATGAATCTCGACGAGGACACGCTCGAGGACTACATGGGCAACAACATCGCCCGCATGTGCGGCATCAAGACCACGCCGCCGCCGCGCACCCAGGAGGAGGCGCTGGCACGGCTGAAGGACACCTACGCCATGGTGGAGCCGGCGCCGGCCGCGTGACGCCGCAGGCGGCGGCGCGCTCCGCGCCGCCGCGCTCCGCGCGCCTCGCCGTTCGAAACCTCGTTCGACTCCGGAACCCGCGGTCCATGCACCCGTTCGCCTATTTCGAGCCGACGACCGTCGACGAGGCGATCGCGCTGCTCGCCCGCCACGCCGGCGATGCCCAGCTCATGGCCGGCGGCACCGATCTCCTGGTCGAGATCAAGGAGAGCCTGCGCCGACCCGCCGTCGTGATCAACATCAAGAAGGTGCCGGACCTTGGCGGCCTCGCCTGCGACGAGGCGCACGGCCTGCGCATCGGCGCCCTCGTCACCGTGCGGGCGATCGAGACGTCGGCGGCCGTCGCGCGCTTCTATCCGGCGATCGCCGAGGCGGTGCGCGAGATCGGCTCGATCCAGATCCGCAACCGCGCCACCCTGGTCGGGAACGTGTGCCGCGCCTCGCCGTCCGCCGACACCCTGCCGCCGCTGATCGCGGCCGACGCCGTCGCGGCGATCAGCGGGCCCGGCGGCGCCCGCCGTGTGCCCCTCGGGGAGTTCTTCACCGGGCCGGGCCGCACCGTGCTGACGGCCGGCGAGATCGTCACCGGGATCGATCTGCCGCCGCCCGCCCCGCAGGCCGGCGCCAGCTACATCAAGCACGGCCGCCGCCGCGCCATGGAGCTCGCCACCGTCGGGGTCGCGGTATCGCTGCGGCGCGACGGTGACGTCTGCCGCGATGTCCGCATCGTGCTCGGCGCGGTGGCGCCGACGCCGATCCGCGCCGGTGCCGCCGAGGCGCTGCTGGAGGGCCGCGCGCCCGACCCGGCCCGGCTGGAGGAGACCGGCCGCGCCGCGCAAGACCAGTCCCGCCCCATCGACAATGTGCGGGCGAGCGCCGCCTACCGCCGCGCCATGGTGGGCGTCCTCACTCGTCGCGCCATCGCGACCGCCTGGGAGCGCACCCGATGACCGACGGTCTCCACGCCATCACCGTGACCATCAACGGCGAGGCGCGACCGCTGCGCGTCGCCCCCTCCCGCACGCTGCTCGACGTGCTGCGCTCCGAGCTGGGCCTCACCGGCACCAAGAAGGGCTGCGACGTCGGCGATTGCGGTGCCTGCACGGTGCTGCTCGACGGCACGCCGGTGAACGCCTGCCTGGTTCTCGCCGTGGAGGTCGACGGCGCCGCGGTGACCACCATCGAGGGCATCGCGCCGGCGGCGGGCCAGCTCCATCCGCTCCAGCAGAGCTTCATGGATCTCGGCGCCTCGCAGTGCGGCTTCTGCACGCCCGGCATCATCGTCATGGCCAAGGCGCTGCTCGATCGCCATCCCGATCCGAGCGAGGAGGACATCCGCTTCGGGCTCGCCGGCAACATCTGCCGTTGCACGGGGTATACCAAGATCGTCGAGGCGGTGAAGGACGCGGCGCGACGGCTCGCCGCAGCGCCGCCGCCGGCCGGCCGCTGAGCGCGGCGCACTCGTGACCGGCGCGACGCGGACGCGCTGGCGGCGTTCACGGCATCGCCCTACCATGGCGACATTGGACCACGACGGCCGGTTCGCCGATCGTCGGCCCGGGACACTGGAGTGTGACACCATGATCCGATCCCTGCTCGCCGGAGTCGTGGCTGTGCTGATGGCCGCCACCACCCAACCGGCCGTCGCCGACACCGACGTGAGATTCTCGCTCGACTGGAAGTTCGAAGGCCAGACGGCGCCCTACTTCGTCGCCCTCGACAAGGGCTACTACAAGGCCGAGGGCCTGAACGTGTCGATCGACACCGGCTCCGGATCGGTGGCCGGCATCCCGCGGGTCGCCATCGGCACCTATCAGATCGGCTTCTTCGACATCAACTCGCTGGTGCGCTTCCGCGACCAGAGCCCCGACAAGGACGTCAAGGCCGTCCTGATGGTCTACGACCGGCCGGCCTTCGCGGTCGCCAGCCTGAAGCGCACCGGCATCGCCAAGCCGAAGGATCTGGAAGGTCGCGTGATCGGCGCCCCGCCCGGTGACGGCGCCTTCGCCCAGTGGAAGGCGTTCGTCGATGCCGCCGGCATCGACGAGAGCAAGCTGAGGATCGAGAGTCTCGGCTTCCCGGTGCGCGAGCCGATGCTGGCCGACGAGCGGGTCGACGCCATCGTGGGATTCAGCTTCTCGATGTTCTTCAACTTGCGCCAGAAGAACATTCCGCCCGACGATATCGTCATGATCCTGATGGCCGACCACGGCCTGTCGCTCTATGGCAACGCCATCGTGGTCAACTCCGACTTCCTGAAGGCGAACCCCCAGGCGGTGCGCGGCTTCGTGCGCGCCACCATCAAGGGACTGATCGACACGGCGCGCGATCCCGACTCCGCCATCAAGGCGATGATGAAGCGCAACGAGACCGCCGACGAGAAGACCGAGCTGGCCCGCCTCCGGCGCGTGCTCGCCGAGAACATCGTCACGCCGTGGGTGAAGCAGAACGGCATCGGCGACGTCGACCCGGCGCGCCTCGCCAAGTCGATCGAGCAGATCGGCCTCACCTACGAGTACAAGAACAAGGCGAAGGCCGCCGACGTGTTCACCAATGCGTTCCTGCCGCCGGCGGCGGAGCGGATGCCGTGAGGGCATGACGACCGCCCGCGAGCGACACCCGGGACGCGAACTGCGAGGAGCAGCACAGCCATGACGTCCGTGATCGGCCGAAGCGTCACGCGCTGGGACACGCTGGGCAAGGTGACCGGCAGCGCCGTCTATGCCGGCGACGTGGCCCTGCCCGGGCTGCTGCACGGCAAGATCAAGCGATCGACGGTGGCGCATGCGCGCATCCGCGCCATCGACGCGGCCCGCGCCCTGGCGCTGCCGGGCGTGCGGGCCGTGCTGACCCACGCCGACGTGCCGCGGGTGCTGCATTACGGCTCGCCGCATCCGCGCTCCGCCTCGGTCACCAAGGATCAGTACATCCTCGACACCACGGTCCGTTATCACGGCGAGGGTGTCGCCGCGGTCGCGGCCGACAGCGAGGAGATCGCCGAAGCGGCGCTGGAGCTGATCACGGTCGACTACGAGCCGCTGCCGGCGCTGCTCACGGTGGCCGACGCGCTCGCCCCCGGCGCTCCGGCGATCCACGCGGTCGGTCCCGGCGGCAACCTGGTGCTCGACCCCGTGGTGGTGACGCGGGGCGACGTCGCGGCGGGCTTCGCGGCCGCCGACCTGGTCGTCGAGGGCACCTACACGCTCGGCCGCCCGGTGCCGGCCTACATGGAGCCGAACGTCTGCGTCTGCCAGTGGGACGCGCTCGGCAAGCTCACCATCTGGACCTCGACCCAGAGCCCCTTCATGGTGCGCGGCACGCTCGCCGAAGTCTTGGGCCTGCCGCTCACCAAGGTGCGGGTGCTGGTCGACCACATGGGCGGCGGTTTCGGCGCCAAGCAGGATCTCTTCCAGCACGAGTTCCTGTGCGCGCTGCTGGCGCAGCGCACCGGCCGCCCGGTGCGCATGGAGTTCTCCCGCAAGGAGACGTTCCTGGGCGGCCGCACCCGTCACTCCGGCTCCATCCGGCTGAAGCAGGGCTTCCGCCGCGACGGCACCATCACGGCGCGCGAGGCCGAGATCGTCTTCGACAGCGGCGCCTACGGGTCGCACGGGCCGGGCGTCACCGCGGTCGCCACCGCGTCGCTGACGTCACTCTACCGCTGCGACAACGTCCACCTGGTCGGCCGCTGCGTCTACACCAACACGCCGATCGCCGGCGCCTTCCGGGGCTACGGCGTGGTGCAGTCCTATTACGCGCTCGACAGCCAGATGGACGAGGCGGCCGAACAGCTCGGGCTCGACCCGGCGGCGCTCAAGCTGATGAATGCCGTGCGCGACGGCGACCTCGCACCCTCCGGCCACCCGATCGTCGGCCATGGCCTCGAAGACTGCATCCGCCGCGGCCTGGAGGAGACCGGCTGGGCCGCGCGCCGCGCAGCGCCGAAATCACACGATGCGGGCCGCCGCCGGCGCGGCTGGGGCATGGGTTGCGAGATGCACGGCTCCTCCGCCTATCCAGGCATCAAGGAGCAGGGCAACGCCATCGTCCGCATGAACGAGGACGGCACCGTCACGCTGTTCACCGGCACCACCGGGCTCGGCACCGGGGCCCACACGGCGCTCGCGCAGATCACCGCCGAAGAGCTGGGCGTTCGCTTCGAGGACGTCGCCGTGGTGCATGGCGACACCGACGTGGTGCCGTGGGACATCGGCGCCTTCGCCAGCCACACCACCTACATGGCGGGGCGCGCCTGCCAGATGGCGGCCGCGCAGGTGAAGGCCAAGGTCCTGGCGCGCGCCGCCGACCGGCTGGAGGTCGCGGCGGACGATCTCGATATCCGCGACGGCGTCGTCACGGTGCGCGGCGTGCCCGGCCTCTCCCTCACCGTCGCCGACGCCATCGCGGCGGAGCGCGGCATCCCGGCCCCGCAACTCGTCGGCGAGGGCAGCTATCGGCCGACCAAGTCCTACTCGTTCGCGGCGCATTTCGTCGAGGTCGAGGTCGACACCGAGACCGGGCAGATCGACGTCGTGCAGGTCGTGCCGGTGCACGAGATCGGCAAGGTGATTCACCCGGTCGCCGCCGCCGGCCAGATCGAGGGCGGCATCCAGCAGGGCATCGGCCACACGCTGACCGAGGACTTCCGCGTCGACCCGCGCGACGGGCGCCCGCTCAATGCGAGCTTCGTCGACTACAAGATGCCGCTCGCCATGGACATGCCGCCGATCCGCACCATCATCCTGGAGACGGCCCCGGACGAAGGCGGCCCGTTCGGCGCCAAAGGCGTCGGCGAGGACCCGATCATCGCCATCGGGCCGGCCATCGCCAATGCGGTGCACGACGCGATCGGCGTGCGCTTCCGCCACTACCCGATCACGCCCGAGCAGGTGCTCGCCGCGCTGGCGGAGAAGGGCGCGACACCGACGCTCTGCGCCGCCGACCAACACGACCAGACGGACCCATGACCAAGACCGAAACCACCACCCCCGTTCCCGTCACCATCCTGACCGGCTTTCTCGGCGCCGGGAAGACGACGCTGCTCAACTACATCCTCACCGAGCGCCACGGCCACCGCATCGCCGTGATCGAGAACGAGTTCGGCGAGGTCAACATCGATTCGGGTCTCGTCCTCACCTCGGAGGAAGAGATCTACGAGATGACCAACGGCTGCATCTGCTGCACCGCCAGCGTCCGCCAGGATCTGATCGAGGTGTTGCAGAAGCTGATGGCGCGGCGCGAGAAGTTCGACCACATCCTGGTCGAGACCACCGGAATCGCCGATCCGACCCCGGTGGCGGCCGCCTTCTTCGTCGACGACGCGGTGGCCCGCCAGGTGACGCTCGACGGCATCGTCACGCTGGTCGACGCCAAGCACATCGGCGCCCATCTCGACGATCCCGACCTGCACGGCGTCGATAACCAGGCGGTCGACCAGATCGTCGCGGCCGACCGGCTGATCGTCAACAAGGTCGATCTCGTCGACGAGCCGGAGGTGGCGAGCGTGGAAGGGCGCCTGCGCGGCCTCAACGCCACCGCCGACATCATCCGGTCGAGCTACGCCAAGGTGGAGCTGGAGCAGATTCTCGGCATCGGCGCCTTCGACCTCTCGAAGACGCTTGCGGCCGACGCGCATTTCCTCGACGTCTCCCATCATCACCATGCGCACGATCCGGCGCTGGAGACGATGTCGTTCGTCGATCCCGGCGCCTTCGTGCCGGCGAGGCTCGACGCCTTCCTGCGCGACCTGCTCGCCGCGCGCGGCGACGACATCTTCCGCCTCAAGGGCATCGTCGCGATGGCGGGCGACCCGCGCCGCCACGTCATCCAGGGCGTCCACCGGATGATGGAGATCCGCTCCGCCGATCCATGGGGCCGCCAGCCGCGCGCCTCGCGCATCGTGCTGATCGGGCGTCACCTCGACCGCGCCGCCGTCGAGGCGGGCCTGCGGGCGTGCCTGGCGGGGTAGAGTCCTTCTGCATCTCGCCCCGCCGTGCGGGGCGAGGCAGCGCCGGATGACGGGCGTCATACCAGATTCGATGATCAATTCGGTGGTCATTCCGGAAGCCGCGAAGCGGCTATCTGGAATCCAGCCGAGAGTTCCGAGTTGCCGCTGGGTTCCGGGTTCGCCGCTGCGCGGCGCCCCGGAATGACGGCGCGCTGATCCCCCGAAAACAGGATCAGAGCACCCCCGCGGCTCGCGTCAGATCGGCCGCGAGGTCGTCGGCGTGCTCGAGCCCGACCGAGAGGCGCAACAGCCCGTCCGAGATGCCGAGCGCTGCGCGCTCCTCCGGCTTGAAGCGCGAATGCGTCGTCGTCGCCGGATGGGTGATCAGGCTCTTGGCGTCGCCGAGATTGTTGGAGATGCGCACCAGCCGCAGCGCGTTCTGGAAACGGAACGCACCCGCCTTGCCGCCCGCGACCTCGAAGGCGATCAGCGTCGACGGACCGCTCATCTGGCGGGCGATCAGCTCGGCTTGCGGATGATCGGCGCGGCCCGGGAAGATGACGCGCGTCACCGGCGCGAGGCCCGCCAGCATATCGGCAAGCTTGCCGGCGGTCTCCGCCTGGCGGGCGATGCGCAGCGGCAGCGTCTCCAGGCTCTTCACCAAAACCCAGGCGTTGAACGGCGACATCGACGGGCCGGTCATGCGCAGGAAGAGCTGGATGCGCTCCTCGATCAGCACCCGTGACGCCAGAATGGCGCCGCCCATGCAGCGGCCCTGGCCGTCGATATGCTTGGTGGCCGAGTAGACGACCACGTCGGCGCCGAGCGCCAGCGGTCGCTGATGGAGCGGCGTCGCGAACACGTTGTCGACGACGAGCAGCGCGCCGACCGCGTGGGCGATCTCGGCGATCGCCGCGATGTCGAGCACCTCCAGCGTCGGATTGCACGGCGTCTCCAGGAAGAACACCGCGGTCTCGGGCCGCACCGCGGCGCGCCACTGGTCGAGATCGGCGCCGTCGACCAGAGTCGCCGTCACGCCGAAGCGCGGCAGCATCTCCTCGATGATCCACCGGCACGAGCCGAACATGGCGCGCGGCGCCACCACATGGTCGCCGGCCTTGACGAGGCTGACGATGGCGCCGTGCACGGCCGCCATGCCGGTCGCGGTGGCACGGCAGGCCTCGGCGCCCTCGAGCGCCGCCAGCCGATCCTCGAACATCGACAGCGTCGGGTTGCCGTAGCGGCTGTACTGGTAACCCGGGTCCTCGTTCTTGAAGCGCGCCTCGGCGGTCTCGGCGCGGTCGTAGACGAAGCCCTGGGTCAGATAGAGCGTCTCGGCGGTCTCCCCGAAGGGCGAGCGCAGGATGCCGGCATGCACCAGGCGGGTTTCGGGATGCAGGTCTTCGAGATGCAGGTCGGTGTCCGACACGGGCGGGCCGGGCGGAGAGGCTTTGGTATCGAGCATCGCGGCGGTTCACTGACGGGAGCGGCGCGGCCGCTCCGGGGACATGACGCCGCCGCGGCCTGCGGCGGCTCGGCTCGCCGCCATAGAGCACAAGCCACCGGCCGCCACCAGCGGCACCACGGGGGCGCTGCCGCGATGCCGTCCTCTGCGGCACTCCGATCCGGCCCACGGCCGCGGACGGCTTCTCCGAACAGGGGCGCAGACGATGGGTTCGTGGTTCGAATTTGGTCCGGCGGAGAAGGATGTTCCAAACTGTAGCCGCCATATTGCGGTCCGGAGAAACAATCGCCTTGTTGCAGCACACAACACCGTCCGCGTCACCCGGAGCCCGCGATGACCCGCACCCGTTCCCTCTCCCGCCGGACCATCCTGGCCGGCTCCGTTCTGGGCGGCCTCGCGGCCGGCTCCGTTCTGGGCGGCCTCGCGGCCGCCATGGCGGCCGGCCCGGCGCTCGCGCAAGGCACGGCTCCCGCGGCGACGCCCGTCAAGGCGCGCATCGGCGTGATCCCGATTCTCGGCGCCGCCCCGGTGTTCGTCGCCGACCGCGAGGGCTGGCTGAAGGCCGCCGGCATCGAGGCGACGTTCACCACCTTCGAGTCGGGGCCCAACATGATCGCGGCGCTCGCCTCCGGCACCATCGACATCTATGTGGCCGGCGTCGCGCCGCTGGTCGTCGCCCGCTCGCGCGGCGTCGACGTGCGCGTCGTCGCCGCCACCGCGGTCGAGGAGATGACCTTCGTGGCGACCGCCAAGCTGGCCCGCCACTTCGAGCCCGGTGTCACCCCCGCCGAGGCGTTCCGCCGCTATCGCGCCGCCGCCGGCAGCCCGGCCCGGCTCGCCACCCAGCCGGCCGGCTCGGTCCCCAACACCACGCTTCAGCACTGGCTGTGGGAGGTCGGCAAGGTCGACAAGGCCGACGTCACCATCGTGCCGATGGGCATCGACGCCACCCAGCAGGCCGTGCAGGTCGGCGCCGTCGAGGGCGCGACGGTGCGCGAGCCGGCGGTCGCCATCGTGCGGGGCCGCGATCCCGGCATCCGGCTGGTGGCGCTCGGCGGCGAAATGTTCCCGGGCCAGCCCGGCACCGTGGTGGCCGCCACGGCCGCGTTCCTGGACAAGAACCCGGCGCAGGCGCAGGCGCTGGTCGACGCGGTGGTGCGTGCCGTCCGGCTGATCCAGGAGGACCCGGCCCGCGCCGCGCCCCCGATCGAGGCGGCCCTCGGCAAGGGCATCGTCGACAGCGCCACCATCCGGGCGGCGCTCGCCTCGCCCGCCTCGAAGTTCGTGGCCGACCCGCGCAGCATCGTGACGGCGACGGCCGCGATGCAGCGCTATCAGGTGACGCTCGGCACGCTCGACCGCGAGCTGCCGCTCGATGGCCTGTTCGAGCCCCGGTATTTCGTGAGGGCGACGGCGACGCAGTAGCGCCGGCGGTTTCGTCTCACGTCGTCATGTCCGGCCTCGTGCCGGGCATCCACGGTCTTCCGGTCTCACCGGACGAAAAGGCGTGGGTGGCCGGGACGAGCCCGGCCATGACGAGCAAATGTGGTCACATCGGCGTCGATTTCGGCACGAGCTCGTTCAGTGCGCCTCTCCAGTGTCCTCCTCCCTCTCGCCGGCCTCGCGGTCTTCCTGGCCGTGTGGGAGGCCGTCCCTCGCCTCGGGCTGGTCAATCCGGCCTTCCTGCCGCCGCCGAGCGTCATCCCGTCCGCCTTCCTGCGCGAGCTGGCCTCCGGCCTGTGGCCGAGCGCGGTCGCGTCGAGCCTCGGCCATTATGCGATCGGCCTCGTGGTGGGGGCGGCGCTCGGCATCGCGCTCGGCATCGTCACCGGCATGTCGCGGGCCATGGAAGGGCTGACCGCCTGGGTGGTGCGGGTGCTGCGGCCGGTGCCGGGGCTCGCCTGGGTGCCGTTCGCCATCATCTGGTTCGGGGTGGCGCCGTCGGCCGCCGTGTTCATCATCGCGGTCGGGGTGTTCTGGATCGTCTACTTCGCGGCGCACGGTGCCATTCGCGGCGTCGACCGCGACCTGATCGAGCTGGCCGCCGCCTTCGGCTTCCGCTCGGCCCCGGCGCGTCTCGTCAAGGTGCTGCTGCCGGCGGCGGCGCCCGGCATCCTGGTCGGCCTGCGCACCGCCCTCGGGCAAGCCTGGATGGCCGTGGTGGCGGCCGAGATCTTCGGCGTGTTCGGGCTCGGGCAGCGGATGATGCAGGCGTCGAGCCTGCTCGCGACCGACATCGTGGTCGTCTACATGCTCACCATGGCGGCGCTGTACGGCCTCATCGACAGCTTGTTCGTGGCTCTCCAGGGATGGCTGCTGCGATGGAAAGCGTGATCGCGCTGCGCGGCCTGTCGCTCGCCTTCGCGCGCGACGGCACCGTCACCGAGGTGCTCCAGGGCGTCGACCTCGACGTCCGCCGCGGCGAGCTGCTGGCCATCGTCGGCCCGTCCGGGGTCGGCAAGTCGACGCTGCTGCGGGTCGTCGCCGATCTCGCGCCGCCGAGCGCCGGCACCGTCACGGTGGCGGGCGCCGGGGCGGGGCGCCGGGCGGTCGCGCTGGTGTTCCAGGACGCCCGGTTGATGCCGTGGCGGCGGGTGATCGACAACGTGGCGTTCGGGCTGGAGCACCGCGACGTGCCGCGCCGCGATCGCCGGCCGCGTGCCGCGGCGGCGCTCGCCGTGGTCGGCCTCGCCGACCTCGCGCGGCGCTGGCCACATCAGCTCTCCGGCGGGCAGCGCCAGCGTGTCGCCCTCGCCCGCGCCCTCGCGGTCGATCCCGCCGTGCTGCTGATGGACGAGCCGTTCTCGGCGCTTGACGCCATCACCCGCGAGAGCCTCCAGGACGAGCTGATCCGCATCCGTGCCGCGACCGGCAAGACCATCCTGTTCGTCACCCACGACATCGACGAGGCGACCTATCTGGCCGACCGCGTCGTGGTGCTGGCCGGCAGCCCGGGCCGCATCGCCGCGATCCACACGATCGACGCCCCGCGACCGCGGCGGCGCAGCGATCCGGGCCTCCAGGGGCTCGCGCTCGCGGTGCGGGCGGACCTCGAAGCGGACGTCGCCGGCGGCGCCGGCATCTGACCGGCCCCGTACACGAGACCGCACCGCGCCGCGACCGTCACCCGGCCACCCTCCGACCCTGAATCACCGGGACGTGTCCGGCCGTGATCGCTCGCCGTGATACGACGGTCACCGCGGGCGCCCATAATCAACGGCCGGCACACTCGTCGGTGGTGTCGCTCCACCGAACGAACGGCGACGGGCAGGGGAACCGAATCCCTGGATACCCGTTCGCACGAGACGGACCTCGGATTAGCTGCGCCGCACCGCGATCGTGGCGAGCGTCGATATCGATCAATGGAATCAGCATGACCCTCACGGCCCTCACGCCGCGTCGCGGCACCCCGGAGCCGCCGGCCAGCTCGCCGCCTCCCGGGTCGCCGGCCGCGCCGGCCCTCGCCGACGCCTACGCCCGAGTTCGCGCCCACACCGAGGCCCTGGCGGCGCCGCTCTCGGCCGAGGACCAGGTGATCCAGTCGATGCCGGACGCCAGCCCCACCAAGTGGCACCGCGCCCACACCACCTGGTTCTTCGAGCAGTTCGTGCTGGTGCCGCACGCGCCCGGCTATCGCGTTTTCGACGAGCGGCTGGCCTTCCTCTACAACTCCTATTACCTGGCCGCCGGGCCGCGGCACGCTCGTCCGCGCCGCGGCATGATCACCCGGCCGAGCAACGCCGAGGTCGCCGACTACCGCGCCCATGTGGACGCCGCCATGGCGCGGCTGCTCGCCGACCCCGCGGCGCTGACGCCCGCGCTCGCCGAGGTCGTCACCATCGGGCTCAACCACGAGCAGCAGCATCAGGAGCTGATCCTCACCGACATCCTGCACGCCTTCGCCGAGAACCCGATCGCGCCGGCCTACGACCCGGCCTGGCGCTGGCGCCCGGCGACCCCGGCCGACGGCATGGTGTCGCTGCCCGAGGGCATCCACACGATCGGGCATCGCGGCGACGGCTTCTCCTACGACAATGAAGGGCCGGCCCATCGCGTGCTGGTCGGCCCCGTCGGCATCGCGCGCGGTCTCGTCACCAACCGCGACTGGCTCGCCTTCATGGCGGACGGTGGCTACGCCGAGGCGGCGCTGTGGCTCTCCGACGGCTTCGCGGCCGTGCAGGCCGAGGGCTGGCAGGCGCCCGGCCACTGGCGCGAGATCGACGGCCAGTGGCACGCCGTGACGCTGGGCGGTTCGCAGCCGGTCGAGCCGGACGCCCCGGTCTGTCACGTCAGCTACTACGAGGCGGACGCCTTCGCGCGCTGGGCCGGCCGCCATCTGCCGAGCGAGGCCGAGTGGGAGGTCGCCGCCGCCACCGGCGAACTCGCCGACGCCTTCGGCGTTGTCTGGCAATGGACCCGCAGCGCCTACCTGCCCTATCCGGGATATCGGGCCGCGGACGGCGCGCTCGGCGAGTACAACGGCAAGTTCATGGTGAACCAGATGGTGCTGCGCGGCAGCTCGCTCGCCACTTCGCCGGGCCATGCTCGCCTCACCTACCGCAACTTCTTCCCGCCGTCGGCGCGCTGGCAGTTCACCGGCGTGCGGCTGGCCGCGTTTTCCGCATAAGGCGCGGCGTCCCCCGAGCGAGGCACCCCCGATGACTGCTCATGTGCGCGTTCCCCGCGGCCTCCGGTTGCCGTCCGATGTGGTATCGGACGTCGGCCGTGCGGCTTTCCTGACCGACGTGATCGCGGGCCTGTCGGCCGACCCGAAGCGCATTCCGCCGAAGTACTTCTACGACGAGCGCGGCTCGCAGCTGTTCGAGGCGATCACCCGCACGCCCGAATACTATCCGACCCGCACCGAGCTGGGCATCCTCACCGAGCACGCCGCCGACATCGCCCGCGTCATCCCCGATGGCGCCGCGATGATCGAGTTCGGGGCCGGCGCTCTCACCAAGGCGCGGATTCTTCTCGCCGCGTCCCCTGTCTCGGTGTTCGTGCCGGTCGACATCTCGGGCGACTTCCTGGCCGGCGAGGCCGCCAAGCTCGCCGCCGAGTTGCCCGACCTGACGGTGCGGCCGGTCGCGGCCGACTTCACGGCTCCGTTCGTGCTGCCGGCCGAGGCGGAGCATCGCCCCCGGATCGGCTTCTTCCCGGGCTCGACGCTCGGCAACTACGAGCCGCACGAGGCGGCCGCCTTCCTGCGTCACGCCGGCCAGATCATCGGTCCGGGCGGACGCCTGATCGTCGGCATCGATCTCGTCAAGGACGTCGACGTGCTCAATCGCGCCTACAACGACGCCAGCGGCGTGACGGCGGCGTTCAACCTCAACCTGCTGCGGCGGATCAACCGCGAGCTGGGCGGCAACTTCGATCTCGACACGTTCTGGCATCGCGCCTTCTACAACCGCGAGCATCACCGCATCGAGATGCATCTGGCGAGCCGGGTCCGCCAGCGGGTGCGGGTCGACGGCCGCTGCTTCGACTTCCGCCGCGGCGAGACGATCCACACCGAGAGCAGCTACAAGTACACGACCGAGCTGTTCCGGGCCCTCGCCGCCGGCTCCGGCTGGCGACTCGCGGAGACATGGACTGACCGCGACGGCTGGTTCGCGGTGCATGCGCTCGTGCGCGCCTGACGGGCGCGTCCGTCGAACGACCCGATCTCATTCTCTCCCCGACGGCCCGCCCCACAGGCGGGCCGTTTCGCGTTGCGGTCTGCGGTCCCGCGACGATCGCGCGGCACGGCGACGTCGCTCCCTTGCGGGGCGGCCACCTGTCATACACAGTAGGGTCGTGCCGGCTCCGCCGCCGCACCAAGCCGCGAACAACAGTCCGGGAGAAACGCATGTGCATCGCCTGCGCCGAAACGTCGTTCGGGTTCGTCACCAGACAGCCGTCGCGGCGCCGCTTCCTCGCCGGAGCCGCGGGCGCCGCCGCCCTCTACGCCGCCGCCCGGACGCTCGGGCCGATGCCGGCCGCCGCCGAGGGCGGCAAGGCCGACCTGATCATCGAGAACGCCACGATCGTGACGCTCGATCCGACGATGCCGCGGGCCGAGGCGATCGCCATCGCCGGGGACCGCATCGTCGGCGTCGGTACGCGCCGTGACCTGGAGGCGCTGCGCGGCCCCTCGACCCGGATCGTCGACGCCGGCGGGCGCACCGTCATTCCCGGCCTCAACGACGCCCACACGCACTTCATCCGCGGCGGCCTCACCTACTCCCAGGAGCTGCGCTGGGACGGCGTGCCGTCGCTGGCCCTGGCGCTGTCGATGCTGAAGGAGCAGGCGGCGCGCACCCCGGCGCCCCATTGGGTGCAGGTGATGGGCGGCTGGACGCCACACCAGTTCCGCGAGAAGCGGCTACCAACCCTCGACGAGATCAATGCGGCGGCCGGCGACGTGCCGTGCTTCGTGATGCACCTCTACGACCGCGCCTTCGTCAACAAGGCCGGGCTGCGGGCGCTCGGCTGGAGCCGCGACACGCCGGAGCCGTTCGGCGGCGTCATCGCACGCGACGGCAACGGCACGCCGACCGGGCTGGTCATCGCGACGACGAGTCTCGTCAGCCTGCTCTCGGTGTTCGCCAAGGTGCCGAAGCTGTCGGCCGACGAGCAGATCGCCTCGACCCGCCACATGATGCGCGAGCTGAACCGGCTGGGCCTGACCAGCCTGATCGACGCCGGTGGCGGCGGCCAGAACTATCCCGAGCACTACCAGGCGATCGCCCGGCTCGCCGCCGACAAGGCCCTGACGGTGCGCATCGGCTACACCCTGATGGCACAGCGGCCCGGGCGCGAGATCGACGACTATCGTGGCTGGCTGTCCAGCGCCAAGCTGCACCAGGGCGACGACTATTTCCGCCTGTGCGGAGCCGGCGAGTACGTGGTGTGGGCAGCCGGCGACAACACCAACTTCGCCAAGGACCCGGTGACGCAGCCGCCGATCATGGAGGAGAAGCTCACCGAAGTGCTGACCTTCGTGGCGCAGAACGGCTGGCCGTTCCGCATGCACGCCTCGTTCGACTATACGGCGCAACGCATTCTCGGCGTCGTCGAGAAGGTGCACCAGCAGGTGCCGGTCGACAAGCTCCGCTGGGGCCTGGAACACTGCGAGGGCATGACGACGCGCTCGCTCGAACGCCTGCGCGCGCTCGGCGGCAGTCTCGGCTTGCAGAACCGCATGTCGCTCGATGGCGAAGCCTATGTGGAGAAGTGGGGCCGCGAGGCCGCCGAGGATGCGCCGGCGTTCGGCCGCATCCGCGAGATGGGCATTCCGTTCGCGCTGGGCACCGACGGCAATCGCGCCGCGAGCCACAATCCGTGGGTCGGCATCCAGTGGCTCGTCGGCGGCCGCACGGTCGGCGGGCTGCGCCACGCGGCGGAGCGCAACCTGATGAGCCGTGAGGAGGCGCTGCGCGCCTACACGGCGAACGGCGCCTGGATGAGCGGCGAGGAGGACAAGAAGGGCACGCTGTCGGTCGGCAAATGGGCCGATCTGGCGATCCTCGCCGACGACTACTTCTCGGTGCCGGAAGAGCGCATCGCCCAGATGTCGGCCGTGCTCACCATGGTGGGGGGCCGCGTCGTCTACGGGGCCGGTCCCTATGCGAGCCTGGCACCGCCGGCTCTCGCGGTCGCCCCCGACTGGCTCCCGATCGGGCACTATGCCGGCTACGGACGGCAGGCGTCGCACGATGCCGGCCGCCGGCATGCCACTGCCGATACGGACGACGGCCGGGCCCTCGCGGCCGCGATGATCGCCGAGGCGATGCCGACCGTGCTCGGCGCCGACGGCCGGAGCTGGACGCTCGGCTGCGGTTGCGGCCTGCTCTGATCGGTGGCGGCCGATGCATGGGGGCGCCGGCGGGGCCGGCGTTCGGATCGAGGCGGGCGGCGGTCGTCAGTGGCGGCGGCGCGAGATGACGTAGGACTCGTCGTGGAACCACAGGCCGCCATGGGCGGCCAGCACCTCGCGGGTGGCGTCGAGCCAGTGGCCTTCGCGCACCGCGACGGTGAGCCGCTCGTCCTCGACCTGCGCCACGTACACGGCCGCGTTCCAGGCCGCGAACAGGGTCGAGATGCCGATGGTGTCGCCGATCTCGCGGGGCAGCGTATGCATGTCGTAACGGAACAGGGCACGATTGTCGGCGAAGGCGTTGAACACCAGGTCGCGCCCTTCGGCGCCGAGCTGCTCCTTGGTGGCGCGCAGGATCTCGTGGCGGTCGTGCAGGAAGGGCGCATCGTCGGGCCAGATGCGGCGGACGATCTCCTGACCCGGATCGTGGCCGTAGGCATGCACGCCGATCAGGCGGCCGCCGGGCGCGAGGGCGCGCGCGAGCGGCGCCACAACGCCGCGGACCTTGGTGTCGAGCCGCGCCCGCGCTCGGTAGGATTGCGACGCGACGACGAGATCGTAGCCCGCCACGGCGGCGCCACGACGCGGAATCACGGCGTCGAGCAGGAAGCGATGGTCCTCGCGGTAGATCACCAGCACGGCGGGCCGTTCGCTGCGGCGACCGCCGGTGCGCGGATCGACATCGGTGAGCCAGTTCTCCGCCAGAAAGCCTTCCAGCCCGGTGATCTGCTCCTCGAAACGATGGGCCGAGTCGCCGGACAGCGGCAGCTCGTGCCAGACGACGCGGCTGTCCGCCTCGGCGTCGCGCAGCGACAACCACGGCGCCGCCCCGTAGGGCAGATTGGTCAGCACCAGCACCTGGGCCGGATGCTCGTACAGACGGTCCGGCATCTTCTGGAGCACCAGCCGCACGTCCTCCAGGCTGACCTCCTTGCCGACCACGTAGAACGGCATGGTGGGGAAGCGGTGATGCATCGCCCGCATCACCCGCTCCAGCACGGTGCCGTCGCCGACCCCGGCGTCGAACACCCGCACGGCCGGCGGCCGCGGCACGATCGACGCGAGCTCCAGCGCGACGCGCTGGGCGATCACCCGCTTCTCGCTGCATGTCTGCACGAACAACAGATAGCGCTGCCGGTTGTCGAGAAAGCGGAAGCGCTGCTGCGGCGAGACGATCTCGGCCATCGGCGCCGGCGCCAGGGCGGCGCGCATCGCGAGCCCGTTGCCACGCGCCGCCGGCGCCCCGGCGAGATCGAGCGGCACCCGGTTGGCCTCCATGAAGGCGCGGATACGGTCGAGCGTCTCGGTGGTGATGCGCCCGCCGTTGCGCAGCCGCGCCGCGAGCTTGCCGTCGTTGACGGCGCGCCGGCCGAAGGTCGATTCGGCGAGCCCGGTCTCGCGGCAATAGGCGGAGATCTCCTGAATTAGCTCGTGGGCGTTCATCGCGGCGTCCTCCCGACCGTGAGCATCCCGCGTCTGACGCACGGGTTTCTGCCCACCATCATTCGATCGTCGCGGTTCCAGGCGGTCAACCCCCAAGGAGTCGCGCGGGACGGTCGGTCGCGGGTCTTCCGGTCACGTTCGCGTTGGCGGCGCAGCATCGGATCGCGTATCGATGCACGAAACCCGTCTCGCGTACGGCGTCTCGCCGCCGCCGGCGCCCCGTCTCCGGGAGTGGACATGATGCCGCGCTTCGCCGCCAACCTGGGTTATCTGTTCACCGATCGGCCGTTCCTGGCGCGCTTCGCCGCCGCGGCCGCCGCCGGCTTTCCGGCAGTCGAGCTGCAATATCCCTACGACCAGGACCCGGCCGCGATGCGGGCCGAGATCGTTCGCCACCGCCTGACCATGCTGGGCGTCAACACGCCACCGCCGCCCGACGCACCGTCCGGACTCGCCGGCGTGCCGGGCCGCGAGGCGGAGTTCGCGACGCTGCTCGACCGCGCCCTGGCGCTGGCCAACGCGATCGGAGCGCGGGCCATCCACTGCTTGGCCGGCACGGTGCCGGAGGCACGCCGCGCCGAGGCCGAGGACGTGTTCGTGGCCAATCTCCGCCACGCCGCCGATCGGGCCGCCGCGCACGGCCTCACCGTGCTGATCGAACCGCTGAACAGCCGCGATCGGCCGGGCTATCTGCTCGTCCGCGCCGAGCAGGCGGCGGCGATCATCGGCCGTGTCGAGCGCGCCAATGTGAGGATGCAGTTCGACGTCTACCATGCGCAGATCATGGGTGGCGACTTGATCCGCCGCCTGGAGCGGCACCACGACCTGATCGGCCACGTCCAGATCGCCGCGGTGCCGAGTCGGGCCGAGCCCGACGACGGCGAGGTGAACTACAGGGCTATCCTGGCCGCCCTCGATCGCCTGGGCTATGCCGGGCATGTCGGCTGCGAGTACGTCCCGCGTGGCCGCACCGAGGACGGCCTCGCCTGGGGGGCCGCCTGGGGGCTCGGCTCGGGCGCGGCCGCCCGCGGTGCACAACCGATTTTGTAGAGCGAAACCCGATCCAACGGGATCGGACCCCCGCTCCGGAAGTCCTTGCGTGATCGTATTTTCAGACGGCGAGCCGGCATCCACGTCGCCGGACGATGCTCCAGCGCCTGGGGGATCGGATTAGCCCTGCGTTAACGGATCGGGCGCACGCTCGCTCATCCGGCCCGTCCATGCGGGGCGGGCCGCACCCCCCGCTGCGAGGCCCGCCATGCTGAGCTCTCGCAAGACACGCTTCCGCTGGAGCAAGCAGGATCGTGAAAGCGATCAGCCGCTGTTCCGCGCCATGGCGCAGCAGTGGCATCCCACGGTCCGCCGCCACGCGCCCGACCCGGAGGAGACGCCCCGCCTCCGCACCCGCCCGCCCGATCCGGCCGGCAACGAGGCGCCGACCTGGACGCCGTGGCTGTGGATCGACTGAGCCGGCAACCGGCGAATCAATTCGGTGGTCGTTCCGGAAGCCGCGAAGCGGCTATCCGGAACCCAGCCGAGAGCTCCGAATTTGCCGCTGGATTCCGGGCTCGCCGCTGCGCGGCGCCCCGGAACGACGGCGAACTGATCACCCCGACACACGATGAGGCGTGGCAACTGCCCGCCGCGTCCGCTCACCTCAACCCGCCGGCAGCAGCCGGCGACGGGCGATCTCGACCACCCCGGTGCCGTCGGCCGCGAACCCGCGCGAGATGGCCTCGCACCGGAAGGCGCCCGCCTCCCCCTCGATCCGGTAGAGATTGTAGGCGGCCGGCTGGTGGTGACCGCCCGGCGCCGCCGAGGCGGAGGGCAGGCCGACCACCGGAATTCCGCCGGCCGGCCCGTCGAGCCACTCGAGCGCATGGACGTGGTCGTGGCCGTGCAGCACCAGCTCGGCCCCGGTGCGGGCCAGCACGGCGCGCAGCGCGGCGGCGTCGACCAGCCGCTTGTAGTGGCTCGCCGGGGTCCGATAGGGCGGATGGTGCAGCAGCACGACGCGGAACAGGCCGGCGGCGCCCAGCCGGCCGAGCAGCGTCTCCACGGCGGCGAGCTGGTCGCGGCCGATGAGGCCGGTCGCCATGAAGGCCGGCGTCGGCACCGCGCTCGACAGGCCGACCAGCGCCACCGGACCGCGCCGCCGCACATAGGGAAAGCGCGGCCCGGCGCCGCTGCCCGCCTCGCGGTCGCCGCGCATATAGGCGTCCCAATGCCGGTCCCACTGGGCGACGGCGGCCCGCACATAGGCATCGTGATTGCCCGGCACGAAGCTGACGTCCTCGGGCGGGCCGAAGGCCGTGAGCCAGGCGCCGGTCGCCGCGAACTCGCCCGGCAGTGCGAGGTTGACGAGGTCGCCGGTCACCGCGGTGTGGTCGGGCCGCTGGGCCGCGAGATCGGCGATCAGGTCGGTCAGGATCTCGACCCGGTGGCAGCGCCGCCGGTTGCGCCGCCAGTTGAGCCAGCCGAGCACCCGCTTGGAGGCCAGCTCGGCCAGCCGCGGCCGCGGCAGCGGCCCGATATGCAGATCGGTGAGATGCGCCAGGACGAACATCACGGTTCCATCGGCGGGGGTGCTCTCCTGATCGCCGATGGCGGCCCGATTGTCACGCGGCGCGCCCTCACGCGCTGCCGATCAGGATGCCGGCGAGGAACACCAGGACGCCGCCCAGCACCACCTGGAAGGTGGCCGAGAGGAACGGCGTGTCCATGTAGCGCCAGCGAATCCAGGCGATCGCCGCCAGCTCGGCCGCCACCACCACGAAGGCCACCACGGTGGCGACCCAGAAGCTCGGGATGAGATAGGGGAGCGTGTGGCCGATGCCGCCGATGGTCGTCATCAGGCCGCAGACGCCACCGCGCAGCCACGGCGAGCCGCGGCCGGTGAGCGAGCCGTCGTCCGACAGCGCCTCGGCGAAGCCCATCGAGATGCCGGCTCCGATCGACGCCGCCATGCCGACCAGGAAGGTCGCCCAGGTGTCGTGGGTCGCGAAGGCGGCGGCGAACAGCGGCGCCAGCGTCGACACCGAGCCGTCCATCAGGCCGGCCAGCCCGGGCTGCACGTATTGGAGCACGAACATGCGGCGCGCCGTGGCGTCCTCCTCGGCGCGGGCATCGGCGGGCAGCAGCTCGCCCTGGAGCCGCTCGGCCATCGCCTCGTGCTTGTCCTCGGCCTCGGCGAGCCGCAGCAGCAGCTCGCGCACCGAGGCGTCGCGGCTCTGCTCCGCCGCCCGGCGGTAGAAGCGCGCCGTCTCGTATTCCATGGTCTCGGCGTATTGGCGGACCTCGTCGAGGCCGAGCGGCCGCACCAGCCAGAGCGGCTTGTGGCGCACGAAGCCCTTCACGTCCTGCCGGCGGATCAGCGGGATGAAATCGCCGAACTTGCGCCGGTAGAGGTCGAACAGCGCCGTGCGATGCGTCACCTCCTCGTCCGCCATGGCGTCGAACAGGGCGGCGGATTGCGGATACTGCGGCCGCAGGCCGTCCGCGAAGCCGCGGTAGATCCGGCTGTCCTCCTCCTCGTTGGTGATGGCGAGGGCGAGCACCTCCTGCTCGCTGAGGTCGGCGAACCGCTTCATGGCATCGATCTCCGGGCGGGGCTGGCGTCGGGCTGGCGTCCGCGCCCTTCCTTACGGCAGGCGCGGGGCGTGGACCAGCACCGAGGCGAGACGGCCGACCCGCCGCGGCCGGGCGGGCCGGCCACAACCCTGTGGTGCCCCGCGATTGCCAATGCGCCGACGAGTCGGCCATGCTGCGGGCCGGGCGAGGCGCCCGCGCGGCGTTGAGATCATGGCAGACGAGGCAGAGGACCGGCTCGGACTGGCGGAGGCGGGGCCGCATTATCACGGCCACCGCGACCGGCTGCGGGCACGCTTCCGCGACGCCGGCGCCGACGCCGTGACCGACTACGAGCTGTTGGAGCTGGTGCTGTTCCGGGCGCTGCCGCGCCGTGACGTCAAGCCGCTCGCCAAGGCGCTGATCGCCCGCTTCGGCTCCTTCGCCGAGGTGATCGCGGCGCCGCCGCAGCGCCTCGCCGAGATGCCCGGCCTCGGCGACGCCGCCATCACCGAGCTGAAGATCGTCCAGGCTGCCGCCCAGCGGCTCGCCCGCGGCGAGCTCAGGCGCCGCACCGTGCTGTCGTCGTGGTCGGCCGTGCTCGACTATTGCCGGACCGCCATGGCGTTCGCCGACAAGGAGCAGTTCCGGATTCTCTTCCTCGACAAGCGCAATCAGCTCATCGCCGACGAGGTGCAGCAGGTCGGCACCGTCGACCACACGCCGGTCTATCCGCGCGAGGTGGTGAAGCGGGCGCTGGAGCTGTCGGCCACCGCCGTCATCCTGGTCCACAACCATCCCACTACCCCTTTTAGAGTCACGTTGGATCACGCTCAATACCGCTGAATCATCAAGCAAATAGCCGTTTTTTTCGCATTGCGTACAGGGGGCGGTTATGGCAAATTGGGGGCGGTTAGAGGGATTGAAAACGGCTTTCCGATCCCAGCAAACGATCCCCGTTTCTCCTCGACCGATCCCAGTTGGGGACCAGGAGAAACGCCATGCCAAGCCTGACCGACACCGCAATCCGGCATGCACTGAAGCGCGTCGAACTGAGCCAAAAGCAGGAGAATCTCGCCGACGGCGAAGGACGCGGCACCGGCCGTCTGGTGCTCGTGCTGAAACCCATGCCGAAGCGCGTTACGGCCGATTGGATGGCGCAGCAATGGCGAGACGGGAAACGCTCGAAGAAGAAACTCGGTTCGTATCCCTCAATGTCACTCGCTCAAGCGCGTGAAATTTTCAAACGCGACTTCGCTGACGTGATCCAGAAGGGTCGCAGCATCAAGATCGCGACCGACACTCGGCCGGGGACCGTCGCCGACCTGTTCGAGGGCTACGTTGCAGGGCTGAAAGCTGCCGGCAAGCCCTCCTGGAAGGAAACAGAGAAAGGCCTCAACAAGATTGCCGACACGCTCGGACGCAATCGCCTCGCCCGCGAGGTCGAGGCCGATGAAATCGTGGAGCTGATCCGGCCGATCTATGAGCGCGGCGCTCGATCGATGGCTGATCATGTCCGGTCCTATATCCACGCTGCCTTTAGCTGGGGGATGAAGTCGGACAACGATTACCGGAACACATCTCCTCGCCGATTCCGGATTCCCTTCAACCCGGCCTCAGACATCCCGACTGAGCCGAAGGTTCAGGGCACACGCTGGCTCAGCGAGGATGAGTTCGTCCAGCTCTATCGCTGGCTCGATTGCCCCGACACTCCTGTCCACCCCTCATATCCGCGCGCCGTGCAGCTCATCATGCTCACCGGCCAGCGCGTTGAGGAGATCGCGCGACTTCATATCGATCAGTGGGACGCGGCCGAGCGGATCATCGACTGGTCAAAGACCAAGAACCTTCAACCGCACGCCGTCCCGGTCCCATCGCTTGCAGCCGAGCTTATCGAGTCGATTAAGCCGAACGAATTCGGCTGGTACTTTCCTTCGGCGAAGGATCCGTCGAAGCCGGTCAGCCACGGCACGCTCTACAGCTTCGTCTGGCGGCAGCGCGACCGCGGCGTCATCCCCTACGCGACCAACCGCGACCTGCGGCGGACATTCAAGACGCTCGCCGGCAAGGCGGGGGTGCCGAAAGAGATCCGGGACCGCCTCCAGAACCACGCGCTGCAGGACGTTAGCTCCAAGAACTATGATCGCTGGAACTATATGCCCGAGAAGCGCGCCGGCATGGCGCGCTGGGACAAGTTCGTCCGCGCGCTCCTGAAAAAGAAGAAGGGCAACAGCACGTTGAAGGCTGCGGCGTGAGCCGCCGGTTCCTCCTTCTTGCCGGCGCGCTGGCCTCCCTCTGTTCCGCCGCTCCTGCCTATGCCGATCCGTGCGAGGCACCTCTGCCGACTCAACCTGGCGTGCGGTTCTCTGGCACCGTCCGCTATGTTGGCGACGGAGACGGCCTTTGCGTCGGCAAGACGGCCGATCCCAGCGAGTGGATCGAGGTTCGCCTCGCCGATTTTGATGCACCCGAGCTTCATCAAGCCGCCGGCGTGGCGGCCAAGGCGACGCTTAAGCGCATAGCCCTGCACCGTCGGGTCACCTGCACCACCGAGCGTGGCCGCAGCAGCCGCGTTGTCTCATTCGACCGGGTGATCGCGCGCTGCCGCATCGGCTCCGCCAGCATTGGAGACCTGTTGCGGCAGGAAGGTCTCGCGGAGGGGGGCATCTGACGCCTCCCTCGCCCGTTGCACGCGGTCAGGGCACATACGCTTCGAGGACCGGGACGGACGGCGTCACCACTTCGGCCCGACGCTTGGCAACGCGCTTCGCCGCATCGTGGACAAGGGCAAGCTTGCGCCGGTCCTTATCCACGCATGCCAAAATTTGGTCGTCGGTTGCAGCGTCGATCTGTTCGGGCTCACAGAGCTGCGCGGCGGCCAAGCGGCAATAGTCGCCCCGCAGCAAATCGGCTCCGGCGAACTGGGCGAGGTCGACGGCGGCGCTGGGCACGCCATAAGTCAACCGGATCGCCAGACGTCTCACACGATCACCGAGATCAAGCGTCGGGTGCAGGATTTCGGCGACGCGAGCTGCGACCGGCATCAGATCGCAAGTCCGCGCTGCGACCGCGCGTATCGGGCCGGCGGCGCCGCCAAACGCCCCGCCGAACTGCGTCAGCACGCGCTCGATCTCACTCATGGCGCGACCGGACACGAACAAGAGACAAGCGACCGCCTTCTTCGCACGCAGCGTCGCCTGATGATCGTCTGTGGTCCCCCGCTGAAACGCGTTCAGGACGTGCCACGGCACGTTTTGCCTCCGCAGCTCGTTGGGCCATAGCTGGGGTTCTTTCTGCGTGCTTTTCCGGTTGATCGGAAAAAGGAGTTGATCGACCTCGACCGTCGTTTGGGCTGCGGCAATCAGGACGGGATCGCTGATGTCTGGGGGCTGAAGCGAGCTGAGGCACTCTACGAGCGCGACGATGGACCCGACTTCGGCCGCGCTCTCGCCAGCGAGACGGCCCAGCTTGGTTAGCTCATACGCGCCTGTGGCGTTCTTCTGCACCAGGCCGTGGCGTTCCAAATCCGCCAGCGCCGCAAGTAGGTCCGGCCGGCTCCACTGCCAAGCGCTGTGGGCGCGCCGAGCCTGGAACGCGCCGAAGCTCGATTCCAGAAACTCAACAATCTCCTCGCTCGGCACGCCTTCGCCGGCCGCTCGTCGTGCCGCGACCAGGACGCGGATGATCAGGGAGCGCGGATCGGTCGTACCGTCGAGAAAGCGGGACACCAAGTCTTCCGGCTCCGCGGTCACGTAGCGCGACCACAGATCATGCTCGGCGCGCGGATCGAGCGCCAGCAGATACGAAGCCCCCCTCTCGGCGAAGCCGAGCCTTCCCGCACGGCCGACGAGGTTCTTGTATTCGGCCACCGAATAGGGCTCGTCGCCGGGATGATTCAAGCCGGCGATGACGACCGATGACGCGGGCGTGTTCACGCCCATCGCCAGCGTCGTCGTGGCTGCGATGACGCGCAGGCCCGAGCCGCTACGGCGAAATTCTTCCTCGATGACGCGTCGCTCTTCGCGGTCGAGATCCGAGTTGTGGAAAGCGACGCCGCGCGCGAGCGCGCTTCGCAAGTCGGCGCTGGCCTGAGAGGGGTCGCCGCCGGGCATCTGCGTCAGCGCCTCGGCAGCGGGAGGCAATCCGAGCGACTCCGCGAGATAGTTGGCGCAGCCGCGGGCTTCGCCCTTGGTTTCACGAAACACGATCACCTGCTGGCCTTCGGCGACAAGCTTGCGCACCAGCGGGATGATCCAATCCTGGCTGGATCCCTTGCCGCCGACAAGACGCCGAACGAGCGGCCCCTCCACCCGCTCATTGCCATTCTCGGGATCAAGGAAGCGGAAATGCCCGGTACCGAGCAACAAGCCCTCCTCAAGCGGAACGGGCCGCTCCGTGCGCCGCAACAGCCGCGCGCCGAGCCATTGCTCGAGCCCGTTCGTGTCCCCGATCACCGCCGAAAGCGCGATTAGTTGGGGCTCGATCCCCTCACGCCGGTGCATCCGGATGAGCGTCAGAATGAACTCCAGATTCGCGCCGCGGCCACGGTCCGCGATCATCTGCGCTTCGTCGATCACGATCACGCCGACCTGCGCCAGCACATGAGGGAATGTCAGCGCGATCGCAGCGAACTTCTCATAGGTCAGGAGGCCGACATCGTATTGGCCCCGCAGCAGAGGCGTGATGTCGTCCGTCTCGCCCGTCGCTTCCACCGTGCGGACCCCGAAACCGCCATAGACGCTCTCGAAGTGCCGCCGCTTGTCCGCCACGAGAGCCTTGAGCGGCAACAGAAACAAAGCCCGTTTGCGATCCAGCACGTTCCGGAGCGCCGCGAGCTCGCCCACCATCGTCTTGCCCGAGGATGTCGGGGCCGACACCACCAAGTTCTCGCCGTCCAGCACGCCGAAGTCGGTGATGGCGGCGATCTGAAGCGCATTCAAGGACGGGATCGCTCCAGCCCAGGCGGTGACCAGCGCGTCGGGGAAACCGGCCGACGAGAGGCTGGCAAGATCGGACGTCACTTTGGCAGGCAGGCGCGCCGGGAAGGCCGCCCGATACTTCGTGCCCGGCACGAACACGGGCCACTCGACATCGCCGTCGATGCTCCCGCGCATGGTCGGGTTCTGCTCTTTGCCGCCCTGCAGCGCGGCCGCCCTGACGCGGCTCGTGACATGCTCGAGAAGGCGGTAGAGCGAGAGCTTGCCGCCGCTCACGACTTCCTCGGCGCCACATAGCGCCTCCAGCAGAAAGTGAGTCAGAAACCCGTGCCCGAACCGGCGGTGCTCATAGGCGGGCTCAGTCGCCGCGGAGGCGGTGAAGATGATCCGGCCAGCGCCGCCAAGCTGAGCCAGGCGCGCTTCGGCGGACAAAAGGCTGCGCGGCTTCGCATCGACGTGCAGAACCTTCGCGCCAATGCCGCCGGAAAAACAACAGTCGAGAAACAGGATCAGGCGCTTCGCCGGTATCCGCGAGAACCATTCCTGCAACAGCTCGAGCGGGATCGCGGAGCCGGCGAGATCATCGGGATTCGCGTCGTGGGTTACGAGCTCATGCGTCTCCGACCCATGGCCGGAGAACGCAATCACCACCGTATCCTCGGGGCCGCAGCCGGCCAGGTCGGCAAATGCGTCCTCAATCCGCTGCCGCGTGGCCTCCGCATCTGCCAGCAAGACCGTGCTGCCGCCCAGCGTGTCGAAGAACAGGGCCTCCAGCGCCGTCGCATCGCGACGCGCGCAGGTCAGCTCATCAATGCCGGTCGAGCTATAACGGTCGATGCCGATGAACAGGCCGCGAAACGGCATGAGGCACCACGCTACGCCCGAACGACGCCGACGGAGAACGCGGCTCGTGGCTTCTCAGCCTTCTCCAGCACGACCGGCGCGAACGTGTCTTTCCGCGCGACCTGACGGCATCCTCCTCTAGCATGGCCGTCTTCCCGACCTGCTCGACGGTCATGATCGGCCCGCCTGACTTCACCCGTACAAGATCGCCGGGCTTGAATTCGGTCTCGTCCATTTTTCGCTCTCCTTCTTAAGGCCTGTATGTGTTCACCAGGCATCGGAGGAGGTCACAACATGCGCGTCAACCTTTCCACCACCGTGGATAGAAGCGCGCATGTTCTAGGAGGTCGCCCCATGCCTAACATCAATATATGGTGTGTCGGCGATTCCTTGCACAAGGAGTTCGCCGAAAATTTTGTAAGCCCTTGAATGAATGTTCTGAATTCGTTCTTCAAGGACTCCTTCGCTGCCAACCGGCCACCTGACTGCGCCGGCTTCGAGGCGAGATAAGCCCGACGGCAATTTGCCGCCGGGCTTATCGTTACGATCTGCCAGACACCCAGTCCCAAACACGGCGCCAGAAGCCTGATTCCGCCTTGACCGAAGTGGGCTGAACAGAAGGCTCGACCTTTGGCGTCTGCCCGTAGAAATGCGCTTTGGCGGCGCGATCACGACGGCGCTCGGCCTCAACCTGCTCGTCACTCCAAGGGCCGGCTTCGATCACCTTGCCGCGGTGGATCACGTAGTGTGACCGGCATTTCAGGGTCCAATTGCCGATCGACGGCCGAAGCGAGATGGTCTCGCCATCGAACGTCATCTTCCAGTCCGTCGGCGTGAAGGGCGCGACAACCTCCTCACCGCAACCACAGCAGCAGCTATGGGCCGATGTCGCATATTCCATCGAAACATAGAGAATGCCCGGCTCAAGGCGCTCGGGGATGTGTTCGACGAAACGATGATCGAGGCGCTTGTGCCGCATCACGCCAGGTCCCCGTTGATCAGCATGTTGCCATCGGTGGTGTAGGTGCAGTGATGCTCGCGCTCGAGATCGCGATAGAACCCGCGGATCTTCTTCCACTTCACGACCGCGAGGACGGCATTCAAGGCGTTGAGATCGGCGACCTGAATGTTGGAGGCGTAGATGTCCTTGGCGCCGCCGCCGACGAAGGAGATGCGCTGCCGGGCGCGATCCCGCTTCTCCGGCGTGCTGGCGGTCACCCGCAGGATGCCGCCGAGCGATCCGTCGTCGAGCTCAAGACCCATGCCCACATCGACGAACGCGGCGCCGATCGCCTCGAGCTTCTCGACGATCAACCGCTTCGCGTCACCCGCATCGAGAGACAGGAATGCGAAGGTGATGCCGTCAAGGAGGTGGATGTTGTCGGCTCCCAGCGCGACGTCGTGCGCCACGATGTTCCGGTGCATCCGGCTGTAGATGCGCTTCAGATAGTCGACCTTCTTCGGCGCTTCGCGCAGTTCCTCCAGACTCGGAGCCCCCGGCGCCCGAAACGCGTTGTGGGTTAGGAACTCGTCGCTGTCGAAGAGGCGGATTTCGCGGACCGGCGTCTTGGCGACGAAGTCCAGAATGTAGCCGCCGGTGCCGCCGCCGCCGATGATGGCGACCCGCTCGCTGATGAGCCGTTCGGTCAGGACGCCGATCCCGACACGATCGGAGGCGGTCTCGACGTAGTTGAAGACGCTCTCTTCCTCCTGTTCCGGCTCGCGGAAAGTGCGCGCCGTCGTGCCGGGTTTCAGCACCGCGGCCGGACCCGCGATGATGTTCGCGTAGCTCGTCATCTTGTGGTGGTAGTCGGTGTAACCCCCATCCGGCTTGCTGGAGAAGCTGTGCGTTGCCTTCAGGCCGTGGCCGAGATCGAAGGCGCCGGCCGCGTGCGAGATGCCCTGGATGCGCGAGCCATCGGCGTGGCACGGGAAGGCACCGTCCCAGTGGACGACATGGGTGTCGGGCGTGCGCGTCTGATCTCCGGCGAGCGTGAGGCTGGAGATGAGGGTGCCGATGCGCACCTCCCGGCGCGCATCGACATAGGGCACCTCGCGCATGACGAGATACCCGCCCTGCTGCTGGACGAAGTAGCCTTCGTCCAGCAGCCGCTTGAGGTCCGGATTACGACTGAACAGTGCGCGTGACATTGAACACCGTGCCCTTCTTCTTGACGTTGACGGTTCCGCCGGCCCCGAGCTCACCGGCGTGTGGCGTCGACGCCGCGTGCCGGTAGGTCATCGAGAAGACGACGTTGGGCTCGTGCTGGCCCGGGAAGGCGAGCTGGACGATCTGCTCGAACGTCACCATGCGGGCGTTCACCGTGCGCGGCCGCGAATTGACGATGATCTCGAAGGTCAGCCGCGCGGTGATGAACCGCTCGATGCCGGGCTGGGTCAGATCGATCAGTTCGCCGTGTTCGACCAGCCGGTCTTCGCCGCCGGGAACTTCGAGGAAAACCCCCTCGCCGTCGTCCGGCTTGGCGAGGCCGTAGAGGATCGTGCCGCTGATGACCGGCTTGCCCCAGCGCAGCTCGTCGTCGTTGAGGGTCAGCTTGAAGTCGCGGTCGGTCTGGAAGGCGATGAAACGCTCGGCGCCGCGCTCGCGCAGGTCGAACGGCTCGTTGAGCCTCACGTCCTCGAAATCGCCCGAGGGCAGGATCGCGACGAGGCTGTAGCCGTCCCGCGGGTCGAGTGCCGCGGCCTCAAGCAACTGGCGGCCGAGCGGCACCGGATCGCTCACCAGGCGGGACTGGAAGTTGAGATCGCCCTGCGCGAGGAGAAAGCGATACCCCCGCGCCGGACGCAACGCCCGGCCTTCGCGCAGGGCGTCGCCGAGATCGTCGTAGTCAAGAAGTTCTTCGGTATTCATAAGATTGGGTCCTTAGGTTCGGCCGAGGCAGCGCCGCGGCTCTAAGGGTCCAATCGGAGCGAGGTCGGCCGACCGGTAAGGTCAGGCGAACTTTTTTTGCAGGGAACCGTCGGGGGTCTGCCCGCAGATGAAGAAGGCCGGGCAGTTCGGGCAGGTGCGCGATGAGACCTCGGCCGGAAACCGTCCGGCGCGGATGTCGCCGAGAAACTTTGCGAGCTTGTCCTTGCGCCCCTTCAGTTCCCGATCGGACAAGGCGAGCGCATGCGTCTCGCCGTCGGAAAGATGAACGAGCTCTGCGACCGCGCCGGGAAAGGCTTGCTTGACCGCCAGCATCAGCGCCGCCGCGCCGACATCCTTGCTCTCGGCCGACCGCATGTGACCCGTGCGGATCCGGCGCACGGCGCGGACACCGTCTGGCCGCACCAGCACCTCGTCCGGCCGAACGATGATCTCTTCCCCGCCGAAACTGAGGCTGAGCGCGACCGGCGCTTCGGCGACTGCTTCGGCGCGGTTCGCCAGGAAGAAGCGCAGCATTGCCAGCGCCAGATCGCGGAATTCTGCGCGATAGCCGTGCTCGCCGAGCCCCTCGCCAGCGAGCGCCGCATCGATGCGATCTTGCAGCGCCTGCTCGGACACGGGTCCATCCGACGCGATCACCGCCTCGACCACCACGCGAACCGCCTCGTGCAGATGCATGAAGGCGGTCGCGGTTCGCCGGCCGCCGACCTGCAGGACATGCGTGTAGAAGAAGCGACGCGGGCAGGATTCATAGAGAGCAATCTGCGGGGCTCCGAGCCGCAGCCGTCCGTCGACTACCAAATCGATATCCCGAGCTTCCGCGGCCATGGGAAGCGGCCGCGCCGGCACGACCGAACGGCGCGTCAGGGTGGCCCCGAGACGGTCGAGGAATGGCGACAGCGGTCGGTTGTGACCGTTGCTCTTCTCGGTCGGCGCATAAAGGATGAGGCGGTCGCGGGCGCGCGACTGCGCCACGTAGAACAGGCACTCCTGCTCCTCGGCCTGACCTGCGCGGAACGCCTCCAGCGCACTGCCCTCCGCCCCCGCGATCATCCCGTCGGGCTCCGGACAGGGCGGCGCCGGCGGCGTGCGTGGGATCGTGTCGCTGTTGAGCCCAGGAATATGGACGCCGCCGAACTCCAGCCCCTTGGCGCCATGGATGGTCATCAGCCGCACGGCGTCGAGATGCTGGGCGGCCGCCGGCAATTGGCGCAGGTCGCGGTCGTCGCCGAGCCGCACGAGCCTGCGCACACGATCGAGCACGCGAGTGATCGGCAGTCCGCGGCCCGCCGGCTGGACCCGTAGGAAGTTGAGGAACTGCCAGATCGCGATCCCGCGCGTGCGATCGGCAAGATCTCCGGACGCCCCAAGGCGAGCGGCGATGCGGGTGCGATCGAGCAGCAGCGTCGCGAGCACGGTCCACGGCGAGGCCGTTTGGTCGAATCCGTCAAGCACGACCGCGAGCTTGCCGAGCGCCTGGCGGCCGGCATCGCTGACGCCAGGGATCGCGTCGGCATGCTGAAGCCAGCCGCCCGGCGCGTGCTCGGACGCCCGCAGATGTTCGAAGGTCGCCGCCACGTCGGCGAAGGACATGGTGAAATCGGGCCAGCAGGCGATCTTCACGAGGCCCATGGCGCGCCGATCTACAAGGACGGAGAGCAAGGCCAGGAGATCCTTGACTTCGGCACGCTCGAACAGACTGCCGAGAAACAGGACCGGTACGCCGAGCCGTTCAAGGTCCTGCCCGATGGTCGACAGCTTTTCGTTGCCGGTGCACAGGACCGCCTGGTCACGATAGGCGTAGCCGTCACGCCGCAGCTCCACGATCGCGTCGGCCAGGGCGACCTGCTGCTGCTCTGCGCGCTGGACCGTGCGCAACTCGGGCCTGTGTCCATTGGCGTCGCGGTCCGCGTCCAGGCCACTATCCGCATCGCCGGCGCGCATCGTGATCGCGAAGCTGGAGAAGCTGGCGACAATCTCCGGCACCGAACGATAGTTGCGCTTCAATCGACCGCGATCGCCACCGGCGAAGTCCTCCTTGCCGAACCGGGTCATGTTGAAGGATGAGGCACCGCGAAACCGGTAGATCGACTGCTTGGCGTCGCCGACCATCCAGAGATTGCGGCCGTCGGGCCGCAGCGCGCTCAGCAACCGCACGCTGCTGCGGTTCACGTCCTGATACTCATCCACCAGGACATGATCATATTGCGTCTGCAGCGCCGCGCAGATGGCCGCGTCCTTTTCGAGCAGTTGCACCGGCAAGGCGACAAGGTCGCCGAAGTCGATGCAATGCGCGCTGCGCTTGAGCTGTTCATAGGCCGCGTAGACGCGGGCCACCTCGCCGGCGCGTTCTGCCGTCTCGCGCGCATCCGAGTCCTGGGCTTTCGCCAGCATGGCGCCGGCGAGCGCAGCGTAGGCTTCGGCGTCGACCACCTCATCCTTCGCCCGCGAGACGGCGGCCAACATGTCGGCGATGATCTGGGTCGGATCGTAAAGATTGCGGTAGTACTCGAGCCTAAGCCGCGGGAACTCCTCCTCGAGGAGCTCGACCGCTTCGGTCCGGTCCATCATGCGCGGGTCCTTCGGCAGGCTGAGCTCCGCATGGAAACGGCGGATGATGTCGAGGCCGAAGGCATGGAACGTGCCGGTCCACATCGCGGCCGCAGCCTCGGGCCGCTTGCGCGCGATCCGCTCGGCCATCTCGCCCGCCGCCTTGTTCGAGAAGGTCAGCAGCAAGATGCGCCTCGGATCGACGCCCTCCTGTAGAAGGCCTTCGACGCGCGCGATCAGCGTCTGTGTCTTGCCGGTGCCAGGACCCGCCTCAAGCAGATAGGCTTCGCCGCGATGCGCCGCAGCGGCCGCTTGCAGCGGATTGAGCGGCCGTTCGACATGCGCCGCAGTCGCGGCGGGAGGCACCGGCGGCAGCAGCAAAGCATCGAACAACTGCTGCGCGACGACCTCGAACGGCGCGCCGAGCTTCGCGGCGATGGCGGACGCGGCGAGCCCTTGGTCGACATGGAGCGCCCGCGCGACGGTGCGCGGAAGCAGCAGCTCGCGCGCGAACAGATCCATCTGGACTTCGCGGCGTTGCCGGCGTCCATAATCGACAACCCGATCCATTCCGACTGGCGAGGGCTCGGCCGGGCGGGCTGGATCAATCGTCGGCGCCGCTTCGCCACCAGGATCATCGCCCAGCTCGACATGGCCGATCTCATGCGCCACGAGGAAAGCTTGCTCGAACGGAGAGCCCACATTCTCGTGAAGGATCAGATCGTCGGCGGCGACGAAGGTCGCGCGGCCGCCGTTGAGGACGGCTGCGCCGGCGGCAGTCGGTTCGACATCAATCCCCCGCCGCTTCGCCTCGGCGACAGCAAAGTCATAGGGCGACCAGGGATCGGCGCCGGATGCAACGAGGCGAGCGTGAAGCTCGGCGGCGACTTGCCTGGCGAGCTCCACGCTGTCCATGTCAGTCCGCCTCCGCCAACAGCCGGGCCCGCTTCTCGGCCGGGACGCCGGCATCGATCAGCACTTGCTCGAAGGTGACCTGCTCGCCGGTCACCGGCTTGCTGTCGGCCTTATAGCTGCGCGCGACAATTAGGTGCGCTGGCCCCCAGGACGACTCCAACTGCGCGACAGAGCTGCGCATCGCCTCCGCCAACCTCGCCAGGAAACGTCGCGGGATACTGACGAGAGAGACCCGCCGTTCGCGCAGCGCGGTCACGACCTGCCGGGGCACATCCAGACGCTGCGCGACGGCGCGCCAGTCATCGACCGTCAGCGCCGCGAAAGGGTCGGCTGCTGCCGCCGGCATAGCCTTCGCGTGTTGCGACCAGGCAGCGTCGATCAGCGCCCGATCGGCAGCAGAGAGGGGTGCGGCATCTTCATAAGCCTCGCGGCTGAGTTCGCGCGAGAGGTCGATGAGCTCCCCGGCATATTCCGGGTATAGCCGCAGATAGCGTTCCAAGGTCGACCGGCCAGGCTCGCTCTCGACCGCGAACGCGTCGAGCACGTCCTCGCGGGATGGACGTCCGCGGCCCGGGCTCACCGCTCGTCTCCGTCGGCCATGGCGGCTCGCAGGGCGGCGAAGGCCTTGTCGCGGTAGGTTCGGACTGTCTTTTCGGAGCGGCCCAAAGCCTTGGCGATGGTCATGACGTCCGGCTCCTTGGAGTCGATGGGGAAGCCCTGTCTCAACATGTGAATGATCCTGCTTTGTGCTGTCGGTAGAGCTTCAATCGCTGCATTCAGGCGCGACCGGTAAGCCGGGTCGTCGAAATCCGACGTGGCGAAGGGATCGTGGATCCCTGCGGCCGCCTCGACCTCCGGTGACAACTCACCACTCTCCTCGTCATATTCGAGGGGCTGGGAACGGTTTTCGTCGCGCCAGGCCTTTTCCTGCGCATCGCGCCGCAGGCTCGCCAGCGCGCCGTCGAAGCGCACCTCGAAGTAGTCGACCTTTTCGTTATGGGCGGCGCGGTCCGCCGAAAGGAGCTCGACGAACCGGCCGAACACCTTGTCGCGCACGACCCCGCGCGTCAGCGATTCCGTCTTGCCATCGGAGCTTTCCGTCCTGGGCAAACTGCGCAGCACCCGTTCGGTCAAGATCCGATAGAGGCGCTCGAACCACACCTCGTTGTTGTCGCGACGGCTCGCGCGAATGAAGTACACGAGACATTCGCTGGGGACGTAGCCCGGGTCCGAGCGCTTGGTGATTTCCGCCCTAGCGATCAAGCTATCACGCGGCAGGACTGCCAATTCGGCGATGAGGGCTTCTATCTTCGGGTCGCGCTCGTAGAGTTCGCCGCTGAGGCGGCGTTTCCGCAGCGGGGTTACGATCGCTTCGCCCGCTCCACGCGCATCTGTCTTTTGCACGGTGTCGACAGCTCCCCCCAACTGGTTCATCGCGCGGCCCCGCCTCCCGTATCGCCCTTTTTGTTGAGACGCGTCTCGAGCGAGCCGATGCTGTCGAGCACCGCCTCGAAATCCGGAGGGTCGCCGAAGATCATGCCTTGCATGGCCCTGTAGTCGACGCGCAACTGCTCGATCATCGCGTCATGCGGGGCAAGCGTGAACGAGCCGGGCTCGGCGCTCGCGAGATCGAAGTCCGGTCGATTGAAGAACATCCGGGCGTGCGCGACGCAATCCGCGCCGAGCGCCGGATCAGCGATGGCGGCGGCGCCGACGGGGGCTGCGGCGAGCTGGTGCAGGTCATAATAGTGACGGGACACGCGTTGGCCGCCCCCGCGCAGCTCGCCGCGTTTGTCGAACCACCGCCGCAACCCGTGGACGATGACGACCTTGTCCCAGAAGGTACGCTCCGGATCGACCGTGCGGACAGCAGGCACAGTCAGGTCGAGCGCCGGCAGATCATCGTCGACATAGGGTTTGATCGGCACTTCGCTGTTCGGATCGAGCGCGGATTTCGCGCCCGACTCGATCTTGATAGCCGCCCGCACATAATCCGATCGCGGCGTTGCCGCGGGATACCAGATCAGCAGCGTCTGCCCGTCGGGATCAGCGTCATCGGCTTCCACTCGTGCCGCGTCGGCTCCGAAACGGGCAGCCTGGAGCCGTTCCTGCAGGATCACCGTCAACTCGGCACGCAGCGGGCCGTTGATATAGGCTTGGCAAGCGTCCTTGATCGCATCGAGGCGCGCCCGGCGCTTTTTGCCACTCAGCGCTTCGAGCTCGTCGATGGTGGCCGGCTCGCCGATGTCGTCCCGAAACACCGTGACATCGATGTCTTCGGAGAAGCGGTTGATCAAACCAAACCCTTTGGACAGGGAGGTTCCACCTTTGAAGAGAAGGCGGGGGCCGCCCTCTTTCAAGCCATTGAACAAGGCATCCAGCGTCCAGCAGACCCAGAAGTCCTTCTCGATATTCTGGGACGCCGTGCCGAGGCGTAGCGCCGTCGTATCGAAGGCGCTCAACATCGCGTCCGACCCGGCCGCGAGAACCTCGTCGAAAGCCGGATTCATGTCTTCACCGCCCGGGCTGCACCGCGCTTGGCGGTTTGTGCCTTCTGCGGGGAGAGCGGCTTTCGCTTGGGCCGGGCGACGGCAGCGTGACGCTGATCATCGGCATCGTCCGCCGTTCGTTGCTGATGACGATCATGATCAGCATCAGCACGATCATCATCGACGTGCCGACGATGAACGCCAGCGTCGGTTTCAACGAGCGGCTTGAGAAACACCCACATCCATGTCGGAAGCGCTGTCATACCGGCAGTGAGATCCGCTTTGAGTGGCGGCCCCACCGTTGGATCTTCGAAAAGCTTGACCAGCTTGCGCCTGACCTGATCACTCTCCCCTTCACGAACCAGGAGATCGCGCAGCCAGTGAAGCGCTTGGACGACGCGCATCGCTGGTCGTCCGGCCCAGAATAGCTTGCTGGCCGCGGTCGGACGGAAGGTGATCGTTACATTGCCGAGCTTAATTGCGCGGCGCCGAGCGTCGGTGTGCACCACGATCTTGGCCGGGACGGCGTCAGTTAGGCCCAGATCGTTCGCCGCGGTCATGCCGTCGACAAGCATCCGGGTTTGGTCACGTCGCCCGACGGCGTCGATGACTGAGCGCGGATCAGGCGGATTGGGTTTTTGGGTGAGCTTGTTGAAGCCAGGCTGATCGTAGAGTCCACGATCGATCCGCCTGAGAGTTTCGGCCTTCGTCAGCCGCTGCAACGCCTTATCGACGGCGTCTCGCGAGGCGAGATCGACGAAATCGCTGGGCGTCCATACCTTGCGCGGCGCGTCCGCACGGATGCGCTCAAGTATGGCTGTCTTTAGATCGGGCAAGTCGCTCATGTCCGAAATTTGTAGTCCTTTTTCGGACAAGCGGCAACTTGTCCGAAAAACATATACAAACTTCGGACAGCCCTGATCGGCTGAACGGCATGACGTCGGGCAACCGAACTGGCTAGCGAGACTGTACGTACCCCGCTTCCGCATGGGACGCAGCAACGAACTCTACCATAAATCGCCCAGCGCCCGACCCACCCTGGCACGCGGAACTCATTTTCTGAAATCCTGAAGGGGAAAGCCTTCCCCTGCGGCCGAGCCAAGGGCTCGGCCGACCCCTTCTGCGGGGAGACCCCGCAACGCCCCCTTTTAGAGTGAGAGTGCGGACGGGTTTGCCGTGACGGGTTGAGGGCTGGAGGAGAGGCCTCCGGCGCCCGTCGCGGAGAACCGCGATGTCCAGACATGACCGCAACGCCCGCTCCGGCGCCGACCGGACGAGCCTTTACGACGACATTACCAACAAGATCATCGCCGAGCTCGAAGCCGGCCGCATTCCCTGGGTGCAGCCGTGGGGCTCGGCGGCGGCGAAGGCGCCGCTGGCGATGCCAGCGAACGTGGCTACCGGCCGACAGTATTCGGGGATCAATGTGCTGATCCTCTGGGGCGCCGTCATCGAGCACGGTTTCCCCGTCCAGAGCTGGCTCACGTTCCGCCAGGCGCTGTCGCTCGGCGGTCATGTCCGCAAAGGCGAGCACGGTACGACCGTCGTCTATGCCGATCGCTTCATTCCCGACAACGAGAAGAAGCGGGCGCTGGAAACCGGCGAGCAGGCGCAGGCGATACCGTTCCTGAAGCGCTTCACGGTCTTCAACGTGGCGCAGTGCGAGGATCTCCCCGAAGGTCTCGCCGTCGCTCCGCCTGCACCCGAACCGGGGTTGATCGAGCCCACCGTCGAGGCGCTGATCAAAGCGACCGGCATCGATGTTCGGATCGGCGGGAACCGTGCCTTCTACATGCCGGCGCACGACTATGTGCAGGTGCCACCTCCACAGGCCTATTTCGAGACCATCAACTGGCACCGCACGGCCCTGCATGAACTTGGACACGCGACGGGCCATGCGTCCAGGCTCGGCCGCGATCTCTCGGGGTCCTTCGGCTCGAAGAAATATGCTTTCGAGGAACTGGTCGCCGAGATGAACGCGGCGTTCTGCTGCGCTTCCCTCGGCATCGTCCCGACCGTCCGCCATACCGACTATATCGCCTCGTGGCTCGACGTGCTGCGCGAGGACAATCGCGCCATCGTTCGTGCTGCCTCTCACGCCAGCAGGGCCGCGGATTGGCTGCTCGGCTTCCTGCCGGATACCGCCAGCAGTCCCCAGACCGACGTCGACAGGAGGGCAGCATGATCCTCCTGACCCCTGACCTGCGCGAGCGCTTGCTCGCCAATGGCCGCGAACGCGGCGCCGACCATGTGCCCGTCGTCAAATTCTTCAACCCCCTGGGCGAAGGCGTCTGGCTCGCGACCGAGCTCGACGATGATGGCGACACGCTCTTCGGCATCGCCGACCTCGGCTGTCCCGAACTCGGCAGCTTCTCGCTCGAGGAACTCGCCTCGATCACCCTGCCGTTCGGTATGGGCATCGAGCGCGACATCCTCTTCACCGGCGATTTCCCGATCTCGGTCTGGGCGGAAGCCGCCCGCGAGGCTGGGAGCATCCGTGCCGCCGAACGCATTCTCTACCGCGCACGGCAGGCTCGCCGTGACGGCGTGGGACGCGCCTCATCCTGAACTCCGCAGAGCCGGAGATTCACGTTTGTGTGTTTCCGGCTCCGCGCTTCTCTGGGTCGCCGGAAGGTGGCGCCGTCCTCAGAGGAAGAGGGCGGCGCTTCGCTTCGTGACGGGTTTCAAGCCGAGAGAGAGGCTCTCGGCGCCCGTCGCGGAGTATCCCGACATGGCAAAGGCTGCCAAGAAGATCGTCTTCTCGCGCTCGCGCGACATTCCCTTCAACAAGCTCGTGCTCTCGGAGTCCAATGTCCGGCGAACCCGGCCGGAAGCCGAGCTCGACGAACTGGTCCACGACATCGGCCGGCGCGAGGATCTCGTCCAGGGCCTCAACGTCCGCGCCATTCTCGACGAGGACGGCAACGAGACCGGCATGTTCGAGGTGCCGGCGGGCGGGCGCCGCTATCGCGCCATCGAGCGCCTGGTGAAGGCCAAGCGCTTCCCGAAGGACGGCCTCGTCCCCTGCGTCGTGCGCAAGTCCGACACGAAGATCCTCGCCGAGGACGACTCCCTCGCCGAGAACCTTCTGCGCGCGGGCCTTCATCCACTCGACCAGTTCCGCGCATTTCAGGACATGCTCGACAAGGGCATGACCGAGGAGGAGATCGCCGCGGCCTATCTCACGACCGTGCAGGTCGTGAAGCAGCGGCTGCGCCTCAACTCCGTCTCGCCGGTGCTGCGCGACGCCTATGCGGAGGAGGGCATGACGCTTGAACAGCTCATGGCGTTCACCGTGAACCCGGATCACGCGCGCCAGGAGCAGGTGTGGGAGGCCGTGCAGCATTCCTACAATCGGCAGCCCTGGCATATCCGCCAGTTGCTGACCGAGACCACGATCCCGGCCTCCGACAAGCGCGCGCGCTTCGTCGGCATCGACGCCTATGTCGCGGCCGGCGGCGCCGTTCTGCGCGACCTGTTCGAGGATGATGACGGGGGCTGGCTTGCCGACCCTGCGCTCCTTCACCACCTGGTCGGCGAAAAGCTGAAGGCCGTCGCGGACGAGATCGCCAACGAAGGCTGGAAGTGGATCAAGGTCGATCTCGACCTGCCGTATGGCTACGACCACGGCCTACGCCAGATCACGGGTACCTTCGTCGATCTCACCGACGAGGAGCGGGCCGAACGCGAGGCGCTCCGCGCCGAGTACGACCGGCTCGAAGCGGATTATGAGGGCGCCGACGAGCTGCCGGATGAGATCGACCAGCGCCTGGGCGAGATCGAGGAGGCGCTCGAGGCCTTCGAGAAGCGTCCCGTTATCTTTGACCCCGCCGACATCGCGCGCGCAGGCGTCTTCGTCAGCGTGGACCGCGACGGCGACATCGTGGTCGATCGCGGCTATGTGCGACCCGAGGACGAGGCGCCTCTTGCCGTCGACGGCGGCGACGCCGAAGCCGATGGAGAGACCGGCGGGGACGATGCTCCATCTGCGCCGTCCGTCCAACGCGCGGTCATCACGATCGGCGGCCAGGGCACGGACGCGGACGATGACGAGGAGGACGACGCCGTCAAGCCGCTGCCCGAGCGGTTGGTGATCGAGCTCACCGCCCATCGGACGCTGGCGCTGCGCGACGCGGTCGCCAATCATCCGCACGTCGCTCTCACGGCGCTCCTGCACAAGCTGGCGCTCGATTCCTTCAAGCGCACCGCGCACGGCTGCGCCGTCGAGGCGTCGGTCCGAGAGGTCCACTTCCCCGTCCAGGCCACCGACCTGAAGGACAGCGCCTCCGCCAAGGCCATCCAGGCACGCGTGGAGGCCTGGAAAGCCGACATGCCGCTCGACGACGACGATCGGCTGTGGGACTGGATCGCAGCGCTCGACGATGCGAGCCGCCTCGCGCTGCTCGCGCATTGTGTCAGCTACGGGATCAACGCGCTGTACGAGCGTCCGAATCCGTATAGCGGCAACGGCGTCTCCCAGCACGGGCTCGACCGGCGCATGCGCGATGCCGATCGGCTCGCCCGTGCCACCGGCCTCGACATGGTGGAAGCCGGATGGCGTCCGAGCGTCGCCAACTATCTCGGCCGCGTGACGAAGAGCCGGATCATCGAGGCCGTGCGCGAAGCGCTCGGTGAAGAGAAGGCGCAGCTCATTGACCACCTCAAGAAGCCGGAAATGGCCAAGGAGGCCGAACGGCTCCTCGCCGACACCGGCTGGCTGCCGGAACCGCTGCGTCCCGCCGATCCCGACGCAAGCACCACAGAGGCGAGCGATACCGACGGCGACGCGCTGCCGGCCTTCCTCGCCGACGATGAGGACGAGCAGCCGGGCGACGGCGACGCCGACGACCCGGCGATAATCGCCGCCGAGTGACGCAACCTTGGCGGGGGCGGCTTCGGCCGCTCCTGCCTCCCCTCGATCAGGAGCAATCCGATGACCAAGCTCAACCCGGCCGCGCCCCGCCGCGTCGTCTTCCAGTATCTCGTGCCCGTCCATATCGAGGTCGAAGACGGCCTCGTCTGCAGCGTGACGGTGATCGACGAAACGCCCGTCGAGAACCCGACCGTCGTGGAAGGGGACGCAGATTATCTCGACGCGGCGGTGAAGGCCGCCGATGACGGCCAGCCCTGGCCGTCGTGGCAATTCGGCTACTAGCCCGACTTCTCTCCATCCAACCCCAACAGCCCGGCCATCGCGCCGGGCTTTCGCGTTTCAGGAGCCTGTCATGCCCACTTATACCGTCGAAACGACCTACCGCGTGCCGGTCTACCGGCAGCGCACCTATGACGCCGCGACTCCGGCCGAGGCCTGCCGTCAGGCCATCGACGACGATGACTGGTCGAACGACAAGCTCGACTACGAGGCCGCCGGCGAAACCTACGTCACCGGCATCTGGCTCGGCGCCGACGCCGCCTATTCGGGCGAGGCCGTCCCGGTCCCATCGCATTTCGATGAGACCATCCAGCGCAAGGCCGCGCACTTCGAGGTCCTGTTCGGTCTCCTCAAGATCGTCGTTGCGGACCAGGGCGCACAACGGCGGACGGATGCCTATTGGCTCGCGCGGGCGAATGCGGCGGTCGCAAAGGCAGAGGCGATCATCGAGGGCGCACGCGATCCCGACGAGCCCGTCGCGCCGCCGCGACCCGTTCACATCCTCGCGCAGCTCCAGGAGGACCGCGTTCGCGACCAGCTCGCTTCGGTCATCGAGACCGATCGTGAGTTCGCGAGTCTCACCCCGGACCAGGTGACGGACGGTGACATTCACAATGCATGCGTGTCCGTCGCCGCCGACATCGATTTGTCGGAGGAAATCGGCGCAGCGGAATTCCGCGCTGCGCTCGCCGCCCTGCGAGCAGCCAAACAGGCGAAGGGAGGCTGAGATGTACGGCACCTATCTCCGCCTCGGCGTCACGGTCTGGGCCAGCGACCGCGCAGTGATCCGTGCTGCTCGGCGCAAGCTCTCGCGAACGGCGCGGCGTGATCCGGCGAAGCGTGAAGCGCGCAAGCGCTTCTACCGCGAGATGCTCGCGCATCACGCCAACGCGCAGCGCCTCGTCGCCGAATTCCGGCTCTGACGCTCCAGCCGCAACCCCGTCTTTCAACCAGCCCGGCCATCGCGCCGGGCTTCGTCGTTTCAGGAGCCTGACATGGCTGACTTCTTCACGCACTTCTCCTGTCTTCTCGATGTCGGCACGCCGAAAAACGCCGCGCGTGCGCTCGATCTCTACAATCGCATGATGGAGGAGAACGCTGCGGAGGACCCGCCCTCCGAAGCGTTCCTCCTGTCCATCCAGCCCGAGCATGGCGGGACACAGCTCTGGATTCGCGATGACGTCACCGGCGATCCGCAAGCCGTCATCGACTTCGTGCTCCGCTGCGCCAAGGAATTCGGCCTCTCCGGACGCTGGGGTTTCCAATGGACGAACACCTGCTCGCGCCCGCGCGTGAACGCCTTCGGGGGCGGCGCACACGTCCTCGACCTCGGCCGTCGCAAGACCGTGGCATGGATCGCGACCAATGGCTGGCTCGACCGCACTTTGGCCGCCAGGTCCGGAAGGCGAGGTGCGCGATGAGCATCCCCGACCATGCGCGGGCGAATTTCGCGACGCTCCTGCGCGCCGCGGCCGACGGCAACCTCGCGCTCATGGAATGCGCCGACGCCGTCACCGGCGAGGCGCGCTACGTCATCTGCGCTGTCGGGCGCGACGGCACGGATTTCGTGTTCACGCCGTTCGGCCATCTCGCCGACGGCAACCCCTTCGACGCCTATGTGCCGCCCTCGGCAGCCCTGCCGGACGACCCAACCTCCTGACCGCTTGCGCCGTCGCCTGTCTGGACGCGGCGGCCCGCCGGTCAACGGGCGAGCCGTTCCCGCATCGCCTGCGCTGCGTGACCGAGCGTGCCTCGGCCCCGTCCGGTCGCCAGTCCGTCGCAACGGGATCAGGAGGCGATCGGCAATGTGCAGGGTTCTCAACAAGCATCACGCAGGCGTGCCGGCGGGTGCCGTCTACATCGGTCGCGGGAGCAAATGGGGCAATCCGTTCCGGATCGGCCCCGACGGCGACCGAGCCGCCGTGATCGCGAAATACGAGCGCTGGCTCGCCGATCAGCATCACTTGCTGCGCGCGCTCGACGAGCTTCGCGGCCGCGACCTAGTCTGCTTCTGCGCGCCGCGTCCGTGCCACGGCGATCTGCTGCGGCTCGCCAACGCAACGCGCGAGGAGCGCATCGCCTGGTGGCGCGCTGTAAAGGCAGCGTCGTGACGAGAGGGAGAGCTTGGCCGGGACGGATTTGAGCCGGAGCGGTCCAGAGAGAGCGCCGGCCGGCTCGCCCTTTCCCGCTCTCCCGAGGTTCACCGACATGACCCCATCCACCGCTCTCGCGGCCGCGCCTGCGGTCGCGGCGTCGCCGCTTGCGTCTCCCTCCGATATCGCCCGCTGCGTCGGCACAGCCGCGAACCATCTCCTTCCGCAGCTCGAACAGGGCCGGCAGGTCGACGCGGCGACCCTCCGCGCCGCAATGGAGGGCGCCTTCGGTGGCTCCGATGCGTCCGGCGCCTGGGATTGGAAAACGGCCTACGACGCCTGCGAGGCCGCGACCGTCCTGTTTCTCCGCAAATACGGAAAGGCGCTTCTGCGCAAGGCCGGTTCTCCGGCCCTGGCCCTCCCCATGCTGGAGAAGATCGTCGGCCTCCTGCCGACGCACACGCGCCGCTCGTCCGAGAGCGAGGCCCTCCAGCAGTTCTCGACGCCGATCCCGCTCGGCCTCGCGGTCGCGACGGCCGCGGCGATCACGCGAGCCGACCGCGTGCTCGAGCCTTCGGCCGGCACCGGCCTGCTCGCCATCCTCGCGGAGATCGCGGGCGGATCGCTCATCCTCAACGAGATGGCGGAGACCCGCGCCGGAGTTCTCTCCCTGCTGTTTCCGACCATCACCACGACCCGGCACGACGCCGCGCAGATTCACGATCACCTCGACACCGCCATCGTGCCGAGCGTCGTCGTCATGAACCCGCCGTTCTCGGCGATGGCCAACGTGCAGGGCCGTATGGCCGACGCCGCGCTCCGCCATATCGGCTCGGCGCTGGCGTGGCTCGCCGACGGCGGTCGCCTGGTCGCGATCACCGGCGCCAACTTCGCGCCAGACGCTCCGGCCTGGCGCGACGCCTATGTACGGCTACAGGAGCGCGGGCGCGTCGTCTTCTCCGCCGCCATCGACGGCCGCGTCTATGCCAAGCACGGCACGACATTCCCGACCCGGCTGACCGTCATCGACAAGCGCCCGGCCGACCATCCCACCCTGTTCCCGGGTGCGCCCGGGGTCGCACCGAATGTCGCCACGCTGCTGGCCTGGATCGCGGAGCACGTTCCGGCACGGCTGCCGGTCGAGGCCTCCGTTGCTGTGCCCACTGTCACCGCGCCGCGCACTGTTCGCGGCTACCTCGCACGAACCGCCCGGGCCACTTCGCAGTTCACGAGCGCGGCCGAGCCTGAAGGCGTCGAGCTCACCTATGAGACGGTCGACTGGACGCCGGCGCAGGGCGCACGCCTCTCCGATTCCATCTACGAGGACTATGCACTCCAGAGCATCCGGATTCCCGGCGCTCAGGATCACCCGACGCAACTCGTCCAGTCCGCGGCAATGGCATCGGTCGCGCCGCCCAAGCCGAGCTATCGTCCGCGCCTTCCGGCGAACATCATCAACCTGCTTTCGGGCGCGCAGCTCGAAACTGTCATCTACGCGGGCGAAGCGCATTCCGACTATCTCGCCGGCGCCTGGACGATAGACGAAACGCTCGATGTGGTGACGGCCGCACCGGAGGACGCCAAGGGTGCGGTGCGCTTTCGGCGCGGCTGCATGATCGGGGACGGCACCGGCGTCGGCAAAGGGCGCGAGTCTGCCGGCATCATCCTGGACAACTGGATGCAGGGCCGTCGCAAGGCGGTGTGGATCTCCAAGTCCGACAAGCTCATCGAGGATGCCCAGCGCGACTGGTCCGCGCTCGGCATGGAGCGTCTGCTCATCACGCCGCTCTCGCGATTCCCGCAGGGCAAGCCGGTCACGCTTCGGGAAGGCGTCCTATTCACCACCTATGCCACGCTACGCTCCGACGACCGTGGTGAACGCCTTTCCCGCGTGCGGCAGATCGTCGAATGGTTGGGCTCCGACTTCGACGGAGTAGTCATTTTCGACGAAGCCCATGCCATGCAGAACGCGGTCGGCGCCACGGGTGAACGCGGCGATCAGGAAGCGTCGCAGCAAGGCCGCGCGGGCTTGCGGCTCCAGCACGCGCTGCCGGATGCGCGCATCGTGTACGTCTCCGCCACCGGCGCGACGACCGTGCACAACCTCGCCTATGCGCAACGGTTGGGCCTGTGGGGCGGCGAAGATTTTCCGTTCTCGACACGGGCCGAGTTCGTGGAGGCGATCGAAGCCGGTGGTGTCGCCGCGATGGAGGTGCTCGCCCGCGATCTGCGCGCACTCGGCCTCTACACCTCGCGTTCACTGAGCTTTTCCGGCGTCGAATACGAGCTGGTCGAGCATGAGCTGACGCCCGAGCAAACTCGCATCTACGACGCTTACGCGGACGCCTTCGCGATCATTCACAACAACCTCGACGCCGCCATGCAGGCCGCCAACATCACCGGCGGAAGCGAAGGCGGATCGGGCACGCTGAACCGCCAGGCCAAGTCGGCTGCGCGGAGCGCATTCGAGTCCGCCAAGCAGCGTTTCTTCGGGCACCTCCTCACGAGCATGAAGACGCCGACCTTGATCCGCTCGATCGAGCGCGATCTCGAGGAAGGCCATGCCGCCGTCGTCCAGATCGTCTCGACGGGCGAGGCGCTGATGGAGCGGCGTCTCGCCGAGCTGCCGACCGAGGAATGGAATGACGTTCGCGTCGACATCACCCCGCGGGAATACGTTCTCGACTATCTCGCCCACTCCTTTCCGGTCCAGCTCTATGAGCCGTTCACGGATTCGGAAGGCAAGCTGTCGTCGCGTCCGGTCTATCGCGACGGCCAGCCGGTCGAGAGTCGCGAGGCGGTTGCCCGCCGTGATGCGCTGATCGCCAAGCTCGCGAGCCTGCCGCCCGTCCCCGGCGCGCTCGACCAGCTCGTGCAGCACTTCGGCACAGACATCGTCGCCGAGGTGACCGGCCGTTCGCGCCGGATTGTCCGCAAGTCCAGCGGCGCGACCAGGAACGACCGCCTTGTCGTCGAGACCCGCGCCGCCTCCGCCAATCTCGCGGAGGCGCAGGCGTTCATGGATGACGACAAGCGCATCCTCGTGTTCAGCGACGCGGGTGGCACAGGGAGGTCGTACCACGCCGAGCTTGCGGCGAGGAACACGCGCCTTCGTGTGCATTATCTTCTCGAGCCCGGCTGGAAGGCGGATGCCGCCATTCAGGGTCTCGGCCGCACGCATCGGACCAACCAGAAGCAGCCTCCGCTGTTCAGGCCGGTCGCGACCAACGTCAAGGCCGAGAAGCGCTTCCTCAGTACGATCGCACGGCGTCTCGATACGCTCGGCGCGATCACGCGCGGTCAGCGCCAGACCGGCGGCCAGGGCCTGTTCCGGCCCGAAGACAATCTCGAGTCTCACTATGCGCGCGACGCCTTGCGCCAGCTCTACATGCTGCTCGTTCGCGGCAAGATCGCGGGCTGCTCGCTTCAGCGGTTCGAGGCGGCCACCGGCCTGAAGCTCATGGATGCCAACGGCATCAAGGATGAGCTGCCGCCGATCACCACCTTCCTCAACCGCATGCTCGCGCTGACCATCGAGCTGCAAGGCATCCTGTTCACCGCCTTCGAGCAACTCCTGAACGCGCGCATCGAGGGTGCGATCGCCGCCGGCACCTACGACATGGGACTGGAGACGCTACGCGCCGAGAGCTTCCTCGTCACGGATCGGCAGACGATCTACACGCATCCCGGCACCGGCGCCGAGACGCGATTGCTGACCATCAAGCAGCGTCAGCGCAACCGGCCGGTCACGCTCGATGAAGCGCTGGGCCGGCTGCGTGAGCGCGGGGCGCGACTTCTGATCAACGAACGCTCCGGCCGTGCCGCCGTGCAGGTCCACGCGCCGTCCGTCATGCTGGACGACGGCGAGGTCGAATACCGCGTCCGCCTGATCCGGCCGATGGAAGCGCCGAACGTGCCCGTGCGCACGATGTCGGAGAGCCATTGGCAGGAGGCGCACGAGACAGCCTTCGCCGCAGCCTGGACCGCGGAACTGAACGAGGTGCCGCCGTTCGCGGACTCGACCATCCACATGGTCGCAGGTTTGCTGCTTCCGATCTGGAAACGGCTGCCCAACGAGTCGACGCGGGTGTACCGGCTGCAAACCGACGACGGCGAGCGCATCATCGGCCGCCGGGTCTCGCCGGCCTGGGCGGCCACGGCCACCGCGACCGGCCTGCCATCGCTGACGCCGGAGGACGCCTTCGCGGCCCTTATCGAAGGCAAGACCGTCATCGACCTGGCCGAGGGGCTTCAGCTTCGGCGCGTCAGGGTGATGGGTGGTCATCGTATCGAATTGTCGGGCTTCACCGACACGATGCGCGAACGGCTATCCGCCGATGGTCTCTACTCCGAGATCATCTCCTGGAAGCTGCGCCTGTTCGTGCCCACCGACGCCAGCGGCCCGGCCATCCTCGCCAAGGTGATGGATCGCTATCCGGTGGCGCGCGTCGGCGAGCGGGAGGCGGCGTGATGTCCCGGCTCGACGCTTCCGAACTCGCGCACCGTCTCGCGCGCAATGCCGAGGCGGTGTGCCGTCGCTACCTGTCCAACGGCCACCGCGAAGGCCGTTACTGGATGGTCGGCGACGTGCGTAACTCGCCCGGCCGCTCGATGTTCGTGCGCCTGACCGGCCCTGACAGCGGTAAGGGCGCGGCAGGGAAGTGGACCGATGCCGCCACAGGCGAGCACGGCGACCTGCTCGACGTCATCCGTGAGTCCTGCGGCCTGGTCGACTTCGCCGACGTCGCCAAGGAGGCACGCGCCTTCCTCAGCCTGCCGCAACGCGAACCGCAGGCGAGCGAGCGTCGGCGGACGATCCAGCCAGCGCACATTGGCTCCCCGGAAGCCGCCAGGCGGCTGTTCGCCATGTCGCGACCAATCCATGGCACGCTCGTCGAGGGGTATCTCCGCAGACGCGGCATTACGTCTTTGCACGGAACCGGGTCGCTCCGCTTCCACCCGCGCTGCTACTACCGGCCGGACGAGCATTCCGCGACCGAGACCTGGCCCGCCATGATCGCCGCCGTCACCGATCTCGATGGCCGCCTCACCGGCGCGCACCGGACCTGGCTCGATCCCGACGGCTTCGATCCCATCCGTCTCGGCAAGGCGCCGATCGGCACGCCGCGCCGCGCGATGGGCGATCTTCTCGGAAACGCTGTCCGCTTCGGCATGGCCGGCGAGGTCATGGCTGCGGGGGAAGGCATCGAGACCATGCTTTCGCTGAGGATGGCGCTGCCGGACATGCCGATGGTCGCCGCTCTGTCGGCAGCCCATCTCTCGGCCATCCTGTTCACGGACACGCTGCGCCGGCTCTATATCGTTCGGGACGACGATCCGGCTGGCGACGGTGCGATGGCAACGCTGATCGAGCGCGCGTCCGACGACGGGATCGAGGCGATCGCGCTGTCGCCGAGGCTTGGCGACTTCAACGAGGATCTCCGCATACTCGGCCCTGACATGCTACGCGCCGACCTTCGGGCGCAGATCGCACACCGGGATGTCGCCCGCTTCATGGCCGAGGCCGCTTAGAGCACGCGACCGTGGACCACGCCCGGGACGAAGGTGAGGTCCAGAACCTCGCCGGCGGCCGATGCTTCGTAGTGCCGGAGAGAGCCGCGCCCTCGGCCTTCAAGAGGGCGATCGGGACGGCAAACGGCCCGGCCCGGCAACCTTGGTGGCCGACTATTTTCCGTCGGCGGCAAAGCCGCCTTTACATCGCGAAGCAAAATAGTCGGCCCCCTTCGGCCCTCCGCTGCACTTCGGCCCTGCGCTCCGCTCCGGGTGCAGGGCCGGCCCGCCCGCCGTCTTCCGTCGCCATGAAGGCCGCGAGGGTCGCGGCCAGTCCAGCGACGGAGCATCCCATGACCACCGACGACGACTTCGAACCGCACCACAGCTCGTCCCCGACCGATCACGTTCTATCCGAGCTTCAGCTCTACGGCTTCCGCCCCTTTCAGGACGAACCGGACCCCCGGCCGCTTCCCGAAGGCAGCCTCGTCGCCGGAGCCGTCGCCGACATCTTCGATGCTCTCGTCGTCACGCTCAGCGACACCCGCCTCGAGCCCGATCTCGAAGACCTGCTCTGGTCGACCACCAACGTCTTTCACCGCGCCGCCAACCGCATCGCCCGCGAGCTCGACGACAATGAGCAGGCGCAGCGCCGCAGCCAGCGCGAACAGGATGGCACCGAGGTCAAGTCCGTCGAGCTGGAGCGACTGATCGCCGAGGGGCAGACGCTCATCGAGCGACGCGACGCCTTCGAGCTGATGCGCGACCAGGCCTGCGAGCACTTCGAGCGCCACACCGGCACGGCCTGGCGGCCGCGCAATGGCTCACTCGTCAACCACCGTGCGATGACCGCGGCGATGATCGACAGCCGCGACTTTCTCTCCGCGAAGAAGCGCGCCGAGACCGAGGTGTTGCTGCCCCCCGGCCCGAAGGTCGCGCTCAGCGGCGGGCTCGACTTCAACGATCACCGGCTGATCTGGGCCAAGCTCGACCAGGTGCACGCCAAGCACCCCGACATGGTGCTCATGCATGGCGGGTCGCCAAAGGGCGCCGAACGTATTGCAGCCCGCTGGGCCGACCACCGCAACGTGCCGCAGATCGCCTTCAAGCCCGACTGGACGAAACACGCCAAGGCCGCACCGTTCAAACGCAATGACGCCATGTTGGGCATTCTGCCGATCGGCGTCATCGTCTTCCCGGGCACCGGCATCCAGGACAACCTGGCTGACAAGGCCAGGAAGCTCGGAGTTCCCGTCTGGCGCTACGGCGACAAGCCGAAGTGACCGCCGTCAACACCTCCCGGAATCAGAGCGCCGCGGCGATTTCAACTCGCCGCGGCCTTCGATTTTTTGCTATAGTAACCGTTAGCGCCGTGGTGGTGGTGGAAGGCGCGACCGTCAGATGCTTCTTACGGAGGCCACCATCATGATTGTCGTCAGCATTCTCGCCAGCATCGTCGCCATTGGCGTCGTCTGCGCTCTCTTGTTCTACCTTGCGGTCTATGCACTGCCGCTGTTCGCGGGTGTGACGGCCGGGGTGTGGGCATACGGCACTGGCGCCGCTTGGCTTGGAGGTATCGCCGTTGGGTTCGTCGCGGGTCTCGCGACGCTCCTCGTCGGCCGCCTCCTGCTTGCGTTCGTCAAGCCGCTCTGGCTTCGCTTGATGATCGCGGCGGTGTTTGTCGCGCCCGCGGCCATCGCCGGCTATCACGCGACCCATGGTATCGTGAAGCACACCATGCCCTCGGAAACCTGGGCGGTTGCTTTTTCGGTGATCGGGGCTGTTGTCGTCGGCATCACTGCCTTCGCCCGGCTCGCGACGCTGGCCCCGCCCGGTCAATCCGGCCAGGGCGTGGCTCGGGCCTGACGCCATGCAAGCACGGTGGGATAACCAGATCACGCTGCCTTTGGTCCCTCCTCGTTGGTGGCCAACGCAGCCGCGCCGGACAACGCGGGTACTTGCTTGAGCCATGATTCGCTGATCACTCCGGAACGCAGGCTGGGCAGCACAACGAACATCGCGCCCCGAGGGGGCAGCGGCCGGATCGCTCGCCCTTTCGTCTCCTCCGCAGTCATGATGCGGGTTCTGATTGCCTCGACATGGTGAAGCCCTCGCCGCCATCCGCCGGGTCTCAACGGTTGCACGACGGAGTCGCCAGTTCTCCTTGATCCTTTCTCTGTCTGATCGAGCGCTCCAAGCGGCCTCTTTGATGGGCTGATCTGGCCGAAGGCCGGCTTCGCCTCGATCGCCTATGCCGCAATGGCGCCGATCGACTTTCTTCCCCTGGGCTGCGCCCATTCCTCGCGAAACAAGAAAGTCTCCCGGCTGCCATCCTCCGCTGCGCTACGGCCTGCGCGCAGGTGCGGCGTCGATCGCCTCCGGCCAACCGATCGCCATCGAGGCCGCAATGGTGCGGGCTCGAAACAGAGATCAAGGAGAACTACTATGGCGACCATCGGCACCTTCAAGAAGTCCGGCAACGAGTTCGTCGGCCAGATCGTCACCCTCAGCGTCCAGGCCAAGAACGTCCGCATCGTCCCGGAGACCAACCGCTCGGGAGAGAACGCCCCCAGCCACCGCGTCTTCGTGGGCCGCGTCGAGATCGGCGCCGCCTGGGCCAAGCGCTCCAACGAGGGCCGCGACTATCTCGGTCTCAAGCTCGACGACCCGTCGTTCACGGCTCCCATCTACGCCAACCTCTTCGACGACGAGGACGGCGAGGCCTACAGCCTGATCTGGTCCCGCCCCAACGGCCGCCGCAGCGCCGACTGAGGCGAGAGCCACCATGCCCCGCCCGGATCGACCGGGCGGGGCCTAGCTCGCTTGGATGGGCAAGGAAGGAACGACCGAATCAGCGCGGCGCGATTCGCGCCAATCGCCTGCCGTTGGCCCCTATTTCGACTCGCGCCGCCTAGCAAGAACGACTATTATAGTCGTAGTTCTGGCGCGCTCGGTCGGCCCAGTGGGAGGTGATCATGCATGATCACCGCCCGACAATCGCGGGCCGCTCGCGCGTTGCTGGGATGGACGCAGGAAACGCTTGCTGACCGGGCCCTTGTTTCGCTCACGGCGCTGAAGCGCCTCGAATCCGGTCATCGCGCCGTCTACGAATCGACGGAAGATCAGGTCCGTCGGACGCTCGAAGCGGCGGGCATCGTCTTCCTGTCGTCCGACCAGGGCGAAGGAGTGATGCTTGTCCGCGCGAAAGTCGAGGCCGGCACCAAACGATGACGCCGCACGATTCGTGAACGTCCCCATCATCGTTCAAGCTCCCCCCTTTGCACTCTGCGTCAGACCGCGTAGCGTTAACAGTTCGTTGACGCGAAGACGCGTCGACCCGCGGGTTTCGATTTGACACACGTTCCGTTCATGGATGAGCCGCCGCAGAGCATGGCTCTCACGAGCTATGACCGAACTCACATGAAGCTCTATCTGCGTCTCCTCGACGCCGAGAGCGACGGTGCCGACTGGCATGAGGCGGTCGAGGTTTTGTTCGGGATTGATCCCGCAAAGGAACCCGACCGCGCCCTTCGCGTGCATCGCAGCCATCTTGCCCGAGCTCATTGGATGACCGAGCAGGGATATCGACAGCTCGTGCGCGAAGCCGGCGTCTAACCGTAGGGTGGTGCCGTCCCGGCATCACCCGTTGCCACCCATGGGTCTTCCCGCAATTCGTACAACTGGCAATCGTGTCCGTCCTCCGCACCAACGTATCGCGGAAGGGAGGAGAGGGCATGCGACCCGACACGACGCATTGGCGATCATCCTCATCGTATGACTACGTGGATAGCCTCTACGCCCCCGATGCCGCCTGGGAAGCGCTCAGGCGCAACAAGCGCTATCAGCAAGATTACGGGCAAGGCGGAAACCTCATCGCCGACGCTGATCGTCTCGTAGACCTTGTGCGTCAGCGCTGGGGGTTACGCTTTCCCGATCGATCCATCGCTTGCCGCGACCGAGGCCACCGTGTTCTGGGCACCGGAGGTAGATCCAGGCACCGTCATCCTCTCCTCGGTGCCGCAGCTTACGTCCGTCGAGGTTAAGTCTCTCGCAGACCTTGCAAGCGATCACGCGCATAGCAGTCCCGATGGCCAAAGCATATTGTTTGGCCATGGCGCCAGAACAATCCGCGTCTTTTTGACGCCCGATACCTCGCCGGAACAGCCTGTCGTGGCGGTCTTGCCACTTGGCGCTGATGGCCATGATCGCATCGATGCCGCCATGCGCCTGTGGCGAGCCCTTAACAATCGCCGCGTTCCGCCCGATCCTCGACTCACCGCGCAACAACGGCGCAGGCTTCGACGCATGCTGCAGGCGGTTGACGGCCACAATGAGGGCGCCAGCTATCGCGAGATCGCCGAGGCAATCTTCGGACCCGCTCGCATTTCAGAAATGCCCTGGAAGACCTCACCGCTCCGCGACGTGACGATCGACCTTGTGAAAGATGGCCTCTCGCTGATCGATGGCGGTTATCGCGCACTTCTGCGTCGGCGCCGCCGTCGATAGCTTCGGCGCCTGCCCGACCCCGGGGGTGCGATTTAAGCGTTCGCATCTTCCCCATCCCCCACACTGCTTTTCCTCCGCCACCGTGGCCTTCGCTCGCCGGTGCTCGCCGGCAATCTGAACGAACGCCCGGAGGTGCGACAATGACCAATCTTGCCGGCTTGCCGCCGCGCTTTTTGCGCACGCCCGAGGCTGCGGATTTCCTCGGCCTTTCCAGCCGAACGCTCGAAAAGCATCGCACCTACGGCACCGGCCCAGCCTATCGAAAGCTCGGCGGTCGCGTCGTCTATGCGCTCGACGACCTGAAAGCCTGGGCCGACCGCGGCGCCGTCACATCGACATCCGACCCGCGCGGCTCGGTGCTGCCGGCCAAGCGTCATGACGCGGCCGCGGGGCAGGCCAGCCGCAGCCGTCGCTAAGAGGCACCGCATGTCCTTGTCGCGACGCACCAATGAGCGGGAACAGCTCGATCTCTTCCGGGCGCTGCCGGGTGATCTCGCGCCGCGCGATGCGCAGGACCTCATGGCCTACCCATTCTTCTCTCTCGCAAAGTCGAAGCGGCTGACGCCGATCGACTTCAAAGCCGGCACGATCGTTATCCGCGTCGAGGCGGTGCCCGAGCACGGCATGGCGACCATCTGGGACGCCGACGTGCTGATCTGGGCGGCCTCGCAGATCGTCGAGGCGCGCGATCTCGGCCTGCGGCCCTCGCGCCTGATGGCGGCAACGCCCTACGAGATTCTCTCCTTCATCGGCCGCGGCGTGAGCGCACGCGACTACGATCGTCTCAAAGCCGCGCTCGACCGCCTGCAATCGACCACGGTCGCGACCTCGATCCGCCAGCCAAACGAGCGGCGGATGCACCGCTTCTCCTGGATCAACGAGTGGAAAGAAAAGGCCGATCCGCACGGTCGCCCGCTCGGCCTCGAGCTGATCGTGCCGGACTGGTTCTACGCCGCGGTCCTTGACGACGCGCTCGTGCTCACCATCGACCGCGCCTATTTCCGCCTGACCGGCGGGCTGGAGCGCTGGCTCTATCGCCTCGTGCGCAAGCACGGCGGCCGCCAGCAGCACGGATGGAGCTTCGACATCGCCTATCTGCACGCGAAGTCCGGCAGCCTCTCGCCGCTCAAGCACTTCGCCTACGATCTGCGCGACATCGTTCGCCGGCAGACGCTGCCCGGCTACCGGCTGACCATCCAGCAGCCGCCGGACGCCCCCGAACGCCTTTCATTCGCGCCCATCGATCCCGCTGCCCTCGCTTCGCTGGAGCAGCGCGGGACCTCGCGCGCTGGGGATAAGCTGTGAATCGTCTCGAGCTATCAGGGACCGAACCTATCGTGCCATCGGGGACCCGATCCTCGTGCTATCGGGGACCGGAATCGTCGAATCCGCACGCTGATTCAAGCCATTGCGCGCGCCGTAACTCTTCTAACCAAGATTCCTTCGGAATCTTTCTAACGGCCGCTCCGAAATCCACACCTGTGCATGAGCGCCGCCGAGAGCGGGGCGCGCCATGATCGTCGCGCTGCTCAACCAGAAAGGCGGGGTGGGCAAGACGACGCTCGCTCTTCACCTCGCCGGCGAGTGGGCGCGGCGTGGCCAGCGTGTCACCGTCATTGACGCCGATCCGCAAGGCTCCGCCCTCGACTGGTCGCAGCAGCGCGCCCGCGAAAGCCTACCACGCCTGTTCGGCGTGATCGGCCTACCGCGCAACACGCTTCATCGCGAAGCGCCCGAGCTCGCGCGCAACGTCCATCACATCGTCATCGACGGCCCGCCGCGCGTCGCCGGGCTGATGCGCTCGGCGCTGCTCGCGGCCGACATCATCCTGATCCCGGTGCAGCCATCGCCGTTCGACGGCTGGGGCTCGGCCGAGATGCTCGCGCTGCTGAGCGAGGCGCGCGTCTACCGGCCACAGCTCGTCGCCCGCTTCGTGCTCAATCGGTGCGGCGCACGCACGATCATCGCGCGCGAGACGGCGCTCACGCTCGCCGATCACGATCCGCCGCTGCTCACCTCCAAGGTCGGCCAGCGCGTCGCCTTTGCCGACGCCGCGCAATCCGGCCGCCTCGTCTGGGAAGCCCACGCAACGAGTGCGGCGCGCGAGATCACTGCCCTTGCGAGCGAAGTCGGGAGGCTGGCGCGATGACTCAGCACTCTTCCAAACGCGCCTTCATCGCGCGACCGGCCGACCCCGAACGCTGGATCAAGGCGCCGGAACCGCGCTCCAGCGGCAACAGCGACGCGGCCGCATTCACCGCGCGGCTGACGATCGACATCACTCCGGAGCTGCGCGGCCGCATCAAGATCGTCGCCTTCCAGCGCGGCCTGACCGTCGCGGACATGCTGCGCGACCTGCTCGCCCGCGAATTCCCTCCAGCCGAAGGAGACCTGCCATGACCGGCGCGTCGCATCTGCGTCTCGTGCCGTCGCCGTTTCCCGTCGACGGCCTCACGCGCGTCGAGCTGACATGGATCGAGAAGAAGGTCGAATACTGGATTCGCTTCGGCAAGGAGAAGGATGAGCAGATCCTCGACCGACGCCGCCGCGTCCTGAGCTTCACGCCCAACAGCGTCTTCGCCTTCGTTCGCTGGGCCTCGAACGACCACGGCACGCTCATCTCGCGCATCGACATCGTGCGCACGATCACGCCGGGCGAGCGCTATTCCACACTGCCTTTCGTGCGGCCGGGCGGCGACATCCTCCTCAAGATGGAGAGCTGGCCGAAGGTCGAGCGCGTCCTCCAGGTCATCGACGCTATTGAGTCGGCTGGAATCGATCCGAGCGAGGTCTCACCGCATCACTGGCGGCATGTCCACAATCGCTTGACTGCGGGCCAGGAACCGCGCGCCTACACGGTCGAGCAACATCGCGCGATCCTACTGCGCCGCGAGATCGAGTCATGACGCGCTTTGGCTACGTCATGACCACGTACTTCGCCGCGATGTCGATCGGCGTCGGCTCCTTCGTCCCCGTGACGCCCCGACTCATCTGGAACGCTTCCGCCAGCATGCCGATTGGCTTCTATACGATCGCGCCGGCGGATCGGCTTGAGGTCACCGACCTGGTCGTCGTCAACGCGCCTGAACCGCTCTCCTCCTTCCTGGCTGAGCGCCACTACCTGCCGCGCGGCGTGCCGCTCCTGAAACGTGTTGCCGGGCTTCCGCGGCAAGAAGTCTGCCGCCATGGCATGCACGTCACAGTCGACGGCATCGACATGGGCGATGCGCTGGTGCGCGACCGGCTCGGCCGGCAACTGCCGATCTGGCAGGGCTGCCGCCGCATCGCCGACGGCGAGGTCTTCCTCATGAACTGGTGGGTCGAGGACAGCCTCGACGGGCGCTACTTCGGCCCGCTCCCCGCCAGCGCAATCGTCGGCCACGCGCTGCCGCTGTGGACCGATGAGGAAGGCACCGGACAGTTCGAATGGCGCGCACCGACGCGGTGACGGTGCGCACTGTCATCCCTCTCATCGCACCACCAAGGAGACCGAAATGCCTCAGATCGGAGAGTTCACCCGCATCAAGAATGGTTATTCCGGACGCATCCGCACGCTCTCACTCGACATCGAGATGGTGTTGGTTCCGGCGGAACATTCGGACGCCGAGAACGCGCCGGACTATCGCGCGCATCTCGGTGACGGCGATGGCCCGGAGATCGGCGCAGGCTGGAAGCGCACCGGTGAGAAGGCTGGCGACTACGTCTCGGTCCAGATCGACGACCCCGCACTCGGACAGCCGATCCGCGCCAATCTCTTTCAATCGGGCGAGGGCAAGTCCGTCTGGGGTTTGCATTGGACACGTCCGCAGAAGCGCGCCGAGCGGGACTGACGGAATGCCCATCTGCTGCACCTCACCAACGCGGATCATGAGGCCCGGGCGGCGTTTGCCCGCCCGGCGTCTCACCGCTCTTCTCCTTACCGGCCTGCTCTCGGTAGTCACGATCAGCGGTTCGGCCAGCGCTCAGGTGGTGCCGTCCGCCAGCGCCGATCAGGCGAGCCCCATCGCCCTCCACATCGACGTGGCCTCGCGCCGCTTCCGCATTCCGGCGTCCTGGATTCGCGCGGTCATGCGCGCCGAAAGCGCACATGATATCCGCGCCGTATCCTCTGCTGGCGCGATCGGCCTTATGCAAGTCATGCCGGAAACCTGGCTTGAGCTGCGCGCCCGCTACGATCTTGGTCGCGACCCCTTCGATGTGCGGGACAACATTCTCGCCGGCACCGCGTACCTGCGCGAGATGTACGACCGATACGGCAATGTCAGCGCCATGCTGGCCGCCTACAATGCAGGGCCCCGGCGTTACGACGAGTACCTTGCGGGCACGCGCGATCTGCCGGTCGAGACGCGGGCCTATGTCGCCACGATCGCACCCCTTCTCGGGGTTGACCCGCCGCCGTATGCAATGCCGTCGACGCGCGCTGATCCGCTTGCTTGGATGAGCGCCCCGCTCTTCGTCGCACGCTCTGATGACGTCGGAAAAGCAGCCGCAATGCATCCCGAGCGTCAGCGCGAGAGCGGACCGAACGCGCCACGAATGCAAGACACCAGCGCATTCTCAGCGCGTTCACCCGCTCTATTCGTAGCACGCGGCGGCAACGAGAGGCCGCAATGACGACTGCCGTCCCCATTCGCGTCATGGCGTGTTCAGGCGTGGAATGGAGTGCGTTGAGGCAGGAGCTTGGAAGCACGACCGCACGATGGCGAGATAAAAAGGCGCGATGTGCGCGCGAGGACGGTCGTGGTTTTTCAATAGCTTGCGAGCCGAATTCGCGAGGTGCGCCTTGTCGACGCAGCCTGCGACCTCGGCGCTCTCTCTGTTCAATCAGAATGTTAGCGCGATGTGCGGAGCTGTGGCTATGAGCGTTGAGGACGAGTTCCGCATCCGCCCCGGCCGCATCCGCTCGACGCGCGCCCAGCGCGCTCGGCCGTTCATCGCGCAGGCGCTTGCGGCCGCGCAGCGGGCCGGCGGTCACGTCTCACGCTCGGGCAACATCAGCTCCGGCACGGGATCGCGCTTCGGACGTGGCCGCCGCGCGACCGTGCAGGCGAACCGTCTGCTCACCAGCCGCTCGCGCATCACGGTCATCAAGACCCGCGTCGTTCGCCATTCGGCGCGCTCGGCGCCGCTTGCAACACACCTCAGCTATCTCCGCCGCGAAGGCGTGACCCGGGATGGGGAGAAGGCCCGTCTCTTCGGACCCGGCGGCGACGACTTGGATGCCAAGGAGTTTGCCGAGCGTTGCGAGGACGATCGCCACCACTTCCGCTTCATCGTCTCGCCCGAGGATGCGACCGAGATGTCGGACCTCAAGATCTTCGCCCGCGACCTGATGAACCAGATGGAGAAGGACCTCGGCACCAAGCTGGACTGGGTGGGCATTGATCATTGGAACACCGACAATCCCCACGTCCACATCATCCTGCGCGGCCGCTCCGACGACGGCCAGGATCTCGTCATCTCGCGCGACTACATCAAGGAAGGCATGCGTGCTCGCGCACAGGATCTCGTGACGCAGGAGTTGGGCCCACGCACGGATCAGGAGATCCGGCGCAACCTCGAACGTCAGGTCGAGTCGGAGCGCTGGACCAACCTCGACCGGCAACTCGCGCGTGACGCGTATCAGACAGGCGTCATCGATCTCGCTCCGAGCCCTGATCGCCAGCCTGACGAGTTTCACGTCCTGAAAGTCGGACGGCTGCGCAAACTGGAGGCTCTGGGCCTCGCCGATCAGATCGGTCCGGGCCAGTGGGTGATGGTCGAGAATGCCGAAACCACTCTGCGCGAGCTTGGCGAGCGAGGCGACATCATCAAGCGCATCCATCGCGGGCTGGCCGAGCGCAATATCGAGCGTGGCACCTCGAGTTTCGTGCTCGCCGGAGAGAGCCTCGACGACCAGATCGTTGGTCGTCTCATAGCGCGTGGTCTCGATGACGAGCTGAACGGCACGGCCTATGCCGTGATAGATGGAGTCGACGGCCGGACCCATCACATCAAGCTCGCCGACCTCGATGCTGCTGGGGACTCGGGCCCAGGTTCGATCGTCGAGCTGCGCAAGTTTGATGACGCGCAGGGCCGGCGACGCGTTGCGCTCGCAGTTCGATCGGACATCCCGCTCGAGCAGCAGATTACTGCCAACGGCGCCACCTGGCTGGACCGCCAAGCGATTGCGCGCGAACCTGTGGCCCTTGGTGGCGGTGGCTTCGGAGCCGAGGTGCGCGACGCGCTCGATCGCCGCGCCGAGCATCTCATCAGTCAGGGCCTGGCCGAGCGCCAGGCGCGCGGCGTGAGTTTCAGCCGCAACCTCATCGGAACACTGCGCGGGCGCGAACTCGACGCACTGAGCGAACGCCTGAGCGCCGAGACAGGACAAGCCGCCGTCAAACCGTTGGCCGGCGAATATGTCGCCGGCACATACCGCCGCCGCTTCGACCTCGCATCCGGTCGCTTCGCAATGCTCGATGACGGGCTCGGCTTCCAGCTCGTCCCGTGGTCGCCCTCACTCGAACGGAATCTCGGCCGCCACATCTCCGGTATCGCCCGCGGCGACGGCGGGGTCGATTGGAGCTTCGGCCGGAAGCGCGGGCTCGGCCTGTGAAGGCGCCAGAAAAGAAGGAGTGCCGACGATGTCAGCTACGAAAGTCCTCTGGGGTCAAATTCTGGTTGTCTCGCTGATCATTCTGGCGACCACGTGGGCAGCGACGCAGTGGACGGCATGGCAGTTGGGCTTCCAGGCACAGCTCGGCGAGCCGTGGTTCGATCTGTTCGGCTGGCCAGTCTACTACCCGCCATCATTCTTCATGTGGTGGTACTTCTACGACGCCTACGCGCCAGCAATTTTCGTGCGCGGTGCGATCATCGCCGCATCCGGTGGTTTCATCGCGATCGCCGTCGCCATCGCGATGTCGGTGTGGCGGGCGCGTGAGGCCAAGAACGTGGACACCTATGGGTCGGCCCGTTGGGCGCGGCCTGAGGAGGTCAAGGCAGCCGGCCTCCTCGGGCCCGACGGGGTCGTGCTTGGAAGGCTCGGCCGTGACTATCTCCGGCACGACGGACCCGAGCACGTCCTCTGCTTTGCGCCGACCCGCTCTGGCAAGGGCGTCGGCTTGGTCATTCCCTCGCTGCTAACCTGGCCCGGCAGCGCGATCGTCCATGACATCAAGGGAGAGAACTGGCAGCTCACCTCCGGATTCCGCGCGCAACACGGTCGCGTTCTGCTGTTCGATCCCACCAACGCGAAGTCCTCCGCCTACAACCCGCTACTCGAAGTGCGGCGCGGAGAATGGGAGGTCCGAGACGTCCAGAACATCGCGGACATCCTGGTCGATCCCGAAGGCTCGTTGGAGAAAAGGAATCATTGGGAGAAGACCTCCCATGCGCTGCTGGTCGGCGCCATCCTCCATGTGCTCTATGCGGAGGAAGACAAGACGCTCGCCGGCGTCGCATCCTTTCTCTCCGATCCGCGCCGCCCGATCGAGTCGACGCTTGCCGCGATGATGAAGACCCCGCATCTCGGGGAGGCCGGACCACATCCAGTCATCGCAAGCGCCGCCAGGGAGCTGCTCAACAAGTCTGACAACGAACGAAGCGGCGTTCTGAGCACGGCCATGTCGTTCTTGGGCTTGTACCGCGATCCCGTGGTCGCCGCTGTTACGCGCCGGTGTGACTGGCGGATCACCGACATTGTGGGCGACGCGCGACCAACGACGCTCTACCTCGTTGTGCCACCGTCAGACATCGCGCGCACCAAGCCTCTCATCCGGCTGGTCTTGAACCAGATCGGACGGCGCCTGACAGAAAACCTGCGTGCGAAAGGGCGCCGCCACCGGCTGCTTCTCATGCTCGATGAGTTTCCCGCGCTTGGCCGCTTGGATTTTTTCGAGAGCGCGTTGGCCTTCATGGCGGGTTACGGCTTGAAGTCGTTCTTGATCGCGCAATCGCTGAACCAAATCGAGAAGGCCTACGGGCCAAACAACTCGATCCTCGACAACTGTCATGTGAGGGTGAGCTTTGCTACGAACGACGAAAGGACCGCCAAAAGGATCAGCGACGCACTCGGCACGGCGACCGAGATGCGCGCAATGCGCAACTATGCCGGCCATCGCCTGAGTCCCTGGCTCGGCCACCTGATGGTGTCGCGATCAGAAACTGCGCGACCGCTGCTTACGCCGGGTGAGATCATGCAGCTCTCGCCAACGGACGAAATCGTCATGGTTGCCGGCACGCCACCTATTCGCGCCCGGAAGGCGCGGTACTTTGAGGATCGCCGCTTTCAAGAGCGCATCCTTCCGCCTCCGGAGACCGCAAAGGCATCCGACCCGCAGTCGAATGAGTGGACGTCCATGCCCGTCCCACCGCGCCCGGCCCTCGAACTGGTGGGATCGGCGAACGGCAGCAGCGAAGGCGAAGACCCAACCGGCTCCGAGAAGCGGCGGCAGCCCGAGCTGAACCGCACGAGCCCGGTGGAGAGGAAACTTCCTATGGAAAACGAGTTCGAAATCGACCAGGTCGACGACGATGCGGACGACACTGCACGCCTGAGCCGTGTGAACCGCCTCATGCAAGGCATCGCGCGACAAGTGTCCCTCGATCCGAACGATGGCATGGAACTTTAGGCAGCCTATGGCAAATCCGGGCAAAAAGCAGCGGCTCTCGGTCTATCTTGAACCGGCCGTCACCAAATCCCTCGCCGAGTATGCGGCGCGCCGTGGCCAGTCGCGGTCGCTAATTGCCGAAGCAGCGATCGCCTCTTTCCTATCACCTGACGCTGCCGAGCGACAGGAAGCTGCTATTGCGAAGCGCCTCGATCAGCTCGACAGGCGTATGACGCGCCTCGAACGGGATCTGGGGATTGCGGTGGAGACGCTCGCAGTTTTCGTCCGGAACTGGTTGATGACGAACCCGCCGCTGCCTGAGCCGGCCCAGGCGGCCGCCCGCGCCCAAGCGGGCGAACGCTACGATGCGTTTGTCGCTGCGCTCGGTCGCCGCCTCGCCAAGGGACCTCGCCTGCGTCAAGAGGTCTCCGAAGACGTCCCGGGCGACTCCCCAGCCGAATAGAGCGCGCGGGCCGAGGCACTACTTCTGCCGTTTCGCCGTTTCCCTGTATTTGCACGCCACAGTACGACGACCACATTCCGGTTGTTGCGTCGCCCGAATTTCTGCCTCTTCTACTCATCCCCGATCCAGGGCCGCTCTCGAGTGGTCCCGCGCACAACGGGGACGACATGGCGAATTCCTTCCAGCAAACAGAGGCGATACTTCGCGGCACGCGCATGCTGCGGACGGCCCTAGGGCCAGCGGTCGCCGGATTCCTGGAGGACCCGTCGATCGTCGAGGTGATGCTCAACCCGGATGGGCGGCTCTGGATCGACCGGCTCTCGGAAGGCCTCGCCGATACAGGCGAGCGCCTGTCGGCCGCCGACGGAGAGCGCATCGTCCGCCTCGTCGCCCACCATGTCGGCGCAGAGGTCCACGCCGGAAGTCCGCGGGTCTCGGCAGAGTTGCCCGGAACGGGGGAGCGCTTCGAGGGCCTGCTGCCGCCTATCGTCGCCGCGCCGGCCTTTGCAATTCGGAAGCCCGCCATCGCGATCTTCACGCTGCAGGACTACGTCGCGGCCAGCATCATGTCGGCCGAGCAGGCGGAGACTCTTCGCAGCGCGGTCACCGATCGCCGCAACATTCTCGTCGCCGGGGGAACAAGCACCGGCAAGACTACGCTCACCAACGCGCTCCTTGCAGAAGTGTCAAAATCGACCGATCGCGTCGTTCTCATCGAGGACACGCGCGAGCTTCAGTGCAGCGCGCCCAATCTCGTGGCGATGCGCACGAAGGACGGCGTCGCGACGCTGTCCGACCTGGTGCGCTCTTCTCTGCGCCTGCGGCCCGATCGCATCCCCATCGGCGAGGTGCGCGGCGCCGAGGCCCTGGACCTCCTGAAAGCTTGGGGCACCGGGCATCCCGGTGGCGTCGGGACCATTCACGCCGGCACAGCGATCGGGGCTCTGCGGCGTCTCGAACAGCTCATCCAAGAGGCGGTGATCACGGTGCCTCGTGCCCTAATCGCCGAGACGATCGACCTCGTCGCTGTCCTCAGCGGCCGCGGATCGTCGCGTCGCCTCGCCGAGCTCGCGCACGTCCACGGCCTGTCCGCCGATGGCGACTACCACGTCACCCCCGCAACCTTGCCCGCCACAGGAGATCGTGCGTGATCCACAAGCTCCAGAACCTTCGTCGTCTTCTTGCCTCCGCAACCGCGGCCGCTGTCGTCAGCCTCGCGCTCGCCCCGGCCGCACATGCCTCTGGCTCCTCAATGCCGTGGGAGCAGCCGCTTGAACAAATCCTTCAGTCGATCGAAGGACCCGTCGCGAAGATCATCGCGGTGATCATCATCATCGTCACCGGCTTGACCCTCGCGTTCGGCGACACGAGCGGTGGCTTTCGGAGACTCGTTCAGATCGTCTTCGGCTTGTCGATCGCTTTCGCAGCCAGCTCGTTCTTTCTCAGCTTCTTCAGCTTCGGCGGCGGAGTGCTCGTCTGATGCAGGGCATTGCCGACAACGCAGAAGTCCCAGGCTTTTCGGTGCCCATTCACCGGGCGCTGACCGACCATATCCTGCTCGGCGGCGCGCCGAGGTCGATCGCGATCCTCAATGGCACGTTGGCGGCCGCTCTCGGCCTTGGCCTTCGGCTCTGGCTCGTCGGTCTCGGACTCTGGGCTGTCGGCCACTTCGCGGCCGTATGGGCAGCCAAACGCGATCCAATGTTCGTGGAAGTGATCCGCCGGCATCTGCGCATCCCCTCCTTCCTCGCGGTCTGAGCCTGCCATGATGAACCTCGCCGAATATCGCCGCACCGCTACTCGCCTCGCAGATTTCCTGCCTTGGGTCGCGCTTGTTGGCCAAGGAGTTGTTCTGAACAAGGACGGCTCATTTCAACGCAGCGCAAGCTTTCGCGGTCCAGATCTGGACTCCGCTGTTGCAGCGGAACTGGTTGGCGTGGCGGCAAGGCTTAACAACGCTTTCCGCCGTCTCGGTTCGGGCTGGGCGATTTTTGTAGAGGCGCAGCGCTACCCCTCCAACCGCTATCCAGACAGCATCTTTCCCGATCCCGCGTCGGCGTTGCTCGATGCCGAGCGCAAGGCTGATTTCGAGGAAGAAGGCACGCATTTCGAGTCCCGCTACGTCCTCACGTTCGCCTGGCTGCCGCCGGCCGAGGATGCCGCGCGCGCGGAGACTTGGCTCTACGAGGGAAGGGAACGGTCAGGTGTTGACCCTCACGAGATTCTGCGAGCCTTCGTCGACCGCACCGACCGTGTGCTCGCGCTGCTCCACGGCTTCATGAAGGAATGCCGTTGGCTGGATGACAGCGAGACGCTGACCTACCTGCATTCCTGCGTTTCCACCAAGCGCCATCGTGTCCGTGTCCCCGAGACACCGATGTATCTCGATGCGCTGCTGGCCGACCAGCCTCTCACCGGGGGCCTTGAGCCTCGTCTCGGCGATCAGCACCTGCGCACACTCACCATCGTAGGCTTCCCGACCGCGACGACGCCCGGCATCCTCGACGAGCTGAACCGGCTCGCATTCCCCTATCGTTGGGCAACACGCGCGATCCTGCTCGACAAGACCGACGCGACCAAGCTGCTCACCCGCATCAGGCGGCAATGGTTCGCAAAGCGGAAAAGCATTGCGGCCATCGTCAAGGAAGTCATGACGAATGAGGCGTCGGTCCTTGTAGACACCGACGCCGCCAACAAGGCCGCCGACGCCGACATGGCCCTTCAGGAACTCGGCGCGGATCTCGCCGGCATGGCCTACGTGACGGCTACGATTACCGTGTGGGACGGCGATCCACGCTTAGCCGACGAGAAGCTGCGCCTCGTCGAGAAGGTGATCCAGAGCCGCGACTTCACTGCAATGATCGAGGCCGTCAACGCGGTCGACGCCTGGCTCGGGAGCCTGCCCGGCCATCTGTACGCCAACGTCCGGCAGCCGCCAATCTCCACGCTCAACTTAGCGCACATGATTCCACTCTCGGCCGTCTGGGCCGGCCCCGCTCAAGATGAGCACTTCAAAGCGCCGCCGCTGTTCTTCGGCAAGGCCGAGGGAAGCACGCCATTCCGCTTTTCGCTCCACGTCGGCGACGTAGGCCACACGCTGATCGTGGGGCCAACCGGCTCCGGTAAATCGGTGTTGCTGGCGTTGATGGCCCTGCAATTCCGCCGCTACGACCGCAGCCAGGTCTTCGCATTTGACTTCGGCGGTTCGATCCGCGCCGCCGCACTCGCAATGGGCGGAGACTGGCACGACCTCGGTGGCGGCCTCACGGAAGGTTCCGAAACGTCCGTCTCTCTCCAGCCGCTCGCACGCATCCATGACACCTATGAGCGGGCTTGGGCAGCCGACTGGATCGTCGCCATTCTGATGCGCGAAGGCGTCACGATTACCCCGGAAGTCAAGGAGCACATCTGGACGGGGCTGACCTCACTTGCCTCCGCCCCTGTCGAGGAGCGGACCATTACCGGCCTGACGGTGCTGCTCCAATCGAACGACCTCAAGCAAGCAATTCGACCCTATTGCGTCGGAGGCCCCTATGGCCGGCTGCTGGACGCGGAATTCGAGCATTTGGGTTCGGCCGCTGTTCTAGCCTTCGAGATCGAAGGCCTTGTCGGGAGTGGAGGCGCGCCGGCCGCCCTGTCTTACCTGTTTCATCGCATCTCCGACAGGCTCGACGGCTCGCCAACCCTGCTCATCATCGACGAGGGGTGGCTGGCGCTAAACGATCCCGGATTTGCCAAGCAGCTCACCGAGTGGCTGGTCACGCTCCGCAAGAAGAACGCGTCGGTCGTCTTCGCAACCCAGTCGCTTGCACAGATCGAGAAGAGCACGATCGCTGCCGAAATCGTCGACAGTTGCCACACGCGGCTGCTGTTGCCCAACGACCGGGCGATCGAACCGCAGATCACCAGCATTTATCGCCGGTTTGGGCTCAATGATCGCCAGATCGAGATTCTCGCGCGAGCCACGCCGAAACGAGACTACTACTGCCAATCCCGAAGCGGCAATCGCCTTTTCGAGCTGGGTCTCTCCGACGTCGGCCTCGCCCTCTGCGCTGCGTCCGCAAAGGATGATCAGGCGCTGATTGCCAGCATCATGGCTGAGCACGGCCGGGAGGGGTTCCTCCCTGCGTGGCTCGAAGCTCGCGGCGTGAGCTGGGCCGTCGATCTCCTTCCTAACTTCCCGACGCTCCTCCCCGAACCCTCAAAGGAGGCTCAACCATGAGCACCCGCCAATCCCGCTCGCGCGCGGCACTCCTCGCCGCCACCATCTTCTCGCTTCCAATGTCGCTTGTGCCGCTGGCGATCACGCCCGCGTCGGCGCAGTGGATCGTCTACGACCCGACGAACTACGTGCAGAACGTGCTTCAGGCGGCACGCGCACTTGAGCAGATCAACAATCAGATCACCTCGCTTCAGAACGAAGCGCAGATGTTGATCAATCAGGCAAGGAATCTCGCAAGCCTGCCGTACTCCTCGCTCCAGCGGCTGCAACAGTCGATCCAGCGGACCCAGCAGCTCCTCGGCCAAGCGCAGAACATCGCCTTCGACGTCCAGCAGATCGACCAGGCGTTTCAGACGACGTATGGCAGTGCCTCGCTGTCCGCGTCCGACCAGCAGCTCATCGCCGACGCGCGCACCCGATGGCAGAACACTGTGGGCGGCTTGCAGGACGCGATGCGCGTCCAGGCGACGGTGGTCGGCAACCTCGACACCAATCGCGCCGAGATGTCAGCCCTCGTCGGCCAGAGCCAGGGTGCGGCCGGCGCCCTGCAAGCCGCCCAGGCTGGCAACCAGATCCTCGCCCTTCAAGCGCAACAGCTCGCAGACCTCACCGCCGTTGTGGCCGCTGACGGCCGCGCCCGTGCGCTCGCAGAAGCCGAGCGCGCGGCCGCCGCGGAGCAGGGCCGCGAGCAGCGCCGGAGGTTTCTCACGCCCGGCTCCGGCTACCAGCCCGGCAACGCCAGCATGTTCCCCGCAGGAAACTGAGACATCGCTATGGACGGAAAGATGCTCGCCCGGCTCGGTGCCGTCACCTTCGTTGCCGTCGCAATCACCGCGACGGTCGTCGAGCTGACCCGGAAGGAGGAGCGGCCGGAGATGGAGCCCGCCCGTCCGCCGCAGACAAACGCCGTTGACCCACTGAACGCCGAGCTGTTCCGTTGTCAAAGTCTCGGAGAGGCCGGTCCGCGCGATCCCGCATGCTTGCGCGCCTGGGCGGAGAGCCGCCGGCGCTTCCTGACGCCTGGGACCGGCAACACGACAGCGGTTCGAGAGCAGTCGCGAGCACCCGGTGGAGCGCCCGCCGAAGGCTCATCCGCGAGCGAAGCGCGTCGCCATGAGGCGACGCCGCCGACCGAGGACGCCGAGTAGCGCCATGGGGGGCACGGGGGTCATCGATCATTTCCTGGAGGTCTTCACCCGCTACATCGACAGCGGGTTCGGCCTGTTGGGCGGCGAGGTCGCATTCATCGCGACAACGCTGATCGTGATCGACGTGACGCTCGCAGCGCTGTTCTGGAGCTGGGGTGCGGACGACGACATCATCGCTAGGCTCGTCAAGAAAACATTGTTCGTCGGTGTCTTCGCCTACATCATCGGCAATTGGAACAATCTCGCCCGCATCGTCTTCGAGTCCTTTGCCGGCCTCGGTCTCAAGGCTTCCGGCACCGGCTTCTCGACCGCCGATCTGCTACGCCCCGGCCGTGTTGCGCAAACCGGCCTCGACGCCGGGCGGCCGCTGCTCGACTCGATCTCCGGCCTCATGGGCTACTGGTCGTTCTTCGAGAACTTCATTCAGATTGCGTGCCTCTTCCTCGCCTGGACGCTCGTACTGCTCGCCTTCTTTATTCTCGCCGTGCAGTTGTTTGTGACGCTCATCGAGTTCAAGCTCACTACGCTTGCCGGCTTTGTGCTCATCCCATTCGGGCTGTTCGGCCAGTCCGCCTTCATGGCCGAGCGCGTGCTCGGCAACGTCATCAGCTCCGGCATCAAGGTGCTGGTGCTCGCCGTGATTATCGGCATCGGTTCGACGCTGTTCGGCGAGTTCACCGCCGGCTTCGGTGGCGCCAGCCCGACGATCGATCAGGCCATGGCGATCGTGCTGGCGGCGCTGTCGCTGCTCGGCCTCGGGATATTCGGTCCTGGGATCGCAAGCGGCATTGTCTCGGGCGGCCCACAACTTAGCGCCGGAGCCGCCGTCGGCACGGGCCTCGCGGCTGGTGGCGCCGCCGTCGCCGCAGGCGCGGCCGGCGGGCTTGCGGTACGAGGCGGCGCTGCGGCCCTATCTGGCACGGCCGCCGCCGCCCGCGGCGGAGCAGCCGTGGCGGGAGGCGCGGCAACTGCCTACAGCCTTGGTGCTGCCGGGCAATCCGGCGCTGCCGGCGTGGCTTCGGGCCTTGGTGGCGTCGCCCGCGCCGCCGGCAGCGCGGCGGCCTCGCCGCTCCGTCGTGCTGCGACCCGCGCTGCCGACAGCATGCGAGCCAGCTACGCGCGAGGCGCTCAGTCCGCTTTCGAAGCGACGGGCGGCGCATCGACCATGGGGAGCGTCGGCGGCAGCGCTGCCCAGGCACCGTCTGCGCCCCCGTCTGAAGGTCCGCCGGCTTGGGCCCGCCGCATGAAACGCTCTCAGCACATATCGCACGGCGTGATGGCCGCCGCTCACGCGATCCGCAGCGGCGACAGCCATGGCGGCGGCGCCTCCGTCAACCTCTCCCAGCGAGACCAATGATGTTCAAACGGCCATCGACACACTACGGAAAGACTCCCGTACCCGAGACACCATACCAGCGCGCCGCTCAGGTCTGGGACGAGCGGATTGGCTCGGCTCGCGTGCAGGCAAAGAACTGGCGCCTCATGGCGTTCGGCTGCCTGTTCCTGTCCGCTGGATTTGCCGCGGCGCTCGTTTGGCAGTCTGCCCGTGGCACCGTGGTGCCATGGGTGGTTCAGGTCGACAATCTCGGCCAGGCCCAGGCCGTGGCGCCTGCCGTCGCGGACTACCGCCCCACCGATCCGCAGATCGCCTACCACCTTGCGCGCTTCATCGAGCAGGTCCGTGGCCTGCCTGCCGACCCCATCGTCGTGCGCCAGAACTGGCTGCGGGCCTATGAATTCACCACCGATCGCGGCGCGGCCGCGTTGAACGATTACGCAAGGGCGAACGATCCGTTCACCCGCGTCGGCAGACAGCAGGTCGCAGTCGAGGTGTCCAGCGTGATCCGGGCATCGCCGGACAGCTTCCGGGTGGCCTGGACCGAACGCCGCTACGAGAACGGCCAGCTCGCGGCGACCGAGCGCTGGACCGCCATCCTCACTGTCGTTGTTCAGCCTCCGCGGGACGCCGAGAGGCTCCGCGCGAATCCGCTCGGCATCTACGTCAATGCGATCAACTGGTCGCGGGAGATGGGACAATGAGTTCGACGGGCGTCCCGGCCAGACCGGCTTTCCGCAACTCCGCTTCTGTGTGCCTCGTGCTCGCTGCAATCGCGTTGGGCGGATGCGCGACGAACAGGCCGCCGCAGATCAGCTACGACTCCGATGTACCGCCGCTCCCTGCCGTACCTGCCGTGTTGACGGATGAGCGACCGCGGCCGTTGCACATACCGCCGGCCTGGACTCCGAGCCGCGGAGGCGCCGCATCGAATTCACCGACCGGCCGGGTCGAGAACGCCAACATCGCCGCCCGTGTCGAGCCTCGTCGCGAAGGCTATTTCAACGCGATCCAGATTTATCCCTGGAGCGAGGGGGCGCTCTATCAAGTCTATGCCGCGCCGGGACAGATCACCAACATCGCGCTCGAGCCCGGCGAAAGCCTGACCGGGACGGGGCCAATCGCGGCGGGCGATACCGCGAGATGGATCATCGGCGACACCGAGAGCGGATCAGGCACCACCCGGCGCGTCCACGTGCTCGTAAAGCCGACGCGCGCGGACATCTCCACGAATCTTGTTATTACCACTGACCGCCGCATCTACATGATCGAGCTGCGCTCGGGGGAACGTCCCTACATGCCGGCCGTGGCATGGGCCTACCCGCAGCCCCCAGCCTCACAGCGCCCGGGCGTGCCGGCGGCGCCCATCATCCCGGCAGTGGCAGCACGCAATTACCGCTACGCGCTGACCGGAGACAGTCCGCCGTGGCGGCCTACCACTGTCTACGATGATGGCCGTCGCGTCTATGTCGAGTTTCCGCGCGGTATCGTCCAAGGCGAGATGCCGCCGATATTCGTCATCGGCTCGGAAGGTGAACTCCAGATTGTCAACAGTCGCATTCACCAGAACATCCTGATCGTCGATCGGCTCTTCGGCGCCGCGGAACTTCGGCTTGGCAGCGGTAACCGGCAGCAGACCGTCAGGATCGTCCGCAGCGATGGAAAGCCCTCATCATGAGCGACACCGATAATCAGGGCCACAATGGCGAGACTATGGGAAGAGCGAGCGACGCCACGGCTCCGATGCGGCTGCGTGGCGAGCCGCCTCGTGTCACCCGCCTGTCTCGCAAGGCATTGATGGCGATCGGCCTGATCGCTTGCGCGGGCCTTGGAGGCGCGTTGATCTACGCCCTTCAGACCCGACACGGCGGCCCTGCCAGCGAAGAACTTTACTCGACGAGGAACCGCCCCACCGCTGATGGTCTCACCGACCTGCCACGCGACTATACCGGCCCGCGACTCGGCCCCCCGCTGCCTGGCGATCTCGGTCGACCGATCCTCGATGCGCAGAACCGCGGCCAACCGGTCGTACCTCCACCGATTCGACCGGCGGTCGACCCGGCAGAGCAGCGCCGGCTCGCGGAGGAGGAAGCAGCACGCACCAGTCGCGTGTTCTTTCAGACTGAGGCACGCACACATACGGCTCCGGCCGGGCCGGGCATCGCCGCGACCACCACGAACCTTACCGGCCTTGGCCTGCCCGGGCAGCTCAACGCACCAACTGCGCAGGACCGCCAGGTCGCCTTCCTGAACGCCGCCATTGATCGCCGCACCGTCGCTCCCGACCGCGTGCTAGCGCCTGCATCGCCCTATGTCCTGCAGGCCGGGGCGGTGATCCCGGCAGCGCTGATCACGGGCATCCGCTCGGACCTGCCGGGACAGATCACAGCTCAGGTCACCGAACACATCTATGACAGCCCGACCGGCCGATTACTTCTCGTGCCGCAGGGCACGCGCATCATCGGCCAATATGACAACGCCGTGCAGTTCGGTCAGCGGAGAATATTGCTGGTGTGGAATCGCCTCGTTTTCCCGAACGGACGCTCCATCGTTCTGGAACGCCAACCGGGGGCAGATTCACAAGGCTACGCCGGCCTCGAGGACGGGGTCGACTACCATTGGTGGGAACTCGCCAAGGCCGCGGGCCTATCCACGCTGCTGAGTGTTGGTTCCGAGCTTGCGATCGACGACGAAGATCGCCTGCTGCGAGCGATCCGCAATGGCGGCCAGGACACGATCAACGATGCCGGGCAACAGATCATTCGGCGTCAGCTTAACGTACCGCCAACGCTCACAATCCGGCCCGGATTTCCAGTGCGCGTGATCGTCACGCGAGACCTAGTCCTCGAACCCTACGGAGGATAGCTCGTGGCAAAACTCAAGCTTGGGGCCCTGGAGACGACAAGCCGGTGAAAGTGACGGTGGAACTGTCGGCCACCGTCCATCGGCAGCTCGTCGCCTATGCCGATTATCTGAACAGGCGACATGTCTTTGTCTCACGCGCAGGAGAAAATACATGCCTCAATTAAGACTCGGCCCGCTGCCCAAGGTCGGCCTCGTCCGGCTGACGATCACGCTGCCGGAGCCGCTCAAGGAAGAACTCGACCAGTACGCGGCCGAGCACCGCCGCCTCTACGAGCCGGTGGAAACGGCGGCGCTGATCCCGCATATGCTGGAAGCGTTCATCCGCTCGGATCGTGGCTGGCGGAGCAGGAAGGCCAAGGGCGGTGGCGCACCTCGACGCCCAACACTTCCGGGAAACGCTGCGACATCCAGAAATTCCGATGGTGATACCAACGCCTGATGATTCAGGCACGTTGCGTCATGAAAATCTGAAAGACATAGCCGTAGGGCACTTTGCCGTCATTGTCGCTCAGCCTGCTGCCGATCGCCTGGAGCCGTACAGTCGCTTCGGCCTCTCCCATATCCTCGACGATCTTGCGCGCGTGGGAGGACGAGAGAGCCAGTCCCGCAAACTCCGGAAGGGTGAGGTGAAAAGTCACCGGCTCTCTCACCTCCTCCAATTGTCTGAAGCCGGCAAGAGCACCAAGCTCGGCGGTGTAATCGGGACGGGAGTAGGCGCGCTCTTCCCCATGCCGCGCAAGGAAGTCGATCACAGCGCACGCGACCGGAGACTGTTCGTCACGGACATACTCGACGATGGCGAGGATACCACCTGAAGGTAGGGCTCGGGCGGCTTCGCGGTAGAAGGCCGGCCGGTCGAACCAATGTGCGGCCGTCGCCGCCACCACGCCTCGCGCGCCGCCATTCTCGACAGGCAGGTGCTCGGCGTTGCCGTCGCGATAGGAGACGGAAGGAGAAGCTGGCTGCATCATCGCCTGCTCGCGCATCCGGAACGATGGTTCTATCCCGATTATCGGCATGCCTTGGGGCAAGCCGGCTGCGAGTTGGCGTGTGAAGATGCCCGTGCCACTGCCGACATCGAGCACAGGCAATGTGGAATTCACGGGAGCCGCCCCGATCCGTCCGGCGACCCTGCGGACGAGGCTATCCGGGTATCGCGGGCGGAACTGCGCATATCGATCGCTGGCCGTCTGAAATCTGTCGCTCTGCTTTGACATGACGTCACATTACCCTTGAGTGTCTTGGAAGAACAGGATGGACCGCCCTGTTCAGTGCAATCGTCGTGGGTAAGTGTCGGCGTCCTGTTCATTGCAGACAAACAGCATCGCGGCCTTGAGACATCTTCATAGAGTCCGGATAACGCAGATGTCCTCGCACAGGAGACCGGTAAGCCTATCCCAGATCCCGCCAAGCTCATCGCGCCAATGATTGAGCGATTCATGGCGACTGATCGGGCATTCGCGAAGGCTCGCCGCGGCCCGAGAGCGCGCCCATCCCAGCCATAGCCCGCCGCCTCTCATCATCCGCTTTGTCGATCCTGCCGTTGGCGTTGGATCGCTCGCGCGACATTGCCTTGGCAAGGCTGAGCAGCCGCCTCAGAGCCGGATTGTCATTCTGGCGCGACCAGATTGCGCAGAATGGCAGCAAATGCCCGCTAAGCGGTCTATACGCGATGCCTGGAAAGCGATCCGCGGTCGTGGCCTCGCTAGTCAGAGTTAGGCCCTGACTCATTGCCACCAGATGCATGAGATTGTCCCGTCCGACCGCGTGACGCTCCACACTCGGGTGGTGGCCAAGGTCGGCTAAGTGCTTGACGAGGTAGTCTTCGATCTCAGGTCCGGGATCACACTCGCTTACAATGAAGCGGTACGCGCGGAGGTCATTCCATGTGAGTCTTCGCCGTCCGGCAAGTTTATGCGCTGCGGGGAGTACGACAAATATCCGCTCCGTCCAGAGGTCCTCCCGATCGCAATCGTCTGCAGTCGGGGCGCCGGTCAGAAAGGCGACATCCATCTGAAGACGTTGAACTGCTGACACATGTGCGGCAGGCCCCCCTTCCACCAGATCGAGTCGGACAGCCGAATGACGTTGGCCATAAATGCGTAGCAAATCCGCCAGGAACCCACAGGACAATGACGAAAATATTCCAACACGAATTCCGCCAACTTCCCCACGACCGCCGGAGGCTGCGTCCGACGCAGCATGTCTAATGTGGCTCAGTGCACGCTGGGCCCGGCCCACGAAGGACTGTCCGGCGTTTGTGAGGCAAACGCCGCCATGGCCGCGCACAAACAACGAGACACCGAGGCGGTCCTCCAGGTCGCGAATTCTTCGGCTGATTGCCGATTGCTCGACATTGAGCGCGCTCGCAGCACCGCGAAAGCTACCCGATTGCGCGGCAGCTAATACATAGCATAGGTGCCGCACTTCAATGCGTAGGCTCACATGCCCAGCGAGCAGTAGCCGCGATCCAGGGTCCATACGGAATGCCCTTCATCGGTACAGAACCGCGTTAAATTGGAGGCGGCTCTTTCTCAAAGCCCACCGTGGAAGGCGGACATCGTTGGTCCGCGCTTCCACTCTTGGGTAGCGTGCGCTTTACACAGCGATGGTGATGCGGTTGTCGACCTTGGTGACCCCCGGCGCCCGCCACGCGGCTCGCTCGGCCTCCTGGCGTTCGGCCCAGGAGCGTACCGAGCCGGTGAGCGTTACCTCTCCGCCACTGGCCGTGACGGTGATGCGGTTGGCGTCGATCTCGGCGCTGCGCTTGAACGCGTCCTCGATCTTCGCCTTGACTTCCGATGGAGCAACGCGCGGCTTCAACGTGATCAGGTTGGAGATTCCCTTTAGGCCTTTCATACCGCGCACCGCCCGTTCGGCGCGTGTGCGCTGGTAGTCCCACTCCACGTTGCCTTCCAGCGTCGCCCAGCCGCTCTTCACCACCACCTTGATGTTCTCGTGCGCATACGGAAGCTCGGCCTTAATGGCGGCGACGGCCTCGCGCGCCAGCTCGGGATCAGGGCGCTGGTTTTCAGAGGGTAGCCGCACCTCGATGTCGTTCGCCACGCCGAGCACCCCCGACACACGTTTGGCTGCCAGCTCCGCCTCGTACTTTTGCGCGTAGCTGCGCACGAAGCCGGTGAGCGTCACGACGCCCGACTTGACGGCCACGCCAACGTCGGTGGCGTCGATGTCGGGGTCCCACTTCAGTTCGGTTTCTACGTCGCGCTTGATGTCGCTGTCGGATCTCATTGTCGTCCTTCCTTCCGCTAATAGGGCATGCCTCGCTGCGAGACCAACGCTCGGTCCTCCGCAACTTGCAGCGAGATCACGCTACTACCAGCCAGGTGAAACGCGCTGACGGGCGTCAGTTTCGAACTGATAGCAGCAGTTTCGCCGAAGGCTACAGTCGAACGAACAACGCCAATGACAGCGGAGATCAGCGGCTGAGCGTCGCCGAGGTTCGAACCCAGTGAAGCGGAAGGACGGCCATCGTCAGGGTGGGGGCTGCGGATTAGGCCAGCCGGGCGACTAACGTCTTGAAGTGTTCGGAGGGCATACAATCAGCAGCCGCGACAGCGACAGCAGCCGGATGCACCAATCCATCTTCGACCAGATAGCCTAGATGCAACACCTCGACGACCGCGCCCTCAGCTACAGTCGTTTCGATTCGCAGATACACCGCGTGCTGCTCGCTCGGGTCAAATCGTATCCAATAGGATCGATCCTGCACACACCATGCCGGGTGAGAGCCGACAGCAGTAAATACTCACTCGCCCGGACACCAGCGATAAGCGATGCCGCTGAGGCCTTACCCGGATGTATGCACGCATATTCGATCGAGCTATTCAATCTCTCAATAGTGTCGAGCAGGTCGGCTGCGAAGCATCCAACTGCTCGCTCTACGGCCTCATCCCGTTCACGCCGCATCCGCTTGCGAATGTTCTCCTGTTCGGCGAGGGCGGGCATGAGTTCGTGCTCGAGCTCAGCGATTCTCGCTACCGGATCGATAGCGGGCGATGCTGGCGGCATCGACCGAAGGGCCGTGCCAAGCCTCAGATCGACCAGCCTCTTAGTATCGCGGCGATCAAGCATGTCGCTTGTCGTCCTTGTCGTCCAACTCCTCGAAGTCCGCATCGACGACATCATCGTCGGTCGGGCTCTGCCCGCTCGCGCCACCGGCTGAGCTGTCCTTCATCTTCGCTTTGAAGTTCAACAGGGCAATCTGCAACATTTGCGCCTTAGCTTCGATGTCTGCAGCCGAGTCGCCACCGACAACCGACTTCAACTCCTCGATTGCCTTCTCGACCGCCTCCTTCTCTGCGGCCGGCGCGTTATCCTTGGACTCGTCGAGAGCTTTCTGGCTTGCGGCGATCTCCGCGTCCGCCCGGTTCTTCGCCTCGACCAACGCGCGCCGTTTCTTGTCGGCTTCCGCGTTTGCCTCGGCTTCCTTGATCATCCGCTCGATGTCGGCTTGCGACAGGCCTCCCGAGGCCTGGATACGAATCTGTTGCTCCTTTCCTGTCGCCTTGTCCTTGGCCGAGACATTGACGATGCCGTTCGCATCGATGTCGAAGGTGACCTCGATCTGGGGGAGGCCCCGAGGCGCGGGGGGAATACCGACGAGATCGAACTGACCAAGCAACTTGTTGTCTGCCGCCATCTCGCGCTCGCCTTGAAAGACACGGATCGTGACGCCGGTCTGGTTGTCTTCTGCTGTCGAGAAGACTTGGCTCTTCTTGGCAGGAATCGTGGTATTGCGCTCGATGAGGCGGGTAAATACCCCGCCAAGGGTCTCAATACCAAGCGACAGTGGTGTCACGTCGAGAAGCAGCACATCCTTGACGTCGCCTTGGAGCACGCCAGCCTGGATCGCCGCGCCAATCGCCACCACCTCGTCGGGATTGACACCCTTGTGCGGTTCTCTGCCGAAGAGGTCGGTGACGATCTGCTGAACCTTCGGCATGCGCGTCATGCCGCCAACGAGAACGACCTCGTCGATCTTCTCGGGCTTGATCATCGCATCCTTCATTGCGTCCCGGCAGGGCTTTTCGGTGCGGTGGACCAGGTCGTCGACCAATTCCTCCAGCTTGGCGCGCCTGAGCTTGATCTCCAGATGCTTCGGGCCATTCTGATCGGCCGTGATGAAAGGCAGGCTGATGGTTGTTTCCAGCGCCGAGGAGAGCTCGATCTTGGCCTTCTCTGCCGCCTCCCGAAGCCGCTGCAGCGCAAGACGGTCATTGCGCAGGTCGATGCCCTGGTCTTTCTTGAACTCGCTTGCGAGCCAGTCGATGATCCGCTTGTCGAAATCTTCGCCGCCTAAGAATGTATCGCCATTGGTGGCCTTCACCTCGAACACGCCGTCACCGATCTCGAGCAGCGAAATGTCGAACGTTCCGCCACCGAGGTCATACACCGCGATCGTTCCGGCCTTCTTCTTGTCGAGGCCATACGCAAGAGCGGCCGCCGTCGGCTCGTTGATGATGCGCAGCACCTCGAGGCCGGCAATCTTGCCGGCATCCTTCGTTGCCTGCCGTTGGCTGTCATTGAAATATGCAGGGACCGTGATCACCGCCTTCTCAACCTTCTCGCCGAGATAGGCTTCAGCGGTCTCCTTCATCTTCACCAGTATGTACGAACTGATCTGGCTCGGACTGTATTTTTTACCCTGCACCTCGACCCAGGCGTCGCCATTGTCGCCCCTGACGATCTTGTAGGGCACAAGGGCCTTGTCTTTTTCCACCATGGGGTCGTCATACCGCCGGCCGATCAGGCGTTTGATGGCGAAGATGGTGTTCTCGGGATTTGTGACCGCTTGTCGCTTCGCCGGTTGGCCAACGAGGATCTCGCCCTCGCTCGTGAATGCCACAATGGAGGGTGTCGTGCGGCCACCCTCGGCGTTTTCGATGACTTTGGTCTGGGAGCCTTCCATGATCGCGACGCAGGAATTCGTCGTACCCAGGTCAATGCCGATCACCTTGCCTGCCATGCTGTGCCTCCATCGGTCGGGAACTTCGATGCGATACGTGCCTCGCAGTATGACCAGGGGGCAGGTCATCGACGTTGACGGACATCAGTCCGACGGCAATCAAAACCGCCGGACAGGAGGGTCGAGCTCGACAATCACCAGCCGCCGAGCAATGAGGTCAACCGACTCGCGCAACCGTGCGGCGGTGTACACGCTGCGCTCCAGCCGGCGCGGTTTCAATCGGCTGTGCGTTCCCGGGACTGGAGCCGTCTTGCCGCAGTCCGCGGAGAGCCATCTTGAGTCTCTCGCGGCCCTAACCGCTGGTCTGCACGTTACTTTCCAGCCACGGGTCCGGCTGAACTTTCGCAAGCGGTATGTCCTCCAGCCGCTTCACCATATCAATCTCATGCACGCGGATCGCTTCAGCACCGAATTTGGCCAGAATCTCCTGTGCTTCCGCTTCCTTCTCCGCGGTTCGAGCGCGCACCCAGATCACAATGCCTCCGGACATGAGCTGAAGCTCGAGCTCCTCCGCCTGCTTCTTGCCAAGCAGTCGAACTGCAGCAGCGCCGATACCCGCTCCGACCGTCCCGGCTGCCATTGCGGCTGCGGCGATCACTGCAAGACTTCCGCCGGAAGCGACGACGGACATCATGGCCGCGGTCGCGCCCACATAGAAAAGAATTCCAGCCACGCCGGCGGTCGCCGTTGCAAGATCGTCTCGTGCGACAAATGCCCGACGCGGGGTCCCCGGTACGTCGGCGATCTCCTCCGGCGGAATGTAGAGCGTGCCCAGACGGCGTCGGACCGCCTCGAGCTCACCCATGATGTCAATATCCGCGCGGTCGAAACCGGCATGCAAGAGGGCTTCGATCGCATTCTCAAGGGCGCTCTCTCCGTGAAACACACCGGCTACTTCACGCACCCTACGCGTCTCAAGAATCCCTTCGTCATCAGAATTGGTCATAACCATCGTCCCTTAGCAGCAACCGGCAAAGACTCCGCTACGCGACAACTCATTCCCAGCAACTGAGGGACACGCTGTCTAGTGCGCCATGACGAGCGACACTGGCGACTTGCGAAGGAGCCGATACGTCGCGCCCCCGAGCAGCCATTACCGCAATCGGGAATGACCGTAGCCCCCCATGACGAGCAGGTCGCCCTTGCGTGCAACCACTTCGTCCACCAGCACCGTCGCGATGTCGGTAAGTCCCTTCTGTGCAACCCGCTCCAGCACCGCGTTAATGCCATGTCGTCGAAGATAAGCGACAAGCCTGTCATCCTGCGTCGCGGTCAGAATTGACTCCGTCCCCGCACCGATACGTAGCACGGTGACTGCTTTCGATTTCTCAAGATACGGCAATGCCTCGGCGACCGCCCGGGTCGCCTCGCGGCTGCCGTTCCAGGCGACCACCGCATGCTGAAACCCCCCGTCGAAGCTCCTCTGGTCAGCCACGAGGAAAATGTGCCTCCCCGCCTCAAACAGGGTTTCCTCCACCACGTCGTGCAGCTCAATCGCATCATCCTCATCGCTGAGGCGAAGACCGACGAGAGCATCTCCCGTCCGGCATTCCCGTGCGGTGAGGCGCGCCTGCTCATGGGCGTACGCATCGATTCGACGCACTTCGGATGACGGCGCTAGACCCTTCAGGCGATTCTTGGTCTTCTCCTCCAACTCTCTTCCTGCCGTCCGTGCCTGATCGAGAAGTCGAGACCAGTCGCTTACGTTGACCACGCTGTCAACGATGGTTGGCTCGGGCAGAACGTTAATTATCAATCCGACCACATGGGCATTGAACAGTTTCGCCAGGCTTTCCGTGGCCGCAAGTCTGAAATCATCTCCGCCCGTTCCGTCGAGCCGGACCACCAACACCTTAATCATGACTTCCTCCTAAGCGCGATCGCGGTCGGCCTCTTGCATTGAAGGCCCGGTCCTCCTCCTAGGATGAGGGCCAGGAGGCGGCCGTTCACTGACGCTCGTCAGCGTTGCCGCACATTTATGGTTGCAGACTGCGATGTAGCCGTCGGGAGGCGAACGGTGCCGACTTCGAAAAGCTGGTTCGCAGGCTAAACATTTCGTCCTTAGGCCACCGTTGAATAGCGGGTCGCAATTCGACACCAGAATTCGCCGTAAGTCCCTCGCTACCGGAACTCTCGAGCCGGCCGTATCTGCGTCAGAACCAGCTTTGGGGGCTTAGCCTAGCGCGACCATCATGGATGGCGCCCTATCACCGTCGCTGACGCACCCCGGCCTTTCCAGGCGCATTCATCACGCTAGTTCGGCGCGTACACAGGCGCCCTCGCGACACTGACAAACATCAGTGCATGCCCAATCGCGATGCTGAACCATTAGCTATCGCACATCCAATCGATCGTCAGTGACGGAGACAACAATGAAAGCTCTCATCTTTGAAGGGCCCGGAAAAAAATCGCTCCAGGAGCGTGACATTCCGAATGTCCAGAACCCGACGGACGCCATCGTTAGGGTGACGAAAACGACCATCTGTGGCACGGACCTCCACATCCTCAAAGGTGACGTGCCCACTTGCACGTCAGGGCGCATTCTCGGGCACGAGGGCGTAGGCATTATCGAACAAGCGAGGCTCGGGAGTGACACAATTCAAGAAGGGCGACCGCGTCCTAATCTCCTGCATCTCCTCCTGCGGCAAATGCGAATACTGCCGGCGCGGCATGTATTCCCACTGTACGACGGGCGGCTGGATTCTCGGCAACACCATCGACGGCACGCAGGCGGAATACGTCCGCATTCCCCACGCTGACACCAGCCTCTATCCCATCCCGGACGGCACCGACGAGGATGCCTTGGTAATGCTGAGCGACATCCTGCCGACTGGCTTTGAATGCGGCGTGCTCAATGGCAAAGTCCAGCCCGGTGCCTCCGTGGCGATCGTCGGCGCGGGCCCCGTCGGCCTGGCTGCTTTGCTCACGGCGCAGTTCTACTCACCTGCGGAACTGATCGTGATCGATCTCGACGAGAACCGGCTCGAAGCCGCGAAGCGCTTCGGTGCGACAAAAACGGTCAAAGCGACCGGACAGGAAGCGAAGCAGCAGCTTCTCCAGCTGACGGAGAACAAGGGCGTGGATACTGCCATCGAGGCGGTCGGCATCCCCGCCACCTTCGAACTGTGCCAGGAGATCGTCGCCGCGGGCGGCATAATCGCCAATATCGGCGTCCATGGCGTCAAAGCCGACCTTCATCTGGAAAAGCTCTGGTCGCATAACATCGCCATAACCACGCGCCTGGTGGACACAGTCACCACACCGATGCTGCTGAAGACGGTGCGCTCCGGCAAGATCGATCCGAAGAAGCTGATCACTCATCGCTTCAAGCTCGATGCCATCCTGGACGCCTACGACACCTTCTCGAAAGCAGCGGACACACAAGCGCTCAAGGTCATCATCGAGGCGGCCTGACCGACGCATTATCCGGGACGGTGGCGTCCGGACCCCTCGGTCCCCATGGCATGAGCCAAGTAAACAACTTTCACCCGGTGATCGCCGGACTGCCTACGGTTCGCACGTCTTGCCGGGGCCGGCTGGTTAAGCAATCAGGCCCTCACGCTGACAGGCGAGACCACTTCGAACCGCCTTTACGGGATTTTACGATACGGGTTCCCACACTCGCGTAGTCCACGTTGTCAACCAGAATACGCCAGAGAGCCTCAGTTGCCGATGGTCAGGGCGCCCACGCCCGATCTACGGCAGCTTGAACCGACACCAACCCGTATATACCGAGCGCAATCGACACGCGTTGACGATGGTCAGTTGGTCCATTCTTGCGGAGCGCTAACCTTTCTGTGCTCGCATCGAACACCAAACAGGAACCTCCATGGCCAGCGCGATCAGGACGATACTATTGCCCGCGGGAGAGCCGATACCGCTGCTCGGACAGGGCACATGCGGGATGGGTGAGCACCGCGAATCGCACAAAGCAGAAGTGGCCGCACTGCGAACCGGCATCGACCTCGATATGACGCTCATCGACACGGCAGAAACCTATGGAGACGGAGGCGCTGAGGAAGTTGTGGGAGAGGCTGCTGCGAGTCAGCGCGATAAAGTCTTCATCGTTAGCAAGGTGCACCCGCATCGCTCCTCCCGTCTCGGCGTCCTGACGTCTTGTGACCGGAGCCTAAAGCGTCTCCGCACGGACTGGATCGATCTTTATCTGCTTCATTGGCGGGGCAACGTCGCGCTGAGCGAAACCATCGAGGCCTTCGAAACCCTAAAAGCCGCGGGAAAAATACGGTACTGGGGGGTCAGTAACTTCGGTATTGACGACTTGCGAGACTTAGCGGCCGTTCCGATGGGAAAATCCGTTCAGACCAACCAGGTCGCCTACAATCTCATGAGACGCGGCATTGAGCGCAATCTCCTGCCTTGGTGCCGGGAGAGGGGAATTCCACTCATAGCCCATTCACCCATCGAGCGAGGTCAACTCGCTCGCGAGGGAAGGCTGGCGCGCATAGCCGACCGATACGGGGTGAGCCGCGCCCGCCTGGCGCTCGCTTGGATCTTGAGCCAAGAGGGTGTCGTTGCCATTCCGAAGGCTGCAACCGCAGAGCATGTCAAAGATAATCGGGAAGCACTCGAGTTGCGGCTTGCTCCAGCCGATCTGGCTGAACTCAACCGGCTCTTTAGTCCGCAGATTGGGAATCGATAATCCCGAAGACGGTCGGCCGACGTCGTAGGCCGACCCGGCGGGCACGGGTGGGGATCGAGCAGCTGCACCCTCGATCACGAACCACTGCACGGATAGCGGACACTTCCGGCGATCTGGACACGCGGATGATCATCATACCGAGATGTTGGCTTGCTGCTCAAAGGAATGCCCGCCATCCGGGGGGCAGGATGGCGGGCAGGCAAGGCGGGTGGGGCTAAGAAGCGGCGATGTCAACCCGCCTGCACAGGGATACGCTTGACGTTGGCAAGGGCCTCGGCTGTCTTTGGAAGCACCACCGTCAGTAGACCGTTCTTGAATGTCGCGCTGGCCGCGTCGGGATCCACTCCCTCGGGTAGCGGCAAGGTGCGTTCGAAGGCGCCATAGGCTCGCTCGTGGACTATGAGCCCGTTGTCCTCTGATTGCCGGTCGGTCCTCTTTTCACCGCGGATCGTCAATTCTCCATCAACGATGGAGATGTTGACATCGTCTTCGGTGAGACCCGGCAATTCGGCCGTGACGGTTACTTCTTTGCCGCTATCGCTGACATCAACGCGAACGACATCGGCAAACTCAGACTGACCGAGCGCCGGAAATGAAGACGGTATTATCCGCCAGAAATTCTCGAATGCGCGATCGATGTCCTGCCGAAATGCGCGGATCGGGTCCGCCGGCTCCGTTCGCACGGCCACGTCCCGACGGGAGGTACGCCAAGGAATAAGATCGGTGATCCTCATTGTCTTTCCTCACGCGGCCTTGACGGGGATCTTGGCGGCGGGCGCAGGCGTCGCCTTCGGTAGCGTCAACCGCAGGACGCCGTCTTTGAACACGGCTTCGATTTTTGCCGCGTCGACAGGTTCGGAGATGACGAAGCTCCGCTCGTAGTTCCCATCCCGGTACTCCGCGTGCTGCAACGTGCAGCCCTCCGGATGGCTTGATGCCGAGCGGGCGGCGATCCGCAGCACCCGCTTGTCGAGCGTCACATCGAGGCTGTCCGGATCGGCGCCGGGGACGTCGAGGACCATAAGCAGACTGGACTCGGTCTCGATGATGTCTGTGGGGGGTACGAAGACCGGAACATCTCGTGTGGTCTCTGCAGCCGCGCTTCCGTTGGTTTCCTGATCGGCCATGACTATTCTCCCTAAGAGCGGCTGACGGTGATCTTGCGGGGGCGATCGGCCTCCGGGCGAGGCAAGTCGAGGCGAAGAAGCCCGTTCCGAAACATTGCCGCTGCCTTGTCCCCGTCCACCCGAAACGGCAGCACCAGGCTGCGCGCGAAGGCACCGGCAACGCGCTCGCGACGATGCAGAATGTCGCCTTCGCCGACCGGCTCGGCCATGCGCTGACCACGAAGCGTCACTGTGTTCTGGTGGACGGTGATTTCGAGGTCGTCCGGCGAGACGCCGGGAATCTCCGCGGTGATGACGGCTCCGTCGGGACCCGTCCAGATGTTTATCAGCGGGAACTCGGGCAGCGCCGGCGCCCGGAGGCTGTCCATCAGGCGATTCATATCCTGTTGCATGAGCCGCATTTGGCGGAGCGGATCGAACCAGCGCCCCGCATTTCCCTGGTAAGCGAGCATCACCGAACTCCCTTGCTGATGTTGCAGACATGATGGCAGCTCAGCTCCGGGATCAGCACTGATGACCGTCAGTTTCTCGAAAAATGGCGGAGATGCGCGCCACGCCGCCCGAGTCATCGGGCGCAGCAAGCCCCGTGCTGGCGCTTGCGCGTCCAGTTCTGCTGACCGTCCTGGATCATCGCGGCGACGGCTTCAGCGACGCACGAGCTCGCCCCAAGCCGGATCCCAAAGGTCTTCATGCTCGAGCACGATCACGATCCTCCGGAACCCATAGCGCCGCTGAAGGTGTCGGGCCCGAGCAAGTGCGAGACCGACTTCGACCTCGTCACTCTCGTCCGGCCCAACTTCGGCCTCCTTCCGGGCATGCGCTATCCATCCGAGGGTGGCCCGCACAGGGGCCTTTCCCTGCCAGTCGAAGATGGTCACGATAATCTCGTTCCCGGCAGCTAGCCCGGGGTCATCGAGAACGGTGTAGATCGGTCGCTCCTTCGTAGTCACGTTCGTGTCCAACCTCATGATCTCACTTTCCGGTTCGAACTTTCGCCGCTCCGTCTGGACAGAACATAGCCACCGCTGCAAATTTAGATTGTCCATCGATCCTGACAACTGCCCGTGGCGGCTGATAGGGCGGGCTGCCGCTTGATGAACACAAATCGAATTGTAGCCGAAATCCGATCCTGCTTGTAGCCGGCAAGACCCGATCCGCAGGATCTTCCGGACACCCGGATCGGCGGAGACGCGAATGCCTGAAGCGGAAAAACAGAACCTGGTCCGTGCGCTTGACGATCTCTTCCGCCTCTCCGCGCTTCAGGCGGACTGGAAGGATCTCGACGAGGATGCCGTCGCCGAAAGCCTTGCCTCGGTGCTCGTGAAGACCCTCCGCGCCGACTTTGCGTATGTGTCGATCGCGACGCTGCATGTCGTTGTCGAACTCGCTTACGGTCCCAGCGGACGCCTTCCGCCAGCGTTCATTCCCACGATCCGGAATTCCCTCCTGAACGCGGTCGGCGACGGCGGGAAGATCGTCAGTCCCATCAGTGGCAATCAGGTCACGGTCCACGCAACACCTATTGGCAATCACGGAGAGGCAACCCTCATCGTCGCATCGGAACGACCGGATTTCCCGACGGACGTCGAGACGCTACTCCAGCGGATGGCCGCGAGCCAGGCCATGCTGGAGCTACGCCGGCGCGAGAAGACCGCTCCCAATGCATATCTCGCTAGGCTTATCGAGGCTTCCTCCGACTTCATGGGAATCATGAACCTCCAGGGCCGGCCGCTGTTCGTGAATCCCGCCGGCCTACAGCACGTCGGCTTGGCCGACATGCGCGAGGCCTCGGAGTTGCATATCGCCGATTTCCTGGTGATCGGCGACCGCGATCAGTTGCGCTACGGTGTATGGCATCGACTTCTCTCCGAGGGGCACTGGACCGGTGTGCTGCGGCTCCTCAACACCAAATCAAAGGAAGCGAGGCCTTTCCTCTTCGATTGCTATCGCCTCGATCTGCCGCCGACGGGCCCGGTCGCAGTGGGTGTCATTGGCAAGGAGGTTTCCAGAACCTCAAAGACATTGATTGAACTAAAGGACGGAGCGTCCCCCGCGATCACCGATGAACGCGAGGAAGCGGCCGCGCGCTTGCAGAGCCTTAGCGAGCGCGAGCGGCAGGTGCTCGTCAGGCTAGCGGCTGGCCAGGCGCACAAGCAAATCGCCCACGACCTTGGCATCAGCATCCGAACCGTCGAAGTCCATCGCTCGCGGATATTGCGGCGCCTCGGGGTGAAAACCGTCGCTGAGGCGATCAAGCTCGCGGTTCTCGCGGGTCTAAAGGAGTAGCGCTGCCTGCGACGATCTTCACCCTTGACCTTTCGATCGTCCCATCGGGTTGGACGGTCGCAGCGTTCGGTGGCGCGTCCGAGACGTCGGAACGAGAAACGATGTATTTGGGCATCGTTCGAGTAACGGCTCAGCATATGCCTTGCAGTCCTATCGGCTAAAGACGCTCCAAGCTCAAATTCTACTATAATCTGGCCATTTGTCCGTTAAGAGAATGCCCGTAAGGGGATTCCACAAATAGTCCCTTACACCTGCCACTTCATATCCTCACCCCGACCGTCCCCTTTCCTTGGGCGGCGCCGTTCTCGAAAGGGGTGCCGATGTTTCGTTCCGCGGGATGTGCCGACTCAGATTTTCGATCAAGTACTATTCGAAACGGGAAGGACTTCCACTCGATCAGCATTCTGCGTACGTTTCAGCGCGATCAAGATGTCTTTGAATGCGATCATCGTTGTGATTGGTGGTATCGAATAGTCTCGGGTGCTACCCGCAAATATCGAATCCGCAGCGATGGACGCCGGCAGATCGCGGATATCCACCTGCCCGGAGACTTCTTTGGCTTCTCGTCAAATGAGAAGCACGGGTTCTCGGTTCAAGCGATAGTGGAAGGAACAACAATCGCCTGCTATCCACGAGGGAAGACCGAGGCTCTCGCGGATTCGGATCCATCGATTGCGCGGTTCATCCGAGTGAACACGTTTGCAGCGATCGAGAGGCTCGAACAGCAGATGCTGGTTGTCAGCACAATGTCGGCTCCTGAGCGCGTGAAGGCATTCCTGGTGCATTTCCGAGACAGAGTTGGACGGTCTGGTGAAGATGATCTGGCGCTCCCCATTACACGCTACGATATTGCCGACCTGCTCGGCCTCTCAACTGAAACCGTTTGCCGAGCGTTCACCGATCTTCGCGAACGCGGGGCAATATCTCTGGAAGGCCCCCGGCAGGTCACCATAATTCGGCCTGGGAGCGGTAACGATTGATTTGCACACGCCTCGACTCCCTTGGACAAGGAGGGCCCTACTCTTGGTGAGGGCGCAACTCTGGCGTACTATGCATCTCTTCGGGAGTGCCAGAAGCATCAGCGGTTTTTGCCTGCTCATGCTGTAGCGCATCCACCGTAGCCGTTGCCTTCGTATGCGTTAGACCAAGCCCGCTGAGGGTCGCCTCGGCCATTGCCAGACCCGCATTGTGCTCTCCCAAGATCGCCCGCGTCGCGCCGTGCGACAGGAGATATGAGCGATCCGAATCATTGTGTGCGCGCACCAGAATCTCGACGCGCGCGTTTATTTCTCGGGCGCGCTCCAGCACACGCCGGGCCTCATATCCGTCTGGAACTGCAATAGCGATAAGCCGAGCACGGTCTGCTCCCGCAGCTTCAAAGATGCCTGGCGCTGAGGCATCGCTCTGTATCACCGGGGCACCCTCGTCTCGGAACCTTTCCGCACGTCGGCGATCGCGCTCGATCACAATGTGCGACACCCCCGCTTGTCGCAGGGCTGCGGCGACCGTACGTCCCACCCGACCGGCACCAACAACAATAACGTGGTCCGCCCATTTCCTTTCATGCCCTTCAATATTCAAATCGGATAGGCGGTCCGCTCGCGCGTTCGTCGCAGCTCCAACTCTCAATTTCGCCAGGCGTGGTTCGGCGAGTTTCGCCACGGCAAATGCAAACGGGTTGAGGGTAATCGAGAGCAAGGCTCCGGCAAGGATAAGATCACGGCCTTCCGTTGGCATCAGTCCCAATGACACACCGAACTCAGCGAGTATGAAGGAGAACTCGCCAATCTGCGCCAAGGCGGCCGAGACGATCGCAGCGGTTGAAAGCGGATAGCCGAGTGCGACCACAATCGCCGCAGCCGCAAGAGCCTTGCCTACAACGATCACCAAGACCACGGCAATCACAGCCAACGGGTCCGTGACAAGGATGGAGGGATCGAACAACATGCCGACGGAGACAAAGAACAGCACCGCAAAGGCATCCTGCAGCGGCAGAGACTCTGTGGCTGCCCGATGGCTCAGTTCGGACTCGCTGAGCACCACGCCCGCGAAGAATGCGCCAAGTGCAAAGGACACGCCGAACAATTCCGCTGAGCCATAGGCGATGCCGAGCGCTATCGCCAGCACAGCCAGCGTAAAGAGCTCCCGAGAGCCTGCGCGGGCTGCCTGCTTGAGAAGCCAGGGTACGATACGCCGTCCAACGACCAATACGAGAGTTGCGAATACGCCCACCTTAACGAGCGTCAGCCCGAGCGTGAGACCAATATTGGCCGCTCCTGTGTGGCCCACCATGTCCGGAGCATGCACGGCGACGGGCGCAGCGAAAACTGGCAATACCACGAGCGCGAGGACCATGGCGATGTCTTCCACAACTAGCCAGCCGACTGCAATCCGTCCGTTGGCGGAGTCGAGCAGGTTCAGCTCATCCAGCGCGCGCAACAGGACAACCGTGCTCGCGACCGAAAGCGCAAGGCCGAACACCAGCCCAGCGCTCAGATCCCATCCCCATGCCCTTGTCAGGAGGGCGCCAATGGCCGTTGCACTGACAATTTGGATAATCGCGCCGGGGACCGCGATCACACGCACGACGAGAAGATCGTTGAGCGAGAAATGCAACCCTACCCCGAACATCAGAAGGATGACACCAAGCTCGGAGATTTGCTTGGCCAACTCCACATCGCCGATAAAGCCAGGCGTATTCGGACCGATTGCAACTCCTGCCAGGAGATAACCGATCAACGGCGGCAGGCGCAAAAACCGTACAAACAGCCCCAAGCCAAAAGCAAGCACCACCCCGAGGGCCAGCATTGCGATAAGCTCAGTCTGGTGAAGCGGCATGGTGTCGTGTGATCGGTGTTGGTCATCGATAAAAAAGAGATAAGCTTCCCGCATTATAATCGAACTGACGGACGACAGAATTATGCTGACTTGCAGCGTCCGCCGCCTCGTAGGGACCACGGCGCCCTTGGCGCAAGAGAGGCAGCCCACGAAAAATCGCTGGTCTCGTGTAATCCCGCTCCACCATGCAAGTTAGCCCGCAACCTCGCTAGCGACCATTCCCTACAGGGTGACGTTTCGTTGCGCGCCTTGGTCTGATGGGCGCCGCGGTAGGTACAAATGCACTTGGGTCCCAGCCCCTACCTCACTGTCGATGCGCACTCGTCCGCCTGACTGCACGACGAAGCCATAGACCTGGCTCAATCCCAATCCCGTACCCTTGCCGTCGCCCTTGCTGGTAAAGAAAGGCTCGAACGCCCTGGCCTTCGTCTCGGCATCCATGCCGATTCCTGTGTCCTTGACCGTGATACGGATGAAATCCGGCTGGTCCTCCGGCCCGCTCTCGCCCGCTGCCACGCTGGTCTCGATCGTCAGCGTGCCGCACCCATTCATGGCATCCCGCCCGTTGACCGCAAGATTCAGCAGCGCGACATCAAGCTGATCGGCATCGACCTCCACGACTCCGACATCCTCATTCAATTCGGTCCGAATGCCGATAGCGCCGCCCAACGTCTGGCCGAGAATGGATGCTATCGACGCAATTCGTTCGTTAACGTTCACGATTTTTGGCGCCAGGACCTGATTACGCGAGAATGCCAACAGTTGCCCGGTGAGTGCCTGGGCATTCTGCGTGCGCTGCATGATCTCGTGAATGAGCGCGTCCACATCCGACGCTGGCGCTCCTTCCCGAATCTTCGTGCCAATAAGCCGCAGACCGGCCTGGACGACCATGATGAGATTTCCGAAGTCATGGGCAATGCCGGCAGCAAGTCTGCCCAGCGCCTCCAGTTTTTGCGGTTCACGCAGTCGCTCTTCCTCGGAGCGCTGAGCAGATACTTCCCGTAGGTTGGTAAGAAGGCCTTCGGTCATGCCATGGCCGTAGCTGCTGGTTTCGTCCTGGCGAGCGCCGCGAGCTCCTTTTCATCGAGCGTCTCCTTTTCCAAGAGCTTTCGGGCAATCCGGTCCAAAGTGTCTCTACGCTCACGCAGCAGATCGACAGTCCTCTGGAAAGTCTCATCCACAATGCGCTTTACCTCTTCGTCAATCGCGGAGGCGGTTTCCTCGGAGTAGGAACGTTCCTGCGGCCCGTAATAGGGTTGGTCGGCGGCGAGGGAGGAGCGCCCGTCCTTCTCCAGCGCGACATGGCCGAGCCGCTCCGACATGCCGTAGCGGGTGACGATGGCGCGCGCGATGTCGGTCACCTTGGCGAGGTCGTCGGCGGCGCCGGTCGACAGATGCCCGAACACGATCCACTCCGCGGCGCGGCCGCCGAGAAGCACCGCCATCTTGTTCTCCAGCTCCTCGCGCGTCATGAGAAAGCGGTCCTCCGTGGGCCGCTGGATGGTGTAGCCGAGCGCGCCGACGCCTCGCGGGATGATGGAGACCTTATGGACGGGATCCACGCCGGGCAGCGCCATGGCGACCAGCGCATGACCCGTCTCGTGACAGGCAACGATCTCGCGCTCCTTCGGGTTGAGCAGCCGGTTGCGCTTCTCGAGCCCGGCCACGATGCGCTCCACCGCGTTGTTGAAATCCTCCATCGTCACGGCATCGGCCTTGCGGCGCGTCGCCAGCAGCGTCGCCTCGTTGACGAGATTTGCGAGATCGGCGCCCGTAAAGCCCGGGGTGAGCGCGGCAATCTTCTCCGCATCCACCTCAGGCGCGAGCTTCGCCTTCTTCAAATGGACGTTCAGGATCTGGATGCGACCAGTCTTGTCGGGCCGGTCGACCAGGACCTGGCGGTCGAAGCGGCCGGCTCGCAGCAGGGCCGGGTCGAGAATCTCGGGGCGGTTGGTCGCGGCCAGCAGCACGAGGCCTGTCGATGAATCGAACCCATCCAGCTCGACCAGGAGCTGGTTGAGCGTCTGCTCCTTCTCATCGTGACCGCCTACAAGCGGTCCGATGCCGCGAGCCCGGCCGAGCGCATCAAGTTCGTCGACGAAGATAATCGCCGGCGCCTTGGCGCGGGCCTGCTCGAACAGGTCGCGCACGCGGGCTGCGCCAACGCCGACGAACATCTCGACGAACTCGGACCCTGAGATCGAGAAGAAGGGGACGCCGGCCTCGCCGGCGACGGCCTTGGCCAGCAGCGTCTTTCCGGTGCCGGGCGGGCCGACGAGGAGGACGCCCTTGGGCATACGGCCGCCGAGCCGGCCATAGCCCTGCGGGTCCTTGAGGAAGTCGACGATCTCCTTCAGCTCGTCCTTCGCCTCGTCGACGCCGGCGACATCATCGAATGTCACGCCCGTATCTTTTTCGACATAGACCTTCGCCTTCGACTTGCCGATTTGCATCAGTCCGCCGCCGATGCCTCCGCCCATTCTCTTGAGCATGAACATCCAGATGCCGATGAAGAGCACCACGGGGATGACCCAAGATAGGAGGTCGCGCAGGAAGGTACTTTCGATCTGGCCGCTGACGACGACGCCGTGCTGCTGCAAATCGCGCGCGAGGTCCGGCTCGACCCGCGTCGTGATGAACATTGACCGGCCCTCGACGGGCTCTCTGAACCGCCCTTGAATAAAGCGATCCGACACAGCCACCTCGGCGATCCTGCCGTCCCGCAGATAGCTCTCGAATTGACTATAGGGTATCTGCGCCACCTGCGTGGCCGTCGTGAACAAATACTGAAACGCCATCAGGAAGAAGAACGCCGCGATCCAGTACCAGATGTTGAACTGCGTTTTCTTGTCCATTTCCATCGCCGCCGACTCCGGTTACCTGATGATCAATAGCAGGCGGCCGCCATTCCGCAGCAGCTCTACGGCGAGTGTGGTGAGACGGTCGGAGGTCCAGCGGCGGATATCATCGACCGATGTCACGGGCATCCGATTGATCGCCAGGATCATGTCGCCCGGGCGAAGGCCGGCACGAGCGGCGCGACTTCCAGGAGTTACGCTGTCGACAATCACGCCGTCCGATCCGGCCTCTCGTGCTTCCTGGCGAGAAGCGTTCCGCAGACTTGCGCCTTCGAACGCCGTTCCGGCCAACTGCGAGGACGCAGTGCGCCCGCCGGCCTCGATCCGAACCCTGACCTCGCGCACGCCGTCGCTGCGCGCCACCGTCAGCCTGACATCGGTTCCGGCGGGCGTGAGGCCGATCCGGTTGCGCAGGTCGGCCGATCCGAGAACAGCGCGTCCATCAACAGCGGTGACGACATCCCCAACCCGCAAACCGGCCCGCTCAGCCGGTGAGCCTGACTCGACATTGGCGATCACGGCACCCCTCAGGTCGCCAAGCCCCAGCGCCTCCGCAAGGTCCGGAGTGACGTCCTGGATGCCAATGCCGATCCGGCCGCGCCGAACCTCGCCATGAGCAACAAGTTGGTTCATGACGGTGACGGTCATATTGCTGGGCACCGCGAAGCCTATGCCGATATTGCCGCCGGCCGGGCTGAGGATCGCTGTGTTTATGCCGACGAGCTTGCCATCCAGCGTGACCAATGCGCCGCCCGAATTCCCCGGGTTGATCGAGGCGTCTGTCTGGATGAAATCCTCATAGCCCTCGTTGTTGATCCCGCTGCGCCCAAGCGCGCTGACGATGCCGGAGGTCACCGTTTGACCCAGGCCGAACGGGTTACCTATAGCAACCACATAGTCCCCGACCTTGAGACGATCGGAATCGCCGATCTCTAAAGCGACGAGATTGCGGCTCTCGACCTTGAGCAAGGCGATATCCGTCGCCTGATCCGAGCCGATAAGCTCGGCAGGCAGGCGCCGCCCATCCTTCAGAGTCACCGTGATTTCCCGGGCGTTCGCCACAACGTGGTGATTGGTGAGCACATGGCCTCTCGTCGCGTCGACGATCACACCGGAACCGGCGCTCATACGCTGCTGAGGCGGCGGCGTGTCCGGCAGGTCAAAAAAGCGCCGAAAAAAAGGGTCGTTGTAGAGCGGATTGGACGCTGCGGGCGTTTCCGAAATGACAGAGATGTTGACGACCGCAGGTGTGACCCGTTCGAGGACGGGCGCAAGGGTCGGAAGTTGCCCCGCTATGCCTGGAACCGCCTGTCCGATGGAGGGAGAGGGCAGTCCGACCGCAATTGCCGCCACCGCGCAGAGAACGATGATGGTCCGGCGGGCGACCGTATCCTTTCTGATCATGTGCAATCTCCGTTTGATCCTACGATTGGCTTCCTCCTTTCCGTCTGAGGTCAGACGGAAGATATGCAAACCGGCCCGGCCTTCTGGCCGGACCGGTCATGCCGACATGCATCACGCCGTTGAGAACGGACGGTTACGGACCAACCAGATGCTGCCGCCGGCCACCACGGCGACCACGATGCCGGCAATCACATGCGCCCACATCGCGGCCGTCACGGCCGAGAAGCCAAGTGCCCAGGGCGCGATCACGGCCCAAAGGCCAGCCACCAGATTGATCCACTCTTCAGCCTCATGGAACGCAAAGACGGCAGCAGCCGCGATCACGGCGACGGCCGCGCCTACGATCCAGGCGTTCCACGCGGCATAGGCTTCGCTGGTGAAGCCGAAATACCAAGGCGAGAGCAGAAGACCGAGACCGGCAACGATATTGACGACATCGAAGGCCGTCCGGTTACTGGAAGACAGTGACTTTACCATTGTTCATTCCTCCTTGTCGGTTGGATGCGTCATCAGCAGGCGTTTGCATGCCCATCGACGAGTGGTCCCGCGATGACGATCATCAGTGAACGATCTGGCCATGAGAGAGCGCCGCACCAGCACCCCCGGCGCTGCCGTGACACTCATGGCGCACTGGGGGTGGAAGCAGGCTTGTCGGTTCCCGGCTCGGCAGGAAAGGACCGAGTTCCTCCTTCGTGAAGGCGCCCGCTGCGATCTCGTGCAGCGCGAGATCGACCGTGCTGGTCGCCGGCCGGTCGAGCCGCGGAGGGTGCCCCCTGTTGAGTGCCCGGCTGCGAGCTGCGGCTGCCAGGGTCAACGCGAAGCGGTTTGGCAGAACCCTTTCGCAATCAAAGACGACAGACGGGTCCATGGCTGCACCTCACGCCGCCTTTCGTCTGCTGCGAGCAACGCTGCCGGCCGCCGCTTCGCGTTCAAGCGCCAGCAAGGCCTGCTCGACCTCGTCCAGACGAGAGGGCCGGTTGTTCTCCGGCATCCCCTCGTTCGTGGCCTGATCGATCAGGTACTCGGTATAGGCCCAGTTCATCAGGATCGACCGTTTGGCGTCGAGCGACAAAGCCGCATCCGCCAAAACCTGCATTGGCGACTCCCAGGCTTCCGGACCAGAGGGGTCGTTCCGATTGGCGGCATCCTCCAGAGCCTTTCCGTAGGTCCCCTGCAGATGCGTCAGGCCGAGCTTCTTCAAGGTTGCATTGGAGAACGGATGCGTCATGTGCTCCGCGCGAGCTGCTCTCTGAGCTCGATGAACGTTACCCTCCACGACATAGGCCAGACCTTGCCGTTCGGCGTAGCGAACCGCCGAGTCGAGCGTCGGAAAGCTGAGCTCGACCTGAGCCAGCGTGTCGTCGCTGCCGGTCCAGCCCATCAGCGGCTCGATGAACGGTGCGCGGCGCGGCTCAAAACGGAGCTTCCAGCCCTTCGTGCGCGCCTTTCCCGAAGTCATCACCGAGCGGGACGGCCTATAGATGCGGGCAACAGCATCTTCAGGGAAAACCGAACGCCCCATCGAAAGCGGCGGAATCCGATTGTCGTTGAGGGGCCATACCGATGGCACCGTGGCTGATCTGCTATTTTCTGTCTGTTTGACTGTCTCCATCATTGCTTATCCCTCCCATTCTGGCGAAGGATGCCGCTGACGGCGGCCCGTCGGCCCGCCGTCAACGGTCAAGGCTGTCAGCTCTTGATCGCGATGCGCTTCACCTGCGACTGCGCCCTCGGGCTCTTGGGCAGCACGATGCTCAGCACGCCATTCTTGAAGCGCGCCTCGATCTTGTCTTCCTCGACCTCGACGCCGAGCGGAATGCGGCGCTCGAAGCGGCCATAGAAGCGCTCCGAGAACTGCTTGTCCTTGTCCTCAGTTTCCGAGCGCTTCTCGCCCTTCAGCGTCAGCACACCGTCGTCGAGCAGGACCTCGATATCCTTTTCTTCAAGGCCGGGGACTTCCGCACTCACCCGGATGTCCTTGTCGGTTTCGGAGATCTCGACATTCGGCCAGGCCGCGCTGAACGACGACAGCGAACCGAACGCCGGCAGGCGACTGTCGAAGGAACGGAAGACGTCGTCAAAGAGCCGGTTCACCTCGCGGTGCAGCGAGAGAAACGGATTGCGATCCTCGTCGCGAAACACGGTGGGGGCCTGGTTGCTGGAGCGGCCCCAAGGGATCAGATCACGGACACTCATATTTGCTTCTCCTTCTGTTCGTTGATTTGGCAAAGCTATCCGGTGGGTGCCGGGCACGCTGCCCGGCACCTTGCAGGAACCGCGCTGTGGCAAGCCTCAGGCGGCGAGCTTCTCGGTTTCGGTCTTCCTGGCCTCAACCCTCGGCAGCGCCTCGCCGGTGGCGATAGCGATCCGGCGCGGCTTCATCTCCTCGGGGATTTCGCGCTTCAGCTCGACCGTCAGCAGACCGTTGACAAGGCTGGCGCCGACGACCTTCACGTGGTCGGCAAGCTCGAAGCGGCGCTGGAAGGCACGGCCCGCAATACCGCGATGCAGATATTGCCCGTTCTCTTCAGATTCGCCGGACTTGTGGCCCGCCACCATGAGCATGCTCTGCTCCTGCGTGATGGTCAGTTCGTCCTCGGTGAAACCGGCCACCGCCATGGTGATGCGGTACTCGTCCTCCCCCGTCTTGACGATGTCGTAGGGCGGCCAATTGTCGATAGACGCGACGCGCCTCGCATTCTCGAGCGCGTTCAACATTCGGTCGAAGCCGACGCTCGACCGGAACAAGGGAGAGAAATCCAAAACGGTGCTCATAGCCACATCCTCCTTTGAGCAACATGGATACAAGACTTCACGGCGGACGCCGGGCGCTGTTGGCGCCCAACCGATCGCCGCCGGCCCCGGAGTGGCAGCCGGCGTTTTTTGATTTAGTTCAGCGCTTTAGCGGTTCAAGAGGCGAATCCCCCCGATCAGCCTGGATTCGAACAGACCACCAGGCGCTCGACCCACCCGTGCAGCGTGTTCGCGTCGGTCAAGCCGGCTTGCCGGGCTACCACCTTGCCTTCCGAAAAGGCCAAAAGAGCCGGGATCCCCTGGACCCCATATCGGCGCGCCGCCTCAGGATTTTCATCGACATTCACCTTCGCGAACCGGGCTCTCGGCTCAATCGTTTTCGCGGCTTGGGCGAAGATCGGCGCCATCGCCCGGCAAGGGCCGCACCAGGGCGCCCAGAAATCCACGACCACCGGAATGTCGGAATTGGCGATGTGCCTCTCCAGTCGGGCGGCATCAAGTTCGGCCGGCGTTCCTTGGAACAGCTTCGCGTGGCATCGGCCACACTTTGCCGCCTCGGCCGGCCGATTCACCGGCACGGCATTGATACTGTCACAGTTCGGGCAAACGACGCGACGTTTCTCCATCGACGTGATTCCTTATGCAAACACTTTCCCTTCATTTGGGGAGCGTTCGCACCGGCTACCACGATTGGCATCTCTCAAATGCCGTCCTTATATCACCACTGCTCGTGGCGTCGTCCGGCGTTCACGGCACATCACTCAAAGGAACGAAAGGATACAGGTTGAAGAAGGAGGTTTAGCCATGGACAGCCATGCAGGCCCTTTAAATGTCCGGCCGAGCCGAATTGAGCAGCTTGAGGCTGATTTTGCTTCACTTGCGCCGCAGCTTCCCGACAGTGCCGAAAGGAAGGCTTTGTCCGTCCTTCATGGCATGGTGCAGGAGCTCTGGCGCATCCAGGTGTCCGGCAATGCGAGGCAGGTCCGGTCCGGCCCCACCATTGATGACATCGTCGATCTCCATGAACACGCGCCCCCAATGGAGGGCGATGCTGTCAACACGCCGCTTGCCGTCGGAGAACCCGCGCCCGACTTCGCGCTTCCCGACGCGAATGGCCGCACCATTCGCCTGTCCGACTATCGCGGCCGGCGTGTCGTCCTCGCCTTCTATCCGCTCGACTGGAGTCCGGGGTGCAGCCGCCAGCTCGATCTTTATCAGCACGAGCTCGATGAGTTCCGCAAGCGCGGCGCCGAGGTGATGGGCATCTCCGTCGACAGCCTTTACAGCCATGGGGCGTGGGCGACCGTGCGCGGCCTGACCTTCCCGCTGCTCGCCGACTTCAATCCGAAGGGCGACGTCGCGCGCCGCTACAAGGTCTGGCGCGAGGCCGACGGCTTCTCCGAAAGGGCGCTCTACATCGTCGACGAGAGCGGCATCATTCGCCACGCACAGGTCTCGCCGAAGCTCCAGCATGTCCCCGATATCTACGAGTTGCTCAACGCACTGGACCAATTGGCAACAGCTAAGGCGGCTTGAGGAGATTTGGACCATGTATGCGTCAACCTACTCCCCTTTTGCGTACCGTCCCCAGGTCGCGGACGTGGCCGTGTATGGCAGCCGCTGGTGCGGCATCACGATGATGGTGCGCCGCCATCTGGACCGAGCAGGCATCCCCTATCGGTTCATCGACTGGGACCTCCATCCCGACGCTCGCAATCAGCTCGAATGGCTGGCGGGTGGGCGGATCGGAAGCCCGACTGTGACGATCGGCGGCCAAGTGCTCGTCCAGCCATCGCTGCGGGAGCTCGACTGGGCTCTGAGTCGAGCGGGATATCGTTGAAGCACGCAATTTGACCGCGACGGCCGGCGACCGAGATCACAACGTCTCGGCCGCGCGGTCGTCGCCCACCACGACAAGGACACGACGGAGGACGGTCATGACCAAGGAGGAAGTCACCGCCATTCTCGGGCCCGTCGACGAGATCTTGATTGCGGAGATCAACCAGACGGGAGCGACGTCTGAAGAGCTGGCGGAGGCGTGGGCGTGGCTCAACGCCGATGAGGCGCTGATCAACGAGGCGCGGCCCCATCCCTCCGGACGCGTCGGCGCGCTTGTTAAAATTCTTGAATCAATCGAGCCCGATCTGGAAGCGTAACGCTGTCCCGTCTGGCCGAGCACATGGGCCTTCAGGGCTCGTCATCCACCGCTCTATGCCATGCCGGCCTTGCGTCAAGGAGGCAGACTGGAACCGTTCCCACGTTCACGGGCTTCGCGCTCGCGAATCTCCTGTGCAATCTCGAGACAGGCGAGCAATTCGACATAGCTTGGAGCGCTCCCCAGTGAGCTGAGGTGCAGGCAGCGCGTGCGATCCGCCGGCGAGAACTTAGGCCACGAAGCCTTCAATTGGTCGCTCGCCTCCCGCTCCCTGTCTAGACATATTTGTAGGAATTCCGGCTCTCGGAGAAGCTCGGCGATCCCGCGGCAGAAGGGTTCGGCACTAAAGTTCGGCACGGGTCCTCCCGCCAGCACGAGAAGCACCATGGCCGCTCCTTGCAAAGCAGACGGCATGCTACTTCATCACCTCTATGGGCGAAGCCCTTTGACGCCGCGCGAAGAGATCAGGCGTGGTTCGTTCCCCCCGCTCCACTTGCGGATTTTCTTGGGCAGCTCGTGAAGGCGGCGCTGCTCCGACCCGCTCGACGGTGGCGCTTGAAATTCGTTTAGCCGGACCTAACTCCAAAGCGACGGCGGATGGCCATCCGCCGTCGCTTTGGCACAATTTGGTTTGGTGGGCCGGAGGACGAGGACGCGTTTCCGGCCGTTGCGTGATCGCGTTGTCAAGCGCATCGAGGCCGAAGAGCGCATAACAGATGGCTTCATCATTCCGGTCACCACCGCGAAGGAGAAGCCGCAACAGGATGAGGTCGTGGCCGTGGCTCAGCCCTTCGGGCCCTTTGCCAATAATCCGGGAGGCTAGCGAGATGTTCACAGGGGCGGTTCTCTCGATGGTATTCGTCTCGCATATGAGCGTTGCCGCAGCATTTCCGTTTCTCGCGTTGCAGAGCATCGCACTCAGAAGCCTGCAGACTGCCCCAGTTGAAGGTCCGTCCAATCCCGCGCTGCGCGTTCCGAATTGGGAGCGATCGGTGTCGGCAGCGGAAGTCGGATCTGATCCCGACGCGCTGATCAGGGAGCCGGAAAGCAGGAAGGCTGCGTAGGCGGCGCCAACGTTTCCCAGGTTGCGCTCCGCGTCTTGCGATTATGGCAACGCGCCCGTGCCGTCATGCTGCTGGCTTTTCTGCGACTACCACCCGAAGCAACTCTGACGCGGCATGGTGAGCCTCGGCCCATCCCGACCTCTGTTTGCACGACCTCCAGATCGATCCCGCTGCTCACTCGTTGCATCGCTCTCGCGAAGCCTCACCTGGCTGCCGTAGGCATTCCTCAACCGGTCGGCGATGTTAGCCATCAGATCGCATCGGCTTCGCTACTACCACTCTCGCTGGTCTCAGAAGGCGTTCATGGATAGTGAAGCCTTCTTCCAGGACCTGCGTGACAGTTCCTGGCGGGTGAGATTGGTCCGCAGATTCCATCAGCGCCTCATGCAGGGTTGGAACAAAGCGCTCTCCCAGGGCAGCGATCTTCTTGATCCAAAGCGCTCGAGGGTCTGAAGAAAAAGGCGCAACGTTGTCGCGACGCCTTCTACCAACGCGTCACTCACCTGGTCCTCCGTCCGCCTTTTCGCGTCGAGAACGCGCTGCAGATTGTCGAGAATCGGTAAGAGCTCGCGCGAGAATTCCGCTACGGCAAATTTGCGCGTCTCTTCCATGTCACGATCCGCCCGTCGCCGAACGTTCTCAGCTTCAGCCAACGCACGCAGCAGGCGATCTTGGAGCGACGCATTCTCCGCGAGCAACGTTCCAATATCTACGGCCTCGGTTGCGACTACCTCATCTTCTTTGTTGTGTGGCGACGACATGCTCGCTCCTGACACATCCCATGAATCCCGATCCTCGCCGGCCTTTGTCAGCCGGCCTGAACAGACTGCCTTCGGCCGACCATTCGCACAGGCTAGGAACAGCCGCCCTGACAACCGTCAGTTCACCTGTAGGGGGCGCCTGGCCGAAGCGACGCACCGCGGATCGGCCGGCGGGTCCCATTACTCGTCCGAAGGCCCTGCAGACCCAGCCCGCGCGCGGTAGAAAGTCGGGACGAACCATCGAGACCGTGGCCAAGTTCGCGCTGGATATTCGATCTACGCGTGAATCATGCGTGGTCGCGGATTTCGCGCGTGCCCCTTTCCAGAACGTCGATCTGGTCCTTTCGGTCTTGTTCGCGAACCAGCCAGTAAACGGCGCCTAAGGCAATAATGGCTGCAGCCAGCGCCAAGACGTGGCTTGCTGTCGTTGTCGAAATATCAATGATGATAAACTTTCGAATCACCGCCAGCATTGCGATCAGAACAACTGTGCGGACCTGTACAACGCTCTGCTGACGTCTGACCATTATCAAGATCGAATGCTTGAACTCCAGAGCGATAATAACGGTCAGAATCATTCCGAAGACGGTTTGGAAGACCGCCGGATCTGTCGGGTCGAAACTTGACAGAATGAGGCTGAACAAGATTTTGGCGGCCAAATGCCAGACAGCAGAAGCGATGACGACGATGATCAGCCCAGTCAGAGCCAGCACGACCACCTGCTCGAACTTCTCGTAGGTGCTCGCCAGATGCCATTGCGCTGTGTTGATATCCAACCGTTCGAGCAACTTCATACTCCGCTCCCTTCGCACTTACGCAGCACGACCTTCAGGGCGGCAAGCAGGTCACGGTTCGTCGTTCCCCTTCAGCAGAATGGGGCGCCGACTACGGACTTCCGCCAAGATGCGATGCTGCAGCTCGGTCGGCTGTACGCCGATCGCATCGCACAATTCGCGCAACGTCTTTCGTAGACCGTGCATCTGATCAATGAGGTCCAGGATGATTGCAACGCCCTCTTCATTGACGCCCAGGTCATTGCGCAGGTCTTGAATCAGTTGCACACGTGAGACGTCCATCTCCGAAAAGGCCGGTCCCTGCTCCGTTCGCCGCGGGCGCAACCAACCCTCAGCAACCCATGCCTCAATGATCTCCTGACTGAGCCTCACGCGCAGAACAAACTCATTGAACTCGAGCATTCATTCCCCCATGCCGCCGCGCGGATTGTGGCTCTTGCCTGCGGCCCATCCTTGTACGAACCGCTCCAGTTCCGGGTCGGGCTTGTCCGGCAGAACGATCTTCAGCCTGACGTATTCATCACCACGCGTTCCGTTTGCCCGCGGCACACCCTTGCCGCGCAGGCGCAGAACGGTCCCGGAATTGGAGCTTTTGGGAACCCTCATCGTCACCGGCCCACCAGGCGTTGGAACGGAAATCTTGCTCCCCATGACGGCTTCGGTAAGCGAAATAGGAAGCTCCAGGTGGATGTCGTCCCCCTTGCGGGTGAAGATCGGATGGGGTTTGACGGTGATCTCGATAAAGGCATCGCCGGGCGGGCCTCCGCCGACGCCGGCGCTTCCCTTGCCGGTGAGCCGCAGTACCTGCCCGTCGCGCGCGCCCGGCGGAACCGTCACGTCCACCGTCGAGCCGTCGGCGAGGGTGACACGGCGCACCGCACCGTTGACGGCCTCCAGGAATTCCACCGGCAGGCGGTAATGCGCATCCTGCCCCCGCATTCTCAGGTTAAAACGTCCGCCGCGACCGAAAATGCTGGAGAACAGGTCACCTTCATCGCTGAAGTCTGAGAAACCCTCCGCCGTGGCGTAGGGATGCTCGCCGGCGCCCGCTCCGGCAAAATCCCGGTAGTAGCGCTGGCGCGGGCGCTCATGACCCTCGGCGTCGATCTCTCCGCGATCGAAGCGCGCGCGCTTTTCGGGATCGCTCAGCAGGTCATACGCCGCCGAGGCCGCCTTGAACTGCTCCTCGGCCTGCTTGTTGCCGGGATTGAGATCGGGGTGCAGCTTCTTTGCCAGCTTGCGGTAGGCCTTCTGGATCTCCTCCTGACTGGCCTCCTTCCTCACACCCAGCACCCTGTAGGGATCTTCGCTCAATCAACACTCCGTCGCGGTTCGATAGAGACCTATATTCTTGCCATGGATATGAGGATGCTACCGGGGAGCGCAAAACCTGGTCATCGGCGAGGCGAAGCCCGCCCTCATGATGAATCGCTTCGCCTATTCAGGCGGCCACGACAATGACGGTCGTCAATTCACGACCGATCTGCATCGGGCACACTGTGGTCAGCCCACAATGACCGCGCGGCGTTTCGGATTCCGCACGGAGGCGAGACGTCGCGTCCTACCCTCCTGGAGCACCACGCGTCATAACCACACAGGAGATTCCACATGTCCGTCCGACAACTCTCCAAGAGCGAATGGCAATCGTACTGCGATCGCGTATCCAAGGGATTGCAGGGAAAGTGTGCTCAGATCGAGGTCGCTGCACTGCCTTTGGGGGATCAAATCGCCACCAAGTGGGTTCCGATCCTCGGCATCACCTATGATCCCAGGAACGATATCGTCGACATCGCCCTCGAGGGCCTCGATCACCTGATACATCGTCCGCGCAGCATGGCCGTAGACGAAGGCGCCACTGGCCTCTCGAGCATGGAAATCATCGACGGCGAGGGGCGGAAGCAGATCGTCAAGCTCGCGGAGCCGCTCATGCTTCCGCCCCCCGGCCGGTAATGTCGGCCCGACGCCTGGTTCGCAACCGATCGGCGCTCGGGCGCTGCCCGTCACGTTCACGTCGTCGTCACCACGCGGACCGGCCCCTGGCGCTGCAGCACATCGACGACCACCTGTGAACGAGACCTGCGCAGCGTAACGTCCGCCGAACCTCCATCGAGCGCCAGATTGCGGATGGTGACCTCTTCGAGGAACGCCGGCAGGACCGGCTCGTCGAACCTGATCTGAATCCGCTCCGCATCGAAACCGAGCCCCAGGCAAGACTGGAGCATGAACAAGGGCGCTCCGGCCGCCCAAGCCTGCGGTGTACAGGCCACGGGATAGAAGGTCGGACCCCTGGTCTGCTGACGCGCGAAGCCGCAGAACAGCTCGGGCAGGCGCCGAAGATCGATATAGGTCGACGCGGCGAACAGACCTTCGAAAATCCGGGCCGCTTCACGCTTGAAGCCGTAGCGTGCAAAGCCGGCGGCGATCAGGGCGTTGTCGTGGGGCCAGACCGAACCGTTGTGGTAGCTCATCGGGTTGTACCGCGGCTCCGTCGTTGCAACGGTGCGGACGCCCCAGCCCGAGAAGCACGCCGATCCCGTCAGGGTCCTCACCACCGCTTCCGCGCGTTCCGGAAACGCCAAGCCCGTCAGCAGGACATGCCCTGCATTGGAGCCGCGCACCCGGCAAGGCCGCTTGTCTCCGTCCAGCGCCAGCACATAGGTGCCGAGCGACTCATCGAAGAAGCTTGCATCAAAGGCAGTCCTGATCGCCTCCGCCCGCCGCTCGAAGCCCTCGGCCTGCTCCGCCCGTCCGGAAGCTCGCGCGATAGTGGCTGCCGCACGCCAGGCCCCGTAGGCATAAGCCTGCGCTTCCGCGAGCGCGATCGGTCCCCTGGCAAGGGAACCATCGGCATGGAAGACCGAATCGTGGCTGTCCTTCCAGCCCTGGTTGACCAGGCCGTCGCGATTGCGCCGGCCGTATTCGATGAAGCCGTCGCCGTCACGGTCGCCGTGCCGATCCATCCAGGACAGGGCCGCCTCGATATTCGGCCACAATCGATGAAGCGTGACGGCATCGCCCGTCCGTTCCAGATAGGCGCCGGCCAGCATGACGAAGAGGGGCGTCGAATCGACGCTTCCGTAATAGCGGCGGAACGGCACCTCCTTCAGTTCGGCCATCTCGCCGTAACGCACCTCGTGCAGGATCTTGCCGGGCTCGGCATCGGCGATCGGATCGAAATCGGTTGCCTGGTTCGCCGCGAGATGGAGCAGGACGCCGCGCGCGATCGCCGGGTCGAGCCAGAGCGTCTGCAGTCCCGTGATCAGCGCGTCGCGGCCGAACGCCGTGCTGAACCAGGGAATGCCGGCATAGGGAAAGGGCCCCTCCGGCGTATCGGTGACCAGCATGTAGAGATCGGACACCGAGCGGCGCACCGCCTCGTTAAAGATCTCGTTCGAGGTCTCCACTGCCGCGGCCCGTGCCGACGACCCGCGCAGCGCGGCCCGCGCGGCCCGCAGCGCGGCACCGAAGCCGCGCCGCAGCGGCCCGCCACCGGCGCCGTCGCAGGCGATCTCGATCACCACCGTCCTGGCCTGGCGCGGCGAAAGGTCCAGCACGAACGAAGCGTGGCTGGCGCTGATCTCCTGCGGCGCGGGATCGAACCGGAGCGTCGTCGTCCGCCGGCGGCCGTCGAGGCCAAGATAGGCGAGCGTCACTTGATCGGCTTTCACCTCCGGAGGCTGCATCTCGCCCCAGCGCTCACGCCGCGCCCCGCGCACCTCGAACAAGTCCGCGAAGTCTGCGGAGAAGGCGAGCTTCAGGGTGACCCGGTGCGGGCGCTCGTCGAAATTGCGGATCGCCAGGCGCTCGTAGCACGCGCCCTTCCAGAGAAACCGGGATCGCCGCAGGTGCACGAGATCGTGATCGAGAACGATCCGCCCTTCATCGTCGCTAATGTCGGGATTGGTGAGATCGCAGGTCAGCGTTGCATTGTCGTCGCGCAAGGTCGAGGAGAGCAAGAGAGGATGCTGGCCCTCGATCGTCAGATAGAGATGCGAAAGATACCGCGTGTCGCGGTGAAACAGGCCCTCCGGGCTTCCCGGCCATGAGACCGCGTCCCCGTTGTGATCGAACACGGCAAAGGTATCGCCATGCTTGAGCGTTCGCGGCCGTCGATCCTGCAGCGACGTGGCCACCGGAATAAGAAACTGCGCGGTCGTGTCATCAGCATCAATTGGCACGAGGGCACGAGCAACCGCATCGACATTGACGTGCTTCATCGCCTTTCCCCCCCGTTCAAGCGACCGCGCTCAGATCCATCTGCCCGGAGTTGCTCACGCCCGGCGCCGAAAGCCTCGCACTGCGCAAGAGCGCACGCCGCACGAAGGGCAGATTCCGATAGATGTCGACATACTCCCTAGCCATCCGCTCAACCGTGAATCGGTCTTCAAAAGTCGCCCGGACCTTGGCCCGATCCAAGCTGTCCACCCGTCGAACCGCGTCGAGAGCCTCATCGAGATCGCGAACGACGAAGCCGGTCACGCCATCGTCGATGACCTCCGGCACAGATCCGCAACGGAAGGCGATGGTCGGCGTGCCGCAGGCCATGGCTTCGATCATCACCAGGCCAAACGGTTCTGGCCAATCGATCGGGAACAGGAGCGCGCGGGCATTCCCGAGGAAATCCGCCTTTTGGTGCTCGTTGATCTCACCAATAAATTCTACATTCCGGTGATTTGCCACCAGAGGACTGATGAACTCATCCCAATAAGCTTGGTCTGTCTTGTCGACCTTAGCGGCGATCTTGAGAGGAAGTCCGCTGCGCGCGGCGATCTCGATCGCCCGGTCCGGCCGCTTCTCCGGCGAAATCCGGCCGAGGAAGGCAAGATAGTCTCCCTTCGGCTTGGCCGTGAAGGGCAGAAGGTCTTGGGGCAGACCGTGATACACTGTGCCGGCCCAATTTACCGGCGGCATCGGGCGACGCTGCTCGTTGGAGATCGAGACCAAAGGATAGCGCCAGAACATCGAATAGAACGGCTTCAGATCCGCAAGGTCCAGCCGCCCGTGCAGCGTCGTGACGACCTTGTCGGAGAAACTGGCGAGCATGGGATAGTGCAGGAGATCGATATGGAAATGCAGCACGTCGAAGTCATCGGCGCGCCGCCGGACCTCCTCCAGCATCATCATGTGGTAGGGAAGAGGATCGCTGACCGCAGGGTTGAGCCTTAGTGCGACATCACAGCATGGCACGAGCCGTGCGCTGGTCTTGGAGTCGCCGCTGGCAAACAGCGTGACGTCGTGTCCCTGCCGCACCAATTCCTCCGTCAAGTAGGCTACGATCCGTTCCGTCCCCCCATAGAGGCGGGGTGGGCAGCGTTCCGCGAGCGGGGCGATCTGGGCGATCTTCATCGACAATACCTCCTCGATTGAGCAAAGTGTTGACAATGAGCCGCATCGGGAGAGGCCCGGTGCCACCCCGCAAGGCGTGGCTAGCCTCCACGATGTCCGAAGCCGTCCGTCGCTTCCCAAGGACCGGCATGTCCGCATCATCGGTTCGCGCGACTTGCAGACGGCGGCCGTCTGGCAGGACCCTCCTTCAGCAGTTGATTGCGCGCGCAGTTTGGACCTGTGCGACGTACGAATTAGGAAGCGATCGCGCCATGTTCAAGAAATCGCTCAACTTTTGCCGCGGGCAGGCTGAACGCAATCATCGGGCGTGACGCACCGCTGCTTCCGTCGCGATTCCAACCCGGCGCCAGACGCATACCCTTGGGAGACACTTTTTTCGACAGGATCTTTGCAGGTTCAAAGTCCCGCCTTCCGGCCCGCGCGGGGCGGTCAATACCGCAGGAGCGCGCTCATCGGAGCGAATTTGCCAAGCCGGGCCTGTGTCTCCGGATGACGCATGAACGCGACGCGCGCGGCGCTGTCGAGGGCCCGCTGGGCAGCGGCATCCACGAGATCATCCACGTTTTGGAGCTCCCGGCTTTTGCAGACCGGACAGCCGTCGCCGGGCGCCTCTTGGAAGAGCGCCTTGCACTCGGCGCATTGTTCGCCGGGTGCGGCAAAGCGGTCATCGACCACCAGCGCTGCGACGCGGCCTTCGCGCAGGCAATCCAAAGTCTCCTGCACCCCGATCGCTACCTTCCCGAAGGCGGCCTCTTCGAGCTCCTGCAGGACGGCCGCCTCCCGATCGCGCCGCAGTTTTTCGCGCAGCGCGCCGAGGGCCTCTCCGATAGCATGCGGGGACGCATGGATATCCGCTGCGAATTCCTGCACGTTCTCGACAATCGCCTTGGGCAGATGCTCCATAAAGGCCGCGCGCATGTCCGGCGGCGCGGCCACCAGCAGATACGAGGTCTCAAGCTCGCGCATGATGATCTCCGCCATCTGCGCAAGCGCTCTCGCTTCGTCCTTGAGCACCTGGGTGGCAAGGACATCGCGGCGGTCACGGGGAACGCGGTCGGTCAGCATCCCGCGGATTCTCTGCCCCTTGACCAGGTTGATCTCTTCGACCTGCCCCAGATGCTCGACGAAGAACCGGCTCCGTTCCTGCGAGAGAAGAGCGACCACATTGCGGTCCCCTTCGCCCCAGCAGCGCAGAAGCGGACGGATATAGGGGCGCGGCCCGACATGGATCCTGTCCGCCAGCGCGATTGGCAGCGTGATCTGCCGCCATATCCCCAGCCTCTCGCAGACAAGGAAGACCACGCTCCGCCCCAGCTCGGGGAGCTGTTCGTTCAACGCGGTCTCGATGCGGTCGAGCTGCCTTCGAATGCTGTCGGAGGCGGCACTGTCGGACTTCAGCAGCGTCCGGTGGGCAAGGCTCGATAGCACCGATTTCCATCCGCCGGTCGCCCGTCTTTCGGGCGTCAGACGGAGATAGACGCTGATGATCGGATCGTCCCTCGATTCAAGCCGCGCGAGCCCGCGCAGATGCTCGGGTGACAGGAGCCTGTAGGCAGGCTCCTCCATTCGCGCGCGGGTCGTCTCGAGAATGCGATCCCGCAATTCGGGCGTCAGCGGGCTATGGACACCCAGCGAGACGGTGAGCGAGTTCATGTCGCCTCCTTCTTTTTGGTGCCGACCAGCACGGCGTGGCCTTCCTGCCAAAGCTCCACGATCCGGCGAACGGGCAGGCCGAGGCCGGATGCGATCTCTCTGACGGAGAACCGATGCACATGGCGGAAGATGAGCACTTGCCGCGCGAGCGGCGACAGTCCGGGCACCTCCTGCTCGAAGAATGCGGGCTCCGCCACTTCAGCCGCAACGTCCGCCGCGACGACATCCTCCCACCGCAGCATCTCGTCCGGCTGATGCCATTCCCAGAACGATTCATCGTCGTCGTAGATCGGCTCGGCGGGAACCGGCGCTTCGAGCGAGACGGCGACCAGTTTACGCAAGAGTTGCTCCTGCCGGACGATGCGGGTCAGAACCCGGAACTGGAGACCCAGCAGCCACGGGCGAATATCGAGCCCCTGCGGCCGCCGGTAGCGATCGCGCCACGCGCGCAACAGCGTTTCGCCGACAAGCTCCTCGGGGGAAATCTCATCCTCCCGCAGGTCGCCAACCGCCGAATGATAGCGGATGTCTCGCCGGGCTGCTGCAAACAGCTCATCAAGGTGAGGACTGATCAGGCGCTGGAACGCGTTTCGATCACCTCGAAGCGTGGCCTGCCATAGCTCTTCGGCCGACGCATCGCGCGGCATCGAGCGGTTCGGGGCAGCAGAGCTAACAGGTGTGGAATCCTCGACGGTAGACATGGCGACCTCACCTTTCCACTCTAGCTGTCCTCGCTCTCCCTTTCGGCGTCAGAAACGGGGGTTTTCAAAGACATAGTCGGGCTTTTCTCGGCTTCAAGTGCCAGTTCCGCAAGCCCGAACCCGAGGGATTGACCGTCCAGATCGCGCGTCAGAGCCACGGCGCCGGCACGACGGCTATCCTCACCCCAAAGGTTCGCGCCGGGCGCTGAGACTGAGATCGCACCGCGCTGGTAGGGTCTGCACGCCGACGTCAGCGAGCCCTGAAGCTCGACTGAACCGAAGGGACCGGCTCGAACCGATATGTGTCGCCCCGTCGGACGGCCCGCTGTGCTTCCGGTTTTCTCGGTCTCGCGGCGGTGAGCGATGTTTCACATCTGGCTGACCGAAACCGGTAGAGCGATCGTTCTGAAACTTGCGCTGCTGATGCGCGGAACCATCTTGATCCCACACAAACTTGGAGAAGCTCACCGACCTCTTTATGCCCAGGAATGCCTTACGGAGATTCATCGAGTTCAATCGTCTGCGCCCAGCTGGATGCTTACCGCAAGCGCGGACGCAAAATCTCTGAAATCCTGCGGTCCCTCGCGGATGATACCTCACGCGAGCGTATTTCGATCGGAGATCTGCTCGTCGCCATGGGTGACCGGGCCTTCGGCCCGCTGATGCTCTTTTTCGCGCTCCCGAACATCCTCCCGATGCCGCCCGGCGCCTCCGGCATTCTCGGGCTCCCGCTGATAATCCTGGCCACGCAGTTGATGCTCGGTCGCAAACCGTGGCTTCCACGGATCATTGCCAGGCGCTCCATATCGAGAGCGGATCTCATTCTGATGCTCGACCGTGCGGGGAATTGGCTGACAACAGCGGAGAAGCTGCTCAAGCCGCGGCTCACGATCCTTGTCGGTCCGCCGGCTGAACGTGTAATCGGTGCGCTTTGCCTGATTCTCGCGATCATTCTCGCCCTGCCCATCCCCTTCGGCAATATTCCGCCCGCCTTTGCCAGTCGCCTGATCGATTTGGACGAGGGGCCGCCCACCACGGCAGAACTGGCTCGGCGGCCCGCAGTGGTCGTGCCGATCCAGATGAGGCGCATGGCTACGCCGCCTCGTCGCCGTTGGTCGGGACTCTGGTACTGAGATGCAAACAGTTTAAGGGGGATGGCGCACCCGCCGCGATTCGAACGCGGGGCCTTCACCTTCGGAGCGCAACACTCGGTATCCACCCTGAGTTTCGCGTTCCTTGCGGCTTTCGGTCCGACCGATTTGCCGCCGCCGGTATCCATCTCTACGACCGAGATCGGCGACCACTTCCACCGACATCGAAAGCGAGGCATCTCATCTCATGAACGAGCGTGCGTAATCGTTCGCGGCTGGGCCAGCCGGTGACGCGAACGCGACACCCCCCGCTCGTAGTGCACCCCTCACGAACAACGAGCGAGGGGCGGCGCCTTGCCTGCATAGGAACGGAGTAGCTTATGGATGCCGTCAAATTCCTAACCCCCGAAGAAGTTGCGGAGCGTTACCGTGGCGAGGTTTCCGTTGGTACGCTAAGAAACTGGCGTTCGATGCGAGTCGGTCCCGGCTTTGTAAAGATTGGAAAGGCCGTGCTTTACCCACTCGCTGAGCTCGACGCGTGGGACGAACAGAATCGGGTCTCCTGTCGTGCGTCAAACCGACTCATGGAGAGCTCACGTGATTGACCGTGACGCTCACGGTGGCGCACTCAATACCACCCCCAGTTATCGGCACCAGTTTGGTCGGTCAGCGCCAAATTGCGCCTCAAATCAAACACTTATTCTTTGGCCTTGCCTGCTCCACAACCACCCCTCCGGCGACCCGACGCCGTCGCGCGCCGACATCCAGATGACGCAGGCGATCCAGGAGGTGGCGAAGCCGCTCGGGATCGCGGTCCACGACCACATCATCGTCGGCAAGGACGGCCATGCCAGCCTGAAGGGCCTGCGGCTGATCTGAGAGGCCGCTTGGGCTCGGGCCGCGGCGGCCCGACGATACGGGCGGCGGCGGCCGAGCAGCCGGCGGCGCCCCAGCCGGCGACGTCGCGCCGCGCCCCACCGATCCGGCTTGGCGCCGAGCCCGCAGGTGTGAGACCGTGGGCCGCGGCCCTCCCCCCCGCCTCACCCCCCGGGCCGCCGATCGGAGAGACAGCACGGTGGATCTGCGCCATCTGCGCTATGCGTCCGTGGTCGCCAAGGAGCGCAGCTTCACCCGCGCGGCGCAACGCCTCGACGTCGCCCAATCGGCGGTGTCGGACCAGATCGCCAAGCTCGAAGGCGAGCTGGGCTTCGCGCTGTTCGTGCGGGCCGGGCGCGGCATCGAGGTGACCGATCTCGGCCGCACCTTCATCGCCGATGCGGAGCGCATCCTGGCCGAGGTGCAGAGCCTCACCGGCCGCGTCGAGCGGCTGAAGAGCCTGCGCAAGGAGACGGTGCGGATCGGGCTCGGCTCCGGCACCGCCGCGGTGTTCGTGTCGCGCTTCCTGCGCCGGGTGTCGTCGCTGTTCCCGGAGCTGCACATCGACATTCTCACCGCCTCGACCAAGACCGTGTTCGACGATCTGATCGGCGGCCGCGTCGATCTCGCGATCGCGATCCAGGTCCCCGAGGAGCGCGTGCCGACCGGGCTGTGGAGCAGCCCGATTCTGGCCCTCGACCTCGCGGTGGTGACGGCGCCGGAACGGCCGCTGCCCGGCGACGGCATCGGCGTCGAGCTGGCGGCGATCGCCGGCGAGCCGATCGTGATGTACGAGCTGCCGGTCGGCTACGGCGAGATCGTGCAGTCGCTCTATGCCGACATCGGCCGCTTTCCGGTCACCGCCATGCTGGCCGACAACATCGAGACCATCAAGGCGATCGTCGCGCAGGGCGTCGGCATCGCCATCATGCCGGCGGTGTCGGCCGCCCAGGAGGTCCGCCTCGGCACGCTGCGCGCCTACGCGCTCGTGCCGCCGCGCCAGGTCACCTATGCGTTCTATCGTCGCCGCGCTCCCGTGTCGGAGCGGCGCGAGCGGTATTTCGGCGCGGTCTATGATGCACTGCGCAATGAATCCGGAGAGTGTCGGCCGGGCGCGCGATCGGAAAACGCGATCGATTCATCGGCGCCGGTTCGTTGATCGACGTACGCCGCCCCATAAGCTGGTCCGGCTGCTCGCTACGCATCCGGGAGCCAACATGAAAATCTACGACCTGTCGCAGCCGCTGAACCAGGACTGCTCGTTCTGGCCGTTCTATCCGCCCTTCGAGGTCAAGTATATCAAGCGGAAGTCGGAGCACGGGGTCAACGCGCAGTACATCATGACCTCGAACCATATGGGAACGCATCTGGACGCGCCGCGGCATTTCGTGTCGAACGGCCGGACCATCGATCAGATCCCGATCGAGTGGTGCTACGGGCCGGGCGTCATCGTCGATCTCAGCGACATGCTGGACGATCTCGGCCTGTTCCGCCCCGAGGACATCGAGGCGCGCGCCGACATCCGTGACGGCGACATCCTGCTGATCCACACCGGCTGGCACAAGTACTCCTTCCTCAGCCCCGACGCCGACGAGGAGCGCTACATCCACCGCCACCCGGGTCCGCATCACAGCATCTGCGACTGGCTGCTGAAGAAGAAGATCCACATCTGGGGCGTCGACATGATCTCCACCGACCACCCGATGAACCTGCCGATCGGCCGCTTTCTCGGCAAGGGCGGGCTCGATCACTGGGCCCGCGTGCGCGCGCTCGCCGAGCAGAAGTTCGGCGGCAAGGACAAGGTCGACGAGCTGTTTCCGCAGGACGCCTATCAGCTCACCCACAACGCGCTGTTCCCGCACGACTGCATGCACGTCGAGAATCTCGGCGGCGACATCGGCCTGAAGGAGCTGCACAACAAGCGCATCACCCTCGGGGTGTTCCCGTGGAACTTCAAAGGCGGCGAGGCGGCATTCTGCCGCGCCGTGGCGTTCGTCTGATCACGACCGGAGGCGCGAGCGCGCCTCCGGCTCTCCTGCATGCCGTGACATCCAACGAAACAACGCCGGCCCGGAGCCGGCCTCGGGAGGACATGCGATGCGGATGCTCGGACGTCGACTGGCCGGCGCCATCGTGGCCGTCGTGCTCGCCCACGCGCTGCCCTCGGCGGCGGTCGCCCAGGACAAGGTCAAGGTGGGCGTGTTTCCGGTGGCGACCTCGCTGCCCTATTTCGTCGCCCTCGACCGCGGCTACTTCAAGGAGCAGAAGATCGAGGTGGAGACGGTGCGCCTGATCGGCGGCCCGCCGACCGCCGCCGCGCTGATCGCCGACCAGATCGACGCCGCCTCGGTGCTCGTCACCCTCGAAGGCATGAACACCAACATCAAGAAGCCGGGGGCCGCCGTCTACATCTCGCTCAACAGCCAGAGCGAGACCTATCCGATGGAGCAGTTCGTCGTTCGCAAGGGCTTCCAGGCCAAGTCGATCAAGGACCTCAAGGGCGCCAAGATCCTGTCGGCGCCGGGCCCCGGCAACGTGCTGATGGCCAAGGCGGCGCTGGAGGCGAACGGGCTCAAGGAGGGCGACTACCGGCTGGAGCAGCTCGACACCGCCCAGCATCTCGGCGCCCTCAAGGCCGGCACCTTCGACGCCGGCTACACGCTGGAGCCGACCGCCACCATGATGCGCCAGCAGGGCATCGCCGACACGCTGGAGACCGGGGTCATCGCCCGCACCGTGCTGGGCGACCCCAAGGCCGACGCCTTCGTGGGCGGCGGCGTGATCTCGACCCGCTTCATGACCGAGCGGCCGGAGGTCGCCAAGCGCTACGCCGCCGCCTGGCTCAAGGCCGTCGCGGATATCCGCAAGGACCCCGAGAGCGCCCGCCGGCATCTCCTGAAGAACACCCTCGTGCCCGAGAGCGCCATCAACGACATCCCGATGCCCGGCTTCTTCGCGGTCTCCCAGCTCGACGACAAGAGCATCGGGCAGTTCCAGCGCTTCATCGACTTCTCGATGAAGCTGATCAACGCGCCCGAGACGGTCGACGTCCGCAAGTATCTCAAGACCTACTGAGGCACGAGGACCCCCATGGCCCGACTCGCTGTCGCTCTCAAAGAGGTTCCCGTCGTGGACGTTCCGCACGTCACGGTTCGCGGTCTGCGCAAGTCGTTCGGATCGGTGACGATCTACGACGGCTTCGACGTCGACATCCCGCGCGGTCGCTTCGTCTCGATCTTCGGCCCCAACGGCTGCGGCAAGAGCACGCTCATCAATCTCATCGCCGGGCTGATCCCCGTGGACGGCGGCGAGATCCGCATCGGCGGCAAGCCGGTGCGCGACGTGCGCATCGGCTACGTCTTCCAGAACTACCGGGAGGCCCTGTTCCCCTGGCTGCGGGCGATCGACAACATCGAATACCCGCTGCGGGTTGCCAAGGTGCCGAAGGCCGAGCGCGACGCCCGGGTCGCGCGTCTGGTCGCCAAGTTCGACGTCAAGATCGATCTCAAGCGCTATCCCTACGAGATGTCGGGCGGCCAGCAGCAGCTCGTCTCGATCATGCGGGCGCTGATCGTCGAGCCCGAGGTGCTGTTCCTGGACGAGCCGTTCTCGGCGCTCGACTACGAGATGACGCTGTTCATGCGCGACCAGCTCCAGCACATCTTCAACGAGACCCGCATGACCATGGTGCTGGTCTCGCACGATCTGGAGGAAGCCGTCTACATGGCCGACAAGGTGCTGCTGCTGTCGCGAGCGCCGACCACCATCGCGGATTATCCGGAGATCCCGTGCCCGCGGCCGCGCAATCCGGAAACCCTGGTCGATCCCGTCTTCACCCAGCTCCGTGGCCACTGCCTCGACGTGTTCCAGCGGGAGGTGCGCAAGTCATGAGGTCCGCCGCCTCGTTTCCGATCCGCGACAGCCTGCTGCCGGTCGTCGGCGTCGTCGTCCTGGTCCTCCTGTGGTACGCGGCGATCGCCGCCAAGCTGGTCGATCCGGTTCTCCTGCCGTCGCCGTGGGAGACCATGAAGGCGATGTGGACCGGCGTCGCCGACGGCACGCTGCTGCACGACTTCCTGCGCACGGTGGAGCGCACCATCCTGGCGACGCTGATCGCCATGGTGCTCGCCATCCCGCTCGGCATCGTGCTCGGCTCGTGGCCGCGGCTCTACCTGGCGCTCGAGTTCGTCATCGACTTCTTCCGCTCGACGCCCGCCTCGGCGATGTTCCCGCTGTTCCTGGTCGTCTTCGGGGTCGGCGACGAGACCAAGATCCTGGTGGCGACCTTCGGGGCCGCGCTGGTCATCCTGTTCAACGTCGCCTACGGCGTGATGAACGCGCGCAAGAACCGCCTGCTCGCCGCCAAGGTGATGGGCGCCTCGCGGGCCCGCATCCTGTTCGAGGTGACGCTGCTCGAATCGCTGCCGCAGACCTTCGTGGGCCTGCGCAACGGCGTCTCGCTCGCGCTCGTCATCGTGGTGGTGGCCGAGATGTTCATCGGCTCCGCCGACGGGCTCGGGCACCGCGTCTTCGAGGCGCAGCAGCTCCTCCAGATGCCCGACATGTACGCGGCGATCTTCGCGGCCGGCGCGCTCGGCTACTGTCTCAACCTGCTCTTCCAGGTGGCCGAGCGCCGCCTGGTGCATTGGTCCGGCAAATGAGCGAGATGTTCGACTGGAGCGCGGTGGCGCTCGCCGAGAAGGTGCGCCGCCGCGCCATCGGTGCGGTGGAGGTCGTCGAGGCGACGCTCTCCCGCATCGACGCCGTCAACCCGTCCCTGAACGCCGTTTGCACGGTGGCGCGGGAGCAGGCGGTCGCGGCCGCCCGCGCCCTGGACGGCCGGCTCGCCCGCGGCGAGGACGGCGGGCCGCTCGCCGGCGTGCCGCTCGGCGTCAAGGACGTGATCGACACCGCCGGCATCCGCACCACCTACGGGTCGCCGCGCCACGCGCGCCACGTCCCGGAGGCCGACGCCCTCACGGTGGCGCGCGCCAAGGCGGCGGGTGCCATCGTGATCGGCAAGACCAACACGCCAGAGTTCGCGGCCGGCGCCAGTACCTTCAACGCCGTGTTCGGGGCGACCCGCAATCCGTGGAACCCGGAGCACTCGCCCGGCGGCTCCACCGGCGGCGGAGCGGCGGCGCTCGCGGCCCGCATGATCTGGCTCGCCGAGGGCACCGATCTCGGCGGCAGCCTGCGGGTGCCGGCGGCCTTCTGCGGCGTCGTCGGGCTGCGGCCGACACCCGGGCGGGTGCCGTCGGTGCCGGTGCCGGTCGCCGACGATCCGTGGCAGGTGAACGGCCCGATGGCCCGCACCGCGCTGGACGTCGCGGCGCTGCTCGACGTCCAGTCGGGCTTCAGCTCCGACCATCCGCTGTCGGTGCCCTCGACCCCGGTGTCCGACGAGGTGGCACGCTACGACGTCAGGGGCCGCCGCTACGCCTGGTGCCCGGACGTGGCCCGCATCGGGGTGGACCCGGAGATCGAGGCACGCTGCCGCGAGGCGGTGCGCGATCTCGAAGGCGCCGGCGCCATCGTCGAGGAGATCGATCTCGACCTGTCGTCCGCCCGCGAGGCGTTCCTCGCCATGCGGGGCCTGTGGTTCGTCGGCCAGCACTACGAGCGCATCGACGATCTCGACGGCTTCGGGGTCAATGTGGCGAACAACATCCGGCTCGGCCTGGCGACGACGGTGCGGGATCTCGCCCGCGCCGACCGGCTGCGCAGCGACAATTGGCGGCGGCTCGCCGCGGTGCTGCGCCGCTACGACGCGCTGCTGACGCCCTGCGTGCCGGTGGAGCCGTTCGCGGCCGACCAGAACTATCCGACCGAGATCGCCGGCAAGCCGATGCGCACCTATATCGACTGGGTGGCGCCGACCTTCGTGTTCTCCATCATGGGCGTGCCGGCCGCCTCGGTGCCGGCGGGCCTGTCGGCCGCCGGCCTGCCGGTCGGCTTGCAGATCGTCGGCCCGCGCTTCCACGAGGGGCGGGTGCTGGGCATCGCCCATGCGGTCGAGCGCCTGCGCCCGATCGGCCGCCCCGCCCTCGCCGGCTGAGCGCCGGCCCGATCAGAAGAGCCCGTTCGCATCCCGCGGAGGCCATCCCGTGAGCTCGCATGTCTTCGCCGCCGTCACGGCCCGTATCGCCGATCCCGCCCGCCTGTTCATCGAGACACCGGACGGGCAGCAGATCAGCTTCGCCGCCATGCTGGCCCGCAGCGCCGCACTCGCCCATGCGCTGCGCGAGGTCGGCGTCGCCGTCGGTGATCGCGTCGCCGTGCAGGTGGAGAAGAGCCCGGAGGCGATCCTGCTCTATCTCGCCTGCCTGCGCGCCGGCGCCGTGTTCCTGCCGCTCAACACCGCCTACACGCTGGCGGAGCTCGCCTACTTCCTCGACGATGCCGAGCCGACGCTCGTCGTCTGCGATCCGGAGCGGGCCGACGGCGTCCGCGCCCTGGTGGCCGGGCGCGCCATCGCCATCGAAACGCTCGATGCGACCGGGCGCGGCAGCCTGGTCGCGCGGGCGGCCGGCAAGCCAGCCACCTTCGCGGATGCCGACCGCGGGCCGGACGATCTCGCCGCCATCCTCTACACCTCGGGCACCACCGGGCGCTCCAAGGGCGCCATGCTCAGCCACGACAATCTGCTGTCGAACGCGCTGACCCTGATGGCGTGCTGGCGCTTCACCGGCGACGACGTGCTGCTGCACGCGCTGCCGATCTTCCATGCCCACGGCCTGTTCGTCGCCACCAATGTGGCGCTGCTGGCCGGCGCCCGCATGCTGTTCCTGCCGCGCTTCGACGCCGACGAGATCCTGCGGCTGTTGCCGCGGGCCACCACCCTGATGGGGGTGCCGACCTATTATGTGCGCCTGCTCCAGCATCCGGGGCTGACGCGCGACGCCTGCGCCCACATGCGGCTGTTCGTCTGCGGCTCGGCACCGCTGCTGTCGGAGACCCACGCGGCGTGGCAGGCGCGCACCGGACACGCCATTCTGGAGCGCTACGGCATGACCGAGACCGGCATGAACACCTCGAACCCGTATGACGAGGAGCGTATCGCCGGCACCGTCGGCTTCCCGCTGCCCGGCGTCGACCTGCGGGTGACCGATCCCGACAAGGGGCACACGCTCGGCCCCGGCGAGATCGGCATGATCGAGGTGCGTGGGCCCAACGTGTTCAAGGGCTACTGGCGCAATCCCGAGAAGACGCGGTCGGAGTTCCGCCACGACGGCTTCTTCGTCACCGGCGATCTCGGCATGATCGATCACCGCGGCTACGTCCACATCGTCGGGCGCGGCAAGGACCTGATCATCACGGGCGGCTACAACGTCTATCCCAAGGAGGTCGAGACCGAGATCGACGCGCTGCCCGGCGTGCTGGAGAGCGCGGTGTTCGGCGTGCCGCATCCGGATTTCGGCGAAGGCGTCACCGCCGCCGTGGTGGCGCGGCCCGGCAGCCCGCTCGACGGCGCCGCGATCCTGGCCGGCCTCGAAGGCCGGCTCGCCCGCTTCAAGCTGCCCAAGCAGGTCGTCGTGCTGCCGGAGCTGCCGCGCAACGCCATCGGCAAGGTCCAGAAGGCGGTGCTGCGGGAGACCTACGGGGCGCTGTACGACATGCGAGGCGCCGCGCCGAGACGCTCCGCCGCTACGGCCTGACCATCTGGATCGGGTCGTTGCTCGCCGGCACCCGCTGCCAGGTTTTCGGCTCCGTCTCCTCGAAGCGCCAGACCTGGTTGCGGGCCCCGTTCAGCACCAGCTCGCCGCGGTCGATCGCCCAGGCGGTGGGAGCGAAGCGGGTGATCGCCGCGTCGCAGCCATTGGCCAGCCGCAGCGCGAAGCCGTCGCCGATCGGCGTGGTGGCGAGCGTCACGCTGCACAGCGGCCGGCCGCTGCGCTTGACGGTCCAGGTGCCGGCCAGCTCGTTCGGGCTCGGGGCCGGCCGCTCCACCACCGCGACGGGTTGCAGGAACAGGATGCCCTCGCCCTGCTTGGGCGCCTCGTAGAGCCCGTGCTCGACCTCGCTGAACTCCAGCAGCGGCCGGCCGCGCGCGTCGACGAAGCGCAGAAAGTCGTTGTCGCCGAGCGTCCAGGCGACGACGTCACGGAGGAACGGGAAGACCTCGGTGCAGCTCCGCTCCAGATCGAGCCGCATGCCGGCCGATCCGGTCGCCGCCGGCAGCCCGGGCTTGGCGGCCGCATCGGCGCGGAACGTCACGGTGCAGCGGCGATCGCGGTCGGCGTTGGAGAACTCCCAGGGGGCCCCGGTCATGGCGCGGACCGCCTCGCCCAGCGCGGGCGCCGGCGCGGCGGGAGGAGTCTGGGGCTGGGCCCGGGCGGCGCCGGCCAGCAGGACCGTGCCGAGGAGGACGACGATAATCCGCGGGGCAATCCCCCTGACGGCGAATGGCGAATGGCGATCGGACGGACGACTGCGCATCCGGCAAGGCTAGCACGCGGCGAAGCGGTCCGCCACGCGGCGCACGGGTGCCGGTGCGACCGCCCTCAGCCGGCCGATACCGCGCCGGCCGCACCCGCCACGGCCCCGCCGCCCGGCCGCCACGGCGTCTCCGGCACCGGGGTCTTCGGGCCGTCGCCGGCGAACCACGAGGCGAGATTGTCGACCACGAGCTGGTCCATGCGGGCGCGGGTGTGGACCGAGCCGGAGCCGAGATGCGGGAACAGCACGACGTGCTCCATGGCGATCAGCTCGGCCGGCACGAGCGGCTCGGTGGCGTAGACGTCGAGCCCGGCCGACAGGATGGTGCGCGCCTGGAGCGCCCGGATCAGCGCCGCCTCGTCGACCACCGAGCCGCGCGCCATGTTGATCAGGATGCCGTCGGGGCCGAGCGCCGCCAGAACCTCGGCGTCGATCAGATGGCGGGTCGCCTCGCCGCCCGGCACGATGGCGAGCAGGATGTCGACGTCGCGCGCCATGGCGACCAGCGAGGGATAGTGACGGTACGGGACGTCGGCGACCGGCCGGCGGGTGTGATAGACGACCGGCACCCGGAAGGCATCGAGCCGGCGCGCGATGGCGCGGCCGATCCGCCCCATGCCGACCAGCCCGACGGTGCGGTCGCGTAGCGTCGCACGGCTCAGCCGATAGGGCGTCTCCGCCCACTTGCCGGCGCGCAGATGCCGCTCCGCCTGCGGCAGCTCGCGCACCGTGCAGAGCAGCAGGCCGAGCGCCGTGTCGGCCACCTCCTCGTCGAGCACCTCGGGCGTGTTGGTGACCACGATGCCGTTGCGGCCCGCCCAGGCGGCATCGACATGGTCGTAGCCGACCCCGAAGCTCGCCACGATCTCCAGCCGTGGAAACCGCTGCATGAAGGCGGCGTCGATGCGGTTGGCCGTGTAGGCGACCGCGATGCCGCGCACCCGCTCGGCGATCGCCGCCAGGAACGATTCGGGATCCTCAGCCTCGATCATCCGATGGACGGTCGCGATCGGATCGAGGCCGCCGACGATCACCGGCTTGGCGGTGCCGACCAGCAGAATCTCCGGCTTGTCCGCCGTCATGGTGATCCTCCCCGTTTTGATTATCCTGCCCGTCCGGCTTAACAGCGACGGGTCCGGCCCGGCAAGGCACTGCCGGCCGGGCGTTCCGGCGGAGGGCGAAACGCGCTATCCCTGGGGGCCGAATCCGGAACGCAGCCACAGGGGCCGGAACCGCATGGGCTACGTCGACACCGTCCTCCTGCCGGGAGAGACCGTCCGGTTCCGCACCGGCCGGCACTGGGTGCTGTATCTGCCCGGGCTCGGCTGCGTGGCGCTGGCGGCCGCCAGCTTGACGCCGGCGGTGATCTCCTACCTGAACGACGAGCTGGCCGACAGCCTGGACGGGCTGTGGAGCGGCCTGGCACTGGCCTTCCTGGCGGTCGGGGCCGCGCTGCTCGCGCGCGCCTGGTACCGCCGCCGCCTCACCGAGATCGCCGTCACCGACCGGCGGGTGATCTACAAGTCGGGCCTGCTGCACCGCTCGACCAGCGAGATGCCGCTCGATCGCATCGAGCGGATCGATGTCGATCAGGGCGTGCTCGGGCAGATGCTCGACTTCGGCGACATCACCGTGAACGGCATCGTCAGCAGCATCGGGGCCGACCGGCTGAACCGCATCGCGGCACCCAACCGGCTGCGCAGCCACGTCATCGCCGGCGAGCACGCCTTGCGGCCGCCACCCGTCGCGGTCGGTCCGGCGGGGCCGGCCGCCGTGGCGCTCGCGAGCCTGCCGGTCGCCGCGGTGCCGGCGCCTCTCGACCCGGACCGCGAGACGGCCGCCCTGGCGACCGCTGCTCCGGCCGCGCCGCCCCCCAGCCCCGAGCCGGCTGCGGCGGCGCCGGCCCGCTGACGACGTGACCCGCGACGACGTGCCCCGCGACGGCGTGATCCGCGACGGCGTGATCCGGCCGCCCTACACCAAGAGGCCGACCGGATGCTCGATGGCGTCCCGGACCGCGGCCAGCAGCTTCGCCCCGAGCGCCCCGTCGACGACGCGATGGTCGCACGACAGCGTCAGCGTCATCCGGGTCTCGAAGCGCACGCCACCGTCCGCGGCTTCCACCGGGCGGCGCTCGGCGGCACCGACCGCCAGCAGCGTCGACTGCGGCGGATTGACGATGCCGGCGAACTCCTTGATGCCGTACATGCCGAGATTGGACACCGTGGAGACGCCGCCCTGATACTCGGCCGGCGCCAGCCGGCGGGCGCGCGCGCGGGCGATCAGGTCCTTGGCCTCGGCGGCGACAGCGCTCATCGGCTTGCCGGCGGCGTCGCGCAGCACCGGCGTGATCAGCCCGCCGTCGAGCGCCACCGCGATGCCGACATCGACACGCGAGAAGCGCAAGATGCGATCTTCGGCCCACACCGCGTTGGCGTCCGGCACCCGCACCAGCGCGCGGGCGAGCGCGCGGAGCACCAGATCGTTCACCGAGAGGCGCCAGAGAGGATTGCCGTCGGCATCGTGAGGGGCCGCCGCGTTCGCCTCGTGACGGAGCGTCAGCAGGCGATCCAGGGCGACGTCGCCGGTGAGATAGAAATGCGGCACCGTCTGCTTGGCCTCGACCAGACGCGCCGCGATGGTCTTGCGCATCTGGTCGGCCGGGAGCTCGGTGACGATGCCGGGCTCGTACAGCGCCTTGACGCGATCCGCCGTCGGGCTGGCGGGGAGCGACGGCGCGCCGGCGGCGCCGTGGGTGATCGCGGCCTCGACGTCGCGCGCCACGATGCGGCCGTAGGGGCCGCTCGCGGCGAGGCCCGCGAGGTCGATGCCGGCCTCGGCGGCGAGCCGACGGGCGAGCGGCGTGACGGTGCGGCCACCGGCGAGCCGAGCCGGGCCGTAGTTGCGAGCGGGCGTGCGCACCGCGTGGAACGGATCGAGCGGCGCAGACGAGGCGGCCGAGGCCACGAAGGAGCGCGCGACCGACGGCGCCGGCAACGACGCGGCGGCCGCGGACGCGCGGCCCGGGGCCGCCGCCATCGGGACGGGCGGTGCGCCCGACGCGGACGCGCCCGTCGGCGCCGGTCCGGCGGCGACGGCGTCCCCCGACACCACCGCCACCACGGCACCGACCGGCGCCACGGTGCCGGCCGGCACCCGGATCTCGGCGAGGACACCGCCGCTGATCGCCGGCACCTCCATCGAGACCTTGTCGGTCTCGATCTCGAACAGGTTGTCGCCGGGCGCGACGGTGTCGCCGACCGCCTTGAACCAGGTGGTGATCTTGCCTTCGGCGACGGTCTCGCCGAGCTGCGGCATCAGGATGTCCATCGCGGTCCCGTTCTCTGCAAGGCACTTGCCGCTGCGGGGGCCTCTTCTCACCTCTCCCCGCATGCGGGGAGAGGGAGAGCCGGCGCGTCGCCGGCCTTCAGTCTCACCAGTTCACCGAGACGTACTGCGTTTCCAGGAACTCCATCAGGCCCTCGTGCGCGCCCTCGCGCCCGAGACCCGACTGCTTCATCCCGCCGAACGGCGCCGCCGGGTCCGACATCAGGCCGCGATTGAGGCCGATCATGCCGAAGTCGAGCTTCTCCGAGACGCGCAGGCCGCGGCTCAGATCCTTGGTGTAGAGATAGGCGGCGAGCCCATATTCGGTGGCGTTGGCGGCGTCGATCGCCTCCTGCTCGGCGCGGAACGTCTTGATCGCCGCGACCGGCCCGAAGATCTCCTCACGCAGCAGCTTGGCGTCGTCGGCGATGTGGGTCAGCACCGTCGCCGGATAGAAGAAGCCCTTGCCGTCCGGGCGGCGACCGCCGACCGTCACCTTGGCGCCCTTGGCGACGGCGTCGTCGACCAGCTCCTGCACCTTGTCGCGCGTGTCGGCGTTGACCAGCGGGCCGAGCGCCACGCTCTCGTCGAGCCCGTTGCCCATTTTCAGCGCCGCCATGCGGGCCGTCAGCTTGTCGACGAAGGCGTCGTGGACGGCCTCGTGGACATAGAAGCGGTTCGCCGCCGTGCAGGCTTCGCCCTGGTTGCGCATCTTGGCGATCATGGCGCCGTCAACGGCGGCGTCGATGTCGGCATCCTCGAACACCAGGAACGGCGCGTTACCGCCGAGCTCCATGGCGGGCCGCACCACGTTGTCGGCCGCTTCGCGCAAGAGCTTGACACCGACCTCGGTCGAGCCCGTGAAGGAGACGACGCGGACCCGCATGTCGTGCAGCATTGCCGACACCACCGCGCCGGAGCGGCGCGACGGCACCACGTTGACGACGCCGGGCGGCACCCCGGCCTCGGCCAAGAGCGGCATCAGCGCCAGCATGGTGAGCGGCGTCTCCGAGGCCGGCTTGAGCACCACGGTGCAGCCGGCGGCGAGCGCCGGGGCGATCTTGCGGGTCGCCATCGCGGCCGGATAGTTCCACGGCGTCACCAGGCAGGCGACGCCGGCCGGCCGGTGCTGCACCATGATGCGCGCCCCTGAGGACGGTGCGTGATAGAGCTGGCCGAGATTGCGCACGCCCTCCTCGGCGAACCAGCGGAAGAACTCGGCCGCATAGGCGACCTCGCCGCGCGAATCCGGCAGCGCCTTGCCGTTCTCCAGCGTGATCAGCTTGGCGAAGCGCTCACTCTCCTTGGTGAACAGCTCGAACGCCTTGCGCAGGATCTCGCCGCGCTCGCGCGGCTTCTTCGCCGCCCATTCGGCGCCGGCCGCGGCGGCCGCCTCGACGGCCGCCTCGGCGTCCTCGACGGTGCCGCTCGCCACCGAGGTGATCACCGCCTCGGTGGCCGGATCGATCACGTCGAAGCGCGATCCGTCGGAAGAGGGGCGCCATGCGCCGCCGATCCACAGATCCGTCGGAACGCCGGCGATCAGGTTGTCATACATGTCTCGTCCTCGATCTGTGTCCGTCGTCCGCCATCCGACGGACGCGCTGCCTCTCCCCGCGGGCGGGGAGAGGGTCGGGGTGAGGGGTGTCGCCGGGACGCCGAGCCTCTAGCTGGCCCCCCTCACCCGGCCTCCACGCCTTCGGCGTGGCGTCCGACCTCTCCCCGCGGGCGGGGAGAGGTGAGCGCCGCCGGCGTGCGCGTGATCAGCTTCCCAACGCCCGCCGAATCGTCTCGACGATACGGGCCGGCGTCGGCAGCACGATGTCTTCGAGCGTGTCGGCCGCCGGCAGCGGAATATGCGGCGTGGTGATCCGCACCGGCGGGCCGTCGAGATCGTAGAACGCCTCCTCGACCGCGATCGACACGATCTCGGCGCCCCAGCCGCACAGCCGCGGATTTTCCTCCACGGTGAACAGCCGGTGGGTGCGGCCGACCGAGCCCAGGATGGTTTGCATGTCGAGCGGCACCAGCGAGCGCACGTCGATCACCTCGACCTCGATGCCGTGCTCGGCGGCGAGGATCTCGGCCGCCGCCAGGGCGCGCGGCACCATCAGGGCGAGCGCCAGCACGGTCGCGTCGCGGCCCGACCGCACGATCTTCGCCGTGCCGAGCGTGTCGACGATCTCGCCGTCCGGCACCTCGCCCTTCACGGCGTAGAGCGATTTGTGCTCGAAGAAGATCACCGGATCGGGATCGCGCACCGCGGCGGCGAGCAGCCCGATCACGTCGCGCGGCGTCGACGGTGCCACCACCTTGAGGCCGGGGATCATCATGCACCAGTTCTCGACGCTCTGCGAGTGCTGGGCGCCGAAGCGCGAGCCGGCGCCGTTGCCCGTGCGCACCACGAGCGGGCACTTCACCTGGCCGGCCGTCATGTAGCGGCTCTTCGGGAACTCGTTCGCGACATAATCGAAGCAGACCGCGAGGAAGTCCGAGAACATGATCTCGGCGATCGGCTTCAGGCCGGTCATCGCGGCCCCCATGGCGGCGCCGAGAATCGCCTGCTCGGAGATCGGGCAGTCGCGCACGCGCTTCGGGCCGAACTGCTCCAGCAGGCCGACGGTCGCCTTGAACACGCCGCCCGCCTTGGCGACGTCCTCGCCGAAGAAGATCACGTCGGGATCGCGTGCCATCTCCTGGGCGATGGCGCGGGCGACCGCGTCGCGGTAGGTCAGTTCCGCCATGCCCAGCCCCCATCCGCATAGACGTCGGTGAACAGGATGTCGTCGGGCGGCGGCGCCGCCGCCTTGCAGGCTTCGGTGGCCGCGTCGACGATACGGGCGACCTCCTGGTCGATCGCCGTCATGGCGCTCTCGGCGATGCCGAACTGGGCCAGCCGCTCGCGGTAGATCTTGATCGGGTCGCGCTCCTTCCAGCGCTCCAGCTCGCCCTCGGGGCGGTACTTCGCCGGATCGGCACGCGAGTGGCCGCTGTGCCGATAGGTCAGGCACTCGATCAGCGACGGCCCCTCGCCGGCCCGCGCCCTGGCGAAGGCGGCCTGCGCGGTGCGGTACACCACGTCGGCATCGTTGCCGTCGATGACGATGCGGTCGAGCCCGTAGGCGCTCGCGCGGTCGGCGGCCGGATGCTTCACCGCCGTCACCTCGTGGATCGCCGTGTATTCCATGTAGAGATTGTTCTCGCACACGAACACCACCGGCAGCGCCCACACGGCGGCGAAGTTCAGCGCCTCGTGGAAAGCGCCGATATTGGTGGTGCCGTCGCCGAAGAAGCACACCGCGACGTCGTCCAGCCCCTTGTACTGGGCGGTCAGCGCCGCCCCGCAGGCGATCGGCAGATGCGCCCCGATGATGGCGTAGGAGCCCATCACGCCGTGCTCCACCGAGGTGAGATGCATGGAGCCGCCCTTGCCGCGCATCAATCCGTTGTCACGCTGCATCAGCTCACCCAGCACCTTCTCGACCGGCACGCCGCGGGCGAGCGTGTGGGCATGGCCCCGATAGGTGCAGAACGACAGGTCGCCCGGCCGCATCGCGGTGGCGAAGCCGGCCGCGATCGCCTCCTGGCCGAGCGACAGGTGGCTGGTTCCCTTGACCAGGTTCTGGAGAAACAGGTCGTAGGCGCGCTGTTCCGCCTGGCGGATCACCTGCTGGCTCCGATAGAGGCGCAGCCGCAGCTCCTCGCCGAGATCGTCGTTGGCGCGCGCAGGCGCGGTCCGGTCGTCGGGCGCGCGGACAGGCTTCTTGACCATGACGGGAACCTCGGAGGGGGAGGATCGAGGAGGGATGTGAAATGTATCGGGCGCCGCCGCTTCGGTTGTCAACTCGGCACGGTGGGCAGGAACGCCGCATCGGGCGAGTCGACCGGCATCGCGACGCCGCCCTCGTGATCAGGCCCGGCCCGTTGCTGCACTGCGAAACAACACCGCCCGGCCCCTGGCCCACATGGCCCGTCAGCCCGTCCGGCGCACGCGCTCGCGGTGGACCAGATAGAGGCCCGAGGCGATCACCACGGCGGCCCCGGCGAGAGTCCATTGATTGGGCACGTCGCCGAACACCAGCCAGCCCGCCGCCACCACCCACAGAAGCTGGGTGTAGATGAACGGCGACAGCACCGAGGCCGGCGTGTGGCGATGGGCGACGATCAGCAGATAGTGCCCCAGGCTGCCGAAGGCGCCGAACATCACCATCAGGGCGAGGTGGAGCGGGTCGGTCGGCGTCGTCCATACGAACGGCACGAGCGGGGTGAGCAGCAGCACGCCGAGCAGGTTCGAGTAGAACAGCGTCGTCGCATCGGAATCGAAGCGCGCCAGCACCCGCGTCGCGATGGCGTAGAAGGCCGAGCACGCCGCCGCCAGCACCGACAGCACGGCCGCCGGATGCACGGCGCCGAAGCCGGGCTGGAGCACCAGCACGACGCCGACGAGGCCGACCGCGATGGCGGCCCAGCGGCGCGGCCCGATCCGCTCGCCCAGCATCGGCCCGGCAAGCGCCGCCACCATCAGGGGCGTCGAGAACATGATGGCGAGCGCCTGATCGAGCTGGAGGAACTTGAGGGCGAGGAAGTTGAACACGGTGGTGCCGAGCAGCAGCGCCGAGCGGCCGATCTGGAGCAGCGGCCGGCGGGTGCGCAGCACGCCCGGCCGGGTCAGCGGATTGAACACCAGGAAGGCGAGCACGAGGGCGCTCACGTAGCGCGCCCACACCACCTCGATGATGTCGTAGTGGCGGCCGAGATACTTCGCCGTGGTGTCGATGCAGGTGAAGCAGGCGACGGCGCCGCACATCAGCGCGATGCCGAGGAGGCGCAGGCGGCGCAGCCGCGCCGCATCGGGCGTCGGCGTCGGCGGAGATGGCGGTGTCATGCGTGCGACGATCCGGCGAAGCGGCGGGGACGCGCGAGGGCGCGGCACGGGTCGGGGGTGGTCATCTGTCGCTCGTCGTCACCGTTGGTCCGCGGATCGCGGCTGGAGGCCCCGGCCCGAAAGCTGCGGCCGGCTCTGCTCCGCCGATGCAACATAGGCGCGCGGACCGCCACTGCCGAGGGCGGGTCGCGCATGGGTCGCATGACGATGCCCTCGGACGCCACCCGGAACCGCGGCGGTAACGGCGGTAGCGTGCACCGCGCCGGCCTCAAGCCCGGCCCGGGAGCGCGCTCTCGTGCCAGCGCCGCAGAATCAGCCACGACACCAGCGAGAGCGCCGCATGCACCGCGATGCCGGCGAGCGACAGCAGCAGCAGCGCCGCGAACATGCGCGGCACGTTCAGGCGGTACCCGGACTCGGCGATGCGGTAGGCCAGTCCGGCGCCGGCCCCGGCGGAGCCCGCGGCGATCTCCGCCACCACGGCGCCGATCAGCGACAGGCCGCCGGCGATGCGGGCGCCGGCCAGCATGGTGGGCAGCGCCGCCGGCACCTGGAGCCGCAGCAGGCGCTGCCAGCGCGACGCTCCGTACAGCGCGAACAGGTCGAGGAGATTGTGGTCGACCGAGCGCAGCCCCAGCGTCGTGTTGGCGAGCATCGGGAAGAACGCGACGATCCAGGCGCAGGCGAGCACCGCCAAAGGCTGCGGCAGCCAGATCAGCAGCAGCGGCGCCACCGCCACCACCGGCGTCACCTGGAGGATGACGGCGTAGGGGTACAGCGCCCCTTCGAGCAGCCGCGACTGGCTGAACAGGATCGCGAGCCCGGCGCCGCCGACCACCGCGAGCGCGAATCCCTGGGCGGTGGTCGTGAGCGTGGCGACGAGCGAGTCCAGCAGCAGGGCGCGATCGCTCCACAGCGTCGCCGCCACGGTGCTGGGCGGCGGCAGCACATAGGGCGGCACCGCGAAACCCCACACCGCCAGCTCCCAGACGAGGCAGCCGAGCGCCAGCGCCGCCACCGGCAGGGCGAGGCGGCCGATCCGGGCGCGCCATCCGGGGACCGCGAGGGGCGCGCCCGAGCGATCGGTGCCGGCGGGAGTATCGGGCGGGGCGCCGCCGCGACCCGGCGTCGTCATGCCAGCTCCTCCCCCATGGCGTCGGCGAGCGCCTGGGCGACGGTGCGGCACAGGGCCGCGAACGCCGCCGAGGTGCGGAACCGCTCGCCGCGCGGAAACGGTGCGTCGATGGCGAGATCGGCGACGACGCGCCCGGGCCGCGGCGCCATGACGACGATGCGGGTCGACAGATAGACGGCCTCGAACACCGAATGGGTGACGAACACCACCGTCTTGCCGAGCTCGGCCCACAGCGCCGAGAGCGCGTTGTCGAGGCGGAAGCGGGTGATCTCGTCGAGCGCCGCGAACGGCTCGTCCATCAGCAGGAGCGCCGGATCGGTCACCAGGGCGCGGGCGATGGCGACCCGCATCTTCATGCCGCCGGACAGCTCGCGCGGATAGGCGCCGGCGAAGCCGTCGAGCCCGACCCGGGTGATCGCCGCCGACACGCGCGCGTCGGCATCGCCCCCATGGGCGCCGCCGGTGAGGCGCAGCGGCAGCCGCACATTGCCGGCCACCGTCGCCCACGGCATCAGGGTCGGCTCCTGGAAGACGACGCCGAGATCGCCCGGCCGCGGCGGCGCGCCGCTCTCGCCCCATGTCAACACACCGGCCGAGGGACGGTCGAGGCCGGCGATCAGCCGCAACGCCGTCGACTTGCCACAACCCGAGGGGCCGAGCAGCGACAGGAACTCGCCGCGCGTCACGGCGAGATCGAGCCCGGCGAGCGCCCGCGTGCCGTTCGCGAACGTCCTCCCCACGCCGGCGAGCGTGACGATGGCGGGCGGGGTGGCGGGCATCGTGCCGGTCGTCACCCCAGGCCCTGGCGCCGGTGCCACGCGGGCCGCCTCAGGGCTTGTTGGATCGCAGGTCGAGGCCGACCCGCTTGTTGACGAACTGGAGCGTGTAGGCGCGGCGGAAGTCGAGGTTCGGCTTGATCACGCCGGCCCGCACCATGGCGGCGAAGAAGGTCGCCATGCGGGCGTCCGTCATGGCGCCGATGCCGAGCGTCGCCGCATCGCCGGAATCGACGAGACCGTGCTGCTTCATCTGGGCAATGCCATAGGCGATCAGCTCGTCGCTCATCTCCGGGTTTTGCTTCTTGATCAGCGCATTGCCGGCCGACGGATCGCCGTGCAGGTAGGTGGCCCAGCCGACCACGGAGGCATCGACGAAACGCTGCACCAGGCCGGGCTTGTTCTCCACGAGGTCGCGGCGGGTCTCGATCAAGGTCGAGTAGCTGGCGAAGCCCTGGTCGGCGAGCAGGAAGACCAGCGGCCGGATTCGGCTCTGCCGCTCGATGGCGAACGGCTCCGAGGTCAGGTAGCCCTGCATGGCGCTGCGCTTGTCGGCCAGGAACGGCTGCGCGTTGAAGGTGTAGGGCTTCACCTGCTGGTCGCTGAATCCGAATTCGGCCTTCAGCCACTGGAAGTAGCTCGCCATGCCCTCCTTGGAGACGAACAGGGTGAGCCGCTTGAGGTCGGCGAAGCGCTCGACGCCCTGGCCCGGATGGGCGATCAGCACCTGCGGGTCCTTCTGGAACATCGCCGCGACCACCACGGTGGGGACGTTCTGGGCGACCGCGTCGAACGCCTGGAGGGTGTTGGCGCTCATGAAGAAGTCGAGCTTGCCGACGGGCAGCAGGATACGGTTGTTCACCTGCGGGCCGCCCGGCACGATGGTGACGTCGAGGCCGTAGCGGCGATAGGTGCCGTCGGCGAGCGCCTGGTAGAAGCCGCCGTGCTCGGCCTGCGCCACCCAGTTGGTGCCGAACGTCACCTTGTCGAGCGGCTGGGCACCGGCGACGCCAGCCAGGACGGCACCGATCACTCCCGCCGCCAGCAGGGCGATGGCGCCCCGCCGCGCGCGGGGCCGCAGCCCCGCGTGCCGCCCGAATCGACTTGCGAACTGCATCAATTCATCCTCTGTAGAACGCGCGGCAGCGACGCCCGAGAGGCCCGCGAGCCCCGCCCGGCGCCGCGTGAATCGCCGTCCACCACAAGTGTCACGCCAATCGAGTCTTACGCCAATGCTGCCGAAACCACACTGGGGCGACATGACGTGGCGGGACTTCGCGTCCGCCGACACGGCCCGCTGGATCGCCGTGCTGCCGGTGGCCGCCGTCGAGCAGCACGGCCCGCACCTGCCCGTCGCCACCGATACGCTGATCGCCGAGGCGCATCTGGCCCGCGTCGCGGCGCTGCTGCCGGCCGACCTGCCGGCCACCCTGCTGCCCGTGCAGGCGATCGGCCACTCCACCGAGCACCTCGCCTTCCCGGGCACCCTGACGTTCAGCGCCGAGACGGCGCTCAGGGCATGGACCGAGATCGGCGAGAGCGTCCACCGGGCCGGGCTGCGCAAGCTCGTCATCGTCACCAGCCACGGCGGCAACGTCCAGGCGATCGACCTCGTCGCCCGCGACCTGCGGGTGCGGCTCGGCATGCTGGTGGTCACCACCCACTGGCATCGCTTCGGCTATCCGGACGGCGTGTTCGCCCGCGACGAGCAGCATCACGGCATCCATGCGGGCGATATTGAAACCTCGCTCGTGCTGGCGCACCGGCCCGAGACGGTGCGCACCGAGGCGATCGCCAACGCGGTCCCGGCGAGCGTCGCGATCGAGCGCGAGTTCCGCTGGCTGCACCCCTATACGCCGGCCCCGTTCGGCTGGATGACCCAGGACCTCAACGCGACCGGCGCGGTCGGCGATGCCCGCCCGGCCACCGCCCGGAAGGGGGCCGCCACCCTCGACCATGCGGCCCGCGCGTTCGTCGAGCTGCTGCGCGAGGTCGACCGCTTCGATCTCGCCCGCCTCAAGGACGCACCGGCGCCCTGACGCCGCGTCCCTCCGCCCCGGCCGGTACCGCCGCGCACCGGCCCCTGTCACGACGGACCCCATGGACCTCCAGATCGCGGACCTCCACACCGCCGGACATCGCCGCGGCGTCGCCGCCGCGCCCCACCGGGCCGCCGCGGCGGCCGGCCGCGCCGTGCTGGCCGAGGGCGGCAACGCCCTCGAAGCCATGGTGGCGATGGCCGCCATGATCGCGGTCGTCTACCCGCACATGAACCATGTCGGCGGCGACGGCTTCTGGCTGGTGCACGAGCCGTCCGGCCGGGTGCGCGCCGTGATGGCGGGCGGCCGCGCCGGTGCGCGGGCGAGCGCCGCCTTTTACCGCGACCACGGCCACGACACGATCCCGGCCCGCGGGCCGCTCGCCGCCCTCACGGTGCCGGGCGCCGTCGCCGGCTGGGCGACTGCGCGCGAAGCCGCCGCCGCCCTCGGCGGCCGGATGCCGCTCGACCTGCTGCTGGCCCCGGCCATCCGGGCGGCCCGCGAGGGCGTCGCCGTCACCACCGCCCAGGCGGCCCTCACGGCGGCGTACCGCGCCGAGCTCGCCGCCGTGCCCGGCTTCGCCGAGACCTTCCTGGTCGACGGCAAGGCCCCGGCGGCCGGCCTCCGTCTCGCCCAGCCGGCGCTCGCCGCCACCTTCGAGCATCTCGCCCATGCCGGGCTCGACGACTTCTATCGCGGCGATGTCGGCCGCGAGATCGCCGCCGATCTCGACCGCATCGGCAGCCCGGTCACTCGGGCCGACCTGGAGCGCCACCACGCCGAGGTGACGACGCCGCTGTCGGTGCGGCTCGCCGCCGGCACCCTCCACAACACGCCACCGCCGACCCAGGGGCTCGCCTCGCTGATGGTCCTGGCGCTGTTCGACCGCCTCGGCGTGACGGAGGCCGAGGACTTCGACCACGTCCACGGCCTGGTGGAGGCGACCAAGCGCGCCTTCCGGGTGCGCGACCGGGTGGTGACCGATCCCGACCACCTGCCCGCTCCGCCCGAGCGCGTCCTCGATCCGGCGGCGCTGGCCACCGAGGCCGCCGCCATCGATCGCCGCACGGCGGCCCCGTGGCCGGCGGCACCCGGCAAGGGCGATACCGTGTGGATGGGGGCGGCCGACGCCAGCGGCCTCGTCGTCTCCTACATCCAGTCGGTCTACTGGGAGTTCGGGTCCGGCTGCGTGCTCCCGCGCACCGGCGTGCTGATGCAGAACCGTGGCATCGGGTTCTCGCTCGATCCCAAGGCGCTGCGGGCGCTCGCCCCCGGCCGGCTGCCGTTCCAGACCCTCAACCCGGCGCTCGCCGTGCTGGCCGATGGCCGGGTGATGGCCTACGGCACCATGGGGGGCGACGGGCAGCCGCAGACACAGGCCGCCCTGTTCACCCGTCACGTCGTGTTCCGGCAGCCCCTCGCCGAGGCGCTCGACCGTCCGCGCTGGCTGCTCGGCCGCACCTGGGGGGCGGCGCGCGACAGCCTGCGGGTGGAGCCGCGCTTCCCCGACCGGCTGCTCGACCGGCTGCGCGCCGCCGGCCACGACGTCGAGATTCTCGCCGCACCCTATGATTCGATCATGGGCCATGCGGGCGCCGTGGTGCTGCATCCGAACGGGACGCTCGAAGGCGCCCACGATCCGCGCGCCGACGGCGGCGCCGCCGGGGCATGACGGTTCCCGCATATGGGACGGGCACGGCACGCCGGCTGCGGCCCTGGGCCGCGCCGGCCCGCAGCCTTCCTTCCGCCCTACTCGCCGCTATGGTCGAAGCACTTCGTGACACGTCGAACCGCCGTCCAGCCGAGGGCCGCCCCCGCATGACCCGCTGCACGACACCCCATGGCGGGACCGCTCGCCGCTGGACTGTCTGCCGTCGCGCCCTCGCGGTGCTGGTCGCGCTCGTCGCCGGCCTGGTGGCGCTGCCGCGGCCGGGCCTCGCCCATCCGCATGTCTGGGTGGTGATGGCGAGCGAGCTGATCTACGGCGCCGACGGCAGCGTGACGGGCGTGCGCAACGCCTGGACCTTCGACGACATGTTCTCGACCTACGCGACCCAGGGGCTCGACTCCAAGCAGAAGGGCGTGTTCACCCGCGACGAGCTGAAGGATCTGGCCGAGGTCAACGTCACGTCGCTGAAGGAGTACGACTTCTTCACCTACGCCAAGCTCGACGGCAAGGATCAGTCGTTCGGCGATCCGGTCGACTACTGGCTGGAGTTCAAGGACTCGCAGCTCACCCTTCACTTCACGCTGCCGCTCAAGGCGCCCCAGAAGGCCAAGGGCGTCGACCTCGAGATCTACGATCCGAGCTACTTCGTCGACTTCTCGTTCGGCGAGCGCGATCCCTTCGTGCTGAAGAACGCGCCCAACGCCTGCAAGGTGGCGGTGCGCAAGCCGACCGACCAGGAGAGCGCCGCCAAGATCCAGAATCTCGGCGAGGCGGCCTTCGGCCAGGACAACAGCCGCGTCGGCCAGCTGTTCGCCAACAAGGTGTCGGTGCGATGCTCGTGAGCGGTGCGGCACCGGCCGGGCGGCGGGCCGGCCTCGTCGCCGCGGGACTCGCAGTGGCGGCCCTCGTGGCGGTCGCTCTGATGATCGTGACGGGGCCCGACGCGGCGCTGGCCCAGACGACGCCATTCGGCGTGCCGCGGCCCCCCGTCCCGGCGCCGGCCGAGAGCGGCCTGGTCGGCTGGATTCTCGCCGAGCAGGCGCGCTTCTACCGCGCCCTCTCGGGGCTGGTGCGGGCCGCCAAGCAGGACGGCAGCGCGGTGTGGAGCCTGCTCGGCGTCTCGTTCGCCTACGGGGTGTTCCATGCCGCCGGGCCGGGCCACGGCAAGGCGGTGATCTCCTCCTACATGATCGCCAACGACGAGACCTGGCGGCGCGGCGTCGTGCTGTCCTTCGCGTCGGCGTTCCTCCAGGCCGCCGTCGCGGTCGCCGTGGTGGGCGTCGCGGCGGCGCTGCTCGGCGCCACGGCGCGCAACATGAACACGGCGGTGCGCTGGATCGAGATCGTCAGCTACGCCCTGATCGCGCTGGTCGGCGCCCGCCTGGTCTGGCTGAAGGGCCGCGGCTTCTGGCGCGCCCTGCGCGACTGGCAGGCGTCGCGCCGGCCTGCCGCGGCCGCACCCGCGGCGGTCCCGACCCTGGCGCCGGCCGCCCACCCTCATCCGGCGGGCTGCGGCTGCGGAGATGACGGCCATCCTCCGCAGCACCAGCACGCGGCTCCCGATCATCATCCGGCGCCTGCGGCCACGGCGCCGATGGCGGCAGCGACGCTCACGCTGGCGCGCCCCGATGCGGTGGCCCGCAGCGAGCCCCACCATCACGCCGGCCACAGTCACGTCGCCCACAGTCACGCCACCCCGGCGCCCCACGATCACGTCCAAGATCACGTCCACGGTCCCGGCTGCGAGCACGACGGCTGCGGCCACGCCCACGGGCCCGCGCCCCAGGACCTCGCCGGTCCAGGCGGCTGGTCGCGCGGCCTCGCCGCCATCGTGGCGGTCGGCCTGCGGCCGTGCTCGGGCGCCATCCTGGTGCTGGTCTTCGCGCTGGCGCAGGGGCTGTTCTGGGCCGGCATCGGCGCCACCTTCGCGATGGGGCTCGGCACCGCCATCACGGTGACGGCGATCGCCACCGTGGCGGTGGGCGCCAAGGCGATGGCGACCCGTCTCGCGCAGCACCGCCCCGGTCCCGGCGCGCTGGCGCTGCGCGGCCTCGAGGTGCTGGCGGCGGTCGCCGTGCTGGCCTTCGGGGTGGCGCTGCTGGCCGGCTACATGGTCAGCGAGCGGATGATCTGAGCCGGACGGGCGTCCTCAGGAGGGCGGCCGCCGGCGTTCGGGGGGCGGCACGGGATCGGGCCGGACCGGCATCGCGGCCCGGTTGGGCCGGCAGCCGCCGCCGACCCCCGAGACGGTCGCCAGGCACTGCTCGCGGGTGGCGAAGCCGCAGTTCACCACGGCGCCTTCCATGTCGTACTCGGCGCACCACGGCCACACCGGAGCAGCCGGAGCCGGCTGCGACCGGGGCCCCGCCGCGGCGGCGACGTCCAGCGCCGCCGTGACCGCGAGGCCGGCCAGCAGCAGCGCCCTGGCGGCGACCGGGCCGCGGCGCGACGCACCACCCGTCACGCGAAATCCTCCGGCCGCAGCGCGATCGCCGTTCCCGGCGGCGTGCGGGCCGCCGCCTGGTCCCAGGCGTGCTGATAGCGCGTCAGCGTCGCCCGGTCGGCGATCTCCTTGTGAACGACGATTCGCTCCAAGCCGTCGAGCCATGCCTCGTAATAGGCCGTCCCGGGCGCGGCGACCCGGATGGTGGCGCCGAGCGTGTCGGCCCATTCCAGCCAGGAGAACACCCCGCGCTGCTCCAGCATCATGGTCAGCACGAAGGCGAGCGCCTCCCAGCGGGCGCGGAACAGCGGCCCATCGCCGTCGCGCGGAATCTCGGTCATGGCGCGGGCGCCGAGCGCCGCGTCGGTGACGTCGGCGGCGGTCGGCACCGGCAGCGGCGGAGTGGCACCGCCGGCCGTGGCCAGGCGGGAGACATAGACGTCGATGAAGCTGTCGAGGAGCGCCGAATCGACGCGCCCGCGCTCGGTGACGAGGCTCGCGAGAGCATGAACGCGAAGGTCCTGGTCGGACAGGTCCGGACCAGAGCCGTCGGCAGGATCGGGGAGGATTGGCATTCGCACACGGTAGAGGAGCACGGTCGGCTTGGCCATGGCGCAGACGCGCCGGCCGAGCGAAATCCCGTGATCGTCCGCCGGCCGCACGGCGGGGGCTGTGGCCGCCGACCGGCGGTCAGGCTTCGAGATGGCGGCGCGGGATGCGGCCGGTGATCAGCCCGCCGACCGGCCCGAACAGCACCGACAGGCCGTAGGCGGCCGCCGCCACCAGGATGATGGCAGGCCCCGACGGAGCGCCGGTGTGGAACGACACCAGGAGGCCGACCAGGCCCGACAGCATGCCGGTCACGATCGCCACCGCGATCATGCCGTTGACGTCGCGGGCCCAGAAGCGGCCGACCGTCGCCGGGACGATCAGCATGCCGACCGACAGCAGCGTCCCGAGGGCGTGGAAGCCGCCGACCAGGATCAGCACCAGCAGCGCCAGAAAGGCGATGTGGGCCGGCGCGCCGGCGCGGCTGACGGAGCGCAGGAACCCGGGATCGACCGAATCCATCAGCAGCGGCCGCCAGATCACCGCCAGCACCGCGAGCGCCACGGTGGTGATGGCGGCGATCAGGATCAGGGTGGCGTCGTCCAGCGCCAGCACGCTGCCGAACAGGAAGTTCAGCAGATCCACGTTGCTGCCGCGCATCGACACGATGGTGACGCCGAGCGCCAGCGAGGCGAGGAAGAAGGCGGCCAGCGAGGCGTCCTCCTTCAGCTCGGTGAGGCGGGCCACGAGGCCGGCGAGCAGCGCCACCGCGAGGCCGGCGACCAGCCCGCCGAGCGTCATGGCGAACAGGTCGAGCCCAGCCACCATGAAGCCCAGCGCCGCCCCCGGCAGGATGGCGTGCGCCATGGTGTCGCCGACCAGGCTCATCCGCCGCAGCATCAGCACGACGCCGATCGGCCCGGCGCCGATCGCCAGCGCCAGCGTGCCGGCCAGCGCCCGGCGCATGAACTCGAACTCGACGAACGGCGCGATCACGAGATCGTACATCAGGCCCGCACCCGTCGTTGTGCCGTCATGGCGCGTCTCGTCATTCCGCCGCCACCCGGCACTCGGCCGCATCCTCGTCGAACGCCTCGCACATGCGGCGCGCCTTCTCCAGATTGGCGGCGCCGAGCACCTCGGCGGCCGGCCCCCAGGCCACCGCCTCGCGGGCGATCAGCAGCGCTTCGGGAAAGCTGGTCCGCACCATCTCGAGATCGTGCAGCGCCGCCAGGATGGTGCGGCCCTCGCCGTGCCAGCGGCGGACCAGGCCGAACAGGTCGGCGGCGGTGCGGGTGTCGATGCCGTTGAACGGCTCGTCGAGCACGATCAGCCGCGCATCCTGGAGCATCAGCCGGGCGAACAGCACGCGCTGGAGCTGGCCGCCCGACAGCTTGCCGATCGGCCGCTGCTCGAAGCCGGTGAGACCGACCGCCGCGATGGCGTGGTGGACCCGCTCGCGCGCCGCGCGACCGAGGCCGCCGAACAGCCCGGTCTGCCGCCACAGGCCCATGGCGACGAGGTCGTAGACGTCGATCGGGAACGAGCGGTCAATCTCGGCGATCTGCGGCAGATAGGCGACGTCGCGCCGATCGAGGCCGCAACGGTCGATCCGCCCCGACAGCGGCGGCACGATGCCGACGATGCCCTTGAACAGGGTCGACTTGCCGGCGCCGTTCGGCCCCACCACCGCGAGCAGCGCGCCGCGCTCCACCGTGCCGTCGAGATGGTGGATCGCCGGGTGGCGCTCGTAGCCGAGGGTGAGATCGTGGAAGACGAGCTGCGGGATCACGCGATCGACCTCACGCCATCGCCCACAGGACGACGGCCCAGACCACGGCGGCCAGGACCGCCACCACGGCGAGCCGGCGGCCGAGGGACAGCCGCAAAAGCGACGGCGCCGGCGGCGGCGACGGATGGGCGAAGCCGGGATCGTGGTGGTGATGCGTCATGGGTGGTGATGCGTCATGGCACCAGGGCGGCCGGCGGTGCTGCTCGGACAGTGTTATAGTATCACAGGCTCGCTGCCAACCGCCGCCCGCCACCATCGCGGCCGGCCGTCGAGGCACTTCATCGGTGGGGCTCGCCGGCCGTGGCCGAGAAGTCCGGCCGCCAGCGCTTCAGCCACAGCGAGTTGGTCACCACCGAGACCGACGACATCGCCATGGCGGCGCCGGCGAGCGCCGGGGTGAGCACCCCGAAGGCGGCGAGCGGCAGGCCGATCACATTGTAGACGAAGGCCCAGAACAGGTTCTGCCGGATCTTGCGCACGGTGCGGCGGGAGATGTCGAGGGCGGCAGCGACCAGGCGTGGATCGGCCCGCATCAGGGTGACGGGCGCCGCCTCGACGGCGACGTCGGCGCCGGTGCCGAGCGCGATGCCGACCTCGGCGGCGGCGAGCGCCGGCGCGTCGTTGATGCCGTCCCCCACCATGGCGGGGGTGCGGCCGGCCGCCTTGAGGGCGGCGAGCGCTCCCGATTTGTCGGCCGGCTTCACCGAGGCCCGGTAGGCCGACAGCCCGAGGGCGCCGGCCACCTTGGCGGCGACCGCCTCCGAGTCGCCGGTCAGCATCTCGGCCCGCACCCCGCGGGCGGCGAGCAGCGCCACGGCGGCAGCCGATTCGGGCCGCAGCGGGTCGGCGATGCCGAGCACCCCGATGGCGCGGCCGTCGGCCGCCACCACCACGGCGGTGCGCGCCTCCGCCTCGATGCGGTCGAGCACCGGCGACGCGGCCGCGAGGTCGATGCCGAGCTCGGCCATCAGGTCGCGGTTGCCGATCGCCACCCGGCGGCCCTCGACGGTGCCGACGACGCCGCGACCGACGAGCGCCCGGAAATCGGCGACCGGCGCCAGCGCGACCTGCGGCACCGCGGCCAGCACCGCGGCGGCCAGCGGATGCTCGCTGCCGGTCTGCACGGCGGCGGCGAGCCGCAGCAGCGTGTCGCGATCGAGGGCGGGATCGAGCGGCACCGCCTCGGTGAGCGCCGGCCGGCCTTCGGTCAGGGTGCCGGTCTTGTCGAACACCACCGTGTCGACCGCGGCGGCGCGCTCCAGCGCCTCGATGTCCTTGACGAGAATGCCGGCGCGGGCGGCCGCCCCGGTGCCCGCCACCAACGCCGCCGGGGTGGCGAGGCCGAGCGCGCACGGGCAGGCGATCACCAGCACCGAGACGGCGGCGACGAGCGCGCTCTCCAGCCCCTGACCGGCGACGAGCCAGCCCGCGAAGGCGACGAGCGCGATCAGCACCACGGCCGGCACGAACACGGCCGAGACGCGATCGACCAGCCGCTGCACCGGCGCCTTGCCGGCCTGGGCGTTCTCGACCAGGCGGATGATGCGGGCCAGCGTGGTGTCCTCGCCGACCGCGACCGCCGCGACGATCAGGCGACCGACGCCGTTGAGCGCTCCGGCCGTGACCTTGTCGCCCGGCCGCTTCACCACCGGCACGCTCTCGCCGGTGACGAGCGATTCGTCGGCCTCGCTCTCGCCCTCGGCCACGGTGCCGTCGACCGGGATGCGCTCGCCCGGCCGCACCACCACGCGGTCGCCGGCCCGCACCGCGTCGATGCCGATCTCCACCTCGCCGCCGTCGCGCAGCACCCGGGCGCGCTCGGGCCGCAGCGTCATCAGGGCGCGGATCGCCGCCGTGGTGCCGCGCTTGGCCCGCGCCTCCAGCCACTTGCCGAACACCACGAGGGTGATCACCGCGGCGGAGCCCTCGAAGTAGAGGTGCCCGGTGGCCGCCTCGCCGCGGGTCAGCACCATCGCCAGGCTGAACAGGTAGGCCGCCGTGGTGCCGAGCGCGACCAGCAGATCCATGTTGCCGGAGCCGGCCCGCAGCGCCGCGAACGCCGCCTTGTAGAAGCGGGCGCCGACCACGAGCTGCACCGGCGTCGCCAGCGCCAGCTCGAACCACGGGTCGAAATGCCAGTGGGCCCCGAACGGCGCCGCCACCATCGGCAGCACCAGCGGCAGCGTCAGCGCCGCCGCGACGACGAGATGGCGGAGCTGCTGCCGCTCGGCGAACAGGCGCTCCTGCTCGCGGGCCTCCTCGTCACGGCGCCGCTCGGCCGCCGAGGTGGCGCGCGGCTGCGCCCCGAAGCCGGTGCGCTCGACCGCGGCGGCGAGCGCCGCCGGTGTCACCTCGGCCGCCGTCACCGCGACGTCGGCACGCTCCAGCGCCAGGTTGACCGATGCGGAGGCGACCCCCGGCACCCGCCGCAGCGCCGCCTCCACCCGGCCCGCGCAGGCCGCGCAGGTCATCCCGGTGATGTCGAGCACCACATGGCCGGCGGCCGGCGGGCCTGCGGCACCGGGTGCTGCGGCATCGGATGCGGCGGCGGGAGACTTGCCTTCGGCGGCGAGGGACATCAGCATGCGGTCCTGTTGGTGCCGGGACGGTGCGCAACGGACGGGCGGGCGGATCGCCGCATCCGGTCTTCGCGCCACGGGACGGCGGCGGTGCCATCAGGCCGGCGGATATGTCGGCAAGATGGCGCGGGTCGCGCATCTCGGCAATGCCGCCATGGTCGGAGCATCGGGACCGCGACCCGTGCGAGGCGACCCGCAGGCTGGATCGCCATGACCGCATCGACCCGCATCGCCATGACCGCATCGCCATGACCGCATCACCATGACCTCATCACCATGACCTCATCGCCATGACCGCGCGAGTGCCGCAGAGACGCCATCTCGGTGCATCGCCGCACGACGGCGCGCCGGAGGTCGCGGTGCGAGCCGCGCGGCCGTGCGATCTCGATGCTCTGGAGACCCTGGAGCAGGCCGCCTTCACGGCCGATCGCATGACGCGGCGAAGCCTCCGCCGGCTGCTCGCCGCGCCGACCGCGACGGTGCTGGTGGCCGAGCGCGACGGCCGCCTCGCCGGTGCCGCCGTGGTGCTGGTCCGGAGCGGCAGTGCCCTCGCCCGGCTCTACTCCATCGCGGTCGACCCGGCCGCCCGCGGCCACGGCATCGGCCGGCTGCTGCTCGCCGCCGCCGAGGCCGCCGCCGCGGCCCGCGGCCGCGATGCCCTGCGGCTGGAGGTTCGCGCCGACAACGCCGGGGCCGTCGCGCTCTACCGCGACGCCGGATACCACCCGATCGGCCGTTACCCGGCCTATTACGCCGACCGGACCGACGCGCTGCGATTCGAGAAGGCGCTGGCGCGCCCCGTCACACCACTCCGCTGACATCTTCGTGAGCGACCGCCGCCGAGGCTTCCATCACCCCATGTGTTCGGCCGACATGCTGCCCGTCACCCGCTGGCTGAAGACCGATTCGCCGGCGGCCTCTCCGGCGGCCGTCATCGCGGCGCCATCGCGTCGAACGACAGAAGGCAGGAGCCTCGCCAGGGTCGCCGGGCGCGGCGGCCGGAAAGGAACGACGACATGACCGGCTGGGTCATTCTGGTCGACCAGCCTCGGGATTTTCCCAACGCCGACACCCCCCACAAGGTGATCACCACCAGCGAGTACCTGGCGCGGCCGCGGCTGTTCGAGGCCGCTCGCCCGAAGCTGCTCAACCTGTCGCGCTCCTATGCCTACCAATCGAAAGGCTACTACGCCTCGCTGCTGGCCGAGGCGCGCGGCCACCGGGTGATCCCGACGGTCGAGACCATGCTGGAGCTGCGCGAGGCGAAGCTCTACGAGCACGCTTTGCCGGAGCTGGAGGACTCGCTCAACAGCTGCGCCCGGAAGGCCGACTTCCAGCCGGAAGGCGAGCTGAAGCTGTTCGTCTGCTTCGGCATCCCTCAGGATTCCCGCTTCGAAGCCTTCGGCCGCCTGCTGTTCGACTGGTTCCGCTGCCCGGCCCTGGAGGTGACGGTCGACACCGGCGCGACCTGGCTCGCCATCGACCGCATCCGCATGCGGCCGGTCACCCGGCTCGGCAACGGCGAAGCGGGCTTCTTCCGCGACAGCCTGCACCAGCACACCCGGCGCGAGTGGCGCAGCCCGAAGGCGCGCACCACCGCCAAGTACGACCTCGCGGTGCTGTACGACCCCAACGAGAAGCTGCCGCCCTCGTCCGCCACGACCATCAAGTACTTCGCCCGGCTCGCCGAGAAGCTGTCGGTCGATGTCGAGCCGATCACCCGGCGGCAGCTCGCCGAGCTGGCCGAGTACGACGGCCTGTTCATCCGCGAGACCACCTCGATCGACAATCACACCTATCGGTTCGCGCGCCGCGCCGTGCAGGAGGGGATGCCGGTCATCGACGACCCGATCTCGATGATCCGCTGCACCAACAAGGTCTTCCTGATGGAGCTGCTGCGCCAGAACAAGGTGCCGACCCCGCCGACCGTGATGGTGGCCGACACGGCCGACCTGACCCGCGCCATGGACGAGCTCGGCCTGCCGCTGGTGGTGAAGATCCCGGACGGCTCCTTTTCACGTGGCATCCACAAGGTCTCGACGCCCGAGGCGTTCAAGCGCGTCGCCGACGAGCTCTTGGAGGAGACCGACCTGCTGCTCGCCCAGAAGTTCATGCCGACCGAGTTCGACTGGCGAGTCGGCGTGCTGGCGGGCGAGCCGCTGTTCGTCTGCCAGTACCGGATGGCCCGCGGCCATTGGCAGATCGTCAAGCACCGCGCCGACGGAACCTCGCTCGAAGGTGGCTTCAAGACCTTCGGGCTCGATCAGGCGCCGGCGGGGCTGATCGACATCGCGGTCCGGGCCGCCCGGCCGATCGGCGACGGCTTCTACGGCGTCGACCTCAAGCAGACCGACGACGGCATCGTGGTCATGGAGGTCAACGACAACCCCAACCTGGAGCACGGCATCGAGGATGCCGTCGCCAAGGACGAGGTGTGGGTCCGTCTGCTCAAGTGGTTCATCGCCCGCCTGGAGCAGTGACGGCCGATCGCGGCCCGCGCGGACCAGCGCGCCGTCATGGCTGAGCTGGTCGGCGCGATGGCCGGCGAACGGGCCGGCCGCGGACCATGGGACGCTGAACGCAGACCGCGAGATACCGTGCCGACGGCCCGTCACGAGGCGATCGTGACGGGCGTGTCGGGACGATGGCTCGGCAAGATGGGCGCCGACCTGCTCGGCGGCGCCGGAAGCGGCGCGATCAGCGGGCGACGGTCGACAGCTCGGTGCAGTTCATCGAGCCGAACATGCTGCGCACGCAGTCGCGCGTGGCGACGTAGCGGACCACCGGGGCAGGCGCAGGCGCGGCGGCAGGCGCCGGAGCCGCGGCGGAAGCGGCCTTGGCGGGAGCGGCGGCGGGGGCGGCCGCAGGGGCTGCCGCAGGCGTGACCGAGGCGGCGGCGACGGGCTTGCTCGCCGTCGGCGCCGGGGCCGGCTTGCTGCCCGGGAACGGCAGCTTGTTGAACACGACCAGAACCGCGACGACGATCAACGCCCCATAGAGAATACGCATTGTGAGACTCCAATCCGATGCGTCCGACGATGTCATTTCCGCGGCGGCCCCGGAGTCGCCGCGCTCGCTCGCACCATGGCGCAGAACGATTGAGGCGACGTTACCATAATAGGGCGGGGCGCGACGACGTGTCTCGCTTTCGACGTGGCGATACGCCGCGCGCATGGCTCGGCGCTTACCGCCACGGACCATCGATCCTGACGCTCGTCAGAGCGGCGTGAGACCGGCCTCGATCTCGCGCCGCCGCCCTTCCAGGAACGGCGGCAGCGACAGCCCGCGGCCGAGCCGGTCGAGCGGCTCGTCCACCGCGAAGCCGGGGCCGTCGGTGGCGATCTCGAACAGGATGCCGCTCGGCTCGCGGAAGTACAGGCTGCGGAAGTAGAAGCGATCGACCGGCCCGCTCGACGGAACACGCAGCCGGCGCAGGCGCTCGACCCATGCCTGATAGTCGCCATCCGCCACCCGGAAGGCGACGTGATGGACACCGCCGGCGCCCGGCTGCGCGGCCGGCAGCCCGGGCTCGACCGCGACATGCAGCTCCGCGGCCGGGCCGCCGGCGCCCATCGCATAGACATGGGTGCGGCTCTCGCCGCCGCGGCCCGGCGTCGCGTAGTCACGCTCCCGTCGCATCTCCGTCACGGCGGTCAGCACCGCGTCGGTCGGCGCCAGCTCCGGCACCGACAGGGTGACGGGGCCGAGGCCACGGATCTGATGTTCGGCCGGCACCGGGCTGTCGGCCCAGGGATGCGCGTCACCGACGCCGCCATCGTCGACCAGGGCGAGTCGCTGACCTTCGGGGTCCTCGATATCGAGCGTCGCACGGCCGTCGCGCAGCACGATGTCGCCATGGACGACGCCCGCGGCGGCGAGCCGGTCGCGCCACCAGACGAGGCTCGTCTCGCCGGCGACCCGCAGCCCGGTTCGCACGATGCTGCGGGTGCCGCGCCGCTCGCGCCCGACCGGCCAGTCGAAGAACGTGATGTCGGAGCCGGGCGAGGCGAGCCCGTCGGCATAGAACAGATGATAGGCCGACACGTCGTCCTGATTGACGGTCTTCTTCACCAGCCGCAGGCCGAGCGTCTCTGTATAGAAGGCATGATTGCGACGGGCGTCGGCCGTCACGGCGGTGAGATGGTGGAGGCCGGTGAGCGTCATGGCGTGATCCTCGTCGGGGGTGGCGGAGGTTCAGGAAACGAACGGGCGGCGCGCCAGCCAGGCGGTGGCGATGGCGACGTCGTCGCCGGTGAGGCCGTGGCCGGCCCGCACCGTGTGATGCGCGACGGCGGCGCCGTCCTGGCGCAGCAGCACCGCGAGGCGCTCCGCCTCGCCGGGCCGCATCAGCGGATCGTCGGTGCCGGACACGATCAGCACCGGGGTGCCGGGCCGGGCCGCATCGACCGGCCGCGGCACGGTGGTGGGCCACGGATCGAGCGGCACCATGGGGCGCAGCAGCACGGCCCCCGCCAGGGTGCCGGGGTGGAGCGCCAGCAGCGCCGCCGCCATGTTGGCGCCGTTGGAGAAGCCGAGCGCCGTCGGCGCTGCGAGCCCGTAGCGCTCGCGCGCGGCCGCCACGAAGGCGGCCAGGTCGGCGGCGCGCCGGCGCACGTCGTCCTGATCCAGCACGCCTTCGGCGAGCCTCCGGAAGAAGCGCGGCGCATCGCCTTCCCGCACATTGCCGCGCACCGAGAGCAGCGCGGCACCGGGCGCGACCGCGTGGCCGAGTTCGATCAGGTCGTGCTCGTCGCCGCCGGTGCCGTGCAGCAGCAGGAGCGGCGGGCGCGTCGCATCGGTCGCCGGCGCGACGCGGTGACGGTGGAGATCGAGCGCATCGGTCGTCACGACGGGGGTCATGGTCGCCTCGGGGTGAGAGGGATGAGACGAGAGCGAGTCCTCTCCCCCCACGGGGGAGAGGGCGAGACGGCCGCACCGACCGAGCGGAGTCAGCCGAGCGGCGGCAGCGCCGCCGCGATGGCCTCACGACGCGCCGCTAGACCGGGCGGCAACTTCAGCTCGCCGCCGAGCGAGTCCATCGGCTCGTCGACGGCGAAGCCGGGCTCGTCGGTGGCGATCTCGAACAGCACGCCGCCCGGCTCGCGGAAGTAGACCGAGCGGAAGTAGTGCCGGTCACGCTGCTCGGTCGCCGCGATGCCGTGATGCTGGGCGAGGCGCGCCACCTGGGCGCGCTGCGCCGCGTCGTCGGCGGCCCGGAAGGCGACGTGGTGGACCGAGCCGGCGCCGAGCCGTCCGGTCGCCGGGCCGCCGGCCCGGTGCAGGTCGACGAGGGTGCCAATGTCGCCCGGCGCGGCGCCGGCCGCCCGATAGCGCGTCACCTCCTCGTCGCGGCCGACCTCGGCGAAGCCGAGCACGTCGGTGACGATCGCGGCGGTCGCGGCCGGATCGGCGATCAGAAGGCCGACGCCGTGGACGCCGCGGATCGCCGCCTCGGCCGGAACCGCGGCGGTCGTCCAGGCGGGCGCCGCCTCGGCTCCCGGAACGCCGACGAGGGCGAGCCGCATGCCGTCCGGATCGCGCAACGCCAGCACGGTCTCGTCGAAGCGGCGGCGCGGCGCGTCGTGGTCGATGCCGGCCTCGACCAGCCGGTGCGCCCAGAAGGCGATCGACTCGGCCGGCACCGCCAGCGCCGTCTCCATCGTTTCGCCGACGCCGATGCGGCCGGCCGCGGCGTGCTCCCACGGAAAGAAGGTGACCAGGCTGCCGGGCCGGCCGGTCTCGTCGCCGTAATAGAGATGCCAGGTGCCGGGATCGTCGAAGTTGACGGTCCGCTTCACCAGGCGCAGCCCCAGCGTGCCGGCATAGAAGTCGAGATTGCGGCGGGCGCGGCCGGCCAGCGCCGTGACGTGATGGATGCCGTTGCGGGTCATGGGGGTTCTCCTCGACGGGATGGCCCGTCGGTCCTTGGGTCCGGCCTCAAATGGGGTGCGGAACCGCCGACACCAGCACTCTATCATTGCATAATTGCAATTCCTACTGTGCACTCTAGGAAATTGCATTGCGATGATGAAATCGTCAGTCTCCGGGCATCGCAATGTTCGAACCGTCAATCCTGGAGACCTCCGATGATCGACCCCCGTCTCGCCCCCTACGGCGCCTTCGTGCTGCGCGTCGCCCTCGGTGTCATGTTCGTGGCGCACGCCTACCTGAAGCTCGCGGTCTTCACGGTCGCCGGCTTCCAGGGCTTCCTCGCCTCGCTCGGGCTGCCGGCCGCGCTCGCCTGGCCCATCATCCTGGCCGAGCTCTTCGGCGGCCTCGCCCTGGTGCTCGGCATTTACGGCCGCGCCGTCGCGCTGCTGCTCCTGCCGGTGCTGCTCGGCGCCCTCGCGGTTCATGCCCCCAATGGCTGGCTGTTCACCGCCGCCAACGGCGGCTGGGAATACCCGGCCTTCCTGATGGTGGCGGCCGCCGTCCAGGTGCTGGTCGGCGACGGCGCCTTCGCGCTGAAGCCGACGCCCCGCCTGGGCGCGGTCGGCGGACGCGCTCTGTCGAGCCCCGCCTGAGCACGACGCGGGCGCACGAATCCGCTACCCGGTGGGGAGCGGCGGCACCCGGCCGCCGCTCCGCCGCCGCTTCCGGAGTCCCGATGCCCGACCGCCCGAACGCCCTCGCCTGGGACGACTTCCGTCTCGTCAAGGCGATCGCCGATGCGAAGAGCCTGCCGGCCGCCGCCGGCCTCCTGGGCGTCAACCACTCGACGGTGTTCCGCCGGCTCGGCCAGATCGAGGCGGCGCTCGGTGTGCCGCTGTTCGAGCGCCACCGCACCGGCTACGTGCCGACCGCCGCCGGCGACGAGCTGGTGGCGGCCGCCCGCCGCATGGACGAGGACGTCGCCGCCGTCACCCGCCGCATCGCCGGGCAGGAGATCTCGCCCTCCGGCGAGCTGCGCGTCACCACCAACGACTCGCTGCTCGTCCACTTGCTGACCCCGCTGTTCGCCCGCTTCCGCCGCCAGTGCCGCGACGTGCGGCTCGACCTCGTGCTCTCCAACCAAGCCCTCAACCTGTCGAAGCGCGACGCCGACGTGGCGATCCGCGCCACCGACCGGCCGCCCGAGACGCTGGTGGGGCGCCGCGTCGCCCGCATCGCCTGGGCGCTCTACGGCGCCGCGGCCGACTTCCCCGAACCGGCCGCGGTCGATCCCGCCGCACTGTTCGATCGTGATTGGATCGCCCTCGGCGAGCAGCTCGCCGGCCTCCAGGCGGTGAAGTTCGTGCAGGCCCATGTGGCGCCGGAGCGGATCGTCTACCGCATCGACACCGTGCTCGGGCTCGCCGAGGCGGTGGAGGAGCGGATCGGCATCGGCCATCTGCCATGCTTCATCGGCGACGCCCGTCCCGGGCTGGTGCGGCTCGCCGCAGCCGACCCGGCGCTCGGCACCGACCTGTGGCTGCTCACCCATCCGGACCTGCGCCACGCCGCAAGGGTGCGCGTCTTCGTCGATTTCCTGGCCGCCGAGATCGGCAAGCAGCGCCGCTTCATCGCCGGCGAGAGTGCGGCGGCGGAGTCGCCGCCGTAGCACGGCACGGTGGCGCGGCCCGCGACGTGCTGCCGCACGGGCCTGAACCGCCGCATTCATCGGTTCCGCCGCCGGCCCGGCACGATCTCGCCACGCGCCGATCATCATGCCGTCACGTGATCGCCCCTGGCCGGTGCGATGGAACCGAACCCACTGTCTTCGATTGTCGAGGCAGGTTCGATCCTTACCGAGGCCCGGTTTTCCCATGACGATGACGAGTCGCCGCGACCTGCTGGCTGGGTCGCTGGCGCTGCCCTTGGTGCTGTCCGGCTCGCGGTTCGCTGCCGCGCAAGGTGCCGCCGCCCCGTCGCAGCCGCCCCCCGAGGTGCCGTTCGACGCCAACCTGGTCCGCCGCACCGCGCGCGGCCTGGCCGAGAAGGCGTTCGTACCACCCGACACGACGCTGCCGGCGAGCTTGCAGGATCTCGACTACGACCGCTACCGCACCATCCGGTTCAAGCCCGACCGGGCGCTGTGGCGCGGCGAGGGGCTGCCGTTCGAGGCGCAGTTCTTCCATCGCGGCTTCCTGTTCACCGACCGCGTCGCCATCCACGAGGTGGTGGACGGCAAGGCGCGACCGATCCTCTACGCCGCCGACCTGTTCGATTTCGGCGCGGTGCCGCCGCCGCCCGCCGACGCCCGCGTCGGCTTCGCCGGCTTCCGCCTGCACGCGCCTCTCAACCGCCCCGATTACTACGACGAGGTCGCGGTATTTCTCGGCGCCAGCTACTTCCGCGCCGTCGCCAAGGGCCAGACCTACGGCCTGTCGGCGCGCGGCCTGTCGCTCGGCACCGGCGATCCGAAGGGCGAGGAGTTCCCCGCCTTCCGGGCCTTCTGGATCGAGAAGCCACCCAAGCACACCGGCTCCATCGTGGTGCACGCGCTGCTCGATTCGAAGAGTGCCGCGGCGGCCTACCGCTTCACCATCCGGCCCGGCGAGACCACCGTGTTCGACGTCGAGATGACGCTGTATCCGCGCGTCGACGTCGAGCTGCCCGGCATCGGCACCTGCACCAGCATGTTCTTCTTCGGCCCCAACGACCGCGGCGGCATCGACGACTTCCGTCCGTCGGTCCACGACTCGGACGGTCTCGCCATCCGCAACGGGCGCGGCGAGGAGATCTGGCGGCCGCTCGCCAACCCGGCCGATCTCCAGATCAGCACCTTCGAGGACACCAATCCGCGCGGCTTCGGTCTGCTCCAGCGCACCCGCGACTTCCGCGCCTACGAGGATCTGGAATCGCGCTTCGAGACGCGGCCGAGCCTGTGGGTCGAGCCGATCGGCGACTGGGGCTCGGGCGCCACCCAGCTCATCGAGATCCCGACCAAGGAAGAGATCCACGACAACATCGTGGCGTTCTGGCGCCCCAAGGACAAGCTCGCCGCCAAGGGCGAGTACTGGTTCACCTACCGGCTGCACTGGGGCGCCGGCAAGGCCAACACGCCGCCGCTCGCGGTGTTCGCTCGCACCCGCGCGGGCGCCGGCCCCAACGGCACCCGCCGCTTCGTGCTCGACATCACCGGCGACAAGCTCGCCGGCGTCGATCCGGCCGCGATGCGCGGGGTGGTGACCTCGGACAAGGGCAAGATCCTCAACGTCGTCACCCAACCGAACCCGGCGGCCGGCGGCTGGCGCCTCTCCTTCGAGCTCGCCCCGGAGCGCGAAAGCGTGATTGAGCTGCGCGCCGTGCTGATGCGCGGCGACGAGACGCTGACCGAGACCTGGCTGTACCGTTGGTCGGCGTGACGCCCATGCACGACATGACCCTGCCGCTCCCGCCGGAGCGTGTCACCCTCCCGCCCGAGCAGCCGCTGACCATGCCGGAGCAGTCGCTGTGGCGGGTGGCCGAGACGGCGCGCGCGCCGGCCCGGCCGATCCGGTCCGGATGGCGGCGGCTCCTGGTGTTCGGCGCCACCGCGATCCTCACCGCCATCGGGCTCCACGAGATGTACCTGGTGCTCCAGGTGCAGGGCCTGACGCTGGCCGAGGCGGTGGTGCTCGGCCTGTTCGGCTCGCTGTTCGCGTGGATCGCCTTCTCGCTGGTGTCGAGCGTGATCGGCTTCGTCGCCATCCTGCGCGGCCGCGACAACAGCCTCGGCATCGACGCGACCGCGCCGCTGCCGGACCTCGCCGCCCGCACCGCCATCCTGCTGCCGACCTACAACGAGGACCCGCAGCGGGTGATGTCGCGTCTCCAGGCGATCTGGGAGTCGGTGCGCGACACCGGACGGCTCGATCATTTCGACGTCTTCGTGCTCAGCGACACCACCGACCCCGACGTGTGGGTGCGCGAGGAGGCGGCCTATGTGGGGCTCGTCGAGCGCACCGGCGCCACCAATATCTTCTACCGGCACAGGCGCGAGAACATCGCCCGCAAGGCCGGCAACATCGCCGAATGGACGACGCGCTTCGGCGGCGCCTACGCCCACATGCTGGTGCTCGACGCCGACAGCCTGATGACCGGCGACACCATCGTGCGGCTCGCCGCCGCCATGGAGCGCCACCCCGGCGTCGGCCTGATCCAGACCTTTCCGGTGATCCTCGCCGGCACCACGCTGTTCGCCCGCATCCAGCAGTTCGCCGGCCGCCTCTACGGCCCGCTGATCGCCCGCGGCATCGCCTGGTGGCACGGCGCCGAAAGCAACTACTGGGGCCACAACGCCATCATCCGGGTGGAGGCGTTCGCCGGCCAGGCGGGGCTGCCGCTGCTGCGAGGACGCAAGCCGTTCGGCGGCCACATCCTCAGCCACGACTTCGTGGAAGCCGCGCTGATGCGGCGCGCCGGCTGGGCCATCCACATGGCGCCATCGCTCGGCGGCTCCTACGAGGAGTGCCCGCCGTCGCTGACCGAGTACGCGGTGCGTGATCGCCGCTGGTGCCAGGGCAATCTCCAGCATCTCGGCGTGCTGCCGGCGCGCGGCCTGCACTGGGTGTCGCGACTGCATCTCCTCACCGGCATCGGCTCCTATGTCAGCTCGCCCTTGTGGCTGGTCTTCCTGCTGGTCGGCATCCTGCTGTCGTTGCAGGCGCAGTTCGTGAAGCCCGAGTACTTCCCGGCCGGCTTCTCGCTGTTCCCGCAATGGCCCGCCCAGGACCCCGTACGCGCCGCCTGGGTGTTCGCCGGCACCATGGCGGTGCTGATCGTGCCGAAGCTGCTCGGCTGGATTGCCGCGGTGGTGCAGCCGGGCGAGCGCCGCGGCAGCGGCGGCGCCGTGCGATCCTTCGTCAGCGTGGTGCTGGAGACGCTGATCACCAGCCTGATCGCTCCCATCATGATGCTGCTCCAGTCGCGCGCCGTCGCCGAGATCCTGCTCGGCCGCGATGCCGGCTGGCAGGCGCAGCAACGCGACGCCGGCCGCACCGATTGGCGGCTGCTCGCGCGCCTCTATGGCGGCCACGTCGTGCTCGGCGGGCTGCTCGGCGCCGCCGCCTACGCGGTCTCGGCACCGCTGCTCCTGTGGATGACGCCGGTGGTCGTCGGCCTGGTGCTGGCGATCCCGACCGTCGCACTCACGTCGAGCGAGCGAGTCGGCGTCGCACTGCGCCGCGCCGGCCTTCTGCTGATGCCGGAGGAGCGCGACCCGCCCCCCGTGCTGGTTCGCGCCCAGGCGCTCGCGGCCGATCGTGCCGAGAGCGCGCCGGCCGGCGCCGCCTCGGCGTTGCAGCGGCTCGCGGCCGATCCGGCCTTGCTGGCCGCCCATCGGGCGATGCTGCCGGAGCGGACACCACGCCGGAAGGGCGACGTCGACGTGACGCTCGTCGTGGCGCTCGCCCGCATCGCCGAGGCCGACAGCGTCGCCGAGGCGGCGACGCTGCTCACCGCCCGCGAGACCTTCGCGGTGCTGGCCGACCGCGACGCGCTCGACGCCCTGATGGAGAAGGACCGCGACGACGCCCGCGCAGTCTGATCACGTCGGCGGCGGGGGCCTGCGTCGGCGACGTCGTCGCAACCCCCGGTCGCATGTGATAGGCTGGCCCGCATGAACATCGCGCTGCGACGAGCCATGACGGTGGCCGACTTTCTCGACTGGGCCGAGGCCCAGCCGGAGAGTCCGCACGCCGAGCTGATCAACGGGCAGATCGTTGTCATGGCGTCGGAGCGGGTCGTCCATAACCGGATCAAGGGCAGCGCCTATGTCGCGTTGCGGCAGGCGATCACGACGGCCGGCGTCACCGGAGAGGTGTTCGCCGACGGCATCACCATCCCGATCGACACTTTCACGGCCTACGAGCCGGACGCGACGCTGCGCTGCGGCCCGCCGCTGCCCGGCAACGCCCGCACGGTCGAGGACCCGGTCGTCGTCGTCGAGGTGCTGTCGCCGACCTCGGCCCACAGCGACACCAGCGCCAAGCCGATCGGCTATTTCCGGCTGGCGACCGTGCGGCACTACCTTGTGATCGACCCCGACACCCGGAGCGTCACCCACTACGCCCGCCGCGCGGACGGCAACCTGGGGTCGACGACCCACACGACCGGACGCCTGCTGCTCGATCCGCCGGGCCTGGCGCTCGACGTCGCCGCGCTGCTCGGCTGACCACCCGGCTCTCGTGGGCTGCGCCGTCTTGCCGCGCCGGGCGCGATTGTGCCGAGCCGGGCTCGGCCCTTAGGCTCCCGGAGCTGCCGCACGACATCGGCTCCCCCGGCCGGTTCCCATCGGAACGGCAGACGCTTCATTGCATTGACGTCGTGGCGAGGACGATCGGCGCCCGACGTGATCACGCGCCCGCCGCGCCGCCGAGGTCCCAACGGTGCTCCAGAAGACCGTGCCCGACGCGCTCGCCTGCCCGGCCTGTGGCCGGATCACGCTGCAGCGCCTGCTGTTCCACAAGCACGGCTGCGCCATCCTGCGCTGCGAGGATTGCGGGCTCGGCCGCACCGAGACCGCCGGCTTCGATCCCGCCACCTATTATTCCGAGGACTATTTCTCCGGCGGGCACGCCGACGGCTACGCCGATTACCGCGGCGCCGAGCCGGTGCTGCGGCGCGAGTTCGCCCGCACCGTGGAGTTCATCCGCCGCTTCCGCCCGGGCGGCCGGCTGATCGAGGTCGGCTGCGCTTATGGCTTCTTCCTCGCCGAGGCGAGCCCGCATTTCTCGGTGGCCGGTATCGAGATCGCCGAGGACGCCGCCGCCTTCGCCCGATCGCGCGGCCTCGACGTCGTCACCGGCGTGATCGAGCCCGCCACCCTCGATCGCCTCGGCCGGCCCGACGTCGTCGTCATGCTCGACGTGATCGAGCACCTTCCCGATCCGCACGAGACGCTGGCGCTGATCGGCGACCGCTTGGCCCCCGGCGGCATCGTGGTGCTGACCACCGGCGATTTCGGATCGCTCGCCGCGCGCCTCGGCGGGCGCGGCTGGCGGCTGATGACGCCGCCGCAGCACCTGTGGTTCTTCACCACCGAGAGCATGCGCCGGCTCGCCGGCGCGCTCGGCCTCGGGGTGGCGGCGATCGATCATCCGTGGAAGCTCGTGCCGGTGTCGCTGATCGTCCACCAGCTCGGCCGCATGACCGGGCTCGGCGGCCGCCGAGCGGCGACCGACAGCGGTGCGGCGACCAGCACGGGTGCGGCGCCGGCGGCGAGCCGCCTCGGCGTTCCGGTCAACCTGTTCGACGCCATGCGGGTCGTGCTGCGCAAGCCCGAGGCACCATGAAGGACGGTCTGAGCTCGTTTCAGATCCTGGTGCTGATCGGCTACGCGCTCGGCATGGTGGCGGGGCAGATGCTGTTCAAGCTGGCGGCGCTGCGGCTGCCGGTGGAGGCGACCACGGGCACACGGCTCGTCGCGCTTCTCGGCAACGGATGGTTCGTCGCCGCGTTGGTGCTCTATGGGGCGCTGTCGGTGATGTGGGTGTGGGTGCTCACCTTCACGCCGCTCGCCCGCGCCTACCCGTTCGTGGCGCTCGCCTTCGCGGTGACGCCGCTCGTCGCCGGGCTCGTCTTCGCCGAGCCGCTGTCGCTGCGTCTGCTCGTCGGCATCGCCGTGATCGCCGCCGGGCTCGTCCTGGTCGCCGGTTGAGTTCGGTCTCGGAGGTCGTCCATGCCGCCGCACAATCCGTCCGTCGTCGTCGTGATCGCCGCCTACAACGAGGCGTCGGTGATCGCCGATGTGGTCGCCGACGTGGTCGAGGCCGGCTACCGGGTGGTGGTGGTCGACGACGGCTCGCGCGACGGCACCGGGCCGCTCGCCCGCGCGGCCGGCGCCACCGTGGTCACGCATCCGATCAATCTCGGCCAGGGCGCCGCGCTCCAGACCGGCTTCGACTGGGCGCTCGCCCATGACGCCGACGCCGTGGTGACGTTCGACGCCGACGGCCAGCACCGCGTCGCCGACATCGCCCGGCTGGTCGACACGCTGCGCAGCCGCGCCGTCGATTACGCGCTCGGCAGCCGCTTCCTCGGCAGCACCGTGGCGCTGCCGACCTCGCGCCGACTGCTGCTCGCCGCCGCCACCACGTTCACCCGCATCACCACCGGGCTCGCCGTCACCGACACCCACAACGGCCTGCGGGCGATGACGCGCCGCGGCGCCGCTCGGCTGCGGCTGCGCCAGAACCGGATGGCGCACGCCTCCGAGATCCTGCATCAGATCGCCCGCTTGGGCCTGCCGTGGACCGAGACGCCGGTCACCATCGAGTACAGCGCCTACTCGCTCGCCAAGGGCCAGCGCATGGGCGACGCCCTGACCATCCTGGTCGACCTGTTCGCTCACCGGATGCACCGATGATCGCGCAAGTCTTCCTCTCGGTGCTGCTCGCCATCGTGCTGCTCTATGCGGTGAGCACGCTCCGCAAGGCGCCGGTGGTCGGCATCGCAGCCATCCTGACGGCGATGTGCGGCCTCTACCTGGTCTGGTTTCCGAGCCACGCCACCGGGCTCGCGCATCTCGCCGGGGTCGGACGCGGCGCCGATCTCGTCGTCTACACCTGGGTGGTGATCAGCCTGCTGATGCTGCTCAACCTGCATCTCAAGCTGCGCGCCCAGATGGAGGAGATCACCCGGCTGGCCCGCGCTGTGGCGCTCGCCGAGGCGGCCCGTGCGGCGGCCTCCGACACCATGCCGCCGGCGGCCGATACGGCGGCGGCCGAGCGGACCGAGCGCGCCGGCGCGGTGATCCGCTCGCTCGCCGAAGCGCCCGGCCGGACCCCCGTCGCGCCGTCCTGACCTGATCGACGGCGCGTGACGGCCCGCGTCACTGCGACCGGATGCCGGCGGTCTTCACGACGCCCGCCCATTTGTCGATCTCGCGCCGCAGCAGCCCTTCGGCATCGGCCGGGGTGCCGCCACCCACCGTGGTCGACAGCTCCTCGAGACGGCGGCGCAGCTCCTCCGACTGGAGCGCCCGGCCGAGCGCCGCCGACCATCGCGCCACGATCGGGGCCGGCAGGCCCTTCGGCCCCATCACCATGTACCAGGTCTCGACGTCGAAGCCGGCGACGCCGCTCTCGGCGATGGTCGGCATCTCGGGCAGCACCGGGGTGCGCTTCGCCGTCGTCACCGCGAGCCCGCGCAGCGTCCCGGCGCGGATGAACGGCAGCACCGTCGGGACCGTATCGAAATTGCAGTCGACATTGCCGGCGATCAGGTCGTTCACCGCCTGGCCGCTGCCGCGATACGGGATGTGCACCATGTCGGTGCCGGTCGCCTGCTTGAACAGCTCGGCGGCGAGATGCTGCTGGGTGCCGATCCCGGACGACGCATAGCTCATCTTGCCGGGACGCTCCCTGAGCAGGCGGATGAAGTCCTGGACGCTCCGCGCCGGCGAGTTCGCCGGCACCGTGAGAAGCTGCGGCACGGCGCCGACCGTCATGATCGGCGTGAAGGACGTGAGCGGCTCGTAGGGCACCGACGGGATCACCGCCGGCACCATGGCGTTGGCGCTGACGTGGCCCATCAGCATCGTGTAGCCGTCCGGCGTCGATCGGGCCACCAGCCCGGCCGCGATGGTGCCGCTCGCGCCGCTGCGATTCTCCACCACGATCTGCTGGCCGAGATCCTTGGAGATCTCGGCGCCGATCAGCCGGGCGACGATGTCGGTGCCGCCGCCGGCCGCGAAGCCGACCACCATCATGATCGGCCGGCTCGGGTAGCCCTCCTGGGCGATTCCGAGGCGGGGCGCGCACAGCGCGCCGCCGAGAATTCCGAGGGCACCACGTCGCGATACGGTCGTCATCGCCGCTTCCTCCCTGGTTGCGCGTGGTGCGTCAGTAATCGGCCAGGAGACTGCCGAAGCCGTCCATCTGGTCCTTGATGCCGAGCTTGCGCAGCGCGTGCCAGTAGATCGCGGTGCCGACCGCGAACACCGGCTTGCCGAGCCAGCGCTCCGCCTCGGCGGCCACGTAGGCGAAGTGCAGGTTGGTGCCGAGCTGGACGATGGCGTCGGGCTTGTGGGCGTCGGCGCGGCGCACCGCGTCGCGCAGCACCGCGCCGGTCTGCGAGGCGACGTGGATGATGCTCTTGCACTTGAGCCCTTCCACATGCACGACCTCGAAGCCGCGGCTGGTGAAGTAGCTCACCGCGTTCTCCTCGATCACCGGATAGTACGGCGTCAGCAGCGCGATCTTCTTGGCGCCGACCGCCTCGAAGGCGGCTTCGGCGGCCTGCGCCCCCATGGTGACGCCGACGCCCGAGGTCTTCTCCAGGTGCTCCTGGAGCGCGAAGCTGCCCTTCTCGCCGCCCATGAAGCTCTGCGACGACATGCCGAGGATCAGGTGATCGATCAGGCACTCGTTGAGGCGCCGCACCGAGTCATCGAGGTTGGCGGCGACATGGCGCATGATGATCGACCAGTCCTCGTTGGCGGCGATCTTCTGGTTCGGCACGTAATAGCGGTCGACCGCGTTGATGACGCCGCGCGGCCGCATGTCCATCATCTCGTTCTCGACGACGACGTTCGGCCCCGGCGTCATGATGCCGATGACGGCGCGCGGCCCCATGGCGTTGCGGTAGCGCTCGCGCGAGTGGGTGGTGCCGGCGATGGCGGCCGGCTCCTTCACTAATGAATTCATTTTTTGACCTTTCACCAGGAGCGGAGAGAGTGCCAGCACCCTCCAGGGGGCATATTGCATTCATTACGCTACAGGGGGCCGTCGACCGGAGTCAAGAATGCGCGCAAAATTCTTTGAACGGCCCGTGTCGAGACCTCGTCGCCGCTTTCAACCGGCCAAAATGAATGCAATATGGGAGACATGAAACAGAACGTGCATGCCGATCTGCTCGGCGCCCTGCGCGACGTCGTCACCGGCGGCGACCTGCCGCCGGCCAGCCGGGTTCCCGAGAAGCAGCTATGCGACCGCTTCGGGGTGTCGCGCACGCCGCTGCGCGAGGCCCTCAAGGCGCTCGCCGCCGAGGGCCTCGTCGATCTGGTGCCGAACCGCGGCGCCTGGACCAAGCCGGTCACCATCGACGAGACGCGCGACCTGTTCAGCGTCATCGGGGCGCTGGAGGAGCTTGCCGGCGAGCAGTGCTGCACCCGCATCACCGAGGCGGAGACCGAGCGGCTGCGCGCCCTCCACGTCGCCATGCGGGCGCGCTTCGAGACGCGGGACCTCGCCGCCTATTACGCGCTCAACCGGCAGATCCACGAAGCCATCGTGGCGAGCACCCGCAACGAGGTGCTGACGCGACTTTACATGCAGACCAACGCCCGCATCGCCCGCATCCGCTTCGTCGCGCCGATGCCGCCGGCGATCTGGACCACGGCCATGCAGGAGCACGACGGGATGATGAACGCGATCGAGCGACGCGACGGCACCGTGCTCGGCAACATCCTGCGCACCCACCTCCGGCACAAATGCGCCGCCATCATCGCCGACCTGGAGAGCGGCACCACCGAGGCCGATGCGACCGAGGCCGGTCGGCGACGACGACGACGCCCGCCGGCCTGAGCGGCAGGCCCGCCGCGCCCCGCGGCTCTCAGGCGGCGCCCGGCCGCCGTCGCGTCAGGGCGTCGGCCACCGCCCAGGCGGCCAGCGCCGAGGCCGGCCCGATCAGGCCGAGATTGTAGCGGGGATAGTGGTTGGCCAGAACGCCGTGCACGCCGACCAGCACCAGGGCCGGCACCGCGTAGGCGACCAGCAGCCAGCGGCGGCGGCGGACGGCGCGCACCAGTCCCCAGGCGGCAAGCGGCACCAGCAGCAGGCCGAAGGCCCGGCCGACCCACAGGCCGCACCAGGCGAGCGGCAGCGAGGTGGCGAGATGGCGCGGCAGCGCGCCGATCAGCTCCTCGCGCACGATCGGCCCGGTCACCGGATCGAGACGCCCATGCGCCGCCACCAGCGCGTCGCGCCGGTTGCGGCCGAGCCAGAAGAAGCTGTTCGGCGTGTCGTAGACGAAGCGGGCGTGGGCCTCTGGGCCGGCGAGCCGCTCGACCAGCGGCGGGCCGACCGCCGGCAGGCAGGCCGGAACCGCCCACAGGGCCTCGCGCAGCGTCATGGCGTTGAAGGCGATCCGCTCGATCAGGGCGGCGCTGCCATACTCCTCGGTGAAGCCGAGCTTGCCGATCGAGACGGCGTTGCGGGCGAGCCAGGGCACCAGCATCACCGCGAGCGCCGCCGCGAACGCCGTGGCCGAGCGCCAGAACGGCCGCTCCGCCGGCGCCGCGGGCTCACCGGCCGAAGGCGGCAGCCAGCGCGCCGCCGCGATGATCGCCAGCGTCACCGGCGCCAGCAGCAGGAAGGTCGGCCGCGTCAGGCAGGCGAGGCCGAGCGCGAGGCCACAGGCCACGAAGTCCATCCACCGCCAGCGCGCCAGGGCCGTCACCACGGTCAGCCCGAACAGGCTGAACACCGCGATGCTCAGGCTCTCGGTCATCACGAAGGAGAGGAGGTCGGCCTCCGCCGCGAAGCCGATGGTGGCGAGCGCCCCGGCGGCGTAGAACAGCCGCGGCGATCCGCCGGCGATCTCGGCGGCGCGGCCGATCGCCAGCACCGCGAGCGCCAGCAGCAGGGCGTGCAGCAGCAGCACCGGGCGCGCGTAGACCTCGCAGGTCGCGAGATCGCGGTGGTTCTCGTTGGCCTCGATGGTGCAGTCGAGCGTGCGGCCGAAGCGAGGATCGACGGTGGCGGCGGCGGCCACCAGCCACGGATACAGCGGCGCGAAGAACATGCCGGGCGGCGGCACCGCCCGGGTGCTGTCGACGGTGTCGAACACGCCGCTGGAGAACACCCCGTGATGACGGAGGTCGTAGGCGATGGTCAGGTAGAACGCCTGATCGAAGTCGACCAGGCGCTTCGCCGGGCGGGTCGTGATCGCCGTCGCGAGGACGGCGAGCACGAGGAGCCCGAAGCCGATGCGGATCGCCGCGGCGCGTCCCGGCATGCGCGGCGGATCAGCGGAAGAACAAGCGCTTCTCCGGCTTCTTGTCGGCCGCCGGCGGGGTCGCGGCCGGTGCCGGCTTGGCCTTGTCGGGCGCGGCCGCGAGGGTGCCGTCGATGGTCGGCGGCGAGGCCGGTGTCGACGGCCCCCCGTCTGCCGACGACGGCAGGGTGATCACGGTGTCGGCGGTCTTCGTGTCCGCCTTCTCGGCGGCCTTGGGCTCGGGCGCCTTCACCTCGGCGGGCTTGGCCTCCGCGACCTTGGTATCGGCCGACCTGATGTCGGCGGATTTGAGATCGGCGGATTTGAGATCGGCGGGCCTGGCCTCCGGGGCCGGGCTCGCCGCCGGCGGCTCGTCGCGACGGGCGGGGCGGCCACTGCGCGGGGTCGGCGGTGGGGCCGGCGGGGCCGATGACGCACGCTCCGGGGCCGCCGCCTTGCGGGGCGGCTCGGGCGCCGGCTTCACCGGCGGCGGCAGCGAGATCGGCGCTTCGGCCTCGGCCTTCGGCGGCACCTCGGAGACCGGCTTGGCGGCGGCGGCGCGATCGGCCGGCGTGGCCGCAGCCGGAGCAGGGGCCGCCGGAGCCGCCGTCACGGCGGCGGCCGGCGCGGCGGCCGGGCGACCCTGGTCGTGCTCGATCACCGGGCCCTGCGGGGCCAGATCGGCGATCGGGATGCGCCACTCGAAGGCGTCGATGCGGCCCGAGATGGGCGACGCCGGCATCCACTTGGCGGACACCAGGCCGTCGGCCGTCCAGGTCGGATCGCGGGTCGCCTGGAGGGCGCGCCGCATCCATTCGCGCGAGCGGCCGACGTCGCCGCCCTCCTTCTCCTCGACCTCGGCCATCAGCGAGGCCATGCGCTGGGTCGGCATGGTCAGCATCGGGGCGAGGCTCTGCCGCGCGGTGGCGAACTCCTGGGCGTCGATCGCCGCGCGGGCTACCGCCATGGCGCTCTCCGGATGGTTCGGGGCGAGCTTGGCGAGGTTGCGGATGCGGGCGAGGCGGTCGCGGTTCGACTCGTTGGGCGCGATGTTGGCGTAGGTCTCGACCAGATCCGGATGCGGATTGATGGCGTAGGCGGCCTCCACCACCTTGGCGGCCTTGCGGGCCTGGCCCGCCTCGGTGAGCAGGCGGCCGGCCAGCGCGGCGGCCGGCACCAGGCCGGGCGACAGCTTCAGCGCCTCGGTGACCAGGGCGCGCGACTGCTCGGCGTCGACCTCGCCCGAGAGGGCGCGGCCGGTGAGGAGCACGGCGCGCTGGCGCTTGTACGCATCCTTGGCGACGAGGCCCGAGCGCATGTTGCGCTCCAGCGCCGCCAGCGCCCCGGTCCAGTCGCCGGCGGCGCAGCGATACTGAAGCACCGCCTCGGCCGCCCAGGCGAGGGTCGGCGACGCCTTGGCGGCCTCCTCGGCATAGCCGCGGGCCACCGCGGCGTTGTCGTGGCGCTGCGCCTCGATGAACAGGCCGTGCAGGCCGAGCAGCTTGGTCTCCTCACGGGCCGCCATGGCCCGGAAGGTGCGCTCCGCCTCGGCACCGTTGCCGGCGATCTGGGCCGCCTGGGCGCCGAGCAGCAGGGCCAGCGGCTCCTTGGGGGCGAGGCGCTGGGCCTCGTTGGCGAAGCGGCGCGCCGCGAGCGCGTCACCGGCGCCGATCGCCACGATGCCGTTGGAGATCGCCTTGTAGGCGCGACGGGCGCGGCGATCGAGCCGGCGGGCGGCGAAGCGGCCGGGCGCCTTCACCAGCGCCCGCAGGAGCGACCACACCAGGATCACCAGCACCACCAGCGCCACCAGGGCGCCGAGCGCCACCATGACGGAGGTCTCGACTTGGTAGCCGAGCCAGGTGATGGCGACGTCGCCGGGGCGATCGACCAGCCACGCGGCGCCGAACGTCAGGGCGGTGACCGCGGCAAGGAATAAAAGAACACGGATCATCGTATTCCTGTCCTATGGAGTGGCGAGGGCCCCGAGCGCGCCGGAGGCGACACGCTGGGCGGCGGCGACGGCGGCCTGACGGGCCTCGGCCTTCTTGATCCACGGCTCCGCCGGCGCCCGCACGGCGGGTGGCAGCTTGGCCAGCTCGGCGACGGCGCCGGCGAGATCGGCCTGGCGGGCCTTCGCCTCGGCGCGGCCGATCTGGGCCGCGAGATCGTCGCCGGCGGTGTCCTTCACGGGCCGGATGCGGACGAGCTTCTCGGCCTCCGCCTGGAGGCGGTCGAGATAGTCGTCGCGGGCCGGCAGCTCGCCGGCCTTGAGCATGGCCGGCACCACGGCGGCCAGCTCGCGGCCGAGCACCAGGGCGCTCGGCACGCCCGAGGCCGCGAACGGCTCCAGCGGCGCGAAGGTCTGCGGATCGCTGACGAGCTGCTTGGCGGCGGCGAGCTCCGCCGGGTAGGGGGCGCCGCGATCGACCAGGGTGCGCAGCCCGGAGGCGAGCACCGCGAGCCGCACCGCGCGGTCGGAGACCGGCGCGTTGGCGCGCTGGGCGACCTGCTGCTGGAGCGCGACGAGGTTGCGCTCCAGGCCGGCGACCCGGGTGGCGAGGGCCTCCAGCTCGGCCGGCTGCACGCCCGGCGCGGCGGGCGCCGCCGCGGCCGCGACACCGCCGGACTTGGCGGCGTCGTCGAGGCGCTTCTCGGCGCGGCCGAGCTGCTCGGCCAGACGGGCCACCGCGGCCTCGGCGGCGGTGAGGCGGCCGGTGAGGGCCGGGTCGGCGCCACCCTGGCGCGAGGCGGCCGTGGCGGCGGCCTCCAGGCGGCCGAGCCGGCCGGCGAGATCGGCCGGCACCGCGGCGGGCGCCGGACGGGCGGCGAGCTCGCCGACCCGGGCTTCGAGCGCCGCGACCTTGGCGCCGACGGCGCCGTCACCCCCGTCGCCGGGAAAGAGCGTCACCCAGGCGGAGCCGGCGGCCAGCGCCACCACGGCGCCGCCGACGATCCCGGCCGTCAGCATCGATCCCCAATTCGCTTGCGCGCGCGTCGACCGCGCCATCGGTGTGTCCTCTCGGCTGCGAGCGGGCGGCGTCGCGGTCCGCTCCGCCGCGCGGGGGGTCGCGGCGGGCGGCGCGGACGCGGCGGCGGGCCGCTCCGGCGTGTCGGGCTTCTCGGATTTCACGATCGTCTCGGTCTTGCCGACGGTCCCGGACTTGTCGGTCTTCTCGACCTTGTCGGGCTCGACCTTGTCGAGCTTGTCGGTCCCGGTCGTGCCGGCCCGAATGTCGGTGGCGGCGCACGCCGGCGCACTCGGCGTCGGTGTCGGCGTCGTCCCCTGCGGGCCTCGCTTGTCTGGCGTGTCTGCCGGTGGCTTCTTGTTGTCTTCGGCCATCCACCTCTCCCCGCTGCAATTGCGGACCCTTCCGCGGCAATGCGGATCACATCGGCATACTGCGCCGGTTTGGTGACGGCAACAACGCCATCCCCCGGAATGCTAAAGAAGTTCGAAAAGCGCCGGCTGATCCGGACGGTCTGCGACCCGGATGTCGGCGGCGCCGGCGGTGCGGAGCGGTCCGGCGACCTGCTCGGACAGGCAGAGGTGGCGCGGGCGGATGGCGGCGTCGCCGAGCGCATCGGCCATGCAGGCGGCCAGGAAGGCATCGGCGCTGCGTCGCGAATAGTGCAACACGGCGTCGATCTCGCCGGCCGCGAGCGCGGCACGCGCCGCATCGGGCAGCCGCGGCGCCATCACGGCGCGGTAGACCACCCGGGTGACCACCGCGAGACCGACCGGCGCGAGCAGCACGTCGAGATCGCCCGCCCGGTCCTCGCCGGCGAGATACAGCACGGGATCGCCCGGCGGCGTTCGGTCGGCGCCGGTCAGGTCGGCGGTGATCCGCCGCACCAGCGAGCCGATCTCGCCCTCCGCCACCCGGATGTCGACGAAGCCGGCCGCCCGGGCGGCCGCCGCGGTGCGGTCGCCGACCGCGAAGGCCGGCAGCCCGGCCAGCGCCTCGGCCCAGTGATTCGCCGTCACCGCCGCCACCGCGTTGATGCTGGTGAGCGCGACCGCGACCCACGGGCCGGGGCCCAGCACGACATCCGGCACCGGCGCGATGCGCAGCATCGGCGCCTCGATCACCGCATGGCCGCGCTGGCGCAACGCCGCCGCGGTGCGGGCGCTCTCGGGCTCCGGCCGGGTGACCAGCAGGCGCATGGTCGTCCTCCGCCGCTCAGGCGAAGAAGTCCGGACCACCGCGCTCCTTCAGCTCGCGCCCGGCGTCCGCCCCGAGCGCCGCCGCCTCGGCCACCGTGCCCTCGCGCCCGGTCTCGTGGGCGACGCTGCCGTCGGTCTTGACGATCAGGCCGCGCAGCGAGACGCGGTCGCCCGTCACCGTGGCGTGGCCCGCGATGGGGGTGCGGCACGAGCCGTCCAGCGCGCCCAGGAAGGCCCGCTCGGCCGTGATGGCGATGCGGGTGACCGGATGATCGATGGGCGCCAGCAGCTCGCGGGTGCGCGCATCGTCCTCGCGGCATTCGATCGCCACGGCGCCCTGGCCGACCGCCGGCAGGAACTGGGCCGGATCGAACAGCGACGTCACCTTGTCGGCGAGGCCGAGCCGCTTGAGGCCGGCGAGCGCCAGGAGCGTCGCGTCCACCTCGCCGGTGTCGACCTTGCGCAGGCGCGTGTCGACATTGCCGCGGATCGACACCACCTCGATGTCGGGCCGCAGCCGCTTGACCATGGCGCCGCGCCGCAGCGAGGCGGTGCCCACCACCGCGCCGGCCGGCAGCTCCGCCAGCGTCGTCGCCTTCTTGCAGATGAAGGCGTCGCGCACGTCCTCGCGCGGCAGGCAGGCGGTGAGGACGAGGCCCGGCGGCAGCGCCGTCTCCATGTCCTTGCAGGAATGCACGGCCAGATCGATGGCGCCGTCGTAGAGCGCCTGCTCCAGCTCCTTGGTGAACAGCCCCTTGCCGCCGACCTCGGACAGCGGCCGGTCCTGGATGATGTCGCCCGTCGTCTTGATGACGACGACGGCGATCGCCTCCAGGGGCACGCCATGGGCGGCGGCGAGGCGCTTCTGCGTCTCGTGCGCCTGCCAGAGAGCGAGCGGGCTGCCGCGCGTGCCGATGCGGACGAGCGGCGGGGACGAGGATTGCGCCATGGGACCTCACAATGCTACGCCGAGGCCCTTATAGGAGCGGGTTCCGCATGAGGGAAGGGGACGAAGGCGACGTGCGTAGTCGCCGGTATCCATGATCGTGCAGCGATGATCGTTCTCGGGCTGGAGACGACCTGCGACGAGACCGCGGCCGCGGTGGTCGAGCGCGACGCCGACGGCCGTGGGCGCATCCTCTCCAACATCGTGTGGTCGCAGATCGACGAGCACGCCGCCTTCGGCGGGGTGGTGCCGGAGATCGCGGCGCGCGCCCATGTCGAGGTGCTGGACCGGCTGATCGCCCAGGCCATGCAGGAGGCCGGCCGCCGCTTCGACGAGCTCGACGGCGTCGCCGCCGCGGCCGGACCCGGCCTGATCGGCGGCCTGATCGTCGGCCTGACCACCGCCAAGGCGATCGCCCTCGTGCACGAGAAGCCGCTGGTCGCCGTCAATCACCTGGAGGCGCACGCCCTGACGGCGCGCCTCACCAACGACCTGCCGTTCCCCTACTGCCTGTTCCTCGCCTCCGGCGGCCACACCCAGATCGTCGCGGTACGCGGCGTCGGCGACTATGTCCGGATCGGCACCACCCTCGACGACGCCATCGGCGAGGCGTTCGACAAGACCGCCAAGGTGCTCGGGCTCGACTATCCGGGCGGCCCGGCGGTGGAGCGCGCCGCCCGCGACGGCGATCCCGCCCGGTTCGCCCTGCCGCGCCCGATGGTCGGCCGCCCCGACGCCGACTTCTCGCTGTCCGGCCTCAAGACGGCCCTGCGGCTGGAGGCCGAGAAGCTGGCGCCGCTGTCCGACCAGGACGTCCGCGACCTCTGCGCCTCGTTCCAGCAGGCGGTGGCCGACATGGTGCGCGACCGCCTGCGCACCGGGCTTTCGCTGTTCCGCGAGCAATTCGGCCAGCCGATGGCGCTGGTCGCCGCCGGCGGCGTCGCCTCCAACCAGGCGATTCGCGCCCTCCTCAACGCCTGCGCGCTCGACGGCCGCACCGTGCTGGTGCTGCCGCGGCCGGAGCTGTGCACCGACAACGGCGCCATGATCGCCTGGGCCGGGGCGGAGCGGCTCGCCTACGGGCTCACCGACACCCTCGATGTCGGCCCGCGGCCGCGCTGGCCGCTCGACACGGTGCGCAAGCCGCGCGAGCCGGGCAGTGCCGGGGCGCCGGCCGCCGGGGCGGCTCCCGCATGACCGGATCGCCATGACCTATCGGAGCATCGCCGTCGTCGGAGCGGGCGCCTGGGGCGCCGCGCTCGCCAATGTGGCGGCCCGCGCCGGCCGCGACGTGGTGCTGGTCGCCCGCGACGCGGAAACCGCCGCCGCGATTCGGGAGGCCGGCGCCTCGCCGCATCTGCCCGACGTGGCGCTCGACCCGACCATCACGGTGGCGGCCGGGCCGGCGGCCGTCGCCGACGCCGAGGCGGTGCTGCTGGTGGTGCCGGCGCAGGCGCACGGCGCCGTCGCGGCCTCGCTCGCCGGCGCGGTGCGGCCGGGCGTGCCGGTGGTGGCCTGCGCCAAGGGGATCGAGCGCGGCAGCCATCGCTTCATGACCGAGGTGGTAGCGGCGGCGCTGCCGCAGGCGCGGCCGGCGATCCTGTCGGGGCCGAGCTTCGCGGCCGACGTCGCCCGCGGCCTGCCGACCGCGGTGACGCTGGCGGCCGCCGACGACGCGGTGGCGACCGCGCTCGCCCATTCGCTCGGCACCACGACGCTGCGGCCCTATCACTCGACCGACGTGCGCGGGGTGGAGATCGGCGGCGCCGCCAAGAATGTGCTCGCCATCGCGGTCGGCATCGTGCGCGGCCGGCGGCTCGGCGCCAGCGCGGCGGCGGCGCTGACGACGCGCGGCTTCGCCGAGCTGATGCGGTTCGGCCGTGCCTACGGGGCCCGCATCGAGACGCTCACGGGCCTCTCCGGTCTCGGCGACCTGGTCCTCACCTGCGCCAGCCGGCAGTCGCGCAACTTCTCGTTCGGCATCGCGATCGGCGAAGGGCTGTCGCCGGATGCGGCGTGCCACGGCGGCCTGCTGGCCGAAGGCGCCTTCACGGCGCCGGTGCTGGTCGAGATGGCGCGTGAGCGCGCCGTCGACATGCCGATCGCCACGGCGGTCGCCGCCGTGCTGGACGGCCGCCTCAGCGTCGATCAGGCCATCGAGGCGCTGACCACCCGCCCGTTCCGGGCCGAGCATTGACGGTCGTCGCGCAGGAGACCCGCATGGCGTACTGGCTGGTGAAGTCGGAGCCCTCGACCTGGTCGTGGGACGACCAGGTGAAGCGCGGCGCCAAGGGCGAGCCGTGGACCGGCGTGCGCAATCACACCGCCAAGCTGAACCTGATGAAGATGAAGGTCGGCGACCGCGCCTTCTTCTATCACTCGGTCGACGAGAAGCGGATCGTCGGCATCGTCGAGGTGGCGCGCGGGCACTATCCTGATCCCACCGCCGAGCCCGGCAGCCCGTGGGTGGTGGTCGACGTCAGGGCGGTGGAGCCGCTGAAGACGCCTGTCACGCTCGCCGACGTCAAGGCCGAGAAGAGCCTCGCCGAGATGGCGCTGCTGAAGCAGTCGCGCCTCTCGGTGCAGCCGGTGACTGCGGCCGAATGGAAGACCCTCTGCCGGATGGGCGGGGTGAAGAGCTGACGCGGCCGGCTCAGCGGCCCATGAAACGGCGCCACAGGCCGCGCAGATAGCCCGAGAACAGCAGCGCGGCGACCACGACGATCGCCACCGGCACCCAGAACAGCACGACGCCGAGCGCCACCAGCAGGATGCCGGCGGCGACCGCGCCGAGGATCACCAGGCCGAGCACCGTCGAAATCGGGCCGGGCGGCTCGATGCGGGTGTAGCGCGGCTGGCCGTCGCGATCGATGGTGACGAACACGGCGCCGTCCGGCAAGCCCTCGGGACCGCGGCCAGCGCTCCGGCGCGGATCGAGACGCGGATCGGGATCGGGGGCGCCGGGCGGGATGATCTCCGGCTCCACCCGCGGACGCTCGGGCTCACCCGCTCCGGGTTGACTGGAGGCGGCGCGGTCGAACGGATGATCGGATCGATGGTCGGTCATGACCGAGCATGTGGGCGGATTCGGCCGTCGCGCCAGTGGCGAAACGACGCTCTGCGGTAAAGTACGGATGCGCGGCGCCATCTTACCGATGCGACACCCACCGGCATGATGATGACGGATAACATTTCGCCTGTGATCGCCGCTCCGACTCCCGCCTGGCGGCCGATGGCCGCCGGCGATCTCGACGCCGTGCTCGCCACCGCCGCGGTGGTGCATCCCGACCTGCCGGAGAGCGCCGCGGTGTTCGCCGAGCGGCTGCGGCTATGGCCGGCCGGCTGCTTCGTGCTCGAGGCCGGTGCGGACGTCCCCGACCGCTCCGCGGTGATCGGCTATGTGGTCAGCCACCCGTGGCGGAGCGGCGCGGCGCCGGCGCTCGACTGCCTTCTCGGCCGGCTGCCCGACGACGCGGCGACCTACTACCTGCACGACCTCGCGCTGCTGCCGGCGGCGCGCGGCTCGGGCGCCGGCGGCCGCATCGTGACGATGCTCGCGGCGCACGCCCGCGCGACGGGCTTTTCCACCCTGTCGCTGGTGTCGGTCGGCGATTCGGCCGGGTTCTGGACCCGCCAGGGCTTTTCGCCGGTCGACGATCCGGCGCTCGCCGATAAGCTCGCCAGCTACGGCACCGCCCGCTACATGGTGCGGCGACTGTGAGGCCGCCGAGGGTGCCGCGTCAGGCGCCGTCGTACAGCACGTCGCGCGGCACCCGGCGGAGGTCGGTCACGCCGGTGAGCATCATGGTGATCTCCAGCTCGCGCCGGATGATGTCGAGCGCCATGGCACAGCCGCGCTCGCCAGCGGCGGCGAGGCCGTAGAGATACGCCCGGCCGAGCAGCACTCCGCGGGCGCCGAGCGCCAGCGCGCGCAGCACGTCCTGGCCGGAGCGCACGCCGCCGTCGAACAAGACCTCGATGCGGCTGCCGACCGCCGCGACGATCTCGGGTAGCACCGTGACGGTGGCGGGCGCGCCGTCGAGCTGGCGGCCGCCGTGATTCGACACCACGATGGCATCGGCGCCGACCGCGACGGCGCGCTCGGCGTCGGCCGGATCGAGAATCCCCTTGAGCACCAGCTTGCCGGGCCACAGGTCGCGAATCCACGCCATGTCGGTCCAGCTCAGCGTCTGGTCGAAATGGTGGGTCGACCATTCGCCGGCGCCCATCAGGCTGACGCGGCCCTTCAGATACGCCTCGATGTTGCCGAAGGTGCGCCGCTTGGCGCGCAGCACGCCGAGCCCCCAGGCCGGCTTGGTGAGCACGTCGACGGCGTTGCGCAGGGTGATCCGCGGCGGCACCGTGAGGCCGTTCCGGATGTCGGCGTGGCGCTGGCCGCGCAGCGGCAGATCGACGGTGACGACCAGCACCGGGCATTCGGCGGCGCGCGCCCGCTCGATCATCGAGCGGCTGAAGGCGCGGTCGCGCAGCACGTAGAGCTGGAACCAGAACGGCGCGTCGATGGCGGCGCGGATGTCCTCGATGGTGGCGATCGACATGGTGGAGAGGCAGTACGGGATGCCGGCCGCGGCCGCCGCCCGGGCGCTCAGCACCTCGCCGTCGCCGCGGATCAGCCCGGTGAGGCCGGTCGGCGCGATGGCCACCGGCAGGGCGGCGGGCTGGCCGACCAGCGTGGTCGCCAGGTTGCGGCCGGTGGTGTCGACCAGCACCCGCTGGCGGAAGCGCAGCTTGGCCAGCTCGGCCCGGTTGGCCGCGAGCGTGATCTCGTCGTAAGAGCCCGAGTCGACATAGCCGAACAGCGCGCGCGGCACCTTGCGGGCGCCGACCGCGCGCAGATCCGCGATGTTGGTGATCGGCGTCATGCCGGCCGCTCCGCGAGGGGCCGCCGGCGGGCGCGGCGGCGGACGAGACGCGCCCGTCAGGCGAGGCTGCGGCGGCTCTTGAACTGGCCGGTCCGGCGGTAGCGCCACAGATAGGACGGCACCACCGCCGCCATGGTGTGGGCCGCGATGCCAAGCCCGGCGAGGGTGCGGTTCTCGCGCGTCGCCGCCTCGGAGACGACGTTGTCGGTCTTCAGCAGCTCGACCTGGTCCGGCGTGAGCGGCGGCGTCGGCAGGACCTTCAAGACGCTGCCGAGCAGCTTGGCGGCGAAGAACGGCACCGGCACCAGCAGGCGACGGCGCTGGGTGATGTCGAGCACCAGCCGCATCAGCTCCTTGAAGGTGGCGACCTCGGGGCCACCGAGCTCGTAGACGGTGCCGGGCGTCGCCTCGCCGGCCACCGCCTTGCGGACCGCCGCCGCGACGTCGCCGGCGAACACCGGCTGAAACCGGGTGTGGCCGCCGCCGATCAGCGGCAGCGCCGGCGCGATGCGGGCCATGGCGGCGAACTTGTTGAAGAAGGCGTCGTCCGGCCCGAAGATCACCGAGGGCCGCAGGATAACGGCGTCGGGCGCGGCGGCGAGCACCGCCCGCTCGGCCTCGCCCTTGGTGCGGGCATAGAGGGCCGACGAATCGGGGTCGGCGCCGATTGCCGAGACGTGGATCAGCCGCGCCCCCTGGGCGGCGGCGGCGCGGGCCACCGTGGCGGCGCCCTCCACATGCACGGCCTCGAAGGACTGCTTGCCGCGTTCGAACAGAACGCCGACCAGGTTGATCACCACGGCCGAGTCGCGCACCGCCGCGGCCACCGATTCGGCGTTGCGGAGATTCGCCTGCACGGCGTGGATCTGGCCGACCCGGCCGAGCGGCTGGAGGTGGCCGGCGAGATCGGGGCGACGCACCGCCACCCGCATCCGCCAAAAGTCCGGCGCCAGCGCCTGCACGACGTGCCGGCCGAGAAAGCCGGAACCGCCGAAGATCGTGACGAGGGTGTCGGAGTTGGACATCGCCATGTTGGACATCGCCATGGTCGCCGGATCTCCTGCGCAGCGCCGCGGCACCGCGTCCGGCGCGCATCGGCCCTGGCGGCGCAATACAGGATGGCGGCGGGCCTGTACAGGGCCGCGGGCCGGCGAGCGACGCGGCTTCGGCCGTTCCCGCCGACGCAGCATCCGGCGGGGCAAGGCGTTGCGCGCGGCGGCGAGGGGCGGACGGAGGGGGGCGGACGAAGGGGGCGGCTGGTCCGCATGGCCGGCGCACCGACGCCGGCCGATCACACGCCATCGGCGGCGGGGCGACGGCCGGCGAAGAGGCGGAGCCGATGGTCGGAGGCGACGGTCCGAGCTGACGGTCGAAGACCACCAACCCACCGGCCGCATGACGCCGATGCGCCGCGCCCGTCATCTGCCCGTTGACAAGAGGGAATCCGGCCCCTTATGTGGCGGCCTTGGGCCCAGGTGGCGGAATTGGTAGACGCGCTGGTTTCAGGTACCAGTGGTGCAAGCCGTGGAGGTTCGAGTCCTCTCCTGGGCACCAAGCTCATCCCAACCGCTTGATGTGCCTCAACTTCCAGCATCGCAGGAGTTTTGACCGCCCGACCGGTACACACGGGTGGTACACATGGTGCTCGCAATGTCGCGGCCGTCGCGGCGCTCCGACAGCGCCCACTTCCTCTTCCGCAAGCGCGTTCCGGCTGACATCCAGGCCAAGCAGGCCGGCGGCAAGGTCGTGTTCTCGTTCCCGCCCGAGATGGGGTCCGGGGAGCCGATCAGGGTGACGGGCACCATCGGCACCGAGGTCAAGGTCTCGCTGCGAACCCGCGATCCGGAGGTGGCGAAGGCCAGGAACGGGATCGCCCAGGCGCAGTTCCAGGCGTTCTGCGAGCGCGTCCGCCGCGGCCCCGAAACCCTCACCCACGCCCAGGTGATCGCTTTATCCGGCGTGTGGTATCGGCGGTGGGTCGATCGGCTGCGGGACATGCCCGGCTCGCCCGCAGTCTGGCGGAAGTGGGTGGACCTTCTCGACCGGGCCGCCGCGAAGGGCGCGGTCGTCCGAGAGATCGGCCCGATCGTCGACGAGTTCTTGGCTGAGGAGCGGCTGACGGTCGACGAGGACAGCCGCGAGAGGCTCTGCGACGCGATCCACAAGGCGATGAAGCAGGCCGGGCGGCTTCTTCACCGCTTCGCCGAAGGCGACTACCGGCCGGACCCCGACGCCGATCGGTTCCCGGAGTGGCGCGGCGTCGGTCCGAAGTCGCCCGAGGCGGACACGCCCAAGGGGACCCTGACCCTCGACGACCTGTTCGGACGGTGGAAGCGCGAGTCCTCGCCGTCGGCCAGCACGATCACGACGTGGCGGTCCTACATCCGATCGCTCAAGGAGCACCTTGGGCACGATGACGTGCGGCGGATCACCAAGGCTGACGGCATCCAGGTGATGAAGATCGCGCTGACCGAGAACGGCGGCTCGCTGAAGGACGAGGGGTCCGAGCGCACCGTGCCGATCCACCCGGCGATCATCGAGCGCGGCTTCCTCGACTTCGTGCGAGAGCGCGGCGCCGGACCGTTGTTCTACGGCGATCGGCGGAAGCATGTCGAGGCGAAGCCGACGCGATCCAGGGACATGCCTGCGGACAGGAAGCCGATGGCTATCGGCACGGACCGATCGCGCCCCTCGACGAAGCGATCCGCCGCATCCCGGTCCCGGAGGAGCCGACGCCATCCCCGCGTTAATGCTCAGGAGCGGTGTCCCTCCGCGATCCTGAAGGGGGTCGGCGGCAAGTCAACGTCAACCACACCTGGAGAAGAGCCAGATGCGAGTAGACGCGAAAGCGACCATCGGAGGCGTTCCGATCAAGGCGATACGAGACTTCCTGCGGAAGGTCTGGGAGAGCTTCCACCTTGAGCACCTCAAGAGCGCCCTTCACCTCGACAGCTCGCAAGCCGAACGATTGGTAGGCGCGATGCTCTCAGAAGGCTTGGTGGCATGGTCTGCGGACAGGAAAGACCTGTTAACGGTGACAGCTCTCGGGTCGAGGTTGGCTGCTGCCAGCTTCACCAAGCCAATTCCACGCGCAAAGGCGGACCGGCTCGTTGCTGATCTCCTTCAGCGGGCGAAGGAGATCAATTCAAGAACGGACCTCTTGCTCTGGGTAGACGAAATTCGCTGCTTCGGCAGCTACATCACAGACAGCCCAGATGTTGGAGATATCGACCTGGTGGTCTCCCTCCGAAGGAGGATCGAAGATGGGACAGAGTTCGTCAAGCGCACACTAGAGCGTGCGGAGCAGAGCGGAAAGCGCTTCAGCAATTACGCAGTTATGCTGTCGTACTCCGACCATGAAGTGCTTTTGTTGTTGAAGAACCGGGTTTCATACTTGTCCTTTCACCCGATGAGCGACCTAGAAACGCTTAAGTTCGAAACCAGGATCGTCTTTCAACGCAAGCCCGCTTTGGTTGTCTGAACCGTAGGTGCCGCACGTCTGCGGCGCCGAAAAGGCGGCTCGCGGCAGCATCTCGGAGACCAGATTGCCGCCGTCGACGATATCGATCATGGCGAGTTCGCCGGCCTCGTTGCGCCGCACGGTGCGCGACGGCGCCGCCGCCGGCCGGCCCGCCACCGTGTTAGTCCCCGGCAGGACGATAGCGCACCTCGCCGGGCGCCACGGCGACGACGGTGTGGGGCAGCACCGGCGTTGTCGCCGGCTCCAACCACGCCATTCCGACCACTGTCGCCGCAGCGGTCACCACCGCCGCAGCGAGCGCCATCCCGATCTCCGTCGCGAGCCGCACGGCCGTCTCCCGCGCTGGGTCTCCGGTCCGCGGCCGAGCCGCGGACCGGAGCGGCGTCATCGCCTCACTTGGCCACGGTGCCGGTCTCGATCGCACCGACCTTGCCGGGAACGATCGGGCCGGGCGGCGTCACCTGCTTCATCAGGTCGTCGCTCCACTCGCCGTCCACCTTGACGTGAGCGGTGGCGCCGAGCTCGGCGGCCTCGATCAGATTGTGGTTCACGTAGGCGTAGACACCGGGCTGGAGGAACGTGTAGAGCGCCGCCGCCGCGGAGCCGCCACGGACGAACCAGGTCTCCAGATTCTTCTCTGGCGGATTGGCGAACTTGCCGGTCTCCCACACATGGTCGCCGTGTCCGCCAATCAGGTGCGGACGGGTGTCGCGATTGGCCTGCGAGTGGACGATCAGCACCGTCTCGCCGACCTTGGCGGTCAGGGCGTTCTTGCCGGTGAGGGCGCCGACGCGACCGTTGAACACCACATGGGTGGGCGTCAGCTTGCGCATCACCTCGAGCGTGTCGGAGTAGGACTCGGCGAGCGACGGGTAGCTCTTGTACTTGCCGTCCTGGTCGCGCGGAACGTAGAGGTCGTGCTCGCCCACGTAGTAGACGCGGTCGTAGCGCAGCGGCTTGCCGTCGCGATCCTTGAGGCCGTCGCGCGGCAGCACCATCACGGTGCCGCTCATGCCGGAGACGACGTGCCACGGGATCATGCCCTGCGGGGCGCAGTGATAGACGAACACGCCGGAACGGGTCGCCTTCCAGCGCAGCACCACCTGCTCGCCCGGATTGACGTTGGTCAGCGCACCGCCGCCGAGCGCCCCGGTCGCCGCGTGGAAGTCGATGTTGTGCGGCATCGTGTTGGTGGCCGGATTGACCAGGGTCAGCTCGACATAGTCGCCCTCGTGGACGACCATCATGGGGCCAGGCATGGAGCCGTTGTAGGTCATCGACTGGAACTTGGTGCCGGCGTCGTCGATCACCACCTCCTTCTCGCTGATCGTCATCTTGAACTGGACGATCTTGGGCCCCTCCTTGGTGGCCTGCTCGTGCGGATGCACGAAGGGCGGGGCGACCAGCTCGACGGACTTGCGCGGAAGATCGGGTTCGGCAGCGAGCGCGGGCACGGCGACGAGCAGGGCGGCCATGGCGGCGCCCATCAATGCGGACCTGCGGGTCATCGAGACCCCTCCTGTCTGGGTGATTTGGCGGGAGTGACGCTAGGCGGAACGGCAAGCTGCTTCATTGCGCCGCGACAAGGAGAGCGTGCATCGCGGTTCGGACCGCGCCGTTGTTTGCGCACGAGCAATCTTTGTCGTGCCGCAAACAGCGCGCGGCACGCCGGCCGTCGGGTCGCCCAACCGCCTGATCAGCGCGCGTCGCGGGGGCGCTCGCGGCGCGCATCGACATAGCGCACCACCAGCGGGCGGCCCGCCAGGGCCTTGCCGAACCGCTCCGACAACGTCAGCCGGTCGCAACGTTCCAGCCCCCGCGTCACGGCGGCCCGATAGGCATCGCGGGTCTCGGCCGCGACGCCGCGCGTCGCATAGGTCACCCGCGGCGTCCCCATCACGGTGCCGTCGCGGCGCAGCCCGAACCGCACCGTCATCTCCATGCCGGAACGAGCGCGCTCCTCCGGCGGCGGCGTCCAGCACGCCCGCAGGGCGGCGGCGAGATCGCCGGTCGAGTCGATGGCGCGCGGCGGCGGCGAATCGCCGTCGTCGGCCCGCGCCGTCACGGTGAGACGCAGGCTGTCGGGCAGGCAGGCGGCGCTGCCGCAATCGGCAGCCGGCGCCGGGCGGGACGACCGCGTCGGCGACGAGGTCCGGGACTCCTCGCGGCGCGGCCGCACCTGCACCGGCACACCGCCCGGCCCTTCGCGATACATCGGCACGTCGCCGGCGGCCGGGCCGGGCGCCACCCGGCCGCCGCCGGGGCCGATGCCGCCGGGCGTATAGCCCCGCACCGGCGCACCCGGCGCGATCGGAATGCCGCCGGGACCCGGCGTGGTGGTGAGCTGGGCGAGCGCGCCGTCGCTCGACACCGCAACGCTCGGGACCGCAACGCTCGATGCGGCGACGATCGACAGGAGCAGGACGGTGGCGGACGGATGCAGCATCGGGGACCTCGCGGCAACGGACCCCCAATGTGGGCAGCCCCGCCCGCGTTGTCACCCTGCCCGCACGGCCCGCGGCTGTCGCGTCACTCGGCCAGCGCCTCCTTGCGCTTGCGGAACACGGTGGGCGACATGAGCACCAGGATCAGCAGCGCCGCGACGGCGAGCAGGCCGGCGCTGATCGGCCGCTGCACGAACACGGCGACGTCGCCGTCGGAGAGCAGCATGGCGCGGCGAAAATTCTCCTCGAGCTGCGGTCCCAGCACGAGGCCGAGCAGCAGCGGCGCCGGCTCGGCCCCGACCTTGATGAAGAGATAGCCGACCAGCGCGCAGCCGAGCATCAGCCAGATGTTGAACACGCTGTTGGCGATGCCGTAGGTGCCGATGCAGCACAAGAGCGCGATCGCCGGGAACAAGAGCCGGTACGGAATCTTCAGCATCGACACCCAGATGCCGACCAGCGGCAGGTTGATGATCAAGAGCATCAGGTTGCCGACCCACATGGAGGCGATGACGCCCCACACGAGCTGCGGCTGCTCGGTCATGATCTGCGGGCCGGGCTGGATGCCGTGCATCATCAGGGCGCCGATCATCAGAGCCATCAGGGCATTGGCCGGAATGCCGAGGGTGAGGAGCGGAATGAAGCTGGTCTGCGCGCCGGCATTGTTGGCGGCCTCCGGCGCCGCCACGCCCTCGATGGCGCCGTGGCCGAACATCGCCTTGTTCTTCGACACCTTCTTCTCGATCGCATAGGCCGTGAACGGCGGCAGCGCGGCGCCGCCGCCCGGCAGCACCCCGAGGATGGAGCCGATCAGCGTGCCGCGGGTCATCGCCGGGAATGCCGCCTTCAGATCGGCCACGCTCGGCACCAAGTCGCGAACCTTCTGGCTCACCACTTGGCGCACCGGCGGCCGCTCCAGGTTGGCCATGATCTCGGCGAGACCGAACAAGCCCATGGCGACCGGCACGAAGTCGATGCCGTCGCCGAGCTCGGCGATGCCGAATGTCATCCGCGCCGCCCCCGACGACACGTCGATGCCGATCAGCCCGAGCAGCAGGCCGAGCAGCACCATGGCGAGCGCCTTCATGACGGAGCCGTGCGCCAGCACCACGGCGGCGAGCAGACCCAGCACCAGCAGGCTGAAGTACTCGACCGCGGTGAACTTCAGCGCCAGCGCCGACAACGGCACGCTGAGCAGGCAGATCACCAGGGTGGCGATGGTGCCGGCGTAGAACGACGAGATCGCCGCGATGGCGAGCGCCGGCCCGGCGCGGCCCTGCTGGGCCATTTCGTGGCCGTCCAGGCAGGTGACCACCGACGAGGTCTCGCCCGGCACGTTGACCAGGATGGCGGTGGTGGACCCGCCGTACTGGGCGCCGTAGAAGATGCCGGCGAGCAGGATGAAGGCCGAGGTCGGGTCGAGCCCGAAGGTGAAGGGCAGCAGCAGCGCCACCGTCGGGATCGGGCCGATGCCGGGCAGCACCCCGATGGCGGTGCCGATGACGACGCCGATCAGGCAGTATAGCAGGTTGACGGGCTGCACCGCGGTGGCGAGGCCGAGCGCCAGATTGCCGAACAGGTCCATCGCGCCCGGCTCCTCACCACGGCCAGATCGGCACCGGCAGCTTCAGCGCCTGGACGAACAGCAGCACCGCGCCGACCGCCATGGCGCCGCCGAACAGCACCGTCTCCAGCGGCCGCGTCTCGCGGCTGGCGAAGCCGGCGATCACGATGGTGACGACCGCGGCGATCATCAGCCCCGCGGTGGTCACCAGCAGCGCGAAGGCGGCGACCGCCGCCAGGATGAAGACGACGCCGCGCGGCTGCGGCGGCGCGATGGGGTGGAACGCCGCGACCGCGCCGCGGATGACGAAGAAGAGGCCGAAGGCGAGCACCAGCGCGGCGACCACCCGGGGCATGTAGCCGGGCCCCATATTGGCGGCGGTGCCGACCCGCAGCGACCAGGTGGCAGCGGCCGTGAAGCCGGCGACCGCGATCAGGAAGCCGCCGAACAGCAGGTCGCGCAGATCGCCGCGCCGGCGCTCCGCCATCACCTCACTCGCCCTTGATGCCGTTCTCGCGCACCACCTCGCCGAGCGTCCTGACATTGTCGGCGAACCAGCTCTTGAACGCGGCCGGGCCGTCGGCCTTCACGGTGCCGCCGAGGTCGGCGATCTTGCCAGCGATATCCGGCATCGCGAGAATCTTGCGCAGCTCGGCGTCGAGCCTGGCGACCAGCTCGGGCGGCGAGCCGGCCGTCACCATCAGGCCCTGCCAGGTGCCGGCATCGCCGGCCGGCAGCTTCGCCTCGTCGAAGGTCGGCACGTCGGCCACCGCCGGCAGTCGCGCCGGGCCCGACACCGCGAGGCCGACGAGCTGCCCGTTCTTCACGAACGGCAGCGTGGCGCTGACGCCGTTGAAGATCACCTGGCTCTCGCCCGCCACCACGGCGCGGGTCGCGGCGGCGCCGCCGCGATAGGGGACGTTCTTCCATTCGATCCCGAGCGCCTTGGCGACGCGGATCGGGGTGACGTGATTCATGCCGCCGATGCCGGAGTTGGCGACCGCCAGCTTGCCCGGATTGGCCTTGGCGAAGGCGACCAGCTCGGCGATGGATTTCGCCGGCACCTGCGGGCTCACGGCCAGAACGTAAGGAGCGAACATGATCATGCCGACCGGCGCCAGATCCTTCTGCGGATCGAAGGTGAGGTCGGGGAACAGGCTGGGCGCGAGCGCCAGGGTGCCGACATCGAGCAGCAGCAGCGTGTGGCCGTCCTTCGGCGCCTTGGCGACCGCATCGGCGCCGATATTGCCGGAGCCGCCCGGCTTGTTCTCGACCACCACGGCCTGGCCGATCGCCTCCTGGAGCTTCGGCGCGATCAGGCGGGCCAGGATGTCGGAGGAGCCGCCGGGCGCGTAGGGCACGACGATGCGCACGGCGCGGCCGAAGCTCTGGGCATCGGCGGTGGCGGGCAGGGCGGCGATGGCGAGCCACGCCGCCATGGCGATCATGACGAAGGGTCGGAACATGGGCGTCCTCTTGGGCCGGTCGGGTCGGGTCGGAGACGACACGCGGGAGATCGGACGACGGATCAGAGCGGACGGATCAGAGCGGACGGAGAACGCGGCCGCCGCGGAAATGATAAGCCCGCTTCGCGACGCGGCGTGAGTCCCCCGCAGCATGGCCGGCATTCACATTCTGCTGGAGCGGTCCGGCACCACCTGTACGACGTCGTATGATCTGAGATGCGTTGAACGACCTCCGACCGCCGCGAAGCGGCGGTCCGGACTCAGCCGAGCGTTCGACGTTTGCGGCTGGACGGGAGGCCGAGTTTTTCACCGGCGGGGCGCAAGCGCGACAGACGGGCGTACCGCACCGCGATCGAGCGACGCTGAGTCCAGGGACAAGTCTCAAGGGGACGTCTTTGGGGGCAGTCTCGAGGGGAGAGTCTCACCCGCCGTATCGGCGACGCGACGGCCTCCCAGTCGCGCCGGTCGGCGACTGGCACGGGCCGCCCCCGCGGGCGAACAAACGACGCCAGCGGACGCGCCGCGATGTCGCGCCCATACGGTCGTGTCGGCAGGGCCGAGAAGGATTGCCGGGAACGCCGGCCGCGACACCACGCCGCGGCGGCGATTCATCGGCGGCCGTGCCGCCGCGCCGTCAGGTGCTGTGGCCCTTGTCCTTGTCGGACTCGCTCAGCCGCTCTAACCGCTTCTGCATGTCTTCGAGCTGGCGCCGCAGCGCGTCGATCTCGCTCGCCGGGGTGTCGGCGCGCGTCTCGCCGCGGTCGGCCTTGTCGGCGTCGCCGCCCTCGGCGGCGTCACGGCGCGCGAACGGCGTGAACATCGTGAAGGCGCGCTGGAACATCTCCATGTTCCGCCGCACCTGGTCCTCCATGGTGCCGAACCCGCCGACCCCCCAGGCCTGCGTCATCTGATCGCGAAACTTCGACTGCTCGCGCGAGAACAGGTCGAGGGAGCTCTCCAGATAGCGCGGCACCAGCATCTGCATGCTGTCGCCGTAGAAGCGGATGAGCTGGCGCAGGAACGTGATGGGCAGCAGGTTCTGGCCCTGCTTGCCCTCCTGCTCGAAGATGATCTGGGTCAGCACCGAGCGGGTGATGTCTTCGCCGGTCTTGGCGTCGTAGACGACGAAGTCCTCGCCCGACTTCAGCATTCCGGCGAGGTCCTCGAGCGTGACGTACGTGCTCGTACCGGTGTTGTAGAGCCGGCGATTGGCGTATTTCTTGATGATCACCGGGGCTTCGGGCTTGGCCATGGCGCGTCTGCTCTGCGACTGAGATGTCCGACGATGTCTCGGAGCGGGAGTGGTGTGCGCTCGCCCAAAATATAGTTCGGGAACCAAGGAATAGGCGAAATCCGTGGCGTCGGCTACCGTTTTGTGTGAGCACCCGCGAGAAGCCCCCATGCGCGGGGCGCCTGCGGCCGGTCACGGCCGGTCGTATCGAAGCCCGCCCCCTCACCAACGGTCCAGTCACCCGCGGTCCGGTTCGGGTCGGTCGTCGCACCCGATTGTCGAGCGCCATGTCGCCGTGCCAAGCTCCGCACCGAGCGCGCGTTCGGGAGAGACGCCACCACCGTACCGGACAGCAGGCATCACCGAGAACAAGCGATAATCGAGGTCACGGCAGAACCGGGCCCGCGACACCACGCGGTGCGTCCGGCGGTCATCGCCGCGACGGCCGTCCATCGGAACCAGGGAGCCTTGGAACATGGCAGAGGAAATCGTCATCGTCGGTGCGGCGCGCACGCCGGTCGGCAACTTCAACGGTGCGTTCAGCACCCGTCCGGCGCACGAGCTGGGCAAGATCGCCATCAAGGCCGCCCTCGAGCGCGCCAAGCTGGCCCCGACCGACGTCAACGAGGTCATCATCGGCCAGATCCTCGCCGCCGGCCAGGGCCAGAACCCGGCCCGTCAGGCGTCGATCGGCGCCGGCATTCCGGTCGAGGCGCCGGCCTGGGGCATCAACCAGCTCTGCGGCTCGGGCCTGCGCACGGTGGCGCTCGGCGCCCAGCAGCTGCTCGACGGCGACAACCGCGTCGTCGTCGCCGGTGGCCAGGAGTCGATGACGCTGGCGCCGCATCTCGCCTATCTGCGCAGCGGCACCAAGATGGGCAGCCTCGAACTCGCCGACTCGATGCTCAAGGACGGCCTGTTCGACGCCTTCCACGGCTATCACATGGGCGTCACCGCCGAGAACGTCGCCAAGCGCTGGCAGATCACCAAGCAGGAGCAGGACGAGTTCGCGGTCGGCTCGCAGAACAAGGCCGAGGCCGCCCAGAAGGCCGGCCGCTTCAAGGACGAGATCGTGCCGGTCACCATCAAGTCCAGGAAGGGCGACGTGGTGGTCGACACCGACGAGTTCCCGCGTCACGGCGCCACCATCGACCAGATGGCCAAGGTCCGCCCGGCCTTCGACAAGGAAGGCTCGGTGACCGCCGCCAATGCCTCCGGCATCAACGACGGCGCCGCCATGGTGGTGCTGATGCGCCGCAGCGACGCCGAGAAGGGCGGCCACCCGATCCTCGCCCGCATCGTCTCGTGGGCGCATGCCGGCGTCGATCCCGCCGTCATGGGCACCGGCCCGATCCCGGCCTCCCGCAAGGCGCTGGAGAAGGCCGGCTGGCGGCACGAGGACCTCGACCTCATCGAGGCCAACGAGGCGTTCGCGGCGCAGGCGCTGGCGGTCAACAAGGACCTCGGCTGGGATACCTCCAAGGTCAACGTCAACGGCGGCGCCATCGCGCTCGGCCATCCGATCGGCGCCTCCGGCACCCGCGTGCTGGTGACGCTGCTGCACGAGATGGCCAAGCGCGACGCCAAGAAGGGCCTCGCCACGCTGTGCATCGGCGGCGGCATGGGCATCGCCATGTGCGTGGAGCGCTGATCGGCGCGCACGGACTCCGGACGGGCGGCGCCGCCGCCCGTCCGCTAGACGAAAAACGCCGTACTCGGATCAGTACTGGTGGGGCGGGGTGGAGGCGGACGGCACCAGGCCGGCCCGCCTCACGCCGCCCCGCTTCGTTTCGACGGGCTGCGGCGCCGGATGCCGCCCCTGGATGCGACCGACGACGTCGCGGTTGCCGGATGCGCCCGCGACCGGGCATGATCCGCGCGACGCCCCGAAGGAGCCGGCTCCCGCCCGGGACGTCCGCTGCTCCTCCTCCCGGATGTCCGGCCCGCCGCCGGCCGTCTCGGTCATCGCGATTGGTCCATGTCGCTCGACGTCGTCGATCTGCGTAATTTCTACGCCCAGCAACTCGGCACGGTGGCGCGCCGCTTCATCGGCCGCGGCATTCGCGCCCGCTGGACCGACACCCGCGGCCAGCGGGTGCTCGGCATCGGTTACCCCACCCCCTATCTCGGCCTGTTCCGCGAGCACGCCGAACGGTGCCTCGCCTTCATGCCGGCCCAGCAGGGGGTCGTGCGCTGGCCATCGGCGCGGCCGACCCTGGCGGCGCTGGTCGAGGAATACGACCTGCCGCTCACCGATGCCGCCGTCGACCGGGTGCTCCTCGTCCATGCGCTGGAGATGGCCGAGGACGGCTTGTCGCTCTTGCGAGAGGTGTGGCGCGTGCTGTCGTCCAGCGGCCGCATCCTGGTGGTGATCCCCAACCGACGCGGCCTGTGGGCCCGCATGGACACGACGCCGTTCGGCTACGGCCGGCCCTATTCGCGCTCGCAGATCGTCCACCTGTTGCGTGAATCCTCGTTCACGCCGACCTCCTGGGGCGAGGCGCTCTACATGCCACCCATCGGGCGGCGCTGGTTCATGCGCTCGGCGGTGGCGTGGGAGCGCACCGGCGCGACTCTGTCGATGCCGTTCGCCGGGGTCCACATCGTCGAGGCGACCAAGCAGGTCTATCGCAGCATCCCGGCCCGGCGCGAGAAGCGCCGGCTGGTGCCGAGCCTGGAGCCCGCACTCGGGCGGCCGATGCCGGGCGCGGTGGCGCGGATCGAGGTCGGCTGACGACCGCGTCGCCGCCGCCCTCGCCTTACTTCACTGCGCCTGATGACTGACGCCCTCGGACTGCACCCTCCGGCTGCGGTAGCCCGATGCGCAAGCCGGCATCCGGCGGATGTGGCGGACCGAAGGTCCGACCCTGGGCGGTCACCATGGGGCGGTCATGATGTTGCGCTAGTTGCGTCGCAGCCGTATCTCAAGGCTCCGCGGTCGGCGCCCGTTCGCACCGTGTCGTGATCCCGCGGTCGCTCGTTAAGCCGTGGCGGCCTCGCGGCCCGTCACGGCATGACGGTGCGGCGAGCGTTGTCATCAGCCATCCGGACCGCGCCGGCGTGGTTCTCGGAGCACCTCATGGACGACAGGACCCGCCTGTTGCATTCGCTGTCGATCGATCGCAGCACCCCGGCGGCGCCGCCCCGTCGCCGGAGGCCGTGGCCGATCCTGGCCGGCGGGCTCGTGGCCGGCCTCGCCGCCGCCGCCGCCGTCTGGCTTCTCGTCCCGCGCGACAGCTCCGCCCCGCCCCCGGCGACCGGGGTCGCCGCCACGGCGCCGGCGCCCGCGACCACCTCCGGCCAGGCTCCGGCGAGCGCCCCGACGGCCGCCCCGGCGGCGCGGCCGCGCAGCGGCCTGTCGGCCTCCGGCTATGTGGTCGCCCGCCGCAAGGCGACGGTGGCGGCCGAGATCACCGGCAAGGTCACCGAGGTGCTGGTCGAGGAGGGCATGGTGGTGGAGCAGGGCCAGGTGGTGGCCCGCATCTACAGCAAGCTCGTCGAGACGGACCTGGCGCTGTCGCGCTCGCGCAGCACGGCCGCCGAGGCCGCCGTCAATGCCATCACGGCGGATCTGGCCGAGGCCGAGCGCATCTTCACCCGGACCGAAAGCCTGTCGCAGAAGAACTTCGCCAGCGAAGCCGATCTCACCCGCACCCGGGCGCGCGTCCATGTTCTGCGCGCCCAGCTCGCCCAGGCGCAGGCTCAGCTCGCCACCGCGCGGCTGGAGACCCAGCGCTGGAGCGAGGTGCTGGAGCAGCACAGCGTCAAGGCACCGTTCGCCGGCGTCGTCGTCGACCGCAGCGCCCAGGCCGGCGAGATGGTGTCGCCGATGTCGGCCGGCGGCAGCTTCACCCGCACCGGCATCTGCACCATCGTCGACATGGCGTCGATCGAGATCGAGGTCGACGTCAACGAGGCGTTCATCGGCCGCGTCCAGAAAGGCGGCGCCGTCCGGGCGACGCTCGACGCCTATCCGGACTGGACGATTCCCGCCTATGTGATCGCCATCGTGCCGACCGCCAACCGCGAGAAGGCCACCGTGAAGGTGCGCATCGGCCTGCGTGAGAAGGACCCGCGGGTGCTGCCCGACATGGCCGTCAAGGTGATCTTCGTGGAGAACGAGACCGCCGCAGCGCCGAGCCCGGCGTCCGCTTCGTCCCTGCCCACACCCGCCCCGGCGGATTCCGGGTCGCCCGCGGCGAATGCCACCGCGGCCCGATAACCCGCCGAACCCCCGCCCGTACCGGAGAGAATGCGTCGATGTCCGACCTGCCCCTCGTTCGTCTCGCCGGCGTCAGCAAAGGCTTCGTCAAAGGCAAGGATGCCATCACCATCTTCGACAAGCTCGACCTCGCGATCCCGGCCGGCGACTTCGTCGCCGTGATGGGGCCGTCGGGCTCCGGCAAGTCGACCCTGCTCAACCTGCTCGGCGGTATCGACCGACCCGACACCGGCGAGGTGCAGGTCGCCGGCTCGCGCATCGACGCGCTGTCGGAAGGCGAGCTGTCGGCCTGGCGCGCCGCCCATATCGGCTTCGTGTTCCAGTTCTATAATCTGATGCCGATGCTCACCGCGGCCCAGAACGTCGAGCTGCCGCTGCTGCTCACCCGGCTCGGCAAGGCCGACCGGCGCCGCCACGTCGAGACCGCGCTGACCATCGTCAATCTCGCCGATCGCGCCAAGCACTATCCGCGCGAGATGTCGGGTGGCCAGCAGCAGCGCGTCGCCATCGCCCGCGCCATCGTGTCGGACCCCGAGCTCCTGCTGTGCGACGAGCCGACCGGCGACCTCGACCGCACCTCCGCCGACGAGATCCTCGGCATGCTGAAGGCGCTCAACCGCGATCTCGGCAAGACCATCGTGATGGTCACCCACGATCCCGCCGCGGCCCGCTATGCCCGCCGCACCCTCCACCTCGACAAGGGTCACTTCGAGGAGAAGGAGCTGGCCGCGTGAACGACTTCCTGCTGATCCGCAAGAACCTGTTCCGCAAGAAGCTGCGGGCGATCCTGATGATCGTCTCGATCCTGGTCGCCTTCGCGATCTTCGGCGTGCTGGCGGCGTTCGAGCGCGCCTTCAACGCCGGCGAGGAGGTGTCGGAGGCCGACCGGCTGGTGGTGGTCAACAAGATCAACTTCACGCAGCCGCTGCCGATCGCCTACTTCAACCGCGTCGCCGCCGTGGAGGGCGTGCGGCACGTCACCTTCGCCAACTGGTTCGGCGGTTATTACCAGGACCCCAAGAACTTCACGGTGGTGATGGCGGTGGAGCCGGCGAGCTATCTGAAGCTGATCTCCAGCGAATACGCCTTCACGCCGGAGATGACGGAAGCGTTCGTGCGCAATCGCACCGGCGCGCTGGTCGGCGAGCAGCTCGCCGCCAAATGGGGCTGGAAGGTCGGCGACCGCATCCCGATCTCGTCCAGCATCTTCTCGCAGAAGAACGGCTCGACCGCCTGGGACGTCACCATCGTGGGCATCTTCGGCAAGAACAAGCCGCAGGCCGACACCACGCTGATGCTGATCCAGTACGCCTATTTCGACGAGACCCGCTCGTTCGGCAAGGACACCATCGGCTGGCTGGTGCTCAACACCGCCTCGCCGGCCCTCAACGACCAGGTCGCCAAGACCATCGACGCGATGTTCGCCAACTCGCCCTACGAGACCGCGACCGACACCGAGAAGGCGTTCAACAAGGCGTTCGTGGCCCAGCTCGGCAACATCGCGCTGATCGTCCAGCTCGTCGTCGGCGCCGCCTTCGTCACCATCCTGATGATCGTCGGCAACACCATGGTGATGGCGATCCGCGAGCGCACCCGGGAGATCGCGGTGCTCAAGACGCTCGGCTTCTCGGGCGGCCGGGTGCTGCGCCTGGTGCTCGGCGAGACGCTGCTCCTGGCGCTGATCGGCGGCACCGCCGGGCTGCTGCTGGCCTGGCTGGCGACCCGCGCGATGAGCCAGAGCCTCGGCAACTTCATCCCCGGCCTGTCGCTGAGCCCCGGCATCGTCGCGGCGGCCATCGGCTTCATGGTGCTGCTCGGCCTCGCCACCGGCCTGGTGCCGGCCCTCAATGCGTTCCGGCTGCGGATCGCCGACGGCATGGGGCGCGGCTGACATGCTCCGACAGGTCCTCGCGGTCACCCGCATCAATCTCGCCAGCATCCCGCAGCGGTTCTGGCTGTCGCTCTCCACCGTGGTGGCGGTGGGGCTCGTCGTCATGGTGCTGCTGTCGTTCCTGTCGATGGCGGCCGGCTTCCGCCGCACACTCGCCAGCTCGGGCGCCGACGACGTCGCCATCGCGCTGCGGGCCGGGGCGCGGGCCGAGGTCAACAGCGTCATCGGGCGCGATCAGGTGCGGCTGCTGGAGGATGCGCCCGGCCTCGTGCGCGACGCCCAGGGCAAGCCGGTCTCCTCCGCCGAGCTGTACCTGGTGGTCGACGGCATCAAGCGGTCGAGCCAGACCAAGGCCAACCTGCCGCTGCGCGGCATCGGCGAGCAGGGTGCCGCGGTGCGCCAGGGCATCCGCATCACCGAGGGCCGGATGTTCGCGCCCGGCAGCAACGAGGTGGTGGTCGGCAAGAGCCTGCTGCGCGAGTTCGAGGGCTTCGAGCTCGGCCGCACGGTGCGGTTGGCCAGCGGAAACTGGACGGTGGTCGGCATCTTCGAGGCCGACGGCAGCGTCTTCGAGTCGGAGATCTGGGCCGACCTGCCGGTGGTGCAGAGCCTGTTCAACCGCAACAACGTGTTCCAGACCATGCGGATGCGGCTGACCGGACCGGACGCGCTGACGCAGCTCGTCGCCTACAATGACGGCGATCCGCGCCTCAAGCTCGAGGTCAAGTCCGAGAAGGACTATTTCGCCGACCAGTCGTCCGAGACCTCCGACCTGATCCAGAAGCTCGGCTGGCCGCTCGCCATCGCGATGGCGCTCGGTGCACTCGCCGGCGCGCTGAACACCATGTACTCGTCGGTGGCGTCGCGCTCGGTCGAGATCGCGACGCTGCGGGCGATCGGCTTCGGCGGCTTTCCGGCCTTCGTCGGCACGCTGGTCGAATCGCTCCTGCTCGCCGCCATCGGGGGCGTGCTCGGGGCGTTGTTCGCCTGGCTGATCTTCGACGGCTTCTCGGCCTCGACGCTCGGGGCGAGCTTCACCCAGGTGGTGTTCAGCTTCAGGCTGACGCCCACCCTGATCGGCCAGGGCATCGCGCTCGCGCTGGTGGTCGGCCTGATCGGCGGCCTCTTGCCGGCGATCCGCGCCGCCCGCATGCCGATCGTCCAAGGCTTGCAGGGATAGCGCGCGCTCGGCGGAGATGCGCCGAGCCTCACCTCTCCCCGCCTGCGGGGAGAGGGAACGCGCGCGGCGCTGCCCCGCTTCTGCGCGCCGTCAGCGCACCAGCACGTTGCGGAACTGCCAGGGATCGCTGGTGTCGATGTCCTCGGGGAAGAAGCCCGGGCGGTCGGTGAGCGGCGTCCAGTCCGTGTAGGTGCCGATCACCGGGCCGAGATAGGGGCGCTGGACCTCCAGGCAGCGGCGGAAGTCGAGATCGTCGGCCTCGACGATGCCGGCCTCCGGGTTCTCCAGCGTCCACACCATACCGGCCAGCACCGCCGAGGTGACCTGGAGGCCGGTCGCGTTCTGATACGGCGCCAGTTCGCGGGTCTCGTCGATGGAGAGCTGCGAGCCGTACCAGTAAGCGTTCTTGGCGTGGCCATAGATCAGCACGCCCAGCTCGTCGATGCCGTCGACGATCTCGGTCTCGTCGAGGATGTGGATCTTGTCCTGGCGGCGGCCGGCGCGGCCGTACAGCTCGTGCAGCGACAGCACGGCGTCGTCGCACGGATGATAGGCGTAGTGGCAGGTCGGCCGGTAGACGACGCGGTCCCCGTCACGCACGGTCAGGTAGTCGGCGATCGAGATCGACTCGTTGTGGGTGACCAGGAAGCCGTATTGCGGCCCCGGCGTCGGCGTCCACGAGCGCACCCGCGTGTTGGCGCCGGGCTGGAGCAGATAGATGGCGGCGCCGCAGCCCGTCTCGTGGGTGCGGGCGTTCTCGGGCCTCCAGGTCTCGTGGGTGCCGAAGCCGAGCTCGGACGGCTGCATGCCTTCCGACAGGAAGCCCTCGACCGACCAGGTGTTGACGAACACGTTGCGCGGCTTCGGGTGCTTGGCCCGCTGGGTGTCGCGCTCGGCGATGTGGATGCCCTTGACGCCGAGCTTGTGGGCGAGCCGGCCCCAGCCCTCGCGGGTCTTCGGCACGACGGTCTCCACGCCGGTGTCGCGGGCGATGTCGAGCAGCGCCTGCTTGACGAACCACGACACCATGCCGGGATTGGCACCGCAGCACGACACCGCGGTGATGCCGCCCGGATGGCGACGCCGCGCCTCCAGTACGCTCTCGCGCAGCATGTAGTTGGTGCGCGCCGAGGGCGGCGCCGACTTGTCGAAGTAGAGGCCGGGCCACGGCTCGGCGACCGTGTCGATGTAGAAGCAGCCGAGCTCGCGGGCGAGCTCCATGAGGGCGACCGAGGAGGTGTCGACCGACACGTTGACGCAGAAGCCGCGGCCCTCGCCCTTGGTCAGCAGCGGCGTCAGCAGCGCCCGGTAGTTGTCGCGGGTGACGGCCTCGTGGACGAAGCGGATGCCGCGCTCGTCGAGCAGGCCGCGGTCGGTGTCGCACGGGTCGATCACGACGAAGCGCGACTTGTCGAACGCGAAGTGGCGCTCGATCAGTGGCAGGACTCCCTTTCCGATCGAGCCGAACCCGATCATGACGATGGGGCCGTCGATGCGGCCATGCACGGGCCAGGTGGTCATTGGTCGGGTACTCCGAACGACGTGGGTGGATGGCGAAGCGGCAGGACGGGCGTCACCCGCGGGGGACGGGGGCGCCCGCGATGCCGGGACACTGGCGTGCCTTCGTGAACGACAAACGACGGGGCGAATCAAGCCGCATGCCGCACTCCTGCACCGCGCCCGCCGGCCTTGCGCCGGGCCGGGCGAATGGTGGGCTGGCGCGGCGGCGCGGCCGCCGGCCGTCGGGTGATCGTCCCGGCCACGCCGGCGAGGGCGCCGGGGACCAGCTCGCGGCCGAGCAGGCGCGCCGGCTCGAACGGTCCCGGCATCGCCAGGGCGCCGGTCGCCGCCGCCGAGAAGCCGAAGCGCGCGTAGTAAGGCGCGTCGCCGACCAGCAGCACCGCGGCATGGCCGAGCTGATGCGCCAGTTCGAGCACCTGATGCATCAGTGCCGCCCCGATGCCCTCGCCCTGGCGGTCGGGCTCGACCGCCAGCGGCCCCAGCAGCAGCACGTCGCGGCCGCCGGCCGCGACCGGCCACAGGCGGACGGTGCCGACCACGCGGGACCCTCGGGCGGGGCCGGCTTCGGTGGCGACCAGCGCGAGCCCGGCGGCCGGCGTGTTGCCGGCGCGCAGGCGCTCGGAGGTCTTGGCGAAGCGGCCGGGGCCGAAGGCGCGGTCGAGCAGGGCCTCGCGGGCTGCGACGTCGGACGGGCGCTCGGGACGGATGATGATCATGGGTCCCTCCACAGCCGCGACGAGGCGGCGCGTGTGACCTGACGGGATGGACGGCGGATTTGGCGCCGCTTCTCCGTCTCCCCGAAGCGGGAAGAGGATCGGGGGCGAGGGCTGCGGCGGTTCGGCGCCCGCCGAAACGCCCCTCGCCCGGACCGCACGCGCGCGCGGTCCGACCTCTCCCCGCGCGCGGGGAGAGGTGAAGGGCCGAGGTTCGGGACGACTCAGATGTGGTAGGTTTTCAGCGGCGCGAAGCCGTTGAACGCCACCGCCGAGTAGGTCGACGTGTAGGCGCCGGTCCCTTCGATCAGCAGCTTGTCGCCGATCTCCAGGCTCACCGGCAGCGGATACGGGTTCTTCTCGTACAGCACGTCGGCCGAATCGCAGGTCGGGCCGGCGAGCACGCAGGCGCTGACCTGATCACCGTCCCGCGGCGTGCGGATCGGGTAGCGGATCGCCTCGTCCATCGTCTCGGCGAGACCGCCGAACTTGCCGATGTCGAGATAGACCCAGCGGGTCTCGTCGGCGGCGCTCTTGGTCGACACCAGCACCACCTCGGTCTCGATCACGCCGGCATTGCCCACCATGCCGCGGCCCGGCTCGATGATGGTCTCCGGGATGGCGTTGCCGAAGTGCTTGCGCAGCGCCCGGAAGATCGAGCGGCCGTAGGTCTCCACCGCCGGCACGTCCTTCAGGTACTTGGTCGGGAAGCCGCCGCCGAGGTTGACCATCGAGAGGTGGATGCCGCGCTCCGCGCAGGCGCGGAAGATGGCGCCGGCCGACTTCAGCGCCCGGTCCCAGGACCGCACGTTGCGCTGCTGCGAGCCGACGTGGAACGACACGCCATACGCCTCCAGGCCCAGCCGGTGGGCGTGCTCCAGCACGTCCACCGCCATGGCGGCGTCACAGCCGAACTTGCGCGACAGCGGCCACTCGGCCCCGGCGCAGTCGTAGAGGAAGCGGCAAAACACCCGCGCGCCCGGCGCGGCGCGCGCCACCTTCTCGACCTCGGCGGTGCTGTCGACCGCGAACAGGCGCACGCCGAGCGCAAAGGCGCGCGCGATGTCGCGCTCCTTCTTGATGGTGTTGCCGAACGAGATGCGGTCCGGCGCGGCACCGGCGGCGAGCGCCATCTCGATCTCCGGCACCGAGGCGGTGTCGAAGCACGAGCCGAGCGAGGCCAGTAGCGACAGCACCTCCGGGGCCGGATTCGCCTTGACGGCGTAGAACACCCGGGTGTCCGGCAGCGCGTGCGCGAACGCCATGTAGTTGTCGCGGACCACGTCGAGGTCGACGACGAGGCACGGGCCGTCCTCACGGCGGTGGCGCAGAAACTCGCGGATGCGCTCGGTCATGGCGCTCTCCCCAACAGGCTAGGTGGAGGCCGGCGAACGGCCTCGCGGTGAGTGCGGCCGGAGACGCCTCCACGACCACGCGCGATGGGGACGCGTGCGTCGTGAACGGCTCTTCGACCGTCCGTGCTGCCTTGGATTGGAAAGGGGAGGCCCCGATCCGCACGCCCGGCAATGATGAACAAGCCTCTTCGGCGCCCCGACCGGCGGTGGAATGCCGGCAGGACCAAAAAAGCCCGCTCCGTCGTTGCTTTAAGCCGCGTCCCCCGCTGAGGACGGGGTGCGCCGGTTTCGCCTCCGGCTGTCGATCAAGTGGTCGGAGCTCTGATGATCGGGATCTCGCGATCTGCCGATCTCGCTCCGGGCGGCTGTCCGGCCTCTTGTCCGGATGCCCACCGATCGACACACGGCCACAGGCACGTGCGAAATTGGGCAGGGGTCACTTAGGTGATTTGAACGGGGGGTGCAAGACGTTTCGGCCGCCCGTCCGGCCTGCCGAGCGAGAATTTTTTTGAAAAAGTTCGCGAGGACTTAACCAGTGTCCGACGTGCCACACCTGGTGCGGCTCGCCGTCTGCTCGGCAGCCCCGGCAGCCCTCCGGGCGATCCGTCAGCCGCGCCGCGTGAACGGCTCGATCCGCATGCCGTGGCGGACGAACTGCACCATGACGATGGCGCCCAGCCCCATCAGCAGCGCCTGGAAGCCATAGACACCGTAGTCGCCGAGGCCGAGCAGGTTGGCGATCGCCCAGCCGCCCGCGAAGCCGGCCCCGAACACCTCGGCGCCGATCAGGATGGCGGCGCCGAGCACCGTGGTGACGTTCTTCCAGAGGATGCGGCGCGGAGCCGAAACGGTGTCGAGCACGGGCAGATCCTTTCGTCCGGCCGGACTCTCCATGAAACCCGGACGCGGTCAAGCCCGTGCACTTGGCTCACCGTGAGCCGGTGGCGGAGGCGCCCGGCCGGCACGGTGCACCGGAGTCGCGGGCCGCGGCGGGCCGCTCACCAGCAGACGCGACGAGCCCAGCAGCCGCGACGGTTGCAGACGCGGCGCACCGCGCACGGAACCTGGTGCAGAATCGAGGCGGAGGTGGAGGCGGTGCCGATCGCGCCGGCTCCGGCGGTGGCCGCCGTCGCGGCGGGCGCGAGAAGCGGTGTCCCGAGCAGCCCGAACGCGATGGCGATGGCGGCGACGGCCACTATATTGCGCATGCGGTCCTCCCGTGTGGGTCCCCGTCGGATCGGTGGGCGGGGCGGTTGCCGATCGGCCGCCCGCCCGACCTCGGGTGCCGGGCGAGCCCGATCCCCTTACCAGTATCCGAGGCGGTGCTTCATGACACATCACACCTCCACGAGCGGCGGTGCCGGCAATCCACTCCTCGCCGACTGGACGGCACCGTTCGGGGCGCCACCCTTCGCGGCCATCGCGCCGGAGCATTTCGAGCCCGCCTTCACGGCCGCGCTCGCCGAGCACCGCACCGAGATCGAAGCGATCGCCTCCAATCCCGAGCCGCCGGCCTTCGACAACACCGTGGCGGCGCTGGAGCGCAGCGGCCGCACGCTCGCCCGCGTCGCCTCGGTCTTCTACGTGCTCGCCGGCGCCCACACCAACGACGCCCTCCTGGCGCTGGAGCGCACGTTGGCGCCGCGGCTCGCCGCGCATGCCAACGCGATCCGCACCGATGCGCGGCTGTGGGCCCGGCTGACCGCGCTCAGCGACAGCGCCGGCCTCGGTCCCGAGCAGGCGCGCCTTCTCGATCGCTATCGCATCACCTTCCGCCGCTCCGGGGCTGGGCTCGATGCCGCCGCCAAGGCGCGGCTCGCCGAGATCACCCAGCGGCTCGCCACCCTCGGCACCACCTTCAGCCAGAACGTGCTCGCCGACGAGCAGTCCTTCGTGCTGCTGCTCGACGAGGCCGACCTCGCCGGCCTGTCGCCGGCGGCTCGCGAGGAGGCCCGCGCCGCCGCGGCCGAGCGCGGCCATCCGGACCGCTTCGCCGTCACGCTCGCCCGCGCCAGCGTCGAGGGCTTCCTGCGCGCGGCCGAGCGGCGCGATCTGCGCGAGCAGGCGTTCCGGGCCTGGGCGGCGCGCGGCGAGGGCGGCGGCGCGACCGACAACACCGCCGTCATCGCCGAGACGGTGCGGCTGCGGGCCGAGCGGGCCCGGCTTCTCGGCTACGACAGCTTCGCGGCGTTCCGGCTGGAGGACGCCATGGCCAAGACTCCGGAGGCGGTGCGCGATCTGCTCGAGCGGGTGTGGCGGCCGGCGCGGGCGCGGGCGCTCGCCGACCGCGACGCCATGCAGGAGATGATTCGCCAGGACGGCAGCAACACGCTGCTCGCCGCCTGGGACTGGCGCTTCTATGCCGAGCGGCTGCGGCGGGCGCGCTACGGTATCGACGAGGACGAGGTGCGCGCCCATCTGCCGCTCGATGCCATGATCGCGGCCGCCTTCGACGTCGCCCATCGCCTGTTCGGGCTCTCCTTCGCCGAGCGCCACGACGTGCCGGTGTGGCATCCCGACGTGCGGGTGTGGGCGGTGACCGGCGCCGACGGACGGCCGCTCGGCCTGTTCTTCGGCGACTATTTCGCCCGGGCGAGCAAGCGCTCGGGCGCCTGGATGACGTCGCTGCGCAAGCAGGAGCGGCTCGACGGCGAGGTGCTGCCGCTGATCGTCAACGTGACCAACTTCGCCAAGCCGGCGCCCGGCGAGCCGGCGCTCCTGTCGTTCGACGACGCCCGCACGCTGTTTCACGAGTTCGGCCACGCGCTGCACGGCCTCCTCTCGGACGTCACCTATCCGACGCTCTCCGGCACCGCGGTCGCCACCGACTTCGTCGAGCTGCCGTCGCAGCTCTACGAGCACTGGCTGGAGCGGCCCGAGGTGCTCAAGCGCTTCGCCCGCCACGCCCGGACGGGCGCCCCGATGCCCGACGCGCTCATCGAGCGGCTGGCGCGCGCCCGCACCTTCAACCAGGGCTTCGCCACGGTGGAGTACGTCGCCTCGGCGCTGGTCGATCTCGACTTCCATACGCTGACGCCGGAGGCGGCGGCCGCCATCGACCCGCAGGCGTTCGAGCGCGACGCGCTCGCCCGGATCGGCATGCCGGACGAGATCGTCATGCGGCACCGGCCGCCGCACTTCACCCATGTGTTCGCGGGCGGCGGCTACGCGGCCGCCTATTACAGCTACATGTGGTCGGAGGTGCTGGACGCCGATGCCTTCGCGGCGTTCGAGGAGGCCGGCGACGTGTTCGATCCGGAGACCGCGCGGCGCCTGCGCGATCACGTCTACGCGGCCGGCAATGCCCGCGATCCCGCCGACGCCTATGTGGGTTTCCGCGGCCGCCTGCCGGAGGCCGATGCGCTGTTGAGGAAGCGCGGCCTCGCCGACGCGGCGTGACGGCGGCGCACCCCCGGCAGCGGGCCGACCCGGCTCGCGCCGGGAGGGCGCTCAGCGCGCCGCCACCGTGCAGGCGCCGTCGACCAGGCGCCCGGCCGGCGCGACCGCTCCGCGCGGATCGGTGGCGCGCGAATCGATCGCCCGCGACTCGACTGCCCGCGACTCGATCGCCCAGGGCGGGTCGAGCGTCGCCAGGCCGATCAGCTTGCCTTGCAGGTAGTCGCACCCCCACGCGGCCAGCAGCGCGGCGCTCTCCTCGTCCTGCACCCATTCGGCCACCGTCTCCAGGCCGAGCCGGCGCGCCAGATCCAGGAAGGTCTGCACGAAGGCGCGATCGTCCTGCTGACGGGCGAGATGCTGCACGAAGGCGCCGTCGATCTTGACGATGTCGACGCCGAGCTTGCGCAGGTTGCGGAACGACGTGTAGCCGGCACCGAAATCGTCGATGGCGACGCGGCAGCCGAGATCCTTGGCGCGGGCCACGAAGCCGCGCGTCTCGTCGATGTCCTGGATGGCCGCCGTCTCGGTGATCTCGATCACCAGCCGGGGCGCCAGATCGGGATGACCGCGCAGGCCGGCGGCCAGCGCCTCCCACCAGTCGGCATCGCCGGTCGAGCCCGGCGACACGTTGACGCTCGCCCGCAGCGACGGCACCCGCTTCATCTCGTCGAGCACCAGCTCCAGCACCCGGTGATCGAGCAGCCGCATCAGGCCGAGCCGCTCGGCGATCGGCACGATGTCGCCGGCGCCGATCAGCCCGCCGTCGGACCGGCGGATGCGCATCAGGCACTCGTGGAAGGCGACCGCCCGGCTGGCGGTGCCGACCACCGGCTCGAAAGCGATGCGGACGCGGCGCTCGTTGAGCGCCGTGATGATCTGGTCCGAGGTGCGCACGCTGGCGCGCCGCAGCGCGTCGCGCTCGACGTTCGGCTGGTAGCCGTGGAAGGAGCCGCAGCGCTTCGACTGGGCGATCTCCAGCGCCTCCTTGGAGCGGAAGAGCACGTCGTGCACGGTGCGGGCATGCCGCGGCACGGTGACGCCGCCGACCGAGGCGGTGACGGCGACCGGCCCCGCATTGGTCCGCACCACGCCCTCGCGCACCCCGGCGAGCAGCCGCTCGGCCGCCACCTTGATGTCGTCGGGCGTGCAGTTCTTGAGGATGATGCCGAACTTGTTGCCGGAGAACCGGCCCAGATGGTCGCCGCCGCGCATGCGGGCGCGCAGCCGCTTGGCCACCGCGGCCACCACCTCGTCGGCTACCTCGTAGCCATACGCTTCGTTGATGCGTCCGACATTGTCGACGGCGAGCAGCAGAAAGCCGCAGGACTCGCGGCAGCGCACCGTCTCCTCGATGGTGATGGCCAGCACCTCGGTGAGGTGCCAGCGGTTCATCTCGCCGGTCAGGTCGTCGTAGCGCGACAGGTAGGCGAGGCGCTCCTCGCGGGCGCGCCGCTCGGTGATCACCCGCACCACCCCGTGGGCCCGCACCGGATCGCCATGCGGGCCGGCGAACCAGCGGCCGACATCCTCGACCCACAGGGGCTCGCCGCTGCGGCCGGGCGGCACCAGGGCATATTGGACGACGTAGGGCGCGCCGCCGCCGGCGTCGGTGGTGCCGGACCGCATCACCGCGTCGAAGCGGGAGGTCGGGCAATCGGGTGCCACCAGGCGGGCGAAGCCGCGGCCCGTGGCCATCGCCTCGACCTCGGTCAGCCCCAGCACGTCGGCGGCGTTGTCGCCCCAGGCCAGCGTGTCGGATGCGATGTCCCAGACATAGGGAACGTCGCCGACCGACCTCAGAATGGCGCCGGCGTCGAGCACCAGCGGGCCGATCTCGGGCACGTCCGGCCGCGTGGAGGCCCCCCCGGCGACGGCCGGGCCGGCAATCGTCTCGTTTCGGGTCACGTCGAAGCGATCCTCGCTGCGGGCGGCGGACGGCGTAGGCGACAGCCTAACGGCAAACAGGTTAAACAATTGGTAATCTCTGCGCCGTTCCGGCGGCGCGCCCGAACCGCCGACGCGGCACGCGCGTTGCGACTCGGTCGGGTGTCCCCGCTGGCTGTGCCGTTTCGGAGCAGGAGGATGACGATCAGGCCGATCGACAGCGCGTCCCGCGGCACCGTTCCGCCGCCGCGACCGCTGCGCCGCGTCGAGACGGTGGAGCCGGTCACGCCGGACGAGCCCGCCGCCGCGACCAGCCGCGCCCTCGTGTCGCAGGCCGAATCACGTCCGCCGCCGCGGCCCGCCGGTCGCAACCTGGCGAGCTTCCTGGCCCAGCTCATCGCCACCAGCCGCGGCCTGCCGCAGACCCGGGAGCGCCGCCGCGCCGAGCCCGACGAGGCCGGCGCCGCCTACCGGGCGGCCCTGCGGGCCGGCGGCCCGCACCCGGCCGGCCGCATCGCCCGCACCGCCTGATCGCGCACCGCCTGATCGCATCGATCGGCCCTGAAGCCTATCGTCGCCCGATACGAGAAAGCCCTCCCGGGGGCGCCGGGCGGGCTCGGGAGTCTCGGACCAGGAGCCGAAAGGCGCGGGCGGCGCATCGCCGCCCCACCCCTTGCGGCATCACCAGCCGCAGACCCGCACGGTGCCAAGATAATGGCCGTAGGGGCTGTAGCGCGGCACCCAGCGGCAGCCCGGGCCGTAGCCGTGATAGCCGTAGGCCGGATAGCCGTAGGCCGAGGACGCCGCGGCGAGCCCGATGGCGGTGCCGGCGACCAGGCCGAAGCCGATGGCGGGACCGAACTTCGGCTTGGCGGCGGCTTCGCCGGTCGAGGCGGCGATCCCGCCCGCGACGGTGACGAGGGCGATGGCGGCGGCGGCGAGCTTGGTGGTCAGCGACATGGTCGTCTCCTCGGTATTCACGGCGGTGATCGCCGCGGTGGGGGTTGGACGCGGCGACCGCCGCGTTCCCCCATTCGTCGCCCCCTCGCCGGCAGCGGTTTGGACGCCGCGCCGGCCCGTGTGATCCGCCTCACACGCGCCGCACCGGCGCCGCGTCGCGTGCACTGCACTGGTCACACCACCCGAACGATGTAAGCTCGTCGCGGCAGGCCCTTGCCCGCCGGCGTCGGCGCCATGCGGCGACCGACCGCTCACCACCGACCAGCTCACCACCGACCAGCTCACGACCGACAAGCAACCGACCGACACCACCGCAACCGAGGAACCGCATTCCATGTCGGCCAGCGACGCGGCCAAGGCCGCCCCGACCCAGAGCCCGACCAGCCGCAAGGTGATCATCACCTGCGCCATCACGGGCGCCATTCACACGCCGTCGATGTCGCCCTACCTGCCGGTGACGCCCGACGAGATCGCCGCCTCGGCGATCGGCGCCGCCGAGGCCGGCGCCGCCATCGTGCACCTGCACGCCCGCAACCCGGAGACCGGCCGGCCCGACCAGTCGCCCGAGGCGTTCGCCCGCTTTCTCCCCACCATCAAGGCGGGCTGCGGGGCGATCGTGAACATCACCACCGGCGGCTCGCCCACCATGCTGGTGGAGGAGCGGGTGCGGCCGGCCGCGACCTTCAAGCCCGAGGTGGCGAGCCTCAACATGGGCTCCATCAACTTCGCGCTGTTCCCGATGCTCGCCCGCTTCAAGGAGTTCAAGCACGACTGGGAGCGGGCCTATCTGGAGGGCACGCGCGACCTGATCTTCCGCAACACGTTCAAGGATATCGAGTTCGTCCTCAGGACCTGCCGGGAGAACGGCACCCGCTTCGAGTTCGAGTGCTACGACGTCGGCCACCTCTACAATCTCGCCCACTTCCTGGACCGCGGGCTGGTCGAGCCGCCGCTGTTCGTGCAGTCGGTGTTCGGCATCCTGGGCGGCATCGGGACCCATCCCGAGGACGTCATGGCGATGCGGCGGACCGCCGACCGGCTGCTCGGGCCGGAGACCTATCGCTGGTCGGTGCTCGGTGCCGGCCGCTCCCAGATGGCGATCGCCGCACAGGCCGCCGCCATGGGCGGCAATGTCCGGGTCGGGCTCGAGGACTCGCTGTGGATCGGCCCCGGCAAGCTCGCCACCTCCAACGCCCAGCAGGTCACCCGGGTGCGGCAGATCGTCGAGGGCCTCGGCCTCCAGATCGCCACCCCGGACGAGGCCCGGGCGATCCTCGCCCTGAAGGGGCCCGACACGGTCGCGTTCTGAGCGGCAGTAGGCGGCGGAGCAGCCGGGGAGGGCCAGCGTCGGCCCCTCCCGGCCGCCGCCGCCGTGCGGCGCGGCGGCGTCGCAATCGGCTTTCCATCGGGCTGGTTCTTCCAGGCGTTCGCCCGTATCGTGTCGGCGAATCCCACGCACCCGATCTGATGGACGTGCCACCGGCCCGATGGACGCACTCGACACCGTCAGCCTCTCGATCCTGCTCGGCGCCCTGCTGGTGCTCGTCGGTATCCTGTCCAGCCTGGTGGCTCTGCGCTTCGGCGCCCCGTTGCTGCTGGTGTTCCTTCTGCTCGGCATGGCGGCCGGCGAGGCCGGGCCGGGCGGCGTGCGCTTCGACGACGTGCGGCTCGCCTATCTGGTCGGCTCGGTCGCCCTCGCCCTGATCCTGTTCGACGGCGGCCTGCGCACCCGCTTCGCCACCTTCCGCAGCGTGCTGGCGCCGTCCCTGACGCTCGCCAGTATCGGCGTGTTCTTCACGGCCGCGCTCACGGCGCCGGTGGTGGTGTACCTGCTCGAACTGAGCTGGCTCGAAGCCCTGCTGGTCGGCTCGGTGGTGGCCTCGACGGACGCCGCCGCGGTGTTCTTCCTGCTCAGTGGCCGCGGCCTGCGCCTGCGACCACGCGTCGCCGCCACCATCGAGATCGAGTCGGGCACCAACGACCCGCTGGCGATCTTCCTGACCATCCTGCTGGTCGAGCTGCTGGTCGCCGGTGACCGCCCGTGGCCGTCGATCGTGCTGAGCCTGCTCGGCCAGGGCGTCGGCGGCGCCGTGCTCGGGCTGATCGGCGGCCGCGCCACCGTGCTGGCGCTCAACCGCCTGGCGCTGCCGCAGGGCCTGCACGCGCCGTTCGTCACCACGGCGGCCCTGACGGTGTTCGGGGTCGGGCAGGCGCTGCACGCCTCCGGCTTCCTCGCCGTCTACCTGGCCGGGCTGATCGTCGGCAACCGGCCGACCCGCGCCCACAACACCGTCATCGCGTTCCTGGACGCCGCCACCTGGCTGGCCCAGATCGTCATGTTCGTCCTGCTCGGGCTGCTGGCCTGGCCCGAGCGGCTGCTGGCCAATGCAGGCGCCGCGCTGGCGGTCGCCGCCGCCCTGATGTTCTTCGCACGGCCCGTGGCGGTGCTGCTCTGCCTGGCACCGTTTCCCTTCTCGTGGCGGGAGCGCGTCTTCATCTCATGGGTCGGCCTGCGGGGGGCGGTCGGGATCTTCCTCGCCTCGATTCCGCTCCTCGTCGAGCTGCCCAACGCCCAGCTCTACTTCAACATCGGCTTCGTGGTGGTGCTGGTGTCGCTGTTGGTGCAGGGCTGGACGTTGGCACCGGCGGCGCGCTGGCTGCGCATCGCCCTGCCGCGCAGCGAGCCCGCCCCCCGGCGGGTCGAGCTCGATCTCCCCGGCCAGCTCGAGCAGGAGCTGGTCGGCTACCATGTCGGAACCAACAACCCCTATCTGCGCCGCAAGATCGTCCCGTCCTGGGCCAAGCCGGTGCTGGTGGTGCGCGACGAGCGGGTGCTGGCCGCCGCCGAGGCCGGCCCGATCAAGCCGGGCGACCACATCTATCTCCTGGCGCCGCCCGAGAAGGCCCAGGTGCTCGACCGCTTCTTCGTCGACATGCCGCCACCGCAGAAGCCCGACCCGCGGCTGCTCGGCGACTTCTTCGTCGGCGGCGACATCACGCTCGGATCGCTCGGCGAGATCTACGGCCTCGCCATCGCGCCGGCCGACCGCGGCACCACGCTGGCCGACCACTTCGCCGCCCGTCTGGGCCATCCGCCGCAGCCCGGCGACGTGCTGCCGCTCGGCTCCATCGCGCTCGTGGTCCATGCCGAGGCGAAGGGCCGCGTCACCCGGGTCGGGCTGCGGCTCGCCGATGCGGACCCGGAGCCGTCGATCCGGGCTCGCCGCCGCCCGCTGCGGCGATTGATGCGGCGCGTGGGCTCGCTGGTGCGCGCCCTGCTGCTCCCCTGAGCCCCGCCGCCGGAACACTGGCCCCTCGCCACGGTTGACGCCGCGATACCCGCGGCGCCGCCGGTCCTCGGCGCCACCGCGACATCGTGGTGAGTCGCCGGCACGCCGTCGCCGTCGTAGGAGGCGGCGCCTCGCGCGACCCCCGCAGCAGGCCGACGGAGAACAGCATGACCCTGCCTTTCGAGACCCTGATCCTGGTGGCCCTGATCGGCCTCACGGCCGGCTGGTTCGGCCGGATCGTCGCCGGCGAGCCGGGCACCAACCCGCTGGTCGAGGTGATCGCCGGCCTCATCGGTGCCGTGGCGGGCGCCGTCGCGGTGCCGCATCTCGGGATCGTCGGCGCCGATCACACCTTCGCCATCGCGCTCGGCGCCATCGTGGGCGCCGCCGTGGTGCTGGTCGGAACCCGCTATCTCGCTGCCAACTGGACCGGCGCCGCCACCGCACACCGACAGGCCGACCACACGGACGAGCCGGCCGCGCATCGCGACGCGGTGCGCGCCGCTCCGGCGGCTCCAGCGCGGGCGCAGCGCGACACCGAGGTCCAGCGGGCCGTCGACTGGATGTGGCGGCGTACCCCGGAGCCTCGGCGCGAACGCGAGCCCGAGCCGCGCGCTGTGCCGGAGCCGCGGCCGTGGTTCCGCTCGTCCTGACCGACGAGCCTCGCCGACACCCCACGGGCCGGCCGCCTCGCGACCGGCCCGTTTCCCTTTCGCGAGACGCAGTCAGCGCGGCCGCGTCTCCAGGCTCAGCACCGTGGCGGCCACCTCGCGCTCGGCCGCGACACCGGCCGCCGCCGCCGACGGCTGGTGGATCAGGGCGCGCCGCAGCGCCGACAGATACTCACGCTCGGTCTGCCGGGTCGGCAGCTCGCGCGGGAACAGCGGCGCCGCCGACGCGATGGCGATGATCATCTCGCGCCCGAACGGGCCGCTGACGGTCGCCCGCGCCCGGCCGTCCGAGCCGTCGCCGAACACCATCAGCCGATCCGGTGCGACCGGCTCCGGCACCGCGCCGCGCGGCTGCACGAGATGCACCAGCGAGCCGTCGGTCTGCACATACGAGACATAGAGATAGCGGGCGCGACGCGGCGTGCGCACCGTGATGCGCAGGGGATCGCCGTCGCGCAGCACCACCCGCCCGCCGATGTCGACCGCCGGCCGGTCGGGCGCCACGAGAGCATCGTCGAGGGTCTGCATCGCCTCGCATTGCGGCCACGGCGCCACCACGACGTCGCCGACCGTGGTGCCGGGCCGCAGCGCGGCAGCGCGGCGCACCGTGTCGAGATCCTCGGCCGAAGCGACGAAGCCGGACAGCTCGGTGCCGCTGCCGATCCGGCGGGCCGTCACCCGGGCGCAGGGCAGTCGCTGCAACTCCGGAAGCCCGGCGACCACCGGCTCGCCGGCGGGCGGGCGCACCGGCGGCGACACCGGGGTCGCGATCGGCGGCGGCACGGGAGGCGGAGCCGGCGGCGGCACCGGGGTGGCGGGCGGCCGGGCCGGCCGCGGCACGTCCAGAATGCCGGCCTCGCGGACCCGCTGGCGGATGGTGTCGTAGCTCACCCAGGCATAGCCCCGGTCACCCCAGCCCTGGCCCCACGAGTTGATCAGCCGGAACGCCTGGCGACGGTCGTCGTAGCCGGTCAGCGTCATGGCGTGCCAGCCCCGCGGAGCGACGAAATCGGGCTCGGTGAACACCGCGTCGCCGCGGTGGCGCTGGAACGCGACGCTGTCGGCGAACGAGATCAGCACCGGGTTGGACAGCGCGAGCTGGCCCTTGATGTCGTCGAGTCTTGCGAGATCGATGCGCCGATAGCCGCGGACGCGAAAGTCCTCGGCCCGGGCGGTGGCGTCGGGGCCGGGCGGGGCGACGCACTGGTCCACATAGGGGTAGGACGCCATCGACGGGGCGCCGCGGCGCAGCACCTCGACATTGCGGACGAAGTTGGTGCCGCCGCACTCGGCCGCCCGGGCGAGGTGGTACACATAGGCCGGGCTCGGGATGTTGCCGGCCTGGCGGATGTCGCGTCCCTCGGCGGTCGAGACATAGTAGCTGCGCGCCGCATAGGCGACCGCCCAGGCGGTGCAGGACGGCAGCCGGCCCTGGCGGCCGGGCGGCGGCATGCCGGCCGAAAGATCGACCGACACCGGCAGGAAGGCGCGGAACGCCTCGGTGGTGGCGAGGCTGCGCTTGGTCGGCTCGTCGATCGCGGCGTCGCCGGTCGCGTACACCGTGTCGGGCGGATCGGGCAGCGGCGCCAACTGGCCGACCGGCTGGCCTTGGACGGCGGCGGCCGTCAGCACGGCAGCCACCGTCAGGACGACCCAGGCGGCGGCGATGCCCGAACGCGATTGGGGAGTTGCGGCCATGACGCCTCGCCGGCTTGCACCGACCCGAACGGTCCCGGAGGAGCCGGGCACCGCAGTGTATGCCTGCCGGTCGGTGTCCCGGAAGCGGGCTGCGGTTCACGCCGGCGCGAGCGGCGGGGAATCGTGCCGCTGCCGCCGGGTCACGGCTGCTCGCCCTCTTCACGGCCGGTGAGCCGCTCGATCCATTGGATGACGACGAGCACGAACAGCGCGATCGCGATGGCGATGCCGGCGGTGCGCCAGCCACCGAGCCCGCAGGCGATGCCCAGCGCGGCGCTCATCCACACGGTGGCCGCCGTGGTCAGGCCGCGCACCCGGCCGGCGCCGGAATCGCGGAGGATCACCCCGGCGCCGATGAAGCTGATGCCGGTCATGATGCCCTGGATGACGCCCTGGACGACGCGGCTCGCCGCGTCGGGATGGCCGATCATGCCGTCGACCTGCATGGCGCCGACCGCCACCGTGGCGGCGCCGAGCGCCACCAGCGCCAGCGTCCGCATGCCGACCGGCTTGTTGCGGAGGCCGCGGTTGAGCCCGAGAATGAGGCCGGCCACCGTGGCGGCGGCGAGCCGAAGCAGGACCTCGACCGTGTCCAGGACAGGCATCTCCCCGGCCGCCGGGGTGGCCGCGGAGGGCCAGCGGGGCCGCTTCCGGCCAACGTCGGCGCCGGCGCGGGCGTTCCAGGCGGGACAGCGGTCCGCCCGGCGGAGCGTCAGGGCGCCCGGTGGTCCCACAACGCCAGCAGGCGCCGGCGGAAGCTCCGCGGCGAATCGGCGAACAGGCGGCCGGCGATCCGCGCCGCGACCGTGACGTGCTCGGCGCGCCGCGCCGTGATCAGCGGCAGGAGCCGCGAGCGCCACGGCGCCAGCGGGCCGTGCGGCGCCGTGAAATCGGCCAGGATGATCAGGTCCTGATGGTGGCCGAGGCGGTCGCGCAGACGCTGCGCCTCGCCGATCCAGAATTCGCCGAAGCGCGGCCACAGCGGCGCGATCACCTCCATCTGGTAGCGATGGATCACCACCCTCTGGCGCAGCCCGTGCAGCGCCTCCGGATCGCTGCCGTGCCAATCCTCCGGGATGGCGTCGCGGACCCGCCGATAATGGCGCGCCACCTCGGCGGCGAGGGCGCGAAAGTCGACGTCGCCGACCGGCCAGTACTTGGTGCCCTCGCTGGCGGCGGTCAGCAGCGCGTCGATATGGGCGCGGGTCTCCGGGGTCAGCGAGGCGCCCTCGGCCTGCGTCCGCACGGCGTCGAGGCGGTCGGTTATCGAGGCCACCGTGCGGGGCGACAGCGGCGGCTGATCCTGGAGCTTGCCGAGGTCGGCGAGGGCGTCGAGCGCCGTGCGGGCATCGCGAGCGCCCGCCAGCAGGCGGGCGAGATCGCGCGCCTCCACCCGCAGCCGCCGGCCCTCGTCGCCGAGAAACGGCTCGACCAGCCGCAGCAGCGCCCGCCAGCGCTTCATGCCCTTGCGGAAGTCATGAATCGCCGTGGCCTCGTCGAGCCCGGGGTCCACGATGGCGCCGCGCGCCTCGCCGAGCGCCGCGCGGGCGACGTTCCGCAGCACATCCGGGACGTGCATGTCGCCGGATTGCGCGAGCTTGTCGAGGCGGGGACCCGGCACGGCAAGGCTGTGAGAAACGAGGAGATTATTCGCCACGGCGGGCTTCCCATATGACAGTCATGTTGCTACATAAGCGGCGCGCCGGCGACGTCCGGTGCGCGATGTTGGCGCGGGGTGGAGCAGCCCGGTAGCTCGTCAGGCTCATAACCTGAAGGTCGTAGGTTCAAATCCTACCCCCGCAACCAACCCTCCGGCGCATCGCCCGCGCCGTCGCAGCCCTTCCGCCATATTTCGCTCTGCCACATTTCAGGCCGCGACCTCCCTCGCGAGGCTGGCCCGCCGCCATCGTCGATGATCGGGCGCGCCAATCGCCCAGTGACAGGTGTCGGCCGGCGCACTATGCGTCGATCACGATGCATTCGAAACCTCTTTGTCGACTGTTCGGACCGAGGCGTCGCGTCGACGGCCCGCAGATCGCCCGAATCGATCACAAGCGCACGACATCGCGGACGATTCCGGACACTCAGGGCCCTGTGAACGGGCGCCGCAGCAAATTGGTTGTCGCGGCGTCTTGATTCGCGGGGCGGGACCGGGCTTTTCTCCATCGCCGGCTCGAGGCACCGCCGGGTCCGACCGCGCTGCGGCGGCCCGGCGGCCGCGAATCGCAACCGCCGCCTCGGGCGCGCCGTTTTCGGCGGCGCTCGGCGGTCCGGGCGACCCGGCCGGACGTATCGACGCAGGGCGCGGCCGCCCGCGGCGGGACGACCGCAACGAGGACGACCGCAACGAGACGGATCACGAGTTCAGGAGAACGGCGTCATGGCGCGTGTATTGATCATCGGAGCCAGCAAGGGGATCGGCCTGGAGACGGTCCAGCGCGCCCTCGCGGCCGGCCACACGGTGCGGGCCTTTGCGCGCACCCCGGTGCGGCTGGTGGGCGCCGACACCTCCCGGCTGGAGGTGGTGAAAGGCAACGCCCTCAAGACCGAGGACGTCGAGGCGGCGCTCGATCGCGTCGACGTGGTGATCCAGACCCTCGGGATCGGGCTCGGCGACATGCTCGGCCCGGTGCAGCTCTTTTCCAAGTCGACCCGCGTTCTGCTGCCCGCCATGGAGGCGAAGCGCGTGCGGCGGCTGATCGCCGTCACCGGCTTCGGGGCGGGCGACAGCAAGTCGAGCATCTCGTTCCTGCAATACATCCCGTTCCGGCTGGTGTTCGGCCGCGCCTACGACGACAAGGACATTCAGGAGAAGCTCATCAAGGCGAGCAGCCTGGACTGGACCATCGCGCGGCCCGGCATCCTGACCAACGGCCACCGGCTCGGCACCTATCGGGTGCTGACCGAGCCCCAGGACTGGCACAACGGCACCATCTCGCGCGCCGACGTGGCCGACTTCCTGGTGCAGCAGATCACCGACCGCAGCCACGTCCGCAAGACTCCGGTGCTGGTCTACTGATCGAGCGGGATATCTCGGGCCGGCGCGACCGCCGGCCCGCGCCTGCGGCGGGAGACTTCGACGCACGGCCCGATTGCTGTACCACTCGGGACCGCCCCCGGTCCCGCATCCAGGCCGTCCGCAATGCCCGCCTCCCAGCACGCCGCGCCGAAATCCGACATCGCGATCTCCCAGGACGCCCCCAAGCGCCCGATCGTCGATCTCGCGCGTGAAAAACTCGGCATCGCGGCCGACGACCTCGAGCCTTATGGCCGCTACAAGGCCAAGCTCTCGCTCGACCTCGTCGACAGCCTGAAAGATCGGCCGCAGGGCCGGCTGATCCTGGTTTCCGCCATCACCCCGACGCCGGCCGGCGAGGGCAAGACCACCACGACGGTGGGGCTCGCCGACGCGCTCGTCCATCTCGGCGAGAAGGCGATGGTGTGCCTGCGCGAGCCGAGCCTCGGCCCCTCCTTCGGGCAGAAGGGCGGCGCCGCGGGCGGCGGCTATGCGCAGGTGGTGCCGATGGAGGACATCAACCTCCACTTCACCGGCGACTTCCACGCCATCGGGGCGGCCCACAATCTGCTCGCCGCGATGATCGACAATCACATCTACTGGGGCAACGCGCTCGGCATCGATTCGCGGCGGGTGACCTGGCGGCGGGTGGTCGACATGAACGACCGCGCGCTGCGCGACATCGTGTGCTCGCTCGGCGGCGCCGCGAACGGGTTTCCGCGCGAGGCCGGGTTCGACATCACGGTCGCCTCCGAGGTGATGGCGATCTTCTGCCTGGCCCGCGACCTCGCCGACCTCAAGGCCCGGCTCGGCGAGATCATCGTGGCGTCGACCCGCGACCGCGCGCCCATCCGCGCCCGCGACCTCGGCGCCGCCGGCGCCATGACGGCGCTGCTGAAGGAGGCGCTCGCCCCCAATTTGGTGCAGACGCTCGAAGGCACCCCGGCCTTCGTGCATGGCGGCCCGTTCGCCAACATCGCGCATGGCTGCAATTCGGTGATCGCCACCACGACGGCGCTCAAGCTCGCCGATTGGGTGGTCACCGAGGCGGGCTTCGGGGCCGACCTCGGGGCCGAGAAGTTCGTCGACATCAAGTGCCGGATGACCGGGCTCGCCCCCGACTGCGTGGTGCTGGTGGCCACCGTCCGCGCCCTCAAGATGCACGGCGGAGCCAAGAAAGAGGACCTGCGGCACGAGAACCTGGCGGCCCTGGAGGAGGGGCTGTCGAACCTGCGCCGACACGTCGAGAACGTGCAGAAGCTCGGGCTCGTCCCGGTGGTGGCGATCAATCGCTTCAGCGCCGACACGCCGGCCGAGGTGGCGCTGGTGCGCGATGCCTGCGCGGCGCTCGGCGTCACGGCCGTGGTGGCCGACCACTGGGCGGAGGGCGGCAAGGGTGCCGTCGATCTCGCCCGCGCCGTGGTGGCGGCGGCCGAGAGCGGCCGCAGCCGCATGACGCTGCTCTATCCCGACGACATGCCGCTGATCGAGAAGATCCGCACGGTGGCGCGCGAGATCTACCGGGCCAAGGACATCGCGCTCGACGCCCCGGTGGCCGAGCAGCTCGCCGCCTACCAGGCCGCGGGCTTCGGCCGGCTGCCGGTGTGCATCGCCAAGACGCAGTACAGCTTCACCACCAACCACGAGATCAAGGGCGCTCCCGCCGACCACATCGTGCATGTGCGCGAGGTGCGGCTCGCCGCCGGCGCCGGCTTCGTGGTGGCGATCTGCGGAGACATCATGACGATGCCGGGCCTGCCGCGCCTGCCGGCCGCCGTTGGCATCGACGTCGGCCCGGACGGCCGCCTCACCGGGCTGTTCTGAGCCGCGAGCGGCACCGGGCGCCGTCTCCCGGCGGGCGCCCTCGGGCCGGCCGTCACAGCCCCTTCATCACCCGCGCCACCTTCTCCAGATGCGCGGTGCGGGTCGCGTCGGTCGAGACGTTCATGTGATAATGCGCCGTGTAGGTGATCTTGGCGCGGCCGCCGGTCAGCACCCGTAGATAGCGGGTGATCACCTTGCGGGGCGGATCGCCCATCAGGAGCGCGGTCCAGCGCGGCCGGCCATAGGTGGTCACCGCGGCGATGCGTCTCAGATGGGTGAGGGCCGGCCGGACGTTCGCCGGATCGCTGATGTCGAAGGCGACGCCCGGCATCAGCACCCGGTCGAACCAGCCTTTCAGCATCGCGGGCAGCCCGAAGCACCACACCGGGAAGACCAGCACCAGCGCCTCGGCGGCGAGCAGCCGGTCGACATGGGCCTGGACGGGCCGCCGGTTCACCGCCGTGTCGTGATAGTCGATCCGCTCGCTGCGGCTCAGCACCGGGTCGAAGCCCTCGGCATAGAGGTCGCAGTCGTCGACCGTGTGGCCGGCCCCCCGCAGCGCCGCCACAGCCCTGGCGTGCACCGCCGCGTTGAAGCTCGTCTCCACCGGATGGGCATAGATCACCAGCACGCGCATATCGCCTCCCCCTGTCCGCGAGCCGCCCCAGCGGATGACCCGTCCGGCTCCCCGGTCCCGGCCCTTCGCCGGCCCGCGCCTCGCGAGCCTGCACGATCCGGACCAGCACGACCCGGGGCCGTCGATCCGGCCCCGCCGCCAGCGCCGTGCGGCCCTGCGCTCCGGCGGAGCCTCTTGCATTTCGCCGGCCCGCTCGCCATGGTCGCGCCATCATGGATGATCGCACCCGCCCCGTTTCCGAGGCCGCCGGCGCGCTGCTGCCGCCCGCGGGCCTGGTTCGTCACGACTGGACGCGCGAGGAGATTCGCGCGCTGTTCGACTTGCCGTTCCCCGAGCTGATGTTCACGGCACAGCGCGTCCACCGCGAGCGGTTCGACCCCCGCGAGGTGCAGATCTCGACGCTTCTGTCGGTGAAGACCGGCGGCTGCTCCGAGGATTGCGGCTACTGCCCGCAGAGCGCCCACCACGAGACCACCGTCCAGCTCGAGAAGCTGATGCCGGTGGAGACCGTGCTGGCCGCCGCCCGGGACGCCAAGGCGGCCGGCGCCGGCCGCTTCTGCATGGGCGCCGCCTGGCGCGAGCTGAAGGATCGCGACCTCGACATGGTCTGCGCCATGGTCGAAGGCGTGCGCTCGCTCGGGCTCGAGACCTGCATGACGCTCGGCATGCTGACGCAGAAGCAGGCGCACCGGCTCAAGGACTCCGGGCTCGACTACTACAACCACAACCTCGACACCTCGCCGGAGTTCTACGGCAACATCATCACCACCCGGACCTATCAGGACCGTCTCGACACCCTGGCGCATGTGCGCGACGCCGGCATCAACGTGTGCTGCGGCGGCATCGTCGGCATGGGCGAGTCGCGGGAGGACCGGGTCGGCATGGTGCATGCGCTCGCCACCCTGGCGGACCATCCCGAGTCGGTGCCGATCAACCTGCTGGTCCAGGTCGAGGGCACCCCGCTCGCCGGGGTGGCGCCGATCGACGGGCTGGAGTTCGTGCGCACCATCGCGGTCGCCCGCATCACCATGCCGGCCTCGATGGTCCGCCTCTCGGCCGGCCGCGAGGAGATGAGCGAGGAGATGCAGGCGCTGTGCTTCCTGGCTGGCGCCAACTCGATCTTCTACGGGCAGAAGCTGTTGACCACCCCGAACCCGGAGCCCGACCGGGACATGCAGCTCCTGCACAAGCTCGGCATGCAGCCGATGCGCTGAGGCGCCAGCCGCCCCTCCCGTTGGATCGGCCACAAACCCGGGCGCCGGCGCTCCCTCGCCCCGCGAAGCGGGGAGAGGGTGGCTCGCCTCGAAGAGGCGAGACGGGTGAGGGGTTGCAGCGGTTGCGGCCACCTCGGTGTCTTGATGAGCGGTGACGCCCCCTCACCCGGATCGTCGGCCTCCGATCCGACCTCTCCCCGTGGACGGGGAGAGGTGACGCCGGGTGCTAACGCGATTGCATTGTCAACGGCGAACCGGCGTCCACTTCGCCGGAAAATGCTCAACCGGCGCCGGTCACGCCTTGCCGTTGCGGGTCTCGCCGTATTGCAGGACCTGCACCTTCTCCAGCGTGACGAGGCCCGACGTCATGATGGTGTCGAGCACCGGCAAGAAGGCCTCGATCTTCTCGGGCGTGTCGACGATCTCGATCACCATCGGCAGGTCGGCCGACAAGCGCAGGATCTTGGTGGTGTGCAGCCGCGACGAATGGCCGAAGCCGAGCGGCCCGCGCAGCACCGTGGCGCCGGCGAGCCCATGCTCGCGCGCCTTCAGCACGATCGCCTCGTAGAGCGGCCGGCGTTCGGTCTTGTCGTCTTCGCCGACGAAGATCCGCAGCAGCACGGCATCGCGCGGCAGCGTCATCACACCCTCCCTCACACCCAGCGCATGGTGTTGACGGCCGTCGCCGCGGCGGCGCCGGCCCACACGGCGACGAGGCACAGAACCACGGAGAGGACCACGTTGCCGCCCGCCTGGAGCCACTGGCCGTCGCGCATCAGCTCCAGGGTCTGGATGCTGAAGGACGAGAACGTGGTGTAGCCGCCGCACAGGCCGATCATCACGAACTGGCGCACCGGCGTGCCGACCAGGAGCCGCCCGTCCGGTCCGCTGATCACGGCGAAGAAGCCGATGATGAAGGAGCCCACCACGTTGACGGTCAGGGTGCCCCACGGAAAGGTCTCGCCGACGAGGCGCGCCACCACGCCCGAGCACCAGAAGCGCGCCATGCCGCCGAGCGCGCTGCCGATCGCGATCCAGAGATAAGCCGTCATCCGCCTCGTTCCCGAACGATGTCCGCCATGGCGCGGCTCGGGACGGACTCCCGCCGCGTGCACGGCGGGCGTGCGCAGCAGGAGTCATCAGCCGGTCGGTCGAACCTGGCGGGTCGGCCCGGCGCGGCGGTTTCGGGGGAACCCCATCCCCATCGCTCGCACGCTAGCCAGAATGCTGGCGCGCCGCAACCAACCCGAGGCGCCTAGGGTGGAGCAGCAGGGTGCCGCGCCCCGGAACGATGACGAACGGATTACCCGGAACCACTTCCATACCGTGGCCGCTGATGCTGACTCGTCATGCCCGGCCTTCGTGCCGGGCATCCACGACGTCAAACCGAGCATCAGCAAAGACGTGGATGGCCGGGACAAAGCCCGGCCATGACGGAGGATGCAGTCCGAGAGGTCTGCCGTTGGTATCACTCGATGAACTCGACCGTGGCGCCCTTCTGCACCATGGCGGCGAGCGCCTGGACGTCCCAGTTGGTCAGCCGCACGCAGCCATGCGAGTCGGCGACCCCGACCTCTTCGGGCAGGGCGGTGCCGTGGATGCCGTAGCTCGGCGCCGTCAGGCCGATCCACACGGTGCCGAGCGGGCTGTTGGGTCCCGCCGCCACGTTGAAGGCGCGGCCGCCCTTCACCTCCTTGAAGGCGAAGCGCGGGTTGTAGCGCCACACCGGCAGACGAGCCACCTTGGTGATGGTGAAGAGACCGGACGGGGTCGGCTTGTCGTCGCTGCCGATCGAAGCCGGATAGGACGCCACCAGGCGCCCATCGGGATCGAAGGCGAGGACACGGCGCTGCTGCTTCTCGACCGCGATGCGAGCCACCTTCTGGGCGGACCCGGCCGGGCGCGCGATCCGCGGCACCACGATTCGGGTGCCGGGCCCGTCGAACGAGACGCCGGGATTGAGCAGCACCAGGAGCCGCGCATCGATGTGGAACGTCTCAGCCAGGCGCTCGCGTGGCCCCGTGTAGGCGAGGCGGCGGAGCCGCGCCATCGCCTCCAGCTCGGACGGGATGTCGGGCACGAACGGCCCCGCCGTGTCGGCGCGGGTGATCTCGTAGTCGCCGAGCACCGGCCCGTCGTCGGTCTCGATCAGCGCCGCGAAGGTGGCCTCGTCCAGCTCGCCGTGATCGTCGAGCTCGTAGCGACGCTGCACCATCACCAGCGCCCGGCGCAGATTGTCCGACACGACGCCGTCGATCGCCCCGGGCGAGAAGCCGGCGCGATCGAGGAGAATCTGGGCTCGCAGCACCACCGGCGAGAGGCCGCCCAGGGCCGCCGCGTCGTAGCGGGCGGTGTTCACGGCATCGGCCGTCAGCGCGGTCCCGGCGACGGCCGGGGCGGCGGACGGCAGCAGGCCGGCCCCGAGCAGGGCGAAGACGAGGCGAGCGAGGCGCGACGACAAGCGGAGACTCCGGCGGGAAACGACGGAAGGCGGGTCAGGCGCCGAGCACCTGACGGAGTGTCGGCCCCGAAGACAATTCCGGAACCGCCGCACGGTTCACCGAGTCTGACCAAAGAGTGCCAGCGGGCGCGATCCGGTTCGCTCACCGCAACAGGCGGAGCGATCGCGCAACCCCTGTGATCAGCCGGACCGCTTTTGCACGGACCGCGATCTCTCTATGCTCGGTCCTAACGACAACACGCCCGAGGACCCATGCCCGATCCCCATCTGACCGAGGAGCAGCGCCTGATGCGCAGCTCCTGCCGCGCCTTCGTGGACGACGTGGTGCTGCCCTTCATCCGCCGCGAGTGGCAGCGCGAATGGGACCTGCGGCCGGAGGCGCGGCTGCCGGCCGCGATCCTCGAAGGCGCCGAGCGCGTCGGCATCCGCACCCTCGGCGTCCCGGAGCAGTACGGCGGCGTCGAGCTCGATCCCGCCGCCGAGGTGGCGACCTTCGCGCTGATCGCCGAGGAGATCGCCCGCGGCGACTCGGGGCTCGCCGACAAGCTGGTGCAGAACTGGAAGGTGGCGGTGCTGCTGCGCAATGTGGCGCCGGCGCATCTCCAGAAGCAGTGGTTCGGCCGGTTGATGGAGGACCCGCAGTTCCTGCTGGCCCATTGCCTCACCGAGCCGCGCGGCGCCTCCGACCGCTGGCTGCCCTACAACGTGCCGGAGGCCGCCATGCACACCCGCGCGGTGCGCCGGAACGGCGGCTGGCTGATCAACGGCCGCAAGCAGTTCATCTCCAACGGCTTCGATGCCGGCCTCTATGTGGTCTACGCCAACACCGATCCAGCGGTCGGCATGCTGCAAGGGACGTCGAGCTTCCTGGTGCCGCGCGACACGCCGGGGCTCACCGTCGCCCGCTGCAACGAGACCCTGGGCTGCCGCTTCATGAACAATGGCGAGCTGGTGTTCGAGGACCTGTGGGTGCCGGACGATCATCTCCTCGTCGAGAACGACGCGCTCGGCCGCGCCGGCATCTATTTCCGGCCCGGCAAGATCATCCAGGCGGCCAAGAATCTCGGCGTCGGCATGCGCGCCTTCGAGGTGACGGCCGACTACGTGCAGAGCTACGTGCAGGGCGGCCAGATCCTGATCAAGCATCAGGCGGTGGCGCTGCGGCTCGCCGACATGGCGACGCGATTGGAGGCGGTGCGCGCCCTGCTCGGCCGTGCGGCCCGCGCGGTCGACGACAAGGACCCCGACGCCGACGCCCTGTGCAACATGGCCAAGGTCTACGCCTCGGAGGAGATCTTCAAGGTCGCCCAGCACGCCCTGGAGCTGCACGGCGGCAACGGCGTGATGCTCGACTTCGGCGTCGAGAAGCTGTTTCGTGACGCGACGATCTTCCTGCACATGGACGCCACCGTCGACATCTCCAAGCTGAAGATCGTCAAGGCGCTGTTTCCCCACACGGCCGGCCGCTATGCCGGCCCCGAAAGCCGAGCCCCGTCATGAACCCCACCCGCACCCGCGTCGTCACCGTCGGCGAGGTCATGATCGAGCTGGCGCGCGGCGCGGACGGACGCTTCGCCCTGTCGTGCGGCGGCGACACCTTCTCGACCGCGATCTATCTGGCGCGTGCCGGCGTGCCGGTGGCACACGCCACCGCGCTCGGCGACGACATCTATTCCGACCGCATCCTGGCGCTCGCGTCCGCCGAGGGCGTCGGCTGCGACCTGATGCTGCGGGTGCCGGGCCGGCTGCCGGGCCTCTATCTGGCCGACGGCGAGCCCGGCACGACGCCGCTGTTCCACTATTGGCGCGACAGCGCGCCCGCCCGCGCGCTGTTCGAGCTTCCCGACTGGGGCCGCGTCGCCGAGGGGCTGTTGACGGCGCGGCTGATCTACTTCTCGGGCATCACGCTGTCGCTCTTCGCCAACGAGGGGGTCGGGCGGTTCCTGGCCGTCGTCGAGCTCGCTCGTCAGCACGGCGCCAAGGTGGCGTTCGACGGCAACTTCCGGCCGCGCGGCTGGACCGCCGACGCCGGTCGCACCCGCGCCGTCTACATGGAGGCGCTCAAGCGCGTCGACATCGCGCTGCCCACCTTCGAGGACGAGGCGCTGCTGTGGGGCGATCCGAGCCCGGAGGCGACGGTGGCACGGCTCCAGGCGTTCGGCATCGGCGAGATCGTCGTGAAGAACGGCGCCAAGGGGGCGCTGCTCGCCGTCGGCGGACACCAGACGACGCAGACCCACGCCCAGCAGACCCACGCCTACGTGCCGGTGCCCGAGGTGGTGGTGCCGGTCGACCCGACCGCGGCGGGCGACGGCTTCAACGCCGGCTATCTGGCGGCGCGGCTCGCCGGGGAGGCCCCGCCCGAGGCCGCCGGCGTGGCCCATCGGCTGGCCGCGCGCGTCATCCGCCACCGCGGCGCCATCGTGCCGCGCACCGATGCCGCCGTGCATTAGAGCATTGTCCGGCGAAGTGGACGCCGGTTCGCCGTCGAAAATGCGATCATGCAAAGACTTCTGAGCGGAACACGAGCCAGTTGGATCGGATTCCGCTCCAGGGTGCCCGACGCGGCCCGCGCCGCGTCGGCCTGGCACGCTCGCGCCGCGCTACGCCGCCTTGCGGTTGGCCAGGAACTCGCCCATGCGGTCGAGCGCCTTGACGATGTTCTCGGTCGAGTTGGCGTAGGAGAGACGAATGTAGCCCTCGCCGCAGACGCCGAAGTCCGGCCCGCCGATCACCGCGACGCCGGCCTCGTCGAGCAGCGCCGAGGCGAGCGGCTTGGCCTTCCAGCCGGTGCGGCCGACGTTCGGGAAGGCGTAGAAGGCACCCTTCGGGGTCGCGCAGGAGACGCCGGGGAGCCGGTTGAGACCCTCCACCACCACCTTCCGGCGGCGGTCGAACTCGGCCACCATCGCGGCGGCGGCATCCTGCGGGCCGGTGAGCGCCGCCAACCCCGCATACTGGGCCGCCGCGTTGACGCAGGAGTGAAGGTTCACGGCGAGCTTGCGGGCATTGTCGTAGAGCTTGCCGGGCCACACCGCGTAGCCGAGCCGCCAGCCTGTCATCGCGTAGGTCTTCGACCAGCCGTTGAGGAGGATGAGACGATCGCGGATCTCCGGATAGCCGAGCAGGCACACATGGGTCTCGCCGTCGTAGACCATGTGGTCGTAGATCTCGTCCGACATCACCGCGACCTTGGGCCACTTGGCGAGGCCGGCGACGAGCTTGTCGACCTCGGCCTTGGGCGTCACGCCGCCGGTCGGGTTGGCGGGCGAGTTGACGATCAGCAGACGGGTCTGCGGCGTGATCAGCGACAGCGTCTCCTCGGCCGAGAAGGCGAAGCCGTTCTCCTCGCGGATCGGCACCGGCACCGGGCGGGCGCCGGTGAACTCGATCATCGAGCGGTAGATCGGGAAGCCCGGATCGGGGTAGAGGATGTCGACACCCGGCTCGCCGAACATGAGGATCGACATGAACATCGTGGGCTTGCCGCCCGGCATGATCATGACTTCGGCGGGCGACACATCGACGCCGTACCGCGCGTTCAGGTCGGCCGCCACCGCCTCGCGCAGCGGCAGGATGCCGATCGCCGGGGTGTAGCCGTGATGCCCGTCGCGCAGCGCCTTGACGGCGGCCTCGACGATGTGGTCGGGCGTGCGGAAGTCCGGCTGGCCGATGCCGAGATTGATGATGTCGCGCCCGCGCGCGGCAAGCTCGGTGGCCCGGGCCAGCACCGCGAACGCATTCTCCTCGCCGATGCGGTCGAAGCTCGCGACGGTCTCGAGCATCCTCTTCTCCTGTCGATTGTCTTCGAAAATCTGAGGCGGGGGTCGCGGGATGCGATCTCGAACCAGATCATGTGGCGAATCGCTGCGAAAGATCAAACCGTCCATGCGCGGCGCGAAACTCTGATTTTCTTTCGATCCTAGGGGCTCTAACTTAGGGAAATGGACGTAGTTCTGGAAATTGCCGTTCTGATCGCGCTCTTCCTCGTCAACGGCTTCTTCGCCATGGCGGAACTCGCCGTGGTGTCGTCGCGGCGGTTGCGGTTGCAGCAGATGGCCGACGACGGCCGCCCCGGCGCCGCCCAGGCGCTGCTGCTCGCTGACAATCCGGGCCGCTTCCTCTCCGCCGTGCAGGTCGGCATCACGCTGATCGGCATCCTGTCGGGTGCCTTCGGCGGCGCCACGCTGGGCCAGCGGCTCGGTCCGGTGCTCGACTCCATCCCGGCGGTGGCGCCCTACGGCAACGAGCTCGCCGTGGTGCTCGTCGTGGTGGCCATCACGGCGCTGTCGGTGGTGCTCGGCGAGCTGGTGCCGAAGCAGATCGCCCTGTCGGCGCCGGAGGCCATCGCGGCCCGCATCACCCGGCCGCTATTCGTGGTCGGCTATCTGTTCCGACCGTTCGTCTGGCTGCTCGAACGATCATCGGCCGGGCTCCTGGCCCTGCTCGGGGTCGAGCGGCGCTCGGCCGCCGTCGTCACCGAGGAGGAGGTGCGCTTCACCATCGCGGAAGGCACCGAGGCCGGCGTCATCGAGAAGGTCGAGGAGCAGATGATCCACGGCGTGCTGGCGCTCGCCGACCGGCCCGTCGTCGCCGTGATGACGCCGCGGCCCGATGTCTACTGGATCGATCTCGACGACGACCCCGCCCAGGTGGCGCGCGAGGTGGCGGAGTGCCCCTATTCGCGCCTCGTGGTGGCGCGCGGCGGCGATCTCGGCCGGCCGCTCGGCGTCATGCAGAAGAAGGACCTGGTGGAAGGGCTCCTGGCCGGACGCGGCCTCCAGCTCGAGGCGCATCTGCGCGAGCCCGTCTATGTGCCCGAGAACGTCAGCGTGCTGCGCATGCTGGAGATGTTCCGCAAGGTGCCGGTGCACATCGCCTTCGTGGTCGACGAGTACGGCGACTTTCTCGGCCTGGTCACCCTCACCGACATCCTCTCGGAGATCGCCGGCGACCTGCCGGAGGAGCACGAGCCGATGCCGGAGGACATCACGCCGCGGCCCGACGGCACCTATCTGGTCGACGGCCGGGTGGCGATCGACGAGCTGGCCAACAAGCTCGGGCTGCCCAGCGCGGGCGGCGAGTTCCACACCGCCGCCGGCCTCGCGCTCGAGCGCCTCGCCCGCATCCCGATCGAGGGAGACACCTTCGCGGTCGGCGACTGGCGGGTCGAGGTGATCGACATGGACGGCCGCCGTATCGACAAGCTGCTGTTCGTGCCGCCGTCCGCCGGAGGCGAGAACGCCCGCGCCTGATGTCCAGCGTCGGCGCGGCCCGCCGGCGGCGCCGCGTGATCACGACCGCAGCGCTCGGCGCATGGCAGCGATGCAAGCATCGCGGAACGCCAGCGAGGCGGGTGGCAGCGTCCGGCCCTTCTTCTTCACCAGCACCACCGGCCGCGCGAAGGCGGGATCGTCGATCGCGCGCGCCCGGATGCCGCGCTCCACCCGGGTCTCGCGCGCCGAGCGCGGCAGCACCGTGACGCCGAGCCCCGCCCGCACCATGGCGACCGCCGACATCATGTAGGTCACCTCGCAGGCGACCGTCGGGGTGCGGCCGATGGTCATCAGGGCGGCATCGATCACGTCGCGCACGCTGGTCCCCGGATTGGTGAGGACGAGCGGCAGGTCGACGAGATCCCGCAGGCCGATCCGGCGCTTGCGGCCGATCGGATGGGCCTCCTGAAAGACCAGGCAGAGCTGATCGGTGGTCTCGTGCAGCACGTCCAGCTCGGCATCGGCGACCACGCCGCCGGTGATGCCGAGATCGACGTCCTCACTGCGCACCATCGCGACCACCTGGCTGGCGATGGCGTCGCGCACCACAAAGGCGAGCGCCGGGTTGGCGCGCCGGCATGTGACGATCACGTCCGGCAACAGCGAGGCCGCGAAGCTCGGCAGCGCCGCCACCCGCACGGTGCCGCGGCGGCCGGCGCCGATCTCGCGCAGGTCGACCAGCGCGGCATCGAGATCCCCGATGGTGCGTTGCAGGACGGGCACCAACTCCAGCCCGACGCGCGTGACCTCGACCGCACGATTGTCGCGATCGAGCAGCCTGACACCGAGCGCCGCCTCCAGATTGCGGATCTGCACCGTCAGGGCCGGCTGCGAGAGGTGCAGCATCGCGGCCGCTCGGGTGAAGCTGCGCAACTGCACGATGGCCAGGAAGGCGCGGATCTGGCGGAGGGTGATCTCCATAAAGCCGCTCTATCGCGGCGATAAAGCAATTTCAATTGTATTATTCGAGGGTCGGCGTAGTCCTGGCCGTACCCCCGGAGAAGAAGCGACGTCCCGACCGTCGCCGGCCGCCCGGCCGGGGCCGGCGGCCGTCATCGACCAGACATACACACCGGCGACCGCATCGCGTCCGCTCGCGCGGACGCGCCGGCCGGTCGCGTCCCTGTCCTCCGGACCGCGGGCCTGCCCGCCGCGCCCCGCGCTCCGACGAACCCAAGGGGTCCGTCATGCTCGCCCTGATCGGCCTGCTGGTCATCCTCGTGGTGCTGGCCGGCATCCTCACCAAGAAACTCTCGCCGATGGCGGCGCTGATCATCGTGCCGATGGCCGGCGCGCTGCTCGCCGGCTTCTCGGTCGCCGACACCGGCAAGTTCGCGGTCGCCGGCGTCCGCGGCATCGCGCCCGTCGTCGGCATGTTCGTGTTCGCCATCCTGTTCTTCGGCGTGATCAAGGACGCCGGAACGCTCGACCCGATCATCAACGGCATTCTCCGTGTCGTCGGCGTGCGGCCGTCGCGCATCGTGCTCGGCGCCGCGGTGCTGGCCGCCATCGTGCATCTCGACGGGTCGGGGGCGGTGACGTTCCTGGTCACCATCCCGGCCATGCTGCCGCTGTTCGACCGCCTCAAGATGGACAAGCGGGTGCTCGCCTGCGTGGTCGCCATGGCGGCCGGCACCGCCAACATGCTGCCGTGGGGCGGCCCGACGCTGCGCGCCGCGACCTCGCTCCAGGTCCCGATCGGCGAGCTGTTCATGCCGGTCCTGCCGGTGCAGATCGCCGGCCTGCTGTTCGTCTTCGCGTTCGCCTGGTTCCTCGGCCTGCGCGAGGAGCGGCGCCTCACCGCGGCCGGCACGATCGGCGGCGACATCGGCGCCCTCGACACCCGGCCGATCCTCACCGACGCCGAGAAGAATCTCGCTCGTCCGAAGCTGTTCCTCGTCAACGTCGTCCTGGTGCTCGCGGTGCTCGGCGCGATGATCACCGAGGTGGCGCAGCCGGTCGTCTGCTTCATGGTCGGCACCGTGGTGGCGCTGCTGATCAACTATCCCAACGTCAAGGATCAGCGCGAGCGCGTCGACGCGCATGCCAAGGCGGCGCTGATGATGGCCTCGATCCTACTCGCCGCCGGCGTCTTCACGGGCATCATGAAGGACACCAAGATGCTCACCGAGATGGCGCGGTTCGCGGCCGGCCACGTCCCGACCGAGTTCGCCGCCCACATGCCGGCGGTGCTCGGCCTGATCTCGATGCCGCTGAGCCTGCTGTTCGATCCGGACTCCTTCTACTTCGGCGTCCTGCCCGTGCTGGCCGAGGCCGGCAAGGTGCTCGGCGTGCCGCCGGTGCAGATGGGCCAGGCCGCCATCATGGGCCAGATGACGGTCGGCTTCCCGATCAGCCCGCTGACGCCCGCCACCTTCCTGCTCGTCGGCCTGTGCGGCATCGAGCTCGGCGAGCACCAGAAGTTCAGCTTCCTGCCGCTGTGGGCCGTGTCGGTCGTGATGACCGTGACGGCGGTCGTGCTCGGCATCCTGCCGCTCTGACCCGGCTTCGACATCATCCGTAGGACACCCATCATGAGAACCATCCGCATCGGCGCCGGCGCCGGCTATTCCGGCGACCGCATCGAGCCTGCCGTCGAGCTCGCCGAGAAGGGCGACATCGACTACCTGGTCTTCGAATGCCTGGCGGAGCGCACCATCGCGCTCGCCCAGCAGGCCAAGATGAAGAACCCGGCCGCCGGCTACGATCCGCTGCTCGCCGCCCGCATGACGGCGGTGCTGCCGATCTGCCGGGCCAAGGGCATCAAGATCGTCACCAACATGGGCGCCGCCAATCCGGAGGCCGCCGCCGAGAAGACCGTCGAGATCGCCCGCAAGCTCGGCCTCGCCGGCCTCAAGGTGGCGGCGGTGACGGGCGACGACGTGGTCGCGGCGATCCGCGAGACGCCGCGACGCCTGGAAGAGACCGGGGCCTCCACCACCGATCTCGGCAACCGCCTCGTCTCCGCAAACGCCTATGTGGGCGCCGCCCCGATCGTCGAGGCGCTGGCGAAAGGCGCCGACGTGGTGATCACCGGCCGCGCCGCCGACCCGGCGCTGTTCATGGCGCCGCTGATCCGCGAGTTCGGCTGGGCGATGGACGACTGGGACAGGCTCGGCAAGGGCACCGTAGTGGGCCATCTGCTCGAATGCGCCGGGCAGGTGACGGGCGGCTACTTCGCCGACCCGGGCGTCAAGGACGTCGGCGGGCTCGGCCGGCTCGGCTTCCCGATCGGCGAGGTGTCGGAGGACGGCACCCTCGTAGTCACCAAGGTCGGCGACTCGGGCGGCCAGGTGACGTCGCAGACCGTCAAGGAGCAGCTTCTCTACGAGCTGCACGACCCCGCGACTTACTTCCAGCCCGACGTGATCGCCGACTTCTCGCAGGTCGAGGTCGCCGAGATCGGACCCGACCGCGTGCGGGTCACCGGCGGCACCGGCCGCGCCCGATCGGACACCCTCAAGGTCTCGGTCGGCTATATCGACAGCTACATCGGCGAAGGCCAGATCTCCTACGCCGGGCCCGGCGCCGTCGCGCGCGGCCGTCTCGCCCTCGACATCGTGCGCGAGCGCCTGGCGCTGATGGCGGTGAAGACCAGCGAGCTGCGCTTCGACCTGATCGGCATCGACGCGCTGCACGGCGCGGCGCGGTCCGCCGGCGCCGGCGAGCCCTGGGAGGTGCGCGCCCGCATCGCCGGCCGCACCGACACGCTCGCCGAAGCCGTGCGGATCGGCAACGAGGTGGAGACGCTCTACACCAACGGCCCCGCCGGTGGCGGCGGCGCCGTCAAGTCGGCCCGCGAGATCGTCGCGGTGCAGTCGGTGCTGCTGCCGCGCGCCCTCGTCGGCGCGTCGGTCCGGATCCTGGAGGCGTGATCATGAAGCTGCGCGAACTCGCCCATTCCCGCACAGGAGACAAGGGCAACATCTCGAACATCTCGGTGATCGCCTTCGATCCGGCGAACTACGAGCGGCTGCGCCGCTCCGTCACGGTGGAGCGCGTCAAGGCGCATTTCGCCGACATCGTGAAAGGCGAGGTGGTGCGCTACGAGCTGCCGCGGATCGCGGCGCTCAACTTCGTGATGCACGATGCGCTCGGCGGCGGCGTCACCCGCTCGCTGGCGCTCGATGCTCACGGCAAGTCGCTGAGCTCGGCGCTGCTCGATCTCGACATCCCCGACGACGAGCCGGCGTGACGGGGACGTCGCGGCGCCGCGGATCGTGCGGGTCGGACCGAACGGGTCCGGCCCGCGCGGTTCGCTCGCTCGGCTCCGCCGTCAGCGCGGCCAGGTCGTGGACCCGAGCGGCGTGCGCGCCACCGGAGCCGCCGGCCCGGGCGAGGGAGCGAGCGGCTTCTTCAGGATCTTGAAGCGATCGGGATCGAGGCCGTGGTTGCCGGCGAGCGCCGCCGCCTCGTCGGCGGCGGGCTGAAACTCCTCCAGCCGGACATTGCCCGCCGTGGTGGCGGCGCGCCAACGCTCCAACACCGAGGCGACGAAGCCGACATCGCGGCGGCTCGCGACATCGAGGCGGGCCGGCCCGGCCGCTTCGCTGCGTGGCAGCAGATGCGCCGGCACCTCGCCGAAGCGCATCCGCGTCGGCAACGCCACACCCTCGCCGAACGCCAGCACCTCGCGGGTGCCGAGCGACGGCACGAAGCCGAGCAGATTGGCGGCGGCATCCGGCACCGCGGCGCGCAGCAGCGCCTGGTCGCGGTCGTTGCCCATCCGCATGGCGAACAGCGTCGAGCACTGCGACAGGATGGTGGCGTCGAGCTCGGCCGGACGCTGGCTGACCAGGGCCAGATAGACGCCGTATTTGCGCCCTTCCTTGGCGATGCGCGACAGCGCCTTGCGGGTGGGGCCGAAGCCGATCGAGCGGTCGGCCGAGGCGTAGCGGTGCGCCTCCTCGCAGACGAACAGCAGCGGCTCGGCGCCATCGCTCCACAGGCCGAAGTCGAAGGCCAGGCGGCACAGCACCGACACCAGCGAGTCCACCACCTCGGCCGGAAAGCCGGCGAGCTGCATGATGGTCATCGGCCGGCCGTTGGCGGGCAGGCGGAACAGCGTCGAGATCACCTCCGCCATGGTGTCGCCGCCGACATTGGCGTTCTCGAACATGAAGGCGTAGCGCGGATCGTTGGCGACCGCTTCGATGCGCCCGATCAGCTTGTGATAGACCATGCGGCTGGTGCGGTTCTCCAGCCGGCCCATGCGCTCGTCGATCAGGCCGATCAGGTCGGCGAGCCGATAGGGCACCGGCGTCTCCGCCGTGAAGCCGGCGCTGCGCGGATCGAGCCGCTTGAGCGCCGGGCGTTCTCCACCGCGATACTGGAGGTAGTTGACCTTGGCGATCGGGATCACCTCGGCCAGGATCGCGGTCTCCTCCTCGACGCCGGGGCGGGCGCCGAAGAAGACGTCGACGATCTCCTCGAAGTTGAACAGCCAGAACGGCAGCTTGAGATTGCGCGGATTGAGGACCTGGGCGTGATCGGGGAAGCAGCGGCCGTACTCGTTGTGGACATCGAGCAGGAAGACGCGCAGGTCCGGACGCCGTGCCAGCGTCTGCTGAAGGATCAGCGCGACGCCGCTCGACTTGCCGACCCCGGTTGTGCCGAGCACCGCGAAATGCTTGCTCAGCATGTCGTCGACGTCGATGCGGGCGCGGATCGAGGGGTCCTGCTGAAGCTCGCCGATCTCGATGGTGTCGCGACCGATGTCGTAGACGATGCACAGCTCGTCGTGGCCGATCAGCGCGACCGGATCGCCGATCGTCGGGTAATGGTCGATGCCGCGCCGAAAACGACGCCGCCCCCCGGCGTCGGCGGCGATCTCGCCCATCAGGTCGAGACGCGCGGTGGCGATCACGTCGGGCTCGTGCACCAGGCTGTGCGTCATCCGCGTCACCTCGGTGACGACACCGATCAGCACGGCCGGTCCGCTGCGGATCACCAGGAAGCGGCCCACGGTGGCACGCAGGGCGCCGACGTCGTGATGGCAGAAGCCGATGGTCGCCTGCGAGCCGCGCACCGAAACGACCCGGCCGAGCTGCGGTCCGGCCACGCGCATGGCGCCGGCCTGCGGTTCTCGATCGTCATCCGGCATGATGGCCTCTGGGCGCGCCGCGGAACCACGATGGCGCAGGGTCCAGCTTATTCGGTGGCCACCTGAGGATTGGTTAATCCGAAAGCCCGAGTTGCAGAAATCGGCAAAAGCACGCCACTCAGAACGGCCAGCTCGGTGGCGCGGGTGGCCGGGCCGGGGCCGGCCGGGACCGCGGCTTGCGGGGCGCCTCGCGGGCCGGCTCGCCAGCCGAGCGTGGCGTGGTGATGTAGCCGAGCTTGCGCATCGCCGCCTCGGCGGCGCGCTCTCCCGACAGCCAGGCGCCGGCGACCGTTCCCCACTGGGTCTCGTGGGTGGCCTCGCCGGCGAACCAGACGCGATCGCGCACCGGCTCGGCGAGCGCCGCACGCGCCCCGTAGCCGCCGATCGCCGCCGCCGAGGCCGAGCCCATCACGAACGGGGCCTGGCTCCAGCGGGTCGCGTGGGTGCGTCGCACCGCCTTGCGGATATCGGCGCCGTACAGCTTGGCGAGCCACTCCTGGGCGTAGTCGACCAGCGCGGCCTCGCCCTGCCCGGCGAGGTCGCGGCCGAGCCGGCCGCCGAGCTGGACCATGCACAGCGGCGTGTCGCCCATGTTGGCGAGCAGGGCGGCCGAGCGGGGGCCGTCGGCCTTCTCATAGATCAGATCGTCGCGCTGGAGGCCGAGCGGATTGCCGGCCAGCTCCAGCACCACCTGCTCCTGGCTGCCGAGGCCGAGCCGGGCGAAGGCGTCGACATGGCGCTTGGGCAGCTCGGGGTCGAAGCGGATTTTCCCGGCCGCCATCACGCCCGTGGAGGCGGTCACGATGGCGGCGCGCGCCACCAGGGTGCCGCGCGGCGTCTCCACCTCGACCTTGCCGCGCACCCAGGTGTTGATGCGGGTGACCGGGGTCGACAGCCGCACCGTGACGCCGCCGGCGAGCCGCTCGATCAGGGCCCCGACGCCCTGCCGGCAAAAGGCGCCCTGGTCGCGCTCGGCCGCCTTCGAGACGTCCACCGCCGACAGCTCGCGCAGGTCCTTGCCGTAGAGCAGCGGGCCGAAGATGAACTCGACGCTGGCCCGCCAGTCGAGCAGGTCCTTGGGCAGCGCCTGGAGGCACGATACGTCGGCCTTGCCGCGGGCCGCCTCGGTGATCGCCCGGTGGGCCCGCACGACGATGGCCAGGAAGTCTTCCAGCTCGCTTTCGCGGGCGTAACGGCGACCGATACGCACCCGCTGGCCCGGCGGCGCCGCATAGACGTCGAGGCCGGTGCCGGCCGCGAGCTTCACCACCGGGTTGATGTCGGCGCCATAGAGCCAGTGGGCGCCACGGTCGAACGGGACGCCGAAGATCGCCGTGTCGGTGGAGCAGCGGCCGCCGATCCGGTCGGTCGCCTCGACCACGACGCAGCGGCGGCCGGCGGCGGCGATACGGCGGGCCGCCGCGATGCCGGCGGCGCCCGCCCCGACCACCACGATGTCGGGCTCGCCCGAGCCCTGCGCCGCGGCGATGCCAGGCCAGGCGAGCGCGGTGGCGCCCGCGCCGGCGAGAAAGCTGCGGCGGTCGAGTGGCGGCATGGCGTGTCCCCCTCCGGGCGCCAACTTGCCCCAAGCGGGCAGGCACCGCAAACGCCGCGCGCCGGCCACCGACCGGCGGGGCCGCGGCGACACGATCTTGCCGCGGCGGGCCCCGATCTCTACGTGAAGGTCCGTCGCGTCGCGGCCGGGGCACCCCGGCCGTCACGCGGACGCCCGACGACGAGCTTCGAGGCGCGGGTTCGCCGGGCCGCGACGCGCCCGGCGGCCGGACAGGTCGCTTCCGACGAAGGTTGGTCCCATGCTGCATGCCGCCTATCTGGCGCTCGCCCAGATGCTGTCGCCGCCGTTCCGCTCGGTGCTGCTGAAGTCGGCCGGGCTCGCCCTTTTGCTGCTCGCCGTGCTGATGGTCGGCCTCTATCAGCTGGTCGCCTGGCTGGGCGGCGCCGGCGGCGCCTGGATGGAGACCACCCTGGGCCCGGCCGCCCAAAACCCGCTGGCGGTGCTCGGCTGGATTCTGGCGATCGCGCTCGGCGCCGGGCTGTTCGCCGGCGCCGTGTTCCTGATGCCGGCCGTCACCTCGCTGGTGGCGAGCTTCTATGCCGACGACGTCGCCGCCGAGGTGGAGCGCGTCCACTATCCCGACGACCCGCCCGGCATCGCGCCGCCGATCGGCTACGCCGTGCTGGAAGGCACCAAGACCGCCCTGCTGGCCTTGGTGATCTATCTGTGCGCGGCGCCGTTCCTGCTGGTCGCCGGCGCCGGCGCCGTGGTGTTCTTCCTGGCCACCGCCTATCTGCTCGGCCGCGAGTACTTCCTGATCGCGGCGGTCCGGCTCCAGCCGATCCGCGACGCCAAGGCGATGTGGCGCGACAACCGCACCCGCGTCGTCACCGGCGGCCTGCTGATCGCCGCCTTCGTGCTGATCCCCATCGTCAACTTCGCCACGCCGCTGTTCGCCACCGCCTTCATGGTGCATCTGCACAAGCGGATGGCGGCCGAGCGGGCCGCCGAGCGGCGGCGCGAGCGCGAGCGGATCGCGGCCGACCCCAACGACTTCTCGGTGCAGCCGCCCGACCCGCGCGACCGGCTGGCGCGCCACTGAGCGGCGGCCGGCCGCGCTTCAGTCCGCCGTTCGGTCGGGCGGCGCCGAGGCGGTCTTGTCGGGCCAGCCGCACAGATCGGCGATCGGGCAGGCCGGGCAGCGCGGCTTCAGCGCCGTGCAGATGTAGCGGCCGTGCAGGATCAGCCAGTGGTGGGCGTGCAGCCGGTACGGTTTCGGCACCACCGCCTCGAGCCGCGTCTCCACCTCCAGCGGCGTCTTGCCGGGGGCGAGGCCGGTGCGGTTGCCGACCCGGAAGATGTGGGTGTCGACCGCCATGGTCTCCTGCCCGAAGGCGATGTTGAGCACCACATTGGCGGTCTTGCGCCCGACGCCGGGCAGCGCTTCCAGCGCGTCGCGTGTCGCCGGCACCATGCCGCCGTGCTCGGCGATCAGCTTCTCCGACAGCGCGATGACGTTCTTGGCCTTGGTGTTGAACAGGCCGATGGTCTTGATGTGCTCGCGCAGCCGCGCCTCGCCGAGCGCCACCATCTTGGCCGGCGTGTCGGCCACCGCGAACAGGCCGCGGGTCGCCTTGTTGACGCCGGCGTCGGTCGCCTGCGCCGACAGCACCACGGCGACCAGGAGCGTGTAGGGGTTGACGTGCTCGAGCTCGCCCTTGGGCTCCGGGTTGGCGGCGGCGAAGCGACGGAACGCCGCCTCGATCTCGGCCGCGGTCCACGGCCGCGCCGCGGCCGCCCGCACCGGGCGCGGCGCCCGCCGGGCCGCCGGGATGCGCCCGGCAGCGGGGGTGGTGCGAGCGGTCGCCGGTGGCGCCGACGGCTGGGGTGCAGCGTCCGGCGCCGGGGCGGGCGCCGCCTTGCGGGGGCGGGCGGCCCCCTTGACCGGAGCGGCCGGCGTGCGGCTTGCTCGGCCGCCGCGTTGCGTGGTCCCGCCGGCAGACGGCTTGCGGATCATCGTCGCCTCACCCGTGTTGTCGTCGCATCGCCGCCGCCACGACCTCCGCAACCCCCGTCGGAGTCCGCCGCCGCCATGACCGCCGGTTTTTCCCGCGAGCCGACCCTGTTCTCGGCCGTCGTCACCCCGCACCGCTCGCTCGACCGGGGCGGAGTGCGCGTTGTGCTGCTGGTGATCGGCGGCTGCGGGCTGCTGCTGGGGGCGGTGTTCCTGGCGGCCGGAGCGTGGCCGGTCACCGGCTTTCTAGGGCTGGATGTCGCCCTCGTCTATTGGGCGCTGCGGGTCAACGGCCGGCGCGCGGCCGCCCGCGAGGAGATCGTCGTCACCCCCTCGTGCCTCACGGTGCGGCGGACCGCAGCGACCGGGCGGGTCGCCGAATGGACCCTCAACCCCGTGTGGGCACGACTCGACCGCGAGACCGACCCGGATTTCGGCCTCGTGCGCCTCGCTCTGGTGTCGCACGGCCGCCGGCTGGTGGTCGGCCACTGGCTGTCGCCGGCCGAGCGGGCCGGGTTCGCGGACGCGCTCGCCGCAGCCCTGTGGGAGGCGAGGCGGGGTCCGACGCGAGCGCCGCCGGCGGTGCTCGGAAATCGGGTGGACCCCTGCGGTGGGTCTGCTTAGATCCGGACCATGAGCACCATGACCCTGACCAATCCCGTCGCGGTGCGGCCGCCGGAGCGCGCCGACCGTCCGCCCCTCGCCCGCGCCGCCGAGGACTACGATCGGGTGCGCCGGGCCATCGCGTTCATGTCCGAGCACTGGCGCGAGCAGCCCGACATTCCGGCGGTGGCGCATGCCGCCGGGCTGTCCACCGACGGCCTGACGGCGCTGTTCCGCCGCTGGGCCGGGCTCACCCCGAAAGCCTTCCTTCAAGCCCTGACGCTGGACCATGCGCGAAAACTGCTGCGCGAGTCGGCGAGCGTGCTGGATGCCGCCTACGAGGTCGGCCTGTCGGGGCCGGGCCGGCTGCACGACCTGTTCGTCACCCACGAGGCGATGTCGCCGGGCGAGTGGAAGGCGGGCGGTGCCGGGCTGGTGCTCACCTACGGGTTCCATCCGTCGCCGTTCGGCACCGCCCTGGTGATGGCGACCCCGCGCGGCCTCGCCGGCGTCGCCTTCGCGGACCCCGAGCAGGGCGGCGAGCAGGCGGCCTTCGCCGACATGCAGCGGCGCTGGCCGAACGCCGGCTACGTGCGCGACCAGGACGGCACCGCGGCGCTCGCTCGCCGGGTGTTCGACCCGCAGACCTGGCGGCCGGACCGGCCGCTCCGCATCGTCATGATCGGCACCGATTTCGAGGTGCGGGTGTGGGAGACCCTGCTGCGGGTGCCGCTCGGCCGACTCACCACCTACTCGGACGTCGCCGGCACCGTCTGCTCGCCCAAGGCGGCCCGCGCGGTCGGCGCCGCCATCGGCCGCAATCCGCTGTGCTTCGTGGTGCCGTGCCACCGTGTGATCGCCAAGAGCGGCGACCTCACCGGCTACCACTGGGGCCTCACCCGCAAGCGGGCCATCATCGGCTGGGAGACCGGCCAGCGGATCGCCTGACCGGCACCGAAGCGGGACGACGGCCGCGCCATCCCCGGGCGGTGGCGCGTCACCGGCGGATTGACGCGGCGGACGGCCGGTTCCAATAGTCGGTGCGCCGCGCCACGGCGGTGCGGCATGGCTCGCCATGGCTCGCCCGGAGGCACCGACATGCAGAAGCGTCGTCCCGTCATGCTGGTGATCCTGGACGGTTGGGGCTGGCGCGAGGAGAGCGCCGACAATGCCGTCCGGCAGGCCCGCACCCCGACCTTCGACGCGCTGTGGGCGACCTGCCCGCACGCCTTCCTGCGCACCTCCGGCAAGGATGTCGGCCTGCCCGACGGTCAGATGGGCAATTCCGAGGTCGGCCATCTCAACATCGGCGCCGGCCGGGTGGTGATGCAGGACCTGCCGCGCATCGGCGACGCCATCGCGACCGGCGCCATCGAGACCGCGCCGGCGCTGACCGGCCTGATCGACAAGCTGCGCGAGACCGGCGGCACCTGCCACCTGATCGGCCTCGTCTCGCCCGGCGGCGTCCACTCGCACCAGGACCACGGCGCCGCGCTCGCCGGCATCCTGGCGCTGGCCGGCATCCCGACCGTGATGCATGTCCTCACCGACGGCCGCGACACGCCGCCCCGCTCGGGCGCCGAGTTCGTCGAGAAGCTGGTTGCCGATCTGCCGGCGACGGTGCCGGTCGCCACCGTCTGCGGCCGCTACTTCGCCATGGACCGCGACAAGCGGTGGGACCGGGTCGAGAAGGCGTATGCGGCGATCGCGGCCGGCGAGGGCCCCCACCACGAGGACGCCGCCGCCGCCATCGCGGCCGCCTATGCGGCCGGCACCGGCGACGAGTTCATTCTGCCGTCGGTGATCGGCGACTATGCCGGCATGCGCGACGGCGACGGTATCCTGTGCTTCAACTTCCGCGCCGACCGGGTGCGCGAGATCCTCGGCGCCCTGCTCGATCCGGCCTTCGACGGCTTCCCGCGCCCGCGCCGGCCGAAGATCGCCATCGCGGTCGGCATGACCCAGTACAGCGAGAAGCTCGACGCCTTCATGGGCACGATCTTCCCGCCCGAGAGCCTCGCCAACGGGCTGGGCGCGGTCACGGCAGCGGCCGGCCGCACGCAACTGCGCATGGCCGAGACCGAGAAGTATCCGCACGTCACCTACTTCCTCAATGGCGGCGAGGAGCAGCAGTATCCGGGCGAGGACCGCATCCTGGTGCCGTCCCCCAAGGTCGCGACCTATGACCTCCAGCCGGAGATGTCGGCGCCCGAGCTGACCGACAAGGCCGTCGAGGCGATCCGCTCCGGCCGCTACGACCTGATCGTGCTGAACTACGCCAATCCCGACATGGTCGGCCACACCGGCAGCCTGCCGGCGGCCATCCAGGCGGTGGAGACGGTCGACGGCGGGCTCGGCCGCATCGTGGCGGCGATCCGCGACATGGGCGGCGCCCTGCTGGTCACCGCCGACCACGGCAATTGCGAGCTGATGCGCGATCCGACCACCGGCGGCCCGCACACGGCGCACACGACGAACCCGGTCCCGGTGATCCTGGTCGGCGGTGACGCCACGGGGCTCGCCGACGGCCGCCTCGCCGATCTGGCGCCGACGCTGCTCGCCCTGATGGAGCTGCCGCAGCCCAAGGAGATGACCGGCACCCCGCTGATGCGCTGATGCTGCGCTGATGCAGGCCCGACGACGGCGGCCGGAGCCGCCGGCCGTCACAGCTTCGGCAGGCCGGTCAGGCCGGACGGCGCGAAGGCGAGGTCGAGCAGCCGCCATTCCTTGTACTTGGCGGCCGGCAGCAGGCCGACCGGCGGGCAGCTCCGCAGCGCCTGCATGGCGGTCTGGAGCAGCGCCGCGCCCTTGGGCGAGGCCGAGGCGGCCATAAGGCTCGGATCGCCGGCGAGCGAGCCGTCCGGACGCAGCGCCACCCGCAGCACCACGGCGAGGCGCGCCGGCGCGTCGGCCAACGCCGGCGACGGCCGCCAGCAGCTCGCCAGGCGGGCCTTGACGGCGGCGATCTCGCGATCCGTGAGCTTGGCCTTGCGGTCGGTGGTCTCGTAGCCGATCGCCACGTTCATCAGCGGCGAATCGAACCAGGTGCCGCCGCCTTCGCCGGCCGGCGGCTCGGCCGAGGAGGGCGCCGCGGCCGCGGCGGTCGCCGGATCGACGGCGGCGAGCTGCGTCGGGGTCGACGGTGGCGGCTGGTCGGGCCGCGGCAGGTCCGGGGGCACGGCGGCCTGGGCGGAGGCGGACGAAGGCGGCACCGGCTCGGCACGCGCCGGCTGTTCGGGCGCCGTCTCGGCCGCGGCTTTCTCCGGCTGGGCCAGCTCGGCCGCAGGCTTCTCGGCCACAGGCTTCTCCGTGACCGGCTTGTCGGCCGCGGCCTTGTCGGGCTCGGGGGCGGCCTGGATTTCGGGCGGCTGCGGCGCCTGGGCCTGCTCCGGCGGCGCCTCCTCCGGACGCACCAGCTCGATCTCCATGGCGGCCATGCCGGGCCCGGCGGCCGGCACATGCGCCAGCCATCCCGCCAGGCCCCACAGGACCGCGTGGATGGCGACCGAGATGGCAAGCGCGACCCGCACAGTTCCGTCAGCCCTCCAGGCCGGCCCGGACGCGGGCCAGTCCCCTCATGCGCCGATCCTAGAGGCCGCGCATGTCGACGGCAGGGCGGCCCGGCGTTTTATCGCCCGCTGTGGCCGATCGGCCACCCTCCCGACCCGACCTATTCGGGCGTGTGGCAGACGCAGCAGAGCTTGTTGCCGTCGAGGTCGCGGCCATAGGCGCCGTAGAAGTCGGGGTGGAAGTGGGGGCGCAGGCCGGGGGCGCCTTCGTCGGTGCCGCCCTGGGCGAGCAGCGCGGCGTGGAAGGCGTGGACGGCGGCGCGGGTCTTCGCCTCGAACGCCACCATGCAGCCGTTGCCGACGGTCGGCGGCTGGCGGTTTTGCGGGCGCAGCACCCAGAACGGTGGCTCGACGCCGCGAAACCCTTCGGGCGCGTAGCCGGCGCCGATCTTGACGGTCTTGGCGCGGACGAGGCCGAGCGTCGCCAGCACGGCGTCGTAGAACTGCGTCGCGCGGGAGACGTCGGCGGTGCCGACGGTGACATGGCTGATCATGGGGACTCCGGGGGTTCGTGCGGCCGGCAGCGTAGCCCAGCCCCCGCCGCCACGACAGCGGCGCCGCGTCCACTGCTTGCGCCGGCGCAAGCCGAGCCGGCGATCCGCGGCGCGCGGACCGCGTTCCCTACACCACCGCGGCCTTCATCTGCTTATCGCGGCGGCGCTGCACCGAGGAGGGGATGCGCATGGCCTCGCGATACTTGGCGACGGTGCGCCGCGCGATGTCGATGCCGGCGGCGCGTAGCTTCTCGACGATGGTGTCGTCGGACAGCACGTCGTCGGGCCGCTCGGCGTCGATCATCTGCTTGATGCGATGGCGCACCGCCTCGGCCGAATGCGCCTCGCCGCCGTCGGCGGCGGCGATCGCCGAGGTGAAGAAGAACTTCAGCTCGAAGGTGCCGCGATGGGTCGCCATGTACTTGTTGGCGGTGACCCGCGACACCGTCGACTCGTGCATCCCGATGGCGTCGGCGACGGTCTTGAGGTTGAGCGGCCGCAGATGCTCGACCCCGTGGATCAGGAAGGCGTCCTGCTGACGGACGATCTCGCTCGCCACCTTGAGGATGGTCTTGGCCCGCTGGTCGAGGGCGCGCACCAGCCAGGCGGCGCTCTGCATGCAGTCGGAGAGATAGGACTTGTCGGTGTCCTTCTTGGTGCGACCGGCGATGCGCGCATAGTAGGTCTGGTTGACCAGCACCTTGGGCAGGGTGTCGCTGTTCAGCTCGACGATGAAGGTGCCATCGGGGGCCTGGCGGACGAACACGTCCGGCACCACCGGCTGCACCACGGCGGAGCCGAACCGCAGCCCCGGCTTGGGGTCGAGCCGCCGGATCTCGGCGATCATGTCGGCGATGTCCTCGTCGGAGACGCCGCATTTGCGCTTGAGGCCGGCGATGTCGCGCTTGGCCAGGAGGTCGAGATGGGCGACCAGCGCCTGCATGGCGGGGTCGAAGCGATCCCGCTCGCGTAGCTGGATCGCCAGGCACTCGGCGAGCGTGCGGGCGCAGACGCCGGACGGGTTGAAGGTCTGGAGCTTGGCCAGCACCGCCTCGACCTTGGCGATCGGGCAGCCGAGCTTGTCGGCGACCTCGGCGGGATCGCCGGCGAGGTAGCCGGCCTCGTTGACCATGTCGAGCAGGTAGTGGGCGATCATCCGCTCGGCCGGATCGACGACCGTGAGGGCGAGCTGCTCGGCCAGGTGGTCGGCGAGCGTCGGCTCCGCCGCCACGAAGGCTTCGAGATTGTAGTCGTCGCCGTCGTGGCTGCCGCCCCCGACGCCGGACCATTCCGAGTAGGCACCGGGCCGCTCCTCGGCAGCCCGGGCCGGACCGGGCGCCGCCTCGTCCGGGAAGACGTTCTCGAAGTCGGTGTCGAGCCGCGCCTCGATGGAAGCGGGGCTGGTGTCGAGATTGTCGGCCAGCCATTCGTCGGCCACGTCGCGGGGGCCGGCGGCGGGCTCGGGCGGCCCGGGCTCGATGTCGGCCTCGGACGGTCCGCCCGCCTCCTCGCCGGTGTCGCGCTCCAGCAGCGGGTTACGCTCCAGCTCGCCTTCGACATAGGCGCCGAGATCGAGATGAGAGAGCTGCAACAGCTTGATGGCTTGCAGAAGCTGGGGAGTCATCACCAGCGACTGGGTCTGCCGAAGCTGCAACCGTTGCGACAGGGCCATGATACACCGAAGCCTGGTCCGGTTCTTGCTTATCCTCTTTGTCGGCGGCTGTATATCCGAATTTCTGCGGGCTTTCGGAGGCGCCGCCATCGTGCCTGGGGATGTCCCGGAGCGGATCGGTGCCACCTAGGCGGCAACGTCCGGCGACCTGCGGCGCGCTCGGCCGCGGCAGGGGTTCACAATGTCGTGAGCGGGTGTGAGCAGGTCGGAGCGATAAGGCTGGACAGGCGCGCCAAGAGCGAGCGGGCCGCCTACATCCGGAACCCTTCGCCGAGATAGAGCCGGCGCACGTCGGGATTGTTGACGACGTCGTCGGTGCGGCCCTCGGTCAGCACCTCGCCCGAGTAGATGATGTAGGCGCGGTCGGTGAGGCCGAGCGTCTCGCGGACATTGTGGTCGGTGATGAGGACGCCGATGCCGCGCTGGGTCAGGTGACGGACCAGCGCCTGGATGTCGCCGACCGCGATCGGGTCGATGCCGGCGAACGGCTCGTCGAGCAGCATGTAGCTCGGGCGGCTCGCCAGGGCGCGGGCGATCTCGACGCGGCGCCGCTCGCCGCCCGACAGCGCGATCGACGGCGACTTGCGCAGCCGCCCGATGTTGAACTCGTCCAGCAGCGCGTCGAGATCGTGCTCGCGCCGCTTCTTGTTCGGCTCGACGATCTCCAGCACGGCGCGGATGTTGTCCTCGACATTGAGGCCGCGGAAGATCGACGGCTCCTGCGCCAGATAGCCGATTCCGAGGCGGGCGCGCTGATACATCGGCAGTGCCGTGACGTCGTAGCCGTCGAGCTCGATGCGGCCGCGGTCCGCCTTGATCAGCCCGGTGATCATGTAGAACACCGTGGTCTTGCCGGCACCGTTCGGCCCGAGCAGGCCGACCGCCTCGCCGCGGCGGACATAGAGGCTCACGCCCTTCACCACCTTGCGGCCCACGAAGGTCTTCTCGACGCCGTGGATCGCCAGATAGCCGTGCGCGGCGGCGCGGCGGGCCTCCGCATCGGCGGCGGCGGAGCGGCGCGGAAGACGGCGGCTCTCGCCGGGGTCGGCCGTGCGCGGGTCGGGGCCGCGGGTATCAAGGCTCATGGACGGTGATCCGGTCGGCATCATCGGCTCGTCGAACCAACCGGCCGAGGCGATGTCGCGGCCGCGGGGCTTCGGCGCCCGGGGTCTGAACCTGGCGAAAAATCCGGCCACGCGCGCCTCGACGCCTCCGAGCTCATGGCCGGTTCGCGGGGCCGGCCCGGGGCGGACCATAGCGGGTTGTCGGACCGGCGCAACCGAGCGGCCCGGCTCAGTAGAGGCCGCTGGGGCCGGCGGGCCGCGGCCGCGGCGCCTCGCGGCTGGGCTCACGGCTGCCGCCGGGCGGGGCCGGCGTCGCCCCGGGGGCGTCCGGGCGGCTCTGGCTGCCGGGCTGGAGCACCGCCGAGACGCGGCAGGAGCCGTTGGTCTTGCCGCACTCGACGCGCGACACCCCGGTGCCGATATCGACCACCAGGCGGTCGCCCTTCACGGCGTTCGGCCCCTGCGAGATGACGACGTTGCCGAGCAGCGTCACCGTGTTGGCCTTCATGTCGAAGATGCCGGCGTCGCCGGCCGCGATCTGATCCTTCTGGGTGACCACCACGCTGCCGCGCGCCTCGATGCGCTTGATCTGCTGCGACCCGGCCGGCCCGGCGGTGGCGGGCGCCGCGGCGGCCGGCTTGGCGCCCGGCTTGGGATCGCTGCTCTTGGCGTCGGGCTCGTAGAACACCACGAGGCTCTGGCACTTCAAGGTGACGTCGCCCTGCACCAGATGCACGTCGCCCGCGAAGGTGGCCATCTTCTCCTTGTCGCGCACCTCGAGCGAGGCCGACTCGATCTTCACCGGCTTGTCGCGGTTCTGGGAAAAGCCCTGGAGGGCGTTGGGTGGTCCGCTCGCCGGCTGGGCGGCCGCGACACCCGCGAGCGGCGGCCCGAGCGCCAGGATGGCGGCGACGAGCGCCGCCCGGCCCCACGCCGCGACACCCGCGCCTGAGACACCCGCGCCGGGCAGGCCGGCGGGTCCCCCGCGACGGCGCGGCGAGCCGGAATGCGCAACCGGAGGGCTCATCGCAGGCCCGCCCGGCCGGGGGCGCCCACGCTGCCGACCGGCCCGGTGGCGTCCGCCTCGCGGGTCGGCGCCATGGCCTTGTCGTCGCCGAAGAACAGGTTGGTCTGCACGCCGTTGCTGAAGCGCACCACCTTGCCGCCGTCCGAGATGTCGAGCCGGTTGGCGTCGACGGTGCCGTTGGGCAGCCGCACCACGACCGGCGCCTCCGACACGATGGTGCCCTTCTTGACGTCGAGCACCGCCTCCAGGAGGTCGGCCTCGAAGCCCTTGCCGGTGCGCACCACGATCCGCTCGGTCAGCCGCAGGTTGTCCTGCTTGGTGTCGTAGACGCCGTTCACCGCCGTCACCGTGATGGCGCCCTGGTCATCGGTCTGCACCTGCGCCTTCAAATCCTTCAGCTCCAGGAGGCCCGGATTGGCGAGGTCCTGGGCAGCGGCCCGGGCGGTCAGCTCGTAGGGCTTCTGGTCGTTGGTGAAGCCGGCGAGGCGCGGCAGCTCCATGGTGATCTTGGTGCCGCTGACCACCAGCTTGCCGGGATCGATGGCGGCGTCGGCCTGCTGGAACGGGTTGAAGAATACCGCGACCACCAGCACCCCGCAGGTCGCCACGATGCCGACCGGGATGGCCACCCGCATGGCCCGGATGAAGCGGCTGTGGCGCGCGGCCCGGCGGAACCGGCGATCGCCGTCGTTCGCCGGCAGGAACCGGGCGCGGGCGTCCTCGTGATACGAAGCGGCGGCGGTCAGGTGACTGTCCCCAGCATCTCGGTCGCGGACCGGGCCGTGCCGGCGCGCGCGACTCTCGGCGCGATCCGACCGGAGCGAACCAGCCCCGACAAGGTCGCTGTCGAATATGGCCGTCCCGCGGCGGACACGCCATCACGAGTGGGCGAAGATGTCCTCCTCGGCCCAGCCGGCGAGGTCCAGCATGGCCCGAACCGGCAAAAAGGAGAAGCAGGCGGCGGCGAACTCGGTGCGGCCCTCGCGGGCCAGCATCTCGTCGAGCCGCGTCTTGAGAGCGTGCAGGTGGAGGACGTCGGAGGCCGCATAGGCGACCTGCGCGTCGGTCAGCTCGGCGGCGCCCCAGTCGGAGGACTGCTGCTGCTTCGACAGATCGACCCCCAGCACCTCCTTGGAGAGGTCCTTGAGGCCGTGCTTGTCGGTGTAGGTGCGGGTGAGGCGCGAGGCGATCTTGGTGCAGTAGACCGGCCCCGGCATCACCCCGAAGGTCTTGAACAGCACGGCGAGATCGAAGCGGGCGAAGTGGAAGATCTTGAGCCGCCGCTCGTCGGCCAGCAGCGCCTTCAGGTTGGGGGCGTCGCGGGCGCCGGGCGGAATCTGCACCACGTCGGCGGAGCCGTCGCCGGGCGAGAGCTGCACCACGCAGAGCCGGTCGCGGCCGGGGACGAGCCCCATGGTCTCGGTGTCGATGGCGACGGCCCCCTGGTAGCGGGCGAGGTCGGGCAGGTCGCCGCGATGCAGGCGGATCGTCATGGTTCCTTCCGGCGGCTCATGGCCGGTTGATCGCCGCCGCTGTGCCCGACAGGGCGCGGACTCGGGGGCGGGGGGCCGGGGCCGTCGTCCAATCGACTGATCGGCAAGCGGATTTCGGCCTCAATTCGGCCACCTGTGTAGCACACGGGGAACGCGGGTCAACGGCAGCCGCCGCGCCATGGGGGTGCCCGGGGGCGATCCACCGCGTGTGGATCGTGGCATCGGAAGCGGCCCCAGGACCCGAGTGTCGGCAGGGGGAGGTCGGCATGCGCAAGCTGATGGTCGGAGCGGCCGCCTGGACCGCTTTCGCGGCCGGGCTCGTCGGCCCGGCGGGGCTGCCGGTCGCGGCGGCGCGCGAGCGCCCGCCGGTGCAGCCGGCCCAGCCGCTGAACCCACCGGCCCGGTTCGCCACCGCCGATCCGAGCGCGGTCGATCTCGCCGGGACCGGCCCGTCGGCCGCCGTGCCGCTGCCGCGCCCCCGCCCGTCCGCCCAGACGTCGGCCCCCGTCCAGAGAACCGCCGCCGTGCTGCCAGCCGCCCCGTTGCCGGCTGTCGCCGGACTCGTGCCGATGCCGCGCCCGCGGCCGCTGGCCCTCGCGACCCTGATCCCACCGGCGGTGGCCGCCGCGCCGCCTGTCCCGGCCGCGAAGCCGGAGGGGACTGTGCGAACCGCCGCCCTGACGGCCGGCACCGTCGACCCGCGCTGCGAGGGCCGCGGCCGGCTGGTCCGTTCGGCCTTCTACTGGCAGGGCACCCGCACCGCGAGCGGCGCCCGCTTCGATCCCGACGGGCTCTCGGCGGCGCACCGCACCCTGCCGTTCGGCACCCGCCTGACCGTCACCAATCCGCGCAACGGCCGCTCGGTCGAGGTGGTGGTCAACGACCGCGGTCCCTATACGGCCGGGCTGCACATCGACATCAGCCGCGGCGCCGCCCGCGCCATCGGGCTCAAGGGCACCGGCACCGTCTGCCTGATGTGACGGCCGCACTCCGCGTCAGGGTGCGGACGGCGGCGGCTCGGCTGCCGGATCGTCGCGGGCGATCGCCCGGATGATGCGGGCGAAGCGGGCCGCCGGCGGCGACAGCGGCTCGTCGCGCCGCCACACCAGCCCGACCGGCCGCCGGGAGCCGACATCGGCGAGGCGGATCACCGCGAGCCGGCCGGCCGCCGCCTCGACCTCGACCAGCCGCGACGACACCACCGAGACGCAACCGGCATTCATCACCATCGACTTGATGGCGAGGATCGAGTTGGTGCTGATGCTGCGCACCGGCCAATCGAGCCCGGCGGCCGCGAACACCACCTCCATCTGCTGCCGGAAGGCGCTGCCGCCGGCCGGCAGCACCCAGCGCATGTCGCCGAGATCGGACAGCCGCACCGCGTCGCGGCCGGCGAGCGGATGATCGGGCGCGGTGATCAGCGCCCAGTCGACGCCGAGCAGGGCCTCCTCCTCGGTGTCGGGATGCTGGGCCGCAGCACCGAGCCGGCGCACCAGCAGATCGAGCTTGCGGGTGCGCAGCATCTCGGTGATCTCCTGATCGAGCCCGTCGACCACCGACACTGCGATGCCCGGCGTCTCGCGCATCAGCACCTCGATGCAGCGCGGCACCAGATCGACCGCGGTGATCGGCGTGATGCCGATGGCCAGCGTGCCTTCGAGCCCGAGCGCCCGCATTCGCACGTCCTCGGCGGCGCGGGCGAGCAGCGCCTCCAGCGCCTCGGCATGGAACATCAGCGCGTCGCCGAAGCCGTTGAGCCGCGCGCCCTGGCGGCCGCGCTCCATCACCCGCACGCCGACCTCGCGCTCCAGCAGCGCGATGCTCTGCGACAGCGCCGGCTGCGACAGGCCGAGCGCCTCGGCGGCGCCGCTGATCGAGCCGTGCCGCGCCACGGCCAGCAGCTCCAGCAGGCGGCGCGGTTCGATCTTCATCGGATGTCCCGGACGGTTGGCGCCCCGCCGCGCGGCTTTCGCACGGCTCCGGCGCTCGTGCGGCGAGCCTATCACCCTTCGGCGCCGCCGCGGAAGCCGCCCCGGCAGCCGCGCACCGCCGCCATAACCCGAGCCGATGGCCTTCCCAATTTTCAGTATTGGACCGTGCTCTCCGGCGCTTCGTAAGCTCCGCCCCGACCGCCGCTCCGGCGCCCCCGCGGGGTGCAGGCCGGGACACGACACCGCGAGACGCGAGGAGACGAGAGCATGAAGCTGGCCACCTTCGAGGTCGGAACCGAAAAGCTGGTCGGCGCCGTCGACGGCGACGCGATCGTCGTGATCGACGTGCCCGACATGCGCACGCTGTTCGCCCTCGGCACGCCCGTGAAGGCGCAGGCCGAGCAGCGCATGACCAGCCGCCGCTTCAAGCTCGCCGACGTCAAGCTGTGCGCTCCGATCATCCCGAAGAAGATCTTCCACTCGGCCGGCAACTACGCCGAGCACGCCCACGAGGGCGACCGCTCCAACTGGGTCGCCGCCATCAAGCCGTGGATCGTGTTCTTGCAGAACGTCGACGCCATCATCGGGCCGGACGATCCGGTGGTGTATCCCGAGCACCTGACCAAGGAGCTCGACTACGAGCTGGAGCTGTGCGTCGTGCTCGCCAAGGACGGCAAGTTCTTCGACGAGAAGGAGGCGGCCGACTACATCGGCGGCTACGTCATCTTCAACGACATCACGGCGCGCGACATCCAGCGCCGCGAGATGGAGTCGGCCAACTTCTGCTTCTCGAAGTCGATCGACACCTTCTGCCCGTTCGGTCCGTGGATCGTCACGCCCGACGAGATCCCGGACCCCTACAATCTCGCGCTGGAGCTGCGGGTCAACGGCGAGAAGCGCCAGATCTCCAACTCCAGCCACATGTCGGTGACGATCCCGCAGCTCCTCGCCAAGTTCTCGCCGCTCGGCTTCAACGCCGGCGACATTCTCACCACCGGCACCGTGTCGGGCGTGGCGGCGTTCAGCGCCGATCCGCAAGCTTGGTATCTCAAGCCCGGCGACCTGATGGAGGCCGAGATCGAGAAGATCGGCGTGCTGCGCAACCGGGTGATCTCGTGGAAGGACGCCTACGGGGTCGAGCCGCCGCCGTTCCAGAAATTCTGACCGGGAGGCCGTGATGATCGACCGAACCAAGGTGTGGGCCGGCACCCTCAACGAGGTGGCGCTCGGCGGTCGCGCCAAGCGCAGCGTCGGCTTCTACGACACCACGTTGCGTGACGGCGAGCAGGCGGTGGGCGCCGCCTTCGATCCCGCCCAGAAGCTGGAGATCGCCAAGCTGGTGGACGGGCTCGGCGTCGGCCGCATCGAGGCGGGCTTTCCGCGCGTCTCCGAGGAGGACCGCGAGGCGATCCGCGCCATCACCCAGGCGGGCCTGAAGGCCGAGATCTGGGGCTTCTCGCGCGCGCTCGTCGACGACGTCGAGGCGGTGGTCGATCTCGGCCTGCGCTTCTGCGTCATCGAGGCGCCGATCTCCGATCCCAAGCTCGCGGCGCTCGGGGTCACCCGCGAGCAGGTGCTGGGCCGCATCGAGAAGGCGGTCGCCTTCGCGGTCAGGAACGACGTGCGGGTCGCCTTCTTCGGCGTCGATTCGACGCGCGCCGATCTCGGCTTCTTCGAGCGCGTCTATCGCGCCGCCCTCGACGTCGGTGCCGCCGAGATCGCCATCGTCGACACGCTCGGCATCGCGACGCCCGAGGCGGTCACCTTCCTGATCGGCCGCACCCGCGAATGGGTTGGCGACGGCGTGCCGATCCACTTCCACGGCCACAACGACTTCGGCCTCGCCACCGCCAGCGCGATCGCCGCCGTCTATGCGGGCGCATCGTGGATTCACGGCACCGTCGACGGCATCGGCGAGCGCGGCGGCAACGCCAACCTGCCGGAGATCGCGCTGGCGCTCGAACTGCTCTACGGGGTGGAGACGGGCCTGCGGCTCGATCGCGCCCGCAAGGCATCCGAGCGCCTGCGCGAGATCGGACGTTATCAGCTCGAACCGTGGAAGCCGGTCACCGGCGAGAACCTGTTCGTGCGCGAGACCGGCGCCGTGGCGGCGCAGTTCCACATTCCCGAGGCGATCGAGCCCTATGCGGCCTCGCTGCTCGACACGCCGCGCGGCATCGTGCTCGGCAAGAAGAGCGGCGCCGCCTCGATCACCCTGAAATGCGAGGAGCTGGGGCTGCCGGCGCGGCCCGAGAAGGTCGCGACGCTGCTCGCTGCCGTCAAGTCGCTCGCTCTCGAAAAGCGCGGCCTCGTCACCGACGAGGAGTTCGCCGCCATCGTCCACCGTCACGGCTGAGATCGTCCGGCGTCGGTGGTCGCGGTCGGGCCGGGACCTCCCGGCCGCGCGCCGCCGGCGCCGTGACGTCCGCCTCGGACCAAAGGAAACTCCGTCATGGGTCGATTCCAGGACAAGAAGGTGCTGGTCACCGGATCGGGGCGCGGCTTCGGCGCCGTGCTGGCGCTCGCCTTCGCGGACGAGGGCGCCGACGTCGTCGTCCACTACAACTCGTCCGCCAACGGGGCCGAGGAGGTCGCGGCCGAGATCCGCAGGCGCGGACGGAAGGCCATCACGGTCAAGGGCGACATCGCCTCCCATGCCGACGTGGTGCGCATCGCCGAAACCTGCTTCGGCACGTTCGGCGGCTGCGACGTGCTGGTCAACAATGTCGGTGACATGGCGATCGAGCAGACGTCGTGGCGCGAGTTCGACGAGAAGGTGATCGATCACACGCTGGCGGTCGACATCAAGGGCACGATGTTCATGATCCACGAGATCGGCATCCGCATGCTGGACGGCGGCCTGGGTGGCGTCATCGTCAACATCGGCTCGCAGGTGGTGATCGCCGGTTCTCCGCGCGCCCCCCAGTATGCCGCGGCGAAATACGGCGTCATCGGCCTGACCAAGTCGTATGCACGCGCGCTCGCCCCCAAGGTGCGGGTCAACACCCTGGGCGCCGCCTTCATGGAGACCGAGGCGCTGAAGAACCGCCACGACTGGAAGACCGGCCGCCGCGAGGAGGTGCTGCGCCAGACGCCGCTCGCCCGCATCGCCACCCCGGACGACATGGTCGGCCCGACCCTGTTCCTGGCCGGCGACGACTCCCGCCACATGACCGGGCAGTTCCTTCTGGCCAATGGCGGCCTCGCCATGGTGGGCGCCTGACCGGGACGGCCGCGATGCCGGGCATCGGGCCGGCCGCCAACCGGCGCGCCGCCGCCACCGGACCGAGGGAGGCGCCGACTGACGGCGAACCGGCGTCCACTTCGCCGGAAAATGCTCTAGGTTGCGTGCGCCGGTTGCGGTCTCGGGGGCGAAGCGATCCGGCTTCGCCCGGACGCGCGTTCCGGCTGCACAGGAACGACGCGACCATGGGTGCCACGCTGCACGTCTCCCGCCGGGACCACGTGATGCTGCTGGAGATCGCCGACCCGGCGACCCGCAACGCGCTGGGGGGCGACAAGTTCTTCCGGGCGATCGAGGAGGCGATCCGGATCGCCAACGACGACATGGACATCCGGGTGGTGATCGTCACCGGACAGGGCGAGGCGTTCTCGTCCGGCGGCAATGTGCGCGAGATGCACGGCCGCAAGGGCATGTTCGGCGGCACCCCGGAGCAGATCGCCGAGCAGTACCGAACCGGCATCCAGCGCATCCCGATGGCGTTCTGGAAGCTCGACGTGCCGGCGATCGCTGCCGTCAACGGCGCCGCCATCGGGGCCGGCTGCGATCTCGCCTGCATGTGCGACATCCGCATCGCCTCCGAGCGCGCGGTGTTCGCCGAGAGCTTCGTCAAGGTCGGCATCGTGGCGGGCGACGGCGGCTCGTGGCTGCTGCCGCGCGCCATCGGCCATTCGCGCGCCGCCGAGATGGCGTTCACGGGCGACACCATCGACGCCGCGACGGCGCGTGAGATCGGCCTGGTGTCGCGCGTGGTGCCGCACGACGAGCTGATGACGGCGGCGTTCGAGCTGGCCGGCCGCATCGCCGCCAACCCGCCGCACGCGCTGCGCTGGAACAAGCGTCTCCTGCGCGAATCGCAGATCGCCCGGCTCGACACCGTGCTGGAGATGGCGGCCGCCTATCAGGCGCTCGCCCATCGCACCGAGGACCACACCGAGGCGGTGACGGCGCTTCTGGAGAAGCGCCGGCCCGTGTTCAAGGGACGCTGACGGTCGCGGGCGCGGCCGGCGGCCGGCCGCGTCTGCGGGAGGACGACGCCATGACGACGGACGGTGAGCCGCCGCTTCTGAGGATCGAGCGGCCCGAGGACGGCATCGCGGTCGTCCGCATCGATCGGCCGGAGGTGCGCAACGCCCTCAACCTGGCGTTGCGGCGGGCGCTCGCCGCCGCGTTCCGGCAGCTCGGCGCCGATCCGGTCCTGCGCGCCATCGTCCTCACCGGCGACGACCGTGCCTTCTGCGCCGGCGCCGATCTCGCCGAGTATGTCGACGCCTCGCCGATCGACATTCTGGCGCGCGACATGGGTCCGCTGTGGGACGCCGTCGCCGACTGCCCGGTGCCGGTGATCGCCGCCGTCAACGGCTTCGCCATCGGGGGCGGCTGCGAGCTGGCCATGCTGGCCGACATCATCGTGGCGGGGCGCTCGGCGAAGTTCGGCCAGCCCGAGGTGCAGATCGGCATCACGCCGGGCGGCGGCGCCACCCAGCGGCTGACGCGGGCGGTCGGCAAGTTCGCGGCGATGCGGCTGATGCTGACCGGCGAGATCATCGACGCCGCGGAGGCGCACGCCATCGGCCTCGTCAGCCGCCTGGTCGACGACGACGCGGTGATGCCCGAGGCGCTGCGCCTCGCTCGGCTGATCGCCCAGGCGGCGCCGCTCGCGGTGCGCAAGACCAAGGAACTGGTGCTGGAGAGCATGACGGTGCCGCTCGCCGCCGGCCTGCGCGCCGAGCGCGCCGCCTTCCAGCTCATGTTCGCGACGCGCGACAAGAGCGAGCGCATGCGGGCCTTTCTCGAACGACGTAAATCCCGGCCGCGCGCCGACGCGGACGGCGAACCCGGACGACGATCATGACATCCGACATTCGATCCGTGGCGGTGATCGGCGGCGGCACCATGGGCAGCGGCATCGCCGCCGCCTGCGTGGCCGCCGGGCGTGACGTGCTGCTTCTCGAAGCCGACGCGGCGCTCGCCGACAAGGCCCGCGCCCGCGTCGTCAGCCTGGCAGCGGACGACACCGAGGCCGCTCTGTTCCGCGACAAGCTCACGGTCGGCACGCTGGCGGCGGATGCGCCGCGGCTGGCGGCGTGCGACTGGATCTGCGAGGCGGTGATCGAGACGCTCGACGCCAAGCGCGCCGTGCTGGCCGCCATCGAGCCGGTGCGCCGCGACGGCTCCATCGTATCGACCAACACCTCGGGCATTCCGCTCCGCGCCCTCGTCGACGGCATGCCGGCGCGCCTCGCGCGCGACATGCTGGTCACGCACTTCTTCAACCCGGTGCGGGTGATGCGGCTGGTCGAGATCGTCACCGGCCCGGACACGCGGGCGGAGGTGCGCGACGCGATCACAGGCTTCCTCGGCGGCGTCCTCGGCAAGGGACTCGTCGCCGCCAAGGACACGCCCAACTTCATCGCCAACCGCATCGGCCTGTTCTTCATCCTCACGGGCCTGCACGGTGGCGCCGCGGCGCGCGCCAGGGGACTCGCGCTCGCCCGCGCCGACGCGCTGCTCGGCGCCCCGATCGGCCTGCCGGCGACTGCTCTCTACGGCCTCGTCGATCTGATCGGCCTCGACGTGATCGATGCGATCGCAGCAAATCTCGCGGCGACGCTGCCGGTGGGCGACGCCGGCCGCGCGGTCGCCTCGCTGCCACCGGCCGAGCGCGCGATGGTCGAGCGCGGCCAGCTCGGGCGCAAGAGCGGCGGCGGCTACTGGCGGGTGCGCAAGACCGCCGACGGCGCCAAGCTCAAGGAGGTGTTCGATCCCGATGCCGCCACCTGGAGCGCCGCGCCGCCCGTGGCGCTCGGCGCCGAGGCGGCCGATCTCGCCACGCTGTTCTTCGCCGAGACTACCGATGGTGCGCTGGTGCGCGACGTGCTCGGCGCCACGCTGCTCTATGCCGCCGATCTGGTGCCCGACATCGCCGACGACGTGGTCGCGGTCGATCGCGCCATGCGCTGGGGCTACGCCTGGGGCGCCGGACCGTTCGAGCTGATCGACCGGATCGGGCCTGCGCGGCTGATCGCGCATCTGCGTCACCACGGCCGGTCGCTGCCGCGCATGCTCGCGGTGCTGGAGCGCGCCGGCGCGGCCCGCTTCTACGACGACGGCGGCGTGCTCGGCCCCGATGGCCGCCGGCATCCGCTGCCGCCGGCGTGACGGCGGAGCGGATCGCTTGACGCCCGTATCGAAGACGCGATTGCATCGACGAGCGGCCGGGGCGCACGGCGCGGCGGTCGCCGGACAGGTCAGGAGTGCAGCATGCGACCCTATTTCGAGCGGATGCCGGCGTTCGGGAAGGCCCTCAAGGAGAGCCGGATCACCCGCACGCTGGCGAGCCGGCAGGGCCTCGAAGGCGTCGAGGCGGAGATCGCCCGGCTCGCCGCAGCGCGCCGCGAGGTCGGCCTGCCCGATGCCGAGATCAACAAGCGCGGCGCCCTGACGGTGTGGCAGCGGCTCGGCTATCTGGTCGATCCCGGCACCTGGCACCCGCTGCACAGCCTGTACGATCCGGAGGAGAACGCCGAGGGCACCACCAATGTGGTGGACGGCCTCGCCCGTATCGCCGGCCGCTGGGCGGTGGTCATCGGCTTCGACAACAAGGTGCTGGCCGGCGCCTGGATTCCCGGCCAGTCGGAGAACATCCTGCGGGTCACCGACATCGCGCAGCGGCTGCGCCTGCCGCTGGTCTGGCTGGTCAATTGCAGCGGCGTGAAGCTGCCCGAGCAGGAGCGTTTCTACGGCGGCCGGCGCGGCGGCGGCACGCCGTTCTATCGTCACGCCGAGCTTCAGCAGCTCGGCATTCCGGTGCTGGCCGGCATCTACGGCACCAATCCGGCCGGCGGCGGCTATCAGGCCATCAGCCCGACCATCCTGATCGCCCACAAGGACGCCAACATCGCGGTCGGCGGCGTCGGCATCGTGTCCGGCATGGCGCCCAAGGGCGGCTTCGACGCCGCCGTGCTGGAGGATCTGATCGCCAGGACGCGCGACATGCGCGAGCGGCCGCCGGGCTCGGTGGCGACGCATTTCGAGCACACCGGCTTCTTCACCCGCGTCTACGACGAGGAGATCGGCGTCCTCGACGGCATCAAGGACTACATGCGGGCGCTGCCCGCCTACGATCCCATGATGTTCCGCGTCGCGGCGCCGGCCGAGCCGCTCTATCCGGCGTCCGATCTCTATCATCTGCTGCCGTTCGACCAGGGCGAGACCTACTCGTTCGACGACGTGCTGGCGCGGCTGGTCGACGGCAGCGAGGCGATGGAGTTCCGCCCCGACTACGGCCCGGAGGTGTTCACCGGCCTCGTCAAGATCGACGGCTTCCTGGTCGGCGTCATCGGCAACCGCCAGGGTGTTCTTCCACGCGGCTATCCGGAATACGCGGACTATCCGGGCATCGGCGGCAAGCTGTACCGCCAGGGCCTGATCAAGATGAGCGAGTTCGTCACCCATTGCGGGCGCGACCGCGTGCCGATCGTCTGGTTCCAGGACACGACGGGCATCGACGTCGGCGAGATCGCCGAGCGGGCCGAGCTCTTGGGCCTCGGCCAGTCGCTGATCTACTCGATCCAGTCGACCGACGTGCCGATGATGCTGGCGGTGCTGCGCAAGGGCTCGGCGGCGGCCCACTACATCATGGGCGGACCGACGGCGAACCGCCACAACGCCTTCGCGGTCGGCACCGCGGCCACCGAGATCTACGTCATGCACGGCGAGACCGCGGCGGTCGCCACCTATGCGCGTCGCGCCGTCAAGGACAAGGACGCCGGCAAGCCGCTCGGCCCGATCGCCGACAAGATGAACGAGATGGCGCGCTCCTATCACGAGCGCTCGCGCCCAGCCTGGTGCGCCCGCCACGGCCTGGTCGACGAGATCGTCGCGCTGACCAGCCTGCGCGGCTACCTGGCCGCCTTCGCGGGGGCCGCCTACCAGAACCCCGGCTCGCTGTGCGCGCGCCACCAGATGCTGCTGCCGCGACTCATCCGGGGTTGATCGGAGCGGCGGCGAGACCGATCGTCGCGGGGACCTGCGTGCAGCGCAGCACAGGCCCTCGCGGCGACGCGAGCGGCGCCGCCCGGCCCCTTGAATTATCCGTCGAATCCGGTGCTGCGGCGCGTTCTCCCCAAGACCGCGGCGCCGCGAGTCCACAGCTTCTGGGCGCATGATAACTTTTCATTAACCATAAGAATTTAAGTCCGGTCCGGTAATGTGTTAAGCATGGTTCCTGATGTGATTCGTCAGGAAATTCACTGTCCGGGCAAGGGAGTGTCTCCCGCTCCGGGCGGACCCGTACGGTAGGTTCCTTTTTTATCTGGAGACAGACCCATGCCCTTCGAGTCGGCAACCCGCGGTTTCGGTCGAACGTTCTGGGCGCGCGCGCTCGGCGCCGCCGTGCTCGTGACCATCGCGGCCGGCAGCACCGCCGCCATGGCGGCTCCGGCCGATCCGTCCCTCGTCGAGGGATCGCAGCGGCTGCTGATCGCGAGCGTGCTGGTGTTCGCGGCGATCGGCTTCGTCGGCTACCGCATCGCCGGCGATTACGTCGAGTCGCTCACGCGCCACGACGTCGAGGTCCCGCCGGCCGCCAACGACGACGCCCCCAAGGCGCGCGCCACCGAGCCGGTTCGCACGATCGTCGCCCCGGTCACCCCGGTGGTCAGCAGCGTCGTCAGCCCGGTCCGCGGCCGCCTCGCGCCGGAGCGTTTCGCCCAGCCGATCCGGGTGGCCCCCAAGATGCCGGAGCCGCAGCCCGTCCGCGGCGTGGTCGCCACGGTGACGCCGCGCTCCGGGGTGTCGAGCCCGGTGGTCGCCCGCAGCGGCCGCACCAGCCCGGTGACCGGCCGCAGCGGCGGCGTGGTCAGCCCGGTTCAGGCCCGCCAGCCCGAGCGGGTGACGGCACGGACGGTCGCCTCGGCCCGCAGCGAGGCACCCCGCAGCGAGGGGGTGCGGGCGGCCGCTCCCCAGGCCCGGGGCGGCGTGACGCGGGTGGCGAGCCCGGTGCGCGGCCGCGAGTCGGCGGTGCGCGCCCGCGCCTGACGCAGGCCGGACCGCCACGGCCGCACAGCGGCGGCCGATGCGGCTTCGAGGATGAACGACCGAGCGCCCGGCCGAAAGGCCGGGCGTTCGTGTTTCGAAGGCCCTCGTGTGATGTTCCGACGGTGCGGCGGGCTCGCGAGCCGGCCCGCGATGGCGGAATTTCTGCCGACCCGGCTTGGCAGACCCAGGCTAAAATTCCTATACTGATTCGATTCCGGTCCCGACACCGCCGCCGGCCCGGACTTCCGCGGGAGGTCAGATGCTGACCCACGCCCAGATCTGGAACGCCCTCGACCGCCTGGCGGCGCGCGCCGGCCTGTCCGCCTCGGGGCTCGCCAAGCGGGCCGGTCTCGATCCCACCACCTTCAACAGGTCGAAGCGGATCACGGCGGACGGCCGGGCGCGCTGGCCGTCGACCGAGTCGGTCGCCAAGTCGCTCGCCGCCACCGGGACCAGCATCGAGGAGTTCGTCAAGCTGATCACCGACGGCACGCCGGCCGAGCAGGCGGTGCCGCTGATCGGCTTCGCCGAGGCGGGCTCGGGCGGCTATTTCGACGACGGCGGCTTTCCGGTCGGCAAGGGCTGGGACGAGATCGCCTTCCCGGCCGTAGAGGACGAGCACGCCTATGCGCTGGAGATCTCCGGCGACTCGATGCAGCCCGCCTATCGGGACGGTGCCGTCATCATCGTGTCGCCCGCCGCCCCGATCCGCCGCGGCGACCGCGTCGTGGTGAAGACCCGCGACGGCGAGGTGATGGCCAAGGAGCTGCGCCGCAAGACCACCAAGACGCTGGAGCTGCGCTCGCTCAATCCCGAGCACGAGGACCGGGTCCTGGCCGCCGAGGAGGTGCTGTGGGTCGCCCGCATCATCTGGGCGAGCCAGTAGGGCGGCACATCCCCGCGGTGGCTGACGTGTGCGGCCTGCTGCTGCAGGCTCATACGAGATCCCGGCGAATCAACTCGGCGGTCATTCCGGAAGCCGCGAAGCGGCTATCCGGCGACTGTCTTGGATGTCAAGCGGGTGCGTATACGACGTCGGCTTTGACGAGGCCGTTGGCGACGACGAGGATCTTCCTGGCGACGGCGATGAGG
>NZ_CAXWGY010000019.1:0-214983 GCF_964266735.1 Rhodoplanes sp. P11
GCGGCGGGTCCGGCGCCGCCGCCCCCACACCCGCCGCCAGCGCGGTCGCGCAGTCGTCGACCACTCCCCGCGGGCGGGGAGCGGTGAAGAAGGTGAACTCCCTCTCCCCGCGGGCGGGGAGAGGTGAAGAAGGCGAACTCCCTCTCCCCGCCCGCGGGGAGAGGTGAAGAACCGAACTCATCTCACCCGGCACGCGGGGAGAGACGAGGAAGCGGCAGGGCAGTCGTCGGACTGGAGAGGACGGGATGTACGACTTCACCTATCATCGTGCAGGCGATCTCGACGAGGCATCGGCACTGCTCGCCGAGCACGACGACGCCAAGATCGTCGCCGGCGGCCAGAGCCTGCTGCCGATGATGAAGTTCCGTCTGGCCTCGCCGTCCGACCTCGTCGATCTCGGCAAGATCGAGGGACTCGACGGCATCGCCCGCGACGGCGACGCGCTGGTGATCGGCGCCCTGGCGCGCCACGTCGCGGTCCACACGTCGCCGATCGTGCGGGAGAGCATTCCGGCGCTCGCGGCGCTCGCCGGGCTGATCGGCGATCCGGCGGTGCGCCACCGCGGCACGCTCGGCGGCTCGCTCGCCAACAACGATCCGACGGCGGACTATCCGGCTGCCGCGCTGGCGCTCGGCGCCACCGTCGTGACCACCCGGCGCGAGATCGCCGCCGCGGACTTCTTCACCGGGTTGTTCGAGACCGTGCTGGAGCCCGACGAGATCATCACGGCGGTGCGCTTCCGCATCCCCGAGAAGGCTGCGTATGAGAAGTTCCGCAACCCGGCGTCGCGCTATGCCATCGTCGGGGTGTTCGTGGCGAAGCACGCCGACGGGGTGCGCGTCGCCGTCACCGGGGCAGGGGCGTCGGGTGCCTTCCGGGTGCCGTCGTTCGAGGCGGCGCTTGCCGCCGACTTCTCGCCGGACGCGCTGCGCGGCCTGACGATCCCGACCGAGGGCCTGGCGAGCGACATCCATGCGAGCGCCGAGTATCGCGCCCATCTGGTCGGCGTGATGGCGCGCCGCGCCGTCGCGGCGGCGAACGGGTGAGCGCGTGATCGTCACTTTAGGCTCGTCCCCTCCACTGCTCATTCCCGCGCAAGCGGGAATCCAGGAGTTCGTGAGGCCGGTCGTTGGAATCCTGGTCCCGGCGTTCGCGAGGACGAGCGGCGCGAACCACGGAAAGGGACGGTTCCGTTGACCCCGCTGCCCGCCTCGATCGACGCCACCCTCGATCTCCTGGCGAAGGCCGACTATCTGGCCGACCGCTCGCTGGCCACCGTGCTGTTCCTGGCGCTTCGCATGGGCCGGCCGATCTTCCTGGAGGGCGAGGCGGGGGTCGGCAAGACCGAGATCGCCAAGGTTCTTTCGGCGACGCTCGGGCGCCGGCTGATCCGGCTGCAATGCTACGAGGGGCTCGACGTCGCCAGCGCCGTCTACGAGTGGAACTACGCGGCCCAGATGATCGCGATCCGGCTCGCCGAGGCCGAGGGTCCGGTCGACCGCGAGCGGCTGACCCACGACATCTTCTCGCGATCGTTCCTGATCGAGCGGCCGCTCCTCCAGGCGCTGCGGCCGGACGCCGGCGGCGCGCCGGTGCTGTTGATCGACGAGCTCGACCGCGCCGACGAGGCGTTCGAGGCGTTTCTGCTGGAGGTTCTGGCCGACTTCCAGGTCACCATCCCGGAGATGGGCACCGTGAAGGCGGCAGAGCCGCCCGTGGTGGTGATCACCTCCAACCGCACCCGCGAGATCCACGACGCGCTCAAGCGGCGCTGCCTCTACCACTGGGTCGACTATCCGGACGCGGCGCGCGAGATCGCCATCGTGCGGGCCAAGGTGCCCGGCATCGCGGCGCGGCTGTCGGAGGAAATCGTCCGTTTCGTGCAGGCGCTGCGGCGCGAGGATCTGTTCAAGGCGCCGGGTGTCGCCGAGACGCTCGACTGGGCGACGGCGCTGACCGAGCTCGACGCCGTGGCGCTCGATCCCGCGATGGTGTCGGACACGCTCGGCGTGCTGCTGAAGTACCAGGACGACATTGCCCGCCTGCAAGGCTCGCCCGCCACCGCGCTGGTGGAGCAATTGCGGGCCGACATGGCGGCGGCGGGGTGACATGATCACGTCTCGTCGCCCTACCCCCCTCCCTGTCCCTCCCCCACAAGGGGGGAGGGAACGCGAGAACCGCGACGTCCCGGCATGTGCCGCCGTGGATACCTCGAGAGCCGAGCATCGCGCGGTTGGCGGCGCGCCGCGCCCGGCTCCCTCCCCCCTTGTGGGGGAGGGATGGGGTGGGGGGTGCAGCTTCGCACACCACCTCCGATGACTGGCGATGCCTCGCACCGCCCCGCGCACTCCTGCGCGACCGACAGCAGCGGCCGCCTCGCCGACAACATCGTGCAGTTCGCCCGCGTGCTGCGCCGCGCCGGGCTGCCGGTGGGGCCGGGGGCCGTGATCGACGCCGTCGCGGCGCTGCGTAGCGTCGGGGTCGGCACCCGCGAGGATGTCTACTGGACGCTGCATGCCGTGCTGGTGAAGCGGCACGAGCACACGGCGGTGTTCGATCAGGCGTTCCGCATCTTCTTCCGCCGGCGCGGCTACCTCGAGCAGCTCATGGCCCTGATGATGCCGCAGGCGCCGGGCGCCCCGGCGGCGCCGAAGCCGGCCGCGGCGCGCGTCCATGACGCGCTGTTCGAGGCTGCCCGGGAGACGCTGCGGCGGCGCGAGCGCGAGACCGAGATCACCGCCCACCTCACGGCCAGCGATGCCGAGCTGCTGCGCCGCAAGGACTTCGCCCAGATGAGCGCCGACGAGATCGCGGCGGCGCGCGCCGCGATCCGCCGCCTGGTGCTGCCGCTCGACACGGTGCGGACGCGCCGGCTGGTGCCCGACCGGCATGGCCGCCGCATCGACCTGCGCCGCACCCTGCGGGCCAGCATGAGCGGCGGTGGCGCGCTGATCGACCTCAAGACCCTCGGGCCGGGCACCCGGACCCCGCCGCTGGTCGCGCTCGTCGACGTGTCCGGCTCGATGGGCGAGTACACCCGGCTGTTCCTGCACTTTCTCCATGCCGTCACCGATGCGCGCACGCGGGTGCAGTCGTTCCTGTTCGGCACCCGCCTGACCAACGTCACCCGGGCGCTGCGCACCCGCGATCCCGATGCGGCGCTCGCCGCCTGCTCGGACGCGGTGCCCGACTGGGCCGGCGGCACCCGCATCGCCGCCTCGCTGGCCGCCTTCAACAAGCGGTGGGCCAAGCGGGTGCTGGGGCAGGGCGCCGTGGTGCTGCTGATCACCGACGGGCTGGAGCGCGACGAGGACCCGCGGCTCGCCGCCGAGATGGACCGGCTGCACCGCTCGTGCCGCCGGCTGATCTGGCTCAACCCGCTGTTGCGGTTCGACGGCTTCGAGCCCAAGGCGCGCGGCATACGGGCCATGCTGCCGCATGTCGACGACTTCCGTCCAATCCATAATCTCGACAGCATGGCGGCGCTGGTGCGAGCCTTGTCGGAGTCGGCGGGAGGCCATCGGCGGCGGCAGGGGCATCCCGGACGAGACCGGGCGGCCTGAGCCCGACGGCTGGAACGGCCGGTGATGATCGAAGGAGCGACGAGATGCTGGCGCGCGACGACGATATCCTGAAGGCGGCGGAGGACTGGCGGGCGGCCGGCAAGGGCGTCGCCCTCGCCACCGTGGTGGAGACCTGGGGCTCGGCGCCGCGGCCGGTCGGCTCTGCCCTGGTCATCGACGAAGAGGGGCGCTTCCTCGGCTCGGTGTCGGGCGGCTGCGTCGAGGGCGCCGTGGTGTCGGAGGCGCTCGACGTGATCGCGAGCGGTACGCCGCGGATGCTGGAGTTTGGCGTCGCCGACGAGACCGCGTGGCGGGTCGGCCTGTCGTGCGGCGGCACCATCCGGGTGTTCGTCGAGAAGGTCGAGTGATCATCGGCGCGGCTCGGGCTCCGCCGAGAACTCGCCCCCCTCCCTGTCCCTCCCCCACACGGGGGGAGGGAACGCAAGAACCGAAGCGCTGACATGCTCGATATTGCTTTGATGATGACATCACCCCGACCGATGAACGCAAGCTCGAACGGCCGCTCGCTGCAACCGGCTCCCTCCCCCCTTGTGGGGGAGGGTTGGGGAGGGGGGTGCCCGTGAAGCTCGATCTCCTGCAAGCCCTCAACACCGAGCGGGCGGCGCGGCGCGGCGCCGTGCTGGTGACCGACATCGCCTCCGGGGCGCAGCGGCTGGTGCACGCCGCCGAGGCTGCCGCCGATCCGCTCGCCGATCTGGTGGCGCAGCATCTGCGCACGGGCAAGAGCGGCATGGCGGAGACGCCCGCGGGCCGCGTGTTCCTCACCGTGCATGTGCCGCCGCCCCGCCTCGTCGTCATCGGCGCCGTCCATATCAGCCAGGCGCTCGCCCCGATGGCGAAGCTTCTCGGCTACGATGTCACCATCGTCGACCCGCGCACCGCCTTCGCGAGCCCGGAGCGGTTTCCCGACGTGCCGCTGATCGCCGAGTGGCCGGATGTGGCGCTGCCGCCGCTCGGCGTCGACCGCTACACCGCCTTCGTGGCGCTCACCCACGATCCCAAGATCGACGACCCGGCGCTTCTGCACGCGCTCGCCCGCGACTGCTTCTATGTCGGCGCGCTCGGCTCCAGGAAGACGCACGCCCGCCGGGTCGAGCGGCTGACGGCGGCCGGTCTCGACGCCGCCACCATCGCCCGCATCCATGCGCCGATCGGCCTGTCCATCGGGGCCGTGTCGCCGCCCGAGATCGCGGTATCGATCCTGGCCGAGATCACGGCGCGGCTGCGGCTGCCGGCCGAGGCGCGTGCATCCGTCGAGCCGGCACCCGAGAAGGCCGCATCATGAGGTTCGGTCCGGTCCCGGTCGCCGCGGCGGCCGGCGCCCTCCTGGTTCACAGCGTCCGCCAGGGCGGGCTGGTGCTCAAGAAGGGGACGGTGATCGGTGCGGCCGAGATGGCGGCGCTCGCCGCCGCCGGCATCGCCGAGGTGGTGGTGGCGCGGCTCGATCCCGACGACGTCACCGAGGACACCGCCGCCGCCGCGGTCGCGACCGCAGTGGCGGGGCCGCTCGTCCGCGTCGATGCGGCCTTCACGGGCCGTGCCAACCTGTTCGCCGAGGCGGCCGGTCTCCTGGTGGTGGACCGCGCCGGAATCGACAGCGTCAACGCCGTCGATCCCGACATCACGGTGGCGACGCTGCCGGCCTTCGCCCCCGTGGTCGAGGGCACCATGGTGGCGACCGCCAAGATCATCCCGTTCGCGGTGCCGGGCCGGGCCTGCGCGGCCGCGGTGGCGGCCGCAGAGGCGGCGGCGCCGCTGGTGCGGGTCGCGCCCTACCGGGTCCGCAAGGTCGCCGTGGTGTCGACCCTGCTGCCCGGCCTCGCCGACAAGGTGATCGACAAGACCCTCCGGGTGACGGCCGCGCGGCTGGCGCCGGCCGGCGCCGCCGTGGTGGCGGAGCGGCGGGTGCCGCACGAAACTGCCGCGGTGACGCGCGCCGTCGAGGACGTGCTGCGCGAGGGCGCCGAGCTCGCCATCGTGTTCGGTGCCTCGGCGATCGCCGATCGCCGCGACGTCATCCCGGCCGCCGTGGAGGCGGCGGGCGGCCGCATCGAGCGCTTCGGCATGCCGGTCGATCCCGGCAATCTCCTGATGATCGCCGAGGTCGATGGGCGGCCGGTCCTCGGCGCCCCCGGCTGCGCCCGCAGCCCCAAGGAGAACGGCTTCGACTGGGTTTTGGCGCGGCTCATGTGCGGCCTGCCGGTGACCGACGGCGACGTCGCCGGCATGGGGGTCGGTGGCCTCTTGATGGAGATCGTCACCCGGCCGCAGCCACGCGAGATGCCGCCGGCGGTCCCTGCCGAGACCAACGCCATGACGCCGCCGGCGCGGCGGCTCGCCGCCGTGGTGCTGGCGGCTGGCCGGTCGACCCGCATGGGCGGCCCCAACAAGCTGCTGGCGGAGATCGGCGGGCGGCCGCTGGTGCGCATCGCGGTGGAGGCGGCGCTGGCGTCGCGGGCGCGGCCCGTTGTCGTCGTCACCGGCCACCAGCACGAGGCGGTGGCCGCGGCGCTGGCCGGCCTGCCGGTGAGGCTCGTCCATAACCCCGACCATGCCGAGGGCCTGTCCACCTCGGTGCGGACCGGCATCGCCGCGGTGCCCGACGACGCCGAGGGCGCCGTCGTCTGTCTCGGCGACATGCCGCAGGTCGGTTCCGGACTCATCGACCGCCTGATCGCCGCCTTCGATCCGGAGAAGGGGGCGCTGATCGTCATCCCGACGATCGCCGGCCAGCGCGGCAACCCGGTGGTGTGGTCGCGCCGCTTCTTCCCGGAGCTGGGCCGGCTCACCGGCGACGTCGGCGCCCGCAACCTGATCGCCGCCTATCAGGAGGCGGTCGCCGAGGTGGCGGCCGATCCGGCGGCGGCGACCGACGTCGACACGCCGGAGGCTCTCGCCGCCGTGAAGGCGACCCTAGAAGGCGGCTGAACGGTCCCCCGTCGCCGCCGGTACCGACGTGCCGGTATTCACCGGCCGGAAACCACTTCCGCACTAATCTCCGGGCGAATCCTCTGGGGGGAGGGGCCATGGCTCGGGTGTCGCATCTCGGGCGCGTCGTCGCGGCCGCCGCCGTGCTGCTCGGGATCGGAACGGCAGCCGTGCAAGCCGCCGGCGCCATCGCCATCGGGGCCTGCGGGGCCTATGGCTACGCCTACGACCGGCCGAATTTCGTCCAGGCGGAGGCGGCGGCGCTGCGCCGCTGCGGCGCCCACGACTGCCGGCTGGTCGCCACCGTGCGGCGCGGCTGCGCGGCCTTCGCGGTTGACGCCAAGGACCTGTGCGGTGCGCACGGCTACGCGGTGGCGCCGCGGCTCGCCCGCGCCCAGAACGCCGCGCTGAAGCAGTGCTACGCGCACGGCGGCAAGGACTGCGTGGTCCGCGCATTCGCTTGCGACGCGCGGCATTGATCCGGCGCCGAGGGATGGATTGCTCGGGATGGATCGCTCAGATGTCTGCGGTCCCGCTCGGCCGGGGAAGCAGAGCGCTGAGAGCGTAGCGCGCCGCCGCGATCAGCGCCTGACCCGGCTCCGCCTCGTCGGGTCCCGAAGCCTCGACGACGAGACGTCCGACGAGACCATCGTACAACCCCAGCAACGCAATGGCGGTGGACTCCGGCGGAACGGCCGCATCGACGGTTCCGACGGCCTGAGCATGGCGGATCGCCTCCGCCAGGGCCGCCGTCAGATCGACGTCGAGCCGGCGAAACGCTGCCGCGATCCGCGGATTGCGCCCCGCTTCGGCCAGCACCTCGACGCCGAGGCGGGCCTGTTCCCGCTGGCCGGAATCGGCGGTCCGGAACGCCTCGGCCACATGGGCTTCCAGAGTTGCGGGCAGGTCTGCGGCGTCGCGCCAGGTGCGTAGCAGCGCCAGCACCGATTGCCGCTCGGTCTCCGCCATCGCGAGCACGATGTCGTCCTTGCTCTCGAAGTACTGGTAGAGATTGCCCGGGCTCGTTCCGGCCTCGCGGCAGATATCCCCCATCGACGCTTTCCAGAAGCCATCGCGGGCGAAGCAGCGCGCGGCGGCCGCCAGAATGGCGGCGGTCCGTCGCTCTCGCGCGGCCGGGTCCACGGGCCGGCCCGGGCGTCGCTTGGCCGGTGCGCCGGCGGCCCGCTGCCCGGGTCCGTTGTCCGGGTCCTGCTCGTCGGCCATTCCCGATGCTCCTCCTCGAATGATGCCCGCGCGTCGCTGCGGCAAACCGCTCCACACATCGGCAGTTTACGGCCGGCGCCGACCATAATATAAGAACGATCGTTCGATAAAATAAATATGCGAGCCAATTCATGAGCCGTCTCGGCAACTCCGTCTCGCCATCCCGGGCGGTCGCGACCATCGCGGTCGGGTCGAGCGACTCCGGGGTGGGTGCGAGTCCCCCGGCGGGGGCCGGGCGGGTGTCGCTGGCCCGCCGGACCCTCGTCTACGAATGGCGGCGCTACCTCGCCGCCGTGCTGGCGGTGGCCTTCTCGGGCCTCCTGGTGCTGGTGCAGGTGGCGCTGCTGCTCGGCATGTTCCGCACCGTCACCACGGTGGTGGAGAGCGCGGGGGCCGACCTGTGGATGGTCGAGCCGACGGTCTCCTCGTTCGATCTCGCCCGGGAACTGGCGCCCCGCGTCGAGAACCGCGTGCGGGCGCATCCGGCCGTGATCCGGACCGAGCGGCTCAATCTCGGCTTTGCGGATTGGCGCGGGCCGGACGGCAGCCGCGTGGCCGTCACCCTGATCGCGCTCGATGTCGGGCCGGGCAGCCTCGGCTTCCCGCGCTCGCTGCCGTCCGCTCTGCGCGAGGCGCTCCAGCAGCCCGGCGCCGTGCTGGTCGACCGCGCCGACGTCGCCAAGCTCGGGGTGGCAAGCCGCAGCGAAGGGGTCGAGATCGATGGCCGCCGGGTTCGCGTGGCCGGGACGGTCGGCGGATTCCGGGCGATCGGCGGCGCCAACGTGTTCGTCTCCGACGCGACCTACCGGGAAATCCGCGGCGCTGCCGCGAGCCGCGACGCGCCGCACTACGTGCTGGCCGCGCTCGCGCCGGGCGTCGATCCCGCCGTCGTGGCGGCCGATCTCCAGGCGGTCGGCACCGACTTGTTCCGCGCCATGACGCCGGATGCGCTCGCGACCATGTCGCAGACCTATTGGCTGCTCGAATCCGGCACCGGAGCCGGCTTCCTGTTCTCGACCGTTCTGGGCCTTCTGGTCGGCGTCGCCATCACCAGCCAGACGCTGCGGGCCGCGGTGCTCGCCTCGCTGCGCGAGTACGCGACGCTGCGGGCCCTCGGTGTTCCGCTGCGGGCCTTGCGCGCCGTGGTGCTGGAGCAGGCGGCCTGGATCGGCGCGGTGGGCTTCGTGGTCACGGCCATCGCCACCGCCCTGGTGATCGGCGCCGCCATGGCGGCCGAGGTCGCGGTGGCGCTGACCTGGTGGGCGGTGCTGGCCACCGCGATCTTCTCGATGCTGGTCAGCGTGATATCGGGCCTCGTGGCGCTCGCGCCGCTGCTGCGCACTGAGCCGGCGGAGCTTCTCCGATGACGGCGGCCTCGCTGATCGTCGACGGCGTGACGCGCAGCTTCACCACCGGCCGAGTCACCGCCCGCGTGCTGGGGGGCGTCTCGCTCGCGATCGCGCCTGGCGAGATGACCCTGATCGTCGGGCCTTCGGGCTCCGGAAAGAGCACATTGTTGGCCGTGGCGAGCGGACTGCTGCGGCCGGACGGCGGCAGCGTGCGGGCGCTCGATGCCGATCTGTGGAGCCTCCCCGCCGAGGCCATCGACCGCTTCCGCCTCGAACACTGCGGCTTCGTGTTCCAGGGCTTCAACCTGTTTCCGGCGCTGACCGCCGTCGACCAGGTGGCGCTGCCGCTCCAATACACCGGCCTGGTCGGCGCCGCGGCGTACGCACGGGCCATGGAGGCTCTCGTCGCCGTCGGTCTCGCCGACAAGGCGCACCTGCATCCGCTCGCCCTCTCGGGCGGCGAGAAGCAGCGCGTGGCCGTCGCCCGTGCCATCGCCAAGGGCCCGCAGCTCTTGTTCGCCGACGAGCCGACCAGCGCGCTCGACAAGGAGAATGGTGCCAAGGTGGCCCGCCTGCTGCACACCATCGCGCGCCGCGACGGCGCGACCGTGCTGTGCGTCAGCCACGATCCGCGGCTGATCGACCATGCCGATCGCGTGGTGCGGATCGAGGACGGCGTGCTCACGGCCGACGAGCGGAATCCATCGGTGATTCCTGCGCCCCCGCTGGCCATGGCGCCACCGCGCCCGGAGATATCCCCATGATCGCCCGCCTTGCTCGGACTGCCGTCCTGCTCCTGCTGCTCGCCGCCGCCACCGATCCGCCGCCCTCGGCGCTCGCATCCGAGCCTGCCGCGACGCCGGCCCGCCGCGGCGACGGGGCGCCGACGCTGGTGCCGGTCGGCCGCGGGATCGTCGACATCGAGGGCGGGCTCGTTCAGATCGCGGCGCCGCGCGACGGGGTGATCCGCGACGTCCTGGTGGAGGAGGGCCAGGTGCTGAAGGCCGACGCGCCTCTCGCCGTGCTGGACGACCGGCCGGCCACCCATCAGCTCGACATCGCCCGCGCCCAGCTCGAGGAGCGGCGCGCCGCCGTCGCGGTGCAGGAGGCTCGCCTGGCCGCCGCCCGCCGCGAGCGCGACCGCATCGCGCCTCTGGTCGGCGGCCGGATCGTGTCGCAGAAGACATTCGACCTGGCGGCCTCGGATGTCGATCTTCAATCTGCCGAGCTTCAGGCCCGGCGGGCCGAAGTGACCACCGCCGAGGCGCAGGTGCGCTCGGCGGCCTACGAGCTGGCGCTCCGGACCATCAGGGCACCGGCGGACGGCGTCGTGGTTCGCCGCATGGTGCGCCCCGGAGACGGGGTCTCCACCCTCAACGTGACACCGCTGTTCCTGTTCGCCCCGGGCACGCCGCGCATCGTCCGGGCCGAGATCGAGGAGCTGTTCCTGCCCCGCCTGGCGGCCGGCCAGCGGGCCGAGATCACCATCGAGAACGCAGCGGGAGCGCCGGTGCCCGGCCGGCTGATCCGCATCGGGCAGGCGTTCGGGCCGCGCCGCGCCACCGCCTACGAGCCGCGGGACCGCGTCGACGTGCGGGTGCTCGAAGTGGTGATCGGGTTCGAGGGCCCGGCGCCGGCGGTGCCGCTCGGCCAGCGCGTCGTGGTGCGGTTTCCGCCGTGAGGCCCACAGGACGAGGTCTCATACGAGATCCGGCTGATCCATTTGGGCGTCATTCCGGAAGCCGCGAAGCGGCTGTCCGTAATCCAGCCGAGAGTCCAAAGCTTGCCGCGCGATGAGGTGTTTGGCTGGGTCCCGGGTTCGCGGATTCCCGCGCCCCGGAACGACGGCGAGCCGATCACCCGGAACAGGATCAGCCACCCTGGTGAAGCCGCATCTCCATGCGGACCAGCTCGGCGAGGTTGCGGGCGCCCATGCGCTCCATCACCCAGGCGCGGTGGATCTCGACGGTGCGCGGGCTGATGCCGAGCCGTGCCGCGATCTCCTTGTTGGACAGCCCGGTGGTGGCGAGGGTCAGCACCTCGCGCTGGCGATCGCTGAGCCCGGCGAAGCGCGCCGCGAGATCGGCGACCTCGGCGGCGGCATGGCGGCGCGAGCTGGCGGCCGCGACGGCCGCCCCGATCGACTCGAACAGCCGGTTCTCGTCGAACGGCTTCTCGATGAAGTCGAAGGCGCCGAGCTTGATGGCGGCCACCGCCATGTCGACGTCGCCGTGGCCGGTGATCAGGATCACGGGCGGTGCAGCGGCGGTCTCGGCGAACCGCCGGGCGAGATCGAGCCCCGACATCCCCGGCATCCGGACATCGGCCACCACGCAGTCGAACTGCGGCACCCGATCGATCTCGGCCACGAGAGCGTCGGCCGTTTCGAAACGCGATACGAAAAGCCCACGGCGTTGCAAGTAGAGAGCGAGGGAATCCAGCACCGCGGGATCGTCCTCGACCAGAGCGACGTGCAGGATCTCGGTCATTCGGCCCCCTTGGCGATCGGAACCGTGAAGCGGACCACCGCGCCCCGATCGGGACGCTCGATCACCAGCCGGCCGCCGTGCTGCTCGACGATCGAGCGGCACAGCGACAGGCCGAAGCCGAGGCCGTCCGGCTTGGTCGACGCGAAGGTCGCGACCTCGGGGGCGGGCAGGTCCGGCGGAAACCCGGGGCCGCTGTCGGCGACCGTGATCTCCACCATGTCGTCGCGGCGGCACGCCGCGATCACCAGACGGCCGTGCGTGGTGCCGGCCGCATCCATGGCCTCCACGGCGTTGCGGACCAGGTTGATCAGCACCTGCTCGATCTGAAGGAGATCGACCAGAACCAGCGGCAAGTCGGGGTCGAGCCGCACCGCGGAGGCGACGCCGTGGCGGTCCAGCTCCGGATGCATCAGGTCGATCGTCTCGCGCACCATCAGGGCGACCGCGACGGGCGCGCGGCCGGACTGGTCGAGGCGGATCAGCGCCCGCAGCCGGCGCACCACGTCGGCGGCGCGCTGCACCTGCGCGGCGGCCTTCTCGGCGATCTCGCGCACCGGCCGGTGCCGCGGGTCGTCGCCGAGCGTCTCGGTGACCAGCCGTGTGTAGGTGCCGGCCGCGCTGAGCGGCTGGTTGATCTCGTGGGCGATCGCGGTGGCGAGCTCGCCCATGCTGCCGAGGCGGGCGAGGCGGGCGAGCGACTCCTGGTGCAGCCGCAACTGAAGCTCGGTGCGACGATGCTGGGTCACCAGGGCGCCGGCGATCAGCCCGGTCATCGCCAGCACCAGCATGAGAGCCTGCACGCCGGTGACGTCGATCTCCTCGCCGGGCAGCAGATGCAGGCCGGCGATGAGGCCGAGCTGAGTGAGCAGCACGCCGGAGGCCACCGCCTCCAGGCCACCGCGAACCGCCATCCAGATCACGGGCAGGAACAGGAGGTAGAAGAGCTGGGCGTGCGGGCGGACGGCGAACAGGAACACCACGGCCAGCGTCGCCAGCGTCGCGGCGACCTGGAGGGCGGACTCCAGCGACAGCCGCAAGGCACGGCCACGGGTCAACAGGATCAGGCCGACCGGCGCCACGATGGCGATGCCGATCATGTCGCCGATCCAGTAGCGAACCGCCGCGGCCGGCAGGTCTGCCAGCGGCATCAATCCGGCCTGCACGGTCACGGCGACGTAGAGGAGCGACACGGCTGCGGCGCTCACCCCGGCCACGGCCAAGAGCAGCAGTAGGTCACGCATCGAGGCGAGCGTCGGATTGAAGCGCAGGCGCGGCTGGAGCAGGGACACGAGCCCGATGCCGTAGCCGCAGCCGATCACCGTCAGGGTCATGATCTCGGCCGCCCACGGCAGCGGCAGGTGGCGCACCGTGAGATCGCCGAGCAGCGGTGCCACGAACAGGAGCGGGATGTATCGCTGACCGAAAAGCAGCACGAGTACGAAAGACAGGCCGGTGGGCGGATTCCACGGCGTGATGCCGAACGGGGCGAAGGGATCGATGAAGCTCACCCAGTCGAGCAGAACGTAGCCGGCCAGATAGGCCGCCGCCAGCACGGCCCCCGGAAGTGAGTAGATGCGCGAAAGCGACATGGTGGCCGGTCGGCGGTCCGGTGGGTCCGGGTGGCGGGAGGCTCGTCGCCGTCCTATCGCGGGTTGGGCCGCCCGTCGCTAAGGGTCGATACCTAGGTGTGGCTGCGCAAGCATAGCACCCTAGGCGGCGGTCACGAATTGCGGCGTCGGCCGCATCGCTGATCAGATCCCGACGACGTCAACCCGGCGGGGACAGGCGATGCGGAACGGATCGGCGGATCGGGACGGCGGCGAGGTTGTGGTGCTGTGCGCCGACGAGACCGTGCGGGGCGCGGTGGCGTTCTGGCTCAAGGATGCGGGATGGCGCGTCGTGGTGGCGCAGGACGGCCACGCGGCCGACCGGGCGGTGCGCCAACCGGGGTGCCGGCTGCTGATTACCGACCGGGTGCTGCCGCCGTGGCCCGGCCTCGACACCGTTCGAGCCCTGAGGGCGCGGCGGCCGGATCTCGGTGTCGCGGTGGTCGAGAGCGGCCATCTCGACGATCGTATCCTGGCCCGGGTGTCGGGGGCGACCGCGCTGGTGAAGCGGCCGCTCACCCGCGAGGCGGTGCTGGCCCTGCTCGCGTCGGCCCGGTCGCCGACCTCGGCTCCCGCGGTGGCTCCGGAGCCGGAGCCGCAGGCGGGGCGCGCCCCGACCAAGGGTTGAACGCCGCCATGGGCGACGTGTCTCCCAGCGGCGTCGAGCTGGTCGCCACCGTGCTGTTCGCGGCAGCGCTGGTGCACACCTTCGCGAGCAGCCGGTTCGAGCGTCTCGCCCACGCCCACCCGGCGCATCGTGGCCTGTGGCACCTGCTCGGCGAGGTCGAGGTGGTGTTCGGCTTCTGGGCGATGGTGATGCTGGTGTTCTTCGCCGCCTGGGCGACGCCCGGCGAGGCGCTCGCTTATCTGGAGAGCCGCAGCTTCACGGAGCCGGCCTTCATCTTCGTCATCATGGTGATCGCTGCGAGCCGGCCGATCCTCGACGTCTCGGGTGCGCTGCTCCTGTGGGTTGCCCGCAAGCTGCCGTTACGGGACGCGGCGGCCTACTACTGCGCCGTGATGGTGTGCGGCCCGCTGCTCGGGTCGTTCATCACGGAGCCGGCCGCCATGACGCTTTCGGCGATGCTGCTGCGGCGCCGCTATTTCGGGCCGCACACCAGCGAGGCGTTCCGCTACGGCACGCTCGGCGTGCTGTTCGTCAACGTTTCGATCGGCGGCACGCTCACCCCGTTCGCGGCGCCGCCGGTGCTGATGGTGGCGGAGCGCTGGGGCTGGGACCTCGCCTTCATGCTCCAGACCTTCGGCTGGAAGGCGGCGATCGCGGTGGTGTGCAACGCCGTCGGGGCGCTGGTGCTGTTTCGTGCCGAGCTCGACGCCGTGCCGGAGGAGAGTGAAACGCTGGAGCGCCTGGAGGTTCCGCGGACCATCGTCGGCGTGCATCTCGCCTTTCTGATCGGCGTCGTCGCGACCGCGCACCACCCCTTGGTGTTCATCGCCATCTTCCTGTTCTTCCTCGGCTTCACCGAGGCCTACCGGCAGCATCAGAGCCGGCTGATCCTGCGCGAGGGGCTGCTGGTCGGCTTCTTCCTGGCCGGCTTGGTGGTGCTCGGCGGCATGCAGCGGTGGTGGCTGGAGCCGCTGCTGGCGGCGCTCGACGACGTCACCCTCTATTACGGCGCCACCGTGCTGACCGCGTTCACCGACAATGCGGCGCTCACCTATCTCGGCTCGCTGGTCGACGGCATGGAGCCGGAGGCCAAATACGCCCTGGTGGCCGGCGCCGTCACGGGCGGGGGCCTCACCGTGATCGCCAACGCGCCCAATCCGGCCGGCTACTCGATTCTCAAGGGCAGCTTCGCCGAAGGCGGTATCGATCCGCTGCGGCTCGCTGCCGCGGCGGCACCGCCGACGCTGGTCGCCATCATGGCGTTTCGATTGCTGCCATAGGCGGGTGAGGCGAGGGGGCAACCGGCTACCCGGCCGGGCGGCTTGCGGGGCGGACGCGAAGGCGCCACCTTCGCAAGGCACTCTCCGCCGCCACCCGAAAGAGGCCCCATGGCACTGACGCTGTACCACATCGCTCCGTCCCGCTCGTCGATCGTGCGTTGGATGCTGGAGGAGATCGGCGAGCCCTACGATCTGCATGTGCTCTCCATGGGGCGCGAGGAGAACCGCGCGCCCGCGTATCTCGCCGTCAATCCCATGGGCAAGGTGCCGGCCCTGGTCCACGACGGCGTGGTGATCACTGAGGTGGCGGCGATCTGCTGCTATCTGGCCGATGCCTTTCCGCAGGCCGGGCTCGGTGTGCCGATCGGCGATCCGCGGCGCGGGCCCTACCTGAAGTGGCTGTTCTTCTCGTCCGGCTGCATCGAGCCGGCCGTGATGGACCGGGCCTTTCCGCGGGCCGCGGCGCCGCCGCGCGGGGCGCTCGGCTACGGCGACTTCGACACCGTCATGGATGTGGTGGCGGCGGCGGTGACGCCCGGGCCGTATCTGCTCGGCGACACCTTCACGGCGGCCGACATCGTGGTCGGGGCGCAGTTGCGCTGGGCCATGCTGTTCAAGCTGATCCCGCAGCGCCCCGAGTTTCTGGACTATGTCGGGCGGCTCGATGCCCGCCCGGCGCTTCAGCGGGTCACCCGCATGGACCACGAGCTCGGCAAGGGTCAGGCCGGCTGAGGCGAGCCGACCCGGCCGCGACGCCGACGTGGTGATGCGCGGCCGACCGGCGGAGAGAGCCATGGATGCGCTGACACCGCCCGATGGGCCGATGGTTCCGGTGCTGGACCTGCGCGAGGGAGGCCCGCTGCGTCACGCCGCCGTCGATCGGACCCGGGCGCGGGCGCTGCGCGACGATTGTCTCGGTGCCTTCCCGCCGGGCGCCGGCCTGCTGGTGCCGCTTGGCGACGGGCTGAACCGGCGGTGGCTGACGCGGTCGGGCTCGCCCTATGTGGACGAGATCGCCGCGATGGCGCGGGTGCTCGGCTTCTCGGGCGTGTGGATGCTCAACGGCTCCTACCAGTGGGCCTGCACCACGCTCGCCCGCGAGGAGGGCGGGGCGCCGTGGCTCGCCCGCACGCTGGACTGGCCGTTCCCAGGACTCGGACGCCGTGTCACGCTGGTGCGGTTCGCCGGCCCGGCCGGCGACTTCTTCAGCGCCACCTGGCCGGGTTTCGCCGGGGTGCTGACCGCGATGGCGCCGGGGCGGTTCGCGGCCTGCATCAACCAGGCGCCGATGCGTCGGCGCACCCGCCGTCCGTGGTTGCGGCCGTGGGATTTCGCCGCCAACGCGGTGGCGGCCTATGGGGTGCGGCACATTCCGGCCGATCATCTGCTGCGGCTCGCCTGCGAGACCTGCGCCGACTTCGGCGCGGCCCGCACCCTGCTTGCCGAAACCCCGGTGGCGCGGCCGGTGATCTACACGCTGGTCGGCTGCCAGCCGGGCGAGCGCTGCGTGATCGAGCGCACCGAGACTTCGGCGGCGGTGCGCACCGACGCCACCGTGGTCGCCAACGACTGGTGCCCCGCGCGGCCCGCCTGGGAGGCGCGCATGCCGGCCGTCGAGCTGATGCGTCGCTCGTTCGAGGAGGCAGCGGCCATCAACAAGGTGCGCGAGGCGCAGCTCGCCGCCCATGCGGCTCCGCTCGCCGAGAGCTTCGATTGGGTGCTGCCGCCGGTGCTCAACCCCTACACGCGGCTCGCCGTGGCGATGTCGCCAGGCGAGGGGCGGATGCGGGTGGTCGGCTGGGAGGCCGATCGCCGCGGGACGCTGCCGCGCCCGGTGACGGCGGTGTGCGAGGTGGCGGCGCTGGCGCGCCACTGATCCTGTTCCGGGTGATCAGTTCGCCGTCGTTCCGGGGCGCGCCGAAGGCGCGAACCCGGAACCCAGCGACACACGTCATCCCGCGGCAAACTCTGGACTCTCGGCTGGATTCCGGACAGCCGCTTCGCGGCTTCCGGAATGACCACCCAATGGATCAGCCTGATCTCTCATGAGGCGTCGCGCGCGCGGCGCCTTATACGGGCGTCAGAGCCGGCACGATGTCGTCCATCCGGCGGAAGACCAGATCGGGCGCCCGGGCCGCGAGCGCCGAGACGTCCGTATAGCCCCACGCCACCGCTCCGAACGCCATGCCGACGCCGCGCGCCGCGTCGAGATCGCGTAGCTCGTCACCAATGGCGATCGCCGCGGCCGGCGCCACTCCGGCCCGCCGCAGCACGGCGCGCAGCTTGTGCGGCTTGCCGAACAGCCCGGCCCCGCAGGCGAGGTGGGCGATGTGGGCGAGGTTCGCGGCACCCAGGCTGCGCCGCACATTGGCGTCGCTGTCCGACGACACCACCGCGAGCGTGACACCGCGCCCGGCGAGGCCCGCCAGCATGGCGTCGACGCCCGGGAACAGCGGGATGTCGGCGAGCTGAGCGGTCTTCAATGTCCGCAGGTGGCGGACGATCGCCGGCAGCCGCCACGCCGGCACCGCGAGCCGACGCAGGATCTCGTGCGCGTGCGCCCGGCGCAGCGACGGCACGTCCTCGGGTGCGACGCGGCGGAAACCGTAACGGTCGGCGACGTCGTTCAGCACCCGCACGAACCACGGGAAGCTGTCGACCAGGGTGCCGTCCATGTCGAACACGGCGAGCCGCCAGCGCGGCGGCGGCCCCGTTCCCGGGCCGACGAGAGCCGTGCTCACTGCTCCAGGCTCTTCAGGAACTCGCCCGGCGTATGGCCGAACTGGCGCTTGTAGGCGGCGATGAAGGCGGACAGCGAGTCGTAGCCGCAATCGAACGCCGTGCGGGTGACGTTGCGGCTCTCCTCCAGCGTCTCGACCGACATCATCAGCTTGAGCCGCACCCGCCAGTCGCGGAACGACAGGCCGGTCTCGCGCTGGAACACCCGGGCCAGCGTGCGCTCCGACATGCCGATCGCCCGCGCGATGTCGCCGACGGAGCGGTGGTCGTCCGGCCGACGCAGCAGCTCGCTACACAGATCGAAGAGGGCCGGCGTCACCGGCATCGGCAGCGAGAAGGCGACCTCGCGCAGCCGCACGAGCTGATCGAGGAACACCTGAACGAGCCGACCGTCCGGGCCGTCCTCCTCGTACTCCACCGGCAGGGCCGCGACGACGCGGATCAGCTCGCGCATGAACGCCGTCACCTCCAGCACCCGGCAGACCGTGTCGGTCCACGACACCCGCGCCGGATCGACGAAGAAGTTGCGCCGCTCGGTGCGCACCGAGGTGATCACCTCGTGCTCGATGCCGGGCGGAATCCACACCGCCCACTGGGGTGGCGTCAGGAAGGTGCCATGCAGGGTGCGCACCATCAGCACGCCCTTGATCGCATAGGTGAGCTGACCCCACGGATGCGCATGCCAGGGCTTGCGAGCGCCGCCGGGCAGCGATTTCGAGCGGGCATGGACGGGGCGCGGCAGTTCGTCCACGGCGGAACCTCGGCTCGGGGGCGACGACGGGTGGCGGATCGACGACACCGAATGGCGGCTCACGGTTAGCGTCTCGACAGCCGGCACGCCTATGGTCGCAAGGCGGGACGGTACTCTATCCCGTCTGTTCCCGGGTTGCGAGAGGGTCCATCGATGGCACGCACATTCAAGGTTCTGGTCGTCGGCGATGCGATGATCAGGGGTGACGCCTTCGCCGCGTCCGCGCAACGGATTCTCGGTGATCGCCTGGCCGGACTCGCGGCCGGCGAGTGGGAGAGCGAGTCCGGCAAGCTGCAAGCGCGGCGTCTCGCGGTGGAGAAGCAGGGCCCCGAGATCGAGGTGGTGGACCCGGTGATCACCAGCGAAGGGCGCGACGCCGAGATTCTCGCCGGCCTGTTCGTGCCGATCTCGTCCAAGGTGATGGATGCGATGCCGAAGCTGCGCATCGCCGGGGTCGCCCGCGCCGGTGTCGAGAACGTCAACGTGCAGGCGGCGACCGAGCGCGGCATTCTCGTCTTCAACGTCATGGGCCGCAATGCCGAGGCGGTCTCCGATTTCGCCGTCGGGCTGATGCTCGCCGAGAGCCGCAACATCGCGCGCTCGCACATGGGCATCAAGACCGGCACATGGCGCAAGGCGTTCTCCAACTCCGACTGGGTGCCGGAGCTGAAGGGCAAGACGGTCGGCCTTGTCGGCTTCGGCTTCATCGGCAGCCTGGTGGCCAAGAAGCTGTCGGGCTTCGACGTGAAGCTGCTGGTGCACGACACCTGGGTCGATCCACAGGCGATCCGTGCCGCCGGCGCCACTCCGGTCGACAAGGACACGCTGTTCCGCGAGAGCGACTTCGTCTCGCTGCACGCCCGCCTGCTGCCCGGCGGTGCCAAGCTGGTCGGCGCCGCCGAGCTCGCGCTGATGAAGCCGACCGCCTACCTGATCAACACGGCGCGGGCCGGCCTCGTCGACGAGGCGGCGCTGGTCACGGCCCTGAAGGAGAAGCGGATCGCCGGTGCCGCGCTCGACGTCCATTCGTCCGAGCCGATCGCGCCCGGCTCCGAGATCCTGACGCTCGACAACGTCACGCTGACCAGCCACATCGCCGGCACCACCCGCGAAGCGCTGACCCGCTCGCCCGATCTCCTGTTCGGTGACATCGCCAGGCTGTTCACCGGCGAGGCCCCGAACGGCATCGCCAATCCCGAGGTGCTGAAGGACCCGCGCTTCCAGGCTTGGCTCGCGGAGGTGAAGTCATGATGGTGTCGTTCGCCGAGATGCTGCGGGCGGCCCGCGCGGGGCGCTACGCGGTCGGCTCCTTCAACGTCTACAACTACGAGACGATCCGCGGCGTCGTCGAATGCGGTCGCGAGGCCGGCGCTCCGGTGATCGTCGCGTTCGGGGCCGGCTACCTGCCCAACATGGAGGTGGACGAGGTCGCGGCGCTGGTGCGCACCATGGCGACGCGCACCGACAGCCCGGTGGCGCTCCATCTCGATCACTGCAAGTCGTTCGAGGTGATCGTGCGGGCCGTGAAGGCCGGCTTCTCGTCGGTGATGTACGACGGCTCGGCGCTGCCCTTCGAGGAGAACATGCGGCAGACCGCGCGCGTCGTCGAGGTGGCGCACGCGGCCGGGGTCGGCGTCGAGGCCGAGCTCGGCGCGCTCGCCCGCGGGGCGCACTCCAACGAGGAGGACGCCAGCGAGATCTACACTTCTCCCGAGGAGGCGAAGGTGTTCGCCGCCACCACCAAGGTCGACGCGCTCGCGGTGTCGATCGGCACCGTGCACGGGCTCTACAAGGGGGTCCCGAAGGTCGATGTCGGCGTGCTGAGGAAGATCGCGGCCGTGGTCGACATTCCGCTGGTGCTGCACGGGGGGTCCGGCACGCCGGAGCCGATCATCCGCGACTGCATCGCCAACGGCATCGCCAAAATCAACGTCAACACCGAGATCTCGGTCAATGCCGTCGGCAAGATGCGGACGCTGCTCGCCGGCGGCGAGGACCTGCATCTGTCGCAGATCAGCCGCGCCGAGGTCGGCTGGGTGAAGGAGGTGGTCGCCAAGTACATGGCGCTGTTCGCCGCCCGCTGACGGCGCACGAGCCGCGGAGTGCGGCGGGCCGCGCGCGCGACCAGCCGCGGACGGCGGCCCCCGAGGCCGTCGACACCTCGCTGGAGAAGCGATCATGGAGAACATTGTCGTCGTCGACGTGGGAACGTCGAGCCTCAAGGCGATGCTGTATACCCGGGCTGGCCATCTGCTTCATGCGGCCGCTCGACCCTACGACTCGGAGTTCGGCCGCAAGCCCAATTATGTCGAGCAGGACCCGCAGACTTGGCGGTCGGCGCTGTTCGACACCCTGAAGGACGTGGGCGACCATGTCGCCGTGAAGGGGCTCGACGTCGCGGCCATTGCCGTGACGTCGCAGCGCGCCTCGGTGATCCCCGTCGACCAGGACGGCGTGCCGCTGCACAAGGCACTGATGTGGCAGGACAAGCGCAGCATTCCGCAATGCGAGGCGCTGCTCGCCGAGCTCTCCCTCGACGATGTTTACCAGCGCACCGGCTTGCGGGTGAATCCGTATTTCTCGGCGCCCAAGATGATGTGGCTGAAGGCCGAGCGGCCGCAGCTCCACACCCAGACCCACAAGCTTCTCGGCGTCCAGGACTACGTCGCGCATCTGCTCACCGGGCGCTTCGTCACCGATGCGTCGCAGGCGTGCCGCACGCTGCTGATGAACATCCGTACCTTCGATTGGGACGAGGACATGATCCGCGTCTCCGGCATCGATCGCGATCTCCTGCCGGATCTGGTGCCGCCCGGCAGCCGCGTCGGCGGGCTCACGGCCGCGATGGCGGCGCATTGCGGGCTGGCCGAGGGGGTGCCGGTGATCCTCGGCGGCGGCGACCAGCAATGCGCGGCGCTCGCCCTCGATGTGCTCCAGCCGGGCGCCGCGGAGGCCAACACGGGCACCGGCTCGTTCGTCATCGCCTATTCGGACGAGCCGCGCTTCCATCCCGAGTGCCGCACGCTGTGCAGCGCCGGCGCGGTGCCCGGCACCTGGATCGTCGAGGCCGGTATCTTCACCACCGGGCTGGTCCATCGGTGGTTCAAGGAGCAGTTCTATCCCGAGGGGACCGATGCCTACGCGGTGATGAACGAGGAGGCGCGACGGTCGCCGCCCGGCGCCAAGGGCGTGCTGCTCGTCCCGCATTTCGAGGGCAGTGCGGCGCCATATTGGAATCCGCTCGCCCGCGGCCTGTTCTTCAATCTCACGATGGCGACTACGCGGGCCGACATGGCGCGGGCCGTGGTCGAGGGCATCGCGTTCGAGATCGCCAAGGACGTGCAGCTCCTCGAGAGTCTCGGGGTGCCGATCGAGTCGGTGCGGGTCGCCGGCGGCCTCACCACGCTCGATCTGTTCAACCAGATCCAGGCCGATGCGTTCGCCAAGCCGGTGCTGCACTACGACAACAGCGAGGCGTCCTCGCTCGGGGCGCTGATGAGCGCGACCGTGACGCTCGGCCTCTACGCCGACCATCCGCAGGCGTTCCGCACCATCGTGGCGGACGAGCCGGAAACCTATCTGCCCGACGACGCCGTCACCCGCCGCTACCGTCGCATCCTGCAACGCAAGGATGCGCTCTACGACGCGCTCGACGCCCACGGCATCTACGCGACATTCAACCAAGTCCTCGACTGACGAACCACCAGAGCGGCGCCCGCGTGATCCCGCGGGGCGCGGGCGGCCGTGGGGGATACCGACATGAGTAGTGGATTCGCGCTGTCGATCCTCGGGATCTCGGTCCTGATGATCATCGTGATGTGCGTCCGGTTCAAGATCAGCGCCTTTCTGGCGCTGATGTTCGCGTGCTTCTTCATCGCGCTCGCGACCGGCATGCCGCTCGACAAGATCAGCAAGTCGCTCGAAACCGGCATGGGCAACACGCTCGGCTTCCTGGCGCCGATCCTGGCGTTCGGGGCCGTCATCGGCAAGCTGATGGAGGTCTCGGGCGGCGCCGAGCGGCTCGCCCGCACGCTGATCGGGGTGCTCGGCAAGTCGCAGGCCCACTGGGCCATGCTGATCGTCGGCTATGTGTGCGGCATCCCGGTGTTCTTCCAGGTCGGCCTGGTGCTGCTGATCGCGCTGATGTTCAGCGTCGTGAAGGAGTCCGGCCTGCCGGTGCTCCAGGTCGGCCTGTCGATGGTGGCGGCGCTGCTCACGGTGCACTGCATCGTGCCGCCGCATCCGGCCGCCATGGCGATCGCGCTCACCCTCAAGGCCGACGTCGGCAAGGTGATCTTCTACGGTCTCCTGGTCGGCCTGCCGGCCGCCGCGCTCGCCGGCCCGATCTTCGGCAAGTTCATCTCGCGCTACTACGAGGTGGAGCCGGCCGGTGTGTTCGCCTCGACGGCGCCGCGGGACGATGCGGAGCTGCCGCCCTTCGGCCTCACGCTGTTCACCATCCTGTTCCCGCTGCTCCTGATGATCAACAAGACGTTCTTCGACCTCCTGGCCCCGAAGGACGCCGTCTACATGCCGGTCGTCGCCTTCATCGGCAATCCGATCGTGGCGCTGTTCCTGTCGTCGATCCTCACCTACGTGGTGCTCGGGATCGGGCGCGGCTTCACGCTGGAGGACCTGGGCAAGAAGACCGAGGCGAGCTTCGGCCCGATGGCCTCGATCATCCTGGTGATCGGCGCCGCCGGCTCGTTCAACAAGATCATCATGGACTGCGGCATGGGCGACGTCCTCAAGGACGTGCTGACCGCCATCCAGGTGAGCCCGCTGATCATGGCGTGGCTGATCGCCATCCTGATGCGCTTCGCCATCGGCAGCGCGACGGTCGCGATGATGACTGGCGTCGGCTTCATCATGCCGGTGCTGGCGAACTATCCGGGTCTCGATCCGGCGCTCGTCGCGGTCGCCACCGGGGCCGGTGCCATCGGGGCTTCGCACGTCACCGACTCGGGCTTCTGGTTCGTCAAGGAGTGCCTCGGCATCCCGATGCGGGCCATGTACGCGACCTTCACGCTGTCCACCACCATCGCGGCGGTCGGCGGCCTGGTCGGGGTGCTGATCCTCGCCCAGCTCGTGTGAGCGGCGGCGCACGATCTCTCGTCCGATCCCCGCCAAGTCGATCGGACGTCGCGTGGAAGGGCCGGGGCGGCGACGCTCCGGCCCTTCTGCATCGGGTCAGGGCCGCACCGCCGTCGCGTCGGCGGGCGCGGGGACCGGGACGTCGCCGCCGCGCGGGTGCCAGCCGTAGATCCAGTCGTGGCGGGCGAGCAGCCGGTCGCCGCCCAGCATCCGCATGCCGAGATCGCGGACCGCGGCGGCCGGCCCGCCGAGGTGATAGCCGCGGTCGTTGCGCCGCGCCCCGGCCCGCACCGCGGCGGTGCGTCGGCGGCGGCGCGTCTCGTAGTCGGCGAGCGCCGCGACTGGATCACCGGGCCGCAGGGCCAGCGCGTCGGCCAGCTCGGCGGCGTCCTCGATCGCCATGGCGGCGCCCTGCGCCAGGAACGGCAGCATCGGATGGGCGGCGTCGCCCAAGAGGGTCACCGGGCCGCGGCTCCAGCGGGCGAGGGGTGGTCGGTCGTATAAGGCCCAGCGCAGCCACTGCTCGGGCCGCGCCAGCAGGTCACGGGCCGCCGGCGCCCATGAGCGCGCCGGGAGGCGCGTCAGCAGCGCGGCGCCGTCGCCCGGAGCGCTCCAGCCGGTCACCGCCTCGCGATCATGGGCGATCGCCACCACGTTGATCAGGCGGCCGCCACGCACCGGGTAGTGGACCAGATGGGCGCCGGGCCCGAGCCACAGGTCGACGATCGGGGCGCGCAGGGCGGGCTCCACCGCGTCGGCCGGCAGCAACGCCCGCCAGGCGGTGCGGTAGGCGGGGCGAGGCGGGGCGTCGCCGATCAGCCGGGCGCGCACCCGTGACCACAGGCCGTCGGCGCCGATCAGGGCGAGGCCGCTGTGCTCGCTCGTTCCATCGGCGCCGCTGCACGCCACCGTGACGCCGTTGCGATGCACCGCGTAGTCGTCGACCCGCATGCCGAGCACCAGGGCGATGTCGGGCCGCTGGCGGGCGAGGGCGAGCAGCACCGCCTGGAGGTCGCCGCGATGGATCACCCGGTAGGGGGCGCCGTAGCGCAATTCGGAATCGCCGACCGGCAAGCGGACAATCTCGCTCCCGGTGGCGGCGCGGCGCACCCGCACGGCCTCGGGCGTCACCGTCACGGCCTCCAGGCGCGGCGCGGCGCCGAGGCCGATCAGCACCCGCATGGCGTTGGGGGAGAGCTGGATGCCGGCGCCGGTCGCCTCCAGCACCGTGGCCTGCTCCAGAACGACGACGCGGAAGCCGCGGTCGGCGAGCGCGATGGCCGCGGTCAGGCCGCCGATCCCGGCACCGGCGACGATGATCGTGCGAGAGGCCGGTGGCACGGCGTGGGTCGGCCGGAGGGCAGGGGTCAGGCGGCCTTGGTTTCCCGCAAGGCGCATTCGGGCGGGCTGGCCTCGAAGCCGTGCAGGACGGGGTCGTGGCGGTAGAGGGTAGAACAGTAGGGGCAGACGATTTCGGTATCGTCCCCCATATCCAGGAAGACGTGCGGATGATCGAACGGCGGAGTGGCGCCGATGCACATGAACCGCTTGGCGCCGATGGAGATCGCCGCGACGCCGGGATCGTTATGGAAGTGGGGTACGATCTTGTCCGCCATGATTCCACCTTTGCGGCAGCGTTTCGTGGTCGCCCGGCCGGGGTGCCGGACGGACGCGGCGCGGTCGCCGGCGCTCCGACGGCGCGGACCATAGCGGGCCTGTCATGACTTTCCTAGTGCGGGCCACGTCCGTCGGGGCCGAACCAGCGAAGCGGGGAGCCGACCGCGCCCGCCGCGCGGGCGGGGACACGCCGTCGCGCCGTCGCCGGCATCTCGTGCTGCCGGCGCTGGCGGCGGCGGCGCTCGCCGGCGCGCTGTGGCTGGCCGGGCCGCGGGCGATCGACTCGGCCGGCCTGCTACTCGACCAGAACGATCCCGTCCGGCTCGCCGACCGAATGGTCGCCCGCAGCCTCGATACCGATGTGGCCCGCCGCGAGATCGCGGCGGCGCTGGCGGCTGGCGATGTCGAGCTGGCGCAGAGCTTCGTGGAGCTGTCGCGGGCGCGCGGTGTCGCCCTCGATCCCGCCCAGGTGACCGCGGTCGAGGCGGCCGCCGCGCCGCGGGCGACCGCGCTGCGCGCCGCGCGGAATTTCGGCCACGGCCTCGTCTCCGGCGAGCCCGACGATGCCGCCGGCGTCGCCGGCATGCTGCTCGGCGACCTCTTCGTGTTCGGCGACCTGCGCGACGCCGTGCGCGAGGGCGGCCGGCTCGCCACCGGGGCGGAGGCCGACCCGCTGGTGCTCGGCCTCGCCGGCGTCGGCCTCGCGGTCACGGCCGGGACCTACGCCTCGCTCGGCGCCGGGGCGCCGGCCCGGGCCGGCGTCTCCGTCGTCAAGGCGGCGTTGAAGACGGGACGGATGGGGGCGGGGCTCGCGGCCTGGACCGGGCGGACGCTGCGCGGCGCTGTCGACCTGCCGGCGGCGCGCCACGCCGTGGCCGGCGCCGTGCTGCAACCGGCCGCCGCGGCCCGCGGGCTGCGGGCGGCCGTCAAGCTCGACAAGGCGAAGCCGCTCGCCGATCTCCTCCAGGACGCCGGCCGTATCCAAGCCAAGGCCGGCACCCGCGCCGCCATGGACGCCATGAAGATCGCCGAGGGGCCGCGCGACGTCGCCAAGGCCGCCAAGCTCGCCGAGGCGAGCGGCGGCAAGACCCGGGCGATCCTCAAGCTCGGCGGGCGGGGAGCGATCGCGCTGACGACCGGCGCCCTGACGCTGTTCCAGTGGTCGGTCTCGGCGCTGCTGTGGCTCCTGTGGGGGCTCGGGCTGGTGAAGAGCCTGACCGAGCGGATCACCCGCCGCTGCCTGGCGATCGGCCGCCAGCGGCGTTCTCGTCGGATCACCCGCGCGGCGGCGCAAGCCGCCTCGAGCCCGGTCTTGCTCCGGGCCTCCTAAGTCACCTCAAAAAGAACCTTCAACGTACTGTCATCTCGATGCAATCCTTCAAGAACGGTCCCGTCGACATCGCCTATCTGGACAAGGGCGAGGGCGAGCCCATCGTGCTCGTCCACGGCTTCGCCTCCAGCAAGGAGGCCAACTGGGTGCATCCGCGCTGGGTCGCCACCCTGACCCATGCGGGGCGGCGGGTGATCGCCCCGGACATGCGCGGCCACGGCGCCTCGTCCAAGCTCTACGATCCGGCCGCCTACCACGCCGACGCCATGGCGGACGACGTGCGGGCGCTGCTCGACCATCTCGGCATCGGCCGGGCCGACGTGATGGGCTACTCCATGGGGGCGCGGGTGACGGCGTTCCTGGCGCTGGACCATCCGGAGCGGGTGCGCTCGGCCATCCTGGGCGGGCTCGGCCTGCACCTGGTCGAAGGCGTCGGCCTGCCGGAGACCATCGCGGACGCCATGGAGGCGCCGTCGCTCGCCGACGTCCACGACGCCCAGGGGCGGACCTTCCGCTCCTTCGCGGAGCGCACCAAGTCCGACCTGCGGGCGCTGGCGGCCTGCATCCGTGGCTCGCGCCAGACCCTGACGCCCGTCGAGGTCGGCCGGCTGGAGCCGCCGGTGCTGATCGCGGTCGGCACCAAGGACGACGTCTCAGGCTCCGGGGCCGGGCTCGCGGCGCTCATCCCGGGCGCCAGGCTTGTGGACATTCCGGGGCGCGACCACATGCTGGCGGTCGGCGATCGCGTCTACAAGGCGGCGGTGCAGGAGTTCCTGGCCGAGCGGCCGTGACGCCCCGCGAGGTGCGGTGCGTCGTATCGTGTATGATGGCGGTGGGACCGCCGAACCGAGGAGGGCAGCATGGCCCAGCTATCCACTGCCACGCGGCCGCGCAACCGCATCGATCCGGTGTGGGACCGCCTGCGCGGCGAAGCCGAGGCGGTGGTCCGCCAGGAGCCGGAGCTGGCCTCCTTCCTCTACGCGGCGGTGCTGCACCACGATCGGCTGGAGGAGGCGGTGGCCCACCGGGTGGCGTCGCGGCTCGACCATCCCGATCTCGGGGCCGAGCTGATCCGCCGGGGCTATCTCGACGCGCTCGAGGATTCGCCCGAGATCGGCGAGGCGTTCCGGGCCGATCTCGTGGCCGTGTTCGACCGCGATCCGGCGACCGGGCGGTTCATCGAGCCGCTGCTGTACTACAAGGGCTTCCACGCCATCCAGGCACACCGGCTGGCGCACTGGCTGTGGACGCACGGCCGGCGTGACTTCGCCCTCTACTTGCAGAGCCGTTCGTCGGCCGCCTTCCAGACCGACATTCATCCGGCCGCCCGCATCGGCCGCGGCGTCTTCCTGGATCATGCCACCGGCCTGGTGGTGGGCGAGACCGCGGTGATCGAGGACGACGTCTCGATTCTCCACCACGTCACGCTGGGCGGCACCGGCAACGAGGTCGGCGACCGCCATCCGAAGATCCGCCATGGCGTCATGATCGGGGCCGGCGCCAAGATCCTCGGCAACATCGAGGTCGGCCACTGCGCCCGCATCGCGGCCGGCTCGGTGGTGCTGCGGCCGGTGCCGAACAACACCACGGTGGCCGGGGTCCCGGCCCGGATCGTCGGTGATGCCGGCTGCGCCGAGCCCTCCCACACCATGGATCAGATGCTGCGCGACGTCGGCCTCTGAGCCGGGGCGCGATTGCCGGGCTATCTGTCTCTCCGACGCCTCCCGCCGTGTCGCACGCGGGTCCGCGCCCCCTCGCGTCACCGAGAGGAGCGGGGCCGGTCCGCATGTCCGCCGATCGCGGGGGGCAAGCGGCCGGTGCGGGTTGCGCGACCGCCGCAGGCCCCGCTATGCACTGCGCAGTTTCGGCGCGCCGCTCCCGGTGACGCCCAGCCCGATCCGAGAGGAGCCGCACCGTGGACGCCCAGGAAATCCGCAAACTCGAAGGCTATCTGCGCCGGCTGTTCGGCAATGCCCGGCTGCGGGTGGTGCCGCGGCCCAAGAAGGAAGATTCGGCCGAGGTCTATCTCGGCGAGGAGTTCATCGGCGTGCTGTTCGTCGACGACGAGGACGACGACCGCTCCTACAATTTCCAGATGGCCATTCTCGGCACCGATCTCGAATAGGGCGGCGCGCCTCATCCCGCCTTCGGCCGCAGGGCGACGAGCAGCCGCTCGAAGCCCTCGGCGACGGTCCGCCAGTCGGCCAGCCAGTCGCGCGGGAATCGCATGGTCACCACGGCGCCGCCGATCAGCCGCTCCGACAGGCAGGTGGCCGGCGGTCGCCCCGGCGCCGGCCGCTCGCAGCGGGCCAGGAATTTCTCCGGCGCATTCTCCTCCCAGGCCGCATCCTCGCCCTGATAGGGCGTGCCGTCGCGGAACTCGACCAGCGCCAGGCCCTCCGGGGCGGGGTCCAACTCGGCGCGGGTGTAGCGCAGCCAGATGGTGCGCAGCCGCTCGGCCGGATCGAGCGCGCCGGCCGCCGGCGCGATGGTGACATAGACGCGATCGGCCGTCGGGGGTGGCGGGGTGCCCGGCTCGGTCGGCCGCGGCGGCGTCAGGCCCGGCCACAGATAGACCAGGTCGAGCCGCTCCTGCGGACCGGAATGGCGTTGCATCGCCATGCGGATCGCGGCGGGTGCGACCGTGAAGGTCTCGCCCGCGACGACGACGGGCAGATGCGGCGCCTCGGGCGCCGCCACCGCGGGCGTGGCGGGCCAGCGCGCCCACAGCGACCACAGTGCCGCCGCCACCGCGACGGCGCCGGTGAGCAGGAAGGCACCGAGCGTCAGCGCGGTGCGCAGGCTGCGCCGCGGTCCGCCGATCGGCTCCCGTCGTGTTCCGTTCACCGGCTCGCCCGTTCCGTGTCCCAGATGTCGCGAATCGCGCGCGGAGTATGGCACGCGCGGCGGATGCGCCAACGGCACGTCGGTGCCGTGCCGCGCGTCGACGAGCGGGCGGCTCGTGACGTTAACCCTTCTTTAACGATGGCGTGGCGGGCCCGGCGGATCTGCGGCACAACCGAACGGTCCGAGCCGCGGAGCCGCGCCATGTCGCCCGAATCCATCCAATCGTTCCTGGCCGTCGCCATCGGCTTCGCGTTCGCCGGCGTCCTGTGCACCGGCTATCAGCTCGTCGCTCATCGGCCGGCCTCGTTTCGCCTGCTGGAGCAGGGCGCCTCGTCGGCGAGCTTCGCGGCGGTGCCTCTGCTGGTTTTCGCCGCGCCCTTCATCATCATGCGCAACACCGTGCGGGGCCGCATCATCGAGCGCCGCCGCTTCGAGTTCGTCATGGTGGCGACCGTCATCGCCGGGCTGTGGAGCCTGATGTCCGGCACCATCGTGGTGATGACCGTCGAGGTGCTGGCCGAGCTGCTCGGCCGCGTGGTCGGCTGACGCCGTCCCGTCCGTCCCCTCGCTCGATCGCGTCGCCGTCGTCGACCTCTCGCTTCACAGCCGTGTGCGGGCGCGCTTAACTCGGCGGGCCGCGCCCGGCGTGCCTTTGGGAGACCCGCGATGCCGATCTACGCCCTCGACGATCTCGTTCCGGACCTGCCGGCACCCGGCCGCTGCTGGGTCGCCGACAGCGCCGTGCTGATCGGCCGCGTGCGCCTGCGTGAGGAGGCGAGCGTGTGGTGGAACGCGGTCCTGCGCGGCGACAACGAGTGGATCGAGATCGGCTTGCGCTCGCAGGTGCAGGACAATGCGACGCTGCACACCGACATGGGGTTCCCGCTCACCATCGGGGCCGACTGCGTGATCGGCCACAATGTCGTGCTGCACGGCTGCACCATCGCGGACGAGTGCCTGATCGGCATGGGCGCCATCGTGATGAACGGCGCGCGCATCGGCCGCGGCTCGATCGTCGGGGCCGGCGCCGTGGTGTCGGGGGGCAAGGAGTTTCCCGAAAGCGCCCTGATCGTCGGCACCCCCGCCCGCGTGGTGCGCGAGGTCGACGCTGCCGCGGTGGCCGGCATCCGGGCGGGAGCCGACGGCTACGTGCAGCGCGCCAAGCAGTATGCGGCGGGGCTGCGGCGGATCGGCTGAGCGCACGACGAACCCTCCGGTCGGCGGGATCAGCCGCCGAACAGCGGCGGGATCAGCCGCCGAAGGACGCCGTCGCCCGCGCCGCGAGGTCGGCGAGCCCGAGGCCGGGGCCGAGGAGCTGGCGGCCGCGCACCAGCGTGGCCCGCGCCGCGCGGGCATCGAGCGCCGTGCGGACGAGAGCCGGCAGCTCGCGCGGCTGCCGCATCACCTGGCGCAGCATGGCGAGTATGTCGGTGGTGCCGTTCGACCGCATGGCGGCGAGCGCCGCCTTGGGCAGGGCGCGTGCGGCCGGATCGGTGATCACCCGGATGGCCGCCACCGGCAGGCCGTGTGCCGCGCCGACGGCGGCCACCACATGGGACTCCATGTCCACCGCGAGCGCCCCGGTTCGCTGGTTCAGCGCCTGCTTGCCGGCGGGATCGGCGACCGGCGCCGCGACGCCGGCGATCGGGCCGCACACGGCGCCCGGGATGGTGCCGGCGAGGTGCCGCACCCACTCCGGATCGGTCGTGTAGGTCGTCGTCTCCGACAGGATGTTGGTCGCCACCACGCAGGTCCCGGGCGCGAGGGCCGGATCGAGCCCGCCGGCGACCCCGAAGCTGAGCAGCCCGCGACAGTCCTCGTCCACGGCGCGCGCCAGCGCGGCGGCCAGGTTGCGACCGTCCCCGCTACAGATGACACGCATGCCGGCGTCCGCGACGATCCTCGCCTCGAACGCCAGTCCCACGACGACGATCAAGTCCCACCCCCAACGACGCTCCGTCGGCCCGCGCCGAACGTCGTCCGCGACTCTCATCGAACCGGCATGACCCTACCATTGCAAGGGGGCGGAACGTTTGTACAGGCCATCGACGGCGCCGCCGCGCAGCGGCGCGACCCTCGCTTGCGGGCGGTGCAAAACTCTCGTGGTGCTTTCAGAGGAGAGTAGGCCGGGACAAGAGCGGGCGCCCGGGTCGGTTCCGGCTGGCGGTCATGGCGTCGAAACGCGAACGGCCCTCTCCGAGGAGAGGGCCGCACGGGACGTCGCGTCGTGCAATGGGCGGTCAGCAGACGCGGCGGAGCCGCCAGGCGCCGTGCCGCCACACCCGCCGCACGCAGGAGGTCGCGTAGCCCGGCGCCGCCGCATAGCCGTAATAGCCGACCGGCGCGTAGCCGTAGCTGTAGCCGGGCGCGTAGGCGTAGCCGCCATACGGATAGCCCCAGCCGCCGCCACCCCAGCCCCACGGCTGGCTGGCCGCCGCCAGGCCGAGCCCGAGGCCGAACGCGGCCGCACCGGCACCCCAACCACCGCCACCCCAGTGGCGGTGACCGTGCCAGCCGGCGTGGCGCCAGCCGCCACCCCAGCCGCCGCCGCCCCAGCCACCACCGCCGTGCCAGCCGCCATGACCGCCGTGCCAGCCGCCATGGCCGTGCCCGAAGCCGAGGCGTTGAGCCTCGCCCGGGGTCGCCGACAAGGCGAGGCCGAGCGCAGCCACCCCAGCCATGGCCGCCAGAGACGTCTTCCGCATCATGTCGATCTCCTTTCCGACTCGAGCCGGCGCCCCGGTCGGATCGGACGGCGGCGCGGCTCCTGCTCCGCCAACGCTCGACCGCGAGGAATGTGCCGCGCCGTCAGCACAAGCGACGCCATGTCCACCGCGTCTTGCTGAGCCAGACCTTCTTGAGGCACGGCATGTCGTCGACCTCGCTGAAGGTCGGGTAGGAGCCAGTCCACGCCCACGGCGGCCCGAAGCCCCACGGATAGACGCCGACGCCCCAGCCGGGCCCCCAGCCCGGACCCCAGCCATATCCCCAGCCGGCCGGGCGGTGCCGCCACCCCGGTCCCGGGTGCCAGCCGCCCCGTGGTGGGACGATCACCCCGGGCCGAGCCCCCGGGACGACGACGCCCGGTCCCGCATGAAAGCCCGCCCGGCCCGGGATGGGGGTGCCGGCGCGCTGCGCCGCGGCGGGGGCGGCCGCGAGGGTGAGGCCGAGGAGGGCGACGGCCGCGAGGGTCGGCAGCGAGGCAAACGGGCTAGTCATCGGCGGCTCCTGTGCGGGTTCGATGGCCGGGCCGGTCGCGGCGGCCCCTCTCGGGCGCCGACGCGTTGGCCGGAGCGGCCTCCCGGCATAGATAGGAATCCGGCGACCCGTCCAGGCGGGAGCATCGCGACGGCATCTCCAGGCGGGAGCATCATGGCCAGCTTGTTCGACGACTTCTTCGCCGAAACCCCCACCGACCCCACCGACCCCAACGAGGCGGCGCGCCGCTCCATGCGGCCACTGCGGCGCCGCTTCTACACGACGGCCGACATGCGGCCGGGCGGGGAGGGCTTCGCAATCGAGCTCGACGGCAAGCCGGTCCGCACCCCGGCGCGGCGGACCCTGGCGCTGCCGACCGCGGCGCTCGCCGAGCGGGTCGTGGCCGAATGGCGCGACCAGGTCGAGACCATCGATCCGGCCCGCATGCCGTTGACTCGGCTCGCCAATGCGGTGATCGACGCGGTCGCCGACAAGTCGACCGAGGTGGCCGACGAGATCGCCCGCTACCTGCGCTCCGACCTCGTGGTCTATCGGGCCGAGGGACCCGAGCGGCTGGTCGAGCGGCAGAGCCGGGCGTGGGACCCGGTGCTGGCCTGGGCGCGCGACGCCCACGGGGCGCGCTTCGTGCTGGTCGAGGGCGTGGTGTTCGCCGAGCAGCCGGAGCCGGCGATCGCCGCCATGCGGGCCCTGCTGCCGGCCGATCCGTGGCGGCTCGGCGCGCTGCATGTGGTCACCACCCTGACGGGCTCGGCCCTGCTGGGGCTGGCGCTCGCGGCCGGCGTTCTGACCGCCGACGACGCCTGGGCGGCCGGCCATGTGGACGAGGATTGGAACATGGCCCTGTGGGGGCACGACGACGAGGCGCTGGCGCGCCGCGCCCACCGCCGGGCCGAGTTCGACGCCGCCGCCGCGGTGCTGGCGCTGGTGCCGGCGGGGTGAGGCTCAGCTCGTCGCGTCGCCGCCGGCCGACAGCACGACCACCTTGGTGCCGACCGGGACGCGGCGGTACAGATCGATGATGTCCTGGTTGATCAATCGGATGCAACCCGATGACACCATGGTGCCAATGGTCGCCGGCTCGTCCGTGCCGTGGAGCCGGTAATAGGTGTCCTGGCCGTCGCGGTAGAGGTAGAGGGCGCGCGGACCGAGCGGGTTCTCGGGCCCGCCCGGCAGGCCTTGGGCGTACTTGCCGTAACGCTCGGGCTCGCGGCGGATCATGTTGAGGGTCGGCGTCCAGCGTGGCCATTCCGCCTTGCGGGCGATGACGGCGCTGCCTCGGAAGTTGAACCCTTCCTCCTTGCCGACCCCGACGCCGTAGCGCATCGCGCGGCCGCGCTCGAGCACCAGATAGGCGTAGCGGGCCGCGGGATCGACGACGATCGTGCCGGGCTGCTCGGTGGTCCTGAAGGTGACCTCCCGGCGCAGGAATCGCGGCTCGATCTCCGCGAGATCGACGGCCGGAATCGGGAACGGCTCGGTGTCGATCGCCCCGTACATGGCCGCGTACTCGCGCGAGACCGGGCGGAGCGGCTGAACGAGGGCCGCGTTCTGGGTGCTCGCGCAGCCGGCCAGCAGGCCGGAGCCCGCCGCCGCCATCGCTCCGCCCAGAAACCTGCGTCGGTCGATCGTCATGCGGTCTCGGCTCCTGTCGGGTTGTCCAGCCTCCTGTATGCCTGCTGGCCCCGACGGCGTATAGTTGTTATGGGTGATGGTTCCCATAACCATGAGGAATGAATGGACCTGGCGGCTGCCCTGCGGGCCTTCGTGCGGACCGTCGAGCGCGGCTCGGTGACCGCCGCGGCGCGGGACCTTTCGATCTCCCAGCCGGCCGTGACCAAGCATCTGCGCAATCTCGAGCGGCATGTCGGCGCGCGGCTGCTCGATCGGTCGGCGCGCCTGGTGCGTCCCACCCCGCAGGGCCAGTCCCTCTACGAGGCGAGCCGCTCGGCGCTCGCCACCATCGACTCGGCCCTCGAAGGGGTGCGGCGGGACATGGGCGCCATCGAGGGGCCGCTGCGTGTGCATGCCCCGTCCTGTATCGGCGTCCAGCATCTCTACCCCCTCGTGCTGGCGTTCCAGGCCGAGCATCCCGGGGTGGTCGTCGATCTCGTCCTGGAGAACCGCAGCGTCGATCTCGTGCACGAGAACTACGATCTCGCCGTGAAGTACGGCCGGCCCGGCGGTCAGGAGCTGGTGGTCCGCCGCCTGGGTCTGATCCGGCGCATCGTGGTGTGCGCACCGTCCTTCCTCGTCCGGGTCGGGCCGATCGACACGCCGGCGCGGCTCGCCGACCTCGATCTCGTCGTCACCGCGGCGGTGTCGCCGGGCGATGTTCTGACCCTCCAGCGCGGCGACGAGACGATCGAGGTTCCGGTGCGTCCGGTGCTGCGGACCAACAATGCCGACGTGATCACCCGGACGCTGCTCGGCGGGCGTGCGGCCGGGCCGGTGCAGCGGCTGCTGGTGACCGAGGCGCTGGCGGAGGGCCGGCTGGTCCGCATCCTGGCCGATTGGGAGGTCAAGCCGACCGAGGCGTTCCTGGCCTATTCGTCGGCGCGCTTCATGCGTCCGGCGGTGCGGGCCTTCACGGACTTCGTCGTTCCCGCGCTGCGGGCCGTTGACGGCATCGACGGCCCCGTCACGGCGAAGCCCGGCCGCGAGCCGGCCTCGGTGCAACCGAGAGGTTAACGTTTGGTTTACGGACGTCCGCTAGGCTGCGATTCGGAGCAGTTCAACCGGACGCGACCCGTGGACCTCGTCGTCTCTCCCATCGCGGTGACGTTGAACACCCAGTCGGGGGGCAACGCGCCGACCTTCACGCCGGGCCAGGTGGTCGACGCGCTGGTGATGCGCCTGATCGACCAGACCCATGTGCAGCTCGCCATCGGCAATGCGCTGATCGACGTGCAGACCGCGGTGCCGCTCCAGCCCGGCGCCCATGTCCAGCTCGCCGTGCGAGCCACCCCGGAGGGGCTGCGGCTGGTGCTGCTGCACCCGGACGAGGTTTTTGCCGGCGGCGCCCCGGCCGATGCGGCGACCGCCCGCGCCGCGGCCGCTCGCCCGGCGGTCGAGACCGCCACCGCCAATCCCGCCGGATCGCCATCGACGACGGCCGCGAGCCCGCAGGCGGCGCTCGCCCAGGCGGTGCGCAGCGCCGCCGTCCAGCAGGACGGGCTGGCGCCGCTGCTCGCCAACGTGGCCGCCGCCATGAAGCTCGCCGGCCTGCCGGACCCGGTGCGCGCCGCGGCCGCGCAGCTCCTCGCCTTCCGCCTGCCCACCGACGAGCCGATCGAGGCCGACGACGTCGCCCGCGCGCTCGCCCGCTCCGGCCTGTTCCTGGAGGCGGGGCTGGCCGGCGGTGCGGCCGCGGCCCGGACCTCGCCGGCCGGCGACATGAAGGCCGCCCTGGTGGCGCTGCGCGCCGCACTCGCCGCCATGGTGGGCCGCGACGGCGTTGCCGCGGGCGGTGCGGACAATGGCCGCTTGCAGAGCTTCGCCGAGGCGGCGGTGGCGGGCGCCACCACCGGAGCGGCCGGGCGGCCCGACGCGGGCGGCGCCCAGGCGCTCTACCGGGCGCTCGCCCAGACGCTGGCCCAATCGATGCCGACCCCGCCGGGGCCGGCCGCCGCAAGCGGAGCGACCCTGCCGGGGGCGCCGGGCTCGCCCGATCCGGCGGGTGCGACCGCCGGGAGCCCGCAGCGGCCGCCGCCGCCTTATCGCGGCGCCGCGCCGGCCGCGCAGCCGCCGCTGCCGCCGACGCTCGGCGACGACGTGTCGCCCCAGGCGGCAGCCCGCACGCTGCTCGCCGAGACCGACGCGGCGCTCGCCCGTCACACCCTGATGCAGGCCGCCTCGCTGCCCGATCCCGGCGCCGCCGGCGGGCCCGACCAGGCGGCCGGCCGCTTCGTGTTCGAGATCCCCTTCGCCACGCCCCAGGGCACGACCATCGCCCAGTTCGAGATCGCCCGCGACGGCAAGTCGGCGCCCGGCACCGAACGGCAGGAGGCGGTGTGGCGCGCTCGCTTCGCCCTCGACATCGAGCCGGTCGGAGTGGTGCATGCCCAGATCACCGTCGCGGGCGCCCGGACCGGCGTCACCCTGTGGGCCGAGCGGGGAGCGAGCGCGGCGCTCCTGCGCGACCACGCCGCCGATCTCGCCGAGCGCCTGCGTGCCGCCGATCTCGACCCCTCCGAGGTGCTGGTGCGCGACGGCGCCCCGCCACGGCCGCGCGACACGGCGGCGCCGGCCGGCCGCTTCCTGGACCGCGCCTCATGAGCGAGCACCCGCCCGGTGACCGGCCGAAGACGCCGCTCGCGGTGGCGCTGCTCTACGAGGCCCCGGGCGCGCCGCGCGTCGTCGCCAAGGGCAAGGGGGCGATCGGCGAGAAGATCGTCGAGACGGCGCGCGCCGCCGGGGTGCCGATCGAGGAGAATGCCGGGCTGGCGGCGGCGCTCTCGGCCGTGGAACTCGGCGACGAGATTCCGGAGGAGCTGTACCGGGCCGTGGCCGAGGTGCTGTCGTTCATCCTGCGCCTGTCGGGCCGGTTGCCGCCTGGGCCTGCGGCCGCGGCGCTGCGACGCTGACGCGCCGTCAGTCGATGCCGGGCAGGCGGCGCGACAGCGACACCGATTCGACTGCCGGGTCGGCTTCCAGCCGGGTCAGCGTCTCGGCCTTGATCTCCGCCGAGAACAGGCTCGGACCGAACTCCGCGCGGGGCGAGAGGTAGGCGGGCCGGTTCGATCCTTTCCGCAGCTTGACCATGACCACCAGCGGATCGTCGTCGGCGTGCGGCTTCGCCGTGGCGGAGGCCGGGAGCGATTCCAGCTTCGACAGCGACTTCAGGTCGATGGGCATGACAATCGGCTCCACGAGGCGGTTCGCAGCCTCTCGCTCGGATCTGGGGAGCCGGCGGCTTCGGTCAAGGGCCGCCGGCCGGTCGCTCAGGCGACGCGCCGCCGGCGGACCCGGGCGGCCCCCGCCTCGGCGACCGCACCGCCGCTCGCCCGGCCATAGCCGTAGCGGGCATCCCAGCCACCGGCGTCGAGTGCCGGGGGTGCGGTGAGGACGTGATCGATGAGCCGCTGGCGCAGGTCGTCGATCGACAGGTCGTGGCCGTTGCGCTGCGCCTCGGCATAGACGAGCGCGATCAGGCCGGTCACGGCCGGCGCCGCCATGCTGGTGCCGGACTTGCGGGTCACCCCGCCGCCGGTGCGCGAGCGCGCCGCCATCACGTCGTGGCCCGGCGCCGACACCTCCGGCTTGCTCCGTCCGTCCCGGGTCGGGCCGGCACTGGAGAAGTAGGACAGCGGCAGGGTCGGCTTGTGGGCATCGTAGGAGCCCACCACGATGGTCTCGTGGCCGGTGGAGATCGAGCCCAGCGTATGGGTCGGCACCGGCGCCGCGAAGGACGACTGCGCCCGGTCGTCACGCTCGATCCAGGCGTGATAGTCGACCGGCTGGCCGTCGAGCGAGCGCAGCCGCACCGTCCAGGCGCCGGTCGGCAGGCCGGCCGCCAGCCAGATGCCGATGACGTTGTCGCGGTTGTTGGGGTCGGCCAGGCGGCTGCTGAGGAAGATCGCGATCTGTCCGGGCGAGCCGACCGGCAGGCTGGCGCCGGGGGCGAGGGGGCCGAAGGTCGTGCCGTCGGGCGCCAGCAGCGTCACCTCCAGACGCCGATCGCCCGCATACCAAAGCTCCAGCTCGCCGCCGCCGGAGACCCCGTGCGACCAGACGACGTCGTGATTGCCGGCGCCCGGCACCTGCCCGCTGGTGTGGATGCCGTCGTCCTGCGAGTTGCTGGCGGCGATCACCACGGCACGGTTCGGCTTCTCGCGCACCAGGGCGTCCAAGCCCTGCTCGACCAGCGAGGTGCCGTCGTGCGGCCCGCCATTGGTGCCGAGGCTGAGATTGCAGACGCAGGGGCGGTCACCGGCGGTGTCGAAGACGAAGCGCACCGCCTCGAGGAGCTGCACCGAATCGCCGAAGCTCTGGCCGACCATGTCGGGCCCCTCCCAGGCGATGTCGGTGCTGGCCACCTCGACGAACACGATGTCGGCCTGCGGGGCGAGGCCGGGCTGGCCCGAGCCGTTGCCGTTGCCGGCCGCGATGTCGGCCACATGGGTGCCGTGGGTGCCGATTTGATAGGGCGAATCGGGCGGCGGGCCGTAGCCGAGGGTGGCGTAGGGGTCGCGGGATCGCAGCGCCGCGTCGATCTCGGCGCGGCCGTACACCCGGCCGTAGCCGAACGGGCTGTCGGGGCGGGCGATGCCGCTCTGGTCCCACAGCGCGATCAGCCGCGTCGCGCCGTCGCGGGTGCGGAAGTTGCGGTGGGCGAAGTCGCAGCCGAAATCGACGACCCCGACCACCACGCCGGCGCCGCCCTCGGGTGAAGCGGTGGGCGGCAGCAGATCCGGCCGGCAGCCCATCGCGGTGACGGTCTGGGCCAGCGCCGGATGGACGGGCTGCGACGCCTTGAGGCTGAGCACCGGCGCGGCGGCGTGGACCGCCTCGATACGGCCGATGGGAATCCGGCCGGTGACGATGAACGAGCCGTCGGCCGCACGGCCGAGCTCGCTCGCCGGAAACACGTCGGGCAGGGCGCGCCAGTCCTCGACCGACGTCACCCGCGCCACCACGGCGATCTCGTCGCCGCCCGGGGTGGAGCTGAGCGCCAGCATGCGCTTGCCGCTACGCTGATTGAGCAGCGCGAGTTGGAGGCGGGGGTCCATCGCGGGCCGGGTGCGGACCGCCAGCTCCTGCATGGCGGCGGGCTCGGCGGCCGGCATCGCCGACAGGCGGGTCGCCAGCCGGTCCGACGCCATCAGGGCGGCCATCGCGCGCGGCCGCGGGGCGGCGGGCGCCGTGAGCCCGGTGAGCGCGATCGGCCGCACGGTCGCGAGGATCTGCTGGAGCAGCGCGTCGGTCGAGGCGAGCTCCGCGGCGGTCGGCATCGCGGCGCGCGGGCGGGCGGCCCGGGTCTTGGAAGCCTTGCTCGCCGTCGCCTTCCGAGGGGCCGCCTTGGCCTTGGTCGGCTTGGCGCTGCGCGTATCCCGTGTGGTGGCGCGACGGGGCTTGGTGTCGCGGGCCGGCCGACGTGGCGTGCGTTGTCCTGGGGGGCGTTTCTCGGGCATTCCCGTGTCCTCCTCGGTGGCTTGGCGGATACGCGGGACTCAATTTTCACGCGAGTATTCTGCGGGCTGTCGCATTTCGGCAATTCGCGTCTCCGTGATCCGCGTCAGCTCCCCGCCGTGTCGCGCTGCAACGAGATCGAGCGGCGCGCCGTCGGACGCGGACGGCCGGCGCTGCTGAGCCGCGACCACAAACGCCGCCGTGCGGTCTCGCTGTCGCGCCACCGTCATGCTATGGAGCCGAAGACGCGGTACCCGGCGGCGACGGTCCGGACGGGGCGCACATCCATTGGCGTGCGGGTTTTGATCCATGAAAAGCATTTTGGAGAAGCTGGAGCAGCGGCGGTCCGGAGCGCGGCTCGGCGGGGGTGAGCAGCGCATCGAGGCGCAGCATCGGCGCGGCAAGCTGACGGCGCGCGAGCGCATCGGGCTCCTGCTCGATCACGGCTCGTTCGAAGAATACGACATGTTCGTCGAGCATCGGGCGAGCGAGTTCGGGGCCGACCGCTCGAAGATTCCGGGCGACGGCGTGGTCACCGGCTGGGGCACCGTCAACGGCCGCACCGTCTTCGTGTTCGCCAAGGACTTCACCGTCTTCGGCGGCTCGCTGTCGGAAGCGCACGCCCAGAAGATGACCAAGATCCAGGACATGGCGCTGAAGGCGCGGGCCCCGATCATCGGCCTGTTCGACGCCGGCGGCGCCCGCATCCAGGAAGGTGTCGCGGCGCTCGCCGGTTACGGCGATGTGTTCAAGCGCAACGTCCAGGCGTCCGGGGTCATCCCGCAGATCTCGGTGATCATGGGGCCGTGCGCCGGCGGCGACGTCTACTCGCCCGCCATGACCGACTTCATCTTCATGGTGCGCGACACGAGCTACATGTTCGTCACCGGCCCCGAGGTGGTGAAGACGGTGACCAACGAGATCGTCACCGCCGAGGAGCTGGGTGGCGCCAGCGTCCACGCCACCCGCTCGGCGGTCGCCGACGGGGCCTTCGAGAACGACGTCGAGTGCCTGCTCCAGATGCGGCGCTTCATCGACTTCCTGCCGGCCCATTCGGGCGCCGGCGTGCCGGAGTGGCCGAGCTTCGACGATGTCGAGCGGCTGGAGCCGTCGCTCGATACGCTGATCCCGGACAATCCGAACAAGCCCTACGACATGAAGGAGCTGATCCAGAAGGTCGTGGACGAGGGCGATTTCTTCGAGCTGTCGCCGCAGTTCGCCAAGAACATCCTGACCGGCTTCGGTCGCATCGCCGGGCGCACCGTCGGCTTCGTCGCCAACCAGCCGATGGTGCTGGCCGGCGTGCTCGATTCCGACGCCAGCCGTAAGGCGGCGCGCTTCGTGCGCTTCTGCAACGCCTTCGATATCCCGATCGTCACCTTCGTGGACGTGCCCGGCTTCCTGCCCGGCACCGCGCAGGAGTCCGGCGGCCTCATCAAGAACGGCGCCAAGCTCCTGTTCGCCTACAGCCAGTGCACGGTGCCGCTGGTCACCCTGATCACCCGCAAGGCATTCGGCGGGGCCTATGTGGTGATGGCCGCCAAGCACATCGGCGCCGACGTCAACTATGCCTGGCCGACCGCCCAGATCGCCGTCATGGGCGCCAAGGGCGCGGTCGAGATCATCTTCCGCTCCGACCTCGGTGATCCCGAGAAGATTGCCGAGCGCACCGCGGAGTACGAGTCGAGCTTCATGTCGCCCTTCAAGGCGGCCGAGCGCGGCTTCATCGACGAGGTGATCATGCCGCACTCGACCCGGCGCCGCATCGCCCGGGCGCTCTCCATGCTGCGCACCAAGACGCTGGAGATGCCGGCCAAGAAGCACGACAACCTGCCGCTGTAGAGCATTGTCCGGCGACGTGGACGCCGGTTCGCCGTGGACAATGCGATCACGCCAGCAGGTCTTGAGCGGGGTCCGATCCGGGTGGATCGGAGTCCGCTCCGACACAGGCGGCGACGGCCGGCCGCGATGGCCGGCCGGGTCGTATCGAACCGTCCGGCTCGCAATCGACACGGAACGGCGTAGTCTGTCCACGTCGTTTCCGCGGGCTGCGCCGGCCCGAATTCGCCGCCTCGCCGCCCGCTCGGTTCGAGGGGGTTTTGATGATCACGACAGGAAGGCTGACAGCCGCCGGGGTCGCCATCGCGACCATCGCCGCCGCGACGCTCGTGCTCGCGACCGAGGGCGCCGTCGCCCAGGGCCTGTGCGAGCAGCTCTGGGTCGAGCGCAACTCGATCTACAAGGCGCGCGGCTACTGCTTCAAGACGCAGCGCGCCATCGCGTATTTCGGCAATGCCGGCTGCGTCTACGACGTGGAGGCGATGGTGCCGCTGATGCCCGGCGAGCGCGCCCGGGTCAACCAGATCCAGGCGATGGAGCGCCAGAACGGCTGCCGGTGACGACCGGGGAGAGGCTGGACGGCGCGCTCGGGCGCCTCTCCTCCGCTCGTTCCGGGGTCGCGCCGGGGTTTCTCCCGCTCGTCCTCGCGGAAGCGGGGACCCAGGAGCCTAAACCGCAAGGCGGTGGGTTATGAAAGCTGGATTCCCGCTTGCGCGGGAATGAGTGGAGTTTGTGGCCCGAGCTTTCCGCGTGCGCGGGAATGAGCGGAGGCGGACTCTGGGGACCAGCCCTCCCGCCGCTGGGCCGCGGAGGCGCCGGGATCGGCCGCCGCCTCGTCAGAACTCTTCGGGGCAGGGATCGACGATCTTCCACAGATCGTAGCCGTTCTTCAGCTTCTTCATCTCGGCCGTGAGGCCGCCGACGCTGGCGATCCACTGCTTGACCGGGTTCGGGTAGACCGACATCAGCTCGGCGGTGCCGGCCGCGCTCGTCACCTTCACGCCGGCGGTCCACGCCTTGTCGTAATAGGCTTGGTGGAAGCCGAGGCTGGCGCGCGGCGTCACGCAGATGCGGTTGACCGGCACGATGCCGAGCACCAGGGTGCAGGCGGAGTTGCAGATGCCGTCGATGATCACCCGCTCGCCGCGGTCCCGGATGCGGGCGTACTTGGCCTTGTACTCCTCGACGTAGCCGCCGAAGTCCTTCTTGATGTGGTAGTCGGCCGCGGCCGGCAACGTGCCGGCACCGACCAGCGCCACCCCGAGCAGAATTGCCGCAAAACGAAGAGACGCGAGCCGAAGAGACGCGAGGCGAACCATCGCCGCCAACCCCCCATAAATCCCCGGCCCGTGTTTTGTTCCGCGGACCTGGCGGAAATTTGACGGAGGTTTGTTGGAATTTCGTTAACCAGCGGTTTCTGCGGCTCCGTCCCACGACCACGGCTCGTGTCGGTCGCTGCGTCGATCAATCCGGGTGATAGCCGGGATCAGAATCATTCGCTTCCGTGAGCCGGGGCGTGATGGCACTCTGGCGATATCGGCCGAAGATCCGGAGTGTGCAGCCCCCTTCCGGGGGCGCCGTCGAACGCCTGATTCGGGGCGCGCGAGGCGGCAGACGCGGCGGTCACGGCGTGCGGGAGGCGCACCATGCCGCGCAACATCGAGGCCACGGTGGCGTGGCTGGCTCCGGGGGTCTTCGTCGTCCTGTGGGCGTCGGGCTTCATCGGGGCGCGCTTGGGGCTTCCCCATGTCGAGCCGCTCACCTTCCTGGCGCTGCGCATGGCGGCCGTAGTGCTGCTGCTCGCCGGGGTGATCGTGATGACGCGGCCGCGCTGGCCGGGGCGTGTCGCGGTCGGCCACAGCGCGGTGGCCGGCCTTCTCATGCACGGCGGCTATCTGGGCGGCACCTTCGTGGCGATCGGCAAGGGCATGCCGGTCGGCCTGACAGCCCTGGTCGTCGGCTTGCAGCCGATCCTGGTGTCGACGCTCGCCAACCGGGTGCTCGGCGAGCGGGTGACGCCGCGCCAGTGGGGCGGCCTCGTGCTCGGCGTCCTCGGGGTCTACCTGATCGTCCAGGACAAGACCGGCGGCAGCGCGGGCCTGGGGGCGTGGATCGCCGCCGTCACGGCGCTGCTGTCGATCACCGCCGGCACCCTCTACCAGAAGCGGCACGGCGGCGAGATCGATTGGCGGCCCGGGCTGCTGGTGCAGTACGGCGCGGCCGGGCTCATGTTCGCGGCCGGCGCGTTCTTGTTCGAGACCCGGGTGGTGAGCTGGACTGGCGAGCTCGTGTTCGCGCTCGCCTGGCTGGTGCTGGTGCTCTCGCTCGGCGCCGTCTGGCTCCTGTACTTCCTGATCCGGCGTGCCGCCGCGACCCGCATTTCCAGCTTGTTCTACTTGACCCCGCCGACCGCCGCCGTGATGGCCTGGGCCTTGTTCGACCAGCGCCTCGGGCCGGCCGCGATGGTCGGCATGGCGGTGTGCGCGGCGGCGGTGTTCCTGGTCAACGCGCCGAGCAGGACGTCCGGCAAGACGATATAAATCAATATAATAAGGGTCTTGTAGAGCGATCTTCGAGTCAGGTTAGAGGGGCCGGCGAATCGCCTGAGCCGGGCGCGGGGCGTCGGACCGGACATCGGCCGGCCCGACGCCCCGCACCCGGCAGCGTCGTCAGCGAGCCGGATCGGCCGAGCGCTGGCTCGACGGATTGTTGGTGCCCGGCACGCTGGACGAGCCGGAGCCGGCCGGCGGGGCCGCACCGGACGATGTCCCGGCCGACGAGCCGGTGGTGGCCGCAGGGGCGTTGCGGTCGTAGGCGACGTCGTTCGGGTTCTTGCTGCTCACGCCGTACACGATGGCGATGATGAACACCGCCGCCACGGCGCCGGCGAGCCACGCCCACATCGAGCTGCCGCGGCGGCCGTCCGGCATCGGCGGCTCGGTGGTGCGGTCCGCAAAGGCGGGGTTCTGGATGCCGCGCGGGTCGTCGAAGCGGGCGTCGCGCTCGAAATCGCGGGGTTCGGCCATCGGGATGCCTCCTGTGTGATGGTCTCGGAGAGGCAATCCGGCGGCTCCCGCCTCGGTTCCGCAGCCGACATCGAGCCGGGATAATTTCTCAATATATCTCAGGGAGGTAGGGAAAAACCTCGGAATCGTTCGAGGACCGGCACCCGCGCGCTGGCGCGGAGGCGGGCTCAGTTCGCCTTGATACCGGCCGCCTCGATCACCGGACCCCAGCGCCGCAGCTCGGCCTCCACCCGCCCCCGGAACGCCTCCGGGGTCGAGGGGATCGGCATCATCACCTGGGTGGCGAGCTTGTCGCGCACCGCCGCGGTGGACAGCACCTCGCGCACCGTGTCGCCGAGCCGCTCGACCACGGCCGGCGGCGTGCGGGCCGGCGCGACGAGGCCGTTCCACGCCTCCGCCTCGACGTCGATGCCGCTCTCCTTGAGGGTCGGCACGCCCGGGATCAGCGGCGAGCGCTCCGGCGTCGACACGGCGATCACCTTGAGGTTGCCGGCCTCCGCCTGCGAGGTCGCGGCGACCGCCGGCAGGCACCCCATCTGAGCGTCGCCGCGGATGATGGCGGTGGCGGCCTGGGGCGAGCTCGCATAGGCGATGTGGACGATCGAGGTGCCGCTCGTCCGGGCGATCGCCTCCATGGCCAGATGCGACAGCGAGCCGTTGCCGATCGAGGCATAGTTGTACTTGCCGGGATCGCGGCGCAGCTTGTCCATCAGCTCGGCCACCGTAGCGACGCCGAGGTTGTTGCTGACGGCGAGCGCGCAGGGCTGGGTGGCGAGCGTCGTCACATAGGCGAAGTCGCGGCTCCAGTCGTAGGGCAGGCGGCCCTGGATCAGCCCGTTGACGGCGAGCGGGCCGGCGATGCTGACGCCCACCGTGTAGCCGTCGGGCTCCGCCTTGGCGATCGCCTCGGTGCCGAGATTGCCGCCGGCGCCGGCCTTGTTCTCGACCACGAAAGGCTGCCCGAACCGCTGCTGCAACGCCTCCGCCACCACCCGGGCGATCAGGTCGGGAGTGGAGCCGGCGCCGAACGGCACGATCACCCGCACCGGGCGGCTCGGCCACTCCTGGGCGCCGGCCGCGGCGGCGGCGCCGAGCAGGGCCGGGACCGCGCAAGCGAGGAGGGCGGCGAGGCGGCGGACGGTCGTCATCGGGGCGGCTCCGGGCGTCAGAGAGAGGCGGCTTCTGGTAGTCCGGGGCGGTCCGGTTGTCACGCCTCCCGGCCGTCGCAGCGTGCGCCGTCGGCGCTCATCGCGGCCTGCGCCGTGCGGTCGCGGCAGGACGGTCCGGCGGCCGACGCTCTTGCGTCGGCAGGGCCGATCGCATCTACTCCGCCGGCCTTCATCGCATGCCGGGGGAATGCATGGGACTTGCGGTTCTGGTCCTGGGTCTCGTCCTGTTCATCGGGGCGCACGTTCTGGTGTCGCTGCGCGAGCGGCGCGCCGCCCTGGTGAAGCAGCTGGGCGAGTGGCCCTACAAGGGCGCGGTCGCGCTCGTCTCGCTCCTCGGCATCGTGCTGATCGGCTGGGGCTTCGCCGAGTATCGCGCCGGCGGCGGTTGGATCGAGCTGTGGAATCCGCCGACCTGGACGCGCCATCTCGCGGCCCTGCTGAACTGGCCCGCCATCGTCATGGTCACGGCCGCCTACATCCCCGGCAACATCAAGCGCACCCTCAAGCACCCGATGCTCAGCGGCGTGAAGCTGTGGGCGGTGGCGCATCTCCTGTCCAACGGCGATCTCGGCTCGATCCTGCTGTTCGGCTCGATCCTCGCCTGGGCGGTCTACGACCGCATCTCGCTCAAGCGGCGCAGCGATCCGGGCGGACCGCCGATCCCGGTCGGCGGCCGTCGCAACGACATCCTGGCCGTGGTGGTCGGGACCGTCATCTATCTGGCGCTCGCCTTCGTGTTCCATCCGCTGGTGATCGGCCGGGCCGTGTTCGGCAGCCCGGCACTGGGGACCTGACGCCCCACCGCCTGCCGGCCCCACCCGCGATCCGACCCGGAGTTCCATCATGTCCGTTCACCGCGACGACCGGCGGCTCACCGCGCCCGACATCCGCGCCCGCAAGGGCGGCACGCCGATCGCGATGCTGACCGCCTATCACGCCCACACCGCCGGCCTGGTCGATCGCCACTGCGACGCCATCCTGGTCGGCGACTCGCTCGGCATGGTGATGCACGGCCTGGAGACCACCGTGCCGGTGACCCTCGACATGATGATCCTGCAAGGGCTCGCGGTGATGCGCGGCTCGCGGCGGGCGCTCGTCGTCGTCGACATGCCGTTCGGCAGCTACGAGGCGTCCAAGGAGCAGGCGTTCCTGTCGGCCGCCCGGGTCGTGAAGGAGACCGGCTGCGGCGCCATCAAGATGGAGGGCGGCCAGCGCATGGCCGAGACCATCGCGTTCCTGGTCCAGCGCGGCATCCCGGTGATGGGCCATGTCGGCCTCACCCCGCAGTCGATCAACACCCTCGGCAGCTTCCGGGCGCAGGGCCGCGACGCCGCCGACTGGGGACCGATCGAGGCCGACGCCAAGGCGGTCGCCGAGGCGGGCGCCTTCGCCATGGTGATCGAGGCGGTGGCCGAGCCGCTCGCCGCCAAGATCACCCGCGAGGTGCGCATCCCGACCATCGGGATCGGGGCGAGCGCCGCCTGCGACGGCCAGGTGCTGGTGCTGGAGGACATGCTCGGCCTGTCGCCGCGGGTGCCGAAATTCGTCAAGCGCTACGGCGATCTCGGACCGGCGATCGAGCGGGCGGTGGCGGCCTATGCCGAGGAGGTGCGGACCCGCGCCTTCCCGGGCACCGACAACGTCTATCCGCTCAAGAAGTCGGGCTGAGCGGACCGCGCGGCACGCCCCGCCGACGATGCAGGGCGCCAGACGCCTTGCGCTCGCCACAAGCATGGTCTAGCGCCAGGATGGACGAGCGCAGCGCCGGCCGGGGCCGTCCGGCGCGATCGATCAGCCGACCCACGAGAACAGCCAGAAGCTCAGCGAGTGTAAGCGCGTGGCCGACATCTTTCAGGAAGTCGACGAGGAAGTCAGGCGAGAACGCCTCCAGCAGATCTGGAAGCGCCACGGCTGGCTGATCGTCACGCTCTGCGTGCTGATCGTCGCCGGGGTCGCCGGCTGGCGCGGCTGGCAGTGGTACCAGGCCAAGCAGGCCGCCGAGGCGAGCGTCGCCTTCGAATCGGCCGCCCGGCTCGCCCAGGACGGCAAGCCGGCCGAGGCCACCGCGGCCTTCGCCAAGCTCGCCCAGGATGCGCCGATCCCGGCCTATCGCCAGCTCGCCCGGCTGCGCGAGGCGGAGGAGCTGGTCACCACCGATCCCAAGGGGGCGGTCGCCGCCTACGACGCCATCGCGGCCGATCCGGCCGCCACGTCGCTGTTCCGCGAGGTCGCCGCGGTGCGGGCCGGCCTGCTGCTGGTCGACACCGGGCCCTATGCCGAGGTGGCGCGGCGGCTGGAGCCGCTCGCCCGGCCGGACGGCGCCTTCCGCCATTCGGCCCGCGAGGTGCTGGCGCTGTCGGCCTGGAAGTCCGGCGACGCCGCCGCGGCCCGCCGCTGGGCCGATGCCGCGGTCGGCGATCCCGACGCGCCGGCCGGCCTCAAGGCTCGCCTCGACATCCTCCTCGCCCTGCTGGGCGAGGCCGCCAAGAGCTAGAGCCGAGGAGCATCCCGAATGCGGACCCGTGCGCGCGTGATGCTGCTCGCCGTCGCCCTGGCGCTGCCGGTCGCCGGCTGTGATCAGCTCGACAGCATCACGGGCATGTTCGATTCCAAGAAGAAGCTGCCGGGCGAGCGCAAGCCGGTGTTCCCCGAGGGGGTGCCGGGCGTCCAGCAGGGCGTGCCGCCCGAGTACATGCCGGGCCGCAAGGACGAGCCGGGGGCCGAGGCTGCCGCAGCCGCGAGTCCTGCCCCCGAGGCCGCCGCCGAGCCCAAGCCGGACTCCAAGCCGCAAACCGAGAGCCGGCCGAAGCCGCGGCCGCAGCCACAGGCGGCCCAGACGCCGCGTCGTCCGGCGCCACCGCCGACCGAAGAGCCCGATGCCGAGCCGGCCGCGCCGGCGCCCTCGCGCACCGCCCGGCCGGCCCCGGCCACCCCGGTCGGTTCCGTGCCGGTGCGCCCGGCCGCTCCGCCGCCGCAGGCCGCCGCGCCGGCCCCGGCGGGTGCCGGCGGCGGAACCGCGGCGCAGCCCCAGGGCACGCTGCCGTGGCCGAGTGCGCCGCCCCCCGGCGGCTTCTCGCGATAGGTCACCGGCTCCGCGCCGCCCCGCGACACCACCGCCGCGGCCTGCTATGCAGGCCGGGCGTGCCGCGGCGTCGCCGTCCGGCTCGCGTCGCGCATGGTGTGGTGTTCGCGGCCGTTGGGCCGTCGCGCCCGGTCCAAGATCTCCGGCGGTTCCGATGTCCTTCACGATCGCCATTGTCGGGCGGCCCAATGTGGGCAAGTCGACCCTGTTCAATCGCCTGGTGGGCAAGCGCGTCGCGCTGGTCGACGACCAGCCGGGCGTCACCCGCGATCGCCGCGAAGGGCTGGCCCGGCTCGGCGATCTCGACTTCACCGTGGTCGATACCGCGGGTCTGGAGGAGGCGCCGGGCGAATCGCTCGCCGGCCGCATGCGCGCCCAGACCGAGGCCGCCATGGCGGACGCCGACGGCATCCTGTTCATGGTCGATGCCCGGGCCGGGCTGACGCCGGCCGACCGCGCCTTCGCGGCGGCGGTCCGCAAGGCCGGCAAGCCGGTGGTGCTGGTCGCCAACAAGAGCGAGGGCAGGGCCGCCAGCGCCGGTGTCTACGAGGCCTTCGGGCTCGGGCTCGGCGAGCCGGTCGGCATCTCGGCCGAGCACGGCGAGGGCCTGTCCGACCTCTACGACGCGCTGCGCGAGGCGCTGCCCGAGGCGACCGAGGCGGCCGCCGCCGTGACCCGCGCCGCGGTCGCGGCCGAGCGTGCCGCAAAGGCCGCGGCCCGCGACGGCTTCACAATCGCCGAGCCGGAGGCCGAGCCCGCCGAGGCGCCGCGGCCGGTCCGCATCGCGGTGGTGGGCCGTCCCAACGCCGGCAAGTCGACCCTGATCAACCGCCTGCTCGGCGCCGACCGCCTGCTCACCGGCCCGGAGGCCGGCATCACCCGCGACTCGATCGCCGTCGATCTCGACTGGAACGGTCGCCGCTTCGAGATCCACGACACCGCCGGCATGCGCCGCAAGTCGAAGATCGACGACCGCCTGGAGAAGATGTCGGTCGCCGACGGGCTCGATGCCATCCGGTTCGCCGAGGTGGTGGTGCTGCTGATGGACGCGACCGCGCCGTTCGAGGAGCAGGATCTGCGCATCGCCGATCTGGTGGAGCGCGAGGGGCGGGCGCTGGTGCTGGCCTTGAGCAAGTGGGACCTCGCCGAAAGCGAGGCGGGCGCGCTGGCGCGGCTGCGCGAGCAGGCCGCCTTCCGGCTGCCGCAGGTCGCCGGCCTGCCGGTCGTCGCGGTGTCGGGCCTCACCGGCGCCGGCCTCGACCGGCTGATGCAGGCCGTGCTCGACATCCACGCGGTGTGGAACCGCCGGGTGCCGACCCATGCGCTGAACCGCTGGCTCGACACGGTCCTCGACGCCCATCCGCCGCCGGCCGTGGCGGGGCGCCGGCTCAAGCTCAACTACATCACCCAGCCCAAGGCGCGGCCGCCGAGCTTCGTGCTGTTCTGCTCCCGCGCCGACGCGGTGCCGGATTCCTACCGGCGCTACCTGATCAACGGGTTGCGGGACGCCTTCGACCTGCCGGGCACCCCGATCCGGCTGACGCTGCGCGAGAAGGCGAATCCGTATGCCACCCGCGCCACCCGCAAATAGTGGCGGAATCGATCCGGCCGACGCGGCCATGGGGCGAGCCGCGCCCCCGCAGCCCGGCGAGCCGGCCATCGAGCCGGGCGGCCCGCGGCGCGCCGCCTTCGGGTTCGTCTTCGTCACGGTGGCGATCGACATGCTGTCGATCGGCATCTTCGTGCCGGTGCTGCCGCGCCTCGTCGCCGATTTCCTGGGCGGCGACCAGGTGGCCGCCGCCGCCGTCTACGGGCTGTTCGGCACCGCCTTCGCGCTGATGCAGTTCTTCTTCTCGCCGGTGCTGGGGGCGCTCTCCGACCGCTTCGGCCGCCGGCCGGTGATCCTCCTGTCCAACATCGGGGTGGGGCTCGACTACGTCGTGATGGCGCTCGCTCCCAGCATCGCCTGGCTGTTCGTCGGCCGGGTGCTGTCGGGGATCGCCTCGGCGACCGTCGCCACCGCCTTCGCCTATATCGCCGACGTCACCCCGGCCGAGAAGCGCGCCGCCCGCTTCGGCATGCTGGGGGCGGCCTTCGGGCTCGGCTTCGTGCTGGGGCCGGCGATCGGCGGGCTTGCCGGCAGCGTCGATCCGCGGTTGCCGTTCTGGATCGCGGCGGGCCTCAGCCTGCTGAACGCGATGTACGGCTACTTCGTGCTGCCGGAGTCGCTGCCGCCCGACAAGCGGGCGCCGCTCTCGCTGGCCCGCGCCAATCCGCTCGGCGCGCTGACACTGCTGCGCGCCCATCCGCAGCTCACCGGGCTCGCGGTCGGCTATTTCCTCAGCCTGCTGGCCCACTTCCTGATGCCGACCGTCAATGTGCTCTATCTCACCTTCCGCTACGGCTGGGACGAGCGCACCATTGGGTTCCTGATGGCGGTGGTCGGGCTCGCCGCCGTGGTGGTGCAGGGCGGGCTGATCGGCCCGGGCGTGCGGCTGTTCGGCGAGCGCGCCGCCCTCGTCGTCGGCTTCGGCTGCGGCATCGTCGGCCTGGTGATCCAGGGCCTGGCGCCGGTCGGCTGGCTGTTCGTGCTGGGCGTGCCGTTCGTCAGCCTGTGGGGCTTCGCCAACGCGGCCACCAACAGCCTGATGAGCCAGCGGCTCGGGCCGTCCGAGCAGGGGCGCCTCCAGGGCGCCAACGCCTCCCTCAACGGCATCGCCGGGCTGTTGGGGCCGGGGCTGTTCTCGCAAGCCTATGCGTTCGCCCTGGCGAGGCCCGACGCCACCATGCCGGGGCCGGGAGCGCCGTTCTTCGTGGCGGCCGGGCTTCTCGTCCTCGCCGCCGTCGTGGCCATGTGGGCGACCCGGGCCGAGCGATCGCCGGCGCCGTGAACAGGCCGACGGCGCCGCGGGCGCTCAGTTCGGCGGATGGTAGTGCAACAGCCGGCCGGCGCGGACATCGAACAGGCGACCGGTCTCCTGGAAGCTCGGCAGGCACAGCGGCAGGATGGCGGCGGCGGCCTCCTCGGCCGGCTGCACGGTCTGCGGGTCCTCGCCGGGCATGAGCTGGGCCCGCATGCGGGTTCGGGTCGGCCCCGGGTTGAAGGCGTTGACGCGCACCGGGGTGGTCACCGTCTCGGCCGCATAGGTGCGCGACAGCGTCTCGAGCGCCGCCTTGGTCATGGCATAGGGGCCGCGATAGGCGCGTCCCGCATGAGCGGCCGAGGAGCTGACGAACACGACGCGGCCCGCCGGCGCACGGCGCAGCAGCGGATCGAGGCAGCGAACGAGCTGGTGATTGGCCAGCACGTTCACCTTGAACAGATCCTCTAGCTCCTTGGGCTCGACATGCGGCAGCGGCGACACCGGGCCGAGCTGGCTGCCGTTGGCGATGAGGATGTCGAGCCGGCCGTAGCGCTCGTCGAGCGCGAGCGCCAGGCGGGCGATGCCGTCGAAGTCGGCGAGATCGAGCGGCACCAGCGTGGCGGTGCCGCCGGCCGCCTGGACGGCGTCGTCGAGCTCCTCCAGGCCGCCGACCGTGCGGGCGAGCGCGACCACATGGGCGCCCGCCTTGGCGAGCGCGACCGCGGTGGCGAAGCCGATGCCACGCGAGGCGCCGGTGACCAGCGCGATCTTGTCGGTGAAGGCGGAAGACATTCGGGGCTAACTCGACGAGGAGAAATCAATCGGTCTGCCGGTGTTGTAGCGGGAACGCGCCGGCGCACAAGCAAAACCGCCGGTCGCGAGGGTGTCGCGGCCGGCGGCGGGGCGGTCGACTTTCGACGGTCAGCTCGCCTCGGCGAGCAGCGCCGGCCGGCGCGGGGCGGCGTCGGCGGTGGTCTTGTCGGTGAGGGGGGTCGGGTACTCGCCGGTGAAGCAGTGGTCGGTGAACTGCGGGCGCGCCGGGTCGCGGCGCTCCTCGCCGACCGCCCGGTAGATGCCGTCGACCGACAGGAAGGCGAGCGAATCGGCCCCTATGATTTGCCGCATCTCCTCCACCGTGTGGGTGGCGGCGAGCAGCTTCTCGCGCTCCGGCGTGTCGATGCCGTAATAGTCGGGGTGGGTGATGGGCGGAGAGGCGATGCGGAAATGCACCTCGGTGGCGCCGGCCTCGCGCATCATCTGGACGATCTTCACCGAGGTGGTGCCGCGCACCAGCGAGTCGTCGATCAGCACGATGCGCTTGCCGGCCACCACGGCGCGGTTGGCATTGTGCTTGAGGCGGACGCCGAGCTCGCGGATCGACTGGGTCGGCTGGATGAAGGTGCGGCCCACATAGTGGTTGCGGATGATGCCGAGCTCGTAGGGGATGCCGGACGCCTGGGCGTAGCCGATGGCGGCGGGCACACCCGAGTCGGGCACCGGCACGACGACGTCGGCGGCGGCCGGCGACTCGTGGGCGAGTTGGCTGCCCATCGCCTTGCGGACCTCGTAGACGCTGCGGCCGCCGACCATCGAGTCGGGCCGCGAGAAGTAGATGTACTCGAAGATGCAGGGGCGCGGCGGCACCGGCGGGAACGGCTTGTGCGAGTAGGAGCCGTGCTCGTCGAACACCAGCACCTCGCCGTTCTCGATGTCGCGCACGTATTTGGCGCCGATGATGTCGAGCGCGCAGGTCTCCGAGGTGACGATCGGGCTGCCGTCGAGATCGCCGAGCACCAGCGGCCGGATGCCGAGCGGGTCGCGCGCCGCGATCAGCTTCTTGTTGGTCATCGCGACCAGCGAGTAGGAGCCTTCGAGCAGGCGCAGCGCATCGATGAAGCGATCGACGAAGCGGCTGCGGCGCGAGCGGGCGACGAGATGCAGGATCACCTCGGTGTCGCTCGTCGAGTGCATCATGGCGCCCTCGTCGACGAGCTGGCGGCGCAGCGTCAGCCCGTTGGTGAGGTTGCCGTTGTGGCCCACCGCGAAGCCGCCGGCCGCCAGCTCGGCGAAGAACGGCTGCACGTTGCGCAGGACGGTGCCGCCGGTCGTCGAGTAGCGGACGTGCCCGATGGCGATGTGGCCCGGAAGCTGGTCGATGATGTGGCGCTTGGAAAAGGTGTCTTCGACCAGGCCGAGGCGCCGTTCGGAATGAAAGCGGCTGCCGTCGAACGAGACGATGCCGGCCGCCTCCTCGCCGCGGTGCTGGAGGGCGTGCAGGCCGAGCGCCGTCACGGCGGCGGCGTCGCGGTGGCCGTAGATGCCGAACACGCCGCACTCTTCGCGCAGGCGGTCGCCGTCGAGCGTCGGATCGAAAACGGAGAACGCTCGCTCGGTCGGGGCGGTCATGGCGATTCCTTCGCTACAGTCTCGGATCGGGCCGGCAGGGCCGGCAACGGCATGGCCGCCGGCGCAGGCGCCCGCGGCTTCGGGAACGACGAAACGACCGCTCCGTCGTCCCGCCGGGCGGGGAACGGATCGGCCGATCGAAACTCCGGTCGGCGGCCGTGCTCGGCCTACCGGGACGACTCAGCGGCCCGTCCGGCGCCGAGGACAAGGACGAGACGAGCCGGCGGGGCCGCGTCGGAGCGCTGCTCGGCCGGGGCCTCGGGATCCTCGTCGGCGGGCCGCTTCTTGAACCGCTTCAAGATGGTGTTCTCGGGGTCCTCGGGCAACAGCGACATCAGCCATTGGCCGGTGCCTTGCAGCACCGCCCGCGACCTTGCGTTGCGGACCGCCTCCGGCTGCGACTTCACCGGGACCAGCCAGTCGAAGAAGATGAAGGCGACCACCACGATCAGGAGGCCGCGGGCGAGCCCGAACAGGAAGCCGAGGGTGCGGTCGAGGGCGCCGATGCGGCTGTCGAGGATGCGGTCGGAGATCCGCACCGTCAGGGCCGACACGATGATCAGGGTCAGCAGAAAGACGCCGCCCACGGTGGCGCCCATCGCGACGTAGTCGTTGTTGAAGTACTGCTTCGCGTAGGGCAGCAGCCGCGAGTAGGAGTACAGGGTCGCCACCGCGGCGGCGCCCCAGGCGGCGATCGACAGCACCTCGCGCATGAAGCCGCGCACCATGGCGAGAAGGCCCGAGATCAGCATCACGGCGATCAGGAAGATATCCAGGTACATCGCGGGCGGGCTCTCGGGCAGGGTTCGTTGCAGGGCGTGCTCGTCGAGGGACGGTTCGATCGGGTTCGGGCCGGCCGAACGGCGGTCGGCACGATGCGGGCCGTGTATAGAGCATTTCGGCCCCCGGTGGGAACCGGCGGGGGGACGAAATGCACCGCCGGTGCCTCCCGTTTGCCGGCTCAGCCGGGGCCGCCCCCGCCGGGCCGTGCCGCCGGCGCGGCGGCGCGGCCCTCACGCCTGCCACCGCGCTCGCCCGGCAGGATGCGGGCGACGAGGTCGGCGAGGGTCGCCACCGGCGCCAGCGACAGCCCGTCCTGCTCGGCCCCGCGGGTCGCCTCCGGCACCACGGCGCGGCCGAAGCCGAGCTTGCGGGCCTCCTTGAGCCGGGCCGGAGCGTGCGCCACCGGCCGCACCGCGCCCGACAATGACACCTCGCCGAACAGCACCGCGTCGGCCGGCAGGGGCGTCTTGGCGAGCGAGGAGACCAGGGCGGCGGCGGCGGCGAGATCCGCGGCCGGCTCCTGGATGCGCAGCCCGCCGGCGACGTTGAGGTAGACGTCGTAGCCGCCGAGCTTGACGCCGCAATGGGCCTCCAGCACCGCCAGCACCATGGCGAGGCGGGCGGGGTCCCAGCCCACCACGGCGCGGCGCGGCGTGCCGAGCGAGGTCGGCGCCACCAGGGCCTGGAACTCGACCAGCAAGGGCCGCGTCCCCTCCATGCCGGCGAACACCACGGTGCCGGGCGCCCCCAGCTCGCGCTCCGACAGGAAGATGGCCGACGGATTGGCCACCTCGGCGAGACCGCCGCCCGTCATCTCGAACACACCGATCTCGTCGGTGGCGCCGAAGCGGTTCTTGGCGGCCCGCAGGATGCGGAAATGGTGGCCGCCTTCGCCCTCGAAGGACAGCACGGCGTCGACCATGTGCTCGACCACCCGGGGACCGGCGATCTGGCCGTCCTTGGTGACGTGGCCGACCAGGATGACGGCGCTGCCGGCCCGCTTGGCGAAGCGGATGAGAAGCTGGGCCGAGGCGCGGACCTGGGTGACGGTGCCGGGCGCGGACTCCACCATGTCGGTCCACATGGTCTGGATCGAGTCGATGACGACGAGGCGAGGAATCTTGCCTTGCGAAAGGGTTGCGATGATGTCTTCGACCGATGTCTCGGCCGCCAGCTCGACCGGCAGGGCGGTCAGGCCGAGCCGCTCGGCGCGCAGCCGCACCTGGGCGACCGATTCCTCGCCGGTGATGTAGACGGAGCGGTGTCCGGCCCCGGCGAGCGCGCCGGCGATCTGGATCAGCAGCGTCGACTTGCCGATGCCGGGGTCGCCGCCGACCAGCAGCACCGAGCCGGGCACCAGCCCACCGCCGGCCACGCGGTCGAACTCGCCGTTGCCGGAGGCGATGCGCGGCGCCTCGCGCTGCTCGCCGGCGAGCGGCTGGAGCGCGAACGGCTTGCCCTTGCGGGGCGGCCGGCCGGGACCGGCCGAGAGAATCCGCTCGGTGGCGGTGCCTTCCTCGGCGATGGTGTTCCACTCGCCGCAGGCGTCGCACTTGCCCTGCCAGCGGGTGTAGGTGGCGCCGCAGCCCTGGCAGACGAAATCCTGAGTCTTCTTGGCCATGCCGGATGTGGGCGACAGCCGCGCCGGGAAGTCAACCGGCGGCTGGACCGCGATGCGGCGCGCCGCTCTGCTGCGCGGCGATCGGGCCAGCCATGCGGGGAGCGGATCGGACACGATCGGTCGTCTGCTCGCCATGATGGTCTGCGACCTTCGGCGGCGCTCGCCCGATCAGGAGCGAGACGCTACATATGGAACGGAGCGGACGGCGGGGCGGAGCGCCCGGAGAGCCGCCGCAGGTCCGGGCGGGCCGCCGACGTTCGGCGAGGGCGGCCGCGGACGGAAAAGCCCGCGCGGGGCGCGGGCCGGAGTGACATCGGACGAATCATGCGGGACGTCATCGTTCTCGGGGCCGGCATGGCGGGCGTCGCCGCGGCTCTGCACTTGCAGCGGCGCGGCTGGTCGGTCGCGCTGGTCGATCGGGGGGAGCCCGGCCGCGAAACCAGCTTCGGCAATGCCGGCATCATCCAGGCGGAGGCGGTCGAGCCCTATCCGATGCCGCGCGACATCGCCTCGCTGCTGAAGGTGGCGACCGGACGCGGCAACGACGTGCGCTACGATCTCCTGGCGCTGCCGGGGCATGTCGGATCGCTGCTGCGCTACTGGTGGCACTCGGCACCCGCCCGCCACCGCACCGTGTCGGCCGCCTATGCGGGCGTCATCGCCCGCTCGACCGCCGATCACCAGGAGCTGATGACGGCGGCCGGCGTGCCCGATGACCTGGTCCGCCGCGACGGCTTCCGCGAGCTGCACCGCTCGGTGGCGCTGCTCGATGCCGACACCGTGCTGGCCGAGCGGCTGCGCACCGAGTTCGGCGTCGGCTATCGACGGCTGTCGCCGGCCGAGCTGGCCGCCGCCGAGCCGGGCCTGAAGGCCACCGGGGCGGGGGCGCTGCACTGGCTCGATTCGTGGACGGTGCGCGATCCCGGTGCGCTGGTCGCCGCCTATGCGGACCTGTTCGAGCGCGAGGGCGGGACGCTGCTGCGGGGGGATGCCGCGACGCTCGCGGCCGAGCCGGGCGGCGGCTTCCGGCTGCGCACCGCCGACGGGCCGCTGGCGGCGTCCGCCGTGGTGGTGGCGCTGGGGCCGTGGTCGCCGGAGCTGCTGCGCCGTTTCGGCTACCGCGTCCCGATGGTGCGCAAGCGCGGCTATCACCGGCATTACAAGGTGACCGGCCGGGGGCTCGACCTGCCGCTGCGCGATTCGGACTTCGGCTACGTCGCCGCGCCGATGACGACCGGCCTGCGGATCACCACCGGGGCGGAGTTCGCCGGCGCCGAGGCGCCGCCGAAGCCGATCCAGCTCGGCCGCGCCGAGGCGGCGCTGCGCGGGCTGGTCGATCTCGGCGAGCCGGTCGAGACGGTGCCCTGGCTCGGTACCAGGCCCTGCATGCCCGACATGCTGCCGGTGATCGGGCAGGCGCCGCGCCATCCCGGGCTGTGGCTGCATTTCGGCCACGGCCACCAGGGCTTCACGCTCGGGCCGGCGACCGGCCGGCTGCTCGCCGAGATGATGACGGGCGAGACCCCGGTGGTCGATCCGGCGCCGTTCGCGCCGGCCCGCTGGTGCCGGTGAGAGCCGCCGCCGCGCGCCTGCCGTCGCCGCCCGCTCAGGCGTAGACGTCGACCCCCATGGCGGCCAGCAGCGCCTGCTGCTGGTCGGTCGACACCATCACGCCGGCGAAGCCGGTCAGCTCGCGCAGGTCGAGGCCGGCGAGGTCGGCGCCGCGGAGATCGGCGCGGGCGAGCTTGGCCCCCGCCGTGAGGGCCTGGACGAGATCGCAGCCGCGCAGGTCCGCCCCCTCCAGGTCGGCGTCGATCAGCACCGCCTCGCGCAGATTGCAGTGGCTCAGGTCGCCGCCGGGCAATCGGACGGCGGTGAGGTCGGCGAGTTCGAGATTGCAGCCCTTGATGGCGCCGGCCCATTTCACCACCTTGCGGCCGAACATGCGGGCGAAATCGACCTTGGTGAACACGGCGCCACGCAGGTTGCTGGTTTCGATCTCGATCCCGTAGAGGTCCGAACGCTCGAAGCGCGCGAAGGAGAGATCGCAGCGCACGAAGCGCGCCTGCTCCAGGCGCGAGAAGGCGAACTGTACGCCGGCGTGGGCGTCGCCATCGTCCGCGAAGGTGCAGGCCTCGAAGACGCTGTCCCGCAGGTCCACATGCGCGAACCGGCAGCGCACGAAGCGGCAGCCGCGCACGCGGGCCTCCTCGAAACAGGCGCCCGACACCTGGGCATCGCGGATCGTGCAGTCGGTCAGCGTGGCGCCGGCGAGGTCGACATCGGCGAAGTCGGCCTGCGACAGGTCGAGGCCCACCAGGGTGGCGCTGGGTTCGAGTCGCACCGTTCACACCTCGTGTCGGGGAGCGGGCTCAGCTCCGCCAGCTCCGATGGTAGCGGCGGCCGAGGCTGGTCAGCACCTCATAGCTGATCTGGCCGCCGAACGGCGCCACCGCGTCGACGCCGATCTCGTCGCCGAGCAGCGTCGCCCAGTCGCCGCGGCGCGGCGACACCTCGGGCAGGGCCGTGACGTCGACGGCGAGCAGGTCCATGGAGATGCGGCCGACGATCGGGCAGCGCTTGCCGACCACCACGGCGTGCGGCCGCTCCTTGCCGAGCGCCGCGGCGGCGCGCAGGAAGCCGTCGCCGTAGCCGACCGCCACGATGGCGATGCGGCTCTCCCGCGGCGCCGTCCAGGCGGCGCCGTAGCCGACGGTGTCGCCCTTGCCCACCTTGCGGACCTGGACGACGCGCCCCTCCAGACGGACCACCGGGCGCATCGGGTTGGCGGCGCCGGGGGTCGGGTTGCCGCCGTAGAGGGCGATGCCGGGACGCACCAGCTCGCAATGGGTCGACGGCCCGAGGAAGACGCCGGACGAGTTGGCGAGCGAGGCGTCGATGCCGCGGAACAGCGCGCGCACCTCGCGGAACGCCTGGATCTGGCGCTCGTTGTGCGGGTGGTCGGGGGTGTCGGCGCAGGCCAGGTGGCTCATCACCAGGGTGATGCCGTGACCGGGACCGTCGATGCGGCCCGCCAGGGTGGTCGCCTCCTCGACCGAGAGACCGAGCCGATTCATGCCGGTGTCGACATGCAGGGCGGCGCCGCCCGTCCAGGCATTGACCCGGCAGAACGCATCCCATTCGACCAGCTCCGGCATGCTGCCGATCACCGGGCGGATTCGCGCATCCGCGAAGGCGGCGCTGCCGGCCGGCGGGATGCCGTTGAGCACGTAGATCACCGCGTCCGGCGCGGCGCCGCGCAGGGTGCGTGCCTCGGCCAGATGGGCGACGAAGAAGGTCTTGCAGCCGACGCGGGCGAGCGCGGTGCCGACCTCGAAGACGCCGCAGCCATAGGCATCGGCCTTGACCACGGCGGCGCACTCGGCCGGTGCCACCCGGCGGGCGAGGTCGGTCCAGTTGGCCACGATGGCGGACAGGTCGATGGTGAGGACGCCGCCGGTCTCCATCACGGGCGGTCCCGCCTCGGCGACCGCGACGGTGGTGACGGGGACCGAGCCGGGCGCGGCGGCGGGCGCGGCCGCCGTCCGGGCCTCGTTGGCGCGCGTCCTCGTCTCGTCCTGCATCGTCATGGCGTCCTCTCTATCTGCCGGCCGACCCACGCGGCCGCCGGGATCGTCGGGGACTAGACCCGTTCGCCGGGCGCGACAAGGCGGAGAGCGGCCACCGCCGGTCTCAGTCCTCCATCCGGGCCGGCAGCTTGTCCTCGTCGGCGAGGTCGGCGAAGCGGGTCACCTCGGCCTTGAACTGGAGCTGGACGGTGCCGGTGGGGCCGTGACGCTGCTTGCCGATGATCACCTCGGCCTTGCCGTGGACGGCGTCCATCTCGGTCTGCCACTTGAAGTGCTCTTCGGTGCCCGGCCGCGGCTCGCGGTTCTTCAGGTAGTACTCCTCGCGGAACACGAAGATCACCACGTCGGCGTCCTGCTCGATGGAGCCGGATTCACGCAGGTCCGAGAGCTGCGGGCGCTTGTCGTCGCGGCTCTCGACTTGGCGGGAGAGCTGCGACAGCGCGATGATCGGCACAGTCAGCTCCTTGGCGAGCGCCTTGAGGCTGGTGGTGATCTCGGTGATCTCCTGGACGCGGCCCTCGGAGGCGCGCTTGGAGGAGCCCGACAGGAGCTGGATGTAGTCGATCACCAGGAGATCGAGACCGCGCTGGCGCTTGAGCCGGCGCGCCCGGGCGGCGAGCTGGGCGATCGCCAGGCCGCCGGTCTCGTCGATGTAGAGCGGGATCACCTCCATGACGCGCGCCGCCTCGGCGATGCGGTCGAAGTCGCGGGCCTCGATCTCGCCACGGCGGATCTTGTAGGAGGGGATCTCGGTCTGCTCGGCGATGATACGGGTGGCGAGCTGCTCGGCCGACATTTCGAGCGAGAAGAAGCCGACGATGCCGCCATTGGTGGATTCGATCCGCCCGTCCGGCCGCACGCCGCCCTCCCACGCCTTCGCCACGTTGTAGGCGATGTTGGTGGCGAGCGCGGTCTTGCCCATACCGGGGCGGCCGGCCAGGATGATCAGGTCGGACGGTTGCAGGCCGCCCATCATGCGGTCGAGATCCTTGAGGCCGGTGGCGATGCCCGACAGGCTCCCGTCACGCTGGTAAGCCTGGGCCGCCATGTCGACCGCCGAGGTCAGGGCGTCGGCGAAACGCTGGAAGCCGCCGTCGTAGCGGCCGGTCTCGGCCAGCTCGTAGAGGCGGCGCTCGGCCGCCTCGATCTGGTCGCGCGGGCTCGAATCGATCTCCGCCTCGTAGGCCTCGTTGACCAGCTCCTCGCCGATGCCGATCAGCGAGCGGCGCAACGCGAGGTCGTAGATGGTGCGCCCGTAGTCCTGCGCGTTGATGACGGTGGTCGCCTCGGCGGCCAGGCGGGCGAGGTACTGGCTGCCGGTCAGCCCGGCGATGTCGAGGTCGGCCGGCAGGAAGGTCTTCAGCGTCACCGGGGTGGCGGTCTTGCCGGCCCGCACCAGGCTCGCGGCCAGCTCGAAGATCTTGGCGTGGATCGGCTCGAAGAAGTGGGCCGGCTCCAGGAAGTCGGAGACCCGGTAGAACGCCTCGTTGTTGACCAGGATGGCGCCGAGCAGCGCCTGCTCCACCTCGACGTTGTGGGGCGCCACCCGGAACGCCGGCGTGCGGTCGGTGGCGGGCTTGCGGGCGACGAGATCGAGGGCCATGGCGCGGACGGCTTTCGGTTTTTCGGAGTCTTCTGCACGGACGGCGGACGCCGCCCGAGTCACGCAAGCTCGCCAGGGACACGCGGCACCAAGCTCGGGAAGGGGCGGGCATAGCGCAAGCCGCCGCGGGAAGCGACCCCTTCGGCACGACTCGCCGGAGCGCTGTCCCCACTGATCACCGCGCGGAAAAATGTCGGCAGAATGTCGGGACGTGGCGCTTGACGCCCTGCTGCCCGTCGGCCCCGAGTCGCCGGTCCGACGTCGCCGGCCCGATGTCGCCGGGCGGGTTCGCAGCCGCCGCGGTCCTCCACGCACGAAAACGGGCCCCGCCGGGGGGCGGGACCCGTTTGGTCCGCGGGCTCGTATTATCCGCGGGCTCGTATGATCGGTCAGGGGGCCGGCCGCCGGCCGATCAGCCGGTGAATGCCACCGCCCCCCACCGTCCCCGGTGCGGCGCTCGCGCCCCGCCGGGGAGCCGGCTCAGCGCGGCCCGGCCGAGTAGCCGCGCTCCGCCAGCGGCTCGTCGGTCGACATCGCCTTCGAGAACGGGACGAGCTGCCACAGCGCCGAGACGCCGACCAGCACATAGACGATGCGGGAGAGGGCGGCACTCTGGCCGCCGAACAGCGCGGCGACGAGGTCGAACTGTGCGAGGCCGACCAGGCCCCAGTTGATGCCGCCGACGATGACGAGAAGCAGAGTGATCAGATTGATGGCTTTCAAGACGCGCTCCCTGGCGTTCGAGGTCTCCCGGGAGAAGCGCCAGCCGGGACGGTTGTTCCGACGGCTTGACGGTGCCGCTGTCGTGACGGACGGTCGCACCGCCCTGTCGCGTCCTGCGGCCCACGTCAGTCCGTCGATGCCGAGATGCGGCCGGCACCGTGCTCGTACCAGCCGCGACTGCGGTTGACGATCCACACCACCGACAGCATCACCGGCACCTCGATCAGCACGCCCACCACGGTGGCGAGCGCGGCACCCGACTGGAAGCCGAACAGGCTGATGGCGGCGGCGACCGCGAGCTCGAAGAAGTTCGAGGCACCGATCAGCGCCGACGGCCCGGCCACGCAGTGCTGCTCGCCGGCGAGCCGGTTGAGCAGGTAGGCGAGCCCGGCGTTGAAGTAGACCTGAATCAGGATCGGCACCGCCAGCAGCGCGATGATCAGCGGCTGCGCCAGGATCTGCTCGCCCTGGAAGCCGAACAGCAGCACCAGCGTCGCCAGCAGGGCGACCAGCGAGGCCGGCCCGAGCCGCGCCAGCACGGCCGACAGCGCCGGCTCGCCGCCGGTGGCCAGCAGACGGCGCCGGATCACCTGGGCGATCGCCACCGGCACCACGATGTAGAGCACCACCGACAGCACCAACGTGTCCCACGGCACCGTGATGGCGGAGAGCCCGAGCAGCAGGCCGACGATCGGTGCGAAGGCGAACACCATGATGGTGTCGTTGAGGGCCACCTGCGACAGGGTGAAATGCGGCTCGCCCTTGGTGAGATGCGACCACACGAACACCATGGCGGTGCAGGGCGCCGCCGCCAGGATGATCAGGCCGGCGATGTAGGAGCCGATCTGGTCGGCCGGGAGGTACGGCCGGAACAGGTATCCGACGAACAGCCAGCCGAGCGCCGCCATCGAGAACGGCTTGACCGCCCAGTTGATGAACAGGGTGACGGCGATGCCGCGCCAGTGCTCGCGGACCCGCCCGAGCGCCGCGAAGTCGATCTTCATCAGCATCGGGATGATCATCAGCCAGATCAGCACCGCCACCGGCAGGTTGACCTTGGCCAGCTCGGCGGCGCCGATCGTCTGGAACGCGCCCGGCATCACATGGCCGAGTGCGATGCCGGCGACGATGCACAGCGCGACCCAGACGGTCAGGTAACGTTCGAAGGTCGACATATGGGCTCCGTCACGCCGGGGCGACGCGCCGGCCGGCGTCGTCGATCAAGAGCTCGCCATCCTCCTTGCGGAAGGCGCCTTGCTGCGGCGGCAAGAGATCGAGCACCAGCTCCGAGGGGCGGCACAGGCGCACGCCCTTCGGGCTCACCACCAGCGGCCGCTCGATCAGGATCGGGTGCGCCATCATGGCATCGAGCAGCGCGTCGTCGGACAGCGCCGGATCGCCGAGCCCCAGCTCGGCATAGGGCGTTCCCTTCTGGCGCAGCAGCGCCCGCGGCGTCAGACCGGCCCGGCCGATCATCTGCACCAGGAGCGCCCGCGAGGGCGGGCATTTCAGGTACTCGATCACATGCGGCTCGATGCCGGCGTTGCGGATCATCGCCAGCGTGTTGCGCGAGGTTCCGCACTGCGGATTGTGGTAGATGATCACGTCCATCGGTTCGGCTCCGGTGCTGCGAGGTCGGCGGGATCTCGGAGGCGAGGTAACGAGGGGCGGGCCGATGCACCCGGCGCTCACGCCGCCAGCCAGCGGGCGACGTCCTCCGGCTTCGGCAGGCCGCCGGCGTGAACCACCTTGCCGTCGATGACGATGCCGGGGGTCGCGGCGATGCCGTAGCGGGCGATCGCCGCCAGATCGGTGACCTTCTCGACCGCGACCGCAATGCCGAGGCGGTCCGCCTCCGTCTGCACCATCTCGGCGGTGGCGACACAGCGCTTGCAGCCCGGCCCCAGGACCTTGACGTCTCTCATGACACGACCTCCGTCGGATCACCCGAACAGGGCGTTGAACAGGAAGCCGACCGCCAGGATGCCGAGCCCGACGACGGCGACGAACACGGCGATCAGCCGCAGGGTGAGCACCTTGCGCAGGATGACCAGCTCCGGCGCCGACAGCGCGATCACGCTCATCATGAAGGCCAGGGTGGTGCCGAGTGCCGCGCCCTTGCCGAGCAGCGCCTCGACCACCGGCACGATGCCGGCCGCGTTGGAGTACATCGGGATGCCGATGGCGACCGCCGCCGGCACCGACCACCAGGCGTCGCGACCCATGATCGGCGCGAGCTGATCGGCCGGCACCCAGCCGTGGATGCCGGCGCCGACCGCGATGCCGGCGATCACCCACGGCCATACGCGGCCGACGATGTCGCGCACCGCCTCGGTGCCGGCGTCGATCCGCTCGGCGAGCCCGAGGGACGATGGCGGGAGATCGGCCGGGGCGGTGCGCAGCTCGCGGACCCAGCCCTCCAGCCAACCTTCCAGATGCAGCCGGCCGATGGTCCAGCCGGCCACGATGGCGATGGCGAGGCCGAAGCCGAGATAGGCGAGGGCGACCTGCCAGCCGAGCAGCGCGAACAGCAGGCCGAGCGCGACCTCGTTGATCATCGGGGCGGCGATCAGGAACGAGAAGGTGACGCCGAGCGGCACCCCGGCCGAGACGAAGCCGATGAACAACGGCACCGCCGAGCACGAGCAAAACGGCGTCAGCACCCCGAGCGCGGCCGCCAACACGTTGCCGATGCCCTCGCGCCGGCCGGCGAGGAGCGCGCGGGTGCGCTCCGGCGAGAAGAAGCTGCGCACCACGCCCATGGCGAAGACCACGAGGGTCAGCAGCATCAGCACCTTGGGGGTGTCGTAGAGGAAGAATGCGACTGCCTGGCCGAGCGCTCCCGCAGGGTCGAGCGGCGTCAGTCGGACGAGGGCATCGGCGGCCGGCCGCAGTCCGGAATAGATGGCGACCCAGCCGACCGCCAGCACGGCCAGCCCCGCGATCCGCCCCGCCACCGGCCGCCGGCCCGGAGGCAGCGGCGCCGAGGGAAGCGGTGCGGGGCCGGCGAGGGTCATGCGGCGGTCCTCCGGGCGGTATCCGGGATTGCCAGGGCCGCGTCGACCAGCGCGACGATCTCGGGCGACAGGTCCGGGGCGCGGCGGTAGCGCACCCACTGGGCGTCGCGGCGGTCGAGGAACAGGCCGGCGCTCTTGAGCACCGCCATGTGGCGCGACATCCGTGACTGGCTGGCACCGAGCGCCCGGGTCAGCTCGCAGACGCAGTGCTCGCGTCCGTCCCACAGCAGGCGCACGGCGGCCAGGCGGGTCGGCTCGGCGAGGGCGGCCAGGATGGTCAGGGCATCGGCCATGAGGCATTGTGAGCCAATGCGCATATGCGCGCAAGCGCAAACATGAAGAATGGTGTCGCCTTGTCGGCGGGCCTTGCCGGCGTCGGTCGACGGCTCGGCATGCCGGCTCGTGGCAGGAAGAGCTCGGACGGATGGTAGCGACGCTCAGGAGCGGGGAGGCGGCACGAGGATGGCACAGGAGACGGACGAGACGGGCACGAAAGGGCTGGAACGAGAAGAGGCCGGCCCGGGGGCCGGCCTCTTGGCGAGAGGGCGCGCGTCGCGCGAGTGCGCCGTGATCGCGGATCAGTTCCCCTGGATGTGGCCCTTGGCCGGGTCTAGCCGATCGGAGTCCGACGAAGCGTAGGGGGACACGCCGTAAGGCATCGCGGGGGCATACAGGCCGGGGCCCGTGGGCGCGTACACGCCGCCGCCGAACACCGGCGCCGGGCTCGCCGCATAGGCGCCGTAGCCGGCGTGATCGTGCCTTGCGGCATCCCGAGCGTGGTGATGGGCGCCGGCGCCGCGCGGCGCCGCGAACGCGCCCGTCACGGTCGCGAGGGTCACGGCGGCGACCAGGGCGGCGCGGGCGGTGGTCGAACGGAAACGGGTGGACATGAGCGAGGCTCCAAAGATCGGCGGCGCAGACGGAAAGGTCGCCGCCGGGCGGGAGTGGCGTGGTCCGTCGCGACGGCATGTGCGGTGCAGCACGCGGTTCCGCCAATCAACAAAAGGTGCAGCCGGCAGCTCCTTGAAGCAGAGCACGAGACGTCCATGGCCCGGAGAACGTCACGGAAAGTATCGAATTGCGACGCAGCGCTTCGTTTCGATTATGGCGGTGCGATGGCTCGCAGTGCGGCCCTGCATGATTGCTCAGGTTGCCCCCACAATCAGAGCCAAAGCTATCTCAAGGCCCCCGAGCTGCGGGGGACGACTGGATGTGGGATTGATGTTTGCCGAAGCAAAGCGACGCGGCGGGCCGGTAGGCGCCGCCGCCTGCGTGACTGGGTCGGCACGCTCCGGTCGGCTCACGCCTCGAAGCGGGTGACGATGTCGGCCAACGCCGGCCGCGGCCGGTCCTCCGGGGTGCCGTCGTGGCGGCCGACATGGACGAAGCCGATGAAGCGCTCGTGGTCCTCGAGCCCGTAGGCGCGCATCACCTGGCGGTCGTAGGCGTACCATTCGGTGAGCCAGCTGGCGGCGTAGCCGAGCGCGGTGGCGGCGTGCAGCAGATTCATCGCTACGGCGGCGCCGGAGAGCTGCTGCTCCCATTCCGGGATCTTCTGGCCAGGCTGGGCGCTGCACACCACCCCGATCACCAGCGGCGCGCGGGCGAGCCGCTGGGTCTCGAAATAGAGCTGATCGCCGGTCGCATCCGGATACTTGGCCGCGTAGGCGGACGCGATGGCGGCTCCGGCCTCCTCGCGGTGGTCGCCTTCGAACAGGATGAAGCGCCACGGCACCAGGCGGCCGTGATCCGGCACCCGCGCCGCGATGGTCAGCATGGTGTCGATCTCGTCGGCCGTCGGCGGTGGTCCGGAGAGCTGGTCCGGCTTCACCGAGCGGCGGGTCTTCAGGAGCGCGAGGGCGTCGGGCATGGTCGAGAAAATCTCCCCTGGGCGCGGCAATGCGAGCGAGCATTCGCGGGCAACTTCGGCGCAGCCCCGGAGGGTGCGCCGCGGGCGCCGACGGGCGCCTGCGAGCCTGCCGGCTAGCACAGGCCACCAGGCCGATAAAGGGTGGCGGGGCTTGAAATTGCCTCAAAGTGCCGCGTAACTGTCGCCATGATCAGGGCAGGGGGTGGCTCGATCCGCAACATCGGCAGATGCCGGGCGGCCGTGACCGCCGCGGCCTCGTCGGCGCGTGGCCGCGTCTGTGCCATGGTCGCTGCCGCCGGATCGTTTGCCCCCTCGTTGCTCGGCCCCAAGCTTTTCGGCCCCGTGGTGATCGCGACGCTGGTGGTGCTGGCGCCACTGCCGGCCGCCGCCCAGAACCGCCCCGAGCAGGCCATCGTGGGCGCCATGCAGCGCTTCGTGAACTCGCTGCCGTTCAGTGGATTCCTGTCGCCGTCGTCGACCCCGCAGCCGGCGCCGCCCGGTGCCAGCCTGATGCCGCCCGGTGGCGGCGGAGGCGTGCCGAGCCCGCCGTCGCCCGTCATGCAGACGCTGGCGCCGCCACCCGGGGCGCCGCCCGCTCCCGTGCCGCTCGGCCCCGGCGCGACGGCGGCGCTGCCGCCCGCCGCCACCACCATCACGCCGGCGGTGCCGAAGGAGGTGCCGCTGGCGCTCGCGGCCCGCTACGGCCGCGACAGCACGGCGATCAACGGCGGCGTCGTCTGGCGCGTCTATCCGGTGCGGCCCGACATCACCGGCTCGTTCCGTCCGCTGCGCGAAGACCGCAACCCGACCCCCAATCTGGCGCTGCCGCCCGGCGACTATGTGGTGCATGTGGCGTTCGGGCTCGCCAGTGCCGCCAAGACGGTGCGTCTGCGCGACGAGCCGGTGCGCGAGGTGTTCGACCTGCCGGCCGGCGGCCTGCGCATCGAGGGCCGCGTCGGCAATGTCCGCATCCCGGCCGGCCAGATCGCCTTCGACGTCTTTCACGGCAGCCAGTTCGAGCCCGGCGACAAGCGCCAGGTGGCGCAGGCGGTGATGACCGGCGACGTCGTGGTGCTGCCCGAGGGCACCTATCACATCGTCTCCAACTACGGCGACTCCAACGCCGTGGTCCGCTCGGACATCCGCGTGCAGCCCGGCAAGCTCACCGACGTGACGGTGACGCATCGCGCCGCCGTCATCACCCTCAAGCTCGTCTCCGACCGTGGCGGCGAGGCGCTCGCCAACACCAACTGGACGGTGCTGACGCCGGGCGGCGACGTGATCAAGGAATCGATCGGCGCCTTCCCGCGCGTGGTGCTGGCCGAGGGCGACTACCGCGCCATCGCGCGCAACGACGGCCGCTCCTTCGAGCGCGACTTCAAGGTCATCACCGGGGTCGACGGCGAGATCGAGCTCTTGGCCCGCTGAGCCGCACCGCCCGCGCGCGACCGACATCGCGGTGCTCGGCGGCCACTGAATTCCCGCGACAAGCCTGCCGGTTCGCGCCATGCTGGTGCGGCTTCGACTCGGGTCCGTCGACCGTGTGTCGTTCCAGGATTGTCAGATGCCGCTTCGCAGCCCGCTCGGTTCTTCGTCTCCCGCCGGCTTCTTGCTTCGAAGCCCGTTCCGCTCCGCCGCCCTCGGTCTTGCCGGGGTTTTCGCGATGGCCGCCGTGTCGGTGACGGCTTCTGCTCAGGCACCGCGGCCGGGCACCGGGCCGGCGTCGCCCGATCCGCAGCGCGGCGGCGACATCGCGCAGCGCTGGTGCGCCACCTGCCATGTGGTGTCGTCCGACCAGACCCAGGCGACCGGCGAGGCGCGGCCGTTCGGCAGCATCGCGCGGCAGCCGGGCTTCGATGCCGCGGCGCTCGCGCTGTTCCTGCTCGATCCGCACCCGCGCATGCCCGACATGGGGCTGAGCCGCGCCGAGGCGGCCGACATCGCCGCCTACATCAAGAGCCTGGCGCCGAACAAGCCGTGACGGCGCCGATGCGGCCGTGACGGGCGCAGCCGCGGCTACGCCCCGCGGCGTTACGCGGTGGCCGTCGTCGCGGCGCGCTTGAGGTCCGGCGGCACCGCCTCGTCGACCAGCGCGGCGAGCGCCTGATCGAGCGGCGTCACGCTCTGGCGGTCGCTGCCGAGCCGGCGGATCGAGACGGCGCGCTCGGCCGCCTCCTTCTTGCCGACGACCAGCAGCACCGGCACCTTGGCGACCGAGTGCTCGCGGACCTTGTAGTTGATCTTCTCGTTGCGCAGGTCGATCTGCACCCGAAGCCCGAGACGGCGCGCCGCCTCCACCACCTCGCGGGCGTAGTCGTCGCCGTCCGAGGTGATGGTCGCCACCACCGCCTGCACGGGCGCGAGCCACAGCGGGAAGTGGCCGGCGTGGTGCTCGATCAGGATGCCGAGGAAGCGCTCCATCGAGCCGCAGATGGCGCGGTGGACCATCACGGGCGTCTTCTTCTGCCCGTCGGCGTCGATGTAGAAGGCGCCGAACCGCTCCGGCAGGTTGAAGTCCACCTGCGTGGTGCCGCACTGCCAGTCGCGGCCGATGGCGTCGCGCAGCACGTACTCGAACTTCGGCCCGTAGAAGGCGCCTTCGCCCGGATTGACCTCGGTCTTGATGCGGCCGTCCGACTGCGCCCGGATGGTCTCCAGCACCGTCGCCATCACGGCCTCGGCGTGATCCCACGAGGCATCCGAGCCGACGCGCTTCTCCGGCCGGGTCGAGAGCTTCACTACCAGATCCGCCTCGAAGCCGAAGTCCGCGTAGGTCGTCAGGATCAGTTCGTTGATCTTCAGGCACTCGTCGGCGAGCTGATCCTCGTTGCAGAAGATGTGAGCGTCGTCCTGGGTGAAGCCGCGCACCCGCATCAGGCCGTGCATGGCGCCGGACGGCTCGTAGCGATGCACCACGCCGAACTCGGCGAGGCGGATCGGCAGGTCGCGATAGCTCTTCAGCCCGTGCTTGAAGATCTGCACATGGCCCGGGCAGTTCATCGGCTTGATGGCGAACCAGCGCTTGTCCTCCGCCTCGTCGCCGGCCGACTGCGCCGCGAACATGTTCTCGCGGTACCATTCCCAGTGGCCCGAGGTCTCCCACAGCGACTTGTCGAGCATCTGCGGGGCGTTCACCTCGTCGTAGTCGGCCGCCAGACGCCTGCGCATGTAGGCGATCACCGACTGGAACATCGACCAGCCCTTGGCGTGCCAGAACACGACGCCCGGGCCTTCCTCCTGGAAGTGGAAGAGATCGAGCTCGCGGCCGAGCCGCCGGTGGTCGCGCTTCTCGGCTTCCTCGATCTGCTTCAGGTAGGCGTCGAGGTCCTCCTGCTTGGCCCAGGCGGTGCCGTAGATGCGGGTCAGCATCGGGTTGCGATGGTCGCCGCGCCAATAGGCGCCCGCCACCTTCATCAGCTTGAATGCGGTGCCGATCTTGCCCGTCGAGGTCATGTGCGGGCCGCGACAGAGATCGAACCAGTCGCCCTGCTTGTAGATCTTGATCGACTGGTCCTCGGGGATGGCGTCGACCAGCTCGACCTTGAAGCTCTCGCCCTTCTCGTCGAAGACGCGCTTGGCCTCGTCGCGCGACCACACCTCCTTGGTGAACGGCCGATCGCGCGCGATGATCTCCTTCATCTTCTTCTCGATCGCCGCGAAGTCGTCGGGCGTGAACGGCTCGTTGCGGAAGAAGTCGTAGTAGAAGCCGTTCTGGATCACCGGCCCGATGGTCACCTGGGTGCCGGGCCACAGCGCCTGCACGGCCTCGGCCATCACATGGGCGGCGTCGTGGCGGATCAGCTCGAGGGCACGCGGATCGTCGCGCGACACGAACTCGATCGCGGCATCCCGGTCGATCGGATCGGTCAGGTCGGCGAGCACGCCGTCGAGCGCCATGGCGACGGTGCGCTTGGCGAGCGAGGGCGAGATGCCCTTGGCGATGTCGAGGCCGGTGATGCCGTCGGGAAACTCCCGACGCGCGCCGTCGGGAAAGGTCAGGGCGACCATCTTCTGCTCCTGTTGCTCACTCGCTGCCTACGAACGCAGGTAAGCGGATGTCGTGGTGGCGTCGGATATAGCAGGGCGGGGGCGCCGTGCAAGGCGGGGCCAGTTTGCGGTTCGTGCCCGCGCGGAGGCGGGCAGAGAGGCCGCATGGCGGCTTCGAGCGATGCGCTCCGTCCGCTCACAAGTCCTGACGAAACCTTAACGGTGATCACAATGACGACAAATTGCAGAGTCACCGTCCTTCACGGGGACAGGGGGAGAGCGACCAGCACAGCATCAATCGCGATCGTCGTCGCATCGACCAGGCCGATCGGCTGGGCGCACGCGCCCGCGTCGGCCGCGGCGGAGCGGCCGGGCAGCGCGGCCCACACGGGTCCGACCGTCGCGCCGAAAGGCGTTGCCGTCGTCGTGGGCCAGCGTGTCCGGAGCACGGCTCCGAGCACGGGGACCATGTCATGGTTGAACGCCCGCAGCGGCCTCGCTGGCGGCATGTCTGCTCTCATGTCTGGATCGCGGCCCGCGCCGCCATGGCGGGGGTGCTGGCCGTCGCCATCACGGCATCCCTGGTCGTGACGATCGCGTCGGTCGATTCCGCTTCCGCCCAGACCCTTCTGCGCACCGCGCCCGAGGCGGCGCCCGCCGCTGCGCCGGCCGCGCCGCGTCTGCGGCCCCGGCCGCCGGTGCGGCGGCCCGCCGAGGCGGCACCAAGCCGGCCGACCACCGTCTCGATCGTCTCCGGCCCGATCGACACCACCGATCTCGCCGTCGCGTGCGATCTGTCCGCCGTCCTCGACGACGGAGATCAGTTCCGCATCCTGCCGTTCGTCGGCAAGGGCGGCGGACAGAACGTCCGCGATCTTCGAGCACTGCCCGGCATCGATCTCGGCATCGCGACCACCACGGCGCTGCCACGCGAGCGCGCCGAGGCCGACAAGCTCGTCTACATCGCCAAGCTGTTCAACGAGGAGCTCCACATTCTGGTGCGCGCCGACGCGCCGTTCGCCGGCGTGGCCGATCTCGCCGACAAGCCGGTCGCGGTCGGCGACGCGCAGTCGGGCACCCGGCTGGTCGTGCGCGATGTCTTCGCGCGCCTCGGCGTCACCCCGGTCGAGGTCGCGGTCGGCCCGGCCGACGCCGTCGAGAAGCTGCGGTCGGGCGAGATCGCCGCGGCCGTGCTGGTCTCCGGCAAGCCGGCAGCGGCGCTGTCGCGTCTCGTCGGCCGCGAGTTCCGGCTGTTGCCGGTGCCGTTCGCCAAGCCGCTCCAGGCCGACTTCCTGCCGGCGAGCCTGACGGCTGCCGACTATCCGGATCTGATCGCGCCCGGCACTGCGGTGGAGACCGTCGCGGTCGGCACCGTCCTGTTCGCCAATGCCTGGCCCAAGGGGTCGGAGGGTCATCGCCGCCTGGAGCAGTTCGTCGAGCGGCTGTTTCCGCGGCTCGCCGAGCTTCAGAAGCCGCCGCGCCATCCCAAGTGGCGCGAGACCAGCCTGAGCGCCACCGTGCCGGGCCTGGCCCGCTTCGCCCCGGCGGAGGCATGGCTGCGCCGTCAGGCGCCGGCGGCGTCCGAGCTGTCGCGCGAGCGCTTCGATGCGTTCCTGGCGAGCCGCCGCGTCGCCCTCGACGAGACGACGACACCGGCCGACCGCGAGCGGCTGTTTCGGGAGTTCCTGCGCTGGAACGAGACGCGCGAGCGACGCTGAGCCGGCCGGTCCACGAGGGGCCGCCCGGGTGGAGGACCGCGATGAGTGCGCCGACGGACGACCACGGCTTCGGCGATCCGCTGCGCTATGCGCCGCCTTGGGCGCGGCGGGCCGGTCCGGACCGCCCGGCCGAGCCCGACGGGGACGCTCCGGCGCCGCTCGCTCCCGCGGCCGACGGCGACCCGGGCCGGCCGGAACTGCCGGCGGCCGGACCACCCGCCGACGCCGAAGCGGTCGCCCCCGACGCCGAGACGGTGCCGGCCGCGCCGCCGCGCGAGCCGCCGGGCGAGCCGGAGCCGCCCGCCGCCGCCGGACATGCGCCGGTCTCGTCCCGCCCGGCCGAGCCCGTCGTGGCCGCATCTCCGGTCGTGCCGCCTCCCGTTGCGCCGCCGTCGATCGCGGCGGGGCATGCGGTCGCGGTGGGGCGGGCGGTCGATCCCCCCGTGGTCGAGGATGCGCCGGCGACCGTGCCGCAGCCCGGCGATCCGGGTGGCTTCGGCTGGCTGCGGACGCGGCCGTTCGCGGGCGACGTCGCCATGCGGGAGCTGACGCGCCGCCTGGCGCTCGATCCGCATTTGCAGCCCGAGCCGCCGCAACCCGAGTGGCGCCCGTCCCGCGGGCGCGGCGCCGTGGTGCTCGCCGCCCTGTGCGGCGTCGCCGCCGCGGTCGCGCTGATGCTGGTGCTGGTGCTGTTTCCGGGCCCGGACCGGGCGCTCCGGACGGAGCCCGAGGGCGGCGCGCCGCTCGCCGGCTCCACCGCCGACCGTGCCCTGGTGACGGCGCTGGAGCGCACTCCGCCGGTGCGGCTGGTGCTGGTGGAGCTGCGCCGCGCCGGCCGCAGCGAGCCGGTCGGCCTCGGGGTCGGGCTCACCCGCGGTCTCGGCGACGGCAGCCTGATGGTGTCCGGCCTGGTGCCGGGCGCCCGGCTCACCGCCGGCACCGCCCTGGCGGCCGACCGCTGGCGGGTTCCGCTCGGCGAGCTCGGCCGTGCCGCCGTGGTGCCGCCGCGCGACTTCGCCGGCATCATGGATCTGACGCTGGAGCTGCGGCTCGCCGACGACTCGGTCGGCGATCGCAGCGCCATGCGGATCGCCTGGGGCGGCGCCGTGATCACGCCGCTGGGCGGCGAGGGGAGTGGAGCGGCGGTCGGCGGACGCGACGCGAGCGGCCCGCCGCTGCGGGCCGAAGGTGGGAGTGCGGCGCCGGCCGGTGCCGTCGCGGCCGTCGATCCCGAGGAGGTAGCCATCCTGCTCGACCGCGGCAAGGCGTTCCTGGCTCGCGGCGATCTCGCCGCGGCCCGGCTGCTGTTGCGGCGAGCCGCCGAGGCGGGCGACGCCCAGGCGGCGCTGCTGCTCGGCTCGAGCTTCGATCCGGTCGCGCTGAAGCAGCTCGATGTCGTCGGAGCGGTCGCCGATCCGGCCCAGGCCCGCGCCTGGTATCAGCGCGCCGCCGAGCTCGGCTCGGCCGATGCGGCGCGGCGGCTGGACGGGCTAGGCGGATCGGCTCGCTGAGCCGGCGTGTCGGGGGCATCGGTGTTTGGTGCAGCGGTCGGCCCGGCCGGTGAAGGCGGCGGCTCGGCCAGGGTGCCGCGCCAGCGGCCGTAGCGCCACGGCAGCCACCAGCGGGCGTGCGCCGGCAGCGCGCCCGGCACGAAGTCGAGCCCGCGGGTGCCGAGCGGATGGCAGCGGCAGAACCGCGCCAGGGTCATCCAGCCGCCCGCCCACAGGCCGAACCGTCCAATCGCCTCGTCGCCATAGACCGAGCAGGTCGGCAGGTGCCGGCAGTCGGAGCCGAGAAACGGCGACACCGTGAGCTGGTAGCCGCGGATGAGCCCGCGGGCGAGGAGCCGCGGCAGGCGCCGGACCGTGTCGGTGGGGCGGGTGGTTGGCATCGTCCTTGCAAAGTAGCCGTTGGAGCAGCGCCGGCAAGAGGTCGGGTGGCGAGAGCCGCGTCGGCCGGGCGCGGCGCGCCGGAGCATCGCCCGAGTGCGGTAATCCGTCACCCTTCTGCCCCAAAAGGGCCGCTTGCGACGGTCGATTGCGTACGTAAGATCACAGTTGCCGCTAAGTATCGCTGTGTGGCCTCATGACGGAGACTTAAACAACAACAATAACAAGTGGCTCGGAAAGGTAAGTAGAACAAGCGTTGCTGAATCGACACAGCACGGGGACCACGATGAAACGTTCTTGGGTCGGCGGCCTGGCGCTCGCACTCTGTGCGCTGCCCGTGGTCGCCGCCACGCCGGAGCTGCCGGCCAATCCCCGCACGCTCCCCATGCAGTTCGTCGTGCAGGAGCCGGCGGTGCCGTGCGGCAAGGATTGCCGCTCGCTGGTGTTCGCGGCTGGCATGATCACCGCCGACACGCCGCGTCGATTCGAGGCCTTCGCGGCCGAGCGCAGCCTGCGCGACGCCACCGTGGTGCTCGACTCGGACGGCGGCTCGGTGGTCGGGGCCCTGGCGTTCGGGCGCAGCATCCGCCGGCTCGGGCTCGACACCACGGTGGGGCGCGCCGACCGTTCGGGCGGTCCCGGCAAGCCGGCCCGCATCGCGCCGGCCAACTGCGAATCGATGTGCGCCTTCGTGCTGCTCGGCGGCGTCGCCCGCGAGGTGCCGGCGCGCTCGCGCGTGCTGGTGCATCAGATCTGGCTCGGCGACCGCCGCGACGACGCGGTGGCGGCGAGCTACTCGGCCGAGGATCTCGTGCTGGTGCAGCGCGACATCGGCCAGATCGTCCGCTACACGGCCGACATGGGGGGCGCGGCCGAGCTGATCGAGATCGCGCTCCGCATTCCGCCGTGGGAGCCGATGCGCCTGCTCAGCCGGGACGAACTGCGCCGCACCGGGCTCGACCGCGAGGCGCCGCCGCCTGCCGTGGCGGCCACCCAGGCGTCCGCGGCGGTGACGCCGGTGGCGGTTTCGATGGATCGCGCCGCGGCCGCGAGCGAGCGCGGCTGGAGCGTCGTCGAGGGGGGTAGCGGCACCATGCTGGTGCGGCGGCATCCGCTCACCGTCGAGGGCGAGCGCATCGGCAGCTTCGATGTGGGCCTGTCCTGCGGCGATGCTCCCGGCACCTATGCGCTCACCTATGCGGAGCGCCGGCAGGTCGCGGCCGGCGGGTCGGCCGGCCAGGCGGCCGCGATCGACCAGGTGCGGCTGTGGATCGAGCAGACCGACGTGAAGCTCGACATCCTGTCCTCGTCCCGGCGTGCCGACGGCCAGCCGATCGAGACGGTGGCGGTGGCGACCGTCCCGGCCCCGCTGGTGCGGGCCTTCGCGACGGCGGCGGCCCGTTCGCTGTCGGTGCAGACCGCCGCCGGCGGTCTCGCCGCGACCTCGATCCGCATCGGCAATGCCGGCATCGGCAAGGTGTTCGGCCAGCTCGAGACAGGATGCGGCCGCGGCCCGGCCAAGCGCGACGCGGCGCTGCGCGATCCTGCGGTGGGGCGCGACACCGCCGTGCGCGACACCCACGCGCGGCTGGAGGCGGCGGCGCGCTGACCAAGGCTCGCCGTGCCCGGGAGGGCCGGCCGCGCTATGCGGCGCCGCTTCCGCGCGCCGCGGCGATCTGGTCGAGCGCCGACACCACCGCGTCGAAGGTGAGCAGGGTGGAGGCATGGCGTGCCTTGTAGTCGCGCACCGGCTCCAGCACCGCGACCTCGGCCCAACGTCCGTCCGGCGGCGGCCCGTTCTCCTTGAGCATGCGGCGCACCGTCTCGCGCAGCGAGCGCAGCTCGTCGGCCGTGGCGCCGACCACATGGCTCGCCATGATCGAGGACGAGGCTTGGCCGAGCGCGCACGCCTTCACCACATGGCCGAAGTCGACGACGGTGTCGCCGTCGACCTTGATGTCGACCGTGACGGTCGAGCCGCACAGGCGCGAATGCGCCGTGGCGCTCGCGTCCGGATCGTTCAGGCGGCCGAGCCGCGGGATGTTGCCGGCCAGTTCGAGGATGCGGCGATTGTAGACGTCGTTCAGCATGGCTCGTCCGCGGGCGCCCGGGCGCCGATTTGCCTCGGTGTGCGTCACCGACTATATCCCGTCATATAGGATGTCGGCCGGGGCGGGCGAGGGTCGCTTGCGACGGCGCGCGTCCGCTCCCACATGCTCGGGTGGTTGCAGCGCCACCGTCGGTCGTCGGCGGCCGCGACGGTCGGGCGGGGCCGCGCCCGCGGGCGACGAGTGGTCGCGGCGCTGCAAGTCCTGCGCGCCCCCGGTTGCGCCGGTTGCGCCGGTTGCGCCGATCTGGTTCGTTTCCCGGCATGTCGGCCGAACGGAGAACTCCGCCGCGATGGACACTGTCACCAAGACGCTGACCCCGGCCGCCCGTTCGTCCGATCCCGCCGTTCCGACAGGTCCCGCGCCGAGCGGCGCGCCGAGCGGCGCTCCGGCACGGCCGAGCCGGGCGGAGGCCGAGGCCGCCGTCCGCGTGCTGCTCGGCTATATCGGCGACGATCCCGACCGCGAGGGCCTGCTGGATACGCCGCGCCGCGTCGTCTCGGCCTTCGACGAGCTGTACGGCGGCTACCGCGAGCAGCCCGGCGAGGCGCTGGAGCGCACCTTCTCGGAGATCGGCACCTACGACGACATCGTGCTGGTGCGCGACATCCCGTTCAGCTCGCATTGCGAGCATCACATGATGCCGTTCGTCGGCCGCGCCCATGTCGGCTACCTGCCGGTCGAGCGTGTCGTCGGCCTGTCGAAGATCGCCCGGGTGATCGACATCTTCGCGCGCCGGCTCCAGACCCAGGAGCGGCTCTCCTCCGAGATCGTCACCGAGATCGACACGGTGCTGAAGCCGCGCGGCGTCGCCGTGATGCTGGAGGCCGAGCACACCTGCATGTCGATGCGCGGCGTCGCCAAGGTCGGCAGCCGCACCATCACGACGCAGTTCACCGGCGTCTTCCGCGACGATCCCGGCGAGCAGCTCCGCTTCCTCAATCTGGTGCGCAACGGCATCGGCTGACCGCTCCGGCCCGCCGGCGGGACGGGGACCTGCGGCAGCGACCGGCGCCTTCCTTCGTCCCCTGTGATCGTGCGTCCCGATGAAGACTTTCGCGCCCCGCGGCACCACCGAGCAGATCGAGGAGGGGCGCGTCTTCGCCCCCAAGTTCGACGCCGACGGCCTCATTCCGGCGATCGTCGCCGATGCCTGGTCGGGCGAGGTGCTGATGCTGGCCTGGATGAACGACGCCGCCCTCGCCAAGTCGATCGAGACCTGCGAGGCGTGGTTCTACAGCCGCTCGCGCGGCGCGCTGTGGAAGAAGGGCGAGACCTCCGGCCACGTGCTGCGCATCCTGGAAATGCGGGTCGACTGCGATCAAGATGCGCTGCTGCTGCGGGTCGAGCAGGCGGCGCCGGGCACCTGCCACACCGGCCGCGCCTCGTGCTTCTACCGCGCCGTGTCGCTGCGCGAGCCGGCCGGGCACACCTTGGTGCTGCAATTCAAGAAGGCCGAGCGGGTGTTCGATCCGGCCGCCGTGTATGGCGGGGAGCCGAAGACCAAAGCGGCGGCGACGCCGTCCGGCTCGACACCGTCGACCGGCGAGCCGCCGGCAACCGAGTAGCGCCGAATCGGTCGCGCTACCGTTTTGCGCGGGCGGACCCGCGCATCGGTGCTCGCCATGAGATGGATGGCCGGGTCGCGGCCTGTGGCCGGCCCGGCCATGACGCCGACTCGAAGCCGGTTGGCCGGCTCGCAGGAGCCGGCCTCGGCGACCTCGGGATCACGCCTCCTCGGCGTCGAGCCCGGCCTGGCCGGCCTCCGGATTCTCGAAGAACTCCTCGGCGGCGGCGTCCGCCACCTCGCGGTCCTCGCGCCGCGCGGTGACGTCCTCGCCGCGGCCGATGCGCTCCGCCTCGTCGGCGTTGCGGGCCACGATGATGGCGACCGCCACGGTCAGCTCGGGATGTAGCACCAGCGGCACGCTGTGCGATCCGACGGTCTTGATCGGCGCGTTGATGGCGACCTGGCTGCGGTCGACCGTGAAGCCGGCATCGACCAGGAGGCCGGCGATGTCGCGGGTGGTCACCGAGCCGTAGAGCTGGCCGATGTCGGACGCCTGGCGCAGCACCGTGAAGGTCTTGCCGTCGAGCTTCTCGGCGACCTTCTCGGCCTCGCCCCGGCGCTCCAGGTTGCGGACCTCGAGTTGCGCCTTCATGCCCTCGAAGCGGGCCAGGTTCTCCTTGGTGGCGCGCAGCGCCTTGCCCTGCGGCAGCAGGAAGTTGCGCGCGAAGCCGTCACGCACCCGGACGACGTCTCCCATCTGGCCGTGGTTGCCGACCCTTTCCAGCAGAATCACTTGCATGTCGCTCTCCTCGTGGAACTCGTTGTCTGAAGGTGGTGTGCGAGACTCAAGACCCGTCGCCCGAGTGGGCCGCCGGCGCGCCGCCAAATCGGCGTCTGAGATCGATGGCGGTGTCGGTGAGGCCGACCAGCATCACGGCGAACAGCGGCCAGGCGAACAGCATCACCGAGGCGTAGAGAACCGACAGCACCAGGCCGCGGCTCTTCAGCCGCCGGGTGAGGGCGTGCAGCACCGCGAAGCCGAGCGCCGTGAAGGCGACCAGCAGGCTCGCCGCGAACAGGCTGGCGATCAGGCCGATCAGGCCGGGCAGGAACGAGCCCGCCACCATGGCGCCGAGCAGCACCGTCGCGCTCGCCGGGAAGGCGGTGTCGGACAGCACCGGCCAGGGGCGCGGCAGCCGGCCCGAGATCGACACGGCGCGGCCGGCGAGCCACAGGTTGAACAGCAGCGTCATCGTCATCAGCACGGCTGCGGCGGGCGGCAGGGCGGCGGCCAGGAACTCGATCAGCGGCCCGGGCTCCGACACGCCGGGCACCGCGACCGTGCCGTCGGCACCGGGGATCGGGCGCTGGCGCAGCACGCGGGAGAAGCCCTCCTTGAGGGTCGCGCGAATGCTCTCGACGTCATCCCCGAAGGTCGGCAGCGAGAGGGCCACCGCGGTGGCGCCGAGCAGGGCGGCCCACAGCACCAGGCGGCCGACCGGATACCAGTCGAGCGGCGGTCCTGCCGGCGCCAACTCGGTCGCGCCGGTGCCGTCGGGGGCGGGGGCCGTCGTCACGGCGGCCGGCACGGGCACGTTTCCGGCCGTCGCCGGCCGCGCCAGCAGCGCCAGATAGGCGAGCCACCAGCCCGGCAGCGCCAATCCGATCAGGAAGACGAGAAAGAACAGGGTGCCGAACCAGGCGGCCAGCGCCGCGGTGCCAACCAGGGCGGCCAGCAGCCCGGCCCAGTGGCTCCAGCCGAGCGCCGCGATGATGACGGGGAGCGGCGCCAGATAGAACAGCAGCATCGACAGCGGCGAGCCGCCGACCAGCGCCGCGAAGGTGAGCGCCGCGACCGCGCCGGCGCCGAGGCCGACCAGGATGAACTGAGCCATCGTGTGCTGTCCCGCTCGTCGAGCGGTTAGAGGCGGATCGACGTCGTGAGACCGTCCGCCCCAACCCGGAAGACGGCCCGCCACGCCGCAGGGGCAGGGCGGGCCGCGAGGATCGTGGCCGCGGCCGGCGCTCGCCGACCGTGGCAGCTCAGCCGATTCGGCTCAGCGAATCACGTAGGGCAGCAGGCCGAGGAAGCGGGCGCGCTTGATGGCGCGGGCCAGCTCGCGCTGCTTACGGGCCGACACCGCGGTGATGCGGCTCGGCACGATCTTGCCGCGCTCCGAGATGTAGCGCTGGAGCAGACGCACGTCCTTGTAGTCGATCTTCGGGGCGTTGGCGCCGGAGAACGGGCAGGTCTTGCGGCGACGGAAGAAGGGCCGGCGGGCGCCGGCGGACTGCATGGCCATGGCGCTCACTCCCCGGTGGCTTCGGCGTCGGCGGTCTCGGCGCGATCCTCGCGCGGGCCGCGGTCACGCGGCGGACGACGGTCGCCGCGATCGCGGTCCCGATCGCCACGCTCGCCGCGCTCGCCCGGCCGGCGATCCCGGTCGCGCTCGTCGCGGTCGGACTTGCGCATCATGGCCGAGGGGCCGGCCTCCAGCTCGTCGACCTTGACGGTCAGGGCGCGCAGCACGTCCTCGCTGATGCGCTGCTGGCGCTCCACCTCCGCCACCGCGGCCGCCGGGGCCTCGATGTTGAGCAGGGTGAAGTGCGCCTTGCGGTTCTTGTTGATCCGGTAGGTCAGGGACTTGACGCCCCAGTACTCGACCTTGGAGACCGCGCCGCCGAGCTGCTCGATGACGCCCTTGTACTGGGTCGTCAGCTCGTCGACCTGCTGCGCCGAGAGATCCTGGCGCGCAAGATACACGTGTTCATACAGTGGCATGGACTGCCTTTCCTGGTTCGTGGCGGCGGGTCCGACGCGAAGCCCTTCGTGCCCTTCGGGAAAGGCGCGAAAGCTCTGAAGGCGGGAACACGGGACGCCGGACCCTCGAAGGGTCCTGCCGGTCGATCCCTTGCGGAATCGGCGCAGCCGTCCGTTCAGCCCCCGGCCGGAGCCGAGCCGAAGCGCGCGTTTATACGGCTTTCGCCGTCAAACGCAAGCCGGCGGCCGGTTCCCGGAGCGGCTCCGCCGGGTGGCGCGCCGGCCGGCCCGGCCCGGCGGGCGGGTTCTGGCGGGTCTGCGGGAGTAAGTGTCCGTCACACTTGACTTGCCGCGGTCCCCCTGCGTGTTAGCGGCCGGGATTCAGAGAGGGACGCATCCATGGCGGTCGCATTCGTATTTCCCGGCCAGGGCAGCCAGGCGGTGGGCATGGGCAAGGCGCTGGCCGACGCCTTCCCGGTCGCCCGCGCCGTGTTCGAGGAGGTCGACGAGGCGCTCGGCGACAAGCTGTCGTCGATCATCTTCGAAGGACCGGCCGAGACCCTGATGCTGACCGAGAACACCCAGCCCGCCCTGATGGCGGTGTCGCTCGCGGTGCTGCGGGTGCTGGAGCAGGAGGCGGGGCTCGATCTGTCGCGCGAGGCCGCGTTCGTGGCCGGCCATTCGCTCGGCGAGTATTCGGCGCTGGCGGCCGCCGGGGCGCTGACCATCGCCGACACGGCGCGGCTCGTCCGCACCCGCGGCCGGGCCATGCAGAAGGCGGTGCCGGTCGGCGTCGGCGCCATGGCGGCGCTGCTCGGCATGGAGTTCGACGAGGCGGCGGCGGTCGCCGCCGAGGCGGCGCAGGGCGTCGTCTGCCAGGCCGCCAACGACAATGGCGGCGGCCAGGTGGTGGTGTCGGGCGAGAAGGCGGCGGTCGAGCGCGCCGTCGAGATCGCCAAGGGCCGCGGCGCCAAGCGGGCCACGCTGCTGCCGGTCTCCGCTCCCTTCCATTGTGCTCTGATGCAGCCCGCCGCCGACGTGATGGCCGAGGCGCTGAAAGGCGTGACGGTGCGCCGCCCGGTGGTGCCGGTGGTCGCCAACGTGCTGGCGGCGCCGATCAGCGAGCCGGACCAGATCGTGGCGGCGCTGATCGCCCAGGTCACCGGCACGGTGCGCTGGCGCGAATCGGTCGCCTGCATGGCCAAGGCCGGACTGACCACCTTCTACGAGGTGGGGGCCGGCAAGGTGCTCACCGGCCTCGTAAAGCGCATCGCCGACGGGGCCACCGGCTCGGCCATCGGCACGCCGGCCGATGTCGCCGCCTTCGTGGCGGCGCGCGCCGCGCTCCAGCAGGGGGCGGCGTGATGTTCGATCTCTCGGGCAAGACCGCCCTCGTCACCGGCGCGACCGGCGGTATCGGTGGCGCCATCGCGCGCGCCCTGCACGGACGCGGTGCCACCGTGGCGATCTCCGGCACCAAGGCCGACAAGCTGGAGGCCCTGGCGGCCGAGCTCGGCGAGCGCATCCACGCGCTGCCGTGCAATCTCGCCGACCGCGCCGCGGTGGAGACGCTGGTGCCGGCCGCCGAGGCCGCGATGGGCCAGCTCGACATCCTGGTCAACAATGCCGGCCTGACGCGCGACAACATCTTCATGCGGATGAAGGACGCCGAGTGGGACGACGTCATCGCGGTCGATCTCACCGCCGCCTTCGTGCTGGCGCGTGCCGCCGTGAAGGGCATGATGCGCCGCCGCTTCGGCCGAATCGTCTCGATCACCTCGGTGGTCGGGGTCAGCGGCAATCCGGGGCAGGGCAACTACGCGGCCGCCAAGGCCGGCATGATCGGCATGAGCAAGGCGCTGGCCCAGGAGGTCGCCTCGCGCGGCATCACGGTGAACTGCGTGGCGCCCGGCTTCATCGCCACCGCGATGACCGACGTGCTCAACGACAAGCAGCGCGAGACGGTGCTGTCGCGGGTGCCGGCGGGCCGCCTCGGAACCTCCGAGGAGATCGCCGCCGCGGTGGTCTATCTGGCCTCCGCGGAGGCCGCCTACACGACCGGCCAGACGCTCCACGTCAACGGTGGCATGGTGATGATCTGATTGGGGTTTCCCGGTTCGCACAGGGGTCGGTTGCGGGCCGTCCGGCACTTCTGGTCAACGCCGGGGAAGTATGATAACCGATCCGCTGGGCTGGACGAGGAAGATGCGACGGGGCTGGGGAGACGGCATTCACCCCTTGACCGGATGAGCGTTCACGACGTCCTTCAAGACGAGGCTGCCGCGGTGACGTTTGCTTCCCGGACGCGATCCGGTGCAGGCGCATCGGGCGAGGTGCCGACAACACGAGGTTGACAATGAGTGATATTGGCGAGCGGGTCAAAAAAATCGTCGTGGAGCATCTGGGCGTCGAGGCCGACAAGGTGACCGAGAACGCGAGCTTCATCGACGATCTCGGCGCCGACAGCCTCGACACGGTCGAACTCGTCATGGCGTTCGAGGAAGAGTTCGGCTGCGAGATTCCGGACGACGCCGCCGAGACCATTCTGACGGTCGGCGACGCCGTGAAGTTCCTCGAGAAGAACGCCAAGAGCTGAACTGCCTGTCGCCGCCGCCGCAGGAGATCGCCTGCGGCGCATTCCCGCCCGAAGTCGCTGCCGTTCGTTCCCGATATCGCCCGCCGCCGTGCTCCGGCCGGTCGGGCTCGGTGCTCCGAGACACGCGGAGCACCGCGGTCGGATGCGGGCGGCATCGCTTCGTCGATCGGCCGCCCCGGACGGTCGCGGCGGGTCGCGGCGAACCGGCCGGTGCGGGACGAATGACATGAGGCGCGTGGTCGTCACGGGTATGGGCATGGTGACGCCGCTCGGTTGCGGCGTCGAGGCGTCGTGGAAACGACTGCTCGCCGGCGAGAGCGGTGCCCGCAAGATCGAGAAGTTCGACGTGTCGGATCTGCCGGCGAAGATCGCCTGCACGATCCCGCGCGGCGACGGCTCCGACGGGACCTGGAATCCCGACCAGTGGATGGAGCCCAAGGAGCAGCGCAAGGTCGACGAGTTCATCGTCTTCGCGATGGCGGCGGCCAAGCAGGCGCTCGAAGATTCGGGCTGGCGCCCGACCACCTACGACGAGCAGATCCGCACCGGCGTGATGATCGGCTCCGGCATCGGCGGGCTGGAAGGCATCGCCGACGCCGCCGTGGTGCTGAAGGAGCGCGGCCCCCGCCGGGTGTCGCCGTTCTTCATCCCGGGCCGGCTGATCAATCTCGCCTCCGGCTACGTGTCGATCGCGCATGGTCTCAAGGGCCCGAACCACGCCGTGGTGACGGCCTGCTCGACCGGCGCGCACGCCATCGGCGACGCCGCCCGGCTGGTGATGCTGGGCGACGCCGACGTGATGGTGGCGGGCGGCAGCGAATCGCCGATCTGCCGTATCTCGATCGCGGGCTTCTCGGCGTGCCGGGCGCTGTCGACCTCGTTCAACGACGAGCCGACCCGGGCGTCGCGTCCCTACGATCGCGATCGCGACGGCTTCGTGATGGGCGAGGGCGCCGGCGTCGTGGTGCTGGAGGAGCTCGAGCACGCCAAGGCGCGCGGCGCGCGCATCTATGCCGAGGTGATCGGCTACGGCCTGTCGGGCGACGCGCACCACATCACGGCTCCCGCCGAGGATGGCGACGGCGCCTTCCGCTGCATGTCGATGGCGATCAAGCGGGCCGGGATCGCGGCCTCGGAGATCGATTACATCAACGCGCACGGCACCTCGACGCCGCTCGGCGACGAGATCGAGCTGGGCGCCGTCCAGCGCATCGTCGGCAACGACGCCGCGCGCGTCTCGATGTCGTCGACCAAGTCGTCGGTCGGGCATCTGCTCGGGGCGGCCGGCGCCGTCGAGGCGATCTTCACGATCCTGGCGATCCGCGACCGGGTGGCCCCGCCCACCCTCAATCTCGACAATCCCTCCGTCGACACGCCGGTCGATCTGGTGCCGCACCGGGCGAAGCCGCGCGAGATCGATGTCGCGCTGTCGAACTCCTTCGGGTTCGGCGGCACCAACGCATCATTGGTGTTCCGCCGGCCCCAGTAGGGCGGTGGATCGGCCGCCGTGACGTGGTCGGCTGCCCGGCCGCCCTCGGCGGACGGGCTGCCGGCCGGGCCGCAGACGTGACGCGAGGGTCGGCCGATGGCCGGCCTTCGACCCTCCCGAGGCTCGCCGGGCGCCCGCGCCTGGTTTGCCGCGCTCGATAAATTGGCCACAATCCCGGGGGTTATTGGTCGGGTCGCCGGGCCCGGATCGGCGGCCCCGGCAGGGGCCGGCTCCGGTCGCCCCGGCCCATGCGTCCGCTCATGACGCGCCGCCCACCCGGTGCGCCGCTTGCGCGGGTTCTCGTACGGTCCCCCCGGTCCTGGAGCCGACGGCACGATGACTGAACTCGATCCCCCGACCGGCCGCGGTGATCCGTCCGCCGGCTCCGCGCCGAAGCGGATCGCCCCGCGCAGCCCGCGGGCCGCGTTGGAGCCGGAGCGGGTGCCGGTGCCGCCGCGCCGCTCGGCCCGCGCGCGTCATCCCATCGTGGTGATCGGCAATGCCATCTTCACGTTTCTGGTGATCGTCGCCGTGGTGGTGGGTGGCGTCGCCTGGGTGGGTAAGCAGCGGCTCGACGATCAGGGACCGCTGGCCGACGACAAGATGGTCAACATCGCGCGCGGCGCCGGCATCCGCGACATCGCCGACCAGCTCGTCCGCGAAGGCGTCATCGATCATCCATGGACCTTCGTGGGCGCCGTGGTGGTCCGCAAGGCGCGCGACGAGCTGAAGTCCGGGGAGTACCTGTTCCAGAAGCAGGCGTCGCTCGGCCAGGTGATCGACACCCTGGTGGACGGCAAGGTGGTGCAGCACGCGCTGACGCTGCCGGAGGGGCTGACCTCCGAGCAGATGGTGGCCCGGCTGCTGGAGACCGACCTTCTCTCCGGCAACATCAAGGAGATTCCGCGCGAAGGCTCGCTGCTGCCCGAGACCTACAAGGTGGTGCGCGGCACCCCGCGCGAGCAGGTGATCCAGCGCATGCAGCAGGCGCAGCGCCGCGTGCTCCAGGAGGTGTGGGAGCACCGCATGGCAGACCTGCCGCTCCGCACCCCGGAGCAGCTTCTGACGCTCGCCTCGATCGTCGAGAAGGAGACCGGCCGGCCGGAGGAGCGCACCCGCGTCGCCGCCGTGTTCGTCAACCGGCTCCGGCAGCGCATGCGGCTGCAATCCGATCCGACCATCATCTACGGCCTGGTCGGCGGCAAGGGCACCCTCGGGCGGCCGATCATGCGCAGCGAGATCGAGCAGCCGACGCCCTACAACACCTATGTGATCGACGGCCTGCCGCCGGGGCCGATCGCCAATCCGGGCCGCGCCTCGCTCGAGGCGGTCGCCAATCCGGCCCGTACCCGCGAGCTGTTTTTCGTCGCCGACGGCTCGGGCGGCCACACCTTCTCGGAGACCCTCGACCAGCACCAGCGGGCCGTCACCAAGCTGCGGGCGCTGGAGCAGGCGCAGCGCGAGGGCGGCGGCGCCGCAGCCGCTGCCGCTCCGGCGGGTGCGACCCCGCCCGCGACCGGCACGCCGTCGGCCCGCACCCCTGCGGCGGCCGCCACGCGCCGCTCCGAGCCCGCCCCGGGCGCCAGGCCGCAGCCCCAGCCGCAGGTGCGCTGAACCGGCAGCCGGCATCCGCCCCGGCAGCAGCCTGCCGGCGGCAGGCTTCCCTGGCCGCCTCCTGGTGGCGCCGGTGGGATCGCGAGGCACGACCCGGCGTCGCGGCCGGATGGCTTGTCGGGACTCACGGGGTCTTCTATGCCGGCTGCGGACGGGGTCGGCCGATGCCTCCGGCGTTCCGCCGGCCCGAGAAGACCACCACGAGGACCATCATGGCCCTGTCGAGCATGACCGGCTTCGCCCGTAGCCACGGCACCAGCGGGCCGTACTCCTTCGTCTGGGAGATCAAGTCGGTCAATGCCAAGGGGCTGGACGTGCGGTTGCGGCTGCCGCCCGGCTGGGACGCGGTCGAGGCGCCGGCCCGCGCCCGCGCCGCCGAGGCGCTCGCCCGCGGCACCGTCTACGCCAACCTGACCGTCGACCGGCCCGGCGCCCAGCCGGTGGTGCGGGTCAACGACGCGGTGCTGTCGGCGGTGCTCGACACGCTCGCCTCGCTGGCCGGGCGGGTCGCCGCCGAGCCGCCGCGGCTCGACGGCATCCTCGCCGTCAAGGGCGTGGTCGAGGTGGCCGAGGCGGACGAGAGCGAGGCGGAGCGCACTGCCGCCGAGGCGGCCCTGGTGGCCGGCTTCGCCGCGGCGCTCGACGGGCTCGCCGGCATGCGGCGCCACGAGGGCGCGGCGCTGGGCCGACTGCTCGGCCAGCGGCTCGACGAGATCGCCGCCCTGGTGGGGCGCGCCGAGGCGGCACCCGGCCGCAAGGCGGAGGCGATCCGCCAGCGGCTCGCCGAGCAGATCGCCACCTTGCTGGAGGCGAGCGAGCGATTCGATCCCGACCGGCTGCACCAGGAGGCGATCCTGATCGCCTCCAAGGCGGACGTGCGCGAGGAGCTGGACCGGCTCACGGCCCACGTCGCCCAGGCCAAGAGCCTGATCGCCAAGGGCGGCCCGGTCGGCCGCCGTCTCGATTTCCTGTCGCAGGAGCTCAACCGCGAGGCCAACACGGTATGCTCCAAGTCGAACGACCTGGAGCTGACCAATATCGGCCTCGAGCTGAAGAGCGTGGTGGAGCAGTTCCGCGAGCAGGTGCAGAACCTGGAGTGATCGGCATGGCGCCCGAGCACGCGACCGACGAGAGCGCGGCGATCGGCCGGCGCGGCCTGATGCTGGTGGTGTCGTCGCCGTCCGGCGCCGGCAAGACTACGCTGACGCGCAACCTCATCGACAAGGAGCAGCAGATCACGCTGTCGATCTCGGTGACCACGCGGGTGCGGCGGCCGAGCGAGATCGAGGGCGTGCACTATCGCTTCATCTCGATGCGGCAGTTCGAGATCATGCGCGACTCCGACCAGCTCCTCGAATGGGCCGAGGTGCACGGCAATTGCTACGGCACGCCGCGCGAGCCGGTGGAGGCGGCGCTGGCGGCCGGCCGCGACGTGCTGTTCGACATCGATTGGCAGGGCGCCCGCCAGCTCGACGAGAAGATGCCGGGTGATGTGGTCAGCGTGTTCGTGCTGCCGCCCTCGGCGACCGAGCTGAAGGCGCGGCTGGAGCGGCGGGCCGAGGACTCCGCCGCGATCATCAACGGCCGGCTGAGGAATGCCGCCGAGGAGATCGGGCACTGGAGCGAGTACGACTATGTGCTGATCAACCGCGACCTCGGCGAGAGCTTCGCGCGGCTGCGGGCGATCCTGACGGCCGAGCGGCTCAAGCGGGCGAGCCGCGCCGGGCTCGACGGCTTCGTCGGCACGCTCCTCGACGGCCTCAAGGTGATCACGACGTAACCTTTGACGGTCCGGTCCGCGCCCATGGCGGCTCACGGTCCGATCCGCGCCGATGGCGGCGGCTCGTCGGGGCCGGCGATCGGCACGGCGACATGCTGCGGTCCCGTCTCGCGCCCATCGGCGAGATGCCACGCGACCGTGTAGCGGATGTCGTAATGCGGGCAGCCGTCGCGTCCGGTGAGGATGTCCACCATGCCGGTGCCGGGTGCGTGGCAGGTGTGGCCGAACACCGGGCTGGTGTCGGCGTAGAAGCGGTACCAGCCGGAGCGGCGGGCGACGAACACGAGACTGCCGCGGCGCTCGCCCGCCACATAGGCGGTCGCTTTCACCTTCGGAATGAACGGCTGCATGATCACCAGGTAGAGCGAGCCGACCTTGGCGTCGACCGTGTAGTCGGCCCGCACGGCGCCCCCGGCCCGCAGATAGACCGGCAGGGGCGCGAACTGTGAGGTCAGCCCGCTGCTCTCCACCACCATGCCGCGGCTGACCAGGTTGGCGCTCTCCCAGCCGACCAGCGTGACGGCCCCGGTGGCGAGCCCGACCACGTAGAAGGTGGCGGAGCCCAGCGCGATGGCGGTGATCAGCAGGGTGGGCAGTTGCACGGGGTGGCTCCCGGCGGGTGTCGCGGCCCACGGTAGTGCGGCCGCCCTGCGGCGCGGTTCATGCGCGGCCGCCGGGCGGGGCCGCTCGCCGCCGAAACGCGACGACGTGGTTAAGCCGGGGTGTCGGCGACGGCGGCCGGCGTCGCGGGGGCTGCGTCGAGGGCGCGGGCGAGCGCCACGAAGCCGTCGATCGTCACGTCCTCGGCCCGGCCGGTCGGGTCGAGCCCGGCGGCGGCGATCAGCGGCAGCGGGTCGGGCGCCAGCGCCTTGAGGCTCTGCCGCAGCATTTTTCGCCGTTGGCCGAAGGCCGCCGCAGTGACCCGCTCCAGCGCGGCGAGCCGGCAGGGCAGCGGCGCCGGGCGCGGCTCCAGCCGCACCAGCGTCGAGGTCACCTTGGGGGGCGGCACGAAGGCGGACGGCGCGATGTCGAACAAGAGCTTGGGGGCGCAGCGCCACTGCGCCAGCACGGCGAGCCGGCCGTAGCTCTTGGTGCCAGGCCCGGCGGCGATGCGCTCCGCCACCTCGCGCTGGAACATCAGCACCAGCCGGTCGAACCACGGCGGCCACGGCTCGATCGACAGCCAGCCGACCAGCAGCGCGGTGGCGATGTTGTAGGGCAGGTTGGCGACGACGCGCACCGGGCCGCCGCGACCGAGCGAGGGCGAGGGATCGAGCGCCAGCGCGTCGCCCTCGATCACCTCCAGCCGCCCCGGGCAGCAGGCGGCGATCTCGGCGAGCGCCGCGATCGCACGCCGATCACGCTCGATCGCCACCACCCGGCGGGCGCCTTCGGCGAGCAGCGCCCGGGTGAGCCCGCCCGGACCGGGGCCGACCTCCACCACGGTGACGCCGGCCAGCGGCCCGGCCGCGCGGGCGATGCGCCCGGTGAGGTTGAGATCGAGCAGGAAGTTCTGGCCGAGCGACTTGCGGGCCGACAGGTCGTGGCGGCGGATGACCTCGCGCAGCGGCGGAAGCTCGTCGAGGGCGCTCATGCGGCCGCCGCAGGGGTGTCGCGCGGGCCGGCCAGGCGGGCGGCGAGGCGGAGTGCGGCCATCAGGCTCGACGGATCGGCGCGACCGCTGCCGGCGATGTCGAAGGCGGTGCCGTGGTCGGGCGAGGTGCGCACGAAGGGCAGGCCGAGGGTGACGTTGACGGCGTCGTGGAAGGCCAGCGTCTTGATCGGGATCAGCGCCTGGTCGTGATACATGCACAGCGCCGCGTCGTAGGTTTTTCGCGCACCGTCGTGAAACAGGGTGTCGGCCGGCAGCGGGCCGCGGGCCGCGATGCCGTCGGCGGCGAGCGCCGCCACCGCCGGGGCGACGATCTCGGCGTCCTCGCGGCCGAGCGCCCCGCCTTCGCCCGCATGCGGGTTGAGGCCGGCGATCGCGAGCCGCGGCCGGTCCAGGCCGAAGCGGCCGACGAGATCGCGGGCGACGATGCGGCCGGTCTCGACCACGAGATCGGTGGAGAGCCGCGCCGGCACGGCGGCGAGCGGGATGTGGACCGTCACCGGCACCACCGCGAGGGTGGGCGACCACAGCATCATCACGGGCAGCGGGGCAGCACCGAAAAGGCGCCCGGACAGCTCGGCGAGGTACTCGGTGTGGCCGGGATGGGCGAACCCCGCCTCATAGAGGACATGCTTGGCGATCGGGTTGGTCACCACCGCGGCCGCCTCGCCGGCCGCCACCAGAGCGACGGCGCGATCGATGGCCGCGAGGGCGGCGGGCGCACTCGTCGCGTCGGGCCGGCCCGGCGCCGCCGTTATGGGGAGCCCGAGATCGACCACCGGCAGCGCCCGCGCGAAGGCGTCCGCTGTTTCGTTGGGCGCCACCGTCGCGAGCGGAACCGCGAGGCCGAGCCGGCGGGCCCGCTCGGCGACGAACACCGGGTCGGCGAGGAGGAGGAACGGCGGCAGCCGCGCCGTGTGGCGGTAGAGCCAGGCCAAAAGCGCGATGTCGGGCCCGATGCCGGCGGGCTCGCCGAGGGTGAGCGCCAGCGGCTGTACGAATGGACGCCCGCTCATCGCCGCGTGCTCATCGCCGCTCGATCATGGCGCCGCGGCGCAGCTCCTGGAGGAACTTCTTGGACTGCACCTCGAACCGCTCGGCGAACAGCGCCTGGCGGGTCTCCTTGAGGATCGGCGCATCCACCTTGGTGTCGCGCTTGGCGCAGACCGCGAACATCTCGATGCCGTTCGGCGTGGTCTCCGGCGTGGTGAGGCGGCCGACACCAGTGCGCTCCAGCATCTCCCGCAACGCCGGCGGCAGGTCCGTCGACGTCTTGACGATCTGCTCGCGGACCGCGACGTCGCGGAGCTGGCGCGCGAAGGCCAGCCCGTTGTCGCAGTCCTGGAAGCGGGCCCGCAGGGCCTCGGCCTCGCGACGCCGCCCGTCGGCATTGCCGGCCCCCTTGGCGACCACGAACAGCACCGGCCGCAGCACGTATTCGGTGGCCTCGATCTTGTCGACGATCGGCTGGTCGTCCTTGCGCTTGGATTCGGCGGCCGCGAGGATGTCCTTCTCGCGGAACTGGAAGCTCGACTGGAAGCGACCGCGGACGAGCTGCTGCCAGACGATGTCGGCGCGAATGCGCGACTTCATGGTGCCGGCCTGGACACCGCCATTGGCCAGCGTCGCGGTGAGCTGATCGGGCGTCAGGCGCATGCGCCGCGCCATGTCGGCGTAGGAGGAGTCGACCTCGGAGTCGGTGACCTCGAGCCGGTAGCGCTTGCCGGCCTGGATCTTCAGACGCTCGTTGATCAGCTCCTCGATCACCTCGTCGCGTCCGGGCGACTTGCGGGTGACGAGTTGGGTGAACTTGGCGCGCTGGTCGATGTCGAAGGAGGTGATCGGGTCGCCGTTCACCATGACGACGACGTTCTGGGCCGCGGCCGGCCGCACCGTGCCGTCCAGCGCGAGGCCGGCGAGGGCGGTGGCCAGACACAGAAGGGTGGTGATCAATCGCGTGCGAACCATGGCTCCGCTCGTCCGATTACGCTGGTCGCCCGTGGCCCCCGGTCATGTCTGTGACCACGGTTCGGCTTGGGACGGGAGGGAAGCGCGCCGCCCCGGCCGTTTCCGGCCGCGATGCCGTCTCCGGACATGCTTCCGGAAGAGCCCCGCACCACGGCGCGCGCACGTTAGAGCATTTTCCAGCGAAGGGGGACCCGATCGGCCGTTGAAAATGCGTTCTCTCGAGGACTGCTGCGCGAAGTCCGATCCGACCCGATCGGGCTTCGTGCAGCACCATGCGGCGGAGCCATAGAGGCCGATGTGGGCGAAATTATTGAGTGGCGCCGAGCGCCCCGACGGTGCTGGCGCTGCTGCCCGCCGAGGTGGTGCCGATGGTCCGCAGCCCGATCTGCAACATCACCGTGTGGTTGGACGAGACGTTGCCGCTGTACTGGTAGTCGGTGATGTAGTTCACCCCGATGAGGAAGCAATCGTCCATGTAGCCCAGACCGACGCGGGTCTGGCTGATCTTGTTGTTCTGGATGTCGTAACGGGCGGCGCCGTTGAGCACCCAGTTGGCATCGAGCTTGACCGAGCCGGCACCGAGGATGCCCTCGCGCCGCTCCAGGAAGCCGAGCTCCGGCTGGGCCGCGTAGTTGCCGTACATCAGCGAGGCGTTCCAGCGATCGAACGACAGCCGGCCCTCGACCTCCAGGCGCTGGAGCGTGAAGTCGCTTTCGTCGAAACGATAGCGCGAGATCATGCTGAACACGCGGTTCGGCGTGTAGGCGAGCCGCGCCACATAGTCGGAGGCGCGCTTGTCGAGGCCGCTGTCGAGACCCGTGTTGGTGGTATCGCCGACCGCGAAGGAGTTCATGCCGAACAGGTGGTAGGACTGGCCGAACAGCATGTTCACGGCGCCGGCGCCGTTCACCTGGGCGGTGTATTGCAGGCCCACATTGGCGCGGCCGCCGCCCTCGCTGCGGTCCCAGCCCGAGAACTTGTCGACCCGGAACAGGTTCGAGTCGTCGAACACCAGGCTCTGGGCGTCCTCGTTGGGCAGCTTGCCGATGCCGGTCTCGTTGGGCCGCGCGATCACCTGGGCGATCGGCTCCAGCGTCTGGGTGCCCCAGCTGTGCACCGCGAGGAACGGGAAGCGGTATTCGAGGCCGACGGTCGGCATCGCCCGCACCAGCGAGGTGTCGCCGGTGTCGATGAAGTTGGCGACGCCGGGATCGGCGTTGATCTGGAGCTGGCTGACGTCGCCGCGCACCGACGCGAAGGGCGTGAACACCTGGCCGAAGGAGTCGACCCAGCGGGCCCGCCAATGCACGTCCACCGAGGCGCGGTTATAGATGCCCGGGATGCCGCGCAGCAGGCAATCAAGCGAGGTCTTCTGCGACGGATTGGCGGTCAGCGACGTGCATTGCTGGCTGGCGTACGCCGCTTGGCTGATCGGGTCGAAGCTCGCCGCCTGCCGCGACAGGCTGGTGAAGTTGAAATTGTAGCCGAGCTCGCCGCCGAGCACCGGCTGATCGAAGATGTACGAGTAGTCGACCACCGGGTGGACGATCGGCAGCGTCTTCTGCACGTCGGCTTCGGAGAAGCCGTAGAAGTGCATGGCGCGAACGTCGAAGTAGCTGCGGTCGCCGCGTCCGGTGAGGAAGAGCTGCGAGACGCCTTCGCTGAGATTGCTGAAGAACTCGGTCGGGTTGCGCCGCTGGAGCGTGCGGATCTTGTAGTCCTGCAAGAACGTCTCGTCGGTGACCAGGATGCCGTCGAAGCCCCAGGTCCAGCGCGGCGACAGGTTGAAGCGCCCGGTCGTCTCGATGCTGCCGCGAAAGTCGCGGAAGCCGGGCGTGGCATCGGTCGGGGTGCGCTCGAAGTAATCCTTGTCGGCCTGGAAGATGCCGGCGCCGCGGACGATGTAATAGCCGTCCTCGAGGCGGTGGCGCCACTCGCCCTGCATCAGCAGGCCCTGCTTGGTGGTCACCCGCGGCGACAGGGTCAGGTCGTAGTTGGGGGCGAGCGCGAAGTAATAGGGCGTCTCCAGGCCGTAGCCATAGGCCGTGCTGGTCGAGGCGACCGGCATCAGGAAGCCGCTCTTGCGCTTCACGGTCGGATCGGGCGCCGCGAAGTAGGGCATGTAGGCCAGCGGGACGCCGAAGAACTCGATCTTGGCGTCCTCGAAGTAGACCATCTTCTCGGACTGGTCGTGGATGATACGAGCGGCCTTCACCTGCCACAGCGGCGGCTTCTGCGGGTTGTCCTTGCAGGCTTGGCAGGCCGTGTAGACGCCGCTCTCGAACACCGTGTAGTTGCCGGCGCTGCGCTGGCCGCGGGCGGCCGCGAAGCGGGTGTCGTCGGCGGTCTCGATCCGCAGGGAGTCGATGAAGCCGTCGCGATAGTCGTCGGTGAGATCGATGAGCTGGCCGTAGGTGACGCGGCCGTCCGGCTCGGTCAGTCGGACATTGCCCTCGGCCTGGAGATGCTTGGTCTTCTGGTCGTAGACGACCCGGTCGGCCTCGAGGGTGGCGCCCTTGTAGTAGATCTGGACGTTGCCGACCGCGACCACCCGCTCGTTAGTGTAGTCGTACTGGATCTCGGTGGCCTGCACGAGCATCTGCGGGTCGCCCACCGGGGCGGGCTTCGGCTGCGGCGGCCGGACCTGCTGACGGAAGTCGAGGGTCTGGGCCATGGCCTCGCCAGGCCCGAGCGTCGCCGTGCCGGCCAGCAAGGCCAACACCGCGGCGGCGGCGAGCAGCCGCTCCCGGAGCCGTGGATGCGAGGTCGGACGCACGGCCGGCATCAACCGTCCTCCAGGTACAAGAGAGGCACGAGGCCGATGAGGACGCCGATGAGGACCGGCAGCCAGGCGGCGGCGGCAGGATGCAGCAGCTCCGCCTTGCTCAGATCTTCGGTGATCTTCGACAGCACGTACAGCATGAAGCCGGCGACGACTCCGCTGAGCACCATCTTCTGGACGCCGCCGAAGCGGAAGAAGCGCAGGCTGAAGGCGGCTGCCACCAGCACCATGGAGGCGAGCAGGGCCGGGCGCGAGATCAGCTTCTGATACTGGAGCCGATAGCCGGCGGCCGCGAGGCCGGCGCGCTCCGCCATCTCGATGAAGAAGGGCAGGTCCCAGAACGACACCGTCTCCGGCGTCGCGAAGCTCTCGCGCACCTGGGCGAGGGTGAGGTTGGTGCGGATGGTGTGCTCGGCCAGCCGCTCGGGCGGCGCGTCGACGGGGTAGCGCCGGGCCTCGATCAGCCGCCAGAAGCCGTCGTCCAGCATGGCGATCTTGGCCTCGACGCGCTCCACGAAGCGGCCGCCCTGATCGTACATGAACACGGTGACGCCGCCGAGCCGGACCCCCTGGTCGGCGCTCGACACGGCGTTGATGATCGACTGTCCGTCGGGACTCTTCTGGCGCACCCAGAAGCCGGTGCCGGTGGCCTGGAGGCTGGACGACTGGCCGGTGTTGAAGGCGCGGTCCTCGAGCCGCTTGGACTGCTCCTGGAGCAGCGCCGCGACCGGATTGTAGACCGCGGTGGCGACGGCGCCGAGCAGCAGCGCCACCACCACGGCCGGGGCGACGAACTGCCAGGCCGACATGCCGGCCGAGCGGGCCACCACCAGCTCCAGCCGGCGCGACAGGTTGAGGTAGCACAGCATGGCGCCGATCAGCACGGCGAACGGCATGATGCGTTCCATGATCTGCGGAACGCGCGTCACCGAGATGCCGGCCGCGAGCATGGCCGAGGCGTTGGCCTCGCCGGCGCTGCGCCGCATCAGCTCGATGTAGTCGACCAGGAGGACGAGCCCGAACACACCGACGAACACGGTGAGCGAGGCGCCGAGGAAGCGCCGGCCGAAATAGCGCGAGAGACGACCCGCCACCATTCGTCACGCTCTCATGGTCGGTTCGGCACGGGGACCGCCCGCCGCGCCGTCGTCCGGGAGAGAATCCATCAGGAGAGACAGAGCGGGGCGCCGTCCGTCCGGCCCGCCGGCGCGCACGTCCCGACCTGCGCGCACGTCATCGGACGCGGGCCAGCCCGCCGGAAGCAGGCACCCGGGCGCTCCAGATCCGCCGTACGCTCCAGATCCGGCTTGGCCGGTCGTGGTCACCATTCCCCGCGCCCCCGGCTCCCCCGAGCCGATTCATCCACGCTGCGCCGCTCCTGGCGGAACGACCACAGAGCCCCAAGATGCACGACATTAACGGGCCGATCTGTCCACAAAAAGGCCGTCCTCCGTCGTGCCCCCCCGGGAGCGCCTCGGTGTGGTTAACCGAGTGTGACCGAGGTGCCCCCGAATGCTATGCCAAGGTTTCGGTCACGGGTCACTACCGTGCCTTTGGAATTGCCGGCACCGTGGCCCGCCGGCCACAGAATCGGGGCCGGCGGATCAAGAGGATAGCTGGAATGGCTGAGGAATTTCGGGTCCGGTTCGGGAGCTTCGCGGCGCCCACCAAGGGCGCGCTGGTGGTGTTCTGCGACGACGGCCTGCGGATGGGCCCGGCGACCCGGTCGATTCTCGGCAAGGCGACCGCGCTGGTGACCCGGGCGGCGGCTGCCGCCCGCTTCACCGGCAAGCTCGCCGCCACCCTCGACCTGGTCGCTCCGGCCGACTTGCCGGTCGATCGCCTGGTGGTGGTCGGCGTCGGCAAGCCCAAGGATTGGACCGCCAACGATCCGGTCCGCCTCGGCGGCGTGGCGCTCGGCAAGGCCGGGGGGGCCGCCGAGGTGACCGTGGTGGCCGAGCTGCCGACCGGCGCCATGGATGCCGAGACGGCCGCCGACCTGGCGCTCGGGGCGCGGCTGCGCGCCTATGCGTTCGACCGCTACAAGACCAAGCGCAAGGACGACGAGGCGGCGCCGCGCGCCGTCACGCTCGTGGTGGGGACCAAGGACGCGGCAGCGGCGCGGCGCGTCTGGCCGGCCCGGGAGGCGGTCGCGGCCGGCGTGGTGCTGGCCCGCGATCTCGTCAACGAGCCGCCCAACGTGCTCTATCCGGACGTCTTCGCCCAGCGGGCCGTGGAGCTGCGCAAGCTGCGGGTCGGGGTCGAGGTGCTCGATGAGCGGGCCCTCAAGCGCCTCCGCATGAATGCCCTGCTGGCCGTCGGTCAGGGCTCCGAGCACGACAGCCGGGTGGTGGTGATGCGCTGGAATGGCGGCCGCCCATCCGACAAGCCGATCGCCTTCGTGGGCAAGGGCGTGTGCTTCGATTCGGGCGGCATCTCGATCAAGCCGGCCCAGGGCATGGAGGACATGAAGGGCGACATGGCGGGCGCCGCCTGCGTGGTCGGGCTGATGCACGCGCTCGCCGCCCGCAAGGCCAAGGTCAACGCCATCGGGGCGATCGGGCTGGTCGAGAACATGCCGGACGGCCGCGCCCAGCGGCCCGGCGACATCGTCACCACGATGTCGGGGCAGACGGTCGAGATCATCAACACCGACGCCGAGGGCCGCCTGGTGCTGGCCGACGTGCTCCACCACGTCGCCACCAAGTACAAGCCGCGCGCGATGATCGACCTCGCGACCCTGACGGGCGCCATCATGGTGGCGCTCGGCCAGGAGCATGCCGGGCTGTTCAGCAACGACGACAAGCTGGCGGAAAGCCTGGTGAAAGCCGGGCAGGCGACGGCCGAGCGGGTGTGGCGCATGCCGCTCGCGCCCGAGTACGACAAGCTGATCGACTCCAAGGTCGCCGACATGAAGAACACCGGCGGCCGCTTCGGTGGCGCCGTGACGGCGGCGCAGTTCCTCCAGCGCTTCGTCGGCACCACCCCGTGGGCGCACCTCGACATCGCCGGCACCGCCATGGGCTCGCCGCAGACCGACATCAACACGAGCTGGAGTTCCGGCTTCGGAGTGCGGCTGCTCGATCGGCTGGTGGCGGACGCCTACGAGCCGTGAGGCCGATGTCGAGGCCGATCGGAAGCGGGGCCGGCCCAGCCGGGCCCCGATTCCGCCGGCGGGGAGCCGATGCGCGATGACCGAGCTGCTCTTCTACCATCTCCAGCGCCGGCCGCTGGAATCGGTGCTGCCGCCAATCCTGGAGAAGTCGCTGGCGCGCGGCTGGCGGGTGGTGGTGCAGGCGTCGTCCGACGAGCGCGTCGACGCCCTCGACGCCCATTTGTGGACCTATCGGGACGACGGCTTCCTGCCGCACGGCACCGACCGCGACGGGCTGGCGGCCGAGCATCCGGTGGTGCTGACCGTGCGGGACCACAATCCCAACGGCGCCGTCGTCCGCGTCCTGGTGGAGCGGGCGCCGGTGCCGGCCGACGCCGCCACTTACCAGCGCATCGTCGTGATGTTCGACGGGGAGGACGACGAGGCGGTGGCCGCGGCGCGCGTGACCTGGCGTGAGAAAAAGGCTGAAGGATTCGAAGTAACTTACTGGCAATGCGACGAGACGGGGCGCTGGCAGAAGCGTGGATGAGGGCTCCGCGGCAGCCTGCGCAGCACACTCTTCGGGTGCGCACTTCTGGTGCGCGGCGGAGCCGGCCCGACGGCGACCCGCGGCGTCGCCATCATGCGGTCCAAAAGACCCGGTTGAAGCGGGGATTGGTTTTTGGTGGAGACGTCTCGGTCAGCCCAGGGAGTTGCCGGGCTAGGTGCTGCCGGGCAGGCGTCGCCGGCCCGCGGGGACGGGCCGGGAGCCGTGCCGCCATATGCGACGTTGTGTCGGGGAAGGGGGACCCCAGCATGCAATCCGTGATCGTTCCGGAGACCGAGGGCCGCTCGTTCGTGTGCCGTGGGGGCGGCCTCGGGCGCGCCGCCGCGGCCGGTCTCGTGGCTGCCGCCGCGCTGGCCGTGGCCGGCTGCTCCAGCCTGCCCGATCCGTCCCAGGTGAAGCTGCTGCCGTCGGCGAGCGCCTTCGTGCCGAGCACGCCCGGCGAGTTCGCCAAGGCGACCGTGAACAGCAGCCGTCCGGTGTCGCCGGGTGATCTCGTCGATGCGCAGGGGGCCTGTCCGGCCGCGGCCTCGTCCAGCGAGCCGGGTGCGACCGAGCGGCCGTTGCGGGGCGTCGGCCTCGACATGACCGAATGCGAGGTGGTGCAGACCATCGGGCCGGCCCAATCGACCGAGATCGGCACCAACGAGCGCGGCGAGCGCAGCGTGGTGATGACCTATGCCAGCAGCGAGCGCTCCGGCATCTATCGGTTCACCGGCGGTCGACTCACCACCATCGAGCGCGGTCCCGAGCCCGCCGCACCCGAGCGCCCGGCCCGCCGCAAGCCGCCGGCCAAGCGCCAGCAGCCGGCCTGACGCCGACCGTCCTTCCGGGCCGGCGAGACCTCCAGCCGCGCCGCACGCGGGACCTGGGGCACGGCGCCGCGGCGGCCTCTCCGGCCGGCCGTGCGGCGTTGTCCCGTCGCGTCGTATCCCGTGGCGCGTTGGCATTGTCCTCCGTCCCGGTTTCCTCCGTTCCCGCACTGGAGCCCCCATGCCCCCGAGTCCCTCCAGCCGTTCGCCGCTCGCCGCCCTGGTGGCGGCGCTCCTCCTGGCCGGCACCTTCCTGGCCGGCACTTGGCCGGTCCTCGGTCCGGCGGCAGTCGGGGCCCAGGAGGCGCGGGTGGCGGAGCCGGCCGGCCGGGAGGCGCCCCGTGATCACGACGGGCGGGTGCGCACCAGCGACCGCCCGTCCCAGCCGGGCCGCGAACGACCGGCCGAGTCGGGTCGTGATCGCCCGGCCGCCGATGCCAATGCGCGCCGCCTGCCTCCCGATTCGGCCACCGAGCACACCGTCGAGGCCGGCGGCCGCACCCTGCGGTTCAAGGCCACGGCCGGATCGATCCCGCTGTTCGAGGGCGAGGGCGGCGCGCTGCGGGCCGAGGTCGCCTATGTGGCCTTCACGCTGATGCCCGGACCGGCTCCGGCCGGCGGACCGGCTCCGGCCGGAAGCCCGCCGAGCCCGGGTGGCGCGCCCGCCACCCCCGCCACCCCCGCGACGAGCGCCGCCGGCGCCGTCGACCCGGCCGCCCGTCCCGTCACCTTCCTGTTCAACGGCGGCCCGGGTGCGGCCTCGGCTTATCTCAACATCGGGGCGATCGGCCCGTGGCGGCTGCCGCTCGACGGCGCCTCGGTGTCGAGCCCGCCGGCTCTCGTCACCAATGCCGAGACCTGGCTGCCCTTCACGGATCTGGTCTTCGTCGATCCGCCCGGAACCGGCTACAGCCGGGTGGTCGGCAGCGGCGACGCCCGCCGGCAGTTCTGGTCGGTGGACGGCGACGCCGAGGGCCTCGCGGTGTTCGTCCGCAAGTGGATCGAGCAGAACGCCCGCCAGCGGTCGCCCAAGGTGCTGGTCGGCGAGAGCTACGGCGGTTTCCGCGCTCCCAAGCTGGCGCGCGCGCTGGCGACCCGCGAGGGGGTCGGGGTGCGTGGCCTTGTGCTGGTCTCGCCGGTGCTCGACTTCGCCGCCCTGGGGCAGCGTCGCCACGATCCGCAGTCGTGGGTCCGGCATCTGCCGTCGATGGCCGCCACCGTGCTGGAGCAGCGCGGTGCCGGGACTCCGCAGGCGCTCGCCGCCGCCGAGGAATGGGCCGCCACCGACTATCTCGCCGCCCTCATGCGAGGCGAGCGCGACGCCGCTGCGATCGAGCGCATCGTGCCGCGGCTCGCCGAGCTGACCGGGCTCGACCCGGCGCTGGTGCGCCAGCTCGCCGGCCGCATCGACACGGCGACCTTCCAGCGCGAGCTGTACCGCGCTCGTGGCCTCGTCGGCAGCGCCTACGACGCCACCGTGACGGCCTTCGACCCGAGCCCGTCGGCGGCGCGCAGCCATTTTCCCGATCCGGTGCTCGACGCCACCAAGGCGCCGCTCACGGCCGCGATGACCGAGCTCTATCGCGGCCGCCTCGGCTGGAGCCACGATCAGCCCTATCGGCTGCTCAACGACGAGGTGAACTCGAACTGGAACTGGGGCCGCGGCCGCAGCGCCCCCCAGGTGGTGGACGAGGTGCGCGCCTTCCTGTCGGGTGATCGCGCCGCCCGCCTGCTGGTGGTGCATGGGGCGAGCGACCTCGTCACCCCGTATTTCGCCACCAAGCTGATCCTCGATCAGCTTCCGGTCTACGGCGCGCCCGAGCGGTCCGCCCTGGCGGTCTATCGCGGCGGCCACATGTTCTACTCGCTGGACGACTCGCGCAAGGCGATGCGACGTGACGCCGAAACCTTCTTCCGCGCCGTGCTGAAGGGCGCGGGCGGCGAGTAGCGCCATGGCGTCGCCGGGGCCGGGCCTGGCGCGACGCTACGGGCCGGCCGGCCGCCCCATCATGGCCAGATACTCCCAGGCGACCGTGGCGGCGGCGAGCGCGGTGATCTCGGCGACGTCGTAGGCGGGCGCCACCTCGACCACGTCCATGCCGGCGAAGCGGACGCCGCCCAGGCGGCGCAGCATCGCCAGGAGCTGCCAGCTCGCCAGCCCGCCGATCTCGGGCGTGCCGGTGCCGGGCGCGAAGGCGGGATCGAGCACGTCGACATCGACGCTGAGATAGGCGGGCGCGTCGCCCACGATGGCGCGGATCTCCTCGGCGACCGCCGCCGGTCCCCGCTCGTGCGCCGCCTCGGCCGGCACGATCCGCACGCCGCGAGCCAGCGTCCAGTCGTGCACGTCGTTGCCCATGGGCGAGCGGATGCCGATCTGCACGGTGCGGTGCGGATCTATCAGGCCCTCCTCGATGGCGTGGAAGAACACCGAGCCGTGGCCGTAGCGCTGGCCGAAGCTGTCCGGCCAGGTGTCCACATGGGCATCGAAATGGACGAGGGCCAACGGCCCGGTGCGGCGGGCGAGCGCGCGCAGGAGCGGCAGGGTGATGCCGTGCTCGCCGCCGAGCGCCACCAGATGGGCGAGGCCCTCCGCCTGCGCCTCGATCAAGGCCAGCGAGCGCTCGATGTCGCCGAGCGCGATGGCGAAGTCGCCGATGTCGGCGACGTCCATTTCGGCCGGCTCGGTGCGATGGATCGGGTGAGCGCCGTCCACCAGCATGCGGCTGGCGCGGCGGATGGCGGCGGGGCCGTCGCGGGCGCCGGCCCGGTTGGTGGTGCCGATGTCGAGCGGGATGCCGGCGATGCAGACGGCGGCGTCACGATCGTTCCGGGCGAGACCGAGGAAGCGCGCCGGCAGCGCGAAGGTGGCGGGCGTCGCACCGCTCATGCGGAGGTCTCCACCGGGGTGAAGCGGAACACCGCGCAGGCGATCGCGCAGGTCCAGTCGCCATTGTCGGCGCCGGTCGCTGCCGCCGTCGTCGACAGCGTGTCGACGATGAGATGACTCGTCTCGTAGAGCTTGCGCCGCTCGTTCCAGGCGGCGTTGGGATCGAACTCGATGCCGAGCGTCGAGGCCAGCATGGTGGCCGCGAGGTCCTCGGCGTAATCGCCGGCCTCCTGCTCGGTCATGCCGTAGCCGTGGTGCTCCGAGATGTAGCCGTAGAGCGCCGGGTCCTTCGGCCGGGCGAGGCCGATGGAGGCGACGATGCGGCGCCCCGGCTCGTTGGTCTCGGCCCGTGCCATGACACAGAAGGTGATCTCGCCGGGCGACAGCGTCGGCACCCCGGTCTCGCGCGAGATCAGGCGGCAGCCGGGCGGCAGGATCGACGACACGGTGACGAGGTTCTGCTGCTCGATGTCGGCGTCGCGCAGCGCGTACTCGAAGGCGGTCAGCGGTTGCTTGTGGATGCCGCAGCCGCGGGTGAGGAACACCTGTGTCGGAATCGGGAACATCGCGCCTCCGAAGGATCGCCTGGGGTGAACGGTCGGCGCAGCTCTAGCCGACCACGATGACGATGGCGGGACAAGCCGGCGGCCTCCGTCACCGCTGCCGTCTCCTCGACGCGGCGGTGTCGCCGATGCGGCCGATCCTAACGGCCGGCCATGTCGGACTCCGTCGTGTCAGGCATCGCATCCGAGCCTGCCGCATCCGAGCCCGTCGCATCGAAGGCTGGCGAGAAGGCGACGAGGCCGGACGCCATCGGGGCCGCCAGCGGAATCGCCGCGACGTAGCGGTCCGGTATGCCGGGAACGTGGAGGTCGGCCGGGCGGAAGCCGAAACGCCCGTAGTAGGCCGGATCGCCGACCACGATGCAGCCCGACGAGCCGAGCGCGCGCAGCCGCGCGAGGCCGGTGCGGATCAGCGCGGAGCCGACACCGCAGCGCTGGCGGTCCGGCCGTACCGCGACCGGCCCGAGCCCGTGCCAGCCGGTTCCGGACCCGACGATCTCGACAGCCGAAAAGGCAGCCTGGCCGATCAGGCCGGTCGCATCCTCGGCCACCAGCGCCACGACGGCGTCACCGCTGCGCCACAGCGCGTCCATGATGGCGGGCTCGGTGCCGCTCGCATGCGCCATCCCGCGGAAGGCCGCCGACACCAGGGCATGCACGGCGGCGACATCGGTCTCGGTCTGATCGCGGACGATCGGAACGGTGGGGGGCGACATGCGGAACTCCTCAATGGCCGCCACGGACGAACAGCTCGTAGAACGTCACCAGCACCTCGACGACGATCAGGAGCACGATGGTCATCTCCAGCCGCACGCTGCGCTCGGTATCGATCAGCTCGGTGAGGGCGCGCGCGGTGTCGTCGATCACCTCGAGCTTGCGGGCCAGTGAGGTGGCGCGCTCCTTCAGCTCGTACTCGTCGGCGAGGCGCAGCCACAGCCGCTCGAACTCCGCCTGATCCCACAGGATGTCGGGCTTGTCCTCGATCTCGACGCGGCCGGCGAGGCGGTGCTGCACCTGCAACGCCTGGCCGATGGTGCGCAGCATCTGCCGGCGATTGGTCGGCGTCTTGCCGGTTCGGGCGAGGGTGGCGGCGAACGGCTCCATCACCTCCAGCACGCGGGCGGCCTCGCGCTCGTCGCGCGACAGCGCGGCGTTCTTGGCGAGCACGTCGGCGATCACCAGAAGGCGCGGCGGCGTCAGCGCGCGGATCGCCACCGGGCCGCCCGGCACCACCTGGTCGTCCTGCTCGGGCGCGATCTCGACCAGGGTCGACTCGTCCTCGACCTGCTCGTAGCGGCCGAACAGGCGCGGCCCCAGCGCCCGCACCACCTCGTCCTCCTCGACCGGCGACAGGCCGATCAGCACGGCGACGCCGTAGCGGAACAGCACCGCATAGCCGGCGACGCCCGAGCGGAAGGCGAGCGGCGTGGTGGAGACGAGATCGCTGCGCTCCAGCCCGGCGGTATCGATGCGGTCGCCCAACAGCAGGGTGCGGGCGGTGAGGCGCGCGCGGGCCGGCGTCGCCGGAGCGGGTGCGGCGGCCGGGGCGGAGACGGGCAGGGGCGAAGAGTCCGGCATGGCACCCGACAGTATAGCAGGACGCGAGACGCGCGGGCGGCGGCTTCACTCCGCCGCCATCGCGTCCTCGTACTCGGCGCTCAGCGCCAGCCATTCGTCCTCGGCGGCGGCGAGCGCCGCAGTGGTGTCGGCGCGCTCCTTGCCGAGCATCGCGGCGCGGGCGCCGTCGCGGGCGTAGAGGGCGGGATCGGCCAGCGCCGCGTCGATCTCGGCGACGCGCTTCTGCAACGTCTCGATCCGCTTCTCCAGGGCGCCGATTCGCTTCTTGAGCGGCGCCAGCCCGGCGCGCCGCTCGGCGGCGGCGCGGCGCTGGTCGGTCCGCGAGGCGCCGCGCGAGGCGTCCTTGTCGGCCCGCTCGATCCTGTCGTCGCCGGCGAGCACCAGCCGGCGGTAGTCGTCGATGTCGCCGTCGAACGGAGCGACGCCGCCGTTCGCCACCAGCCACAGGCGATCCGCACAGGCATCGAGCAGATGACGGTCGTGCGACACCATGACGACGGCACCGGGGAAGTCGTTGACCGCCTCGATCAGCGCCGCGCGGCTGTCGATGTCGAGATGGTTGGTGGGCTCGTCGAGCAGCAAGAGATGCGGCGCGTGGAAGGTGGCGAGACCGAGCAGGAGGCGCGCCTTCTCGCCGCCCGACAGCTTGCCCACCAGGGTATCGGCCGCCTCGCCCGAGAAGCCGATGGCGCCGGCCTTGGCACGCACCGCCGCCTCGCCGGCATCGGGCATCAGGCGACGGACATGCATGTAGACGCTCGCCCCCTCGTCGAGCTCGTCGAGCTGATGCTGGGCGAAGTAGCCGACCGTCAGCTTGTCGGCCCGGGTGACGCGGCCCGCCTGCGCCGCGATGCGGCCGGCGATCAGCTTGACCAGGGTCGACTTGCCGTTGCCGTTGGCGCCGAGCAGGGCGATGCGGTCGTCGTTGTCGATGCGCAGCGTCACCCGGCGCAGCACCGGCCGGTCCGGCTCGTAGCCGACCGCGACGTCGTCGAGCGCCAGGATCGGCGGCGACAGCAGCTTGGCGGGCGCCGGCAACACGATCTCGCGCACCTCGTCGCTGACACGCGTCGGCGCCGGGCCGAGCCGCGCCAGCATCTTCAGGCGCGACTGCGCCTGCCGGGCCTTGGTGGCCTTGGCGCGGAAGCGCTCCACGAAGGCGGTGAGATGGGCGCGCTGCGCCTCCAGCTTTCTGGCGAGCTTCTGGTCCAGCTCCAGGCGCTCGCGGCGGGTGCGCTCGAACGTCGTGTAGGTGCCGCGGTAGAGCGTCAGCTTGCCGTTCTCGAGATGGAGAATCGAATCGACCGCCTTGTCGAGCAGGTCGCGGTCGTGGCTGACCACGATGACGGTGTGCGGATAGCGGGCGAGGTGCTCCTCCAGCCACAGCGTGCCTTCGAGATCGAGATAGTTGGTCGGCTCGTCGAGCAGCAGCAGGTCGGGTTCGCGGAACAGCACCGCGGCGAGCGCGACGCGCATGCGCCAGCCGCCCGAGAACTCGGCGACCGGCCGCTTCTGATCCTCGTGCGAGAAGCCGAGCCCGTGCAGGATCGCGGCGGCCCGCGCCGGGGCCGCATGGGCGCCGATATCGGCGAGCCGCGTGTGCAGCCAGGCGATGCGGTGCGGATCGGTCGCGGTCTCCGCCTCGGCGAGCAGGGCGGTGCGCTCGGTATGCGCCGCCAGCACCACGTCGATCAGCGGCTCGGGGCCGTTCGGCGCCTCCTGGGGGAGGGTGCCGACCACGGTGCGGGCCGGCAGCCCGATGTCTCCGGTGTCGGCGTGAAGCTCTCCCGTGATGGTGCGGAACAGGGTCGATTTCCCGGTCCCGTTGCGCCCCACGAGGCCCACACGCGCCCCGGCCGGGATCTGGACGGAGGCGTGGTCGATCAGGAGACGCCCGGCGATGCGGACGGTGAGGTCGGTGAGTACGAGCATGCGGCCTTATACACGGAACCGGCGACGCCATCGAAACGCCGCATCGCGGGTCCGGGATGCGTGTGGCCCGGCCGCGACCGCGGGTGCGGGCACTCCCGTTCCGTCGTCCGTTCCGCCATGCGGCCGGCGCGGGCGACGGTGACAAATCCTCGAAAGTGTTGCTGTAAGGTGCGGGCCGGGCGGACCGGGCGGCGGGAGGTGTCGATGTGCGTGCAGGGATGCATGGAGGCGGTGCGGGCCACCGCCGCGCGGGCGGGCCTGTCGCGCCGCGGCTTCTTCGGACGGGCCGGCGCCGCGGCCGCCGGCTTCGCCGCGATGGCGGTGGAGCCCACCGTGGTGGCGGCGGCGCCGCGCAGCTTCGAACGTGTCGTCGATCTCACCCACACGCTGACGCCGGCGTTTCCGGGCTTCTTCGGGGCGCCCCTGATCGAGCTGGAGCGGCGCGCCGACTTCCGCAAGGACGGCTACAACATGCAGGACTGGCGGCTGACCGAGCACGCCGGCACGCATCTCGACGCGCCGATTCACTTCGCCGAGACCGGCGCCAGCGTCGAGGACATTCCGGCCGACACGCTGGTGGTGCCGCTCGCGGTGATCGACGTCGCCGAGAAGGCGGACGCCGATGCGGACTATCTCCTGTCGCGCGACGATCTCGTCGCCTGGGAGAGCCGGCACGGCCGGCTGCCGGCCGGCTGCTGCGTCGCCATGCACTCGGGCTGGGGCCGCCTGGCCACCGAAGACCCGGCGCGCTTCGTCGGTCGTGACGTCGACGGCACCCTGCATTTCCCGGGCATCGCGCCGGAGGCCGCCACCTGGCTGCTGAAGGAGCGCGACGTCATCGGCCTCGCGGTCGACACGCTGTCGCTCGATCACGGCCCGTCGAGCGACTTCAAGACGCATGCGATCTGGCTGCCGGCGGGCCGCTGGGGGCTGGAGAACGTCGCCAATCTCGACAAGGTGCCGGCGGCGGGCGCCACGCTGGTGGTCGGCCTGCCCAAGGTGAAGGACGCCACCGGCGCACCGGTGCGCCTCCTGGCGCTGATCTGATCACGATCACAGGGGCGCCGGTGATCGCCGCTCTTCGGATGGCGCAGCGCCGTGCAATCTGAATCTGGAGCTGTTCGTCTCGAGCTGTCCGTCTCGAGCTGTCCGCGCGTCTCGATCGGAAGCGCGCTCCGAAAACAATTGCACACAAAAAAAGGCGGGCGGTTCTTTCGAACCGCCCGCTGGGCATCACAGCATCGCGCACCCCCGTGGCACGACGCTGCGCACCAACCTTGCGAACCGAACCGAAGCCCCCGAGGCCCCCGATCGATCGTCGGAGCAGACAATGCTGCGCCGCCTCCCGAGCGGCTTTGATCTAAATCAGGCGCCGCTCGAATTTCCCGCCGGAGCCGCTCCGGCGGCTGCGACGATGCGGATGCGGGCCGTAAGAAAGGCCCGGAAACCGGGGGTTTCCGAGCCTTAGGTGGGACCCGCGAGGGCCGCATGAGACCAATGTCGAATTGCGTAAGGTGACGGTGATGGCGGGTCCGCTCAACCGTTCCAGTTGATCGTGCCGACGTCCCACTTGGCCCGCTGCTTGGCCGATTGCCGGATGAAGTCGTCGACGGCGGCCATCGGCTTCTTGTCCGGATTGGCCTTGCAGAAGGTCGCCACCATGGCGATCACCTTGGTGTCGTCGAGCGACGCGAGGTCGACATGCTTGCCGTCGGCCTCCAGCAGCGACACGTTGGCGGCGCTGACATAGCCCTGCACCCAGGCGAACAGCATCAGGTTGACGGGGTTCTGGAGGCCCTCGGCCGGCTTCAGATCGGCGGCGAGCTTGGCGCAGCTCGACGAGCCGATGCCTTGCGTGACCAAGGGCTGCGCCGGCGCCGGCAGCGACGGCACGACGAAACCGGCGGCGAGCAGCAGGGCGGCGAATCTGCGTCCGAACATCGAGAGCGACCTCCAGGCACGCGCCGGAGCCGGCGCGCCGTATGACGGGGATGCGATGCGAGGGCCGGACAGTATCCGGTTCGGCGGCACCGACCAAGCATCCCGTTGGTCGGGTGAATCCGACCTGTGGTTCGCGCCGCCGCGCGGCGGAGGTGCCCCGGAGGCGGAACGGAAGCGCTGACGGCGGCCCGCGAGCGGCATAATCTGGTCACCTTGGGGTGGCTTGACCGGGGCGGCTACGCTGTCGGGGCGGCTGTGCCGCCGAATGGCGGCGCCGGGAGAATGGAATGCTGGGGTTCGACGCGACGAGCGGGGCGGCGCTGCCGCCCGTCTGGGTCGCCGGAGCGGTCGCCGCCGTGGTGGCGGCGGGCGCCGGGCTGCTCGTCGTGGCCGGATGGCGCGGCGGGGTGGGGCGGCGGGTGCTGGCCGGCTTCGCGGTCGTGGCAGCCCTGGGGCTCGCCACCTGGACGGCGGAGCTCGCCGCCACCGCCCAGGCCCGCCGGGCCGAGCGCCACGCCCTGGCGACCCGCTTGGCCGAGCTGACCGGGCGGGCGCTGGTGCCCGGCTCGCCGCTCGCCTGCCTGGACGGGCTCGCCGGCACCGCGGCCGAGCCGGCCTGCGAGGCGGTGCTGCTCGGGCGCCCGGAGACGACGGCCGCCGCCGTGGCCTATGTGGCGACGCAACTCGCCTTGCTGGGCGAGGCGGCGCCGGCGGCCGACCGCGACCCGGCGCTGGCGGCCGTGCTGGCGCCCTTGCGGCGGACGCTGGCGGCCGATCGCTTCGGCGTCGTCGCCCACGTGCTGGCCCAGCGGGCCGGCTGCACCCCCGATTCGTGCGCCGCCCTGGCGCTGCTCGACGAGACCGAGCGGGTGCGGGCGAATATCCGGGACCACCGCTTCGAGCTGCTGCTGGCCCGCAATGTCGCCGCCTGGCCGGGCGGCTCCGGGCTCGCCGCGGGCGACGCCCTGACCGGCAGCGCCGCGGCCAGCCAGGGCTTTTCGCCGCCGCTGGGCCCAGCTCCGGCGCTCGCCGGGACCGGAAGCCCGGCACCCGGGGCAGCGGCACCCGCATCCGGGCCGGCCGCAGCCGGCGCGTCCGGCCGGCCGGCGTCCGCCCGCTACGATTTCCCCTCGGCGGCCTCGATCCCGCCGGTCAGCATCATGTCGCCGGAGCCCGCCGGCCCGGCTCCGCCGGTCGGCGCCCGCGATATCCCGGCCCCGACGCCCGGCACCGCCGGGGCGGCCCCGCCAGCCCGCAAGCCGGCCGCAGCAGCCCCATCCGCCGCCGCACCGGCGGCACCTCCGGCGCGTGCCGCGAGCCGGCCGGCCGCGTCGCCACCCGCAGCGGCACCGGGAGCGCCGTCGACCTCCCGGCCGGGGCCGACCGCCCCGCCGGCCGCAGCCGACGACGATTGATCCGATGGCCCTGCATCTCATCAAGCTCTGCGTCGGCTGCGACGGCATCGCGGACCTGGAGGCGTGGATCGCCGAGCGCCTGGCGGCGCGCCCGGCCGGCAGCCCGCGCGAGCATGCCCATGTCACCCGGATGACGCCCAAGCGTACCGGCGAGCTGCTGCCCGGCGGCTCTCTGTACTGGGTGATCCGCGGCGAGATCGCCTGCCGCCAGCAGCTTCTCGATATCCGCCCGTTCGTCGACGACGCGGGCGTCGGCCGCTGTCGCCTGGTGCTCGATCCGGCCGTGGTGCCGGTAGAGCCGCGCCCGTGCCGGCCGTTCCAGGGCTGGCGCTACCTCGCCGCCAAGGCGGTGCCGCCCGACCTGTCGTCGCGGGCCGCCGACGCCGCGATGCCCGAGACGTTGCGGCGCGAGCTGCGGGCGCTGGGGCTGCTGTAGTCCTTTGCGATGCGCGGCCGCGGTGCCGCGATGCGATACGAGATCCGGCTGATCAACTTGGTGGTCCTTCCGGAAGCCGCGAAGCGGCTGTCCGGAATCCAGCCGAGAGTCAAAAAGTTTGCCGCAGGATGACGTGTTTGGCTGGGTTCCGGGTTCGCGGCTTCGCCGCGACCCGGAAAGACGGCCGACCGATCACCCGGAAACACCATGAGATCAGTTTTCCGAAAGTTCACCGGATTTCTGTCGGACGATCTTTCCCGTGTCCGGTGACGGCTCCGGAACTACCGCCGGCCGGGGACCTTCTCATGACATAGGTAGAAGTTATTAGGTCCCCGACCGAGGAGCCCGCATGGCGCATCGCGAGCGGTCCTGCGCGCAGACGACGAGTGTTCCCGTGGAGCGGCGGCGCGACATCCGCGTCGTCGTCAACCTGCCGGGCCGGTACGTTCTGCCGCGGCGCCGCGCCGTCGACGGCAAGCCACCGGCTTTCGCGTGCCGCCTCGTCAACGCCTCGCCGCACGGCCTCATGGTGGCGGCTTCGGTGGTCGGCGCCGTCGGCGAGCCGGTGGCGGCGCAGTTCGAGGAGTTCGGGCGGCTCGACGGCGTCATCCTGCGGCGGCTCTACGGCGGCTTCGCCATGAGCATCGAGGTCACGGGCGAGCGGCTGGCCCAGCTGGAGGCGAAGCTCGTCTGGCTCGATCGGCTCCAGCGCAAGGCAGTGGCGAACGAGCGCCGGCACGATCGGATGGTGCCGCGCACGCCGCAGTCCATCGTGGTGCTGGCCGACGGCACCACGCTGCCGTGCCGGATCATCGACATGTCGGCCTCGGGCGCCGCGGTGACGGCGGCGCTGACACCGCCGCTCGGCATGCCGCTCGCGGTCGGCGCCGTGGTGGGCCGGGTGGTGCGGCGGTTCGCGGGTGGCTTCGCGGTCGAGTTCGTGGAGACCCAGGAGATCGCGACGCTCGAACGGTTGCTGATCAGATCGCCCGTCCGGGCGCGCGCGATGTCGGCGATGCCGCCGCCGGAAGATGGCGGCGAGATCGTGATCATCGACGCCTGAACGCGCCGCGACGCGCCGTCGTCGTCAGTGAGCAGACTGCGACGTGATCAGATCGTGACGTGATCAGACCGCGATGTTGTCGATCAGCCGCGTGGTGCCGAGACGGGCCGCGACCAGCAGGCGGATCGGCCCGTCCTTCACGGACCTCGCCGGCGCCAAGGTCTCGGCGTTGCGCGCCTCCAGATAATCGAGCACGAAGCCCGCGCGCGCGAGCGCCTTGGCGCCGCTCTCGAGCGTCGCCTTGATCGGCCTGCCGGCCGCGATCTTGTCGGCGCACTCCGCCAGCACCCGGTGCAGCACCGGGGCGCGCCCACGCTCCTCGGGCGACAGGTAGAGATTGCGCGACGACAGCGCGAGGCCGTCCTTCTCGCGCACCGTCGGCAGCCCGATGATCTTCACCCGCAGGTCGAGATCGGCGGCCAGCCGCGTCACCACCTTGAGCTGCTGATAGTCCTTCTGCCCGAACACCGCGATGTCGGGGCGTACCTGTCCGAACAGCTTGGCCACCACGGTGGCGACGCCGCCGAAGAAATGCGGACGATACTTGTCTTCGAGCCCGGCGAGTGCAGGCCCCTCCGGCGCCACCCGGGTGGCGAATCCGGCCGGATACATCACCTTGGCGTCGGGCGCCCAGACGAGATCGGCGCGCGCCTCGGCGAGGGCCGAGACATCGGCGGCGAGACGGCGCGGATAGCTGGCGAAGTCCTCGCTCGGCGCGAACTGCGCAGGATTGACGAAGATCGACACCACCACCCGGTCGGCGGCCCGGCGGGCGCGGCGCACCAGCGCCAGATGGCCGGCATGCAGCGCCCCCATGGTGGGCACCAGCGCGACGGTCTCGTGCTTGCGGCGGAAGCCCGCGATGGTGCGGTCGAGCGCCTTGAGGGTGCGGGCGACGGCGGGGCGTCGGAGCGGAGCAGGGCTTTTGGTCATGATGATCGATCACCGCCGGCCTGGTCCGGCACGGGCGGCGGGCGATTCATGCCCACGGCGATGTTCACGACTCCAGGCGGGCCGGAGAGATAGCTTGACCGTGCCGACGGATCAAAACAAAAATCGGCCCGGCCGGGAGGCGCCCATGTGGTCGGAGGTGGAAGGACGCGACATGCTGCGTCGAGGCTCGCTCTCGGCGCATGTGATCGTGCTCGGCAACGAGAAGGGTGGTTCCGGCAAGTCGACCACCGCGATTCATCTCGCCGTCGCGCTGATGAAGGCGGGCCAGCGCGTCGCCACCATCGATCTCGACTCGCGCCAGCAGACGCTCACCCATTACATCGATCGCCGCCGCCTGTGGGGCCGGCGCGTCAACAAGCCGCTCGAAATCCCGCTGCACTTCTGCATCGCGCGCAGCGAGGGGGCCCGCGTCGACGAGAACGAGAGTGCCGAGTTCGCGCGCTTCGCCGAGGCCATCACCGAGATCGAGCATCGCCACGACTTTCTGGTCATCGACACGCCGGGCGCCGACACTTTCCTGTCGCGGCTCGCCCATTCGATGGCCGACACCCTGGTGACGCCGCTCAACGACAGCTTCCTCGATTTCGACGTGCTCGCCGCCGTCGATCCGCAGACCTACGAGCTGACCGGCTCCAGCCATTATGCCGAGCTGGTGCGTGAGGCGCGGCGGCAGCGCCGCATCGTCGACGGCAAGGTCACCGACTGGGTGGTGGTGCGCAATCGCCTCTCCACCCTCGGCTCGCGCAACCGCAAGCTCGTCGGCGACGGCCTGACGGCGCTCGCCGGCCGGCTCGGCTTCCGCTTCGTCGAGGGCTTCGCCGAGCGGGTGATCTATCGCGAGTTCTATCCGCGCGGACTGACCGCAGTCGACGATCTCGACGACCAGGCCGCCCACAGCCGGCCGAGCCTGTCGCATGTCACGGCGCGGCTGGAGGTGCAGGGGCTGCTGTCGACCCTCGGGCTGCCGCTCGACGACCGCAGCCGCAAGCGCGCCGAGGCGCGGGCCGAGTGGTTCATGAGCGCATACCGGCCGCTCGACGTCGACGACATGCTGGACGGCGGCGGCGACGACGGGGACGGTCCGAGCACGCTGCCGCCGCTGCCGCCGTTCACCTCGCCGGTGTCGGGCTGACGCGGCGGTCTGCCGGCACCCGATCTCCGGCGCCCGGCGCGGCGGCGTGTCGCCGCGGTCCGTGATCGTCCCACCATTGCGTCGGCGGCCCGCCACGGCCACTTGAACGGCATGACTCGTCTGAGGATTCCCCGATCGAGCCGGTTCCGGAGGCCCCATGGCGAAGCCGCCTGACAGGTCCGCCCCGCGGCCGGCCGCGACGCCGCCGGCCGTGAGCGAGTCGCCGACCTCGTCGCGGGTCGACATCGACGCCTTCGTGGCGCAGGTGAGGGCGCTCGGCCCGGCCGGCGAGCCCGGCCACCGCGGCCGCCTGGTGTTCGCCCTCGACGCCACCATGAGCCGACAGCCGACCTGGGACACCGCCTGCCGGTTGCAGGCCGACATGTTCGCCGAGACGGCGGCGATCGGCGGGCTCGACGTGCAGCTCGTCTATTTCCGCGGCTTGACCGAATGCCGTGCCTCCCGCTTCGTCTCCGACCCGCGGGCGCTGTCCGGCCTGATGGAGCGGATCGACTGCCGCGGCGGCCACACCCAGATCGGCAAGGTGCTGGCCCATGTGCGGCGCGAGACCGAGGCCGCCCGCGTGCAGGCGCTCGTCTATGTGGGCGACGCCATGGAGGAGGCGGTCGACGATCTCTGCGCGCGAGCCGGCGAGCTGGGGCTCGCCGGGGTGCCGGCTTTCATGTTCCAGGAGGGGGGCGATCCGGTCGCCGAGCGTGCCTTCCGCGAGATCGCCCGCCTGTCGGGCGGCGCCTGGTGCCGGTTCAGCCCCGGCGCGGCCCATGAGCTCGGGGCGCTGTTGCGGGCGGTCGCCGCCTATGCGAGCGGTGGGCGGCGGGCGCTTCGGCGCCTGTCGGATCGCAACCCCGAGGCGCTGCGTCTCCTGGCGCAGCTCGGATCGCCATGACTCTGCTGCTCGGACTGGCCGTGCTCGTCGTCGTGCTGTGGGGGGTGGGACGGCTGTCCCGCGCCGACCCCAAGGGTGTCGCCAAGGGGGCCCGCATCGCCGGCGGGGTGGCGGCTCTCGGTGGCGCCGCCTTCCTGGTGGCGCGCGGCCAGATGGGCATCGGCATCCCGCTTGGCCTCACCGGGCTCGGGCTGCTCGGCTGGCTGCCGTTCGGTGGCGCGAGCTGGGGCCAGCGGACCAGCCGGACGCCCGGACAGGTGTCGCGGGTGCGCTCGGCCCTCGTCGAGATGGAGCTCGACCACGACACCGGCGCCATGCGAGGGCGCGTCGTCGCGGGCCGCTTCGCCGGCGCCGCGCTCGACGACCTCGATGCCGAGGGAATGTCGGCTCTCCTGGCCGAAGCCGACGAGGAGAGCCGCCGTCTACTTGAAGCGTATCTTGACCGCCGCAGTCCCGGCTGGCGTGAACACCCGGAGGGTGGTGCGAGCGCGGGGCAGAGCCGACCGGCGGGTTCCGCCAAAATGACGGAACAGGAGGCCTATCAGATCCTTGGCCTTGAGCCGGGAGCGTCCGCCGAGGACATCGGCAGAGCGCATCGGCTGCTCATGAAGAAACTCCATCCCGACCAGGGGGGGACGACGTACCTCGCGGCCCGTGTAAACGAGGCCAAGGAGGTCCTGCTTCGCGGACATCGATAACAACTCCGAACACTACGCAACTCATCTCGACGTTCACGCGCTCCTCGGCCGTTCTGGCCGCCGAGCAGGGGCCTCCGTTCGATCCCCGGGTTGATCCCGGTGGTTCGGTTATGGTCGTCGTCCGCTTTTCGTCCTCGTGTCTCGAGCGGCTCGTCAGTACTTGATGGTCAGGCAAGCGAAGTCGTTTCGCTTGAGATACTTGCAGGCGGCCTCGGCGGAGTCCTTCTCGAACCCGGCGAAGCGTGCGCGGTAGAAGGTCTTGTTGTCGCGGGTCACCGCCTCGGTGAAGGCGTCGGCTTGGCCGAGATACTGCTTGGCCTTGGCCTGGGCGGAGCTGAGGCGGTCCTTGGCCTCGGCCTCGGCCCCGAAGGCGCCGATCTGGATCACCCAGCCGCCGCGCACCGCCCGGCGGGCCGTGCTCTCGGGGCGGGCGGACGCGCTGGCGAGCGCGAAGGTGCTCTCCGGCTCGGCGCTGGCGACCGCCACCGGAGCCGGGGCGGGAGCAGGGGCCGGCGCCACGGCGACGGCCGGCTGGAGCTGGGCCGGGGCCTGAGCCTGAATCGGGGCCGGCGGCAGCGCCGCGGCGACGGCCGGGCGGGCCGGAACGGCAGCCACGGCGATCTGGACCGGGGCGGCGACCGGGTGCGCCGGCATGGCGGCCGCCGCAGCGGTGCGGACCGGCTGCGGGGCGGGCGCCGGAGCACCCACCGGAGCCGGAGCCACGGCGGCGCGGGCGGCGGGGCGTCCGGCCGGCTCGTCCTGATGGACCGGCATCACCGGGAGATGGGCGAGCGGCGGGGTCAGCGAGGCGGTCTGCACGCCGCCGAGCTTCACCTTGATAGTCTTGACCTGGATCGGCTTGATCGGGTCGACGGTCTTGGTCGCCTCGGATTTGGTCGACTCGGACCTGCTCGACTCGACCCGGGCCGTCTCGATCTTGCCGGGGGCCGGGCGCTCGATGCGGGCGGCGGCCGGCGGCATCGTCTTGGCCGGCATCGCGGCGGCGGCCGCCGCCGGGGTCGCCGGCGCGTAGGGCACGCTGCCGGCGGAGGCCAGCATCATCTGCGGCGCCGGTGCGTCGGCGTCGCGCGCCTCGGCGATCAGCGGCGCGGTGCGGCGGGTCGATGCCTCGGCGATGTGCTTCTCCAGCAGGCTGCGCATACGGGCGTCGCGGGCGCCGGCCGAGGCGCCGCCCAGCACCACCGCCACGAGATGGCGGTTGTTGCGCTTCATCGACGAGACGAGATTGAAGCCGGAGGCGCGGACATAGCCGGTCTTGATGCCGTCGACGCCCTGCACCGAGCCGAGCAGGCGGTTATGGTTGCGGATCGTGGTGCCGCGGAACGCGAAGGACGAGATCGAGAAGTAGCGGTACTGCGACGGGAAGCGCTCTTGGATCGCGCGGCCGAGGATCGCCTGGTCGCGGGCGGTGGTCACCTGGGCGCTGTTCGGCAGGCCCGAGGCGTTCATGTAGACGGTGCGGCTCATGCCGAGCGCCCGCGCCTTGCGGGTCATCAGCTTGGCGAAGTCGTCCTCGTCGCCGGCGAGCGCCTCGGCGATCACCACGGCGGCGTCGTTGGCCGAACGGGTGACCAGCCCGCGGATCGCCTCGTCGGCCGTGATCGTCTGGCCGGGCTTGAGGCCGAGCTTGGTGGGGGACTGCGAGGCCGCGTGGGCCGAAACCTTGAGGGGCGTGTCGGGCCTGATCTTACCGGCCTCCATCCGCTCGAACAGCAGATAGAGCGTCATGATCTTGGTGAGGGAGGCCGGGTGGCGGATGCCGTCGGCTTCCGCGGCGTGCAGAATCTGGCCCGAATTGGCGTCGACCACGATGGCCGCGTAGGGCGGATTGTAACCGCCGCCGCTCTTGGCGGCGCGATGCCGACGCCCGCGCGCATCGGCCGTGTCGAGGGTGAACGCGACCGCCGCGACGCCGGCGAGAAGCCCGACCGCGACCGAGCGGAATCCCCGCGTGTTCCCGAATGTCAGGAGCATTGTTTCCCCTCATCCATCGGTGGCGCTGGTCCGCGCCCGATGTCCCCGTGACGTTTCTCGAGCTGCCGTCCGTCTGCCAAACCCACGGCGGCTCACGAGAGCGTTACTGCCGAATTCTGGCGTCACCGAGACGATGCGCTCGATCACGGTAGGCGGGGGGCGTTTCGGAAAAGTTAACAGATCCTTTGATCGCACGGCAGAATTTGCCGTTCTTGTTGCGGTGCAAAAATTTTTCTTGCGAAATTGTGCAGTGCAGTATAGAGTTTTTCAGGGTCGCAACGAAGGCGGGCGGTCACATCGGGATCACGCCGCCGTGTGGGTTGGCGACCAGTGTCGCAACCGGGAGAGGCTCCCATGAACATCCCCCTCGACAACGTGCAGGCGTTCGGCAAGGACAGCATGGATGCGGCCATGAAGTCGTTCGGCGCCGTCTCCAAGAGCATGCAGGCGATCGCCGCCGAGACCGTCGACTACTCCAAGACGTCGTTCGAGCAGGGCACCGCGGTGCTGGAGAAGATGGTCGGCGCCAAGTCGCTGGACACGATCTTCGAGCTGCAATCGAACTATCTGAAGTCCAGCTACGAGAGCTTCATCGCCCAGTCGAACCGCATGAGCGAGCTGTACGCCGATCTCGCCAAGGACCTCTACAAGCCGTTCGAAGGCTTCGCCGGCAAGTTTTCGGTCCCGGGCTTCGGCAAGCCGGCCGGCGGCTGACACCTCGGCAGGTCGCAACCAGAAAACAAAAAGCCCGGCCGAACGGCCGGGCTTTTCGCATCTCGGGCACCGCTCAGGCACCGCGCGGCGGCGCCTACTTGGAGAGGCGCAGGCGCGACAGGCTGGTGCCGATCTCGTTGAACGCCGTGATGATCTGGGTCGACGAGGTGAGCAGGTAGAACTTGCTCGGATCGGAGGCGCATTTGCGTAGCAGGGTCGAGGTCGGGTCGCCGCCGGTGTTGACCTGGATGGTGTAGATGGTGATCCCGGCGTCCTTGATGTTGTTGCAGGTGCCCGTCTTGCAGCCGCCCGTCGTCTCGTCGCACATGCGCTTGTCGACCGCCTGGGACCAATCGGAGCCGTTGCCGTCCCAGCGGTTCTGGGTGTTGAGCCCGTCGCTGAGCAGGATGATGACCTCCTGGTAGTCGTAATTGGGGTCCTTGGTGGGCGCGGTCAGAGGCCCGCCGCCGATCAGCGACTGCCACGCCCACACCAGACCGATCGGCTGATTGGTGCTGCCGTTCGGGTACATGTTGTCGACCATGGTGGTCATGCCGCTCCAGTCGTAGCTCAGGCCCCTCATGGCGGCCGGGCAGTAGCCGTACTGGTGGGCCGGGTACATCGAGAACGTGTTGCCGTTGGGCGGATCGACGATCTGGTCGTAGCTCTTGCCGGCCGCCGCCGCATTGGGAGCGTCATACTTGCCGCGGTCGGTGATGCAGCCGTTCCAGCCGTTGCGGTTCGAGTACTGGGTCCACCAGCCTCCGTAATTTTCGCATTCCAGCTTGGTGTCATAGTTGGAATAGTTGCGCCGGGGATTGGAGCCGCTGCAATAGCCATACTCGGTCCAGTCGACCCAGCTCGCGCCCGCATAACCGGGCCCGACATTGACGTCGCGGCTGAACGGGATGATCGACACCAGCACGTCACCGTCGTTCTGGGCAGCCGCCCTGAGCTGGCCGAGCAGGTTCTTGGTCGCGGTCTTCAGCGCGCCGATCTTGTTGGCGCTCGACATCGAGCCGGTGTTGTCGAGCGCGAGCGCCACCCGCAGGCGGATGTTGCCCCAGGCGGTGGTCGACGACACCTTGATGTCCAACGTCGGGAAGCCGAGCACCTTCATGAAGCTCGTCTTCATGGTGCCGGTGGCGCCGACCACGACGTTCGACAACTGGGCCTTGCTGTAGGTCGCGGTGACCCCGGTGATGGTGGCGGCCGGATTGGTGATCTGGGCGCGGAACTGCCGGTCGGCGCTGGTCTGGATCTTGTCGGACGAGTCGGAGGCCGCGGTCTTCGAGACCGCCAGGGCGACCGAGTCGGCCGCCGCCTGCATGCTGGTGCGGATGGCGTTGGCGCGGCTGTAGTCGATGGCGGCGCCGACCAGGCCGATCACCGGCACCAGCGTGAGCGCGAACAGAATGGCGACGTTGCCGTCCTCGGAGCGGCGGAACGCGGCCCGGAGCGACGCATTCGCACGGCGCAGGCCCATGGACTCCTCCCGGTCGACTCGGATGGTCGAGCCCTCATCGTTACCGGGCGAGATCAAACCAATGCCTAACCGACGGTGAGAAAGCCCGGTCGATCTCGCCCATGTGGGCGATTGCGGGCCGTGACCCGCGATCACGGTGAACATCTGGTAACCACGACGGCCGACGGGGCATCGAACCCTCCCGCCGGGGGAGCGGGCGGCTCGGCCATGTCGGCCCGGAAGCTAGAGCGAAATCCGATCCAACTGGATCGGACCCCGCTCTAAAAGGCCCTTGCGTGATTGCATTTTCGACGGCGAACCGGCATCCACTTCGCCGGAAAATGCGCTAATGGGCGAGGCGCAGCTGCGATAGCTGGGTGCCGATGGTGTCGAAGGTGGCGATGATCTGATCGGCCGCCGTCAGGTAGAAGTAGCGGTTGGGGTCGCTCGCACAGGACTGGAGCAGGGAGGCGTTCCCCTCCATCACCAGCACTGTGTAGATGGTGATGCCGGCCGCCTTGACGTTCTGGCACGCCTTCTCGGTGCGGGCGTCGACCGCGGTCGAATGGTTGCGGCCGTCCCCGCTCCAGCGGTTCTGGGTGTTGAGGCCGTCGGTGAGCAGCACGACGACGTCCTGGTACTGGTAGTTGGGGTCCTTGGGCGGGGCCGAGAGCGGCGCGCCGGTGCTCAGCGCCTGCCAGCCCCACACCAGCCCGATGGTGTTGTTGGTGCTGCCGTTCGGCGCCATGGCGTCGATCTTGGCGGCCAGTGTGGTCCAGTCGTTGGTGAGCGGCATCAGCGCCGTGTTGCAGGAGCCGTACTGCTCGGCCGGGAAGAGCACGCTGGCGTCCGGCGCCGCGTTGCTCACGTCCCAGTTCTGGTCGCGGTCCATCAGGCAGCCGTTCCAGGTGCTGTGCGGCTTCGGTGTCCAGACGCCGGAGTTGGCCGTGCAGCTCGATTTCCTGGTGTAGCTGCTCTTGCTGCACGTCCCGTTGAGCGTGTCCCAGATGGAGAAGTCGACCCAGTCCGGAATGATCGTGCCGGCCTTGACGTTGACGTCCTTGTTGTAGGGCACGATGGCGACGTAGACGTCCTCCGGGTTCTGGGCCGCGGTCTTGAGCTGGTTGAGCAGATTCTTGGACGCGGTCTTGAGCGCCGTCATCTTGCCGGCGCTCGCCATCGAGCCGGTGTTGTCGAGCACCAGGGCGACGCGCAGCCGCGTGTTGCCCCACACCGCGGTGGCGCTCGCCCCGATGGTCAGCTCCGAGAATCCCATCAGGGTCATGAAGGTGGTCTTGATGGTGCCGGTGGCGCCGACGACGAGCTGCGAGCCGTTACCCGTGGTGTAGGCGGTGGTCACCGCGACGTTCTGGACCTCGGGGCGGGTGAAGACGGTGTTGAAGACCGTCTGGGCGCGCCCCTGGAGCGCCCCGGTGGCGAGGCTGCTCACATCCTTGGACACCGCCAGCACGGTGGAATCGAGGGCCGCCTGCATGGCCGAGCGGGCCGCCGCGGCGCGGGAGTAGTCGACGGCGGCGCCGACCAGGCCGGTCAACGGAACGAACGACAGCGCGAACAGCGGCACGACGCTCGCGCGCCGGTCACCAAGGAACCGCAAGATGGACATGGCGCACCACAACGCTCGGACTGGCCCGGCCCGATACTGGCGGTCCGCTCTTCACGTTCGGTTCAGCCGCCGCCGAACTTTCGCCGGTTTCCCTCAGTGTCCTGTTAACCTCCGTGTAGGTGGGGCCGCGGAGAGGCGCCGCGCGGGCTGGCGGCACCTGGCTTGCATACAGGGCGTGCGGCACGCGCCTGCTCGGCACGCCTGCTTGGCATGGGCCTGGCCGGGCGGTGCCGGTGTGGCTGCGGTGATCGGGTGGCCGCGGGGCGACGGGACCATCCGGGACGCGGGCAGCGGGTGACGGCCGGCGACGACTCGAGCGCCGCCGGAATAGGCGGTCCGAAAGGCGATCCTTGACGGCGATCCCGGACGCGAAGGGGTGCCGAGGACCGGAGTCGGGGGCGGTCGCGCTGTCGACAGGGGGCCCTCCGCGGCCGGGACGGTCCGCAACCTCCCGGTTGGCAGGCGACGCGCCACCGGCCGAGCCGGCAGCACCGGCTGGCTTCGGCGGGGCGGGGCGCTCCAGCAAAGGCCGGCCGATGCGGGCGGAATGGCGGCTCGGAGGGCGCTTCCCGGACGGTATGGGCGGCTGGTGGCGAACCCGGGTGTTGCTTATTATTTATGCTCCGGGGCCGCGCGGAGCTGCGGCATGCTCGTCGATACCCGTGCCGGATGCTTCGGTCTGGACGGGGCCGGCCCTTCCGTACCGATGCGAGACCATGACTGCCAGCTCGACCGACGCCACCGCCGCTTCCGTTCTCCGGCCCGCTACGCCCCGGTTCGCGTCCGCACGCCCCGGCGGGGTGCGGCGCGGCGAGACCCGGCATGACGAGACCACCCGATGCGACAAGATCCGCCCCGTTCCGCTCCCGCCGCGAGCCGCGAACGGGGACCGCAAGCGCCGCCAGGACCAGACCGGACCCGGCACCGCCGTCATCACAAAGACGAAACCACAGACCAAGCGGCCGAACCTCTACCGGGTTCTTCTGCTTAACGACGACTACACCCCGATGGAGTTCGTGGTTCACGTCCTGGAGCGTTTCTTCAACAAGGATCGGGAGGCGGCGACCCGCATCATGCTGCATGTTCATCATCACGGGATCGGGGAGTGCGGCATCTTCACCTACGAGGTGGCCGAGACCAAGGTGACCCAGGTGATGGACTTCGCTCGTAAACACCAGCATCCTTTGCAGTGCGTCATGGAGAAGAAGTGACCCGCGGCGGCTCTCACCAGGACAGGACGAAACGCTGATGCCGACCTTTTCGCGCAGCCTCGAGCAGTCACTCCACCGGGCGCTGGCGCTCGCCAACGAACATCGCCACGAATATGCGACGCTGGAGCACCTGCTGCTGGCCCTGGTCGACGATCAGGATGCGGCCGCCGTCATGCGCGCCTGCAACGTCGATCTCGACAAGCTCAAGCGCAACCTCGTCGCCTACATCGACTCCGAGCTGGAGAACCTGGTCACCGACGGCAGCGAGGATTCCAAGCCCACCGCCGGCTTCCAGCGGGTGATCCAACGTGCCGTCATCCACGTTCAGTCGTCGGGCCGCGAGGAGGTGACCGGCGCCAACGTGCTGGTGGCGATCTTCGCCGAGCGCGAGAGCCATGCCGCCTATTTCCTGCAAGAGCAGGAGATGACCCGCTACGACGCGGTCAACTACATCAGCCACGGGATCGCCAAGCGGCCGGGGCTCACCGAGGCGCGACCCGCCAGAGGCGCGCCGGAGGAGGATTCGGACGGCGCCAAGCCGAACGAGGACACCAAGAAGAAAGGTGATGCCTTGGAGGCTTATTGCGTCAACCTCAACAAGAAGGCCCGCGAGGGCAAGATCGACCCGCTGATCGGCCGTGACGGCGAGATCAGCCGCACCATCCAGGTGCTGTGCCGCCGCCAGAAGAACAACCCGCTGTTCGTCGGCGATCCCGGCGTCGGCAAGACGGCGATCGCCGAGGGTCTGGCGCGCCGCATCGTCCATGGCGAGGTGCCGGACGTGCTCAAGGGCGCGACCGTCTTTGCCCTCGACATGGGCACGCTGCTCGCCGGCACCCGCTACCGCGGCGACTTCGAGGAGCGCCTCAAGCAGGTCATCAAGGAGATCGAGGCGTATCCCAACGCCATCATGTTCATCGACGAGATCCACACGGTGATCGGTGCCGGCGCCACCTCGGGCGGCGCCATGGACGCCTCGAACCTGCTCAAGCCGGCACTGGCCGCCGGCACGGTGCGCTGCATCGGCTCGACCACCTACAAGGAGTACCGCCAGTACTTCGAGAAGGATCGCGCGCTCGTCCGTCGCTTCCAGAAGATCGACGTGAACGAGCCGACGGTCGCCGACTCCATCGAGATCCTCAAGGGCCTCAAGCCCTACTTCGAGGACTACCACAAGCTCAAATACACCAACGAGGCCATCAAGGCGGCGGTCGAGCTGTCGGCCCGCTACATCCACGACCGTAAGCTGCCCGACAAGGCCATCGACGTGATCGACGAGTCGGGTGCGGCCCAGATGCTGCTGCCCGAGCACCGGCGCAAGAAGACGATCGGCATCAAGGAGATCGAGACCACCATCGCGACCATGGCGCGGATTCCGCCGAAGACCGTGTCGAAGGACGATGCGGTGGTGCTGGCGAACCTCGAGGAGAACCTCAAGCGCGTGGTCTACGGCCAGGACAAGCCGATCGAGGCGCTGTCGGCCTCGATCAAGCTCGCCCGCGCCGGCCTGCGTGAACCCGAGAAGCCGATCGGCTGCTACCTGTTCTCCGGCCCGACCGGCGTCGGCAAGACCGAGGTGGCCAAGCAGCTCGCGGCGACGCTGGGCGTCGAGCTGATCCGCTTCGACATGTCGGAGTACATGGAGCGCCACACGGTGTCGCGCCTCATCGGCGCGCCGCCCGGCTATGTCGGCTTCGACCAGGGCGGCCTGCTGACCGACGGAGTCGACCAGCATCCGCACTGCGTGCTGCTGCTCGACGAGATCGAGAAGGCGCACCCGGATCTCTACAACGTGCTCCTCCAGATCATGGACCACGGCAAGCTGACCGATCACAACGGCAAGCAGGTCGACTTCCGCAACGTGATCCTGATCATGACCACGAATGCCGGCGCCGCCGATCTCGCCAAGGCGGCCTACGGGTTCCATCGCACCAAGCGCGAGGGTGACGACACCGAGGCGATCAACCGGCTGTTCGCGCCGGAGTTCCGCAACCGTCTCGACTCGATCATCGCGTTCGGCCACCTCGACGAGACCATCATCGCCAAGGTGGTGGAGAAGTTCGTGCTCCAGCTCGAGGCCCAGCTCGCCGACCGGGACGTCACCATCGAGCTGTCCGACGAGGCCACCAACTGGCTCATCGTCCGCGGCTACGACCAGCAGATGGGGGCGCGGCCGATGGCCCGCGTCATCCAGGAGTACATCAAGAAGCCGCTGGCCGACGAGGTGCTGTTCGGCAAGCTCAAGAGCGGCGGTCATGTCCGGGTCGTGGTCACCAAGGACGAGACGACCGGCGAGAAGCTCGGCTTCGAGTTCCTCGACGGCCCGGTGACGCCCAAGCCCGAGAAGCTGCCGACCGCGCCCAAGGCGCGCCGCCGACGCGGTGGTGGCGGCGGCGGGAGCGGCGGCAAGCGGCGAGCCAAGCCGCCGGGTCCGAAGGGCGAGGGGGGCGGCTCGCCGTCCTCCGGCTCGAACGGCTCGGGCTCCAACGGGTCCGGCCCCGGCGGCTCCGGTCCGGGCGGCAAGGGCTCGGTGCCGAAGGTCCCGCTGGTCAAGGCGTGACCCTGCAGCCCTGGTCGGCTGCCTGATCCGACAACCAAACGCCCCGGCTCGCCGGGGCGTTTTTCGTTACGCCGACTTCGTTACGCCGGCGGCGGGCGCTCGCATGCGGGCTCGCGTTCGACGTGGCGTCTCGATGCCACCCCTAGCCGAATCCGCGCCCCTGCGGCGTTGCGGCGACGTCATGTCGGCGCAATCCTCGGACCGATAATCGTTCGAGCCCGGCGTGCCGGGCGGGACCAGGTCGAGGTGATCATGCGGGTGCTGCTCGTCGAGGATGATCCGCGGATGGCGGATGCGCTGCGCGCCGCGCTGTCGGCTCGCGGCGTCCTGGTCGACCATGTGGCGACGCTGGCTCTGGCCGAGGACGCGGTGGCGGCCGGCGGGCACGATGCCGTGCTGCTCGACCGCCGGATGCCGGACGGTGACGGCCTCGACTTCCTGCGGACCCTGCGGGCGCGGCGCGCCGCCGTCCCGGTCATCGTGCTGACCGCGCAGGGTGAGCTGGAGGACCGCATCGCCGGGCTCGACGGCGGCGCCGACGACTATCTCGCCAAGCCGTTCGCGGTCGAGGAGCTGCTGGCGCGCCTGCGCTCGGTGCTGCGGCGCCCCGGCGGCCTGGCCGCCGATGTCGTCCGGATCGGCCGGCTCGCGTTCGATCACGGCCACCGGACCGCCACGGTCGGCGGCACCGATCTCGACCTGCCGCGGCGGGAGCTGCTGGTCCTCGAGGCATTGCTGCGGCGCAAGGGACGCACGGTGCCGCGCGCCCTTCTGGAGGATGCCGTCTACGGCTTCGACGACGAGATCCAGTCGAACGCTCTCGACACCCATGTGTCGCGACTGCGTCGCCGGCTCGCCGAAGCCGAGGCCGGACTCGAGATCCATGGCATTCGCGGCATCGGCTATCTGCTGAAGGCAGGGTCGTGAGCATGGCCGTGGCGTCGCCGCCGCCGTCGCTCGAGCGCATCCTGGTGCGGCGGCTGATCGCCGTCCAGATCGCCGTGCTGGTGTTGCTGGTGGCTCTGATGGTCGGGACGCTCGCGGTCACCGGCCACCTGGTGAACCTGGAGACCGAGGACGAGACCATCGAGGTGGTGCGCGAGGCCATCGATCGCGACGAGGCCGGGCGGCTGGTCCTGCGCGAGACCCCAGCTCTCGCCTCGCTGCGCGCCCGGGCTCCGGATCGCTGGTTCGTGCTGCGCGACCGGCGCGGCGGGCGGCTCGTCGAGGGCGAGCCGCCGCCCGTGATGGTCCGCATCGGCGACGCTCTCGACGAGATCGGTCAGGCCCGGCTCGGCTGGACGATGGGTCCTGGCGAGCCGGACGGCCCGCCCGGCCGGATGAAATGGATCGAGACCCGGGCCGGTCGCGTTCAGGTGCTCACCGGACCCGGACCGCGTGTGACGTTGCGCAAGGTCGTGATGGCGACCGCGATGGTGGTCGTCGTCGCCGTCGTTCCCGGCCTGGTGCCGCTGGTGCTCGCCGTCCTGCTGGTCACCCCGACGGTGGTGCGGCGGAGCATGGCGAGTCTCGGCACTGCGGCCGCGGCGGCCCGTGCCGTCGATCTCGATCGTCCCGACGTCCGATTGTCCACCGAGCGGGTGCCGGAGGAGGCGTTGCCGCTGGTCAGCGCCGTCAACGAGGCGCTCGATCGGGTCGGCCGGCAATATGCCGAGCAGCGCCGCTTCCTGGCCGACGCGGCGCACGAGCTGCGGACGCCGATCGCGGTGTTGCAGACCCGGCTGGACGCGCTGCCGGACGGCCCCTCGAAGGATCAGCTCGTCGAAGACGTGTCGCGGCTCGGCAATCTCGCCCAGCAGCTCCTCGACGTCCAACGCTTGTCCGCCGGCGGCTTCGACCCGCGGCCGGTCGATCTCGTCGCCATCGCCGAGAGTGTGGTGTCCGACCTCGCACCGCTCGCTATCGCGGCCGGCTACGCGCTGGCCTTCGAGGCCGAGGTGCCGCGGCTGCCGTTCCACGGCGACCGATTGGCGATCGAGCGGGCGCTCGGCAACGTCGTGCACAACGCGATCCGCCACGGCGGCCGGCGCGGCACCATCACGGTGGCGGCGGAGTGCACCGGCTGCATCTCGGTCACCGACGAGGGCGACGGCATCCCGCCGGCGGTCCGCGACGTCGTCTTCGAGCCGTTCAGCCGGATCGCCCGCGACGGCGGCGGCACCGGCCTCGGACTCCATCTCGTCCGCGGGATCGTCCGTCGGCACGGCGGCGAGGTGTCGGTCGACACGGCGCCGGGAGGCGGCGCCTGCTTTCGCCTGTGCTTTCCGGTCTCGGCGTCGGCCGCTTCGATGCTCGCCCCGGCGGGGACGCCTTCCACGTAATGTCGGCGCAACCGGCGGGGTCCATGGCTTCGTCACCGGGCTCGATCGCGGCGATTCCGTCGCGGCGGTGGCCCCTGACGAAGGGCGTGCGCATGACGGCTGCCGATGTCTTCCGCTTCATCTGGGCCTGGACCGGCGATCCGGTGCGGCTGGGGTCCATCGTTCCATCCGGCGCGGCGTTGAGCGACGCCATGACGGCGGAGATCGGAGCCGACACCGGGCCGGTGCTCGAGCTCGGTCCCGGCACCGGCGTGTTCACGGCGGCGCTGCTGCGGCGGGGTGTGCCGGAGCGGAACATCACGCTGATCGAGTACGGGTCGGACTTCGTGCGCCTGCTCCAGGTGAGGTTTCCGCGCGCCCGTGTGCTGTGGATGGACGCGGCCCATCTGGCCCGCCATCGCCTCTACGACGGAGCGCCGGTCGGCGCCGTGGTGAGCGGCCTTCCCATGCTCAACCTCACGCCGCGCAAGATGATCGCCATCCTGTCGGGCGCCTTCGGGTATCTGCGGCCCGACGGGGCGTTCTATCAGTTCACCTACGGGCCGACCTGTCCGGTCCCGCGGCCGGTCCTCGACCGCCTCGGCCTGAAGGCCGTGATGGCGACGCGGGTGCTCCCCAACGTGCCGCCCGCCGCGGTCTACCGGCTGACGCGGCGAGGGCCGCGACGGCCGATCTGACGGCGTGCTCTCCGGAACACCGCGGCCGGCGCCACTCTCGCGGGAGCGCCGGGCCGGCGCCGGCCGGGCGGTAGAATTCTCCCTTGTGCCGGTAAAATATTCCGTCTTTGGCGGCGCGTAACGCTCTGTTCACCAACCAAGTCCTTGAAGCCTCTCGGCAGGCGGCCTGGCACGGCGATTGCGATTCCTCTTCGCGACAGCCCCTCCCGAACGAGGCTCGCCATGTCCGCCGCCCCCATCGATTCCACCCTCGACGATCCGTCCATCGGCCCGACGCTCGTTCGCGTCACGCTTCTCGTCGCCATCGTGCTGGTCGCCGCGCTGCCCGAGATCGCGCTGGCCGCCGCCGCGCTGGGCACCTGGCTGGCGCGCATCGGCATCGGCTTCTGACCACGCGGCGCCGCCCGACCCACCTGGTCGAGGCGCGCCGTATCGTACAGCCGGGCAAAGTCTGAGCGCCCGGCGACAGGCCTCGGTCGACCCGAACCCACGCCGGCTCGGCCGGGGCCTGTCTCGTCTCGCCGTGTCCTCGCGGCCCGGGCCGGCGCGGCTGCGGTCCAGGCTTCCCGCGAACGCGATTGCGCGTCGCGGGAGCCTGTGGGACAGAACCGGCATGACGGACAATGAACGCGGAAGCGGCGGCTCGGCGGCGCTCGCGGGCTATCTGGCGGGGTGCCGGGCCGGCGCCACCTCGGTGTTCCAGATCGTGCTGGTCGGCACCTATATCAGCATCGGGGCGCTCGCTCATGATCTCGGTTTCTCGGCGCTCTGGGTGGTGCTGTCGACCCTGATCGTATGGGCGGCGCCCGCCCAGGTGATCCTGATGACGGCCATCGGGGCGGGCGCGGCGCCGCTCGAGGTGGCGGTCGCGGTGTCGCTCAGCGGCGTGCGGCTGCTGCCGATGGTGGTGGCGCTGCTGCCGATGCTGCGCGCCCGCGGCTCGCGCTGGCCGGGCGTGCTGCTCGCCGCCCATTTCACCGCGGTCAGCATGTGGATGGAGGCGCTGCGGCTGGCGCCACGGCGCCCGCCGGAGCAGCGCATCGCCTTCGCCAACGGCATCGGCTCCATGCTGATCGGCAGCGCCACGGTCGCCTGCTTCGTCGGCTTCTACTTCGCCCGGGTGCTGCCGGAGCCGCTGGTGGCGGGCCTCCTGTTCCTCACGCCGATGTCGTTCCTGGTGTCGGTCACCCGCGCCAGCAAGATGATCTCGGATCGGGTGGCGGCCGCCGCCGGGCTGGTGCTCAGCCCCCTGCTGGTGTGGCTCGGGGTGGGGCTCGACCTGATGTGGACCGGGCTCGTCGGCGGCACCGGCGCCTATCTGATCCATCGCTGGCGGAGGGCACGGCGATGACGGCCGGCATGACGGCGGAGCTGTGGCCCTACCTGATCCTGGTGCTGGTCGGGTTTCTGCCGAACGAGGTGTGGCGCTGGCTCGGCGTGGTGTTCTCGCGCGGCCTCGACGAGACCTCGGAGACGCTGGTCTGGGTGCGGGCGGTGGCGACCGCGATCCTGACCGGCGTGGTCGCCAAGATCATCGTGTTCGCGCCGGGGGCGCTCGGCGGCGTGCCGCTGTGGATTCGGCTCGGCGCCACCGCGATCGGCCTGGCGGCGTTCCTGCTGATGCGGCAGTCGGTGTTCGCCGGCGTGGTGGCGGGGACGCTCGCCGTGATGGCCGGCGATATTTTTCTGGCCCGCTGATCCGGCCCGCCGGCGCGACCGTTGTCGGGACAGGGACGCCGTCCGGGTGTGGTTTTGGGATTGTTCGCATTCCGGTCGCTTTCCGGCGGCACACAAGGCGGGGTCGTCGCGTTCCGCGGAGGCGCATGAGCACGGTCGCCCGCCTCGTCCTGATGATGCTGCTGCTCGCCGCCGCGCCGGTGGCCGGGGCGGTCGCGTCCGCTGCCGAGCCGACCGTCCCTGAGTCGGCCGTCCCCGAGCAGCCCGCACCCGAGCCGTCGGCTTCCGAGCCCGCAAAGGCCGCCGCCGATCCGCCGGCCGAGGCCCCGAAGGCCGAGGCCCCGAAGGCCGACATCCCGGCCGCGCCGCCGCGGCCGAACGGCACCATGGAGTCGATCTGCCTCATCCTCGAATCGGCGGCCGCCGCCAACGGTCTGCCGCTCTCCTTCTTCGCCCGGGTGATCTGGCAGGAGAGCCGCTTCCGGCCCGACGCGATCGGCCCGATGACGCGCCGCGGCCACCGCGCCCAGGGCATCGCCCAGTTCATGCCCTACACGGCCGAGGAGCGCGGCCTGCTCGATCCCTTCGATCCCGTCGCGGCGCTGCCGAAATCCGCCGAGTTCCTCGCGGAATTGCGCGAGAGCTTCGGCAATCTCGGGCTCGCGGCGGCGGCCTACAACGCCGGCCCGGGGCGGGTGCGCGACTGGATGGCCGGGCGCTCCGGCCTGCCGGCCGAGACGCGGCGCTATGTCCGCGCCATCACCGGGCTCTCGGCCGAGGAGTGGGTCGAGATCGGCCGCTCCGGCCGGGACGGCATCGCCGAGAAGACCTCGTGCACCACGCTGGCGGCATTGCTGAAGCAGCAGCCCAGCATGTTCATCGGCGAGCTGGAGCGCCGGGTGCGCGAGGGCGCCGCGCAGCCCTGGGGCGTGCAGCTCGCCGCCGGCTTCTCGCGCGCTCGCGTGCTGGCGAGCTACGCCGCCATCGAGCGGCGGCACCGGGCCATGCTGGATGGCCGCGACCCGGTGATCATCCGCGCCCTCTTGCGCAGCCGCGGGTCGAGCGCCTTCTACCAGGTGCGGGTCGGGGCCGAGACCCGCACGGCGGCGGCGGCGCTGTGTGCCGACCTGTCGCGGCGCGGCGCCGCCTGCATGGTGCTGAAGAACAGCCGCGGCGTCATCGAGACTCCGTGACCGACCGCGGCTCGGCTGCCGTCGCGGTCGCGGTGGTCGCGGTCGTGTCGGCGTGGCGCTCCAGCGGGGCCACGTAGAGGTCCTGGGCCGCCACATAGGCGACCACCGTCAGGGGGGCTGCGAGCAGCACGCCGAGGCCGCCGAACAGCACCCCGAAGCCGACGACGGCGAACAGCAGGAGCGCCGGCGGCACCTCGACGATCTCGCGCTGGATCAGCGGCTGGAGCACGTTGCCCTCGATCTGCTGGATGAGCAGGAACAGGCCGACCACCCAAAGGGCGAGCGTCGGATCGACCGACAGGGCGATGACGACGGCCGGGATCGCCGCCGCCACCGGCCCGACGATCGGCACGAACTCGGCGAGCCCGGCGAACAGCCCGAGCGCCAGGAAGGAGGGGACGCCGAGCGCCCACAGCCCGACCGTGGTGACGACCCCGACTCCCACCATGGCGATGACCTGGCCGAGCAGCCAGCCGCGCAGCGCCTCGCCGCAGCGGCACAGGGTGCGGTCGGCGCGGTCCCGATGGCGGGGCGGCACCAGCCGCAGCAGCCCGGCCCGGTAGAGCGCCGGCTGGGCCGCGATGTAGAGGGCACCGAAGATCACCAGAAGGAGGTTGGTGATGGCGCCCGCCACCAGCCCGAGGGCACCGCCGATGCGGCTGACCACGCCGCCCGACAGCATCGCATCGGTGCCGCGGTCGACGGCCGCCTGAACCCAGCCGACGCTGTCGATCCGGTCGCGCACGGCACGCCAGGCGCCGGGCAGCCGCTCCACCAGGGTCTCGATGTTCTGGAGGATCGCAGCCCCGAAGAACACGACGACGAGAGCCAGCACGAGCGCGATCAGCACGACGGCGAGCACGAGCGACCAGCCCGAGGCGAGGCCGGTCGGCCGGGCCAAGAGGTCGGCGAGCGCCCGCAGCAGGATCGCCCCGAGCACGGCGGCGAAGACGAGCAGAAGCAGGTCGGCGAGCTGCCAGGCGGCGAGCAGGACGAGCACCGTGCCGGTGACGAGGACGAGCTTGGCGGAGAAGGCGGGGGAGGCGTGCATGACGGGTCCGAGGTAGGGGGCGGGATGCGGGCGGGCATCGGGACAACGCACAAAGCGGCGCAACGCCCCACGACGGTCATGAAGTTGCGGCTTCATGGATGTACTCGGAAACCGTCCCGCCGGCCGCCCCAAGGCCATCCCTCACGCCCACCCCGGAGACCCTCATGGGCCTGCTCGACTCCCTGATCGCCGGCGCCGTGCGCGGCGCCTTCGAGAAGTTCGACACGGCGGGGCTGCCCGCCATTCTCGCCCAGGTTCTCGGCCGCACCGATCTCGGCGGCCTCGGCGGGCTCGTCGACGCGCTGCGTCGCGGCGGCCTCGACCGCCAGGTCGGCTCCTGGCTCGGCCAGGGCTCCAACATGCCGGTGTCGCCCGACGAGCTGCGCGGCGCCATCGGGGATCGTGGCCTCTCGCAGATGGCGGGTGGGCTCGGGATCTCCATCGAGGACCTTCTGGCGATGCTGTCGCAGCACCTGCCGCAGACCATCGACACGCTCAGCCCGAACGGCCGGCTGGAGGAGGACCGTGCGGTGACGGGTGGCGGTGAGGACGCGGAGGGCAGCGGCGGCTCGTTGTCGGATCAGGCCGGGCTCGACGATATCGACCGCCTCCGCTGAGGCGGTTGTTTCTGGTCAGAGAGTTGCGTCGATTTCCTCGAGTTTTGTGCGAGGTGTCGTTCGGGCACCAGCGTCGGTGACCGTCGGACCGGAGCGCACGAAAAAGCCGCGTCGGCGGGGGCCGGCGCGGCGGGTGCGCTCGCCTGGACGATGCGCGCCGGTCAGTGGCCGACCGCGTCGCCCACGCACTTCTTCGTGAAGCTGGTCTTGGCGGCGCCCGCCAGCTTCTTCTCGGCCGCGGCGGCGTCGCACGACGCCTGGGCGTCCGTCTCGCATTTCTTCATGAAGCTGTTGAGGGCGGCGCCGGCGAGCTTCTTCTCGGCCGCGTGCGCCTTGCAGGAGGTCGCGGGGGCCTGGGCGGGAGCTTGGGCGGCGGCGGGCAGGGCGATCAGGCAGAGGACGGCGGTGGCGGCGGCGAGGGCTCTCACGAGCGTGTCTCCATCCTTGGCGATGAACCGGCCGGAGCCGGATGGCGAGCGTGTCGGGGAGGCGGGTCCGATCCAGTCTGGAACGGCCGGGTCATGCGGGCGCGTGACCCGGCGAGCGGATCGAGGGACCGAGACGGTCCCGAATCGGGTGCGATCTCGACCGGCGATGCTCGCAAGGAGAGGTATTCTTCGATGATGGCGTGATCGCGACCGGGCCGCGGCGGCCGGGCGGCACCCGCGCCACGTGACGCTCAGCGGACGACCGGCGGGGCGCTGCGCAGCCGCTCGATCCAGAACGGGCTCTTGGTCACGAACACGTTGTAGCCGTAGGCCGGATTGGTCTTGACGTGGTCCAGGAAGCCCGGCTCCGGCACTTCCTCGAAGCGGCCGGTCGTCGGATCGAGCACGAATTCGCGGCAGCCGGGCAGCGACAGAGCGTAGCGTGTCACCGCATGGGTGCGATCGGCGCCGTGCTCCTCGCAGAGAAGGACGCTGTCGGCATCGAGCATCCGCCGGCCGCCCTTCAGGGCGTCGACCTCGACGCCCTCGACATCGAGCTTGACGACGAAGCGGCCGTCCGGGCGTAGCGTGCCGTCGTCGAACAGGCTGTCCAGCGACATCACCGGCACCTCCTCGGTGACGGTGGCGTCGGTGCCGCCCGCGATGGTGAACGCCTCGTGCTTGCGGCCGCTCAGCCGGGCGATGCCGCCGGCGGTGGCGCCGATCGCCTGGTGGCGCACCGCGAACCGGCCGCCGTTGATCTCGGCGTTGCGGCGCAGCTTGGCGGCGTTGCGCGAGGACGCCTCGATGGCGATCGCCGGATGGCTGCCGAACCGCCGGCTGCTCACCAGCACGGACCACAGGCCGTAGTTCGCGCCGCCGTCCACGAAGGTGTAGTCGACATCGACCACGTTCATCAGGAAGCGCTCGAGCTCCGGCTCGTAGACATAGCGGGGGTCGAACAGGACGCTCCAGTAGCCGTCGCCGAGCGGGAAGGCGTAGCGGGTGTCGTCGTCGATCCGCACCATCGCCTCGCGCTCGGTGAGCGCCACCGAGAGAATGCGGCAGCCGAGCGAGAAGCCGCGATGCTCCCACGGCTCGGTCAGCCGGGCGCCGGCCCGCATGGCCAGCACGGCGAGCCGCTCGACCGCGGAGGCGCCGTCGAGCCGGCCGGTGCGGCGATCGTAGAGGAGGGCGCCTTCGGGAGCGGGGGCCGGGACCGACATCGGGCGGCGATCTTCCTGATGGTCCCGCGTGATCGAGGCCGACGCGGACGACGGGCCGTGGAGGGTGGCCGGCGCCGGCATCCGATCTCCGGGAGTTGGCGGCGTCCGGCCGCGGCGGCGACGCGAGGCGTCGGCCGTCACCCTGCCGCGGGCGGCTTAAATTCCCGTAAAATGCCGCCGGCCGAGTCCCGGCCGAGCTGTGGAGCCCGACCGCGGGCAGGCGGTGCCGCGGCCGGGATCGTTCATGAGGGCGATCAGTGGCCGTGGTGGCCGCCGCCGCTCTTGCTGCCCGACTCCTTGCCGCTCGCGCCGCCTCCGCCCGGCGTGGTGGCGCCGATCGGCTGCACCGCATAGCGCACCGTCACGGTGCCGGCCTTCTCGAAGCGCAGCTCGCCCTCGATGGTCTCGCCGTCCTTGAGCGGCTCCTTCAGGTCCATGAACATCACATGGTAGCTGCCGGGCTTGAGCGTCACGGTGGCGCCGGGCGGAATGACGAGACCGTCGGCGAGCGGCCGCATGGTCATGATGCCGTTCTCGGTCTTCATCTCGTGCACCTCGAAGCGGCCGGCCCGCGGCATGGCGCCGCCGATCAGCCGGTCCGGCTCGCTGCCGGTGTTGGTGATGGACATGAAGCCGCCCGCCACCTTGGCGCCGCCCGGCGTGGCGCGGCTCCAGGGCGTCTCGATGCGCAGGGCTCCGGCCTTGATCGCCTCCTTGCTCTCCTGGGCGGGTGCGCCGTGGTGGCCGGAACCCTGGGCGAGAGCGGGCGCCGACGCGGCGGCGAGGCCGGCGGCGAGCGCCAGCGTGGACACGAGGGTGGTGGTGAAGCGGGTCATCGACAGTCTCCGAACGTCTGGCCGCCGGGTGAGGCGCGCCTCGCGGCGGCCCACGCGATCCGTCCGGCTTCGCGCACTCGTGCGCCGGGCGGCCGATGATGGCTGGTTGGTGAGGATGGTGCGTCGGCCGATCAGGCCACGGGCGGTGCGCGCGGCCTGATCGGGTTTCGCTCGACCGCCGCCACCAGGGGACCGCGGAACCGGACCGAGGCGACCGCAGCGATGCGCGACCACGCCGGGCCATGCACGGCCGGCCGCGCGGGCGCGGCCGCTAGGCCCGGGCTCGTGCAGAGAACGCAGCAGGTGTGACGGATGGTCGCCGGGGCGGGCGGCGGTGCCTCGGGCGATTCGGATGCTGCCGGCGACCCACCGGCCGGGCTTCCGATGCACAGGGTGTCGCCGAACAGGGTCGCTGCCGCGGCATCCCGGGAAGCCGGGCTGGCCAGGGCCGGCAGCACGACCTGAAGGAGCAGCGCCAGCGCCACCACCAGGGCAGGCATGCGCGACGCTGCCGCGCGGTGCGGCTGTGCTCGTGGCGTGTCGTGGGGGTGTCGGCTCGTCACGCGCCCTGATAGCACGCCGGCGTGGCGGGCGACACCCGGTCGGGTGAGGTGTGAAGCAGCTTGCGCAGTGTGCAGTGCAATATGCTGCGCGCCGGGCATCGCGCCGACCGACGGTCTGGCGAGATCGACGGCCGGCGCCACCGTCGCGACTAAGTCTTTTTCCTGATGGTGGTCGCCCTCATCGGGGCCGCTCACGTCCGTAGCACGGGACGACCCCGGGGGACGTCGCCGTGACGCAGGACGGTGCCGCCGCGTCTCCACATACGTGGTTTATCCCGGTCGTCGGCAGTTTATGTGTTCCTTATAAGTTCACTGCTACAGTGACGATGTGGATCGCGGATCGTGTCGCGCGATCCGCCGAGTCGTTCGGTCCGGCGTGTGCCGTCGATGCCGGTTCCCAGTCCCGCTGCGGAGGCCATGCGCGTTTGCTCACACAGCCAGACGCCGATATCGATTGACCGCGACGGGGGACTGGATGTTCCTCGTGCCGCGTTTGTGGAATGAGACTTGCTCCCGACCCCATCGAGAACGGTCGGTGCAGCGACGCACCACCGGAGGTGGATGAGACAATGGCAGACGTGATCAAGAACACGACGTTCGACGAGCTGAAGGCCGGCGACAGCGCCGCCATCGAGCGCATCTGCTCGATGCAGGACCTCTATCTGTTCGCCCACGTCTCCGGAAACACCAACCCGGTGGTGATGCCGAGCGGCAGCGCGCCGGATGACCGCAAGGCGACGGCTCCGTTCATGTGGGCGGGCTCGCTGATCTCGGCGGTGCTCGGCAATCTGCTGCCGGGACCCGGCACGCTCTATCGCTCGCAGGATCTGCGCTTCGTCACCGGCGTGCATGTCGGCGACAAGGTGTCGGTCAGCGTTCGCTGCGTCGAGAAGCGCGAGTGTCCGATCGCGGTGTTCGAGACGCGCATCGCCAAGACCGACGGCACCGTGGTGGCGGTGGGCTCCGCGGTCGTCGAGGTGCCGACCGAGCGCATCACCGTGGCGGCGCGCGAGCTGCCGACCCTGATCCTCGACAAGGGCGATCATTTCACGCCGCTGATCGAGCGCGCCAAGAGCCTCGGCCCGATGGCCACCGCGGTGGTCTGCCCGGACGACAAGAACTCGCTCGGGGGCGCCGTGCTGGCGGCCCGGGAGGGGCTGATCGAGCCGATCCTGATCGGCTCGCAGGCGGCGATCCTCAAGGCCGCCGAGGCGAGCGGCCTCGACATCTCGTCCTACAAGCTGATCGACTCGCCGAGCCATCGCGACGCCGCGGCGCGTGCGGTCGAGCTGGTTCGTCGCGGCGAGGCCGCCTCGGTGATGAAGGGCAACCTGCACACCGACGATCTCCTCGCCCAAGTGGTCAAGAAGGACGGCGGGCTGCGCGCCGGCCGCCGCATCAGCCACGTCTTCGTGATGGACGTGCCGACCCTCGACCATCTGCTGTTCATCTCCGACGCCGCCATCAACATCGCGCCGGATCTGATCACCAAGGTCGACATCACCCAGAACGCCATCGACCTCGCGATCGCGTGCGGCATCGACAAGCCGCGCGTCGGCGTGCTGTCGGCGGTCGAGACGGTCAATCCGAACATCCCGTCGACGCTCGACGCGGCGGCGCTGTCCAAGATGGCCGATCGCGGCCAGATCAAGGGCGGCATCGTCGACGGCCCGCTCGCCATGGACAACGCCATGGACGTGGCGGCGGCGCGCACCAAGGGCATCACCTCGGTGGTGGCGGGGCATGCCGACGTGCTGATCGTTCCGAATCTCGAATCCGGCAACATGCTGGCCAAGGAGCTGACCTTCGTGGCCCGCGCCGAGGCGGCCGGGCTGGTGGTCGGCGCCGCCGCACCCGTGATGTTGACCAGCCGCGCCGACAACGATCGTGCGCGCCTCGTCTCGGCGGCGCTCGCCCAGCTCTACGAGCATCGCCGCCGTACCGGCCGCGCCGTGCCGGTCGCGGGCGAGAACGTCAAGGTCGCGGCCGAGTAGGACAGGACATCGACATCATGGGCGACCATATCGTCACGCTGAACGCGGGGTCCTCCTCAATCAAGTTCGCGCTGTTCGCGCTCGACGGCGGCCCGTGGCCCCGTCAGGTCGCGATCGGGCAGGTCGAGGGGATCGGCGTCGCGCCGGAGTTCGAGGCCAAGGTCGCGACCGGCGACAAGGTCAAGCGACGCTTCGAGGGCGCCGCGGCGCCGAAGACTCACGACGCCGCGCTGGAGATCATCATCGGCTGGCTCGCCGAGACCTTTCCGGGTGCCAAGATCGTCGCGGTCGGCCATCGCGTCGTCCACGGCGGTCCGCTCTACTCGGCGCCGATCCTGCTCGAGCCCGCCGTGCTGAAGGTGCTGGAGACGTTCGGGCCGCTGGCGCCGCTGCACCAGCCCCACAATCTCGCCGGCATCGCGGCGGCCGGCAAGGCGTTCCCGGGCATTCCGCAGGTGGGCTGCTTCGACACCGCCTTTCATCGCACCCAGCCGTTCGTGCAGGACACCTTCGGGCTGCCGCCGCAGTATTACGAGGAGGGCGTTCGCCGCTACGGCTTCCACGGCCTCTCCTACGAGTACATCGCGGGCCGGCTGGCGGAGCGCGATCCGGCGGCGGTGCGCCGCTGCGTGGTCCTGCATCTCGGCAACGGCGCCTCGATGTGCGCGCTGCGCGACGGCCAGTCGGTCGCCTCGACCATGGGGTTCTCGCCGCTCGACGGCCTCGCCATGGGCACCCGCTGCGGCCAGATCGATCCCGGCGTGCTGCTCTACATGATGCAGCAGAAGGGGATGACGGCAGCCGAGATCTCCGACCTCCTGTACAAGAAGTCGGGCCTCAAGGGCATGTCGGGCGTGTCGAGCGACATGCGCGACCTCGAAGCCTCCGACGCACCGGCCGCCAAGCAGGCGATCGACTACTTCGTCGCCCGCATCCGCCGCGAGCTGGGTGCGCTGATGGCGGTGACCGGCGGCGTCGACGCGCTGGTGTTCACCGGCGGCATCGGGTCGAACTCCAAGACCATCCGGGCCAGGACCCTGGAGGGGATGGAGTGGGCCGGCATCGTGCTGGATCGCGCCGCCAACGAGGCCCGGGCCGAGGTGATCTCGGCGCCCGGCACTCCGGTCACGGTCTATGTGATGCAGACCGACGAGGAGGCGATGATCGCCCGCCACACCGTCCGGGTGGCGAAGCTCGTCACTCCGGCGCTGGCCGACGCCTGACCGCTTCCGTCGGGCTCCACGGGGCGGTGCGGTTCGCCGTCCCGGTTTTCGTTTCGATCGAGGCCGCTCCGGGCAACGGGGCGGCCTTCGACCGTTCGGGCGGACGGACGGGCGAGGCCGCGGTTTCGGGCCGCCTCGGGCCAGCTCCGGACCATGAGGGCGTTGTCCTTGCCCGGACCGGCTATGACGGATTATTCCGCACCGCAATACGGCCTTGCCGGGCGCGCCGAAAAGAAACATTGTAGGGTGACGCCGCTCCCCGCCCGGGGTCGTCGGGCCGTTGCGCGCGCCGGGAGGCGCTCGACGCGAGGCGATGCCGGATCGTGCCGGAACCCTGCCACGCGCCAGGGTGTTGCCGCATGTCCGTCCGGTCCGCTCTGCGCGAGATCCGATCGGACGCGCGCGACCCGTATTCACGGGAGGGAGACGGCTCACCCGTATTTTTCGGGCTCGCGCACTTCGTGTTCCCGTTCCCGTGCCTCGCGCTCCGGCGCGCCGCACTTCGTGTTCTCGCACAAGGCCGACGATGAATTTCCCACGCGCCCCCCGCTCGACCGTGACCTACGAGCCGCATCTGCCCACCGCGCCGGATGCGACGCCCCTCGAGTCCGAGGTGTTCCAGCGCCGGTTCTTCATCGAGGACGTCTTTCCGACCATCGACGCCGGCCGCTTCCCGGTGAAGCGGATCGTCGGCGAGCCGGTCGACGTCTGGGTCGACGTGTTCCGCGACGGCCACGAGGTGTCGGCCGCGGCCCTGCGCTGGCGGCGCGACGGCGAGCGAGGCTGGCGCACGGCGCCGCTGGTGCCGGTCGACAACGATCGCTGGCACGGCACCTTCGTGCCGATCGAGCTCGGCCGCCATGTCTTCGCCATCGAGGCGTGGACGGCCGGCTTCGCGACCTGGCGTCGCGACACGCTGGCCAAGCAGAAGGCCGGGGTCGACATCGCGCTCGATCTCAAGGAGGGGCGGGCGCTGGTCGCCGCCGCGCTGCCGCGGGCGGGCGATGCCGCCGGGCGCCTGCAAGCGGCCCTCAACATGTTCGACGCCGCCGGCGATCCGCGGCCGCTGCTCGCCGAGGATCTCGCCGCCGCCATGGCGGCCGTCGAGCCGCGCCCGGATCTCACCTGGAGCCAGGCGTTCCCGCTGATGATCGAGCGGCCGCGGGCACGCGCCGGGGCCTGGTACGAGCTGTTCCCGCGGAGCCAGACCGACAGCCCAGACCGCCACGGCACCTTCGACGACGTCATCGCCCGGCTGCCGGACATCTCCGGCATGGGCTTCGACGTGCTCTACTTCCCGCCGATACATCCGATCGGCACCAAGAACCGCAAGGGCAAGAACAACTCGCTCAAGGCGCAGCCGAGCGATCCGGGCAGCCCTTACGCGATCGGCGCTCCCGAGGGCGGCCACGACGCCGTGCATCCGCAGCTCGGCACGCTGGCGGATTTCCGCCGGCTGGTGGTGGCGGCGCGCGGGCATGGGCTCGACATCGCGCTCGACTTCGCCACCCAGTGCTCGCCCGACCATCCGTGGCTCAAGGAGCATCCCGACTGGTTCAAGTGGCGGCCGGACGGCTCGATGCGCTACGCCGAGAACCCGCCCAAGAAGTACGAGGACATCGTCAACCCGGACTTCTACTGCGCCGACCGCCCGGCGCTGTGGCAGGCGCTGCGCGACGTGGTGCTGTTCTGGGCCGAGCAGGGGGTGCGCATCTTCCGGGTCGACAACCCGCACACCAAGCCGTTCCCGTTCTGGGAGTGGATGATCCGCGAGGTGCAGGCCAAGTTTCCCGACACCATCTTCCTGTCGGAGGCGTTCACCCGCCCCAAGGTGATGAAGGCGCTGGCCAAGCTCGGCTTCAGCCAGTCCTACACCTACTTCACGTGGCGCACCGGCAAGGACGAGCTGTCCGCCTACATGGCGGAGCTGACCCGCCATCCGGAGCGCGAGTATTTCCGCCCGAACTTCTTCGTCAACACGCCGGACATCCTCCCGGTCCACCTGCAATCGGGCGAGCCGTGGATGTTCAAGTCGCGGGTGGCGCTCGCCGCCACGCTGGCCGGCAGCTACGGCGTCTACAACGGCTTCGAGCTGATCGAGCATGTGCCGGTGCCGGGCAAGGAGGAGTATCTCGACTCCGAGAAGTACGAGATCAAGCCGCGGGACTGGAACGCGCCCGGCAACATCAAGGACTACATCACGCGGCTGAACGCCATCCGCAACGCCAACCCGGCGCTGCTGCAAACCTCCAACTTCGCCTTCGCGCAGGTGGACAGCGGGTCGGTGCTCGGCTTCGTCAAGGAGTCGGTGGCGCACGACAACGTGGTGGCGGTGGCGATCGCGCTGCATCCCGGCGCCCACGACGTCTGGTTCCATTTCGGTGACATGCGCATCGGCCCGGAGGGGGCACGGCGCCCGGTGCGGGCGGTCGAGAATCTGGTCACCGGCGAATGGCGGCTGGTCGAGTGGGGCGGCGTGCGCCTCGCCATCGACACGCAGCGCGATCCGGCGGTGCTGCTGCGCTGCGTCGCCTGACGGCCGCGCAGGCGCGGCGAGGCGGCCGCATGGCCCACCCCCGGGGCGATGCGCGCTCGTCCGTGCGGAGCGAACCTGTCGTGCGCGGGGCACGGAGCCTCGCCACGACATCGACCATCACGGCGCCGTCGGGCGCCCGAAAGCCGCTGTCATTCGTGTCGCCGCAAGCGACGGGGGTCCTTCGCAATGCGTGTCCTGCTCACCACCAACGAATATCCGCCCTATGTGTACGGGGGCGCCGGCGTCCACGTCGAATACCTGTCGCGGGAGCTCGCCAAGCTCACGCCCGTGGAGGTGCGCACCTTCCACGACCAGACCCTCGACGACGGCCAGCTCCATGTCCGCGGCATCAAGGTCGACACCACGCTGTTCGCCGGCTGCCCGCAGACCTATGTGTCGCCCCTGAAGGCGCTGTCCACCTGCCTCGCCTTCATGGGGCAGGGGATCGGCAACGAGCTGGAAGGCAGCGTCGAGATCATCCACTGCCACACCTGGTATACCCACTTCTCCGGGCTGCTCGCCAAGATCCTCTACAACATCCCGATGGTGATCACGGTCCACTCGCTGGAGCCGCTGCGGCCGTGGAAGCGCGATCAGCTCGGGCACGGCTACGACCTGTCGCGGTGGATCGAGAAGAACGCGCTGGAGACCGCCGACGCGGTGATCGCGGTGTCGAAGAGCACCCGTGACGACATCCTGCGCCTGTTCGACGTGCCGGCCGAGCGCGTCCACATCATTCCGAACGGCATCGACACCGACGAGTACCGCAAGATCCACGCCCCCGAGGTGCTGACCCGGCTCGGTGTCGATCCCGAGCGGCCGTTCGTGCTGTTCGTCGGCCGCATCACCCGCCAGAAAGGGCTGTATTATCTGCTCCAGGCGATCCCCCATCTCGATCCGAGCCTCCAGGTGGTGCTGTGCGCCGGCGACGCCGACACGCTGGCACTCCAGCGCGAGACCGAGGAGATCGTGGGCGAGCTTCAGAAGCGGCGAGAGGGCGTGATCTGGCTGTCCAAGATGCTGCCGCGCGCCGACACCATCGCGCTCTACTCGCACGCCACCGTGTTCTGCTGCCCGTCGATCTACGAGCCGTTCGGCATCATCAACCTGGAGGCGATGGCGTGCGGCACCCCGGTGGTCGGCAGCGCCGTCGGCGGCATCAAGGAGGTGGTGGTCGACGACGTCACCGGCATCCTGGTCGAGCCGCATCTGTCGGCGGAGCCGCCGCACGATCCGATGTCGCCGGCCCGCTTCGAGCGCGGCCTCGCCGACGGCATCAACCGCATCGCCCGCGATCCGGAGCTGCGCGCCCGCATGGCGGCGGCCGGCCGCGAGCGCGTCGAGCAGAACTATTCGTGGCACAGCGTGGCGCGGAAGACCTTCGCGCTCTACCAGGAGCTGCGCGCCGCCCGCAAGGCGACGAGCGTGTAGGCGGTGCACCGCGGATCGGTCGCCCCCGGCACGCCGTCCCGGGGGCGGTTCCTCACTTCAGCGAGCGGGTCCGCTGCATCCAGTACTGCCGCTCCAGCTCGACCAGCCGCTCGTCGGTCATCGGGGCGTCGTGGCGGGCGGCCTCCTCGGCCTTGCCGATCGCCCGCGGCAGCGCCCGCAACAGGTCGGACCGCGAGATCACCCCGACGACGGCGTTGCCACGCATCACCGGCAGCCGCTTGAAGCGGCGCTGCTCCAGCAGGCGTCCGGCCTCCTCGATCAGGGTCGACTCCGTCACCGTGACCGGCGACGGAGTCATCACGTTACCGACCGTCAGGGTGTGGAAGCGCTCCGGCTCGCCCGCCAGGGCGTTCTTCTGGGTCATGAGCTGGAGCCAGTGCGGCCGCCGGGGCGGACCGCCATTGTGTCGCCGCAGCAGGTCGCGCTCGCTGACGATGCCGACCAGGCGACCGTCGTGATCGACGACCGGCAGCCCGCTGATGCGGTTGGTGATCATCAGATCGGCGGCGTCGGCGATCGACTGATCGGGGCCGATCGTCAACGCGGGGCTGGTCATGAAGCTCTTGACGCGCACCGGACCTCTCCGATCCTTGTGCCGGCGGCTGGACGCGGACGATGCCCGCCGCCGCGCTTCGCCGTCTCGACCCTTATTCCAAGCCGAGGCTGCCGTCGAGACATTGTGGCCCGCCTCAGACGCAGGGCCGGATATACGGCCGATTGATCTCCCATAACTCGTCGAGCACCGCCTCGGCGGCGCTCATGGAATCGACCACGGGGTCGATCAGCAGGGCCTCGCGGGCGAGGCTCCGCGAGGCATGGACGGCGGCCTCCACGGCGAGCTGCTGGACGCCGGCCTGCACGGCGAGCAGCTTGGCGATCGGATCGGGCAGGGGGCCGAGCGAGACCGGATGGACGCCGGCCGCGTCGGCCACGATCGGCACCTCGACGGCGAGCTCCGCCGGCAGGTTGGGGATGGTGCCGCGGTTGAGCACCACGCCGGATTCGATGAACCGCTTCTCGTTGTGGGTGCAGGCGGCGATGACGGCGGCACCGCGCTCGCCGCACGGGGTCAGCCACCAGTCCGGCACCGCCATGCGGCCGGCCAGCACGTCGTCGACCTCGCCGCGGAACACGGCGCGCCGCTGCGCGTCGCCGTCGAAGTCGTAACCCGGCTCGTCGATCTCCCAGCCATAGGGCAGAAACTCGCCGGTATGGCCGTCGCCGCAGGTCGGCCACAGGCCGAAGGCGCGGAACAGCCGGCGAGTCAGCGGCGCTTGCGCGGGATCGAAGGTCTTTTCGGCCTCGCGCAGCGCCGGGTAGAGGTCGCGGCCGGTGGCGTGGTCGCGGATGTGGACGAGCCACTGGAAGTGGTTGAGCCCGGCCGCCCAGACGTCGACCTCGTCGTCGCGCCGGCCGAGCACGCGGGCCACCTGGGCGCGGCTGCCGAACACGCCCTCGCACAGCCCGACCACGCGGATGCGGCTATACTTGCCGACCGCCAGCACGATGCGGCTCTCCGGATTGGAGAAGTTGACGAGCAGCGCGTCCGGGCACAGCGCCTCCATGTCGCGGACGATGTCGAACACCAGCGGCAGCGTGCGCAGCGTGAAGAACAATCCGCCCGGCCCGCCATTCTCGCCCAGCGTCTGCCGCAGCCCGTGCTTGCGCGGCACCTCGTGGTCGTGCCGCCACAGACGCATGCGATCGATCGCGGTGGCGTTGAGGACGAATTGCGCACCCGGCAGCGCGGCGCGCTGGTCCGTGGTCGTCTCGATCACCAGCCCGGCGCCGGAGCGCTCGTTCAGCAGCCGCGCCAGCGCGGCCGAGCGGGCGAGGGCATCGGCATCGGTGTCGACCAGCACGACGGTCGAGCCGGCGAGATGCTCCGAGAAGCACAGGTCGCGGAACATGCCGAGACCGAACGACGCGCTGCCGGCGCCGACGAAGACGATGCGGGCGGTGTTTCTGCTACCGAGGATGCTGCTGGGGATGGTGCTGACGATGCTCGACATGGCGGCCTCGACGCCGGACCGGCGCTCCCCGCGCGATCCGCCACCGACGGCACTGCACGTCCGCGCCAGCAGAGCTACGCGCGGCTTTCCATGTCGGGTCCGCGCCGCCGGGGCGGCGGTCCTTGCATCGACTCTCCTCCTGGGCGCCGCGACGAGAAACTCCGATCTATTGCGTAAGGATGTTTGCGCTTGCGCCACCGCCATGCGCGCCGCGCGCCGAGATCGTGGCCTCACTGTCGGACGCTGCGACCGTCGTGCTTGATCACGGTCAACACTCCGGCAAGCCGTCGCCCGTTAAGCTCGCCTGTCGACGTGACTGCGAGGAAGGAAAGCCATGAGTACGCGCGCGCCCACGACGGCCGCCGCCGCCACCACCACCCCGTTCCTGTGGGGGGTCTCCACCTCGAGCTATCAGATCGAAGGCGCCGCCAGCGAGGACGGCAAGGGGCCGAGCATCTGGGACAGCTATTGCCGCCAGGCCGGCCGCATCACCAACGGCGACACCGGCGAGGTCGCCTGCGACCACTATCATCGCTACGCCGAGGACGTGGCGCTGATGAAGACCCTCGGGGTCGGCGCCTACCGCTTCTCGGTGTCGTGGCCGCGGGTGCTGCCGAAGGGCCGCGGTGCCGTGAACGAGCCGGGTCTCGCCTTCTACGACCGGCTGGTCGACGCGCTGCTCGAGGCCGGCATCGAGCCGTGGATGTGCCTCTACCACTGGGATCTGCCGCAGGCGCTCGGTGATCTCGGCGGCTGGGCGGCGCGCGACTGCGCCTTCTGGTTCGCCGATTACGCCGCGCTGATCGCGCGGCGCTACGGCGACCGGGTGAAACGCTTCGCGACCTTCAACGAGTCTTCGGTGTTCACCCTGTTCGGCTTCGTGATGACCGGGCAGGCGCCCGGCATCGTCGACCGCGCCATGCTGCACCGGGCGATCCACCATGTGAATCTCGGCCACGGCGGCGCCATCGACGTGCTGCGCGCGCAGGTGAAGGACGCCTCGCTCGGCATCGTCCACAACATCCAGCCGTGCCGGTCGGCGACGCCGGCGCCCGAGGACGTGAAAGCGGCGGCGCTGTTCGACGCCTACTGGAACGGCGCCTTCGCGGACCCGCAGCTTCTCGGCCATTATCCGGCGCTGCTCGCCGACCTGATCGAGCCCTATGCGCAGGCCGGCGACATCGCCCGCATCTGCCGACCGATCGACTGGTTCGGCCTCAACCACTACTCGCCGCACTACATGAAGGCGTGGGACGGCAATCCGCTCGGGGTCGGCTGGGGTCCGGCACCGGACGGCATCCGGCGCACCAGCATGGGCTGGCCGATCGAGGCCGACGCCTTCCGCGACACGCTGATCTTCCTGTCCGAGCGCTACAAGCTGCCGGTCTATGTGCTGGAGAACGGCACCGCCAACCAGGACGTCGTCGACGACAAGGGCGAGGTCGACGATCCCTCGCGCATCGACTACCTGAAGTCCTACATCGATGCCCTCGGTGAAGCGCGGGCGAAGGGCGCGGATGTGCGCGGCTACTTCGTCTGGTCGCTGCTCGACAACTTCGAGTGGGGCTCCGGCTACAGCCAGCGGTTCGGCCTCGTCTACGTCGACTACGCCACCCAGCGGCGCATCCCCAAGACGTCGTTCCGCTGGTATGCGGATCTCATCCGGTCCTCTGCGGGAGGGGGACCCGCGATCGCCTGACGGCGGCGGCGTCCGCCAGCCCCCGCGGCGGACGCCCTCTCGATCGCTCCGTCGGGCGCGCCGGTCAGGCGTCGCCCGGCAGGGCGTCGGCATCGGCCCGGCGGCCCGGGTCGCGGGCGCCCGATGACGCGGCTGCGGCCGCGTCGTCGTCCGGCGGCGCCTGGTCGGCGTCGTCGAGTGCGTGCAGCAGCGTCGCCACCCGGTTGACCGACGAGCGCCACTCGGCGACGCGGTGGTAGTTGTCGACGAACCAGTTGAAGGCGACCTGCACCGACACGAAGGCGGCCGACGCCTGGGTCAGCTCGCCGAGCGTCATCTCGCCGGCCAGGAATTTCGGCGCACACAGCATCCAAGCGGTCACCGGGGCCAGTAGGATGTCGGTTTGCGACACTCCGGTGGTGCCCATCAACTGGAAGCAGAGCTGGCGCCAGCGCCGCAGCACCTGGGCGAGCGCGTCGCGCACCCCGACCAGCTCCTCCAGCTCCACCGAGGCCGGCGGCGTGCGTTCGCCCAGTTCGCGGATCGCATTGGTGGCGGCGCGCAGCTCGGCTTCCGCCTGGTTCTCCGCCTGGATCACCGCCGTGAGGTTGCGACCCACGAACGCCATGCCGCCGGTGAACAGCAGCGTGTAGGCGATCACGGCGAACACCAGATAGCCCGGGATCGTGACGGCGTGGCCGGCCAGCGTGAGGGTGTAGCTGCCGCCGACGCTGCCCAGCACGTTGATGAACACGATCGCCGTCATGAAGGCGTTGAACAGGCCGATGCCCATGTCGACGGGCGCGTCGGTGGCGATGCGCGCATCGAACGAGATGCGGTACTCGGCATTCTGGTGGCTGCCGTCGACGGAGCCGAGGCGCTGGTAGCGGTCCTTGTCGAGCCAGCGGCCGAGCAGGTGCTGGGTCAGCCACTCGCGCCATTTGCGCTGGGTGGTCATGCGGCCCCACACCGAGGTGACCGACAGCGACACGCTGAGCGCCGCCAGCGGCAGGAACAGGGCGAGCTGGTGCCACAGGGCGACGGCGTCGCGCCGCTCCAGCGCGTTGAAGAAGTCGCGGTTCCAGTAGTTGAGCAGATACTGGACGGTGAGCTGCGCCGACGCGATGGCGACGAGGCCCAGCGTCAACGGCCAGCTCACCCGGGCCGAGCGGCCCTTCCAGAAGCCGGATGCGCTGGCCCAGTAGCGCCTGAACAGGCGTCTGCCGCGGTCGGCGGCTCCGTTCGGCTCGAACATGCGATAGCGTCCCGCGTCACGCCGCCGACGGGCCGAGGCCCGACGTCGCCCGACGCACCCGCAAGGCTTACCCCGGTGCGGGCGGAGATCAAGTTGGGTCGATCCGGGATGTGCGACATGTCGCAGCCCCCGTCCTCGGCTCGCAGTCAGCCCACGAAGCCCGACAGATCGGGCGAGCCGCCGGTGCCGAGGATCGCCTCCAGGGCCAGCGCGATCGCCAGGACGTCGGCGTCGCCGTGCTCGTAGCCGACCACCTGGACGCCGACCGGCAGGGCGCCGGCCGGGCGCGGCAGCGGCAGGGTGACGGCGGGCACGCCGAAATAGTTGGCCGGCTGGGTGTTGCGCGTCATCCCGAGGGCGAGCGCGAGGGCGCGGTCCGGATCGTCGAGCGCGGCGACCGGCGGCGCCGGCACTGTGGTGGTCGGCGACACCCAGCCGTCGAGCCCGGCGAGGGCGGTGGCGGCCTGCCGGCGCGTGCGGGTGCGCCGCGCCTCCAGGGCCATCACGGCGGCGGCCGTCACCTCCAGCCCGTGGGCGGCGCGGCGGGCGACGATCGGGTCCATGCGATCGCGACCCGCCAGGAAGCGCTCGCGTCCGAGGGTGGCGATCAGGCAGGCCGGCAGCACGGCCGGGAAGTACTCCTCGCGTTCGCGCAGCCCCGGCAGGCTGACCGGGACGAGGCCGATGCCGGCCGCCGTGGCCGCCTCCAGGGCCGCCGTCACGGCCGCCGCGACCGCCGGATCGAGATCGTCGAACACGTAGTCGTCGGGCACGCCGAGGCGCAGCCGACTGGCCGGCCGCGGCTGTGGCGCTGGCGTGCTGGTGAGGGCCGCGAAGGCGATCGCGGCGTCGGCGGCCGTGCGAGTCAGGAGGCCCGGGGTGTCGAGATGGGGGGCGAGCGGTACCGCGCCCTCGGTCGCGAACACGCCGGGCGTCGTCTTCAGCCCGAACACGCCGCAGAACGCCGCTGGCGCCCGCACCGAGCCGCCGGTGTCGGAGCCGATCGCCAGCCCGCACAGGCCGGCGGCGACCGCGACGCCGGCGCCCGAGCTCGATCCGCCCGGCAGGCGGCGGGTGGCCGCGTCCCACGGGTTCACGGGTGTGCCGCGCGGCGTCGAGACGCCGGTGATGCCGAGCGCGAACTCGACCGTCCTGGTCTTGCCGAGGATCACGCAGCCGGCCCGCCGCAGGCTCCTGACCAGCGGACCTTCGGGGCCGGCGATGTCGTCGACCGCCATGTGGGAGCCCGCCGTGATCGGCATGCCGTCCACCGCGAACAGATCCTTGACCGACACCGGCAGGCCCATCAGCGGCCCGAGATCGGTGCCGGCGCGGTGCAGCGCATCGATGGCGCAGGCGGTGGCCAGCGCCGACTCGGCGGCGACGTGCTGGAAGGCGCCGAGCTGCCCGTCGAGCGCCGAGATCCGCGCCAGATAGGCGCGTGTCGCCTGCTCGGACGTGATGGTGCCGGCGCGGAACGCGCGGGCGAAATCGGCAATGCCTCCCTCGGCGAGCGGATCGGCATCCAGCACAGGCATGATGGTGGTCTCGGAGCTGCGGACGAGAATTTTGATCTGGTGACGGGGGCGCGCGAGGGCGGTCAGAGGATAGTGCAGGGTCGTCGCATGTCGATAAAAATCGATTGGCAACGCGCGCGGCGGCACATTACGCTTCCACCACGAGACCCGACGGAGCGATGCGCCGCGCGCTGCGACGCTCGATCCGATCCTCCAAAGATCTGCACAAGATCCGCACAAGAACCGTATCGGTGAGGTAACGCAATGAGGAGTTCGTTCGCGGCCGTCGTGGCGGCCGCCGTGATGGCGCTCGCGGCTCCGGCTCCGGCGACGGCCCAGATCGAGGTGGGCGTCATCAACAGCCTGTCGGGCAACTTCGCGGCATTCGGCGAGCGCTACCGCACCGGCCTTCAGGTCGCGCTCGACGAGATCAACGCCAAGGGCGGCGTCAAGGGCCAGCCGCTCACCCTCAGCATCCAGGACGATCGCTCCGACGCGCAGAGCGCGCTCGCCGCCGCCGAGGCGTTCGCCGGCAAAGGCGTGCCGGTGGTGATCGGCTCCTATGCCTCGTCGATCACCGGGCCGCTCGCCCAGTTCCTCACCCGCCGCAAGGTGCCGCTGATCGTGCTCGGCAGCGCCGACGACAGCATCACCAAGCCGGGCTCGCCCTGGGTGTTCCGCGCCAAGCACACCTCCACCATCGTGGCGACCGCTTATTTCGACTACTTCGACCACCTCAAGGCGACCAACACGAATGTGCCGCTGGAGAGCGTGGCGATGATCTACGGCAACGGCGCCTGGCCGTCGTCGCTCGGCAAGGTCGGCAAGCAGCTCGCTGCCGCGCGCGGCTACAAGATCGTCGGCGATCAGGCGTACGATCAGGGCGTCACCGACTTCCGCCCGATCCTCAACCGCTTCCGCGCCGCCAACCCGGACATTCTCTACATCGTCTCCTATGCCGAGGACGGCGTCGCCATTACCCGCCAGATGCGCGAGGTCGGCCTCGGTGCCAAGGTGATCGCCATCGACACCTCGGCGGCGCTGCCGAGCTTCGTCCAGCAGGTCGGCCCGTCGGCCGAGTATGTCGCCACCGCGGTGAGCTGGAGCCGCGACGTCAAGTATCCGGGCGCCGGCGATCTCCACGAGCGCCTGAAGGCGAAGGCGGGCGGCGAGCCGTCGTTCTACGAGGCGGAAGGGTATCTGGCCCTGATGGTGGCGGCGGATGCGCTGGGGCGGGCCGATCCGAAGTCGCGCGAGTCGGTGCGCGACGCGCTCGCCGCCACCGACATGACCACGCCGGTGACGACCGTCAACTTCAAGAGCGCCGACGGCGTCCAGGGCCAGAACCCGATCCGCAGCCTGATCCTCCAGATCCAGGACGGCCGCCACGTCACCGTGTTCCCGGCCGATCTGGCGGCGCAGCCGCCCCGCCATCCGACTCCGGCGTGGTCGGCGCGCTGATCGGGCTCAGGCGGGCGAACAGCAGAGCGTAGGTGGCAGGGCGTTCCCGGCCGGCGGTGCCGTTGCCGGGAACGGTGGTGTCGCGGCGAGCGTTGCGAGGAGCACGCCCCCGCGCCGAGCGGACCATGGCATGACCGACTGGGTGATCCTTCTCCAGAATCTCGCCAACGGCGTCCTGATGGGCGGCGTCTACGCGCTCGTCGGCGTCGGGCTGACGCTGGTGTTCGGCGTGATGCGGACCATCAACTTCGCGCATGGCGATTTCGTCGTGCTCGGCATGTATGCGGCCGTGCTGTTCAACGCGCTGCTCGGCTTCGATCCGTACCTGTCGCTGGTGATCGCCGTGCCGGTCGGCTTCCTGACCGGGATGCTGGTCGAGCGCCTGGTGCTCGCCCGCATCGTCGACGCGCCGCCCGAGTCGGCCTTGCTCGCCACGCTCGGGATCTCGCTGATCATCGGCAACGCCATCCTGCTCACGGTCGGCGGCGAGCCGCGCTCGGTGCAGGTCGCGTACGCATCGACCACGATCTCGATCGGCGGCGTCCACGTGTCGATGGTGCTGCTCGTGGCCGGCGCCGCCACCGTCGCGGCGATCGCCGGTCTCTATGCGCTGCTGCACCGGACCGAGATCGGCCGCGCCATCCGCGCCACTGCCGAGAACCGGCTCGGCGCCGAGCTGGTCGGTATCGACACGCGCACCATCCACGCCATCGTGTTCGGGCTCGGCACCATGCTGGCGGTGGTGGCCGGCGTCACGCTGATCCCGCTCCTGTTCGCGACCCCGACCAACATGGGGGCGGTGTTCACCCTCAAGGCGTTCGTGGTGACGGTGCTGGGCGGCCTCGGCAGTGTCGGGGCGGCGATCGCCGGCGGCATCGTGCTCGGCGTCGTCGAGGTGCTCGGCGCCTCCTATCTCGCCTCGGAGTATCGCGAGGCGTATGGGCTCGCCGCCTTCCTGCTGATCCTGCTGTTTCGCCCCGAGGGCCTGTTCGGCCGCACGGTGAAGCGCGTATGACGACGCATCTCGTCGGCCTCGGTGTCCTGGTCGTGGTCGGGGCCGTGTATCCGCTGGTCTTCCCCGGCGCTCTCACCATCGCCATCACGGTGCTGCTGTTCGCCGGCTGGGCCACCGCCTGGGACGTGCTGGGCGGGTGGAACGGGCAAGTGAGCCTCGGCCACGCCTCGTTCGTCGGGCTCGGCGCCTATGTGGTGGCGATCGGCGCCTCGCACGGCATCGCGCCGTGGTGGGCGCTGCCGCTCGCGGCCGTCGCGGCCGCCGTGCTGGCCTATGGCTGGGGCTGGACGACGTTCCGGCTGCGCGGGCCGTACTTCTCGCTGTCGACCATCGCGGTGGCGGAGATCCTGCGGCTAATCGCCATCAACGAAGGCTGGCTGACCGGCGGTGCCACCGGGGTGTTCATCGCCACGCTGCCGGAGCCGTTCGGCATCGACCTGTTCTCGCGCACCGCGCAGTTCTACCTGGCGCTCGCCTTCGCGGCCGGGGTGATCGCCACCGTCATCGTCGTGTCGCGCATCCGCTTCGGCTATCAGCTCCGCGCGGTGCGCGAGGACGAGGAGGCCGCGATGGCGGCGGGCCTCGATCCGACCGGCGTCAAGCTGCGCGCCTTCATGCTGTCGGCGGCGCTCACTGCGGTCGGCGGCGGCCTCTACGGCATGGTGCTCGCCTTCATCGAGCCGCACGTCATCTTCTCGCTGCTGCTCTCGGTGCAGATCGCGCTGACTGCCATCATCGGCGGCCGCGGCACCGTGTGGGGGCCGGCCGTCGGGGCGCTGATCCTGGTCGGGGCCGGGGAGGCGTTCCGCACCACCTTCGCCCAGGCCAACCTGCTGATCTACGGGGTGCTGATCCTCGCCGTGGTGCTGTTCGTGCCACGCGGCATCGTCGGCGAGCTGGTCCGCCGGCATGTGCGGAGGCGCTATGCGCGACGTGCTCAGAGCTGAGCAGATCACGGTCCGGTTCGGCGGCGTCACCGCCGTCAAGGCGGTGTCGCTGGCGCTTGGCGCCGGCGAGATTCTCGGGCTGATCGGCCCCAACGGGGCCGGCAAGACGACGCTGTTCAACGCCATCACCGGCTTCGCGCCGATGCAGGCGGGGCGCGTGACGCTGGAAGGCCGCGATGTCGGCACGCTGCCGGCCTTCGCCCGCACCCGGCTCGGCTTCGGCCGCACGTTCCAGACGGAGCGGCCGTTCGAGGAGCTGACGGTGCTGGAGAACGTGCTGGTGCCGGCCTTCCTGACGGAGCCGCGGCGGCGCGAGGCCGAGCGCCTCGCCCTGGCGGTGCTCGGCGAGGTCGGGCTCGCCGATCGTCACGACCAGCCGGCTGCCGATCTCAATCTGGCGCGCCGCCGCCGGCTGGAGCTGGCCAAGGCGCTCGCCGTGACGCCCAAGGTGCTGTTCCTCGACGAGATCATGGCGGGCCTCAACCCGCCGGCGCTGCGCGAGATGATCGCGCTGGTCCGCCGGCTCGCCGAGCGTGGGCTGGCGGTGCTGATGGTCGAGCACATCATGCAGGCGGTGGTCGAATTGTCGGACCACGTCGTCGTGCTGGCCAGCGGCGAGACGATCGCCGAGGGGGCGCCGTGCGACGTGATGGCGAACGAGCGGGTGATCGAAGCCTATCTGGGAACCGACTGATGACGGCGGACCCGATCCTCAGCGTCGAGGACGTCGTCCTCGGCTATGGCAGCCTCGAGGTGGTGTCGGGGGTGTCGCTCGCGGTCGGCCGCGCCGAGCTGGTCGGGCTGGTCGGCGGCAATGGCAGCGGCAAGTCCACCATCCTGCGGGCGGTATCCGGGATGATCGCACCGTGGCGCGGCCGCATCGTGTTCGACGGCGAGCCGATGACGGCGGCGCGGCCGCACCAAATGGCGCGCCGGGGCCTCGCGCACGTGCCGATGGGCCGGCAGCTCTTCCCCAACCTGACGGTGCGCGAGAACCTGCTGCTCGGCGCCTGGCTGCCGGCCGCCCGCGCGGCCCGCGACGCGGCGCTTGGGCGGGTCGAGGCGCTGTTCCCGGAGCTCGCCCGGCGGGCGGGAGCGCGCGCCGGCACGCTCTCGGGCGGCCAGCAGCAGATGGTGGCGATCGCCCGCGCCCTGATGCTGGGGCCGAAGCTGATGATCATGGACGAGCCGAGCCTCGGCCTGTCGCCCCTGCTGGTGAAGGAGGTGATGGCGGCGATCCGCCGCGTCGCCGAGACCGGCATGCCGATCCTGCTGGTCGAGCAGAACGTCAAGCAGGTGCTCGCCGTCAGCCACCGCACCTATGTGCTGGAGAACGGCCGGCTGGTGCTCGACGGCCCGTCGCAGGAGCTCGCGGGCCACCCGATGATCCGCAAGGCGTATCTCGGCCTGTGAGGCGAGGGCGCTCCGCGGCGCGACGCGGCCGAGGGTCGGCCTGCGCCGCCCGGCATGCGCGCCTTCGCGTGGGGCCGCACGCGAGGGGCCGCACGCGAGGGGCGGCCTCTGTCCGGCCATCGAACCAGACCCGCGGAATTGTCGGCCGTTTTGTCAGAAGGATTGTTGACAATTGTCCGGGCGACCACGACGCTCGTCCGACCCGCTCCTTCGAGCGGGCCGTGGACGGCCACCCGGGCTCGCCGATGTTCGGCCGCCACGCACGGCTGGATTCATCCCCCAGAGCGATGGAGCCGACGATGCGACGACGAGAGTTTCTCCTGGCGGCCGCGGCCGTGGTGGCCACCGGCGCGAGCACCCACGGGGAGGAGGCGTGGCCCTCCCGCAACGTCTCGGTCATCGTGCCCTTCTCGGCCGGCGGCACCACCGACATGTTCGCGCGCCTGTTCGCGCAGGGCATGCAGGAGAAGTACAAGCCGCCCTTCGTGGTCGAGAACAAGGCGGGAGCGGGCGGCACCCTCGGCGCCGCCTGGGTGGCGCGCGCGCGGCCCGACGGCTACACGCTGCTGGTCGGCACCGCCAGCACCCAGGCGATCGCGCCCTTCGTCTACAAGGACCCGCGCTACGACGCCGACAAGGACTTCGTCGCCATCAGCCTGTTCGCCAAGGTGCCGAACCTGCTGACGGTGACTCCCAAGCTGCCGGTCAGCACCGTGGCCGAGCTGATCGCCCATGCCAAGGCGCGCAAGGAGCCGCTCGCCTACGGCTCGTCCGGGGTCGGCAGCGCCACCCATCTGCCGGCCGAGCTGTTCCGGATGATGGCGGGCATCGAGCTGGTCCATGTGCCCTACAAGAGCTCGAACGACGTCGCTGCGGCGCTCGTCGGCGGCCATGTCGACCTCGCCTTCGACAACATCACCTTCGCCTGGCCGCTGGCCAAGTCCGGTTCCGTGCGGGCGATCGCCGTGACCAGCACCGAGCGCAGCCCGACCGTCCCCGACCTGCCGACCATCGCCGAGACCCTGCCGGGCTTCGACGCGCCGTCCTGGCACGGGCTGTTCGCCCCGGCCGGCACGCCGCGCGTCGTGGTCGACCGGATCGCCGCCGACGTGAAGCGCATCTTCGGAACCCCCGAGATGGCCGCCAAGCTGAAGGAGATCGGCGCCGTGGCGGCGCCGCTCTCGCCGGAGGAGTTCTACGCCTTCACGGCGGCCGAGCGGACCCGCTACCGCGACATCGTCGTCCGCGCCGGCCTGGAGCCTCGGTGAGGTCCTGCGGGCCTCCCCGTCCGGGGAGGCCGAGAGGAACCGTGGGTCCTGCGGCCGTGACGGGGATGCGCGGCGCGTCCCGATGCGCTATACGGGCGACCGGCCAGGAGCCCGATCCAGCCCCCGCGGGCGGGCTCGCCGGCAGCATCCAACGGCCCCGTAGCTCAGTCGGATAGAGCAGCAGCCTTCTAAGCTGAAGGTCCCTGGTTCGAGTCCAGGCGGGGTCGCCAAAAACGCTTAAAAATCAATTTTCTCTACGCGGAGGCTTGGCGGTTGGAGTTGCAACCAGCTGCTTGAGTTGCAACTTTTCGACCCGGCTTGTTCCGCCGGAGCGCATCGGCGCCACAGGTTGCGCGTCGTGGCATCGAGCGTGGCGGCGCAGTCGGGCCGCCCGGATGGCGGCGTCGCAGCGCGCTGGCGAAATCACCGAGGATGAGGCAGGCGTCGGCCAGCGCCTCGGGCAGCGCGATGGCCGGCGTGCCGAGGCGACCCGTCATTATGGCGGCCTGGAGGATGGCATTCGGGCTGCTGTGGTGGTCAGTCATGCCGGAATTTCCGGGCTTTGGGCGCGGGACGGGGAGGCGAGGGGGCGCGGCTGCAGTAATGCCGTCAGGCGTGACACAACCCACGCGCGGGGTTAGCCGCTAGCCTTGCCCGCGTTCTGGGTGGGCGGTAGCTTAGGGCCGCGGAGAAGGGGGACGGGGGACGCGATGCGTGGTGTCGTAACGACAGTGACGGCGATAGCTCTGGCTGGGTGCGCGGCGCCTCACCAGATCAGGGACCGCAGCGATTTTCTCGCGGAGGCGACCCGGACATACCCGGGGGAGACGCGCGAGCGGCTCGTGACGGCAGCCGAACGGGTGCTCAAGCAATCGGATCCGGCCGATTTCGAGTTTCGCCACACGATGAATGGTTTCGTTGGGCTCCGCCGCTACGTGATTTATGTCGTCCTGGCGTCCAGCCAGGGGCGCGAAAAATGGGAATTTGCTGTGGAGGCCGAGGCGTCTGGCGCACTCCGCGCGTCGATCTCCGTATCCGAGGCGGGCACCTCCTACGGCGGCTCCAGCGCCACCCCCTATGAGGGGCAAATGGCGAGCGTGCCGCTTTATCGGCTGTTCTGGGCGCGGGTCGAATATGTGCTCGCGCGCCGCGCCGATTGGGTCACCTGCGACGAGGCCGCGCGAGAGGCCGAGGCGACCAACACCAATGTCGCCGTGGCACTCGGTGGCCTGTGCGGCCCCACCAGCGACGGGCGCTTGGCGCCACCACCCCCGCGGCTCGATCCGTTGCCTCCATCGGCCGCGCCATCCGCAGTGCACCGTCGTCGGCCCGGAGCCTGACGGGCCGATCAGCGAGCACCAGTCGGCCAAGTCGTCGACCGGCCTCCGAGCCAGGACGTTCACCCCGGGGCCGTGCGTCCACAGGGCGCGCGCCAGCGTGCATTTCCGGAAGCGCCTGTCCCGTGGGATGTGCCGGCAGGAGCCGCAGATCTCGCCGGACGGGCCGGTGCCGGGCGCGGCCGCATAGTCGCGGGGCTCGGTCGGACGGCGCTCGCCGCGCGGCCCGGTGACGCGGCCGACACGGCCCGAATGCGGGGTGTCGTTGAGGCAGCCCATTATGCAAGCCCCAGCGATGCAACAATCGCAGCCGAGATCAGCGCGAGGAATCGGGTGCATCTCAAGACTCGATCTGCGGCGCAGGGTAGCGCGCCGCGAGCTGATCGAGCGTGAGGCCCTCGTCGGCCGGGCCGAGCGGGTGCACGGCAGCGGCCGAGACCTCCTGGGGCTTGCGGCTTATGCGCTCACGGCGCAGTGGCGCAATGACTGGCTCGCGAGACGGGCCGTTCATGCCGAGCGGCCTGAATCGGTGGACGGTCCGGACCGTCGATCGTGACATGCCCCGAGGCCAGGAGACGCCGAGAGACGCCGCCTCCGCGCGCTCTTGCGAGGCGCTTCACTGCCGCCGGTTGACGTAGCGGATGCGCCAGCCGCCGGCGACGCGGTCGATGCGGGTCAGCGACAGCGGCGAAATCACGAACCGCAGCGCGCTTTCCGGCGGCACCTCCAGGGCGATGGCCAGCGCCGCCCGCACCGTGCCGGAATGCACCACCAGCACGGCGTCGCCCGCCGGCAGGGCCGCGAGGCCGCGCCGCACCCGCTCGATCTGGTCGATGAAGCTCTCGCCGCCCGGTGGCCGGTGGCGAGCCGGCTGGTCCCAGAACGCCCGGTAGGCGTCGCCGAGCTCGACCGCGAGGTCGTCGTGGCGGCGGCCCGTCCAGGCACCGAAGCCCTGCTCGCGGAAGTCCGGCTGCGGAACCGGCGCGAGGCCGAGCGCCTCGGCGGTGGCGAGCGTCCGGCGCGCCGGGCTCGCATAGACGGCGGCCTGGCTCGGCAGCAAGGCCCGCAGGGCCGCAAAGGCGGCATCGTCACCGACGTCGGCGGGCGCATCCGGCGGATGGATGACCTCGCGCGGCCCCGCCACCGGGGCGTGGCGGATGAGCCAGAGGCGCAGTTCGTCCGCGTCGACCATCGGGCTCATCCGAAGCGGGCTGCGCACATCACCAGGACGGCGATCTCGACGGTCTGCTCGGCGGCGCCGAAGACGTCGCCGGTGTGGCCGCCGATCTGCCGCAGCGCCAGGGCCGCCATGGCGGCGGCCGCCGCCACCGCCACCGCCACCGCGAACACCGCCTCGCGGATCGGCAGCATGATCAAGGTCAGCACCACGGCGATCACCGCCGCCGTCACGGCGACCGCCTGGGTCGGGGTTCCGGCCGCGTGGCCGAGCCCATCCTTGCGGGCCGGCGGCAGCCGTAGGGCGAGCAGCGGAATGGCGGCGCGGCCGAGCGCATAGGCGGTGACCAGCACCGGCAGAACCGCCACCCGGGGCAGTGCCGCGAGCGCCGCCATCTTGGCCGCGAAGGCCACCATCAGGGTCAGCGCCCCATAGGTGCCGAGGCGGCTGTCACGCATGATCTCGAGCTTCTTGGCCTTGTCCCGCCCGCCGCCGAAGCCGTCGCCGACATCGGCCAGGCCGTCCTCGTGCAGCGCGCCGGTGAGCAGGGCGCTGAAGCCGAGCGCCAGCGCGGCCGCCGCCAGCGGCGGCACGTCGATGAGAAGGAGGCCCAGATAGGCCACCCCGACGGCGCCGCCGATCACCCCCCCGACGAGCGGGAAGACACGAAGCGCGCGGGCGAGGTATGAGGGCGCCGGCCCGTCCGGATGCGCGACGGGAATGCGGGTCAGCAGGCTGATCGCGACGCGCAGATCGTCCTGCCACTCGCGCATGCCGTTTCCATTGCCAATATCGCTGGTCATCGAAAAGGACTCACCTTGATCTTCTCCACTCTAGACGAGCTTCGCGCCGCCTGTCGCGACCTGCCGGCCGGCGACGAGGCCGCCGCCGCCGAAGCCATCGCCCGCCAGGGCCAGCTCACCAAGCCGCCCGGCAGCCTGGGGCGGCTGGAGGATCTGGCGATCTGGCTCGCCCGCTGGCAGGGGCGGGCGATTCCCCGGCTGGACCGGATCGGGATCGTCGTGTTCGCCGGCAATCACGGCATCGCGGCCCGCGGCGTCTCGGCCTTCCCGATCGAGGTGACGGCCCAGATGGTCGCCAACTATGCGGCCGGCGGCGCTGCGATCAACCGTCTCGCCGAAGCCGCCGGCGCGGCCCTCTCGGTGGTGTCGCTCGACCTGGACGTGCCGACGGCCGACTTTACCCGCGCCCCCGCCATGGACGACGCGGCGTTCCTGGCCGCCGTCTCGGCCGGCTATGGGGCCGTCGCTCCCGATCTCGATCTGTTCGCGGTCGGCGAGATGGGCATCGGCAACACCACGGCGGCGGCGGCGCTGTGCGCGGCGCTGCTGGGCGGTGGCGGCTCGCGCTGGGTCGGCCGCGGCACCGGGGTGGACGATGCCGGCCTCGTCCGCAAGCGCGAGGCGGTGGACGCGGGCCTCGCCCGCCACGCCGGCCGGGTCGCCGATCCGCTCGCCGTCGCGGCGGCGCTGGGCGGGCGCGAGCTCGGCGCCATGCTGGGCGCCACGCTGGCGGCGCGGCGCCATCGTATCCCGATGCTGCTCGACGGCTTCGTCGCCACCGCGGCGGTGCTGCCGCTCGCCCGCCTCGCCGCTGATGGGCTCGCGCACTGCCGGGCCGCCCACGTGTCGGCGGAGCCGGGCCACAAGGCCGTGCTCTCGGCCCTCGGCCTGACGCCGCTGCTCGATCTGGGCATGCGGCTCGGGGAGGGCACCGGCGCCGCCACCGCCATGCTGCTCGCCCGCGCCGCGATCGCGTGCCACGCCGGCATGGCGACCTTCGCGGAAGCCGGGGTGGCCGAGAAGACGGTGTGACGTGGCCGCCGGGCGGCCGCGAGCGATCCGCCGGGGCGGCCGCATTGCGCCGCCGCCCCGAGCCTCTATGATCCCGGGCCGAACCCCCGGACCCATTCGGAAGACTTGGCCTTCATGACGGTGCATCAGAACTTCATCGGCGGCGCGTGGACGCCCGCCGGCAATGCCGCGCCCAACATCAACCCGTCGGACGTCGCCGACGTGGTCGGCGAGTATGCGCGGGCGAGCCGCGCCGACGCGCAGGCCGCCATCGCGGCCGCCAAGGCGGCGTTCCCGGCCTGGGCGCGCTCCAGCCCGCACGAGCGCTACGAGATCCTCAAGCGCATCTCCGACGAGATCCTGGCGCGCCGCGAGGAGCTGGGCCGGCTGCTCTCCCGCGAGGAGGGCAAGACGCTCGCCGACGGCATCGGCGAGGTGACGCGGGCCGGCCAGGTGTTCGGCTACTTCGCCGGCGAGGCGGTGCGCGTGGCCGGCGAGAAGTTCGCCTCGACACGGCCCGGCATCGAGGTGGACGTCACGCGCGAGCCGGTCGGCGTCGTCGCGTTGATCACGCCATGGAACTTCCCGATCGCGATTCCCGCCTGGAAGATCGCGCCGGCACTCGCCTACGGCAACTGCGTGGTGATCAAGCCGGCCGATCTGGTGCCGGGCTCGGCCTGGGCGCTCGCCGACATCATCGCTCGCTCGGGCGTGCCGGCCGGCGTGTTCAATCTGGTGATGGGGCGCGGTTCCGAGGTCGGCGAGGTGCTGCTGTCGCACGACGACGTGGCGGCGATCTCGTTCACCGGCTCGGTGGCGACCGGACGCAAGATCGCCCAGGCCGCCGTGACGGCGCCGGTGATGAAGAAGGTGCAGATGGAGATGGGCGGCAAGAGCCCGCTCGTCGTGCTCGACGATGCCGATCTGGCGGTTGCGGTCGAGTGCGCCGCCAACGGCGCGTTCTACCAGACCGGCCAGCGCTGCACAGCCTCGACGCGGCTCGTCGTCACCGAGGGCATCCACGACCGCTTCGTCGCCGGCCTCACCGAGCGGCTGAAGGCGCTGGTGGTGGACGATGCGCTCAAGCCCGGCACCAACATCGGCCCGGTGGTCGATCAGGCGCAGCTCGATCAGGATCTGCGCTACATCGAGATCGGTAAGCGCGAGGGTGCTCGGCTGCACTGGGGCGGCGAGCGGCTGAACCGCGACAAGCAGGGCTTCTATTTGCAGCCGGCGCTGTTCGTCGACTGCCGCAACGACATGCAGATCGCCCGCGAGGAGATCTTCGGGCCGGTCGCCGCCGTCATCCGGGTGAAGGACTACGAGGAGGCGCTGAGCGTCGCCAACGACACCACCTTCGGCCTGTCGTCCGGCATCTGCACCACGAGCCTGAAATACGCGACGCACTTCAAGCGCAACTCCGACGCCGGCATGGTCAACGTCAACCTGCCGACCGCGGGCGTCGACTATCACGTCCCGTTCGGCGGCCGGAAGGGATCGAGCTACGGCCCGCGCGAGCAGGGCCACTACGCCATCGAGTTCTTCACCACGGTGAAGACCAGCTACACCCTGGCGTGAGGTAGGCCGGCGAGGATGAGCAGGAGCCGTGGTGTGGGCCGCGGCCCGCTCCGGCCGACCAGAGCCGAACCACAGGATGAAGCGCGGATCGGTCGCGGCGCCGTCAGGCGCCGTCATCCCGATGCCGACGTGGCATTTGCTCTTCTACATTCGGAACGACGACTCCATCGGCCCGTTCTCCCGGCAGCGCGGACGCAGGCCGGCCGACGAGGCCGTCTGGTCACCCGACCGTCTGCGGTCGGCGCTCTGACACCATGGAGGACCCATGACATCCAAGCTCGCCATCGTCGCCACCGCATCGCTGCTCGCCGCGTCGTCCGCCTGGGCGCAGAGTTCCGGCTCCGGCAGCTCGACCTCCTCGCCGGGAGCCTCCGGCAGCGCACCGGGGCAACAGATGCAGGACCGCGGCACCACCGGCTCGGGGGCATCGGGCTACAGCCCCGGTCAGCAGATGCAGGACAAGGGGTCCAAGCCGGGTCAGCCCGGCGCCTCCGGCTACGCGCCGGGCCACACCTCGGGCCAGAGCACCGGCGGCTCCGGTACGGGCGGTTCGCGGACGGGCAGCGGCTCAGGCTCGCGCTGACGCATCGCGCGCCGCAACAGCCATATCGATCTGACATCGAACGGGAGTGTCCGGCCGTAGGCCGGGCGCTCCCGTCGTGTTTCGAGGCCCGCCCGTACGCGACCCGTTTCGACGCCGTGGAGTAGGGCGGGGCGATATTCCGCCCGTGGCCGATCCACGCTACGATTGCGACACGCGACGAGAGGCCGCCATGAACGTACCGCAATTGCGCATGGACAAGGCGACGTTCCTCGACTGGGCGGGTGCTCGGGAGGAGCGCTACGAGCTCGTCGGGGGGCGGGTCGTGATGATGATACGGCCATTGGTGGGGCACGCCCGAATCGTCCGGAACCTGATCCGGGCGTTGGACAGCAGGATCGATCACCAGAGCCTCGAGGTTCTGGCCGATGTGGCGACCGATACTGGGCCTTACACGATCAGGGCGCCGGATGTGCTGGTGGTCCCCCTGGGCACCGATTCAAAATCCAAGATGACCTCAACGCCGGTCCTGATCGCCGAGGTGCTGTCGGAGTCGTCGGGCACCATCGATCTCGGCGACAAGGTCGCCGAGTATCTCCGGCTGCCGAGCCTGCTCGCCTATCTGGTGGTGGCCCAGGACGAGCCGAAGGCATGGCTGTGGGTCCGTGCCGGCGAGAGCTTCGCGGCCGGCCCGCAGGTGATCGAGGGGCTGGAGGCCGTGGCCCCGGTCGGGCCGCTCGGCTTCGATCTGCCAATGGCCGAGATTTTCGCCGGCGTCCATGACGGCGGCCGCCGTGACGAGGCGCCATCCGCATCGTAGCCGGCCGTCGTCGAGACGCGGCAGGGGCCGCGCTCTGAAGTCCGGCTTCGAACCGCGCCTCTATCCCGCGACACCAAGCCCAGGACGGCTTGCATGCCGCTCCCGGGACGGCGCGGCACTCGCCCTCACGCGATCATCCAGACTGCGCGACCGTCACGACTGCGCTACTGTCACGACTCCATCATGCTGCTGCCGGAGTCGTGGCGGTCTCGAATCCGGCGCGTCGGTGCCGGCATAGGCCCGGGCCGCCGCCATGTCCCGGGGCAGGGGAGGTTGTCGATGTTCGCCCGTCTTCGCACCGCCGTCTCGGCCGCGCTGGTCGCTTTGCCGCTCGTCGTCGTCGGCCTCGCTTGTGCCGGCCTCGCCGCGGCCGGCGTCGCCCACGCCGCCGACAAGGCATTTCAGCGCGACGACCTCGCCGATGCGGTGATCCGCCTGGAGGCGCAGATCCGCAAGGACGCCGGAAGCGTCACCCGATCGGCCGACCAGCTCCGCCGCGACGCCGACGCGGCGCTCGCCCGCAACGACACCCGCACCGCGCTCAATGCGCTCGGCCAGCTCGTCACCGTGGCGCCGAACGCCGCCGCCAACTGGCTGCGGCTGTCGCGCGCCGTGCTCCAGGCCCGCGCCACCGACGACCGCGAGCGCGCGACGCTGCTCGAACGCGGCACCACCGCGGCCTATATCGCCTATCAGCGCGCCACCACCCCGGCCGACGAGGCCGAGGCGCTGGTGCTGATCGGCCGCGCCTATGCGGACCGCAAGATCTGGCGGCCGGCGCTGGACGCGCTGCGGCTGTCGCTGGAGTTGCGCGAGGCCGCCGATGTCCGGGCCCGCTACGAATCCTTGCGCGGCGAGCACGGCTTCCGGCTGCTCGACTATTCCGTGGACGCCGACACGGCGTCGCCGCGCGCCTGCTTCCAGTTCTCCGAGCCGCTGCCCGGCCCGCGCACCGATCTCTCGCCGTTCGTCGCGGTCGCCGGAATCGACAAGCCGGCGATCCGGGCCGACGACCGCCAGCTCTGCGTCGAAGGGCTCAAGCACGGCGAGCGCTACACCGTCACGCTGCGGCCGGGGCTGCCGTCGAGCGTCAAGGAGAGCCTCCAGAAGGTGGCCGAGTACAATCTCTATGTCCGCGACCGCAAGCCGTTCGTCCGCTTCTCGGGCAAGGCCTATGTGCTGCCACGCAACGGCCAGCAGGGCATCCCGGTGGTCAGCGTCAACACCGGCACCGTCGCGGTCCAGGTCTACCGGATCGGCGACCGCAACCTGATCGACCCGGTGGCCGGGGAGGACCTCGAACGCAATCTCGACCGCTACGAGCTGGAGCGCATCGCCGAGAGCCGCGGCGTCAAGGTGTGGTCCGGCGATCTCCAGGTGCCGGCCTGGCCGCTCAATGCCGAGGTGACCACCGCGTTTCCGGTCGCCCAGGCGATCAAGACCCTGGAGCCCGGCGTCTACGTGATGTCGGCGGAGCCCAAGGGGCCGACCGACACCGATTACGCCGCGTTGGCGACCCAATGGTTCGTGGTCTCCGATCTCGGCCTGTCGGCGCTGTCGGGCGGGGACGGCATCCATGTCTTCGTCAATTCGCTGGCGAGCGCCGCCCCGCGCGCTGGCGTCGAGGTTCGTCTGGTCGCTCGCAACAACGAGGTGCTGGCGGTGCGCCGCACCGACCAGGATGGCCACGCCGTGTTCGAGACCGGGCTTGCCCGCGGCGAGGGCGGGCTCGCCCCCGCGATGCTGGTCGGCTCGGCCGACAACGGCCGCGACTACGGCTTCCTCAGCCTCAAGGCGCCGGCCTTCGATCTCTCCGACCGCGGCGTCAAGGGCCGCGCCGCGCCGGCCGGGCTCGACGCCTTCGTGGTGACCGAGCGCGGCGTCTACCGCACCGGCGAGACCGTCCACGCCACCGCGCTGCTGCGCGACGGGCTCGGCGCCGCCGCCGCGGGGGTGCCGCTGACGCTGGTGTTCGAGCGCCCGGACGGAGTCGAGCACCGCCGCGCCGTCGTGGCCGATCAGGGGTTGGGCGGCCGCACCTACGACCTGCCGATCGTCGCCACCGCGCCGACCGGCACCTGGCGGCTGAAAGCCTACACCGATCCCAAGCGTCCGCCGGTCGGCGAGACCACCTTCCTGGTCGAGGACTACGTCCCCGACCGCATCGAGTTCGACCTGTCCACCAAGGCGACCGCGATCGCCAAGGGCGTGCCGGTCGAGCTGACCGTCGACGGCCGCTTCCTGTACGGGGCCCCGGCCGCCAACTTGGAGCTGGAGGGCGAGGTCACCGTCAAGGTCGCCAAGGAGCGGCCCGGCTTCCCGGGCTACACGTTCGGCGTCGCCGACGACGAGGCCGAGCACGACGCCGACGCGGCGCGCACCACCCTCGACGACCTGCCGGCGACCGACGACAAGGGCCGCGCCACCGTGCCGGTGACGCTCGACAAGCTACCGGAGGGCAGCCGGCCGCTGGAGGCGCTGATCGTCGTCCGCATGGCGGAGACCGGCGGCCGCGCGGTCGAGCGCAAGCTGACCCTGCCGGTCGCTCCGGCCGGTCCGATGATCGGCGTCAGGCCGCTGTTCTCCGGCCGCTCGCTCGGCGAGGGCGAGACCGCGGCGTTCGACGTCGTCGTGGTCGGGCCGGACGGCAAGCCGCTGGCGCGCCGCGGGCTGAAGTACGAGCTCCTGAGAATCGATACCCGCTACCAGTGGTATCGCCAGGACGGAACGTGGCAGTTCGAGCCGATCAAGACCTCCCGGCGGGTCGCCGACGGTACCCTGGACGTCGCGCCCGATCAGCCGGCCCGCATCGCGGCGCCGGTCGCCTGGGGCCGCTACCGGCTCGACGTCTCGTCGGCCGATGCGGACGGGCCGGTGACCTCGCTGTCGTTCGACGCCGGCTTCTTCGCCGAGGCGTCGGCCGACACGCCCGACCTCCTGGAGATCGCCGTCGACAAGCCGGAGGTAAAGGCCGGCGACACCCTCGCGGTGTCGGTCACGGCCCGCACGGCCGGCCGCGTCCGCCTGTCGGTGGTGGGCGATCGGCTGATCACCACGGTGAGCGAGGAGGTACCGCAAGGCACGAGCCAGATCCGTCTGCCGGTCGGCAGCGACTGGGGCACCGGCGCCTATGTGGTGGCGACCCTGCTGCGGCCGCTCGACACCGAGGCCAAGCGGATGCCCGGCCGCGCCATCGGGGTGCAGTGGGTGGCGGTCGACCGCGCCGGGCGGACTCTCCAGGTGGGCTTGGCACCGCCGCCCTTGATGCGGCCCGGCACGAGCCTGCGGGTGCCCGTCACGGTCGGCGGCCTGTCGGGCGGCGAGGCCCGCATCGTCGTCGCCGCCGTCGATGTCGGCATCCTCAACCTCACCGGCTACAAGCCGCCGGCGCCCGACGAGCACTATCTCGGCCAGCGCCGCCTGTCGGCCGATCTCCGCGACCTCTATGGCCACCTGATCGACGGCATGCAGGGCACGGTGGGCGCCATCCGCACCGGCGGCGACGCCGCCGCGGCCGAGCTGCAAGGCTCGCCGCCGACCCAGCCGCCAGTGGCGTTGTTCTCCGGCGTCGTGCCGGTCGGGCCGGACGGCAAGGCCGAGGTGACGTTCGACATCCCGGCCTTCGCCGGCACCGTCCGGGTGATGGCGGTCGCCTGGTCGGCCGACAAGGTCGGCCGCGCCTCGACCGACGTGACGGTCCGCGATCCGGTGGTGCTCACCGCCACGCTGCCGCGCTTCCTGCTCACCGGCGACCGCTCGACGCTCCAGGTCGAGCTCGACAATGTCGAGGGGAAGGGCGGCGACTATCGTGTGACCGCGGCGGTCGACGGGCCGGCTACGATCGCGGCCGCAGGGCCGCAGACGGTGCGGCTGCCGGCGCGCCAGCGCGGCGCGCTCTCCCTGTCGGTCACCGCCACGGCGGCAGGCACCGCGACCGTGACGGTCTCCGTCGCCGGTCCCGACGGCTTCGCGCTGGAGCGGACCTATCCGCTCGCCGTGAAGCCGGCGACCCAGATCGCCACCCGGCGCACCGTGCGCACCATCGCCCGGGGCGAGAGCCTGTCGCTCGGCGCCGACCTCGTCGGCGATCTCGTGCCGGGCACCGGGTCGCTGGCGCTGTCGGTCGGGCCGTCAACGGCGCTCGACGTGGCGACGCTGCTCAAGGCGCTCGACCGCTATCCGTTCGGCTGCTCCGAGCAGATCGCCAGCCGGGCGCTGCCGCTCCTCTACGTCAACGACCTCGCGGTCGAGGCGCATCTCGCCCTCGACGCCGATGCCGACCAGCGCATCCGCGACGCCGTCGACCGGCTGTTGGCGCGGCAGGACTCCTCGGGCTCGTTCGGCCTGTGGGGGACGGGCGGCAACGACGTCTGGCTCGACTCCTACGTGACCGACTTCCTCACCCGGGCGCGCGAGCGCGGCTTCGTGGTCCCCGACAACGCCTTCAAGCTGGCGCTGGAGCGGCTGCGCAACCATGTCGCCAACGCGCCGGAGCCCGGCAAGGAGGGGGCGAAGGATCTGCCCTATGCGCTCTACGTGCTGGCGCGGAACGGCACCGCGCCGGTCGGCGACCTGCGCTACATCGCCGATACCAAGCTCGGCGACGTCGCGACCCCGCTGGCGAAAGCGCAGATCGGCGCCGCCCTGGCGCTGCTCGGCGACCGGGTGCGGGCCGAGCGGGTGATGGCGGCCGCCGTGCAGGCGATCGAGCCGCCCAAGGCGCTGGAGTTCGGCCGTCCCGACTACGGCTCGACGCTCCGCGACGCCGCCGCCGTGGTGGCGCTCGCGGCCGAGAGCGGCGCCGCGCCGGCGCTGCTGCCGGCGGCGCTCCGCGGGGTGGAGGAGGCGCGGGCGCGCGCCTTCTACACCTCGACCCAGGAGAACGCCTGGATGGTGCTCGCCGCGCGGGCGCTGTCCAAGTCGGTGCCGCTGTCGCTGGAGGTCGCGGGCAGTACCCGCACCAGCCCGCTGTACCGGACGCTGCGGCCGGCCGAGCTGGCGACACCCTTCCGCGTCACCAACACCGGCGAGGCGCCGGTGCAGGCGGTGGTGTCGGTCTCGGGGGCGCCGTTGACGCCGGAGCCTGCCGCCGAGCGGGGATTCAAGATCGAGCGGACCTACCACACCCTCGACGGCGCCAAGGTGGACATCTCGAAAGCCCGCCAGAACCAGCGCTTCGCCGTGGTGCTGAAGATCACCGAGCCGCAGCCGCAGTTCGGCCGCGTCCTCGTCGTCGATCCGCTGCCGGCCGGCTTCGAGATCGACAATCCGCGCCTCGTCTCGTCGGGCGAGACCGGGACGCTCGACTGGATCGAGGACGCTGCCGAGCCGGTGAAGGCCGAGTTCCGCGACGACCGCTTCTCGGCCGCCTTCGAGCGCAACGCCAAGTCGCCGGCGGTGTTCACGGTGGCCTATGTGGTGCGGGCGGTGTCGCCCGGCCGCTACGTGCTGCCGCAAGCCTATGTGGAGGACATGTACCGGCCCGACCGTTTCGGCCGCACCGGCACCGGCACCGTCGAGGTGACGGTGGCCAGGCAGTAGGGGGCGGATCACCAGGTCATGGGACCGGACGGGCAACAGGGCACGGCCGAACCCTCTGGCTTCGCGGAGGCTGTGTCGCATGGGTCATTCCGGGGCGCGGCACCCGGATCGGCGCTTCGCGCCGTCCGGGCGCCACGAACCCGGAATCCGGCGGCAGATGCGCAAGACCCGGCTGGATTCCGGGTCCGGCGCTTTGCGCCGTCCCGGAATGACCGGGATGGTAGCTGGCGCCGCGCCACGCGCTGTCTCGTCGCCGCTGCGGTGCTCGCCGGGGTCGGCCTCGGCGCGGCGGCGTTCTGGATGGCGCTGTGGGTGCAGTCCCTCGGCCCGCCGCCGCTCGGCGAGCGGCTGGCCTGGTCGACCGTGGTGGTCGATCGCGACAGTCGCATCCTACGGCCCTACGCCACCCCGGACGGGCGGTGGCGCCTGCCGGCGACTGCCGACGCCGTCGACCCGCGCTTTTTCGATTTGCTCCTCGCCTACGAGGACCGGCGGTTCCACGACCATGCCGGGGTCGATCCGGCGGCGCTGCTGCGGGCCGCCTGGCAGTTCGGCACCACCGGCCGGGTGGTGTCGGGCGGCTCGACCCTGACCATGCAGGTGGCCCGCCTGCTGGAGCCGCGCAGCGAGCGGTCGGTCGCCGCCAAGCTGCGCCAGATGGTGCGGGCCGTGCAGATCGAGCGGTCGCTGACCAAGGACCAGGTCCTCGCCCTCTATCTCGGGTTCGCCCCCTATGGGGGCAACCTGGAGGGCATCCGGGCGGCCTCGCTCGCCTGGTTCGGCAAGGAGCCGCGGCGGCTGACGCTCGGCGAGGCGGCGCTGCTGGTGGCGCTGCCGCAGGCCCCGGAGGCGCGCCGGCCCGACCGGGCGCCCGACGTCGCGCGAAGAGCCCGCGACCGGGTGCTCGACCGGATGGCGGCGGCCGGGGTGGTCGAGCCCGGCGAGATCGACCGCGCCAAGGCCGAGCCGGTGCCCACGGCCCGCCGGCCGATGCCGATGACGGCCCCGCACGCGGCCGACCGGATGGTATCTTACAACCCGGAAAAGAACATTCACCGCATGACCTTGGAGGCGCCGCTTCAAGTTGTGCTCGAAGCATTGGCGAAGGATCGTGCGACAGCTCTCGGCCCGGACCTGTCGGTCGCCGTCCTGGCGGTCGAGCACGCCACCGGCGAGGTCCTGGCCCGGGTCGGCTCGGCCGACTGGACCGACGCCCGGCGGGCCGGGCAGGTGGACATGACGCTGGCGGTCCGCTCGCCGGGCTCCACCCTCAAGCCCTTCGTGTTCGCGCTCGGCTTCGAGGACGGCTTCATCCACCCCGAGACCCTGCTGGACGACCGGCCGACCCGCTACGGCGCCTATGCGCCCGAGAACTTCGACCTCACCTTCCAGGGCACCGTGACGGCGCGGCGTGCTCTCCAGCTCTCCCTCAACGTCCCCGCCGTGCAGGTGCTGGAGAAGGTCGGCCCCAGCCGCTTCACGGCGCGGCTCGCCCAGGCGGGCGGAAGGCTGGTGCTGCCGCCCGGCGAAGCGCCCGGCCTCGCCATGGGGCTCGGCGGCACCGGGATCACGCTCGCCGATCTGGTCGGCCTCTATGCAGGGCTGGCCCGGCTCGGCACCACCGTGCCGCTCACCGAGCGGCTGGACGACACAACCGCCGCCAACCCGCCGCTACGGCTGGTCGAGCCGGTGGCGGCCTGGTACGTCGGCAATGTGCTGCTCGGGGCGCCGCCGCCCGAGAATGCCGCCGGTGGCCGCATCGCCTTCAAGACCGGCACCTCCTACGGCTATCGCGATGCCTGGGCGGTCGGCTTCGACGGCCGCCGCACCATCGGGGTGTGGGTCGGCCGGCCCGACGGCGCGCCGGTGCCGGGCTTGATCGGCCGCGCCACCGCGGCGCCGATTCTGTTCGATGCCTTCGCCCGGCTGGGCAGGCCGCTGGTGCCGCTGCCGCCGGCGCCGCGCGGCGCGCTGTTCGCCTCCACCGGCAAGCTGCCGCTGCCGCTCCAGCGGTTCCGGCCGGGGGCGCTCCCGAGCCAGGGGGCCGAGCCGCCCCTGCGCATCGTGTTTCCGCCGAACGGGGCGCGGCTGGAGCTGGCCGGCGAGGCGGGCGAGCCGGCCGCGCTCGCCGTCAAGATCGCCGGCGGCAGCGGGCCGGTGACCGTGATGGTGGACGGCCTGCCGCGCGCCGTGCTGCGCGACCGCCGCAGCACCACGGTGAGGCCGGAGGGCCCCGGCTTCGTCCGCCTCACCGTCACCGACGCCCGCGGCGCGACCGACAGCGTCCTGGTCCGGCTGCAATAGCGCCGGGCGGTCCGCGACCAGCCCCGCACAGTCCATCCAAATTACTGAAAAGGCTCTATTTCGCCGGGTGTTGCCGCGCCGCGACAACGGCCCTGCCATGGTTCCCGGGGCGCTTTCCCGCCCGGGTGCTTTTCTCTATTGTCCGCGCGACTTCAGCAGGACCCCGGAATGCGCCTGACCTCCACCACCTCGACGTCGACCAGGCTCGTCGCCACGCGGCTGCGGGCGCTGCTCGTCTGGGCTTCCCGAAGTCGCCGCAACGCCATGGTGCTGCTGGTCGCGACGAGCCTGCTGGCCTTCCTGCCGGGCTTCTTCACGCTGCCGCCGATCGACCGGGACGAGGCGCGTTTCGCCCAGGCCACCAAGCAGATGGTGGAGAGCGGCGACTATGTCGACATCCGCTTCCAGGAGGAGAGCCGCTACAAGAAGCCGGTCGGCATCTACTGGCTCCAGGCCCTGGTGGTGAACGGCGCCGAGGCGATCGGGGTGCGCGAGGCGCTCACCCGCATCTGGCTCTACCGCATTCCCTCGCTGATCGGTGCCATCGCGGCGGTGCTGCTGACCTGGTGGACGGCGCTCGCCTTCGTGTCGCGGCGCGGCGCCGTTCTGGCCGGGCTGATGATGGCGGGCTCGATCCTGCTCGGGGTCGAGGCCAGGCTGGCCAAGACCGACGCCATGCTGCTCGTCACCGTGGTGGCCGCCATGGGGGCGATGGCCCGCGCCTACCTTGTCGAGCGTGGGGTCCGGCGCGACGACGGCCACCCCTGGACGCTGCCGGCGATCTTCTGGACCGCCATGGCGGCGGGCTTCCTGATCAAGGGGCCGCTGATCCTGATGGTGGTGGGCCTCACCGTCGTGGCGCTCGCCGCCGTCGACCGCTCGGCCCGGTTTCTGCTGCGCCTCAAGCCGCTGCCCGGCCTCGCCTGGATGCTGCTGCTGGTGCTGCCGTGGTTCGTGGCCATCGTGATCAAGAGCGGCGACAGCTTCTTCGCCGAGTCGGTCGGGCGCGACCTGTGGGCCAAGGTGGGCAGCGGGCAGGAGTCGCACGGCGCCCCGCCGGGCTACTACCTGCTGCTGTTCTGGGGCACGTTCTTCCCGGCCTCGATCCTGGTGCCGATGGCGGCCGGGGCGGTGTGGCGCGGCCGCCGTCACCCGGCGGTGGTCTACCTGCTGGCCTGGCTGGTCCCGACCTGGCTCGCCTTCGAGGCGGCGATGACCAAGCTGCCCCACTATGTGCTGCCGGTCTATCCGGCGGTCGCGATCCTGCTGGCGCTGGTCATCGATCATCGCGCGCTCTCCACCAACAAGTGGCTGCGGCGGGCGCCGATGTGGTGGTTCATCCTCATCGCGGCCCTGACGATCGGCCTGATCGTGATCAACATCACCATCGGCCAGCGGCTCGGGCTGATCACCTGGGGCCTGTCGGCCGCCGCCCTGATCGTCGCCCTGGTGGCATGGTGGCTGTTCGAGGCGGACGGCGTCGAGGTGTCGCTGATGCGCGCCGTGGTCGCCAGCATGCTGATCTCGACCGCCGCCTTCGCGGCCACCTTCGCGACCATCGGGCCGCTGTTCCCGTCCTTGCAGCTCGCCCGCTTCGTCGCCTTCGGCCAGTGCGAGCGACCGGCGGTGGCGACCGCCGGCTTCCACGAGCCGAGCCTGGTGTTCCTGGTCGGCACCCAGGTGCAGCACGTCACCGGGCCCGGCGCGGCCGACTTCCTGGCCGCCGGTGACGGGCGGTGCCGCTACGCCTTCGTGGACAGCCGGCACGAGCGCGCCTTCGCGCAGCGCGCCGAGGCGCTCGGTCTGCGCTACCGCTCCGGCTTGCGCCTCGAAGGGGTCAACATCTCGAGCGGTCGCTCCGTGTCGATCGCCGCCTTCGTCGGGGGCCTGCCGTGACGGCGGTGACCGGACCCGAGGCGGTGCCTGCCTCCGCCACTGCGCCGGGCTGGCCGCGCCGGACGGTGACGCATCTCGGCGTCTGGCTCGCCGTGCTGTTCACGCGGCCGCGCCGGTCCTGGCGCACGCCCGGCTTCAAGGCGCTGGTGCTGGCGCATCGCTGGCAGGCCGCGGTGGCGCTCGGCCTCGTGCTGCTCGCCATGCTGGTGGTCGATCCGCTCGCCGCCGAGGTCAAGCGGGCGCCGCGGTCCGTCATCGGCATCGCCGAGGACATCAGCGATCTCGGCCGCTCGGGCTACATCCTGATCCCGGTCGCGGTGCTGATCCTCTGGATCGCGGCGTTGCTGCGGCCGGGGCTCGATCGTCTCAGCCGCGCCGTATTGGCCGCCTTCGTGGTGCGGCTCGGCTTCGTGTTCGTGGCGGTCGGCCTGCCGGGCCTCATCGGCACGGTGCTCAAGCGATGGATCGGCCGGGTGCGGCCGTCGGAGCTCGGCCACTGGGCCTATCAGCCGCTGTCCTGGCGGTCCGAGTATGCGAGCCTGCCGTCCGGCCACACTATCACGGCGTTCGCGGCCCTGGTGGCGATCGGCGCCGTCTGGCCGGCCGCCCGCCCGGTCCTGTGGGTGTATGCCCTGCTGGTCGGGGTCAGCCGGGTCGTCGTGTCGGCCCATTTCCCGAGCGACGTGATCGCCGGGGCGGCGTTCGGGGCGTTCGGGGCGATCCTGGTGCGCGAGTGGTTCGCGTCGCGCGGCCTCGCCTTCACGGCGGGACCGGACGGCGTGGTCCGGGCCCGTCCGGGGCCGCCCGCCCCGCGGGTGCTGCGGGCGCTGGCGACGGCGGTCGAGCGGTGAGGGCGCCGCGGCGCGGCCGCCGACAATTCTGGGAGCCTGTCCTTCGATGACCCTGCAAACTGGACCGGGACCGGCGGTGGCCGTGGTGGTGCCCGTGCGCAACGAGGCCGCCAATGTCGAGCCGCTGGTATCGGAGATCGCCGTGAGCCTCGCCCACGAGGGGCCGTTCGAGGTGGTCTATGTGAACGACGGCTCGACCGACGAGACGGCGGCCGAGCTCGATCGACTGCGGCAGGACCGGCCGTGGCTGCGCCATGTCCGCCACGCGGTCTCGTGCGGGCAGTCGGCGGCGGTGCGCACCGGCGTCGCGGCCGCGCGGGCGCCGCTCGTCGCCACCCTGGACGGCGACGGGCAGAACGACCCGTCCTTCATCCCGGCGATGCTCGACCGGCTGCGCAAGGACCCGCAGATCGGCCTCGTCGCCGGCCAGCGGGTCGGCCGCAAGGACACCGGCTTCAAGCGCCTCCAGTCGCGGATCGCCAACGGGGTGCGCAGCCGCGTCCTCAAGGACGGCACCCGCGACACCGGCTGCGGCCTCAAGGCGTTCCGCCGCGACGTGTTCCTGGCGCTGCCGTATTTCGACGGGCTGCACCGCTTCCTGCCGGCGCTGGTGCGCCGCGACGGCTTCACCATCGCGTATGTCGACGTGGTCGACCGGCCGCGCCGCCACGGTGTCTCCAAGTACGGCTTCTGGGACCGGCTGTGGATCGGGATCTTGGATCTCGCCGGCGTGTGGTGGCTGATCCGCCGCCGGGTCCGGGTGCCGCAGGTCACCGAGGGAGACCGCCCATGCTGATCGATCTGTCGCACGCCGTCGGCGGCTATCTCTACGATGTCTTCGTCACCCGGCTGGACTGGTGGGTGTTCCTCGGCATCGTGGCGCAGGGCCTCTTCACCATGCGGTTCGTGGTGCAGTGGCTCGCCTCCGAGAAGGCCGGCAAGAGCGTGGTGCCGATGGCGTTCTGGTGGCTGTCGATCTCGGGCGGCACGCTGCTGCTCGCCTACGCGCTCTACCGCCGCGACCCGGTGTTCATCGCCGGCCAGGGCTTCGGCGTCTTCGTGTACCTGCGCAATCTCCAGTTCGTGCTGCGCGAGCGCCGCGCCGGCCGCGAGGTGACCGGCAAGCCGGCGGGGTGAGGCTCACGCGCCGGCGGCTATCTTCATCGCGGCGAAGCCGCGGTCGAGGTCGGCGATCAGATCGGCGGGGTCCTCCAGACCGATGTGGAAGCGCACCGTGGGGCCGCCCGGCGCCCAGGCGGTGGCGGTGCGGATCGGCGTGCAGTCGAACGGAATCGCCAGGCTCTCGTAGCCGCCCCACGAGGCGCCGATGCCGAACAGCGTCAGCGCATCCAGGAACGCTTCGACGGCGGCCGGCGGCACCGGCCGGAATACCACCGAGAACAGCCCGCTCGATCCCGTGAAGTCGCGCCGCCACAGGGCGTGGCCGGGATGCGAGGGCAGGGCCGGGTGCAGTACCCGCAGCACCTCGGGGCGGCCCTCCAGCCAGCGCGCCACCGTGAGCGCCGCCTCCTGGTGGGCGGCGAGCCGCACCGCCAGCGTGCGCAGGCCGCGCTGGGCGAGGTTCATGTCGTCGGGGCCGACGCACAGGCCCATGTTGAATACCGTGTCGCGCAGCGCCTTGTTGGTGCGGGCATTGGCGGCGACGCAGCCGAACATGATGTCGGAATGGCCGCCGATATATTTGGTGCCCGACTGGATCGACAGGTCGACGCCGTGATCGAGGGCGCGGAAGAACAGCGGCGTCGCCCAGGTGTTGTCCATCAGCACGACGGCGTCGCGGGCATGCGCCGCGGCGGCGATCGCCGGGATGTCCTGGATCTCGAACGACAGCGAGCCCGGACTCTCGACGAACACGGCGCGCGTGTCGGGCCGCATCAGGTCGGCGATGCCGGCCCCGATCGCGGGATCGTAATAGGTGGTCTCGATGCCCCAGCGGGTCAGGATGGTGTCGCACACCGTGCGGGTCGGATCGTAGGCCGAGTCGCTCACCAGCAGGTGGTCGCCCGCCTTCAGCACGGCGAGCAGCGCGGCCGAGATCGCGGCGAGGCCGGACGGCAGCAGCGCCACGCCGGCGCAGGCATCGCCCTCGATCGCCGCGAGCGCGCTCTCCAGCGCCTCCGAGGTCGGCGTGCCGCGGCGCGCATACTTGTAGCGCGAGCGGCGGCCGAGATAGTCGCCCGCGGTCGGATACAGCACGGTGGAGCCGTGGAACACCGGGGTGTTGACGAAGCCGTAATGCTCGTCCGGACGGCGGCCGCCGAGCACCAGGCGGGTGCGCGGCCCGTGCTCCGGCCGCGGGCCGTGGCGATCGTCGGAACTGGTCATGGCGGACAATCCTCGCAGGTCGATCAGGCGCGTCGGCAGGGCCGCGGCGCAGCCTCTACCGGAGCGGGCATGCGACCCGCAAGCACTTGACCCGGGTTGGCATTCGTTCTGATATGCGGACCCGAAACGCGCTGTGGCGCTGGCCCCGCAGTGCCTTCGCTGGCGCTGCGGTGCAGCGACATTTCGACACGAGAAGCACTTCGGCACGAGACATGCTTCGTCACGTCGTGCTTCTGCACGTCATGCATCGGGACGTATCCGGGCAACCGTCGGATGCTGCCCATGCACTCTCCATTTCGCACTGTCAATGAGGCGCATATGAAACGTGTATTCGTCGCCATCCTCGCCGCGTGCGCAGCCCTGACGACGGGCGCGCCCGCCTCGGCGGCGACCCTCGACACCGTCAAGGCGCGCGGTAGCTTGAACTGCGGCACCAATGGTCAGCTTCCGGGCTTCGCCATGCCGGACGCCCAGGGTGTGTGGACCGGCTTCGATGTCGAGCTGTGCCGCGCGGTGGCGGCGGCGATCTTCAACGATCCCACCAAGGTGAAGTTCGTGGCGCTGACCGCCAAGGATCGCTTCACCGCGCTCCAGGCCGGCGACGTCGACGTGCTGATTCGCAATACGACCTGGACCCTGTCGCGCGACACCCAACTCGGCCTCAACGCGACGAGCACCTATTACTACGACGGCCAGGGCTTCATCGTCAGGAAGTCGCTCAAGCTCAACTCGGCGCTGGAGCTCAACGACGCCGCCGTCTGCGTCCAGCAGGGCACCACCACCGAGCTGAACCTCTCCGACTACTTCCGCGCCAACAAGATGCGGCTCAAGAGCGTGACCTTCGCGACCCTCGACGAGGCGCTGAAGGCGTACGACACCGGCCGCTGCGACGCCTACACCACCGACGCCTCCCAGCTCTACAGCGTGCGCCTGAAGCTGGCGCGGCCGGACGAGCATGTGGTGCTGCCCGAGATCATCTCCAAGGAGCCGTTCGCCGCCTTCGTGCGCCACGGTGACGACCAGTGGTTCGACATCGTGCGCTGGGTGGTGTTCGCGATGCTCAACGCCGAGGAGTTCGGCATCACCAAGGCCAACATCGACGAGCAGGCCAAGTCCGACAATCCGGAGATCAAGCGGCTGCTCGGCACCGAGGGGAACTTCGGCGAGGCCCTCGGCCTGACCAAGGACTGGGTGGTGCGGATCGTCAAGCTGGTCGGCAACTACGGCGAGGTGTTCGAGCGCACCATCGGGCAGAACACGCCGCTGAAGATCAGCCGCGGCCAGAACGCTCTGTGGACCAAGGGCGGGCTTCACTACGCCCCGCCGGTGCGCTGATCCGGGCCGGCCGACGGAGACCCCGCAATGTCCCGCGCCGGCTCCGCGGCCCCCACCGTGCCGCTGTGGCGGCGGCCCCGGGTGCGCAGCCTGCTGTGGCAGGTGCTGCTGTGCCTGGCGGTCGCCGCACTCGCCTGGTTCGCCATCGTCAACGTCACCGAGAACCTGGCGCGTGCCAAGATCGCGTCGGGCTTCGGGTTCTGGAATGTCACCGCCGGCTTCGACATCAGCCAGACGCTGATCGCCTACTCGGCGCAGGCGTCGACCTATGGGCGGGCCTTCTGGGTCGGGCTGCTCAACACGCTGCTGGTGGCCGGGCTCGGCATCGTGCTCGCCACCGTGCTCGGCTTCACGGTCGGCATCGCCCGGCTGTCGCAGAACTACCTGGTGGCCAAGCTGGCCGGCTGGTTCGTCGAGCTGATCCGCAACATCCCGCTGCTGCTCCAACTGCTGTTCTGGTACAACGCCGTGCTCAAGGCGTTGCCCGACATTCGCGGCAGCATCGCGGTGCCGGGCGGCGGCTTCCTCAACAACCGCGGCCTGTTCCTGCCCGACCCGCAGGTGACGGCCGGCGGGCCAGTGCTCGCCGCGCTGCTCGGCGGTCTCGCCGCCGCCGTCGCGTTCGGCCTCGTGCGCGAGCGGCTCGGGGCGCTCGGGCGCGGTGCGCCGCGCGTCGTCGTCACGCTGCTGCTGATCGTCACGCCGCCGCTCGTCGCCGCTTTGGTGGCCGGCTCGACGGTCTCCTTCACGGTCCCCGAGATGGGGCGCTTCAACATCCGGGGTGGCCTCGAGGTGCTGCCGGAGTTCGTGGCGCTGCTGCTCGGCCTGTCGATCTACACGGCCGCCTTCATCGCCGAGGCGGTGCGGGCCGGCCTGATGGCGGTGCCGAAGGGGCAGACCGAGGCGGCCCATGCGCTCGGCCTGCGCCGCGGCGCCACGCTGCGGCTCGTCATCGTGCCCCAGGCCATGCGGGTGATCGTGCCGCCGCTCACCAACCAGTACCTGAACCTCACCAAGAACTCGTCGCTGGCGGTCGCGATCGGTTACCCGGACCTCGTGCAGATCTTCACCGGCACGGTGCTCAACAACACCGGCCAGGCGATCGAAGTCGTGGTCATCACCATGGCGGTGTATCTCACCATCAGCCTCGCCACCTCGGCGCTGATGAACGGCTACAACGCCTGGATCACCCCGACGGAGCGGTGAGGGCGCCATGACCGATCTCGCCATGCCGGCCCACAAGAGCGTCGCCTTCGTGCGCACCACGCCGGCCCCGCGGGTGCCGCGGCCGCCGCTGCCGGGTGGGCCGCTGCACTGGGTCCGCACCAATCTGTTCCCGACGCCGTTCAACGGGCTGCTGACGCTCCTGGTGGTGCTGCTATTCGTGTGGACGGTGCCGCCGCTGGTGCGCTTCCTGTTTATCGATGCGGTGTGGATGGGGGCGAGCCGCGACGCCTGCCTGCCGAGCGTCGCCAATCCCGATCCGGGCGCCTGCTGGGCCTTCGTGCGCACCTGGTTCTCGTTCTTCATCTACGGCCCATATCCGATGGCCGAGCGATGGCGGGTCGACGTGTTCTTCGCGCTGCTCGCCTTTGGCACCGCCTGGCTGCTGTGGCTCGATGCGCCGCGGCGCGGCCTCGGCGCCGCCTTCTTCTTCCTGGTGCTGCCGGTGGTGTCCTTCGTGCTGCTCAGCGGCTTTCCGGCCATCGGGCTGCCGACGGTGGACACCGCCTCGTGGGGCGGCCTGCTGGTGACGCTGGTGGTGGCGTCGGTCGGCATCGTGGTGTCGCTGCCGGCCGGCATCCTGCTGGCGCTCGGGCGGCGCTCGACGATGCCGGCGGTGCGGCTGTTCTCGATCGGCTTCATCGAGCTGGTGCGCGGCGTGCCGCTGATCACGGTGCTGTTCATGGCGAGCGTGATGCTGCCGCTGTTCGTGCCGCCCGCCTGGTCGCCCGACAAGCTGCTGCGGGCGCTGGTCGGCATCGCGATCTTCGCGTCCGCCTACATGGCCGAGGTGGTGCGGGCCGGCCTCCAGTCGATCCCCAAGGGGCAGTACGAGGCGGCGAACGCGCTGGGCCTCGGCTACTGGCGCATGCTCGGCCTGGTGGTGCTGCCGCAGGCGCTGCGCGTCACCATCCCGAACATCGTCAACAACACCATTGCCCTGTTCAAGGACACGACGCTGGTGTTCTTCGTCGGCATCTTCGACTTCCTGCGCACCATCGAGATCGCTCGCGTCGATCCCAACTGGGCGACGCCGGTGACCAGCACCACCGGCTATGCCTTCGCGGCGATCTTCTACTTCGTCGCCTGCCATTTCATGTCGCGCTACGCGACCGGGATCGAGCGGCGGCTGGCCGCCGGCGATCGCCGTTAGGAGTGCCACCATGAGCTCGACCGCCGAGACGATCGCGCGCGACACCCCGGCGACCACCGCCGACGGGCCGGCCGTGCTGATCAGCGGCCTCTACAAGTGGTACGGCGAGTTCCAGGTGCTGGCCGACGTGAACCTCGAGGTGGCGCGCGGCGAGCGCATCGTCATCTGCGGGCCGTCCGGCTCCGGCAAGTCGACGCTGATCCGCTGCATCAACGCGCTGGAGCCGTTCCAGCGCGGCTCGATCGTGGTCGACGGCGTCAGCGTCACCGACGACCTCAAGCGCATCGACGAGGTGCGCCGCGAGGTCGGCATGGTGTTCCAGCAGTTCAACCTGTTCCCGCACCTGACCGTGCTGGAGAATTGCACGCTGGCGCCGATCCATGTCCGCAAGATGCCGCGCAAGGAGGCCGAGGAGATCGCCATGCGGTATCTCGCCCGCGTGCGCATCCCGGAGCAGGCCCACAAGTATCCGGCGCAGCTCTCCGGCGGCCAGCAGCAGCGCGTCGCCATTGCCCGCTCGCTCTGCATGGCGCCGAAGATCATGATGTTCGACGAGCCGACCTCGGCGCTCGATCCCGAGATGGTCAAGGAGGTGCTCGACACCATGGTGTCGCTCGCCGAGACCGGCATGACCATGCTGTGCGTCACTCACGAGATGGGCTTCGCCCGCCAGGTGGCCGACCGCGTGGTGTTCATGGACGAGGGCCAGATCGTCGAGATCAACACGCCGGCCGAGTTCTTCACCAATCCGCGTCACGAGCGGACCAGGACGTTCCTCGGGCAGATTCTCGGGTAGAGCATTTTCCGGCGAAGTGGACTCCGGTTCGCCGTTGAAAATGCGATTACGCGAGAACGTCCAGAGCGGAAACCGATCCAGTTGGATCGGATTTCGCTCGAGGGGCTTTGGCGGTCTCGGCCCCGTGTCCCGGATGCGATGCAGCGTGGCGCTTGGCGTCACGGTGCAGCACCGCTGATCCGGGACCCAAATCCTTCGTGTCGGAGACCATGAGTCCGGCGTGATAGGTCCCGCATCTGCGGGCGCAACGCTGGCGCGTCGCGTCGCGTGCGGGACACGAGGCTTCCTAATGTGTCCGGGTCATCGGTGCGCCGTCATCCCGGGGCGTCGCACCCGGATCGGCGCTTCGCGTCGTCCGGGCGCAGGCTCCGCGGCGAGTCCGGAATCCAACGGCAAACTCGGCGCTCTCGGCTGGATTCCGGACAGCGGCTTCCGGAATGACCGCCGAATGGAACAGCCGGATCTCGTATCGATCACTCCGCGCCAGTCGCGATCGGCAAGTCGCCGCGGCCGGCCCATTCGGTCCACGAGCCGTCGTAGAGGGCGACCGGCTCGCGGCCGAGTGTGTGCAGCGCCAGCCACAGCACCGCGGCCGAGACGCCCGAGCCGCACGAGGTCAGCACCGGCCTGTCGAGATCGACCCCACCCGCCGCGAACGCGGCGGCGAGCTCGTCGGCCGGCTTCAGCGTTCCGTCGCGCACCAACGTGGCGTGCGGCACGTTGAGCGAGCCCGGGATATGGCCGGAGGGCAGGCCGGGGCGCGGCTCCGGCGCCTCGCCGCGGAAGCGGTCGGCGGCGCGCGCATCCACCACCTGGGCGCTGCCCTCGGCGAGGGTCCGCTGCACCCGGGCGACGTCGGCGATCACGTCGGGCGGCGTGCGGACCGCGAAGGTCGTCGGCGCTCGCGTCGCCGTGCCGGTCTCCAGCGGCCGGCCCTCCGCCACCCAGCGCGGCAGGCCGCCCTCCAGCACGAACACCGCGCGGGCGCCGAACAGCCGGAACGTCCACCACACCCGCGGCGCCGAGAACAGGCCGAGCCCGTCATAGACCACGACGGTGTCGCGCTCGGAGATGCCCATGGCGCCGACCGCGGCGGCGAACGCGGCGGCGCTCGGCATCATGTGGGGCAGCGCCGTGGTCTTGTCGGCGACCGCATCGATGTCGAAGCGCAGCGCTCCCGGGATGTGGCCGGCCCGGTACTCGGCGTCGGCATCGCGCTTCTGCGTGGGCAGGTAGTACGAGGCGTCGAGCACCACGATGTCGGCCGCGCCGAGCCTTTCGGCGAGCCAGGCGGTGGAGACGAACGGGGAGGCGGAGGACGCAACGGACGGAGCCGTCATGGTGGTTGGCTTTCGCTGTGGACGAGGAACGAGAGCGCCGCGGCGCACCGGCGAGCCGGCGCGCCGTTCAGGCGAACGCGATGCGGACGCGGCGGTTGATCTTGCCCTTCTTCTCGATCTGGGTGACCCGCACGGCGCCGATCTCGGCGGTCCGCGCCACATGGGTGCCGCCGCAGGGCTGGAGATCGAGGCCGGCGATCTCGATCAGCCGCACCCGCCCGGTGCCCATCGGCGGCTTCACCGACATAGTCTTCACCAGCCCCGGGTTGGCGGCGAGTTCCTCGTCGGTGATCCAGCGGCTCGTCACCGCGGCATCCTGAGCGATCATGCCGGCGAGCTTCTCGGTGATGGCGTCCTTGTCGAGCCCGGCATCCGGGATGTCGAAGTCGAGCCGGCCGTCCTGGTCGCCGACCGAGCCGCCGGTGACGGCATAAGGCAGCACGGCGGACAGGAGATGCAGCGCCGTATGGATGCGCATGCGGCCATGCCGCAGCTCCCAGTCGATCGCGAGCCGCACCGTGTCGCCGGGCGCGAGCATTACGACGGGCGCCGCCACGGCGTCGCCATCGGGCTTCACCGGAAGATGGGCGATCTCGGTCTTGAGCGGGTCGGTGTAGACGGCGGTCTCGATCGGGATGGTGATGCCCTCCGCCGTGGTCAGCGTGCCGCGGTCGCCCGGCTGGCCCCCCGAGGCGGCGTAGAACACCGTGCGGTCGACCACGATGCCGCCGTCGGGTCGGATCGCCACCACGGTCGCGGTGCAGTCGCGCCGATAAGCGTCGTCACGGAAGAGGCAGTCGGTCGGCATCGGCACGCTGGTCGTCGGCTCGGTCGACATCGGCAGGCTCGCTCGCTCCGGTCGGTGGATGTCTGGTGGTAGCGCCGTTCGGCGCGGCCGTCGAGACGGGCCGGCGCCGGCGGTCTGTCCCGTGCCCTGGTGCCGTCGGCGATTTCTGGCGGAGCGAATGAACCGGCACGGCGGTATCGCGTTGTCGGAACGCGGCACCGCCTGCCGTCCCACCAGGAGAGAGCCCCATGACCCTCACGGCCGCCCACATCTCGCCGCTCGTCGCGCTCGTCGCCGGCGTGCTGATCCTGATCATGCCGCGGCTGCTGAACTATGTGGTCGCCATCTATCTGATCGTGGTCGGCCTGATCGGCCTCAACAACATCTATCACTTCATCAAGTGAGGCGGCCGCGAGGCCGGCCCGCATCGTCGCGCGACCGGCTCGCTCACTCGCCTCGTTCACTTGCTTGGTTCAGGCATGGGCGAAGGGGATGTCCTGGCGCGGCGGCCGGATCAGCCATTCCGGCACCGGCAGGTTCTTGGAGCGCAGGAACTCCGGGTTGAACAGCCGTGACTGGTAGCGCGTGCCGTAGTCGCACAGGATCGTCACGATGGTCTTGCCCGGCCCGAGTTCGCGCGCCAGCCGGATGGCGCCGGCGACGTTGACGCCCGAGGAGCCGCCGAGGCACAGGCCCTCGTGGGCGATCAGGTCGAACACCATGCCGACCGCCTCGCCGTCCGGAATCTGGAAGGCGACGTCGATCGGCGCGCCGTCGAGATTCTTGGTGATGCGGCCCTGGCCGATGCCTTCGGTGATGGACGAGCCCTCCGCCTTCAGCACGCCGGTGGTGTAGAAGCTGTAGAGCGCGGCGCCGGGCGGATCGGCGAGCGCGATGGTGATGTCCTTGCGGCGCGCCTTGAGCGCCATGGCGATGCCGGCCAGCGTGCCGCCGGTGCCGACCGCGCTGACGAAGCCGTCGATGCGGCCGCCGGTCTGCTCCCAGATCTCCGGGCCGGTGGTGCGGATGTGGCCGTTGCGGTTCGCCGTGTTGTCGAACTGGTTGGCCCACACGGCGCCGTTCGGCTCGCGCTCGGCCAGCTCGGCGGCGAGCCGGCCCGACACCTTCACGTAGTTGTTCGGGTTGGCATAGGGCACCGCCGGCACCTCGACGAGCTCGGCCCCGTAGGCGCGAAGCGTGTCCTTCTTCTCCTGGCTCTGCGTCTCCGGAATCACGATCACGGTGCGGAAGCCTAGGGCGCGCGCCACCATGGTGAGGCCGATGCCGGTGTTGCCGGCGGTGCCTTCGACGATGACGCCGCCGGGCTTCAGGTCGCCGCGCGCCACCGCGTCCTCGATGATGAACAGCGCCGCGCGGTCCTTCACGGACTGGCCCGGATTCATGAACTCGGCCTTGCCCAGGATGGTGCAGCCGGTCGCCTCGGAGGCGCGCCTGAGCTTGATCAGCGGCGTGTTGCCGATCGCCGCCACGATGCCGTCGTGAACCTGCATGATCCGTCCCGTCGATGTGAGAGGACGAGCCTATCGGGCGCGGCGCGCCCGAACAAGCCGCCCGGCCGCGACGGATCGCACCGCGTCAGCGCTCCGTCGCCTTGATGGTCGCGAGCGCGTCGAGCGCCCGCGCGCGGGCCTTCGCGTGATCGACGAGCGGATGCGGATAGGTCTCGCCGAGCGTCACCCCGGCCTGGCGCAGCAGCAGCGGCGGTGCGGTGAACGGCTTGTGGATCAGGCTCGCCGGCACGTCGGCGAGCGCCGGAATGTTCTCCTTCACATAGGCGCCGTCGGGATCGAACTTTTCTCCCTGGAGCACCGGATTGAAGATGCGGAAATAGGGCGCCGCGTCGGCGCCGGAGCCCGCCACCCACTGCCAGCTCGCCGGATTGTTGGCCGGATCGGCATCGACCAGCGTGTCCCAGAACCAGCGTTCGCCTTCGCGCCAGTCGATCAGCAGGTGCTTGACCAGGAACGAGGCGACCACCATGCGGACGCGGTTGTGCATCCAGCCGGTGCGCCACAGCTCGCGCATGCCGGCGTCGACGATCGGGTAGCCGGTCTCGCCGCGCTGCCAGGCGCGCAAGCCCGCGGGGTCGTCACGCCACGGGAAGGCGTCGAAGCGCGGCTGGAAGCTGCGCGTCGCGAGCTCCGGGTGGTGGGCCAGCAGGTGGTACGAGAACTCGCGCCACGCCACTTCGGCCAGGAACTTGTCGATGTCCGCGCCGCTCGGTCGGGCGCCGCGCGGCGCCTCGCGGGCGAGCGACGCGGCGGCCCAGACCTGGAACGGGCTGATCTCGCCGAAGCGCAGATGCGGCGAGAGCCGCGACGTCGCCGGCCGGTCGGGGCGGTCGCGCAGCGTCGCATAACCGGCGAGGCCGTTGTCCAGGAACGCGGCGAGCCGGGCTTGCGCGCCGGCCTCGCCGGGCGTCCACAGCGCCCGGAAGCCGGCCGCCCAGTCGGGCGCCTTGGGCTCCAGCCCCCAGCTCTCCAGCGGCTCGGAGGCGAGCCCCCCAACGCCGCGCAGCGGGCCGGGGGCGGGCAGCGGCGCCCGCGGCGCCGGACGTGCGAGGAGATGGCGCAGGAACGGCGTGAACACCGAGAACGGCGTGCCGCCCTTGGTGCGCGCCTCCGCCGGGTCGACGAGGAGCGAGGCGAGGAAGCTCCGCACGCCGACGCCGCGTCGTGCCAGCGCGGCCGCCACCGCGCGGTCGACCGCGTCGGTGGCGGGATCGTGCCGGCGGTTCCACACCACCTCGGCGGCGCCGGTCTCCGCCACCACGGCCTCGACCACCCGCACCGCCGGGCCGCGGCGCCGCACGAGATCGACGCCGCGCTCCGCCAGGGCGGCGGCGAGCGCCCGCAGCGAGCCGGCGAGCCACCAGCGCGAGGCGGCCCCGAGCGGGCGTAGCCCGGGACTGTCGTCGTCGAGCACATAGAGCACCACCACCGGCCGGCCGGAGGTCGCCGCGGCCGCGAGTGCCGGATGGTCGGACACGCGCAGGTCGTCGCGGAACCAGACCAGGATCGGGGCAGGCGAGGGCGCAGTCATGGCGTGGGCCTTTCGGGATGGGACGTGGCGGGCCCGGCGATGGCGGTTGGCCGGTTGCGGTTGGGCGGGCCGGTCACTCTCGGCCGCCCCGATACCATCCCGGACGCGGCGGCGCAGCCAGCGGCGGTATGCCGCTCGGGACATCCGTCAGCGTGCGGCGGGAGGTTAACGGTGTCTTCACCGTCGCGGACCCCGGCGTTCGAGTCGGAGCTAGCCTTCATCAGTTGTTGGGGCGCCCGCCGGCATGATGGAGGACGCGCCGGATTGCGGCCGCACCTTCCGGGACCCCGTGCCCATGAACGTCGACGTCAATACCCTGTTTCAGGTCACGGTCTATGTCGAGGCGATCCTCGGCCTGCTGCTGCTGTTCGCGTGGGTGCAGAACACCGCGATCCGGGCGGTCGCCTGGTGGGGGTCGGCGCATCTGCTGCGAGCCGGCTCGATCACGCTGTTCGGCCTGTACGGGACGTGGCCCGATATCGTCACCATCGATCTCGCTAACGCGATCCTGCTGACCTCCTTCGCGGTGACCTGGACGGGCGCCCGGGTGTTCGACGGCCGCCGGCCGCTGCCGCTGGCGATCATCGCGGGGGCGGCGCTGTGGCTGGTCGGAACCCATTCGGCCATCACGCTCGACCGGATGGAGCTGCGCGCCCTGGTCAGCGCCGCCATCATCGCGGGTTACACCTGGGCGACGGCCGCCGAATTCTGGCGCGGGCGGGCCGAGCCGCTGGTGTCGCGGCTGCCGGCCACCTTCCTGCTGTTCGCCCACGGCGCCTTGTTCCTGCTGCGCACGCCGCTCAGCGCGATGCTGCCGTGGTCGCCGACCAACGAGGTGTTCGGCAGCGTGTGGCTGACGGTACTGTCGTCCGAGGCGTTGCTGTTCTCGATCTCGATCGCCTTCATCCTGCTGGCCATGGCCAAGGAGCGCACCGAGCACCGGCACAAGACCGCCGCCATGATCGATCAGCTCACCGGCATCGCCAACCGGCGCGGCTTCGTGGCGGCTGCCGACGAGGTGGAGCAGCGCCAGGCGACGGAGCCGCGGCGGATCGCCGTGCTTCTCGCCGATCTCGACAAGTTCAAGTCGATCAACGATCGCTTCGGGCATGCGGTCGGCGATGCGGTGCTGCGGGTGTTCGCCGACACGATGGGGCGCACGGTGCGGCCCGGCGACGTGTTCGGCCGGCTCGGCGGCGAGGAGTTCGCGGCGGTGCTGTACGACATCGGCCGCGAGCGGGCGCTGCTCTTGGCCGAAGAGCTGCGCGCCCGCTTCGCCGAGGAGGCGGGCTCGGTGGAGGGTCACCCGATCTACGGCACCGTCAGTGTCGGTCTCGCGCTCACCGAGGACCGGCGCATCGATGTCACCGGGATGCTGCGTCAGGCCGATCAGGCGCTCTATCGCGCCAAGGAGCGCGGCCGGAATCGCGTCGAGGTGGCGCCCTGCGGCTCCGTCGAGCGGCCGAACGATCCGCCGCCGCCGGGCTATGCCGCCGACGCGGCGTGAGCGGTGCGGCGGAACAGCCTCACAGCGAGGCGCCGCCGCAGATCGCGATCTCCTGCCCGGTGATGGCCGCCGCGTCTTCGGACAAAAGGAAGGCGACGAGCGCTGCGACCTCCTCGGGCCGGATCAGGCGGCCGAAGGGCGGCGTCTGCGGCGGCAGGTCGGCGCGGGCCGGATCGCTCAGCATGCCGGTGTCGGTCGCCGCCGGGGCGACGACGTTGACGGTGATGCCGTGCGCCGCGACCTCCTTGGCCCACGACCGTGCCAGCCCGACCAGCGCCGCCTTGGTGGCGGCGTACTGGCTCCGCTGCGCGGCGCCGCGCGCGGCACGGCTGCCGATCAGCACGACGCGGCCCCCCGCTTCCATGCGGGGCACCAGCCGGTCGGCGAGAGCGGTTGCCGCATCCACATGGATGCGCCACAGCAGCGTGCCGGCGGCGGCATCGAGGGCGCCGAGCGGCGCCCCCCGCATCACCCCGGCGGCATGCACGAGAGCGGTCACGTTGGCGAGCCGATCGAGCGCGGCGGCCCGCTCGCCCGGATCGGCGAGATCGGCCGTGATGGCGGTGAAGCCCGCTGCCGCGATGGTCGCGTCGGCCCGGTCGAGGCCGGTCACCCGCCAGCCGTCGGCGAGCAGCCGGCGGACGATGGCGGCACCGATGCCGGCGCTCGCGCCGGTCACCACCGCGTGGCGCATGGGCTCACTCGGGCTTGAAGCCGATCGACTGGAGCAGCTCGCGTGCTCGCACGATCTCGCTGGCGACGAACTTGCGCGAGTCCTCGATGCTCTCGGCCACCGGCTCCAGCATCGTGGTGCGCAGCTTGGCGATCACCTCGGGGTCGCGCATCGTCTCCTGGATCAGGCCGTTGAGCTTGTCCTGGATGGCGCGCGGCGTGCCCTTCGGGGCCCAGATGCCGTACCACGAATTGTACTCGAAGCCGGCGAGCCCGCCTTCCGCCATGGTGGGCAGGTCGGGAGCGATCGGCGAGCGCTGCTTGGTGGCGATGGCCAGCGCCCGGATGTGGGTGCCCTGGTTGGCGGCGGGCAGCAGCGCGAAGGTCGGCTCGATCAGCAGCTGGACGCTGCCCCCCATGGTGTCGGTCAGGGCCGGCGCAGTGCCGCGGTACGGCACCATCTCGAACGGGATGCCGGTGCGGTGCGCGAACGCGATGGTGGCGAGGTGTCCGGCCGATCCGAGCGACGAGATGGCGAACAGATATTGGCGCGGATCGGCCTTGGCGGCGGTGATCAGCTCCGGCAGGCTCTTCGGCGGCCTTGTGGTCGACATCACCAGCACCAGCGGCGCCACCGCGGTGCGGCCGACCATCTCCAGATCGGCTTCCGGGTCGAAGGTCGCGCCCTTCACCACCATGGGCATCACGGCGGTGTTGAAGGCGCTGGCGAGCAGCGTGTAGCCGTCCGGCTCGGCGCGCAGCACCGCCGTGGTGCCGATCAGGCCGGAGCCGCCGGTGCGGTTCTCGACCACGGTGGAGGCGCCGAAGCGCTCCTGGATCTTCTGGGCGATCAGGCGACCGAGCGCGTCGTTGGCGGCGCCGGCCGGCCACGGCACGATGATCTTGACGGTGCGTCCGGGCTGCGGCCAGCTCGTATCGGCCGGGGCCGCCGTGGTGGTCGCGACGACGGCGAGTGCCGCTGCGACCGTGATCAGAAATCGTCGCACGTCGAATCCTCCCTGAACGGTCGGCCGGATGGCCGGACGCGGGAGGGCGCTCCCAAAAGCCGTGGGCCGCCGCTCGCCGCAGTGACCGTCGGAGTAACTAGGTGGTTCACTCGGGCGCCTGTCAATTGCGGAAGCGTCGGCGTCCCCTGTGCCGGCGGCGCGCCGGCCATGCGGCCCGCTGGGGGCGGGCGTGGTCCTGACGCCGCGGGACCGGGTGCGCTAGGGTCGCTCCCGGGCAGACGAATCGGGGACCGGGGCATGACGACGTGCGATACCGAAGGCTCCGGCGAGGACCGGCTGATCGCCGCCTACTTCGCGCCGCTGGCCACCCACCCGGGGGCGCTCGGGCTCGCCGACGACGTCGCCGTGCTGACGCCGCCGGCCGGCTGCGACCTGGTGCTCGAAACCGACGCCATCGTGGCGGGCATGCACTTCTTCGCCGACGATCCGCCCGAGACGGTGGCTCGCAAGGCGTTGCGCATCAACCTGTCGGATCTCGCCGCCAAGGGGGCGCGGCCGCTCGGCTTCCTCTTGTCGCTGGCGCTGCCGCGCGGGCGTGGCGAGGCGGCGGTCGGCGACCGCTGGCTGGCGCCCTTCGCCCGGGCGCTCGGCGAGGACGCGGCGGCCTATGGCTGCCCGCTGCTCGGCGGCGACACGGTGGCGTCGCCCGGCCCGGTGATGATCTCGGTGACGATGCTGGGCGCCGTGCCGTCCGGCACGCTCGTTCGCCGCGCCGGGGCGCGGCCGGGCGACCGCGTCGTCGTCTCCGGCAGCATCGGGGACGCGGCGCTCGGGCTGCTGATGCGCGGTGAGCGGGTCGCGGCCGGCGACTTCGGTCTCGACGCCGCGGCGCGCGACCATCTGGTCGGCCGCTATCTGGTGCCGCAGCCCCGCACCGCGCTCGCCGAGGCGGTGCGCACCCATGCGTCCGCCGCCATGGACGTGTCGGACGGGCTCGCCGGCGATCTCGCCAAGCTGTGCGCCGCCTCGGGTGCCTCCGCGGTGATCGAGACCGCACGGCTGCCGCTGTCGGCGCCGGCCCGGCGGGTGCTGGCGGCGGCACCGGAGCTGCTCGCCACCGTGCTGTCCGGCGGCGACGACTACGAGATCGTGGCCGCGGTCGCGCCGGACCGGCTGGCGTCGTTCGCGGCGGCGGCCGCCGCCGCCGGTGTGCCGGTGACCGAGATCGGTGAGATCCTGGAGGGCCGCGGTCCGCCGCGGGTGCTCGGGCCGGACGGCTCCGCGCTCGCCCTCGACCGGGCGAGCTTCAGCCATTTCTGACCGGGATCAGGCGGCAAGTCCGTCGCCGTCGGCCACCATCACGGTGACGCCGGGCAGGGCGCGGAACGGGCGGAGCTGCTCGGCCGTCGCGCCCACGTCGGTGACCAGCGTCCACGGCCGGTTGAGCGGCAGCCACGCCGGCTGATGCGCGTTGCCGAGCTTGGAGGCGTCGGCGAGGAGATAGACCTCGGACGCCTGCTCGACCATCCGCTCCTTGAGCGCCACCTGCTCGGGCGTCGCCTCGCACAGGCCGCGGCCGGCGACGACGCCATCGGCGCCGAGAAACAGCTTGTCGACGGTGAGGCGGCGGATCGCCAGCTCGGCGAGCGGCCCGAAGGTGCCCATGCTGATCGGCCGCACGTTGCCGCCGAGAAGGGTCAGCTCGATCGTCTCCGACTGGGCGAACACCGGCACCAGCGCCAGGTTGTTGGTGACGACGGCGAGCCGGCGATCCTTGATCCGCAGGCCGAGCGCCTCGACGGTCGAGCCGACGTCGAGCAGCACACGGTCGCCGTCGGCCACCAGCGTTGCCGCCATCGCGGCGATCGCCTGCTTGGCCTGGAGGTTGATGTGCTCGCGGCTCGACAGCGTCGCCTCGGCGGCCGGCCGCGACAGCACCGCGCCCCCATAGGTGCGCATGACGGCGCCGGAGTCGGACAGCCGTTGCAGGTCGCGCCGGATGGTGGAGGGGGACACGTCGAGGCGCCCGGCGAGTGCGTCCACATCGGACTCGCCGGACTGGATCAGATCGAGGATCTGCTGCTCGCGCTCGCGTCGTCGCCGCATCTCTCGCACTCCCGCCACCGCGGGCCTGTCCGCCGCGGACGCCACCGTTGCGAGCGCTGCCGCCGGCCGGCCGTCACGGTCCCCCTCAGCGGCGGACCGCGAGCTCGGCGGCCTGGCGCAGCGCCTCGACCATGCTGCCCTCGTCGGCGATGCCGCGGCCCGCGATGTCGAAGGCGGTACCATGATCCACCGAAGTGCGGATCACAGGCAAGCCGACCGTGATGTTCACGCCCGCTTCGAGCCCCATCACCTTGATCGGGATGTGGCCCTGGTCGTGGTACATGGCGACGACGAGATCGAAGTCGCCCCGATAGGCGCGGAAGAACAGCGTGTCGCCGGGCAGGGGGCCTTCCACCGACCAGCCGCGCGCCCGGCAGGTGGCGACCGCCGGATCGATCTTGGTGGCCTCCTCGCCGTGGCCGAACAGGCCGTTCTCGCCGGCATGCGGATTGATGGCGCAGACCCCGATGCGGGGCTCGCCGAGCCCAGCGGCGACCAGCGTGGCGCGGCCGCGCGCGATGGTGCGCTCCACCAACCCCGGCTCGATCTTCGCCACCGCGTCGACGAGCCCGATATGGGTGGTGACGTGGATCACGCGGAGGCGCGGCCCGACCAGCATCATCGACACCTCGGGGGTGCCGGTGAGATGGGCGAGCAGCTCGGTGTGGCCGGGGAACTTGTGGCCGGCGGCGTGCAGCGCCTCCTTGTTGAGCGGCGCCGTGCAGATGGCATCGGTCTCGCCGGTGCGGCACAGCTCGGCCGCCTTGGCGATGGCGCGGTAGGCGGCCTCGCCCGACACCGCCGACATGACGCCGAACGGATGGCCGGACGGCACCGTCTTCAGGTCGATGCAGTCGATGGTGCCGGCAGCGCCGAGGCCGTCGGCCGGCCGCGCGACCGGCCGCACCGTCACGGTGGCGCCGACGATCGCGGCGGCCTCGCGCAGGCGCGCGGCGTCGCCGATCACCACCGGGCGGCACAGCGCGTGGACGTCCGGGCGGGCCAGCGCCTTGACGATGATCTCCGGGCCGATCCCCGACGGGTCGCCCATGGTGACGGCAATGACGGGGGTCGGCATGCGCTCAGCCCTTCTGCTCTGCGGACGTCTGGTGGAGGCGATCGAGGCAGCGCGCCAGCGTCGCGTCGCTGCCGAAGCCGCCCGCCTTGGTGGCGATCGGCAGCGCCACCGCCCCGACGGTGACGCCGAGCGGCACGCCGGGCTCGACCTCGTCGGCCAGACGGATGCCGGTGACGCCGATCTGGGCGAGGAGCGCACACACGGTGTCGCCGCCGGTGGCGACGAGGCCGCCGGCCTTGCGGGCCGCCGGGGCCACCAGGGCGGCGAGTCGCTGGGCGACCTCGCCACCGTGGCCGAGATCGCTGCCGGCGCCGTACTCGGTGGTCACCAACACGTCGCCCTGATCGATCGCCGCCTCGATGCGGCCCGCCAGCGCTTGCGCCAAGCCGGGATCGGCGGTGCCGCGCAGCACCGATTCGGCCACCGTGACGGCGTGCACCCGGCCGGTCTCGACGAGATGGGCAGCGGCGGCGCGGGACACCTCGGCGACGCTGCCGACGACCGTCAGGACCGACCCGCGCGTCGGCGGCACCGGCGCGGCCGGAATGGCGTCCGGCAGCGCCAGGCGGGCGAGGGCGGCCGCGAGGCCGCCGGTGCCGACGAACAGCAGCCGGTCGGCGAGCGGCAGCGTCGCCTCGGCGATCAGCCGCAAGTCGTCCTCGGTGGCGGCGTCGCAGACGATCGCATCGCAATTCTCGGCGAGCGCCGCCGTGACGATGCCGCGGACGGGGCCGGCGCCTCGCCTGACCTGGTCGAGAGGCACGACGCCGCTGCGCAGCGTCGCGGCCGCCAGCACATCGGGCAGGCGGCCGGTCGGATAGGTGTGGTCGCGCGCCCACAGCGGGGTCTGCTCCAGCGGCGCGCCGCCGACCAGCACACGGCCGCCCTCGGTGGTGCGCCCGGTGGCCGGGAAAGCGGGGGCCACCAGAGCGAGCCGCGGCGACCCGTCCCGCCGCAGCGCCGCCAGCAGGGCCGCCGTCTCGGCGGCCGGCTGGCCACGCAGGGTCGAGTCGATCTTCTTGTAGAGGTGCTGGCCGGGCCGGCGGCGGGCCGCCAGCACGGCGCACTGGCGTTCCGCCGCTGCCGATGCCGACAGCCGGCGGCTGTCGGCATCGACGGCGAGCACCGGGGCGGCGCCGGCGTCGCCGTCGCCCCAGGTCACCACGGTCTCGGCGCCCCGCCGCGCGAACGCGATGGCACAGTCGGCGGCGCCGGTGAGATCGTCGGCGAGGACCAGCCAGGGGGTCACGTCACGCCCCCTTGGAGGCGGGCGGAGCAGGGCTCGCGGCCGGCGCCGGCGCGGCCGGCTCGGCCGCGTCGTCGTCCGGCAGGTCGGCGGGGGCGCCGAACACCCGGGCGGTCCAGGCGGTCGCGAACGGCACCAGGATCGCCGTCACCACCACGCAGGCGGCCACCAGGATGGTCGCCGTCTTGGCGGCGTCCGCATAGATCGGGTTGGAGGCCGCGATGATGGCCGGCACCGCCGCCGCGTTGCCGGCGGTCGAGGCCGCCGCCACGCCGGCGACGCCCGTCCCGCCGGTCAGCCGGTCGGCGAAGAACAGCGGGATGCCGGTGACGATCACCACCGCGACGCCGAGGCCGAGGCCGAGCAGGCCGGCTTGCCACACCTTGGTCAGATCGAGGCCGGCGCCGAGCGCGAAGGCGAAGAACGGGATCATCACCGGCACCGCCTTGGCGAGGAAGTCGCGCATCTCGCGGTCGAGATTGCCGATGATCATGCCGACCACGAGGGGCAGGATGCCGCCCACCAGGGTCTGCCACGGGAACGCCGCGAGGCCCGCCACGCCGAGCGTCACCATCGTGAGAAATGGTCCGGATTCCAGCGACATGATGGTGTAGGCGCCGACGTCGCGCGGCTTTCCGTACTGGCCCATCAGGGCCATGTAGAGCCCGCCATTGGTGTCGTTGAAGGCCGCCACGATGGCGAGCGTCGACAGGCCCGCGAACATCCCGGCCTCGATCGGCGCCTCGCCGATCAGCCGGCCGAACACCACGCCGGCCACGATGCCCATGCCGATCTTCACGGCGAACAGCGTGCCGCCCTTCTTGAGGATGTAGGGGGTGGCCTTGAAGTCGATGCTGGCGCCCATGCAGACGTAGAAGACCGCCAGGATGGTCAGGGCGCCGGTGAACAGGGCGCCGGTGAACGAGCCGAAGAACTTGGGCGTGTTGGGTGCCAGCGTCGCGATCACGGCGCCGAGCAGGAGCGGCACGATCATCATGCCGCCGGGGACACGTTCGATGCTGCGCTTGATGGGCACTTGGATCACGGAAGGTCCCTTTCTCGATGATCGGAATGTGCGAATTCGGGCAAGTTGACCGCGCGGATGTCACCCGCTCGTCACATTAAATGCGCAATTTGCGCATTTCGCAAGCTTGTCTGCGCGATTCGGGCACAATTCCTGTGCGCACTGCACTCACACCTGCGACGCTCGCGCGGCTCGGGTGGCGATTTCCTCATCCCGAGACGGACGGGGGGCGATGGTGGCCTCCCGGCACGAAGCACACTAGTGTGCCGGCCCCGCCGCCGAGGAATTCCATGTCCGCCATCGCCACCGAGCCGCAAGCCGGGATCGACGACCGCCTGGCGCGTCGCAACGCCGTGGTGCTCGCCGTCGCCCAGGCGCTGGCCGGCGCCAACACCACCGTGGTGTTCGGCACCGCCGGGCTGGTCGGCACCATGCTGGCGCCGGACCCGGGGCTCGCCACCGTGCCGGTGTCCACCTTCGTGCTCGGCCTGTGGGCCGGGACCCTGCCGGTCGGCTACATCGCGCGGCGGTTCGGACGGCTCGTCGCCTTCGAGATCGGCACGCTGCTCGGCTTCGCGGCCGGTCTTCTCTGTGCCACCGCCGTCGTCTTCGCGTGGTTTCCGCTGTTCTGTGCCGGCACTTTCGCGGGCGGGCTCTATGGCTCGGCCCACCAGTCCTATCGCTTCGCGGCGGCCGACACGGCGAGCGAGGCGTTCCGGCCGAAGGCGGTGTCGTGGGTGCTGGCGGGCGGCGTGATGGCCGGCGTGTTCGGGCCGCAGCTCGTCATCGCCACCAAGGATCTGATGCCGCATTACACGTTCGCGGCCGGCTATCTGGCGCAGGCCGTGGTGGCGGTCGTGGCCGCCGGCGTGCTGCTCCTGGTGCGCTTTCCACCGCCCGCCGCGGCCGCCGCCGGGCGGAGCGGCGGCCCGCCGGCCCGGCCGCTGCCGGTGATCTTCCGCCAGCCGCGGCTGATCATGGCGGTGATCTGCGGGCTGGCCAGCTACGCCACCATGAACCTGATGATGACGGCGGCGCCGGTCGCCATGGTCGCCTGCAATCATTCGGTGACCGACGCGGCGCTCGGTCTCCAGTGGCACGTCATGGCGATGTACGCACCGAGCTTCGTCACCGGCAGCCTGATCGCCCGGTTCGGCAGTGCCCGGGTGATCGCCGCCGGGCTCGCCCTGACGGCGGCGGCCGGGGCGGTCGGCTGGGCCGGCGTGTCGCTCGCCCATTTCTGGGTCGCGCTGATCCTGCTCGGGATCGGTTGGAACTTCGCCTTCGTCGGCGCCACCGCCCTGGTGACTGCCTGCCACACCCCGGCGGAGCGCAACAAGGTGCAGGCCGTCAACGACTTCTTCGTGTTCGGCGCGATGGCGATCGGCTCCTTCGCGTCGGGCCAGATGCTGGCCCGGCACGGCTGGCCCCTGGTGGTCGAGGTCGTGCTGGGCGCGGTCCTCGCCACCGTGGCGCTGCTCGGCTGGGTGGCGCTGGCGGGACGGCGTCGGGCCGCGCCGCCGTCCTGACCTGCGAAACATCGTCGGCCGGTTGCGGCGAGGCTCGCGCGGCCGGTTCTTTCGATTGCGTCGCAAAAGGCTTTTTGGCAATGTCCGCCGCGCGGAATTGCGGACGGCCGGCGCAGGGGCGTGCCGGTCGCGTCTTACGCCCCTCCCGGGGGCTCGCTGCCAGCGCACAATCGAGGGTCATCGATGACAGCTTTGTGGGTAATCGTCCTTTGCGGGGCGTTTTCGATTGTTTACGCCGTCTGGGCGGTACGGTCCGTCATGGCCGCCGATGCCGGGACGGCGCGGATGCAAGAGATTTCCGCTGCCGTGCGAGAAGGCGCCCAGGCCTATCTGAAGCGGCAGTACACGTATATCAGCCTCGTCGGCGTCGTCATTTTCCTTCTGCTCGGCGTATTCCTCGGCTGGCTCGTCGCGGTCGGCTTCGCCATCGGTGCGGTGCTCTCGGGCGCGGCCGGCTTCATCGGCATGAACGTCTCGGTGCGGGCCAATGTGCGCACCGCCCAGGCGGCGATCTCGTCGCTCGCCGGCGGCCTCGACATGGCCTTCAAGGCGGGCGCCATCACGGGCCTGCTGGTGGCCGGCCTGGCGCTGCTCGGCGTCACCGTCTATTTCGGCTTCCTCACCGGCACGCTGGGCCTGAAGGCCAACGACCGCGTGGTGATCGACGCCCTGGTGGCGCTCGGCTTCGGCGCCTCGCTGATCTCCATCTTCGCCCGTCTCGGCGGCGGCATCTTCACCAAGGGCGCCGACGTCGGTGGCGACATGGTCGGCAAGGTCGAGGCCGGCATCCCGGAGGATGATCCGCGCAACCCGGCCACCATCGCCGACAACGTGGGCGACAATGTCGGCGACTGCGCCGGCATGGCGGCCGACTTGTTCGAGACCTATGCGGTGACCACCGTCGCCACCATGGTGCTGGCGGCGATCTTCTTCGCCGGCAGCGAGCTGCTGTGGCCGATGATGCTGCTGCCGCTCGGCATCGGCGGCCTGTGCATCATCACCTCGGTGATCGGCACCTTCTTCGTCAAGCTCGGCCCCAGCCAGTCGATCATGGGGGCGCTCTATAAGGGCTTCATCGCCACCGCGGTGCTGTCGCTGGTCGGCATCGCCGGCGTGGTCGGCCTGCTGATCGGCTTCGGCCCGCTGCCGGGCGTCGGCTACTCGGGCTGGCATCTCTATGCCTGCGGCGTCGCCGGTCTCGCCGTCACCGGCCTGATCGTGTGGATCACCGAGTACTACACCGGCACCAACTTCCGCCCGGTGCAGATGATCGCCAAGTCGTCGGTCACCGGCCACGGCACCAACATCATCCAGGGCCTCGCCGTCTCGCTCGAGTCGACGGCGCTGCCCACCATCGTGATCATCGCCGGCATCCTGGTGACCTACGGGCTCGCCGGCCTGTTCGGCATCGCGGTGGGCGTCACCACCATGCTGGCGCTGGCCGGCTTCGTGGTCGCCCTCGACGCCTTCGGCCCGGTGACCGACAACGCCGGCGGCATCGCCGAGATGGCCGGTCTGCCCAAGGAGGTCCGCCACTCCACCGACGCGCTCGACGCGGTCGGCAACACCACCAAGGCGGTGACCAAGGGCTACGCGATCGGCTCCGCCGGCCTCGGCGCCCTGGTGCTGTTCTCGGCCTATAACGAGGACCTGAAGCACTTCATCACCAACTCGGCGCAGCACCCGTACTTCGCCGGCGTGAAGCTCGACTTCGCGCTGACCAATCCGTACGTGGTGGTCGGCCTCCTGTTCGGCGGCCTGCTGCCGTATCTGTTCGGCGCCATGGGCATGATGGCGGTCGGCCGTGCCGCCCAGTCCATCGTCGAGGAGGTGCGTCGCCAGTTCCACGAGCGCCCCGGCATCATGAAGGGCACCGAGAAGCCCGACTACGGCCGCGCCGTCGACCTGCTCACCAAGGCCGCCATCAAGGAGATGGTGATCCCGTCGCTGCTGCCGGTGCTGTCGCCGGTGGTCGGCTACTTCATCATCTACTTCATCGCGGGCGGTGGTGCGGCCGGCAAGTCGGCGGCCTTCTCGGCGGTCGGCGCCATGCTGCTCGGCGTCATCGTCACCGGCCTGTTCGTCGCCATCTCGATGACCTCGGGTGGCGGCGCCTGGGACAACGCCAAGAAGTACATCGAGGACGGCCATTACGGCGGCAAGGGGTCCGAGGCCCACAAGGCGTCGGTGACCGGCGACACCGTCGGTGACCCCTACAAGGACACGGCCGGCCCGGCCGTGAACCCGATGATCAAGATCACCAACATCGTGGCGCTGCTGTTGCTGGCGATCCTCGCCCATCAGTGAGTCTGCCTTCGGGTGATCAGTTGTCGTTCCGGGGCGCGGCGAAGCCGCGAACCCGGAACCCAGCGGCACGCTCGACGCTCTCGGCTGGATTCCGGATCGCCGCTTCGCGGCTTCCGGAATGACCACCAAATTGATCAGCCGGATCTCGTCTGAGCCGTTCGCCCGGCGCTGGAACGACGAAGCCCCGCGGAGCGATCCGCGGGGCTTTTTCGTGCCGTCTCGTCCGTCCGAGGCGAATCGCACTGCCGCAGGGGTGAGCGGGCGGGTCCACGCGGACGGGGCTCACGCAGGTGGGAGGGGCAGGTCGGGAAGGGGGCGGGGCGGTCAGTACGGCGGACGCCGCGTCCCGCTCACCACCACTTCAGGGCCTTGAACATGTAGCTCAGATAGTTGAGCTCGCTGCCGGCGGTCGGGGTGGTGCGGCTGACGAAGTCGAAGATGCGGCCGTCCTTGATGCCGTAATTGGCGAGCCGCTCGACCTTGCGGGACTTGTCGAAGTAGACCGCGATGACGCGGCGGTCGACCTCCTTCTGAGGCAGGAACGAGGTCTGCTCGGCGCGCTGAGAGATGTAGTAGAACACCTCGCCCGAGACGGTCGCGACCGTCGACGGGGTGCCGAGCACGATCAGCACCTGCTCCTGCGAGGCGCCGAGCGGGATCTGCTCGAGCGCGCCCTCCGGCACGATGTAGCCGCGCTGATAGGTCTGGGTGATGCAACCGCCGAGCAAGAGGCCGAGCGCCAGAACGGCGCCGATGGCCCGACGCGGGCGGCGACCGGATGGCTGGCTGGTGGTCTGATGCACGTCGGTGGTCCCCCTTCGGCAGGCCGTAGCGTGGCAGGCCGTAGCGTGGCAGGGCATCCCACGCAACCGCGTCGAACGCAACCGCCAGATGGAATCGACGTGCCGCCCCCGCGACCCGTCGCTGCTCTCGCCGGCGGCCGCACCTTTGTCGCCCTCTATGGCGCGATCGTGGCATATGGAGACCGGGGCCCCCATATCGGGGGCGCCCGAGTCGCACCGGCCGTCTGTGGCGGGGCTGCTGATCGGTTGGGAAGGAGTATCGCCATGGGCAAGCCGGATCGTCCGTGGAGCGTCCCGGTCAAGCTGGACGACGTGCCGGAGGAGGGGCTCACCCTGCATCTGTCGGCCGACGCGCCGGCCCGCGAGGCGATCGCGCGGCTCGGTGGCCTGACCGGCCTGCCGCGGCTCACGGCCGATTTCGAGCTGACCCGGCAGGGCCGCGGCCTGCGTGTCGTCGGCACCGTGACGGCGACGGCCGGGCAGACCTGCGTGGTGACGCTGGAGCCGATGGAGAGCGAGATCGCCGAGGCGGTCGATCTCGTGTTCAGCCCAGACGCGCCGGTCGAGGAGGCGGGGCCGCCGCGCGACCCGGAGGCGGCCGAGCCGCCCGAGCCGCTCGTCGGCGGGACGGTCGATCTCGGCGCGGTGGCGACCGAGTTCCTGCTGCTCGGCCTCGATCCCTATCCCCGCAAGCCCGGGGCGGTGTTCGATCCGCCCGCCGACGGGGCGCCGGAGCCGGGACCCTTCGCGGCGCTGGCGGCCCTCAAGGATCGCGGTGCCTCCGGCGGGGAATGACCCCGCGCAGCGGAGTTTTCCGGACCCGCATCGGTGAATTAAGCGATTGTCACGCGACGCGGACGCGGTATTGTCGCGGCCTCTTCAACCCAGCGACTGGTCCGCGTCGGCCGGTCAATGGCGCAGTTTGCGCGCCGCCGCCAACGTCGGTTCATGTCTGAGAAGGTTCGCATCGCGCTGGACGCCATGGGGGGGGACAACGGGGCCGCGGTGGTGATCGCCGGTGCCGACTTGTCTCTCTCCCGGCATCCCGACACCAGTTTCATCGTGTTCGGTGACGAGGCCGTGGTTCGGCCACTGCTGGAGAGCCGGCCGGCGCTCGCGGCGGCCTCGCGGCTCGTCCACACCGAGGTCACCGTCAAGATGGACGAGAAGCCCAGCCAGGCGCTGCGCCATGGCCGCTGGCGCTCGTCCATGTGGCTCGCCATCGATGCGGTGAAGAAGGGCGAGGCGGACGTCACCGTCTCGGCCGGCAACACCGGCGCCCTGATGGCGATGTCCAAGTTCCACCTGCGCACCATGCCGGGGGTGTCGCGGCCGGCGATCGCCTGCCTGTGGCCGACCCTGCGGGGCGAATCGATCGTGCTCGACGTCGGCGCCTCGATCGGGGCGGACGTCCAGCACCTGGTCCAGCTCGCCGTGATGGGCAGCGCCATGGCCAGCGTGGTGTTCGACCTGGAGCGGCCGACCGTCGGGCTGCTCAATGTGGGGGTCGAGGAGGTCAAGGGGCTGGAGGAGATTCGCGAGGCCAGCCAGGTGCTGCGCACCCTGGCGTGCAGCCACATGGACTTCCGCGGCTTCGTCGAGGGCGACGACATCGGCCGCGGCACCGTCGACGTGGTGGTGACCGAGGGCTTCACCGGCAACATCGCCCTGAAGACCGCCGAGGGCACCGCCAAGCAGCTCGCCGCATACCTGCGCAGCGCCATGGGCCGAACCTGGATGGCGAAAATCGGCTATCTGTTCGCGCGACAGGCGTTCAAGACCCTGAAGGACAAGATGGACCCGCGCAAGGTCAACGGCGGTGTGTTCCTCGGACTCAACGGCGTGGTGATCAAGAGCCACGGCGGCACCGACGCGGAAGGCTTCGCGGCGGCCGTCGATCTCGGCTACGACATGGCCCGCTACGAGCTGATGGCGAAGATCCGCCGGACCCTCGGGCAGGCGGCCCCCGCTCCGGTGGCCGGAGAGGTGGCGTCGTGAGCATCATCCGTTCGATCGTCCGCGGCTGCGGCGGCTACCTGCCGGCGCGCACGCTCACCAATGCCGAGTTGGCCGGCATGGTGGACACCAGCGACGATTGGATCGTCCAGCGCACCGGCATCCGCGAGCGCCACATTGCGGCCGACGGGGAGCTGACCTCCGACCTCGCCGTCGCGGCCGCTCGCCGCGCCCTCGACGCCGCCGGCCTGGAGCCGCAGGCGATCGATCTCATCGTGCTGGCGACCGCCACCCCGGACCATACCTTCCCGGCGAGCGCCGTGACCGTGCAGGCGAAGCTCGGCATCACCCAGGGGGCCGCCTTCGACATGCAGGCGGTCTGCTCCGGCTTCGTGTTCGCATTGGCCACCACCGATTCGATGCTGCGCACCGGCGGCTTCTCCCGCGCCCTGGTGATCGGCTCGGAAACCTTCTCGCGCATTCTCGACTGGACCGACCGCACCACCTGCGTGATCTTCGGCGACGGTGCCGGCGCCGTGGTGCTGGAGGCGACGCCGCAATCCGGAACGCTGGCCGACCGCGGCGTGCTGGCGGCGCGGCTGCGCTCCGACGGTCGCCACAAGGACAAGCTCTATGTCGACGGCGGCCCGTCGGCGACCCGCACGGTCGGCTTCCTCCGCATGGAGGGCCGCGAGGTGTTCCGGCACGCGGTCGGGATGATGTGCGGCGCCGTCGAGGACGTGTTGGCGGCGACCGGCACCACCGCGGCCGACATCGACTGGTTCGTGCCGCATCAGGCCAACCAGCGCATCATCGACGCCTCCGCCCACAAGCTCGGCATCGGCCCCGAGAAGATCGTGTCCACCGTGGCGCTGCACGGCAACACCTCGGCGGCCTCGATTCCACTGGCGCTCGACCATGCCGTCGCCGACGGCCGGATCAAGCCGGGCGACCTGGTGATGGTCGAGGCGATGGGCGGCGGCTTCACCTGGGGCGCCGCGCTGATCCGCTGGTGACCGGCGCCCGCGAGCCCGACGGCGCCTGTTCAAATCTTCCCGCCGCATCGCACAGCCCCGGTTGACCCCGGAGGGCGAAGCTCATATCGTTGTAAATTCAGAGGGATATCAAAGTCGCTGGGCAGGCGCTGGGGCCACGATGAGCGCGAAGACAGTCACTCGGGCGGACTTGTGCGAGGCCGTCTATCAACGCTTGGGACTCTCCCGCACCGAATCGGCCGCGCTGGTCGAGCTGGTGCTCAAGGAGATCACCGATTGCCTGGAGCGGGGCGAGACCGTGAAGCTCTCCTCGTTCGGGTCGTTCGTGGTCCGCAAGAAAGGCCAGCGGATCGGCCGCAACCCGAAGACCGGCAAGGAAGTGCCGATCTCGCCGCGGCGCGTGATGGTGTTCAAGCCGTCGGCCATTCTCAAGCAGCGCATCAACGCCGACTCGGGTGGCGATGCCGCGACCGGCGCGCCCGCCACCGCCGGCACGGACGGGGCCGGCGCCTGACGGCGTGCCACGGCCGTCTCGGGGTGTGCCGGCGCGCGTGACGGCGAGGGCGGATCGTGCCCCACCCGGCGCGTACGGACCGGAAATGACGGACCCGAGATGACGGACCGGAAATGACGGACCCGAGGGGGCGGCCGTGAACAAGGCGCCGGAAGCGTTCCGCACCATCAGCGAGGTCGCCGACGAGCTCGACCTGCCGCAGCATGTGCTGCGCTTCTGGGAGAGCCGCTTTCCGCAGGTGCGGCCGATGAAGCGCGGCGGCGGCCGCCGCTACTACCGGCCCGACGACGTCGACCTGCTGCGCGGCATTCGCCATCTCCTCTATGGCGAGGGCTACACCATCCGCGGCGTGCAGCGCATCCTGCGCGAGCAGGGGGGGCGCTTCGTCCAGACGGTGTGGCAGGAGGGCGCGCCGCAGCCGGAGCGCAAGCCGGAGCTCGACGGCACCGAGAGCGAGGCCGAGATCGAGCCGGACGCCGCGGATGTGGCCGATGCGGCGGCGGCCTTCGACGAGGCCGTGGCCGGGGAGATGCCGCCGCAGGCATCGCCGGTCGCGAAGGCGGCCGAAGGGGAGCATGGCGAAGCGGGGCGTGACGAATCGGTCGATCCATCGGTCGATCCCTATGGCCGGCGCGAGCCGTCCTTCGGGGCGGCGGGCGCAACCCCGCACGCGACTCCGGCGCTCGGATCACACCCGCCGCCGAAGCGCGAGGCGGCACCCCTCGGCGCCGCGCCACACGACATCACGGCGCCTCGCGAGGCTGCCCCGGCGAGCGAGCCCGCCGTCCGCGCCCCGGTGGCGGAGCGCACCCCGCCGCCCGTCCGCGAGGTGCCGGCCGTGAGCGAGCGGGCCGCCGCCGTGCCGGTGCCGCCGCGGGGGCTCTCGGCCGCCGACCGGGCGCGCCTCGCCACCGTGCTCGATGCGCTGGAGGCGTGCCGCGCGCTGCTGCGCTCGGCGCGAGAGTCCGAGCGGACGTCGTGAGCCGGCGATCGCCGAGACTATCTCGTCCGGCGCGGTGATCCGGCCGAGAGCCGGGCCGAGGCCGGACGGACATCTTGCGGCTTGCGACTCCAAGGCGGCGCTTTCGACAGCCGACCGGAGCGAATTCCGACTCGATCGGATCGAAATTCCCTTCCGAGCGGTATCCGATCCAACGGGATCGGCCCCGCTCCAAAAGTCCTTATCTGATCGCATTTTCGACGGCGAACCGGAGTCCACTTCGCCGGAAAATGCTCTAGAAGTCGGGCGCCGCCCACCGCGGGCGGGGCACCACCGATCGAGCATGACCGACCCGACCTACACCTACCGCGCCCATCCGTTCACCGCCGAAAAGCTCTTCAGCCTGGCGCCCGACGGGCTCGCCTGGCGCGACCGCGGCCGGGCGCGGCTGCTCGCCTTCGCCGATGTGGTCGCGGTCGAGATCTTCCAGGAGCGACTTCCGGGGTCGTCGGCGGCCTACTGGGCTTGCGTGCTGCACCGGCGCGGCGGCGGCCGGGTCAAGCTCTCGGCCGGCCACCGGGTCGGGCTGTTCGCCGCCGAGGACCGCTCGGCGACCTACTTTCCCTTCGTCCACGCCCTGATGGCGCGCCTCGACGCCGCCCGGCCGGGGCTGGAGCGGCGCGAGCACCGGAGCGTGCTGGCCCGCGTCGAGACCGCGATCGGGCTCGTCGGGGTCGGCGTGCTGCGGCTGCTGCGCCGCCTCGATCTCGCTCGCACCGCGGCGCTCGCCGGCCGGCTGGTGCGGCTCGTCGGGCCACGGCTCAAGGGCCATCGTGTCGCTCGCGAGCAGCTCGCCATGGTGTTTCCCGAGATGTCGGCGGAGATGCGCGAGCACACGCTCGCCGGCATGTGGGACAATTTCGGCCGCCTGTTCGCCGAGTCGGCGCATCTCGACCGGCTGTGGGATTACGACTGGCGCGACCCGCGCCCCGGCCGCATCGAGGTCGACGCGGCCACCCGCGCCGCGATGCTGCGGCTGCGCGACGATCCGCGGCCGGCCCTGATGTTCACCGGCCATCTCGCCAACTGGGAGGTGGTGCCGCTCGGCGCCGGCACCATCGGGCGCGAGATCGCGGTGGTGTTCCGGGCGCCGCGCATCGGGCCGTTCGTCCGCGAGATGATCCGGGCCCGCCAGGCGGGCGGCAGCATGGTGATCGCGGCCGGGCCCGACACGCCGCTGCGCATTCGCGAGGCGCTGCGGCAGGGGCGGCTGGTCGGCATGCTGGTCGACCAGCACTATGCGCGCGGCGTCGACGTCACGTTCTTCGGGCGGACCTGCAAGGTCAACCCGATGCTCGGCCGCTTCGCCCGCCTGTTCGAGTGCCCGATCTACGGCGCCCGGGTGGTGCGGCTGCCGGACGCGCGCTTCCGCTTCGAGCTGGTCGGGCCGCTGCCGCCGCCCCGCGATCCCGACGGCAAGATCGACGTCGACGCCACCATGCAGATGATCACCGGCCTGATCGAGGACTGGGTGCGCCAGCATCCCGAGCAGTGGCTGTGGCTGCACCGCCGCTGGCGGTGAGCCCGTGGGGAGACCGGGCGGCCCGGCCCTCGGTGCGCTGGGCGTCAGTGGGTGGTGAGCACCGGGATCTCGGCGTGGGTGAGGATGTGGCGGGTGGTGCCGCCGAAGATCATCTGACGCAGCCGGCTCTGGGTGTAGGCGCCCTTGACGATGAGATCGCAGCCGAGCCGTGCGGCATGCTCCAGGATGGTCGGGCCGGCGGTGCGGTTGTCGCCGCCCTGGGTGTTGATCAGCGTCGCCTTGATGCCGTGGCGGGCGAGATTGCCGGCGAGCTGCTCGGCCGACGGCCCGGGCACCACGGCGCCCTCGACCGTCAGGATGGTGACGCGCTCGGCGCGGGCCAGGAACGGCATCGCCGAGGCGGTGGCGCGGGCCTGCTCGGTCGAGCAGTTCCAGGCGATCAGGACATGGCGGCCGACCGTGGCGGACGCCTTCGGCGGGGCCAGCAGCACCGGGCGGCCGCTCTCGAACAGGGCAGCCTCGAAGGTGCTCATATGCGGCCCGCGCGGATCGTTGCTCGGGCGGCCCATCACGATCAGGTCGAAGATGCGGCCGAGATGTCCGACGAAATTGTCGCCCTCCGGGGCGTCGTCGAGCCAGCCCCAGGCGGGGGCGGCGCTCGGCCCGGGCTCCGCGCCAGAGGGGGCGGTCGGCACCGCCTCGGCCCGCATCGCGGTCTCGAACAGCTCGCGGGCCTGGCGGGCCGCCTCGGCGTTCTCCTCCTCGAAGAAGGCGAGCGAGGCGGACGGCGCGACGTCCATGGCCACCACGGTCGGCACCGAGACGCGGACCGCAAATCCTTCGAGATAGCTGCCGAAGGTGCGGGCCACCGTGAGGGCGGTCGCCAGCGTCGACCGCATGGCGTCGTTGGGTTCGGTCGGGACGAGAATGGTCTTCATGGCGGCTCGGCCCCTGTCTGCGCCGTTGGGTCAACGCAGGGCGACGCCTCGTGTTCGGCGACGCATCGCGTTCGGTGATGCCTCGACGGCCACGTCGGCATGGTCGATGCACGCCACGAATAGGACGGACCCGGTCTGCTGTCGAGCGGTGCCGGGCACTGCCGCAGACGATGGAGGCTCGGGGGATCACGACCATACCGCTATGGGGCCGGCGCAGGTGAAGCGGCTGGCCGAACTCCAGCCGAGAGTTCGACGTTTGCGGCTGGATGTCGCGTGCCGCGGGATTCCGCTTTCGCAGCTTTGCCGCGCCCCGGAATGGCGCCGAACCGATGCCCGGAAACAGGATGAGAGCGATGGCCGCCGATGCCGACTCGTTATGCCCGGCACTCGGGTCCGGCCTTCGGCCGGCTCGAGCACATGCCTCGTGCCGGGTCTCCACGACCGCAAGCCGAGCAGCAACCAAGACGTGGATGGCCGGGACGAGCCCGACCATGGCGGAGGATGCAATCCGAGAGTGCTGCCGTCGGCATCGTACTCTTTCCGGGTGATCAGTCGGCGGTCGTTCCGGGGCGTGGCACCCGGATCGGCGCTTCGCGCCGTCCGGGCACAGGCTCCGCCGCAGACCCGGAAGCCAGCGGCACACTTCATCCAGAGGCAAACGTCGAACTCTCGGCTGGAGTCGGACAGTCGCTTCGCGGCTTCCGGAATGACCGCCGCGTTGATCAGCCGGATCTCATATGAGATCAGCCGCGCCGGGCGGCGCCTTGGTGACGAGCGAGCGGCGCCAGCGACAGGGTGTCCGTGACGAACGAGCGGCACCAGCAGGCGGCGTCACGGTGGCGAGCAAGCTGCTCCGCCGCTTCAACAACAAAAAAACGCTCGCTGCAGAGCAGGAGCGTTCACACAAACTCGGTTGAGCACGGCTCGAACTCACATGACATTGTTCAATTGACAACGTTCACACGAGCAGAATTTAGCGAGCCAAGCTCAGCTGATCATATCGAGGAAGATAGACAAAGGCGGAAGCGGTCGAGGTTGGGCCTTGCCTCACTGATGCGGCCCGATGAGACCGCTTCCGACCTTATCCGTTGTGGGTTCAGCCGCTACGCCAAAGTCCCAACGAAGACCAAGGCGATCGTCGCGGCCTTGCGAGCCCGGTGGCATTTCACCTCCCGCTCTCGACGCCGGATCTGCGTGTCGCCGAAGGTTCGGCGGAAGCGCGTCCGGCCGGAGTGTCTGCTTCGTCGGACCGTCGGATCAGTGGATCAACCAAGTCCGTCTCGAAGCTGACGATGAGATGGTCGCGCCAATGTCGTGTTTTGTCAAGCGGTCGCGGTCGTCGCAGTGAATTTCTTGTTTGCGCCGTCGAATGGATGCACCGCACACGCCATGCGGCGCCGCATTGCGGGTCGCATCACGATGCGGCGCCGTTCAGCGAACGGGAGACGACGACGGTTGTCGAACCGCACAGCGCTGCATCGCCGCGCTCCACAGAGCTTTATATGCAAAGATACAAGTGGAGAGCCGGACCAGATGCGGAGGCTCCAGCCGCGAGGCCATCAGCATCATCGCCGGATCGGCATTCTCATCCTGTCAGCATCGTCGCGATGGCCGCCGCGATGCGCGTGTCGGTCGGCTCGATCGCGGACGCGAACGCCCCGGCGATGCGGCCGTCACGGTCGATCAGATACTTGTGGAAGTTCCAACGCGGCGTATCGAGCGGACGCTCGAGCGCGGCCCAGCGATAGAACGGATGCGCCTGCGGGCCACGCACCACCGACTTCACGGTGACCGGGAAACTGACGCCGTAGCGATGCGTGGTGTGATCGATGCTCGCCTGGTCGCCCGGCTCCTGGCCGCCGAAGTCGTCGGACGGCACCGCGAGCACGAGCAGCCCGCGCGGCCCATAGGTGCGCCAGAGCTGTTCGAGCCCGGCATATTGGGGCGTGTATCCGCACAGCGACGCGGTGTTGACGATCAGCATCGGCTTGCCGGCGTGGCTCATCAGCCGGATCTCGCCGCCGCCCGCCTGCGCGAACCCGTGGACCCAGGCATTGGCACGGCTGGTCTCAGCGGCATGCGACGAGCCGGTCCAGGCGAGCGCCGCGGCGGCACCGGCCAGCACGGCGCGACGATCGAGGCGGGCCGGCGTGATCCAGTCTGGAGCCATGGTCGACGGGCCGGGGCGAGGAGAGGGGCGATGGAGCGTCATGGCGGCGTCCGGCTGCGTGCGATACGGCGCGCCGCGATGAAGGCTCCGCGAGCCGCGGAGCGCGCGACGCCGTGCTGTCCGTCGGACCTTACGTCGTCGCCGCCGCGCCGGATCACGTCCGCATCCACGCTGCGTGAATTCACGCTGCGACCGACGCGCCGTCGTCTCGCGGCGTCACGTCGATGCTGCGCCGATGCTGCGTCGGGGTCAGTCGGTGGCGCTGAGCTGGCCGATGGCGTCGCGGTGCAGCTCGCCCATCTTGGCGCCGATGTCGGTGCGCGACATCGGCACGCCGGCGCGGTTGAGGTCGTACCAGAGCTTCTGGAGGATGGCCTCGCTGCCGTCGACGGTGCCGGAGGCGTGCACCTCGGCAGCATAGAGCGTGAGCTGGTCGTCCGGAAGCTGCATCAGGCGCCCGGCCCACAGGCCGGCCAGCGCATTGCGGCGCGCCACGATGCTGTCGCGGGTGTCGGCGTCCGGGCACCAGCGATGCGTGGTGGCGCGGCGGGCGATGGTCTCGGCCTGGGTCGTCATGCGTCTCCTCCGGGTGTGACGAATTGGACGTTCGAGCGTCCTTGCGGCTTTTGGGTTCGAGGCTCCGGCCACGATCGCGGCTTCGCCCGCGAGCATCAGGGCCGGTCCTGAACCGCCGATCGACGGCGTCGGTACAATTACCTAGCTGGGTCTCCGACTTTTGTCTACCGGCGCGAACTGGCGCGACCTTGCGCGGGACGGGTGTGGAGTGGGCCGGGATCGGCTGGACCGCCTCGCCAGGTCGAACCCGCGTCGCGGCGGCCGACACGAACCGCACGAACGGCCTCCGCGGCGGCGTGGAGCGGGGCCGGCACCCGAGGGAGGATGCGGCATGGCGAGCAGCATGCGCGGTCGCGGTATGGGTCTCGTGCTCGGGCTGGCTCTCGGGCTCTTCGGGGCCGCCGGCAGTGCGGCCGCGCAGGGTGAGTATCGCGGCACGCCGGCCCAGCAGCGGGCCTGCCGGCCGGACGTGTTCCGCCTGTGCGCCGGCGAGATTCCGAACGTGCGCGCCATCACGGCCTGCCTGGCGGCTCGCATCGGGCGGCTGAGCCCCGAGTGCCGGGCGGTGTTCGAGGCCGCCCGCGGCCAGTGAGCGACGAAGAGGCGGCCGGACACGCGCCCGCCGCCCGTTCCAATTACCTCTCCGCCGATCCGGCAACTTGTCCGATCGCCCGCTCCCGTGTTATGCCGGGTGGGGGTGGGCGACGGGATGGATGCGGCGAGGCTGCACGGGATCGACGAGCGGATGATGCGCCGGGCGATCGCGCTCGGGGCGGCGGCGGGCTGGCGCGAGCTGCCCTTCGCCTGCGTGATCGCGCGGGGCGACGAGGTGGTGGCGGAGGCCACCAATGCGGTGCGGCGCGAGCAGGACGTCACCCGCCACGCCGAGATCGTCGCCATGGCGACGGCGCGCCGGGCGCTCGGGCGGCGCAGCCTGGCCGGCTGCACGCTCTACACGACGGTGGAGCCGTGCGCGATGTGCGCCTTCGCGATCCGCGAATCGCGGCTCGGCCGCGTCGTCTATGGCCTGCGCTCCCCCATGATGGGCGGCCACTCGCGCTGGGACATCCTGGCGGACGCGACGCTGTCGCGTTCGATGCCCGAGGTGTTCGGCGCGCCGCCAGAGGTGCGCTCCGGAGTGGTCGCCGACGAGGCCGAGCGCGGTTGGCTCGCCTGGAATCCGCTGGTGTGGAGCATCATCCGCCTGCGCGGCTGCTTCGTGGCGCATGACGCGCAACCGGAAGGCGCGGACCCGTCTCCGCCGCGGCGCGCGCGCCGGCGGACGCTGCGCTCGCTCTTCTCCGGCCTGTGACGGGGAGTCTTCGCCGGCAGCCGCCACCGCAGGAGCCTGGTAACCACGACGGCGGAACCGCGGCCCCGGCGCCTCGCATCGGCGCGGGCGGATCGAACGCGCGTGCCGGCCGCGCCGACCAATCGGCGTCAGGTCTCCTCGTTCCTCCGCCCAGGCTCGCCATGTCCAGGCTCGAAAGCGCAATCTTCACCGCCGCCGGGATCGTCCTGGTCCTCGGCGGGCTGGCGTGGTCGGGCTGGGTGGCCGGTCACCGTGGCCACACGAACGTGGCGGCCGCGCTTCTCGTCATCGTCGGAGCCGTGGCCGACCACACCGCGCCGCGCTGCCTGACGCCGAGCCGGCCGTTCGGCGGATGACGCCCGGCCGCCCGATGGCCACACCGCGGATCGCCTCAGGCGCAGCCGAGCCGGCGCGCCAGGCCGTCGCGGCCCTGGCGCATCGCGGCCGCGTGGTTCCAGGCGAACGCCTTGCGGGCCAGCGGGGCGGCGAGCCGCATTCCGGGTGCCGACACCGTCATGGTCCAGTCGTAGCGCACTCGCGTTCCGCTCCCTGTCGGCCGGATCAGCCAGGCGCCGCGGCCGGTGAGGGCGCCGGACGCCTCGCCGCCGATCAGCGCGAGCGGCTCCACCCGCGTGGTCCGCACCTCGAAGGCGAGGCGGACCGGCAGGGCGGTCCGCCATTCGAAGGCGAGGCGCGCGCCGACGCCGCTCGCATCGCCCGGCGCGAGCACCACCGCGCGGGTGACGGTCGGCCACCACTGCGGCCATTCGGCCGGGCGCATCAGCGCCTCCCACACGCGCTCGGGCGCGGCGGCGAGGTCCCAGTCGGCGAGGAGGCGGATGTCGGCGCTCGACATCGTCGAGCGTTCGCCGACAAATACGGCCCGGCGAGGGCGCCGGCCGATTCGCGGGTCCATCCGAGGAGGGGGCCGAGATGGAGTTCCTGGCGTTTGTGGCCGCGCTCGTGGCCATCGTCATGCTGCGCGGCGAGCGCCGCCAGGTCGCCGTCCTGCGGGACCGGCTGACCGGCATCGAGGCGGAGATCGAACGGCTGCGTGTGCTGCTGGCCAGGGCATCCCGCCCGGGGGGCGAGGCGCCGCCCGCGACCGAGCCGTCCCCCGATGACGGCCCGGAGATCGCGGCGGCGCCGGTGGTCCCGCAGGCTCCCGCCGACACGGCGGCCTCGAGCCCCGCTGCACCGCCGCCGCCCACCGCGGTGCCGCCGATCTCCGCACCGCCGATCTCCGGACCGGCAATGTCCGAGCCGTCGGGCGTCACGGCGGACGCGGCGACCGCGCCCCCGCCGGTCGCGCCGCGTGGCTTTGAGGAGCGCTTCGGCACCCAGTGGGTGGTCTGGGTCGGCGGCGTGGCGCTGGCGCTCGGTGGCCTCTTCTTGGTGCGCTACTCCATCGAGCAGGGGCTGATCGGGCCGGGCGTGCGGGTCGCCCTCGGGGCGCTACTCGCCGCCGCCCTGGTGGCGGCCGGCGAGTGGACCCGCCGCAACGAGATCCGGGTCGGCGCCGCGGCGCTGCCGACCGCCCACATCCCGAGCACCCTGACGGCCGCCGGCACCACGGTGGCCTATGCGACCGTGTGGGCCGCTTTCGCGCTGTACGGCTTCCTGCCGCCGCCGCTCGCTTTCGTGCTGCTCGGCGCGGTGGCGCTGGCGACGCTGGCGGCGGCGCTGCTGCATGGGCCGGCGCTCGCCGGGCTCGGCCTCGTCGGTGCCTATGTGACGCCGGTTCTGGTCGCCAGCGACGAGCCGAGCTTCTGGGCGCTGTATCTCTACCTCGTCGTGGTGACGGCCGCCGCCTTCGCGCTGGCGCGGGCGCGGCTGTGGCGCTGGCTGGCGCTCACCGCCATCGCGTTCGCGACGCTGTGGGCGCTGCCCGGCATCGCCGAGGCGGCGGTCGGAACGGCGGTGCCGCACACCGTCTACCTCGTGGCGGTGTTCGGGCTCGCCGCGGCCTTCACGGTGTCGGGCCTGCTGCTCGGGCCTGAGGCGACCCCCGACACGCTCGACGAGGTCTCGTCGGTGGCGCTCGCCGCCGTGCTGGTGCCGGCCGGACTTCTCGTGATGGCGAGCGGCCACGATGGCGTGGCGCTCTTCGGCTTCACGCTCCTCGCCGCCCTCACGGTCGGCATCGCCTGGCGGGCGCCGGCGGCGCTCGGCGCCGTGCCGGTAGCGGCCGCGATGGCGGTGCTGGTGATGGCCGAGTGGGCGACCGAGACGCGGCTCGACACGCTGATCGCGCCGGCCGGTCCGGTCGCCGGCGCGGTGCCGGAGCCGGTGCGCACCTCCTTCGCGCTCCACCTCGCCGCCGGGGCGCTGTTCGCCGGCCTGTTCGGCGGCGTCGGCTTCGCGGCGCAGGGGCGGGCGACCCGCGCGGTGGTGCCGGCGGTGTGGGCGTGGTGCGCCATCGCGACGCCGATCGCCATCCTGATCGCGCTGTACTGGCGCATCGCCGGCTTCGCCTCGGTCAGCGTGAGGCGGCCTGTCCGCCTCACATCTTGGTCAGCACTCCGAAGCGCACATAGGGGCCGCTGCGGTCGTCGGTGTCCATCGTCCAGCCGACGCCGCCCGACCACTGGTACGGGCCGAGCTTCCAGGCCGTGAGGTGCAGCCCGGCGCGAAGCTGGCGATAGGTCTCGTCGCCGTAGATCTGCACCTCCGGGCCGACATAGAAGCCGCCGTACACGGGCTCGAGCACGCGCCAGCCGGCGGCCGCCTGGAGCCCGAAGCCCTGGCCGATCGACGACCAGGTGGCGGCGACCGCCACCATGATGTCGGGTGCCGGCTCCCACCACGTCTCCACACCGAAGCGCAGGCCGATGTGCAGGCCCCTGAGCGGATTGCCCGGATCGAGCGGCCGCGTCGCATGATCCTGGACGTCGAGCCCGCCGTGGACGACCGCCGTGAAGGCGCCGCGCCGGAACACCCAGCCGGATGTCAGGGCGCCGAGCACCTGGCCGGCGACGACGAGCCGGCGCCCGGAGCGGTATTGATAGACACCCGTGCCGACCAGCAGCCGCAGCAGCGGCCCGTTGCGGTCGAGGCCCTCCGGCGCCCAGGCGAAGCCGCCGTGTAGGAAGCCGCCGGCGCGCCACAGATCGGTGCCACCGAACAGGAGCAGACGCTCGGCTTCGAGACTGGCGAGGATGTCGGGGGGCAGTGGGCCGACAGGCGGAGGCGGCGCCGGAGGTGTCGCAGAGGTGGCCTCGACGCCGAGCATGAGAGCGACAGCGGCCAGCATGGCCCGAAGCGGCGCCGCGCGACGCCGCGCGGCGTCGAGCAGTGCCGCGCCGAACAGCGCAATGCGGCACAGCGCGGTCGCCGAAGCGACCGCGCCGATTTCCAGTCGGCTCATGGACGAGTCCCTGGAAACCGAAGTGCTCAAGTCTGCCGCATAGGGTTGTGATTTTACCGAGCGGCACGCATTCGATCCAAGGGAACAAACACGGAAAGCCTGTCACGAACCGTCGATAGGGACGTCGGCGTGACGGATTGGCGACATCGCCCGGACAGACTAGATCCGGGAGATGCGCGAGCCCGGTTGTTTGGCCCGGTGCTGCGCGTCGCGACACGTCCGGCCACGGTCTGTCCTGCGCGCCGGCCCTACCGGGCTGCCGGCGGACTTGCCGAGGCGCGTGCTAGCATGGCGTCGCTCGCCCCCGGACTCGCCCGCCAGGCCCGGCTTCGCCAGGACAAGCACCATGCCTCCGAACGACTCGCCGGCCGCCACCGCGGTGGAACCCGATGCCATCCAGCAGCGTCGTCAGATCGGCTTCCTCAACGTCGCGCACGGCCTCGATCACTTCGTGCTCGGTATCTACCCGACCGTGGTGATCGGGCTCGAAGCCGTCTATCGGCGGCCCTATTCCGAGCTGATCGTGCTGTCGACCGCGATGTTCGTGGCGTTCGGGCTGTTCTCGCTGCCGGCCGGCTGGCTCGCCGACCGCGTCAGCCGCCGCGCCATCATGGCAGCGTTCTTCGTCGGCACCGGCGTCGCGCTCGCCGGCTGCGCGGTGGCGCCGAGCCTGCCGATGCTGGCGACGGCGCTGTTCCTGGTCGGCATGTTCGCGGCGATCTACCACCCGGTCGGCATGGCGATGCTGATCCAGGTGTCGGGCGCCCGCGGGCGCACGCTCGCCTTCAACGGCGTCTGCGGCAATCTCGGCGTCGCGCTCGCCTCCGGCGTCACCGCGGTGCTGGCCTCGTGGCTCGGCTGGCGCGGCGCCTTCCTGGTGCCGGCGCTGATCAGCCTGGCGCTGGGCATCGCCTATCTGGCGCTGGTCGCGGACGACCGCCACGAGACCGGACGACGCGCCCGGGTCGCCGACATCGTGCTGCCGCGCCGCGCCGCGGTGGTGTTCTTCGGCCTCTATCTGATCATCTCGTTCTGCGGCGGGCTCACGTTCAACACGATCGTGGTGACGCTGCCCAAGATCATCGACGAGCGGCTGGGGGAAGGGGTCGCGCTGGCTGCGGTCGGTGGGCTCGCCACCGCGGTGTTCCTGTGCGGTGCGGTGGCCCAGATGGTGGTCGGCCGCATCGCCGAGCGGGTGGCGCCGCATCTCCTGTTCGCCGCCGTGGTGGCGCTGCTGCTCGGCGGCGCCGTCTGGGCCGTGCAGGCGAGCGGCATGATCCTGCTGGCCGCCCTGGCGGTGGTGATGGCGGCGCTGTACGGGCAGGTGACGGTGGGCGACATGGTGATCGCCCGTTACACGGCCGATGCCTGGCGTGGCCGCGTCTACGCGGTGCGCTACTTCCTGTCGTTCGCGTCGGCCGCCGTCGCGGTGCCGGGGATCGCGGTGCTGCACGCGCGCGGCGGCTTCGATCTGGTTCTGGTCGGGCTGGTCGGGGTGACGGCGCTGTTTCTCGCCGCGGTGCTCGGCCTGGTCGCGGTGGTGACGCTGGCAGCGCCGCGGACCGTGGTGTCCGCCGAGCCGGCCGCCGCCGAATAGGGGGCGCCGTGACGGTGACTCGTCTCTTTCTCGGCCGTCGCGAAATTTCTTCGTGGCCTTAACGTCTCGTTAACCGTCGACTCGCATCATGGAGGTGAAAGGGCGCTTCGGCGCCACGGCCACCGGCCACGATGACGCCGGATGAACGCGCATCGGGGCCGGATCGGTCGCTTCTCGAGTTCCCGCACGGGGCGGGTATGGGGGACCGGCGTCTTGCGGCGCCGCATGGGGCAAGGCCCGGGCGAAAGCCCGGGCCTTTTGCTTGGCGGGCTCTCATACCAACGGCGTCAGAGATTGACCGCTGCCCAAGCTCTGGTTGCGATCGAGCGGATGCGGCCCGGCTCGGCGGCGAGGGCGTTCCAGGCGTCACAGCAGGCGTCGACGATGTCGTCGTAGGTGTCGAAGACACGGTTGGAGAGCCAGTTGCCGCGCAGGAACTGCCAGACGTTCTCGACTGGATTGAGCTCTGGTGAGTAGGGTGGCAGCTTGAGCAGGCTGATGTTGTCTGGGACGCGGAGCCGTCCGCCGGTCTTGTGCCAGCCGGCCCCGTCGAGCACGACGACGGCATGGTACCCGGGCCTCACGGTGCGGGCGATCTCGGCGAGATGCAGGGTCATGGTCTCGGCATCGGCCTTGGGCAGCACGAGAGCGGCGCCGCAATCGCGAGCCGGACAGACCGCCCCGAACAGATAGGCCCAATCGTAGCGCTGGTCGCGTGGAGCGCGCGGCCTTGTGCCGCGCGCGGCCCAGATGCGGGTCAGCGTGCCCTGCTGGCCGA